>CAWBTW010000014.1:0-75180 GCA_963791785.1 uncultured Chloroflexia bacterium | reverse complement strand
TGTACCCTATAATTCGATTCCATGTGTTAACATTTTATTAGAATCTATCGGGTCATTGTTCATGAACTGCTCTGCCCTTTTTCAACAAAATACCGATCTCATAGGATGCTTCTGTCACAGATATCCCTTCAATAAAAGCCCATTCCTGGTAAAGAACATCTACTATTCTTTGTTGGAATTCAGCAATTGCCCCATAAAGCGGCTTGCGCCAACCATAAGCCTTCAAATCCCTGACCACTTCACTTTGGACAACGATCGATCCCTTTTTGATTTGATCAGCCAGGTTGGCAAGCAAATCTCTGCCCGGTTTGAGCGTAGTTGGGGCAGACTGGAGTACCAAGCGACACTGGTCGAGATCACTCCTGACACTCACCTTACGCAACCCGGACGTATTCAAATCCACAGGCACCCAAAGAGTGGTATCTGGAATTAGAACAACATAGTACGTTTGGGATTTATTCGGTTCAAATAGCTTCTCCTCCACATTAGACACATAACCCACGCCATGTTGGGGATGAACTACTTTATCGCCAATGTCAAATTTCATATCCATGTTTTCACCCATTGTCATTAGCTCTCCTACCTTTTTCAAGTAGAGATGTAACCTCAACTACAGCCTCTGTAACGGTTATTTCTTCTACTGCAGCCCATTCCTGACACAACACATCCTGGGCCATATTTAGAAAAGTAACAAATGATCCGCTGAGTGTTTTTTGCCAACCATAGGCTGTCAAATCGCGCACAACTTCACAGTTGGCAGTAAGTGTTCCTTCTTTCAGACGATCGTTCAACTCGGTCTGTCGTATTCGCAGGTCAGCCTTGAGAGGCACAGGGGTAGCTATAAGTAATCGCCGGCAACTAGAGATTTCACTTTTCACCGCCAGCTTTCTTATTCCGGATGTAGAAAGATTCAAGGGAACCCACAAGGTACTGCCTGTAAAGGAAACTTCATAAAAAAGACGTTTCTCCCCCTCTACGAATTGCTTTATGACCATTTTGGTTACTTTCCCCAATCCGTGTCGTGGGTGAATCACCTGGTCACCAACTTCAAAAGGAGTATTCCCTTTTATCAGTGGCACAGCACTTGGTCTCTTTTTTATTTTCGATTTCGTTGATGAGACCGGCATGATATTCCTGCTCCTTTGAAGTTAGCATTAAACTCAGTAAAAGAAGCCGCCAACCCGATAAGAGGGGTTGACGGCATGTGAGCACGTTTAACCTGTTATAAGACTGATTGATTATATCATGCCCAACACAAGTTTACCGTATGGTGGTAAAATTGTATTATAGTAATTAATTGGAACCGCGTTGTATTTCGGCCGTCGTCCCTTTATAGGGCGGCGGCCTTTCTCTTTACCGGCAAGCCCGGAGAAAGCAGTACAAAATGAATGTCAAGGTTTATGTAGGCAATCTACCGAAATCTACTACCCAGGAAGAACTCAGCACCCTGTTTGCCCAAGCCGGGGATGTTGCTTCGACAGATGTCATTACTGATCGAAAAAGCGGCGAGTCAAAAGGCTTTGCCTTTGTCACCATGAGCACGCAAAGCGAAGCCGAAAAAGCCATCCATATGTTCAATTCTTATTCCTTAAAATGAACAAGAACTAAGAGTGGATATGGCTAAACCAAAGCGCAATCTCTAAACTGGCAAAAACAGTAAAAGTTCAACTATAACCATCAGTTAGGATAACATGACTACATACACCCGTTCCACGCAGGAATGCATATTTGGGGATATGCGTCCCGAATTGGCAACTGCCATTCGTAAGCACATCGAAATATATAATCTCGGAGATAATAAATCATCCCAACAAATTTGCTGCGAGACAACCTCCACGCACCAGAAAACAGGTCTTTTCGCAAATGGCAATAAGACATCCATCACAGGGATGTTTGTCACGCCACAGTTCTTGGTTTGGACACATGGGAAGAAAAAGGGTAAGCCTGTTGTAACGTCCGCTCTGCTACGTAACATTGATGTGCACGATTTTGAGAACACAGCCATGTACCAGGTCAAACCGGACTCCGGCATAAACGTCACAGGTCGCTACACCGATGCAACTAAACACGGAAAATCTTTTATTGGGCTTGGTACTGATCCCGCCGGAGAGAAGTTCCGCCAGGTGCTGCAACTCGCCATACAAAAAGCCCAAGAGAAGATTTTTGAATGATATCCATCCATCTACGTACGCTGATCGTACGACCCCTCTGGGAGGTATTTGATTTTATTGTCAAGCTAGAGAATAATTCGCAGTGGCAATACGGTTCTATGGAATTCGTGCAAATTTCCGAGGGGGGCATGGAGGTTGGCACCCTATTCAGCAGTTTTGGTCACTTTATGGGACGCCGCATCCAGAGCGACTTTGAAGTAACCGAATTTGAAACCAACGAGAATTATGGCTTCGAAACAATCTCCGGTCCCATCCAGTTGCAAAGTACCTACAGTTTCGAGTTTGTCAAACGCGGTACCATTGTGAGCGTGTCCACCCTGATCAATCCGGCCGGGTTCTTTAAACTTATTGACCCCATTGTGGCAAGAACAGCTAAAAAACAATTTAGTGAAAACCTCGCAAATTTAAAGCGATTATTGGAAACCAGCGATATAAAAACCAGAGCATAAGGCACGTTCAATGCCATAACCCTGCTTGACAGTCTTGCCCACATCGGTTATTGTATCAACCTTATTAATTAGTTCAGCAGTCGTTGTAGTTGTTATTCCCTTGAGCCTCCGCTCGATCCCCTTTTGACATCCGCCTGACTCCTGAAGAAAAGGAACATTGTGATCTTCAACCAGTTCAACCTGGATGCTCGCCTGCAGGCGGGTATCAAACGCGCTGGCTATAACACGCCAACGCCAATTCAAGAAAAAGCTATCCCCGCCGCTCTGGAAGGCCGTGATCTGATCGGCACCGCCCAGACAGGAACAGGCAAAACAGCCGCGTTCGTACTGCCGATTCTAAACACGCTTCTTTCTGGACCTCGAAACCGCTCCCGTGCCCTGATCGTTACCCCCACCCGTGAGCTTGCCGAACAAATCCACCAAACCATCCGTGTACTGTCTGCTGGAACCCATCTGCGCAGCATGACCGTTTACGGTGGTGTCGGCGCCAATCCGCAAATCCAGGCGCTGCGCAAAGGCGTCGAAATTATCGTCGCCTGCCCCGGTCGCTTACTGGACCTGATGGCACAGGGGCATGCTAATCTATCCAACATCAAGGTACTTGTCCTGGATGAAGCCGACCGCATGTTCGACATGGGCTTCCTGCCCGATGTTCGGCGCATCATCAAAGCCGTTCCGGTTCAACGCCAGACAATGTTGTTTTCGGCTACCTTCCCACGCGAAGTGGAGCAGTTGGCAAACCAATCGCTCAAGCGACCGCAACGCATCGCTGTTGGCCTTAGCCGTCCGGCACATACCGTTTCGCACGCGCTATATCCTGTGTCGCAGCACCTGAAACGCGGCCTTTTGCTGGCGCTGCTCAAACAGACCGATACAGATTCCGTGCTGATCTTCACACGCACCAAGCATCGCGCCCGTCGCTTGCAACGCCAGATCGAGAACGCTGGCTACAAAGTCACCAGCCTGCACAGTGACCGCACGCAGGGGCAGCGTCAGAAGGCGCTCAGCGGCTTCAAAAGCGGGCAATTTCAAATCATGGTTGCAACCGACATCGCCGCGCGCGGCCTGGACGTGGACAGCATTTCACACGTCATTAACTTTGACATACCCGACACTGCCGACGCCTATATCCACCGCATTGGACGCACCGGCCGGGCAGAACGCACTGGCGACGCCTTCACCCTGGTCACTCCAGATGACGACGATATGATCCGCTCGCTGGAAAAGATTATGGGGCAAAAGCTGAAACGTCAGATTATAAAAGGATTTGATTACACGGCTCCCACTCCGCCGCGATCTGTATCATCCCCGAAGGCCGTCTCGCCACGCAAGACAAAACGCCCAATGACTTCGTCTCCGCGCAAAGCAGGACCTGGCCATTTGCGCAGGCAGCACGCACAGGTGGGCAACAAGTAACAGAAACAATACTACAGAGTACTGCATAAACTTCCGAACCAAAATCCTGGTTTTTGAAGGCAATTCGTTGGAAACAACTTCGGGAAAACATGCAAGAAGCAGTAAATCCAAGGCATCCCCTCCAAACGGAGGGGATATTTTATAGCATCTGAAAGTGTCTCAGGGCATTCACTTTCCGGTATACTAAAACCCAATGGACATTTCTCAAACCATTCACCTGCTCGGCGATCTACTCGGCAAAATCATCTCAGAGTTGGAATCGCCTGAAATCTTTGATATCGAGGAACGTATCCGCGCGCTTGCCAAGGCCCGCCGTTCTGGAGAAGGAACTGCTGCAAAGGAATTACAGGCTGAAGTCGCGACACTTGATCCGGATCAGGGACGTGCTGTGTCTGCCGCTTTTGCCACCTATTTTGACCTGGTCAACCTGGCCGAAGAGAACCATCGCGTAGGCCTGCTGCGTCAAAGGGAAGATGAAAGCTACCCCGAGCCGATGAGTGGTTCTGTCTCCGAAGCGATTGCGACATTGAAAGCGCAAGGCGTCACGCAAGAACAGATGGCCAGTCTATTGGAAAACTTTTGCATCGAACTGGTGCTGACTTCCCACCCTACCGAGACGCGGCGGCGCACCATCCTGTCGAAAATCCAGCGCATTC
Organism: uncultured Chloroflexia bacterium; assembly: GCA_963791785.1. Taxonomy (GTDB): domain Bacteria; phylum Chloroflexota; class Anaerolineae; order Anaerolineales; family Villigracilaceae; genus JAABUE01. The sequence continues at coordinate 70,488 of CAWBTW010000014.1, read as the reverse complement.
ACGATATGCTGGAACAAATAACCGAGGCTGGATATTCCCAACCCCAAAAAGAGAAAATCAAAGCCTCTCTGCACGCCGAAATCTCCAACCTGTGGCTGACCGAACGATCCCGCACCGTCAAACTGACAGCCACAGATGAAGCCCGCACCGGTCTGTATTTCGTCGATTCGGTTTTTTGGAACGCCTTTCCGATCCTGTACGATGAATTGAACCGTGTGCTGCAAACACACTATCCGGGTTTAGGTATTGACCACACCTGGCTTAGACTGGCTTCATGGATTGGCGGCGACCGCGATGGCAACCCCAACGTGACCAGTGAAACAACCGCTGAAACCCTGCGCCTGCATCGCGGGCTGGCCGTTGAAAACCATCGCCACATGCTGCAAGAACTGGCGCGCCACATGAGCATCAGCTCGCAGCGCATTCCGCCTCCATCTGAGTTGACGGACTGGATCGAAAATCGCCGCCCCTTCCCTGCCCGCGTGGCATATATCGAGGAGCGTTACGCCCTGGAGCCATACCGCCTGGTACTGTCCCTGCTGGCTGCCGACCTGGCCGAAGCCTCGGGGGAAGACATGAAAACTCGCCTGCTTGAAACCCGCCCTCACCAGGCTCGTCTGAATTTAAATGACTTACTCGAACCGGTTGAGATCATTGCCAGGTCAATACCCGACTCCCTGCTGCAGGGTGAGTTTTTCACTGCCCAAAACAAGCTGCGGATTTTCGGACTGCACAGCACCAAACTGGACATCCGCGAAGAATCCGGCCGCCTGAACAGCGCCCTGAGCGAGATCTTGCGCGCGCTCGAAATTGCTCCCGATTTCGAAGGACTTAGCGTTCCCAAGCGGATCACGTTACTCACCCGCCTGCTGGATGAACCCGCTCCCCAGCTATCTCAACATCCCGGTGTGACTGCCGAAACGTCCGAGACCTGGTCCCTGCTACAACTGATCGGGCGGGCGCGGGCTATCTATGGCGATGACCTGATTGGCCCGTTCATCATCTCGATGACCCGCTCCGCTGCCGACATATTGACATTGTTGTTGTTGGCCCGCTGGGCTGGCTGCGACCGGGGTTTGCAAATCACGCCCCTGTTCGAATCTGATCGATGATTTGAAAGCTGCTCCCAAAACATTGGAGAGCCTGTTCACGCACAAAATTTATCGAGCACATCTGGCAAGTTGTGATGATCAGCAAGTGGTTATGATCGGTTACTCCGACAGCAACAAGGACGGCGGTTTCCTGATGGCCACCTGGTCACTGTACCAGGCGCAGGAGCAGATCGCGCGCGTGGCACAGGCACATAACGTCACCCTGACCATCTTCCACGGCCGCGGCGGAACCGTTGCCCGCGGCGGCGGACCTGCCAATCGCGCTATTCGCGCACAGCCATCCGAAAGCATCAACGGGCGCTTCCGCCTGACAGAACAGGGCGAAGTGATCGCTTCACGCTATTCCAACCCCGATCTGGCCCACCGACACCTGGAACAGATCGTACACGCCGTCCTGATGGCATCCGCTCCCTCGGCACGGAAGCAGGCTAAGGTCCCGGCAAAGTGGCGCGATGCCCTTGATCAGATGTCTAATATCGGGCAGCGTACCTACCGCGAGTTGGTGTACGAGACGCCCGGGTTCATCCGGTTCTGGAATGAAGCTACTCCGCTTGACGAAATTAAACGTCTGCATATTGGTTCCCGTCCGGCTGCGCGGGCCGACGATCCCGAAGTGACCAAGATCCGCGCCATCCCCTGGGTTTTCTCATGGATGCAAAGCCGCTTCAACTTACCCAGTTGGTACAGCCTGGGGACCGGCCTGAGCGCGATCTCTGACCTGGCCCTGCTGCGCGATATGTACGAGGGTTGGCCGTTCTTCAAAACCATGCTGGACAATACCGAAATCTCTCTGCTCAAAGCGGACCTGGATATCGCGGCCCTGTACGTTGACCTTGTCACGGACCGAAAACTGGCAGAGGCGCTTTTCACCACCATCCGGGATGAATACGAACGCACGCGGGAAATGATCCTTTCTGTCAGCGGCCACGAAACCCTGCTGGAGCTGGAACCGGTCACCCAGAATGCGGTACACCTGCGCAACCCTTACATAGATCCCCTCAACTACATGCAAGTCGAGATGCTGCGCCGTTTGCGCGCCTTGGAGGATCCCAACAGCCTTGAAGCCGGCTCTTTACGCGAAGTGATCTTCCTGACCATCAACGGTATCGCCGCCGGGCTGAAAAATACTGGTTAGTTTTCAAGAATTTAGTCAGCGGGTGATTTCCACAAATAGGTCGACACGGGTTTCTAAAAGTCAAGGACTACTGTTTGAAGTTCTAAAAAAGAACCGCAAAGCTCGCACATCGTCCCGATGTCCTTCGGGAAAGTGCGCGAAGCTTTATAATTTTTTTTCTTAGCGTTCTCCCTGGCACCGCCCGCTAGGGCGAGTGTAGCGCTCTTCGCGGTGAAAATGCTTATTGACTTTTCGTGTGAATATGAAATAATGATACAAACCGATTTTCCGAGAGGAGGCACTTCATATGGACGGAATATATCAATTCGGTATTTCTTTGATCCAGGGTTTGCAGACCCTTAGCCCGGGGCTGGATAATTTTATGGGAGGTATCACATTTCTAGGCACAATTGAGTTTTACATCTTATTCATCCCGGCGCTGTACTGGTGCGTGGATCAGTCCCTGGGGCTTCGGATTTTGTTCATCCTGATCCTGACAGATGTGCCGGGCTCCTCTTTCAAACAGCTTTTACACGAGCCACGCCCCTATTGGCTGGGCGGTGTCAAGGCACTGGCTGATGAGACATCCTATGGCATCCCATCCACGCATGCCAGCAATACATTGGCTGTTTGGGGTTTGATCGCTTACACCGTGAAAAAATCCTGGCTGTGGACCACCTCCATCGTACTCATCCTGCTAATTGGACTCTCGCGCCTGTACCTGGGTGTCCACTTTCCACAGGATGTGCTGGGCGGCTGGCTGCTGGGCCTGCTCATGCTATTCCTGTTCATCAAGTATGAAAGCCGCTTCCTGGCCTGGTGGGATCAAAAGACAGAAGGCGCACAAATCACACTAGGTTTCATCTTCTCAGTTATCGTGATCTTGCTCGGGGTGTTGGTCCTTGCTGTGATTTCCGGCTCCCCTGACCCACCGGAATGGGCGACTTTCTCCACCCAAGCGCGCGAAATAGATCATTACATCACGTTGGCTGGTTTCCTGTTTGGTGCTGTAGCAGGAACCACCTTGATGGGCAAACACGCCCACTTCAAAATGGACGGTTCCGCTCTGCAGAAAATTGGCCGCTACCTCGTCGGGATCGTCGGCCTGTTCGCCCTCTACCTGGGCCTGGATGTGCTCTTCGCCATAATCGCCCCGGATGCTTCGCTGGCGGGATATATCCTGCGTTATATTCGCTATTCGTTGGTTTCAATCTGGGCGATCTTTGGCGCGCCGTGGGTCTTTCTGAAATTCAGGCTTGCAGAAAAGAAAGGACTAATAAAAACATAAAGCCTCGCCATCTGGTGAGGCTTTGTATAGTATTTCTTTTTCCCGCAAATCAAAACATCTCTTCAATAATTTCATCCAACTGGATCTTTTAATCGCCTTTCCAAATCCTCGATAGAATTATATGTAGTGTAAAAGTGGCCTAAAGCATTCAATTTATCTTTGAAGTTTTGCAGGCTGGTTAAAATCTTCCAGGTTCATTTTGGCGGTGCTTAGCTGAACATCTTTAAAATATGTGAAAATATATCTCGGTTTTCCTTTTTCAATAAAGTTTGCATGTGCAACATCAAATTCTTCTTCCGTATACTTACCAGCTTTTGTCCCAAAGAGACAAACAACCACATCACTTTCAGCAACGGCATCGTTATATCTGTCTTGTGAGCGAGTTTCTACCATCGCATCGATGAATTCTTCCCAAATCTGTAGGTCAAGATAAAAGCCCTTCCTGATAAGTTTATCGTTCTCACGTCGCACCCAGACTTCAACACCCGTCCTATCACCTTTCAACTCAGATGACGAGGCTAAAAAAAGATCTATAGTTTTGAGATCGCTGGGCTTTTCAACATCAACTATCTTATCAAACCTTGCTTTTTCTTCATCAGAGAGGTTTGATTGATCTAGACGATCAGTGAACTCTTGCGTTACTATTGGATAACTTTTGATTATATTCTTCATTTCAACAATAAACTTAACATTTCCAGAGTATTCCGTCCATAACTTAAATAGCAAATCATACGCCTCTTGCACTGTTTCTTCCTGAGGACTTTCGAGCATATCACAAACAAGGGAAAGTCGGTCAAAATAGGGTTCAAGCATTCAAGATATCCTCTTCTTTATCCGAATATAGGACAAACTCGTAATTTATGAAGTTGGAGGTAATATCGGAGTTGGAGGTGAATATTCAATGTAACCTTCCAGAATCCAACCTTCGCCGATATATCCATCAACATCCCAAACACATTTGTACCAAATCCCCCCTGGAGCAAATTCTATATCGACGACAGTAACAATCTGATTATCATAAATTAGAAAATCACCTAAGTTTTTACCATCAATTACTTGCTGAACCCTTGCACCATTAGGTTCGTCTAGAGGAAAAAAATTTCTTTTGAGCTTTGCGTATCCCATGATTGGTACTGGCGTAGGCGTAGAAGTTACCGCAAGGGTTGCCGTTGGTGCAATAGTGCTCGTCGCTAAAGTGGCAGTTATCGTCGGTTCATCTGTAGGAGATACGGTAATAGTTGGGGTTATCGTAAATGTTGGTGTATGAGTCAACTCTGTTGTCCCTAGGAATAGAATTCCCCTAAATACAACCAGCAAAATCCCTATGATGAGTAAAATCACCCCAACTCTTGCTCCAATTCGAATCACTCCAATAAATCTTTTTAGACTAATAAGCTCCTTTTTTACTATTTCATCTGCTTTATTGAGTAAAAGCCCTTTGCCGACCAAGGTCAAAGAATCCTTCCACCCGACCTCTTTTGAATGCATGATCGGCCTTTTCGCCTGAATTCATCCGCTACCAATGTATCCTGCACGCTGTCCAACAACTGCTCTGCTTCCGGATATTCCATTCCTCTTACATGGGCTGCCTCGACCGCAGCACTCAAAGACTTGATTGCTATTGAAAAATCTCTCGCAGCCAAATATGAACGTGCCCGACGATAATACTGCAACGCTTCTCTAGGTAATCCAGGCTTATCTTCCCTTGGTTTCGATTTCTCATCTCTAGCTTTGGCCAGGTGCTCCTTAGCACGCTCATTGTCGGGAGCCCGCTTCAATACCTGACGGTACAACTGAATCGCTTGATCATATTCAGCTGCATAATAGGCATCATCCGCATCCGCCAAAAGTTGAGATAACGTTGAAGGTAAAAGTGAAATCGCATCCTCAGCTACATTTGACCCTTTTTGCGCCATCTCTAGGAATAAGTCACGCACTTGTTCCCTTAAGTCCGGTTTCTCTTGCACGGCATTTTAACAACAATTCATAAACCCCTCGGTCCTCCGGGTTTTCTTGCAACCACAACCTGGCCTGATCCATTCCGCGTAAGTTGTCACCTGCCCTCTGGCTTCGCAATTGGATTTGCACTGCACCTAGCTGCCGAACGCGTTCATTATCTTCTGATTCTGTCTGATTTGGCACTATTTACCTCCACTTATGAATATTATCAAGATGCCGGGAAGTTTGTAAGGGCGTGTTTGATTACATCAAACAACCTGGTAAATTCGAGCGAATTACCGCGGGCCCCAACCGCCTCTATTAGATGCCCTTGTGCGTCTAGGAGTTGTTGCTGAGCCAGACGCATTTCAATGAGTGCTTTAAAATAAGGATTGCTTGGTTCAGATCTCAACATCAATTCTTCTTCTGTTATCCCAAATTCTCGTTGCGCATAATTCAGCAATGCCTTTTTCAACTTACTTGTTGTGATAAAACCATCCATGGGGTCTAATCCTTTCTGGATGATTTTTTTGATGTTCTCATCTAATGAGGCATCACGTTGATAGAAATTGGGTTTGTCCGTCCAATACCGGCGACGGATTTGAGAAACAGGGGACTTAAGGTCAGTTGTGGGATGGGGCCCAATTGGTTTTTCTGGATCGTCTGGGTCGATAAACGTCAAGCCAATATAAAGTACTGCCCCACAAAATAATCGAAGGTCATCCTGGATATTTTGTTTTTCTCCAGGATTATCATCAATAGACATTGTTACATTCCAATCTACCAACTTAACTTGCGAATTCAAGCCACCCCAAAAGATATGTTCCGGTTTCCAATCCATATAAACTCTGCGATGTTCTGTGCGAAGATAATCCATCACCTCAAGCAATTGGATCGCCATAGAAATGACTTCCCCGGTAGGCAGGCGATAGAGGCCGGATGGATCAACAGCATATTGCTGGCGAATTTGACGAAATAAACTATCATCAAAGGGCGCAAGTTCTACCACCAGATAAGGCAACCAATCCCCCGGTTCCTTTTCCTTTAAAGCGGATTTCTCATCTAAAAACCTTTGTGGATCTTTGCCTGTAGAAACAATTTTCAATTCCGGATCTGGCATATTGCGTTCATACATGCATTGTGCCAATTCTACTGGTGCAAACCCACTATCGAAAATTCGGGTAATGGCAGACGGCGCATTCTTGTCCCTAGTGATATCTACCAATAAGTTAAGTTCGTCCTCAAAGCGTTCTATCCCCTCGTCGTAATCAATTTCATTTCGCATGAGTTTGAAGGCACAATGTTCTGGATAATCCGAATGTCCATGTGTTCGTACTTGTGCCACGCGAGCATATCCACCATGTAAATCCAGATCGATGCGAGAAAATTTAGAATATTTATCACCTAGTTTAATCATATGAAGTCTCCCTTATTAAGAGGTAGAACCCTACTCGGATCTACTTTCAAAAAGAACCAAGGGCCAAATGCGCACCAACTGTTCACCACCACGCCCTACCAGTCCTATCTTTTGAACATCACCCAACGTTGGACGAACAGCACCAGCAATAAGCCTCATATTTCCTGGATTAATCTCTTTAACTTCGGTTTCAGGCGCTTTTTGCAGATATAGTAAATCCATCCCTTGATTGTCTATCTCCAGGAAAATCTGGATCGGAAACTTGTAATAGTAGTTTAGAGGAGTTCCGTTCCGTTCTAATATGGTTATCTCCCTGACCTCATCATAATAATCTTCCAGTAAATTGTTTTCTTCACGAACCCATAAATGCAATTCACCATTACTATCTTTGCTATCTATCCAAAGAATATATTCCCTCCTGTAACCAGTACCATCCTCGGTCTGACCTTCCAGGAAAAATCCGAACTCCCCTCCTCCAACACCTTCTTGTTGAGGTTCAAGGTGCGATACTAAGGAGTTCAATCCCATCGCCATAACTGGTTGATCCAGACATTCATTAAAACTTACCTCAACTGTTTGCTCTCCATCCAAGGCAAAAATCCACCACTTATTTATGTTATTGTCGTTTCGGAAAAAGCCTTCTCTTTCCTGAATATTTGAAGGAGAGATTGCCCTCCTCCAGCATAACCCAAGGTCACTTGAAAATGTAGTTTTGGTATCGAAAATTAAAATTTTATCTTCACTTGTATGAAGCGCATCGTTAACAACGTATGTATACGTACGAGGTGTAGGGATTATTACGGGTGTAGCTACAGGCTCTTCTGTTGGTTCTACGACAATTTCGGTCGGAGGGGCACTTGGTGAGGGCGTTTGAGATGGCGACAATGTTTCGGTTGATGTTAAATGTTCAATATTGTGGGGGTTATCTCCGTTTTAGTTATAGTAGCAGTTGTCTGTGCCTAAAAGAAAATCAAAGATATCAGTAAACATAAAACTAGCTGCAACTATCAGACGACAATATAACGCCAGCAATGACCAATGCCCAAATCACGGACGGCTTTGTTTTAGATGTCTTGGGCTTAGTATAAAATGATGTATAAGTCTTTGATGGTGAAATTGATTTTAGCCATCGTTTTGATACTCTAAATAATTCCAGAGATGTATATGGAGCCCAGGTATTATCCATGGGTGTACGAGGCGCCCACTCGCAAAGTTTCCGAAATTCGGCTGGCACAGGTACTAATCCAGGTATCAAGGCAGAATTATCTGGTAAAGCAATTGATCCTCTTGGAGGAGGCTGTCCCTGTGCGTGTGACAAGTGAAAAGATTATTTCCCCAGCGCGTGCTAAGTCATAAGAAAATTCCGTCTTTTTCATTTGTGTCAACGCCAAGCTTTGCATTGCCCCAATCAATTACTATTAGTTCCCTTTTTCTCACTGCCAGAACAAATGCTTGAGATCGACATCGCCGTTCACAATCCCCTTTCCATGTGCCTGCGCTAACAACCTAAAGAACTTAATCAGGATTTCAATACGTTTAGGCATATGCTTAAAGATCTAATGCTTTCCTCCACACGCATTCCCTCGATGTATTCCATTACCAGATAAAAATACTTTTTTGAACCATATATGGCTGTACCAGTATCATATACTTCAGGCACTCCCATCCCCTGTAGTGCTCTTAGTGCATTTACTTCATTTTTCAATCCTTGAACTGCTTGCTCCGAACTGATTTCCGCACGCTTGATCACCCCCAGGCGTTTTTCTTTCATATCAACAACAAGATGGGTATACCCGCTGCGACCAGTATCCCAGTCATCATCCACCGTTCTAAATTCGATAGCGATTAGCAAATAACAGGGGCGCTTGAAATATCTGGCATTATTACTTGATTTTTCTGTTGATTATCCAGAGCGAGCAAAATTATTATATTGACATATTGACCCTCCCACTAAACTAGTGGATACAATAGTCATCATCAAACCACTAAAATCTACCCACAAAAGACACGTATTAAAATTATACACGTCAAATTGAATAAAAGTCAAACAAGATCAAAACCGCTGAAAGTGAACATAACGAAATTCATTTCAAAGGGTAGTTTCCCTGATATACCCTCTACGGCCACAAATTGTGCAATATACAAAAGAAGGAAATGTATAATGTCTGTGTCCCTGTATATAATCACGCGGTTATTTCATCACAAATATCTTCACACTACATGAATACTTCATCTCCCAACACACCCATCAACAAGCTGGCCCTCACCGCAGCCTACTACCTATCCTTCATCATGCTCGGTCTGCTGGTTGCCATCGAGGGACCAGCCCTGCCCAGCCTGGCGGAGAACACATCCAGCACGCTCGACCAGATCAGCCTGATATTCATCTTTGGCTCGCTGGGCTACTTGTTGGGTTCCTTCTTCAGCGGGCGCGCCTATGACCGTTTGCCAGGTCATCGCTTTGTGGCTGGCACCTTGCTGTTGATCGCTTTATGCGCTTCGCTTATCCCGCTCGCAAAACAACTCTGGCAACTCCTGCTAATCCTGTTTATCCTTGGATCTGCAAAAGGCTCACTGGATGTGGGCTGCAACACCCTGTTGATGTGGGCACATGGCAAAAAAAGCGGCCCATATTTGAACGGCCTGCACTTTTTCTTCGGAGTGGGCGCCTTTGTTGCACCGCTCATCCTGGCAGGCTTTCTCGTCTCAACTGGCGGCATCCAGTGGACGTTCTGGCTCTTCGCACTACTTAGCCTGCCCCTGTCCATCTGGCTGTGGAGGTTGCCCGAACCGCCAGCGCAAGCCGACGAGGGTGAAAATGGAGATGCATCCTTCCCGATCTTTCCAGTTGTGTTGCTCGTGCTGGCCTTCCTGCTTTATGTCGGCGCGGAAGTCGGCTTCGGCAACTGGATCTACACCTATGCTCTCACACTGGGGCATGGTACGGCCATCACCTCCGCATATCTGACGTCCGCTTTTTGGGGGACATTCACTTTGGGACGGTTGCTCGGAGTCTGGATTTCTACCCGCGCCCGCGCAGCCACGATCCTTATTGTGGACCTCGTGGGCTGCCTCGCCAGCCTGGGACTGATTCTGCTCTGGCCGGATTCCGCCCCGGTCCTATGGGCGGGCACAATCGGACTGGGTCTGTTCATGGCATCCATCTTCCCCACCATCCTGATGCTGGCGGGGGAACGGATGCGTGTCACCGGCACGATGACCGGCTGGTTCTTAGCCGGAGCCAGCGTTGGGGGCATGTCCCTGCCCTGGGGTATTGGGCAGGCTTTCGTCGGGATCGGTGCGCGGGCGATGCCCGTCCTGGTGCTGGTAACCGTCGCTTTTAATTTGTTGGTCATCCTTCTTTTCATTTCCCGACCTGTGCGAAAAACAATTTGAGAGTTTCTAAAAGCATTTGATAGGTACTGCATAGAAACTGATAGCACCTCCTTTGTATCCTGTTTGAAATCCACAAAGGAGGTGCTGCATGAAAGTATTATCGATTCTTCTGGCATTGGTAAACTCGCTGGTAGCGGGAGTAGTATTGCTCTCGTGTATCTCGATCAGCAACCTGCGTTGGGACGGGCTTGGCTGGCTGGCCGCCCGTGTGGCAGCAGGGATGTTGGTCATCCTGGCCGGGGTACTCACCTTCCGAGACGGCGCGCAACCTATCGGTCCGGGAAAGATGCTAGTCGCGGGTCTGATGTTGATACTGCTGGGCGCGGGCAGCGCGATGTGGGGCGTGCATCTGTCCATCATCAGCGGGGATATCAAGAATGTGATGATCCTGTTTGGGAGCAGCCTGATATTGCAGGGTATTGCATCTGTAGCTGGGTTGGGAGGTGAGTCAGGGCGTTCACCTATTTCATAACCCCGTTACAGGATAGATAATCCATCTTCCAGTTTATTGCTTTATTTGTTTCACTTCAGAGAGTTCGATGTAACCGCCACTCCAGATTTATGCTCTTTGGAGTAATAGAGCGCTTGATCTGCAGCCTGAAGCAGTTCTTCGCAATTGGATGCATGCACTGGATATGTTGCAACCCCAATCGAGAACTTAGCAGACACCGGTTTTCCATTAAATTCGAATTTCCTCGCCGCAAAAGACATGCGCCACTCTACGGCGCGTGTAGCAGCGTTTTCAACTGACGCATTAGGCATGACAACAACAAATTCATCACCCCCATAACGACAGATTACATCCCCTGCACGATATTTCTCAAGCAAGAAATTAGCAAGTTCCTTTAGAACAAAATCTCCTGCCTGGTGGCCAAAAGTGTCATTTATTTCCTTGAAATTATCCCCATCCAGGATCATTAAACTCAGGTGGGTTGAACTCGCGTTTTGCCCGGGCGATTTCTCGTTTCAATGTTTCTTCCATATAACGGCGATTATAGAGGCCGGTTAAATAATCTCGAATTGCCTGTTGCTCCAATTGAAGTTGCAAGGATTCGATCTCAAGCAGCCTGGTTTGCAATTCCTTATTGGTTGCTTGCAATTCAGTCTCCGCCTGTTTGCGTTGCAATATCTTTTGCAATTGATCCCCAATCAAGTTTAGTTGCAACACATCACCCGAGTTGTAATCATCATTTTTGTTTCCAACACCCAGGATCAATCGAATTTTTTGGTCTCTAAAAACAGGTACACTTGCGTGCCGGATCAAATGCATATGACCTTCAGGATAGCCTTTTTTATCCGGCAATCCCTGATAATCGTTATGGACAACCGGTTTCCCGAGGCGCACACAATCTGCCCACACGCCCGCCTGTTCAATTGGATAGTGGCTGTCGTATACGGCTGTACACAATTCCAGCGTTTTCTCCGACCAGGTCACCAGCTCGATGGTCTGCTGGTCCGGATTGACAAAATGTAGGTACCCTATCTGGCTATTGGTCAAACTGACCGCTTCCTCGATTGCCCACCGAACAACTTCTTTTTCACTGAGGGTATGTGCAGTCTGGCTGAGTTCAAGCAACGAGTTCAAACGACCCTCGTTCATCTCTCGCTCAGATTCCGCTCGCTTACGGTTGGAAATATCACGAACGCTTGCCAATATATGTGGCCGCTCATAAAGATCCACACGGTTTAATCTGACTTCAGCATCAAATGGAGTGCCGTCTGCCTTAATATGTGTCCATTCAAACAATTGCGACTTTCCATCCAGTGCAGCCTGGATCAACTCCAGTGCCTTTTCTTTTGAATCCCTGCCATCGGGTTGTGTTGGCGGAGAAAACTGATATGGTGAGGCGTTCAGAATTTGTTCTCGGGTGCAAGCAAATACCTCTAACGTGCTTGTATTGCAATCGACAAATCGATCTGCCTCCATCAGGAAAATGGCATCACCGGCCACGTCAAAAAGCGTCCGGTACTGCGCTTCGCCGAGTTGACTGATCTCATGCGCTAACCTGCGCATGGGAATATCTTCATGCGAGAGAAGGATTCGTTTTACACCGTCATTATCAAAACGAGTAACTTGTAATCCAAACCAGCGCTTTTCATCAGGGCCATGGCAGGCGTATTCAAGGTAAAAGTCGTCCAATGTACCTGCAATCACTTTTCGAATGCCGTCCGCTGCCTCGCGGGCTTCGTTCTCTCCGTCGCCTACCGCCGCATCACAGACAGCAAAATAGTTTTCCCCCAATCCGTTATTTTCCAAATTCAAGCCATTGGCGCATGCAAACTCACTCCAGTGCTTGTTGACAAGTAAAATCTCACCTGTCTCATCAATGATTGCTATATGCGCCGAGAGGGGATCAATGGTGGCTTGTAAAAATTTTTGTTCGTCGAGCATTGAAAATAATTATCTCCAGGCGATCGTGAACCATTATATCAGCCACTTATCATGGATGTATAATCATGGCATGAACTCAAAATTTCTCTTTGCTGGTGTTTTTACACTGACCCTTATAATGACAGCTTGCACGCTTCCAACCGTCCCCGAAACTGCTCCACCCTCGCAGGAAAATGTCGCGCCCCCAACTTTTACCCTGCCCCCGCCTACTTCAACAAATACCCTCTCCCCTCAGATACATCCACACCGCCTCCTACGGACACGCCCATCCCAACCGATACAGCCACGCCCATTCCTACCTATACAGTCCTACGCGGGGAAGTGACCGCCGACCAGTTAGCCTGCCGCTACGGGCCGGGATGGCCTTACCTGTATTTCTTCGGCCTGCTCAAAGGCAACCGCCTGGAGGTCATTGGTCGTATTGAATATGGGAATTGGATCTACGTTCAGGCTATCGGCGGGGATAAACCCTGCTGGGTTAAAGCCGAGTTCATGGATGTGCAGGGTGACGTAATGAGCGTTGAACCAATCTATCCTCAAAAGGCTAAACTGCCGGTTTCTCCATATTATCCACCTACTACTGTGCGCAGTGCTACACGTGATGGAAATACTGTCAATGTTGCCTGGTTGGATATCCCCCTCCGCGCCGGAGATGAAGAAGATGAGCGCATGAACCACTACATCATCGAGGTCTGGCGCTGCGAAGCGGGACAACTTATCTTTGAGCCGTTGGCGACTAATTATCTGGAGGTCTCATTCATAGACGAGCCCGGTTGCTCCGAACCCTCCCGCGGAAGAGTATTCGTCCAGGAAAAACACGGTTTCGCTGGGCCCGCTGATATCCCCTGGCCGCCATATGAAACGCCATAATAACAGAACGTAGGTCGGGCTTGAAGCCCGACCAATTTGTGATGGGGCTGTCCAGGAAGTTTGTAACAAAGGGGATAAAAAACAGTTTCTGCAGGAAAAGACCAAAAAACTGGCGGTTATCAGACCGCCAGTTTTCGCATATTATGTGCCATGCAAAGCAACCCCCACTCAATCTCCACTTTTTTCTTCCCCCGAAGCAAGAATCTGCGGTATCCCATGTTCTGTTTGATGTTGCCGAAAGGCGTTTCCACATCAACAGCACGTTTTTTGCGTAACTCAACGCCTCGCTCTGAAAGCAGGTTGGTTCTGGCTTCTTGCTGGTAGGCACGGCAGTTTAAAACTGACCTGAATACAGCGATTGCCCTTTGCCTTGGTGCATTGAGGCTTGAGTGGGCAAGTTTCGCAATGGTCGCATTCGTAGAAACGGCGTTCAGATAGATAATTGTTGCGTGTGCGATAGGGTCGTGTTTCGCGATAAGTCATGGGTTGTTCTGCTGGGCAGGTGAACTCGTCTCTATCCTGATCGTAAGGGAAGTTAGCAGAAACGAAACGCTCTTTTTCACGCAATTCAGGTTTGCGGGGTGGGTGCTGTTCCTTGTGGAAGCGGTTGTATTTGAGATAGTTTTCGATTTGATGTTTTTCAAGCCAAGCATAGTTTTCTTCACTCCCATAGGCGGCATCTCCAACAGCATTTCGGGGCAGCTTGCCTTTTGGGAATTTCTGTGCTTCCATATGCGGGACGAAACAGCCAGGGTCTCCTGCACTTTGGTGGAGACTGTAACCAACAATGAACTGACCTTCTGTGCCGTTCTGGATGTTGTAACCCGGGCGTGGCAAAGGTTTTTCGGCAGCACGGTCTTCCTTCATCCGCAGACTGCTTGCATCCGGGTCGGTTTTTGAATAACTGTTGCGGCCATTCAAGATACGCTCTTGTTCTTCATATTTTTCCAGACGAGGCAAGTAGTCCTTTTCCAGTGTTTTCAGCGCTTTCTTCAGCGGCTTATCTTCCGGGCTTTGCTTCAAGCGCTCATTCAACCGGCTCACTTTCTCCTTCAGTTCCTCCGCTGTTACGCCCCCGTTGCCGCCCATTTCTTCCAGGTCTTTCTCCCCATATTCTGCTTCTTCTGCGTCGTTGGTTTTGCCAATTTCGTCCAGCAGAATGTCGATCTTCTTGCGTAGTTTGGTTTTGTAGTTTTTCGTCCGCTTTGACCAGACAACTTTGTGGGCATTGGCATTCGCTTCGATCTTCGTCCCGTCTACAAAGTAGTCTTCCATTTTCACATACCCTGCTTCCAGTAATAATTCCACGACTGATGCAAAGATTTCACGAATATCGCCCTTCAGTATCCCGCTTCGAAAGCCGTTGATCGTTCGATGGTCCGGCTTGTTCCCCCCACTCAACCACATGAAATTCACGTTCTCGCGGAGTGCCTTGGCAATCCGACGCGATGAATAGGTCTTCTCTGAATACGCATACACCAAAACTTTCAGCATCATCCGAGGGTGATAGCTGCTCGCTCCGCCTCCCTTGTATTTTTGCAAAATTGGAGTGAGATCGATCTGATCTATCATCTTATTCACCACCCGAACCAGATGATCTTCAGGGATCAGTTCTTCCAAACTCGGCGGCAGCATGCTGATCTGCCCTACGCTATAGGTTTTGAAGGTTACTTTTTTCATGCCCCGATTATATTAAATTTCCGCTCTTTTGAGGAGGGTACGCAGTATTAAAAAACCAGAGGCATTCCTACAAGAATGACCTCTGGTTTCTAGCTTACTTTTTGGACAGCCCCCTACGATGTTATGCGCTCAGACTCCCTGTTAAAAAAAATCCCGCCGCGCGGCGGGATTTTTCACTAATGCTGATGGCCGGGCATATGCACATGCCCGTGTTCTTTTTCTTCCGGGGTGGCATCGCGGACTTCCACCACCTTGACCGCAAAATGCAATTCCTTTCCAGCCAATGGATGATTAAAATTCAGGCGCAAAGATTGTTCATCAACCCGGTCAACGCGGGCATACATGGGTTGCCCGGCCTGGTTTTGCACCTGAATCTCGGTCCCGATCTCCGCCGGGATATCCTTAGGGAACTCGCCACGAGGTACATCCATAAATGCTTGATCATCTTCTTCGCCATAAGCGTCAGCAGCGGGGACCATAACTTCTTTGCTCTCTCCCACCGCCATACCAATCATCTCGCGTTCCAGGCCCGGGATGATATTTCCCGAACCCTGCAAATATGCCAATGGCTCGCGACCATCTGATGTATCTGCCACATCCCCATCTACCTTCAGGGTGTATTCCATTGACACAACCAGACCGTCTTTCACCTTTAACTCTTCACTCATATTTATCCTTTCGATACTCTGGCGAGGATATAGGGACGCCAGAGATTGGCACATTGTACCTCAAACGAGACATTGCGCCTCAAAGCGACTTTATGCCTGTATCATCCCCGCAGGGGGCTTCCGATCACCAAGCAGAAAAATACTACCAGGTGACTATTTACAAAGCGAACAGTTGTGCTATGATTGTGCTTCTGTCACGAAAGGATCATATGTTTTCCAAACTTAGCAACATCTAAAACGAATTCCCCTCCCGATTCTGGACCGTCGTCGGTGTGATGTTTATCGACAAAGTTGGCCGAACCTTGCTATTCCCCTTTTTCTCTCTCTACATTACAGAGAAATTTGACGTTGGCATGGCCCAGGCAGGCATCATTCTGGGATTCTTCTCCTTCTTCGGCATGATCGGCAGCATGATTGGCGGCGCACTGACGGACAAGCTTGGGCGTCGCAGCTTGATCATTTTTGGCCTGGTGTTTAGCGCGCTAACCACTCTATCTCTTGGATTGGCCAATGAATTCTGGATGCTGTATCCGCTGGCAGTACTCACTGGCCTGCTTTCAGATATCGCCCATCCCGCTCACCAGGCCATGATTGCAGACATTCTGCCAGAAAAGCAACGCGCCGAAGGCTTCGGTATTCTACGAGTAGTAGCCAATATCTCATGGATCATTGGGCCAACCATCGGTGGTCTGATCGCTAACCGTTCCTATTTTGCTTTGTTCATCATTGACGCTGTCGTTTCCTGCATCGTGGCTGTACTCTTCTATCTATTCATCCAAGAAACCAAACCCGATACAACAACCGAAGCAGAAAGCCAAAGTTTTTTACAAACCTTTGCAGGCTATGGCGTTGTCTTGAAGGATCTGGCCTATATGGCTTTCCTCATAGCAAGCATGCTTATGTTGTTGGCATACCAGCAAATGTACACTACGCTATCCGTGTTTCTGCGAGACAATCATGGTATTGATCCACAAAACTATGGTTTCCTGATGGCCACCAGTGCTGTTACAGTTATCATCTTTCAATTCTGGGTCACACGGCGAATCAAAAACAGGCCACCCTTCCTGATGATGCTACTTGGTTCCATTTTCTATATGTTTGGATTCGGACTATTTGGATTCGTAGCCGTCTACTGGCTATTCGCCCTCAACATTATTATCGTCACGATTGGCGAGATGATCGTCATGCCCACTAGCCAGGCCCTGGCCGCCAACTTCGCCCCTGAAGATATGCGCGGACGCTATATGGCCTTCTTCGGATTAACCTGGGCAATTCCAGCCATTTTCGGCCCGGGAGTAGCAGGGATTATCCTGGATAATATGAACCCTAACATATTATGGTATGTTGCCGGGATCCTGTGTGCCATTGCGGCCTTCGCTTATTACTTGCTACATCTCCGCCTCGGACATCGGAAAAGGTTTGCTCCCACACCGATGAACGAACAACCAGTCCCGGCAGATTAGGCTCAATTTCACGTAACAAAAAACCAGGATGGCCAAGTTTGTTCATCCTGGTTTTTTGGCATTATTTTTTATTCTGTTACTAACAACGCCTTGGCGTAGCGCCCGTGCAAGCTACCGATCCAACGCACCAGGTGCATAGTGGTTGTCCATAAGAAGATACCAGCCAACACAACCAGGGGGTATCCCCATTGCGGTAAGTAATAATGGGCATCATAGTTCTGAACAACTGGCAGATGGAAAATCTCTTGCAAAATCGGGATGGCGATCCCGGAAAGTGATAAAGCAAATATTGTAATCAACACCACAAAGTAGACAGTGCCAAGTACAAACTGTAATATCATATATAACATTGAAAGCCAGGTATGCTTATCAATAATCAAAGCTTTGATACGCTCAATCAGTTTCGCTTTTTGTGGCGCGAATAACTGACGACGCGGCATGCGCACGCCCAACAGCGCTTCAACCAGACGTCCTTCCAGCCAGGCTGCCCCGCGAACTGATAACAGAAATAACAATGCTACCGGTAATCCGAAGATGAACAAGGCGAAAGAAATCGATACGGAAAGCCCGGTCACTGCCCAACTGAAATAGATTACACCTGTCACGAAGGCAATTAGCATATAGAACAAGCTACCCCACGCTCGAGGGTCGGCATAGATCCCGAAGAAACGTCCGATAGGCGAGCTTTGTTTCTTAACGGTGGCAGCCCTAAGCCCGGGAAAGGTGCGGCGCTCTACTTCCAGGTAGGCGGCGGCTGTCTCTTCGGGAGTCCCGTATTGTTCGATGATCTGCTCCAACGCATCCGCATCATCCAGATCAGGCTGGTTCTCACGCGCAAACTCCAATGCAGTTGTCAGGTGTTCTTCAGCGTCTACCAGCGCATCCTGAATGGTAGCGGAGTCGCTGCCTTTTAGTTCTTTTTTCAATGCGTCTAGATATTCTTCTATTGAGTTAGTCATTGGTGACTCCTTTCAGGATATGATCTACAAAGCCTTTGGTTTGCCCCCAGATTTCTTTCCATAGAGCGAGTGTTTCGCGACCCGTATCGGTGATAGTGTAATAACGCCGCGGCGGGCCGGAGACAGAAGGCTCAACCTTGCTGCCCAGCAGACCGCTTTTTTCAAGCGAGCGCAGGACGGGATACAACGCGCCCTGCTTCATGATGGGGGCATTCTGGCTGTTATCCTCCAGCAGCTTGGCAACCTGATAGCCGTACATCGGTTCGCTCGCCTGGCCCATAAGACTAAGCAACACCAGGGAAGCGATACCGGCGTTCATCTCTTTTTGGAACTTTTTGGTTAGCACATTTTCTTCGACCACGTTTACTCCTTTCAGCATTTATTGTGAAACAAAGGAGAAGTATTATTACTTTGTGTATATTATCAAGTTAATAATAGTATCAAATGAATAATATGTCAAGGTATTAAATAGAAAACCCCGCCAGGGATTTCCCAGCGGGGTTACTGCTTACCAATTACTGATACTGATCTATTCGCCGTCCTGGATTTCCGCGGCGCGCAAGGTGTTTGCCATCAGCATGGCAATAGTCATCGGGCCAACGCCACCGGGAACAGGGGTAATGAAACCGGCGACTTCTTTGGCTGCCTCAAAATCGACATCACCAACCAGGCGATAGCCCTTCTTCTTGGTAGCATCAGGTTTGGAATTCATCCCCACGTCAATCACAGCCGCGCCGGGTTTGATCCAGTCGCCCTGTACCATTTCGGTTCGACCAATGGCTGCAATTAGGATATCAGCCTGGCGCACTACGTCGGCAAGGTTCTTTGTGCGGGAGTGGCAGACGGTCACTGTCGCATTTTCCTTCACCAGCAATAGAGCCGCGGGCATACCCACAATGTTAGAACGGCCTAAAACAACCGCGTTTGCGCCAGAAATTTCAACACCAGCATCCTTGAGCAAGTAGATACAGCCATAAGGCGTGCAGGGCACGAACAAGGGCTCGCGACCTTTCTGCGCCAAACGACCAATATTGATCGGTGAGAAACCATCAACATCTTTTTCAATGCTGATAAGTTGCAGAACACGTTCCTCATCCAGGTGGTCGGGCAAAGGCAGCTGAACCAGGATGCCATGTACTTTCGGATCTGCGTTCAACTCTTTGATGAGTTTTTCCAAATCTTCCTGGCTGACATCTTCCGGGAGTGGATGATGGAAGGAGGTCATCCCCAATTCCGCGCAAGCCTTTTGCTTCATGCCAACATAAGCCGCCGAGTCAACGCGTTCGCCGACCAACACCGTTGCCAGGCCCGGCTGTGATTTACCAGCTGCAGCACGCGCAGCTGCTTTCTCTTTTACTCCATCACGCACTTTTTGGGCAATCGCTTTGCCATCAATTAATTGAGCAGTCATTGTTACTCCTTAGGATAGTTTCTGTGAAGAATAGCACGAATATTATACAATCTATCCCCTCCCCCACAAAAGTGACGAACGTCCTTCGTTGCAGGTGCTAAGGGTCTATGTTCAAGATTTGTCCATGCAACCCATTTTCGTCGCCATTCTGCATCACAACCAGCGAGATTTGGTTCCATAAAGGTTCTGGAGCAGTTGCTTTTACGCGCAGATAGTTACCCGTCAGCCCGCTCATTTGCCAGCCCTGACCATTCAATTGTGTGGTCGATTCCCACAGAACGGACATCGTCTGCGCGACGAAACGCTTACGATATGCTTTCGCCCCCTTCTTCAAACACATCCCGTAAAATGGCATTGCGTTCTTTCCGGACTTCGTGCCTGGTCTGGCCTTCGAGACGCATTGCCGCGGTCCCCGGCCGGGGCGAGTAGGTGAAGGCATGCCCGCCTGCAAAGTTCATCTCTTTGACAAAATCCAAAGACTCGGCGAAATTCCTCGTTCGTTTCGCCGGGGAACCCCGCAATTATATCGGTTGTGATGGCCGCATCCGGCATGATTTTACGGGCAGCAGCTACCAGGTCCCGGAAGGATGCGGCTGTTGTCTTGCGCGCCATACGACGCAAGGTGGCATCACATCCTGATTGCAGCGGTAAGTGCAGATGTTGGCATAGTCGCTCGTCTTCCCACAGGTGGAAAAAGTCCACATCCAAATCCCACGGCTCCAGCGATGACAGGCGCAAACGTGGTGTATCAGTATGCATCAGAATGGCTTTGACCAATTCACGCAGATGCCTATCCCACTCCTGCCCCCACGAACCGAGATGCACGCCCGTCAGCACGATCTCTTTCGTGCCGCCATCCAGCGCGGATTGAATATCAGTGATCACATCTGCCAACGGACGGGAACGCCCCTCGCCGCGCGCAACGGTTGTAATACAGAAGGTACAGTGATTGTCACAGCCATCCTGCACCTTAATGAAGGTACGCGTGCGCTGGCGCAGCCCCGGAAGCGGCTCACGCACAATGGGCTCCAGATCGAAGGATTCGGCTGGTAAGTTCAAGGTATCAGAAACAAGGTTCTCTTTCTGAGAATTATTGACTACGCGCAAAGCGCTTGAGAGGGCCATTGCATCGTCCGGTTGAAGCGTAGCCCAGCAACCCGTGGCCAAAATCTCATCTACACCCGCTCGAGCAGCTTTGCGAATTTTTCCCCGCGAATCCGCCGCGGCCTTGGATGTGACAGTGCAGGTATTAACCACGGCCATATCCGCATCATCTGCCGATGCAACGATCTCGTGCCCAGCAGCACGGAACTGGCGCGCCATGCTCTCTATTTCGGATTGGTTGAGCCTACAACCGATGGTATCTAAGTAAACTTTCATTGCTAGAGAGTAGAGAGAAGATAACTAGAAATTAGTAGAGTGAAAAGCCAGACTGCTCTCCATTCTCTAATCTCTATTCAACTTACTATGGCTGTGACACCAAAAAATTGTCGAAAATCACATCCACACCCGGCTCTGCGAACGTACCAGCCAACAGACCAACATCTCCTTCAGCTAAATCGGCATCCTGCGCTTGCGCCACCATTACCCCATTCACGTAGAAGGTCAACGCGCTGCCAACACAATCCGCGCGCAGGTGGTTGACTGCCAACCCGGTATGGATCGACTCGTTACGTTGCATCTCGCTCTGACCTAACTGGATGGCATTTCCATCGACGAATTTCCCGATAGTGTAATAGCCGTCGCTGCTGACCATGAAGAAATAGTAATTCCCCTCAACAAACCGGCACAGCAAGCCAATGCGATTTTCGTCCGGGCCGCTGAGTTTGGCCACATCTGCATCCAGGCGCACATCTTTGAAAGACCTCCCCGGCGTAGACCAGAAATTGGTCTGCAAAGCATTGACCAGGAAGCGATAACCGCTGCCATCGTAATCCATTGTCCCTTCGGCGGACTTGAAGCGATCCCAGCCACTAGCCATGTTTGTGAAATCGTCATAGAAAAGGGTATCCCCCGATTTTGCTGCCGGAGTTGGTGTTGATGCAAATGGCGAGGAAAACTGACAGGCAAGAGATGCCATGGCCAAAGGGAGCAATAATAAGAGAAATGTGCGCAAACGTATCATGGACGGATTTTATCAGAGTTACGGGAAATGGTTTGGTTCAGTCTGCAACTTTATCGAGCGGACATTTGCAGGCAATGCCAACCCCACTGATTTCGGCCCAACAGTTGTTGGATGCAATACAACGGGATTTCTTTTTCGCTCCAGCACGCAGCAAATTTGGGAAATCGGGTTCACTGATCAACGGGCGGCACAGGGAAATAAAGTCAGCATCTCTATCAGCAAGAACCTTTTCCATCACAGAGCGTGAACGTAAACCGCCCACCAGGGCAATCGGTAGGCTGGTTGATTGTCGTGCCTTTTGGGCCAGGGGCAGGAAATATGCTTCGTCTTTCGGCTGGCGGATGCCCTTGCGCACATTGACAAGGGTGCCGCCGCCGATACCGCCGCTGATCTCAATCCCATCTAATCCCATGTCAGCCATGCGAGCGATTATCTTCGACCCACTTTCGAGGTCCAGGCCGCCTTCTGGCCCGTCGATCATGCCAAACTTGATGAATACCGGATATTCTTCCCCAACCTGGGCACGTACCGCACTTGCGACTTCCTTTAGAAAGCGCAACCGATTTTCAAAGCTACCGCCCCATTCATCCGTGCGGTGGTTGACAAGCGGGGATAGAAACTGGTTTATCAGGTATCCATGTGCAGCATGCAATTGCACCGCATCGAATCCGGCTTCCTTGCCCGGCGGGCAGCCTGGGCATAGGCATTGATCAGGATGTAGATTTCATCTTGCTCCATCTCGCGGGCAGGATGCTCTGAGATGGGTTCAGTTATGGCAGACGGGGCGATGGCATCTGCTACACTCTCACTGTAACATTGCATCCCGCCGTGATTAATTTGCACAGCAACTTTGCCACCTTGTGAATGGGCAGCTTCAGTCAGCTTTGCTAATTCGGGAATAAGTTCATCCTTGTAAATGCCGGTCATCTCAGGGTGACATTTGCCGGAAGGGTGGACATACATGTGTCCGGTGATGATCAAGCCAACGCCGCCCGCAGCTAACTCACGGTACATTTCTGCCAATTGTGAACGAGGCTGACCGTCATCGTCGGCCATGCGTTCTGCAGTAGCTGAGCGCACTAAGCGGTTGGGGAGTTCGAGAGTGCCGATTTTGGCAGATGTAAATAACAAGCTCATTGTGTTTATCCTTAATCAACAATTACGGGAAATACTGGTTCAACAATATCTGCGCCTGCTCCCCTATCGGGCCACCCATGTCCAGATCACGAGCTTGCTGGAAATGACTTTTCGCTGCTTCCCAATCATCCGTTTGCAGTGTTGACGATGCCAAGATGCAAATGCCCCTGCGCGAGTTCCGGGTCTAGGTTGAGCGCATGTTCCAACGTATCCCGCGCCTCGTCGTATCTCTCTAGCAGAGATAAAGTCCAACCGAGCGTATCCAGCGCCAGCGGATCTTCCCCGGTCAATTCAACCGCCATCTGCGCGGCGGGCAAACCAATCTCCTCGATCTGTACATTGTATTGCCCGCTGAAGATCGCCAGTAAACGCCAGGCCGTTGCGTCTGTGGGAGCGATTTCTGTGGCGCGCTGATAATGCATCAATGCGGGCGGCAAATCACCTGATTGCGCATACATCTCCCCAATCGAATATTGCCAGGTGGGATTATCTGGATCATACAATGCCGCTAACTGATACTCCGCCAAAGCCCGTTCACTTTGCCCTTGCCGTGTCCAGTACAGGCCGCGCAGACTGCGGACGATGGGATTCGTGTGCCCCAGGTTTAATGCTTCATCCATCGCCGCGCGTCCATCCTCACCAAGTTGCTGCTCTGCCTCGCCCAACCAGGCCCAGGCTTCGGCATTTTCCCCGTCCGCACCCACAGCCTGATGGAACGCTTCCGCTGCCAACGGCCATTCATTCAGGAGACCCAAACCGCGCCCGATCAGTATCAACTGGTTTGAACTATCAACTTCAAGAGAAGCGAGGGAAAGAGTAGTTCGCATAGTTTGGACAACAGAATCATATTCGGGGTCCAAGGATGAAGCCAGCAAGAATTCATCCAACGCCCGCTCAGAATCAAACACGGATAACAAAAGACCCAGTCGATAATGAGCCGCCGCGTCGGTTTCGCCATCCGCCGCTACCCACTGCTCAAGTGCATTTTGTTCCGCAAACAAATTCCTTTGCTCATAATACGCCATACTCAGATGAGCATAAAATCTTGCATATGTTGGATAAAATTCCACTCCCTCATTCCAGCTTGCCAGCGCAGACTCATGATCGCCTATCCACCAGTAGGATTGTCCAAGTAAGTCCCATCCCTCGGCGGAGAGAACGCCTTGCCTTCTGGCCTGTTCAAAGGACAAAACAGCAGCATCAAAATCGCCAGTAAAAGTCTGAGCCATTGCTATCTGCTCAAATAAGTCATTTCGCCAGGGCAAGAGACGAAGGACACGCTTGTAACGATCCGCAGCATTGGAAAAGTTACCGGTATCCATGGCGGAATCGGCTCGTCCAAGCTCGTTGTAGCCAGTTAATATCGGGGGCACGAAAACAAGTCCGATAACGGCCAGCAGGATCAGGGTCCGATAAAGAAGCGTTCGCATGTTTGATATTATACCTATGCGGGCAAACATAAAGGGACTCCCGTTGCCGAGAGTCCCTCTAAAGTCTGAAATCTCAAATCTAAAGTCTTACTTGCGATCCATCGCATCCATCACAGCGACGGAGGCAATCTGCACGATGTCGGTTACCTCATCGCCAGTCTGCATCACATGGATGGGTGCGCCCATACCAAGCAGGATTGGGCCAATGGCCTTGGCGTTGCCGAGACGGGCAAGAAGTTTGTAGGCGATGTTGGCCGATTCGAGCGAGGGGAAGACCAACACATTGGCATCCTTGACGTCACTGAACGGATAGCGCTCATCCACAATTTCGGAAACCACAGCTGTATCCGCCTGCATTTCACCATCAAACGGGAAGTCGGGGCAGCGTTCTTTGACAAGTTCGACCGCCTTGGCAACCTTATCCGAAAGCGGATGCGGTGTGGAACCAAAGTTCGAGAACGACAGGAAGGCCACGCGCGGCTCAAGCTCGATCGTCTTGGCAAAATTGGCCGCCAGGCAAGCGATCTCCGCCAGGTCTTCGGCAGAGGGGTCAATGTTAACGGTCGCATCTGTGAAGAGATAGACGCGGTCATCCACGATCATGATGTACACGCCTGCCGCACGCGTAGCACCTTCACGCGTATGATGGATGCGCAACGCCGGGCGAATAACATCCGGGTACTCATATGTCAGGCCGGAGATAAAGGCATCTGCATCACCCATCTTGACCATCATGGAGCCTAAAATGTTGACCTCGCGTACGCGGCGTTTAGCAATCATCGGGGTAACGCCTTTTCGTTCACGCAGTTCATGATACGCTTCAGCATACTCATCACATTTATCAAAATCAAATGGGTTGACCATTTCGGGACAACAAGGCAAACCAAGTTCATCGATGGTCTTTTGAATCACATCTGGGCGACCCAACAGGATTGGCGTTGCAATGCCTTCTTCTTTGATTTGATGTGCTGCACGAATGACTTTCGGCTCTTCGCCTTCACCAAAAACTACGCGTTTGGTGCCGCCAGATGAACGCGCTTTATTCTGGAAGAAGTAGCGCACCTGTTCCCCCTTACCCTGCCGATAAGCCAATTGCTCACGATACTCGTCAATATCGATTTTCTTGCGAGCGACGCCTGTCTCCATTGCCATTTTTGCAACGGCCGGGGCTTCCCAGAGTAACACGCGCGGGTCAAGCGGCGTTGGGATGATGTAATCGCGGCCGAATTTCAGACTCTCTTTGCCATAAGCACGGAGAACGGAATCGGGCACATCTTCCTTGGCAAGTGCAGCCAGCGCCTGAGATGCAGCGAATTTCATCTCTTCATTGATGGCCTTCGCGCGTACATCCAACGCACCACGGAAAATGAACGGGAAGCCGAGCACGTTATTCACCTGGTTGGGGTAATCCGAGCGGCCGGTCGCAATGATGACATCCTTGCGCGCTTCGTGCGCCAATTCCGGTTTGATCTCAGGATCAGGGTTGGCCATGGCGAAGATGATTGGGCTTTCTGCCATGCTTTTGACCATCTCAGGTTTCAAAACATTCGCAATCGACAGACCATAGAACACATCCGCCCCGCGCACAGCATCTGCTAAGGTGCGCGCATCTGTGTCAACTACAAAGCGTTCTTTGTATTTGTTCATGCCCTCGGTGCGACCTTTGTAGACCACGCCGCGGCTGTCGCACAGCATAATGTTCTCACGCTTCACGCCCCACGAAATCGCTAATTCTGCACAGGAAATCGCCGAGGCGCCCGCGCCGGAAATCACCAGGCGGATCTCATCCCATTTCTTGCCGACAATTTCGAGTGAATTTGCCAGCGCAGCAGATGAAATGATAGCCGTGCCATGCTGGTCATCATGGAAGACCGGAATATTAAGCATCTTTTTGAGTTCTTCTTCAATGTAGAAGCACTCAGGAGCTTTGATATCTTCCAGGTTGATACCGCCAAAGGTTGGTGAGATGGCAGCGACAACCTTTATGATCTCATCAGGATCGTGGCTGTCCACTTCGATATCGAACACGTCAATATCCGCAAACTTCTTGAATAGCACCCCTTTGCCTTCCATCACCGGCTTGGATGCCAGCGCACCACGGTCGCCAAGGCCTAAAATAGCCGTACCATTCGAGATTACAGCTACAAGATTGCCTTTTGAGGTGTACTCGTAGGCCAGTTCCAAGTCTTTCTCAATTTCGAGTACTGGTTCAGCTACACCTGGCGAATACGCCAGACTTAAATCGCGCTGCGTATCCATCGGCTTGGTGGGGACAATAGCCACTTTGCCGGGCTTTCCATTTAATCGATGGTACTCAAGCGCATCTTCGCGAGTAAATGTTGCCATGAATCCTCCAGTTTTTACAGGTTTACGCTAAGTGATTATTGCACGAGTTACACAAACTTGATAGTTCCATTTGTCATATTTTTACCCAATTCCTTCCAGTACATTTGTTTTTACCCTACACTCCATAAAAAGTTGTGCACAAAAAAATGATTTTATACAATTTTCATGTATAATACTCTTAATTACTTGTCAACTTCTGCCGCGCAACGAGCGGCCACTGGTTTGCTAACGGAACTCTGGAAACTACTGTACGATTATCCTGGCAACAGGAGATTTTGGAAGTCATATGTCCTGTTTTTAGATTATTACAGGGCCAAACAAACTGAAAAGCTGACTTCTTCAAGCGACGAACATTTGTCGTGACGTAAACGGTCACACAGCTTAATCTACCTGTACCGCCCCGCATCTATCTGGACCCGGGGCCTGCACGCCCAACCCAGACTCTGTTCGCAGCCGAGGCCACTCAGCGCCTTTTGGCTGCGTTCTTTTTAATCCCCTCTCCATCAGGGAGAGGGCTAGGGTGAGGGTCGAACTGAATTACCCCTCACCCGGCCTCTCCCCAAGGGGAGAGGAGAGCAAAGGAGCATGAGAAAAATTACAGCGATACAGGTTCAGAAAAAGAATCCGAACCGAGTTAACATTCACATTGATGGAGAATACGCGTTTGGATTGACCCGCATTGTAGCCGCCTGGTTACAAGTAGGACAATCTCTGGACGAAAAAAAGATCGCAAAACTGCAAGCCGAAGACGCTCGCGAACGTGCCATGCAACAGGCCATGCTCTTTCTGAGCTACCGCGCGCGTTCCGAAAAAGAAATTCGGCAGAACCTGAGCAAACACGAAATCCCCGAAGCCGTGATCGAGGAAACCCTCGAGAAACTTCGTCAGAACGGGTTTGCCAATGACAAACAATTTGCCAGCGCGTGGGTCGAAAATCGCAGCACGTTTCGCCCACGTGGACGACGGGCACTAACACTGGAACTTCGTCAGAAGGGCATCGACGACTCGACTATCGAGTCCGCGCTCGAAGATATTGACGAAGAGACCCTGGCTTACGAAGCAGGCCTGAAAAAGGCACGCAAGCTCAAGGGCATTGCCCTGAGTTCATCGAAGGGTCTGGAATGGAGCGAGTTTCGCAAGAAAACGTCCGAATTCCTGGCCCGTCGCGGCTTCTCCTACTCCGTTATCGCGCCGATCGTCTCGCGCCTGTGGAATGAAATCCACACGGATGGAGAAGAACAAATCATTGATAATGAGGAAATTTTATGAACCTACCTATTCTCCTAGTTGGTACCCTGGCTCTAATTGTAGGCATCGCAGCTGGATATCTGTTCCACAGGTATCAAGTTGACAAGGCCCTCAAAAATCAACAACAAAAAGCTGAGAGCATTCTTAATGGCGCAAATGAGCAAGCGCGCCTAATCGAATTGCAAGCACGGGAGAGCGCCACCAAGATCGTTCAGTCCGCTGAAGGTGAAATCAAGGAACGGCGGCATGAACTCAGCCGTGAAACTGAACGCATTGACAAACGCCGTTCTGAACTGGACAGCCGCGCCGACCGTTTGGAACAACGTGAGCAAACCCTGAACAAACGGCAATCAGCCATTGACCGTCGCGCCAACGAAGTTGAAACCATTGTTGAACAGCAGGTGGAGAAGTTGGAGCAGATCTCGCAACTGACTCCAGATGAAGCCAAAAAAGAGTTGTTCGATGCTGTTGAAAAAGAAGCCCGCGCCGACATGGCTCGCATCTATCGACAGATCGAGGCTGAAGCACGGGAAGAAGGCGAAAAGCGCGCCCGAAAATTGATCGCGGATGCCATCCAGCGCGTGGCATCGGAGCACGTTTCCGAAGTGACATCATCGGTTGTGCCGCTGCCCAACGAAGAGATGAAAGGCCGCATCGTGGGCCGCAACGGACGCAACATCAAAGCCTTCGAGCAGGCCGCAGGCGTGGATGTGATCGTAGACGACACCCCCGAAGCTGTGACCATTTCATGCTTCGACTCGGTCCGACGCGAAATTGGACGCCGCGCGCTCACCCGCCTGACGGTAGATGGGCGCATCCATCCTGCCCACATCGAAAAAATCATTAAGGAAGAAACCAAGGCGGTTGATAAGGTCATCGCTGAAGCAGGAGAACAGGCCGCCTACGATGCCAACATCGCCGGTCTGCATCCCGAAGTGCTGCGTATGATGGGGCGGCTGA
The DNA here is from genome assembly GCA_963791785.1 of uncultured Chloroflexia bacterium. Lineage (GTDB taxonomy): Bacteria > Chloroflexota > Anaerolineae > Anaerolineales > Villigracilaceae > JAABUE01. Next base: position 41,534 of record CAWBTW010000014.1, on the reverse strand, counting down.
AATTCCGCACATCTTATGGGCAAAACCAATTGCTACATGCTGTGGAAGTTTCCAAGCTGGCTGGCATTCTGGCGGCAGAACTGGGCGCAAACATCGAACTCTCCAAACAAGGCGGCTTCCTGCACGATATTGGCAAAGCCATGGACCATAACCAGGAAGGCACACATGCCGCCCTGGGCGCGGAATACTGCAAACGCTATGGTGTGAACCCGGTGGTGGTCAATGCCATCGGTTCTCATCACCACGAAGCGGAACAAGAAAGTATTGAAGCTGTTATCGCTGAAGCAGCGGATGCCATCTCCGGCGCGCGTCCCGGCGCACGCCGCGAAGACCTGGAAGCTTACATCAAGCGCATCAAATCTCTCGAAGAACTGGCCACATCCTTCGATGGGGTGCAGCAGGCCTTCGCCATCCAGGCCGGCCGCGAAGTGCGTGTCATCGTCAAGCCCGAAGACATCGACGACCTGACCTCCACCCGCCTGGCACGCGACATCGCCAAGAAGATCGAGGAGACCATGCAGTATCCCGGTCAGATCAAGGTGACGGTTATTCGAGAAACGCGGGCTGTGGATTACGCGAAGTGAAACATTCTAGAAGCATATGGGCGACCCGCTGGGTCGCCCTTTTTTGTTTACAATTTCATCACCATCGGCTTCAAACCCAACTCATCGATCAACCCATTCAACTCCTCATCCGTCAGATCTTCTCCCCTTCCCCGCATAAGCAGTCAGTGCGGCTTCCATCATGTTGGTACCGAAAGATCGCCCTTCGTAACGTGGCGTGGTCGTGATAACCGTCTTCACTCCACGCGACTTGAGCAATTCGATATTTTCTTCTGTGGTCGTATTGGTCACGACTGTCTTTCCATCCATGCGTTCGGGCATGTACTTGCGCATGAACAGGAAGTCGCCTGCAATCAGATCGGAACCTTCGAAATATTTGACATATTTCGGCTCCTGCTCCGCCCCGCTGCTGCCATAAAAGAGCATGCTCATCGGGAACCAACTGACAAACGGAAGCATCACCCGCGCTACGCGTTTGAAGGCCGGGATGCCATAAACCGGGATCGGGACTCCCAGCGCGACCATCAAATCCCCCAACACAATTCGCTCTGAAACTTCAGAAGCTGCTTCCGCTAAACCCAGCCGGTCCACCGCCACAGGGACAAATGCCTGCTTGAAGTGCACATCACCCAATTGCGGTTTTGCCAGCTCAAAAACGCGCCGCTCCAGCGTATGCTTCAGGCCACGGCCATCACACAATGGAGTTTGCGTCACGCCTTCGACCAGTTTGAGCGCAGCATGCAAGCGGATATTCACGTTTATCAAGCCGCAGATACAAGTCCACGCCACCAACACCGAAGGCATCTACCTTGCCGTCCAGGTCGAGGTACATCTGGCGGGCTTTGTCGATATCGCCATCCGTGCCGATACGCTCGACCAGGATTTCCTGGTCTTTGAGTTTGATGGTTACACTTTTATCGCGTTTCGAACTCCCCAGGCTGACGCTGACTGCTCGTTTCATACTACCCTCCAATACCATTCTTACCGCTGAGCCGCAACACCTGCACTGGCAGGGCGGCTGCCAGCGCTGGCTCAGAGGTTTCATATGCTGCTACGCGCAACTCAACGCTCCGCTCTGTAAGATTATAACCCTCCCAAATACGGATTCGACCCCTTCTCCTCCCCAACTGTCGTCTCAGGCCCATGACCGGATAACAGCCGGGTTTCATCTGGCAAGGTAAAAACCTGCTCATGGATGCTCTTCAGCAAAGTTTCCCAATCGCCACCAGGCAAATCGGTGCGGCCAACGCTATCGCGAAAAATCAGGTCGCCACAAAAGCAAATGCCTTCGGATTCAACGTAAAAGATACACAGACCCGGCGTATGCCCTGGCGTGTGGCGAACTTCAAATTCAACACTTCCCAGTTTCAGGATCTGGCCTTGCTGCAAATCAATCGTTGGCTCAGGGCCAGGATCGATCGTAAAGCCGAACATCGGCGCGCCGCCTTCTGCCCGCCATAAGAACATGGTCAGCAGGATGCAAAGCCACCAGCGGAAGCGGATTCAGTGCATCCGCAATGGCACCCGCGCCACCAATATGGTCGAAATGGGCGTGAGTGTACCACATTTGAGCAATTCGCCAGCCGCGCTTCTCCGCTTCAGCCAGGATGACATCGCCATCCCAGGCGGGGTCGATAACGGCGGCTTCCTTGGTCTCAGAATTGGCCACCAGATAGGCATTGGTCATGGCCGGGCCGAGGGTAAAAGTAGCAATTTCAAGCATAAAACACTTCCTAAACGATTTCTTTTGCAGGCTGCTCGCTTTTCGCGCGGGGCAAAGACAAGGCTAATGATAACCCCAATTGTAATCAGAAGCAGGCTCAGGGGGTAGATAGAAGCGGGATCTTTGTCATATAGATAACCTGCCAATAACGGCGCAAGGATCGAGCGCAGCCGAGTTCCCGGCTTCAGTCATTCCATAGGCCAAGCCCATCTGCGCCTGATGGATGAGCAACCGCACCTGCGCCATCGCCAGCATGCGCGCAACACGGAAACCGCCCAACAGGAAGTAACCGAGCATGTACCAGGGCTGGCCCGTCCCTTTCCACAATGACAACGCAAACAACGCCACACAGACTTGACCGAGCACAAAGCCCAGACGCGTATTCAATTGACCCAGCACCAGGTTGAAAGCTACGTTCCCCAGGCTGCCCAAAGAGCCGATCACGCCCATCTGGCTGAGTGAAATGCCGCGCTCGTTCTGCAAGAAGTTCGGAGAAAGTGGCTGCGGCAAATAGGTGGCGAACACCACAAAAAAGACCACGCTGAGAAAACCCAGAAAGCGCGTGTTGGTGAGCAAGCTGCTATTTGCGCTCTCGTCATCATGTTCATCACGCGGCTGGGGTTTCAAAAACAAGATCAACCCCGACCGAAATAACAAACACGACCCCTGAAAACAAGAAGATGCTTCGCATATTATAGTTGTTCACCGATCCAGCCACCGGATACAGGTCCGATCACCGCGCCCAGGTTGAACATGGCTGAAGTCAGCGTCATGGCGCGGCCAGCGGTCAATTTGCCGCGCGCAGCGGTCACGTAGCTGAACAAGGGCGACATGACAAAGCCTGTCACGCCATACAGCACATACCCCACTACGAAGAGTGGCAAAGTTGGCGCCAGGCCCATCGTCCATGTCGACACGCAGGCCGATGAACCAGGCAGCCCGTATCATGGGCCGGCGTCCGATCCGATCCGCGAGATAACCCGCAGGGATATGCGTCAGCATCATCACAAACCCAAAAACGCTGAAAATCGAGCCGATCATGATCGGGTTCGCCCCCAGCTGCTGTAAATACAAGCGGCACAAAATACAGGAACATCCCCTCCCCGATGCCCCAGGTAAACAACGCAATGCTGATCAGGATGAGAGCTGGGATTCACGCTGCAGCCTCGATCCGACGGATAAATTCGGATGCAGCCTCGAAAACCTGATCCCTGGCCGCATCACGCGTGACCACATGGCCTGCTTCCGTTATATACAGTTTTGTCTTATCTGACGTGCCAAGATCGGTGTATATATTTTCCATATTCTCCGGCAAGACATAAGTATCATTCTTCGAGTGAATGAGCAACACCGGCACACTGACTTTTGGTAAAGCCGCGCGCATTTCCGATGCTAACGATTGCAATTCCGCCGCCGAGCGGACAGGGTTCTGCGGATACGAAATGTGCTCAGCATACGCATCCTTGTCAAACCAACTCGCCCCTGAATCTTCTTTGACTTTCGGTTGGTAAGCGAAAAATCTTGCTAACCAACCGCAATCACCCAAACAGGATAATCTTTTGGCAGCCGATAAGGCGTGGACATCGCCACCACCCCGGCCACATCCAACTTCGTGGACATCAACAGCGACAATATCCCGCCCATCGAAAGACCCATAAGATATACGCGATCCGTCACGCCGCGCAAAAGATGATAGCCATCTTCGACGGAGGCCATCCAATCCGTGTAGCGCGAGCGGATCATATCTTCGGGACGGGTGGCATGCCCGGCCAGGCGCACGCCCAGGCTGGGGAAACCCTGCTGGCTGAGATATTCGCCCATCCAGCGCATCTCTTTGGGCGCGCCGGTGAATCCGTGGATCAGCAGGCAACCAGGTTGACCGGGTTTTCCGGGGAAGAAGAAAGGTTCAGCGGTGGGGATGATCATAGCGTTCAGCTTTTTGCAATTAGTTTTCAGTGAGTTCAAGGGCAGATACTTTTCCATCAAGCATAGGTGGAGTCGGCCAGAGTACTTGATAAATATGGAAAATTTGCTCAGATGCATTATCCACAAAATCATCCATCTCTTCTTTTGAGAGATAATTTTTCGGGCGCGTCATCATCTCTTTGATCTCGTCATCTTCCATCTGGTAATACTTCTTGACAAAGCCCAGATGGCGCGTGATCGCTTCGGGCGGGAGAAAAGCCAGATCAGCGGAAGCAGGCTCTGACGTCCAGAAAGATGCGCCAGTACAGGCAATCGGGATGTTCGCGCACGTAGATGTGGTCCAGTCCGTACCAGTCTTTTTTGACTTCCCAGATGAACTTGTCGTCGGCAGCAAACTGTTCGGGAAAACGTTCTTGTGTGGGTTTGCCCACCTGAATTGTCCACAGGTTGTCGGTAATGAGATGGAAGAAATAGCCTAGGCGGAAGGAAAAACGGGGAATATCGTCTGGTTGAATTTCGGCCAGATAATCGCGATAGAAATCCAGGTCAGCAATATCTTTGTGCACACTCTTGCTGCGCTTGAAATGCGTCACATCCGGCGGCGGGTTGAACTTCTCCCAATTTTCTTCAGGGATGCCGGAATCGGGCGCGATGTTGCCAATCGCAAACTGACCGGGGTCGAGGTCGGGGATGCGTTCGAGTAAATTTTCAGCGATGCGCAGGTGTGCGATCCAGGTGGCCATCCCCCGATTATAGCCCAGGGCCGGAATCCAGCCTACTCACCCAATACATCTATTAGCGCTCCCAGACCAAGCGTATATGAGCGCCAACCAAAGCCTGTGATCTTGCCTTTGCAAACCGCCGAAAGCAACGACTTGTGCCGGAACTCCTCGCGCGCATAGACGTTCGAGAGATGCACTTCCACCACCGGGATTTCAATCGCTGCAACCGCATCTCGCAGAGCTACTGAAGTATGCGTGTACCCGCCAGGGTTGAAAACCACCCCGTCAGCCCATTCGCGCGCCTCCTGCAAGGCATCAATCAAAACGCCCTCATGGTTCGATTGCTGGCAGGTCACTTCCACGCCCAGCTTCTGCCCCTGCTCCACCAACTTTTCGTTGATCTCATCCAGCGTCATGCTGCCATACGTCTCCGGCTCGCGCGTGCCAAGCAGGTTCAGGTTGGGGCCATGCAAAACCAGGATTTTCATAACACATCCTCCAGATTTTCAATCTCCACTCCCACCTTGACTTCGCCGATCTGCACCGGCAAGGCAAAGCGGACAACGCCCGCAGCCTTTTTCTTGTCCATTTTCATCGCATGGATGATGTCAGCGCGCGGCAAATTTTCAGGAATTTCGACGGGCAGGCCTAACGCCGAAAGCGTCTTCACCAGCGCATCAGACAAGCCTTTATCTGCTACCGCTAAACGTTCCGCCAAGCGCGCCTCGGCCACCATCCCAATCGACACGGCTTCCCCATGCCGAATCTCGAACCCCGACACCAACTCCACCGCATGTCCAATCGTATGACCTAAGTTGAGCGCCGCGCGGACACCCTTCTCGTACGGGTCTTCCTGGATAATTTTCACTTTCACTCCCATCGCACGGCGCACAATGTACCCCAAATTTTCTTTCACCCGCTCAATACCATGTGAGCAAAGCTCAAACAGGTCAGGGTCAGCAATGACGCCATGCTTGACCACTTCCGCCAGCCCGGAGCGAAACTCGGAATCAGGCAAAGTGGAGAGCGTGTTCGGGTCAGCAAGAACCAGCCCTGGGGAGTGGAAAGCACCGATCAGGTTTTTGCCTTCGGGCAAATCAAAGCCCGTCTTGCCGCCCATCGAGGCATCTACCATCGAAAGTATCGTTGTAGGAACGTTCATCCAGGGCATCCCACGCATGAATGTAGAGGCGGCAAATCCGGCCAGGTCACCGACCACGCCGCCACCCAGTGCAAGAATCGTGCTCTTGCGGTCAAGTCCTGCTTCCAGGCATCCGCGCCAGAGCGATGAAACTGTCTCGAGGGTTTTATGTTCTTCCCCCGCCGGAATAGCCAGTGAATTGGTTGCAAACCCCGCCGCTCCCAAAGAACTCACCACGCGCTCGGTATACAACGGCGCGACATTCGTATCGCTCACCACCAGGATCGGGGCACCCAAGCCGCGCGACCTGAGCATTTCACCGAGTTGATCCAGCCCGTTCTCACGCACGAGCACATCATAGCCCTGCCCCATGCCACGCACGTGATAACGTCCAACCAGGCGCTGAATATCCCAGGCAACTTGTTCGGGCTGTTGGGATGCGTCCACCCGCAGGGGAAATGAATCGTAGTGTGCTCGCCCTGTTTTCTAATTGCGCGGCTAATTTGGATTCCAATTCACCAGTCAGCAAAGGGCGTTTATTCTCATCCTTTGAAAGCCGGGCAACGAGTGCGGGCAAACCCGCATCTAGAAAGACAACCTGTCCGCTTGTTTCAGCAAGAGAACGATTTTCTTCACGCAGCAACGCCCCCCCACCCAAAGCGATAACCGTATCTGCAACATCAACAACTTTTTGCAAAGCGTTTGTTTCTGCATCACGAAAAGCGTTCTCGCCTTGTTCGGCCATGAACTCCGGAATAGTTTGTCCAATAGCGCGTCTCGATCTCGGCATCCAGGTCAACAAAGGGCAAGTTGAGCGCTTTAGCCAATGCATTTCCGACTGTAGATTTTCCGCTCCCTGATGGGCCATACAGAAAAATATGCATGCTCACTCCCACCAAACCTGTGGCTGATTGTTCATCTGCAAATCTTCGAGCCGTGCTTTGCGCAGGATTTCAAAACGGGGTTTCATTTCGGCCAGCAAGTCGCCGCCCAGCTTTTCGATCAGTGCATCAGCCAGAACAAACGCGACCATGCTTTCCAAAATGGGCACAGCGCGCGGCACCGGGCAAAAATCGGAACGTTCGTATTTCGTCGGGGATTCCTCCCCGGTTGCCAAATCAACCGTGGTTTGCGGAGTAAGCGTAGTCGCAATCGGTTTCATCGCCGCACGGACGATGATCGGCTGCCCATTAGAAACCCCGCCTTCCGTGCCGCCTGCGCGGTTGGTTGGGCGAGCAAGATTCTCCTCCCCGCCCTCTCCCAGCTGGGAGAGGGGAGGATATCGCATCATGCGCCTGCGTTCCGGGCAAATGTGCATTCTCAAAAGCATTCCCAATCTCCACGCCCTTCATCGCCTGCACCGACATAATCGCCTGCGCCAGCCGCGCTTCAAGGCGCGTATCCCATTGCGCGAAAGATCCAAGCCCAACCGGCACATTCAATGCGACGACTTCGATGATACCGCCCAGCGTATCCTTTCCGTGGATGGTTTCCTCGATCCGCGCCCGCATCTTCTCTGCTGCGATGGGGTCAGGGCAACGGACATCATTCGTCTCCGCCGCTTCAAAACGGGACTGGTAGCTGCTCCCGTCAAATTCAGCCTCCACCTCGCCGATAGCTTTCACATACCCACCGACGACAATCCCAAACTGCGACAGGAAGTGTTTGCAGATCGCGCCTGCTGCCACGCGCATGGTAGTCTCTCGCGCCGACGCCCGCTCCAACGAGGGGCGCAGATCGCGGTATCCATACTTGACCGCCCCCGTCAGGTCGGCGTGGCCGGGACGCGGTGCGGTCATCGGATCAACGGCTTTGCCCTGCCATTTCGCATGGTCAGTGTTTTCGACCAGCATGCCAATCGGAGCGCCAGTGGTTTCCCCGGCCATGACGCCACTCAAAATACGGACAGCGTCTTTCTCGATCTTCATCCGTCCGCCAGCTCCATAGCCTTTTTGACGGCGAGCAAGTTCGGGGTCGATGACGGATGCGTCCAAGGGCAAGCCAGCAGGCATACCATCCAGGATGGCAGTCAGTGCGGGGCCGTGTGACTCGCCCGCAGTCAAAAATCGCAAACTCATAATTCCTCCACAGCAGAAAATAAGGGTTTTCGGGGAACATTGCGCCCCGTCCAGATTTCAAAAGAAAGTGCGGCCTGCTCAATCAGCATTCCCAGACCAGTGGTGGCAGGATAATCCCGCAGCACTGGCATCTTTCACCAGCTTCGTCTCGCGCGGATTGTAGACCAGGTCGTAGATAGCGGCGTTTGGTGGGAAGGGCAGGTTGGCAGGCCAGGGGGAAGCGTCTACATTGGGTGACATGCCAACGCGGGGTGGTGTTGACGATGAGAGTTAGAAAGTAGAGAGTTGAGAGCAGAGAAGTTCGATACTCGTAATTCGGGAAGCGGTATTGGGTAGTGGTCGATGCAATTCCTGTGCTTGCTCGAGGCGGCGGGCAGCAATGGTGACTTCCCAGCCATCTTGACTAAGGGCATAGACCACCGCCCGCGCCGATCCACCAGCACCAAAACCAATGCGGATTTTCGATTTCCGATTTCCGATTCTCGGTTCCGATAAAGTGATTCTGTAAATCTACCAAAAAACCCGGCACATCGGTGTTATCGCCCATCAGTTTTCCATCTTTGCATAAAAATTGTATTTACTGCGCCAATAGCTCTCGCAGTTGGAGTGAGTTCATCCAACAACGGGATGACGTTCTGCTTATGCGGAATGGTCACATTCAACCCAATAATTTCACCTTCGCGAACACGTGCCGAGCAATATCTTTCAACCATCCAAATCATCGGGCGGAAATGGGAAACAGAGAATAATCTCCCTGCAAATCACAAGCTTTCAAGGCGGCCTTGTGGATTTCAGGCGAGAGACTGTGCCCCAACGGATAACCGATCAGTCCGAGTTGTATCATCGCAAGGTTTCCAGCACATCGAAAAAGTCAGGGAATGTTTTGGAAACACAGCCGGGATTTTCAATCGTTACCCCGGGTACGCGCAAACCCATCAACGAAAAAGCCATCGCCATGCGGTGATCGTTGTAGGTTTGGACAGTCGCCGGGCGGAAGTCATTCGCATGGATAAATCGTCATGCCATCTTCATGCTCGTCGACCTTCACCCCTAAGCGCGCCAATTCGGTGCAGACTGCTGAAACGCGGTCGGTTTCTTTCACGCGCGCAGAAGCAATCCCACGGATGCGGGTAGGCGTGGATGCAAAGGGCGCAATCGCGGCCAGCGTCTGGGCGGTATCGGAAATATCGCGCATATCCACATCTATACCGTGTAGTTCTGCCGGGCCAGTCAACTTCAATCGCGTTATCTTTTTCAATAATACCACATCCCATCTGCGCTAAAACATCCAGGAAGGCAATATCACCTTGCACCGATTTGCGTGAGATGTTTTCAACACGCACCGTTCCGCCGCAAATGGCCGGAGCCGCAAAGAAATAAGATGCGGCAGATGCATCGGATTCAATTGGATAAGTAAAAAGCGAAGAATAGAGAGCAGGAGATGTATGTGAAGTGATTGTAGCCATCGCGCTCCATTTCCACTCCAAAGTCTCGCATGATAGACAGGGTCATGTCCACGTAGGGTTTGGAGTTGAGTTCGGTGGTAACTTCGATCTCTACTGTGGATTGCGCATATGGCGCGACCATCAGTAGGGCAGAGAGATATTGAGAGGAGATATTTCCTGCAATTTTTGTCTTGCCACCGGGTAAGCCAGATGCGCGTATTTTTAGGGGTGGGCAATTTTGCCTCATACCTCCGGCACTCCCTGCCCTCTCCCGAGGGAGAGGGACGTGGCTGAAATATTTGCTCCTAGTTGGTATAAGTGCATCCACCAAATCACCGATCGGGCGTTCGCGCATACGGGCATCGCCATCGAGAAGATATTCGCCATCTCCCAGCGTGAGAAAAGCGGTCAGAAAGCGCGCAGCAGTACCAGCATTGCCGATAAAAAGTTCAGCTTTGGATGCAGGAATACGTCCGCCCAAACCAGTGATTTTCATTTCCAGGCTGTCGGGGTCGAGAGAAATATCAAAGCCCAATGTTTGAAGCGCTTGGCAAAATAATGCGAATCGTCAGAAAAAAGGGCGTTCGTGAGCGTGGTCGTGCCATCGGCTAGGGATGCGATCAGCAAGGCACGATTGGTCAGCGACTTGGAGCCGGGAACGCGTACGCTGGCGTTCAAGGCATGCGAGATTGGGAATGATTTCAAGTGATTTCATAACTAAACAGCGATGTTTTGATATTGGTTATCGAGCATTATCCAATGCAGTTTTGAGCGCATCTCTATTTTCATCAAGAAGCGCGGATTCGATGACATCCAATGATTGACGGAAATTGGTAATAGACGAGAGCACATTATCCGCATTGGACAGTAATACACCCAGCATCATACTGGACGGGGTGCCTGCCAGCCGCGCCGAGGAACGGAATCCCGGCCCGAGGAGGGGTGCTGCATCTTCTGGTGTAGCATGCGCCAGTGCAGACGAGAGCAAATACGGCAGGTGACTGGTCGCAGCCAGAATACGGTCGTGGTCATCAGCGTCCAACCAGACGGACTCGCCCCGAGCGCTTCAACGATTTGCAGACGCGGCAGAGCGGGCCTGCTCACTTGTGCGCGGGAGCGATGTCAGCACGAAGGGCGCATCGCGGTAGAGAAAGCGCTCGGCGTTTGCCAGTGAAAGCCGCTCACGCCCACAGATAGGATGCCCGCCAATCGGGTCGAAATTTGCAGGCAGGGTTTCGAGCGCAGCGACGATCGTCCGTTTGGATGAGCCGATGTCAAGCACGATGCACGGATGCTGGATGTATTCGGGCAAGCGATGCAGCCAATCCACAATAACAGGGACGGGGCAAGCCAGGATAACGAGGTCAGCATCAGCCAGCACTTTGGCGGGATCGCTTTCAGCCACGTGAACGATCTCTTGACGGCGAGCAAGCTCGAGCGTGGGAAGATGCGGGTCGTAGGCGCTCAAGCGGCGGCAACGTTCTTTAAGGGAAAGCGCCAGGGAGCCGCCCATGAGTCCCAATCCAATAATGGCGATATTGGCATCTCTGAGCGCAAAGCCAGGCTTATCCATGAACCGGGCATTTTTTCTGGAACCAGACGGCGATCCACTGCTTCGGCCACAGCCTTGACCTGACGCACCATTGTAGCGAAATTCTCAGGCGTGAGCGATTGACGGCCGTCGGAGATGGCGTGAGCAGGATCCTGGTGGACTTCAACGATCAGACCATCGGCACCGGCAGCCACGGCGGCTTTGGCAACAGCAGCAACATAATCGTAATGCCCAGTGGAATGGCTGGGGTCGAGCACGACCGGCAGGTGGGTGAGCGATTGAGCACGGGGATGGCGTTGATGTCGGTGGTGTTGCGGGTGGCGGTCTCGAAGGTGCGGATGCCGCGCTCGCACAGCATCACGCGCTCGTTACCGCCCGCCAGAATGTACTCTGCGGCCATCAGCAGGTCTTCGACCGTGGCGCTCATGCCGCGCTTGAGCAAGACGGGCGTACGGGTATCGCCGACTGCTCGCAGCAGGTTGAAGTTCTGCATGTTGCGCGCGCCGATCTGGAGCACGTCCACATATTTGACCATGACCGGCACCTGCGAAACTGCCATCACTTCGACAACGATCGGCAGGCCGGTCAGCTCACGAGCTTCGGCCATGTATTCGAGACCTTCTTCACCCAATCCCTGGAAAGAATAAGGGGATGTGCGCGGCTTGAAGACGCCACCGCGCAAGGCATTTGCCCCCGCTTCTTTGACAGCTTGCGCCGTTTCGATGATCTGCGAGCGGGACTCGACCGAGCATGGCCCCGCTATGATCGGAATTTCCTCGCCGCCGATGGAGAATCCGTCAAGCGGGAAGATCGAGTTCTCTGGGTGGAACTGGCGCGAAGCCAGCTTGTAAGGCTGTGAAATGCGCTGGACTTCCAACACGCCGGGCAAGGTTTCGAAGGCGCTGTTGGGAACAGTATGACTCTCCCCCACCGCGCCGATGATAGTCTGCCCCACGCCCACAATGGTATGGGCAGACAAATTCTTTTCTTCAATATGTTCGATAACATGGGCAACTTGCTCTTTGGTAGCACCGGGGTGCATGATGATCATCATAATGATTTCTCTCTTGAATGAATTGTTTTCGGCGTTATTTGACCTCACCCCTGGCCCCTCTCCTTGGCGGGAGAGAGGAAACGCTGGCAAGACGCCGGCCCATGATCTCGGCGATCTGGCTCACCTGCTTGACCATGGCTGCGAACTTTTCTGGCTTGAGGGATTGGCGTCCGTCGGATACAGCATGGGCAGGGTCGGGATGCACCTCGACGATCAGCCCATCCGCCCCTGCTGCAACGGCAGCGCGGGCGATGGCTGCCACATAGTCAAAATGGCCGGTTGAATGACTGGGATCAAGGATAACGGGCAAGTGTGTCAGGCTCTTTGAGGACGGGAATGGCATTGATATCAGTGGTGTTGCGCGTGGCGGTTTCGAAAGGTGCGGATGCCACGCTCACATAACATGACCTGTTTGTTGCCACCTGCAAGAATATATTCAGCCGACATGAGCAACTCTTCGATGGAGGCCGAAAGTCCGCGCTTGAGCAGCACGGGCGTTTGCGTTTCCCCGATCACGCGCAGCAGGTTGAAATTCTGCATGTTGCGCGCGCCGACCTGCAAAACATCCACGTACTTGACCATCAAGTCAATTTGCACCTGCGACATGATCTCAACCACAATCGGCAGGCCGGTCTGTTCGCGGGCTTCGGCCAGGTATTCAAGGCCTTCTTCGCCAAGTCCCTGGAAGGAGTATGGGGATGTGCGCGGTTTGAAGACGCCCCCGCGCAAGGCATTGGCTCCCGCTTCTTTGACAGCGTGTGCCGTTTCGATGATCTGCGAGCGGGACTCAACCGAGCATGGTCCTGCAATGAGAGCCAGTTCCTCGCCCCCAACAGAGAACCCGTCGATGGGGAAAATCGAATTCTTCCGGGTGAAACTGTCGCGAAGCCAGCTTGAACGGCTGGGTAATACGCTGCACGGTTTCGACTCCATCCAGCACTTCGAACTGGTCGGTAGGCAGGCCATGCGCTTCGCCAATAGCGCCGATGATGGTTGTTTCAACGCCCTGCGAGAGATGCACAGATAATCCCACCGATTTGACTTTCTCGATCACATGCTCCACCTCTTGCGGGGTGGCATTGGCTTTCATGATGATCATCATGGTGATTTCTCCTCCGATTTACAATTCACAACTTGCGATTTAAGAGATCCGGTCTCAACTTGACAGCCTCGCGCAAATAAACGTGTTGGATTTCGGTTTGCTTTTTGTCTGTATTCCAGTGAATCAGCACGCGGATACATAGCGGCAAACTGCCAGGCACGGGGATTTCGCGGGCGCATATCATCGGGACCAGATCCCAGCCCATTTGACGGGCAGCAAGCGCGGGGAAGGCTGATGCGATATCTTCGGTGAGTGAACAGTGCTGAAGATATATCCTCCGGCTGTCAAATCGGGATTGGATTCGAGAATCGCATCCAGCAATTCACCCGTTGCGGAAAGAACGTTTTCTGCAGAGTCCGATTCGATGGTTATTGCGCCGCGAATGCCGCGAGTTGTCATATCTCTTCCTTCCTTCCCTCACCCCGCCCATCACTGCGTTCGGGCTCCCCTCTCCCTCAGGGAGAGGGGTTGGGGGTGAGGGAAAACAAAAAGAGCGAGCCGCCTGGCTCGCTCTTAGTAATCGGGTATGCGTCTATTCTGCCTACCGCTTAAGCGCCACCAACGGCAACCGGGGTCGGGAGCCGTAAAAATAGTAGCTAAAAAAGAAGCGGTTGGACTTGTGCATGTTGGGAGCTATTGTACCACTCAAAAAAAATGTGTCAATCTTATTCTGGTTCGGAAGTGGCTAATTGCGCTCTTCGTCGTTTCCAGCTTATGGAAAGCCATTCAAAGCATCCACACGATGGAGGAAAACCCGGTTTACGAGCCTCTGGCGTAAATCTGAATCACCACACGAAGGTGCAAAAAGATGCCTATTCAATGGGCATCTTTTTTTTGATAATATAGACCTGACATGTCTAATGTGAATCCATACCAAACTTGCAGCCTGCGCGGACAGAGATGAGCATCGATCAGACTCCCGTAAAGACATGTCAGGTCTTATTGTATAATCTCCCCAAGGACAAGTACTCAAGGAGCCGCACATGGGTGTGGTGAAAAGTAAAATCAATTTTATACATTGAAGAAAGCAAAGCCACCTTGTCAGATTTGACAGGGTGGCTATTTTTATAGGATACACTTACCAGCAATATGGCCAAATATTCTCTGCTGCAAAAAAAAGACATTCAAACAATCACAAATCGCTATAATCTATCTATCAATAAGTTTGAGTACATTGATGGAGGCGCTGGAAACTCCAGTTATTTACTCTACACAAAACAGGGCAAGTACGTGCTGACCGTTTTCGAAATATCTATGGCGCGTGTAGCGAAAATGGGAAAATTACTGCTGCTCTTGGAAGATCATGATTTCCCGGGCGTACGCGTGCTGCCCCAAAGGACGGGCGAGCTAACCACAGTACACCTTGAAAAACCAGTCATGTTGAAACATTATATCGAGGGGCAGGTTATTAAAGATCTGGATAACACAATGCTTGAGCAAGTTGGCGAAACAATGGCCAGGTTGCATCAAATACCCGCCCCTGATTACCTGCCCAATGGATACGTCTACAACACAAGTGTATTTTCAAATGTCATAGGCCAAAATATTGACCCGGAGTTTGAAACAAGGCTGGCAAATAAAATTGTATATCTCAAACAGCATATCCCGCCCGGGTTACCACGCAGCTTAATCCACGCCGATGTGTTTTATGATAATGTACTTTTCCAGAACAAGAGTTTGCAGGCACTGATCGACTTTGAAGATGCCTGCTACGATTACAGAGTATTTGGCCTGGGGATGGGAATCTTGGGAATGTGCACAAACGATAAAACAATTTTGCTTGAGAAAGCACGTGCGCTTATCAAAGGCTACCAGCAAGGAAACCCGTTGAAAGATCGAGAAATTGATTCTTTGAAATTATTCGTTGAATACGCTACCATTTGCATGTCTTACTGGCGCTTTTGGATGTACAACATTCATACTCCCATAAAAGAGAAAAAGCACAAACACAGAGATTTAATGAATCTCGCTCAAAATATAAACTCCATTCCAAAAGCTACATTCAAAGACGCGGTTTTTAACTAGTGCCACAACCGAGTGCGTCGCATATCATCCCCGTAGGGGGCCTGGTTTGACGGGACAATTCAATCCTTAGAACTTACCGCC
Source organism: uncultured Chloroflexia bacterium (assembly GCA_963791785.1). Taxonomy (GTDB): domain Bacteria; phylum Chloroflexota; class Anaerolineae; order Anaerolineales; family Villigracilaceae; genus JAABUE01. Next base: position 26,122 of record CAWBTW010000014.1, on the reverse strand, counting down.
TAAATGGGTTCTCCTGTCAGGCAGGTGCGACGCACCCCACCACCTACAATTATTGTATAATCTCCCCAAGGACACGCATGCTCAAGCCGCCGTCCCCGGCGGCGAGGACGCCGCCTTGAGCTTTTTCACACAGGAGCCACACATGGGGCGCATTGAAAAAACCGTTTTCATCAGTTACCGCCGCACAAATTTTTATACTGCGTTGGCAGTTTATCAGGACCTAACTGCGCACGGGTATGATGTTTTTTTTGATTACCTCAGTATCGATAGTGGTGATTTTGAGAAAGTTATTCTTGATAATATTCGAGCACGAGCACATTTTATTGTGATACTAACTCCCTCTGCACTTGACCGATGTGGAAATTTAGATGACTGGTTACGCCGTGAAATTGAAACTGCATTGGATGAAAAACGTAATATTGTGCCACTGTTTTTAGAAGGATTTGATTTTAGTTACCCATCTATCGTTCAAAACCTATCTGGTAAGCTGCATTTCCTAAGAAAATACAATGGACTCGAAGTACCTTCCAGTTATTTTTTCGAAGCAATGGAGAAACTTCGTAACCGTTATCTAAAGGTGGCCTTAAACGATGTCCAGCTGTATCCATTAAGTAAAGAAACAAAGGAAGTAACCGAAGCTCAAAAAGTAGTTGCGAATCAAGCTGCTCCTGTTAATTCCAGTCAAATCTCAAGCCAAGAAATTTTTGAGTTTGAATATTCACACAATCTTGCTCATATTCCATTTATTGGCCAAATAGTAAGAAATAAACCCGCCCCTATACCTGGCCTAGATTTCAATTATTACGATGCTGACTCAGCTGTCGAAATTGCAGTCTCCCTTCTACCTAACAAAAAAAACATCAATCAATTCTTTGCCCTCGAAGTGGGAGAAAACTCAATGACTGATGCACTAGTTATGGATGGAGATATCATTATCATAAGACCAATTTCTAACAAAACTGAAATCCAAAATGGGGAAATGGCATTAATTTGGCTAAACAATCGACGGGAAACAACGCTCAAACATTTCTATAAAGAAAAATATGGCTATCGGTTACAGCCAGCTAACCCAATGATAGCCCCAACTCTTGTCGACAAAGAAGAACCATTAGATGTCAAAGGGATAGTGATAATGGTAATTCGAATAATTGAAGACAACGAGCTCTAATAATGCCAGCTATTAATACAAAGCTCGTTTGACAAATTACGCGCACGTTTCCTAACCAGATACCAGATGAAGGTAATGTTTGTAGAATTTTATCTCCGTACCTTCTATTCTCTGTGATAAAAATTAGTAACGTCCTCGCTCCAACACCGCATCTGGATTGGGCAACTCCACCTCCCGCGCCGGGAAAACCTGCACCGCGCAGGCTTTGAATTCGGGGATCTTGGCCTGCGGGTCGAGGGCGTCGATGGTTAGCAGGTTAGCGGCCGCTTCGTGAAAATGCCAGGGCAGGAAGACCACGCCCACGGTTGTTTTTTCGGTCACATTCGCGCGCACCACAACTTCTCCACGCCTTGAACTGACTCGCACCGCCATGCCATCGCTGATGCCGTGGATTTCGGCGTCGGCGGGGTGGATCTCGACGCGCGCTTCGGGGTAGAGTTTGTCCAGATCGGAGTGGCGGGTCATGGTGCCGCCGTGCCAGTGCTCGAGCAGGCGTCCGGTGGTCAGGATGAAGGGATATTCGTCGTCCACGGGTTCCACGGCCGGGATGTAATCGAGCGGGGTGAATTTGCCGCGTCCGCGCGGGAAGGAATCCGCGAACAGGATAGGGCGTGCCGGGATGGTCTTTGTCCCAGACCGGGTATTGCAAGCCGACTTTGTCGATGCGCTCGTAGGTCACGCCCGCGAAATCGGGCACCACGCTCGCCATCTCAGCGTAGACTTCTTCGGGGCTGGCATAGTTCCATTTGGCGGTGGCAACGCCCGAGCCGGGATTCGATGCGCTGCGCCAGGTCGCAGATGATCTGCCAATCGGGGCGCGAGTTCCCGCGCGGGGCATGCGCCTGTCGCACGCGCTGAATGCGGCGGTCGGTGTTGGTAAAGGTGCCGTCCTTTTCAGCAAAGGGCGCGGCCGGCAGGAAGACATCCGCAAAAGCGCCCGATTCGTTGATGAACATATCCTGCGCGACCAAAAACTCAAGCTGCCCCATGTGCTTGCGGGTCTCGTTCAGGTTGGGCTCAGACATCATCGGGTTCTCGCCCATGATGTAGAGCGCGCGCACGCCGCCGGGATGGGCGTGACTCAGGATTTCGGTGGTGGTCAGGCCGAGCTTGCGACTCAGCCCGCCACTTTCCACGCCCCAGGCTGCTTCCCATTTTTTGGCATTCTCTTCATCGCTGACCAGCATGTAGCCGGGATAGTGGAAGGGCATGGCGCCCATGTCGCTGGCGCCCTGGACGTTGTTCTGCCCGCGCAGGGGGTTCAGGCCGGTGCCTTCGCGCCCGACGTGCCCGGTCAGGAAGGCCAGATGGATGAGCGCCAGCGCGCTGGCCGTGCCGTGCGAAAGCTGCGAGATGCCCATGCCCCAGTAGATCGATCCGTTTTCGGCGTTGGCATACAAACGCGCGGCCTTCCGAATATCATCGGCAGGCACGCCGGAAATCTCTTCGGCATATTCAGGGGTGAATTTTTCAAGGCTCTGGATGAATTCTTCCAGGCCTTCGGTGCGGTTCTTCACAAATTCTTCGTTGACCAGGCCTTCTTTGACGATCACATGCGCCATCGCACTAAAGACCGGCACATTGGTGCCCGGCTTGAGCGGCAGCCACAACTCGGCAAAATCGACCAGTTCGATGCGGCGCGGGTCGACCACGATCATCTTCGCGCCGTGCTTACGGACGGCTTCTTTCATCTGCAAGGCGATGATGGGATGGTTCTCGCTGGTATTGGATGCCGGTCACCATCATGCACATCGTTGTGGATCACTTCGCTGGCGGTGTTGCTCATCGCCGATGAGCCGACCGCCTGCTGGAGCGCGACCACGCTCCCGGCATGGCACAGACGGGTGCAGTGGTCCACGTTGTTGGTGCGGAACAGCGCCCGGAACATTTTCTGCAGCAGGTAGTTGTCTTCGTTGGTGGCCTTGGCGCAGCAGTAGACAGCCATGGCATCCGAGCCATCGCGTTTGTAGATTTCCACCAATCGGTCGGCGATGATAGTCGAGAGCTTATCCCAGGAGGCTTCGCGCCATTCGATCGAGCGGGATCGAAGGCCTGGGTTGCGTTCGCCCGGATTCAATCTGCGGCGTTTCTTCAACGGATAGCGCCTGAAAGTGGTTCACGCGCTTCGGGATGGTAGACGTAGTCGTACCCAAAACGTCCCTTGACACACAGATTGCCCTGGTTGACAACACCGTCAAAAGGCGAAGTCACTTTGAAGATATAATCGTCCTTGACGTGTAACTGTAAATTGCAGCCCACGCCGCAGTAGGGGCAGGTGGTGGAAACTACTCGGTCGGGTTTTATCATTTTTGCCTCCGTCGAACCGTTTTACCGCTGAGTCGCAGTTGACCCAGAGTTATTCAAAACGGGATAACGGATCTCGGCGTCTCTGCAGTTAACGTCTTTTTTTTCCGCTTCTTCCGCCCGGAACTCAGCACCGTGATCTCTTCCGGCGACATGCCCCCTCCAGCAGGAACTCGCGCTTGGGCTTGAGCGCCCCGGTCGGGCAGACGCCCACGCACTGACCGCAGAACACGCAGCTTGTAGCGGGCATCGGCTGATCGAAGAACGTCCCGATCTCGGTCTCGTAGCCGCGCCCGCTGAAATTGAGCGCGAAAGTATACTGCGCATCCTCCGCGCAAACCTGCACACAGCGCCAGCACAGCACGCACTTCTCGTAATCCCGCAGGAACATCGGGTTATCGTCCTTGACCTCGATCTCGCGCCGCTCGGCATCCGGGAAGCGTTCAGCGGATGCGCCATACTCATCCATCATGCTCAGGATTTCGGGCGCATCGGACAAATCCATCGTGGAGGCCAACATCTCAAGGATGGTTTTCCGTGCGCGGACAACTCGTTCGCTTCGGGTCTGGACCTGCATGTCTGCTCCCGCCTTGACAATGCAACTCGGCTGCAGCACTCTCTGGCCCTCGACTTCCACCACGCAGATACGGCATAACCCATTGGACGTGGTCGCTTCGTGCCAGCAAATGGTCGGGATGTCCACGCCGATTTGCCTGGCCGCATCCAGCAGTGTGGTATCCGGTTCGACGGTTACTTCTGACCATCAATGTCAAATTGAATTCCCATAAACTCTCCAAATGAACCGCAAAGGGCGTCAAGAGCGCAAAGGAATAAAAAGGGGTTCTTAGCGTTCTTCGCGAGCTTAGCGGTTAATCTTCTCCAAATAAATCGGGGAATTCCTTCATCGCGCTCAACACCGCGGATGGCCGCTGTTTGCCCCAACCCGCACAGGGACGCATCCGTCATCGTCCAGCCGACATCCTGCAAGCGCTCGAGATCGCCATCTTTCTATCTTTCCATCCGCAATCCGGTCAAGGATCTCCATCTGACGCTGAGTGCCCATCTGGCAGGGATAGCACTTGCCGCAGCTTTCATGGGCGAAGAATTTACCCAATCGTCGCCAGCACATCGCGCAAGTCGCGAGTTTCGTCGAAAACCATTACCACACCTGAACCAAGCGGCAACCCGGCTTCGCGCAAGTCTTCGAAGGTCATTTTCACATCCAGATGCTCTGGGGTTGCAAATGCGCCCGCCGCGCCACCGAATAAAACTGCCTGCAAGTGTGGGCAGGATGGTATCCTGCCTGACTCTGCGGAATGCCATTCCGCACCACACCCCCTGCCATTTCTAGCAGTTCGCGCAGTGTCACGCCAAAAGGCACTTCATACAATCCTGGTTTTTCAACATCCCCAGAAACACAGAACAGTTTCGGCCCGGGAGATTTCTCAGTGCCAATCTTGCGATATTCATCCGCACCCTTTTCAATGATGAGCGGCACGTTGCAAAGTGTCTCAACATTGTTGATGACAGTCGGCTTATCAAACAGACCATTCGTGGTCGGGAAAGGCGGCTTGATACGCGGGAATCCGCGCTTGCCTTCGATGCTTTCAAACAGCGCCGTCTCTTCGCCACAGATATATGCCCCAGCACCCAATCTGATTTCAATATCAAATGCTTCGCCAAGATAGCCCGCATCACGGGCTTCGGTCAGGGCATTTTCCAGTACAGGCAAAATGTAGGGATATTCGCCACGCAGGTAGATGTACCCTTTGGTTAGCGCCAATTGCATAAGCCGCGATACACATGCCTTCGATGGTGCTGTGGGGATCATCCAGCAACAGCACGCGATCCTTGAATGTGCCCGGCTCGGATTCGTCCGCGTTGCAGATGACGTATTTCTCATCGCCATCGGCGTTGGCCGCGCCCTTCCCACTTGATAGCAGTCGGAAAGGCCGCGCCGCCGCGCCCGACCAGGCCGGATGCTTTGATCTCAGCGATCACATCTGCGGACTGCATCTTTTGAGCCTTCATGAAGTGCGGCATACTCTCCGTAAGATTCCAGGCTGGTTGTTTCGCCGCCGCAATTCTTAGTCAATTCACGAATTGTTCCATAGACAATGGAAGGTGGACGGCCAAGTTCGTATGCACCGGTCTCCAAGTCAATGTACGTTTCAGCTTCATCATTGAAGAGGGCTGCTGGAGCTTGCTCGCACAGGCCCAGGCATGGACTCCGTTCAATCGTGCGAGCAGCATCCGGCGTGGTCTGACCCGGTTTGATTCCGTGGTGGGAACAGAGATGGTTCAGCAACTCGTCTGCGCCTTTCAGCGCGCAGGCCGGATCCGTACAAACTCTGATCATCTTTTCCCCGACCGGTTCGCTGTAAAACATAGAATAGAATTCGATCACGCCATGCACATCTGCTAACGGAATAGTCAGGGCTTTTGCCACTTCAGCGGCAACTTCCTGCGGCAGCCAGCCATAATGTTTCTGGGCGGCATGCAAAGCAGGCAGCAGGCCAGAACGGCCAAGAGCTATGTATGGATTTAGAAGTTTTGGAAGCGGGGACAAATCAATTTCAGACATGAATACTCCGATATACCCCAGTATAGGCGCAAATTTCGAGCTTGGCAAGTCAGGCTGGCAACTATACGCCAAGCTCATTGATTAGTGTTTGCCCAATCGCTGAAATGCGGCACACCCGCCTGCTCGAACGCAGCAGATTTTGCGGCGCTGCCCGAAGTCAACCCATAAGCACGGATGCTCACATCCAGGCCGGCTTTCTGCAAGATCTCGCCCGCCGCCCAGACCGAGCGGATTCCGCCCAGCGTATCTTCGATGATGGTCACATCGAAGGCTTCCGGCAACTCCGCTAAAATGCCTTTGAGTTGACCAGTTTCGTACCAATCACAAGCTGCCTGCAAAGCAGACCACTCGTTCCCCGTCAACGCGGCGGCAATGCCAGCCAGGGCTTGCACAGGCGAGGGCTTCAATAGGGTTTCGGGGTCATAGCCGCGCAGTTCGCCAAGATATTGCAGCTTGCCAAAAGAGATCAGCGGAATATCGGGAAGACCGACAAGATCAAGGGCTATTTCAGCTTCGGGAGCATACCCAAGGGGCGGGGCTTCCACTTCGCGGGGCGGCGCGGATGGGCGCGCAGTGAAAGCAGTCAAATGAATGTCCGGCTGGCGCAGCTTTTCCAAAACCGTTTCATTTATGTTGGATTGATCGTATTTGTGTAACAACGACTCAGTTTCGACTTCTGCAGGCAAATTATAGGTCTGTCTGAAAGCGTGGCTGCCAAGTGTAAATTGCTGGAACAGGCGCATAGTCTGCGAGAAGTGTACATCCCGTGAACGGTGTAACAGGTTGGTACGTAGTTGTTTTGGAACAGAAGAAAAGAATCCGGCCTTGCAGGGCTGTATCCGCGGGGTATTGCCCCGCAATCAATTCAAATTCCGGGATGTGTAAATCCGCAGGAATATAGCCATTCAGGGATTTACCGATTTCGATTGCAGCAGAATGTACGTCATTGGGAAGATCACTCACGATTTGACGCGATAGAATATCGTCCCATAGAACACCAAGCAAAAGCGGCACCATATCCCATTCGCTGGTGATGCCGCGTCTTTCGAACCCAGCCAGCTTTCTCTTCGGGGAACTCGAAATGGGGCAAGCCCCATCAAATTGACGAAATAATTCAGCGTGGCATGCAACGCGGCGCGGTATCCGCCAGGCCGCACCAAAACACCATCGATGTCGAGCAGCAGAACTCTGGTCATTTGTGACGTTTCTCCAACTCGGCTTCAATGTCAGCGGGCGTCAGTCCACGCGCTGCCAGCAGGACAAGGGTGTGATAGGTCAGGTCGGCAACTTCTTCGATCAGGCGCTGGTCATCCTGCGCCAGGGCAGCCACGACCGTTTCAGTGGCCTCCTCGCCAACCTTCTGGGCAATCTTTGGGAGGCCCTCCGCCAGCAGCCGTGAAGTATAAGATCCTTCTGATGGATTCTCACTGGCGTGATTGGATCACATCGAATAACCACTGCACGCTCATTTTTCACCTTCCTCAATCGTACGATAAAAACAAGTCAACTCCCCTGTATGACAGGCCGGGCCAGCCGGGATTAACGCGCACCAGCAGCGTATCGGCATCACAATCCACACGGATATCAACCACCCGCTGGGTATTTCCAGACGTAGCGCCCTTGTGCCACAACTCCTGGCGGCTGCGTGACCAAAAATGCGTCTCGCCCGTTTCCAATGTCAATTTGCAGGGATTCGGCGTTCATATAGGCCAGCATCAGGACCGCATCGGACTCCGCATCCTGGACGATGGCCGGGATCAAACCCTTCGCATCAAATTTCAGACTTTCAATTGCTACCGTTTCCAAGGTCATCACTCCGCTTCTGCCACCGGGCGGACGGGCACGCCCCGGGCATCTAAATCTCTTTTCAAATCAGGGATACGCAATTTGCCATCGTGGAAGAGCGAAGCCGCCAGCGCGGCATCGGCCTTGCCTTTTGTCAACACATCCGCAAAATGGGACGGCTTCCCCGCCCCGCCAGACGCAATCACTGGCACCGGAACGGATTCAGACACGATGCGCGTCAACTCCAGATCATAGCCTGCCAGAGTGCCATCCGCATTCATGCTGGTCAACAGGATTTCGCCCGCGCCCAATTCTACCCCACGAATAATCCACTCGAGGGCATCGATTCCCGTTGGGATGCGCCCGCCATTGATATACACTTCCCAACCACTTGCATCATCCCGTCGACGGGCGTCCACGGCCAGCACAATGCACTGCGACCCAAAACGTGCCGCACCCTCTGATAAAAGCTCCGGCTGGCGCACAGCCGCCGAATTGATGCTGAGCTTGTCTGCACCAGCCAGCAGCAGACGGCGCATATCGTCCACACTGCGGATGCCGCCCCCCACAGTCAATGGCATGAAAACGGTATCCGCCACATGGCCAACCAACTCCAGGGTTGTCTCCTGGCCTTCATGCGTGGCAGAAATATCGAGGAAAACCAATTCGTCCGCGCCTTGGGCATCGTAAAGACGGGCCTGCTCGACCGGGTCTCCCGCATCGCGTAAATTGACAAAGTTGACGCCTTTCACCACCCGTCCATCTTTGATGTCAAGGCAAGGGATAATCCGTTTTGCTAACATAAATACATCCTCTTACCCTAATGCTTCTTTCAAATCAATCGTGCCTTCATACAATGCCCGCCCAATAATAGCACCTGCCAGCCCAGCCTCGCGCGCGGCTAATACATCGTCCAACGTGTGCACACCACCCGATGCAATCACATCCAAACCACTGACATCAGCCAGTGCGCGGGTCGCGGGGATATTCAACCCATGCCCCATTCCATCTCGGCTGACATCGGTAAAAATAACGGTGCGCAGGCCCAGGGTCCGCATTTGACGCGCCAGGTCAGATGCCTGCACGTCGCTGCCATCTTTCCAGCCACGCACCCGCACCAGTCCGTCGCGGGCATCAATTCCCACGGCAATTTGGTCAGCGCCAAAACGCGACAACGCCGTCTCCAGCACATCCTGCTGCTCGACCGCCAGCGTGCCGATGATCGCCCGATGGACGCCCGTTTCCAAAGCCGCGCCGATCGCTTCCAGTGAGCGCAGTCCGCCGCCAAACTGCACCTGTGCATCGAACTCATCCGCAACATCCAGGATCGCCCGCAAAGCCTGCTGATTGGCCGCATCGCTTTCTCCAAAGGCACCATCCAGGTTGATCACATGCAGCCATTTCGCACCGACCGAAAGCCAGCGACGCGCCGTTTCAGCCGGGTCGTTGCTGTAAGCCGTCTGGCGCGCCGGGTCACCCTCCTTCAGGCGCACCACCTGCCCACCCCGCAAGTCAATCGCCGGATAAATCGTAAATTCGCTCATAGCCCATCCTTAAGAAGTTCTCTAAAATCTTCAACCCGACTCGCTGGCTTTTCTCGGGATGAAACTGCACCCCAAAGACGTTCGCCCCGCCCCACCGCGCAGGCATACGACAGCCCATAATTCGTGGCAGCACTGATATCGGATGGTTCACCCGGCTGGCAGTAATACGAGTGATTGAAGTAGACGTACGCGCCAGACGGGATGCCAGCGAACAACGGCGCATCTTTCGAGGCCTCAACCTGGTTCCAGCCCGTATGCGGAATCTTTACCCCAAGCAACTCCGAGAAACGCAGCACGCGACCAGGCAACAAACCCAGGCCAGTATGTTCTCCCATCTCCTCGCCGACTTCGAACAGCGCCTGCATCCCAACGCAAATCCCAAGAAGTGGAATGCCGCGCCTCGCCACATCTTTGACGGCTGGTTCCAGCCCGCGCTCCTGCAGCCCGGACATAAAATCACCAAACGCGCCCACCCCGGGCAAAACCACTTTCTTTGCAGAGGATACATCCTGCGGATCGGACGTTCGGCGGACATCCGCGCCCAGACTTTCCAAGTGCCTTTTGCACGGATCGCAGGTTGCCAGTTCCGGCATCGATCAAGACGACATCATTCATCGGGTCAACGTCCCTTTCGTAGATGGAATCACACCACCGCGGCGCGGGTCGAGTTGAGTGGCCTGATCCAGCGCACGCGCCCAGGCTTTGAAAAGCGCCTCGGCCTGGTGATGATCGTCGCGGCCATATAATATGCGGGCATGCAGGTTACAGCGCGCCGTCACCGCAAATGACTCAAAGAAATGAGGGAACAAGGCTGGTCGGGATATTACCAACGTAAGGTGTATGCCATTCCGCCTGAATAACTGCATATGGACGGCCTGAAAGATCAACAGCAACATGCGCCAGGGTTTCGTCCATCGGCGCAAAACAATCGCCCATGCGAAAGATGCCTTTGCGATCACCAAGCGCCTTGTCAAACGCCGATCCAAGCGCCAAGGCTACATCTTCCATTGTATGATGCGGGTCAACTTCAAGGTCGCCGCTGGCCTGCACGGACAGATCGAACAATCCATGCACGGCGAGATGCGTGAGCATGTGATCGAGGAAGCCAATACCTGTGGAAATCTGATGCTCGCCAGTTCCATCTAAATCAAGTTTGATCTCAATTTGCGTTTCATTTGTCTGGCGTGATATTTCTGCTGTTCGCATGATCTCTTCCTTTCATCCATCGCCGGTGGTTGAGTAGCCCGAAGCGGTAGCGAAGGGCGTATCGAAACTACCGAGTTTCTAGCAATTTTTCTATTTTCAAGTAACCTGTTGGTCTCGATACACCCGGACGAACACCGGGCACTCGACCAACGAACTACACCATCTTTAGCGCTCTCAACAACACATCCGTATCCTGCGGCCTGCCAACACTGATGCGGATATGGTCGCTCAGGCCGGGCTTGTTGAAATAACGCACCAGAATGCCATGCTCTTGCGCCAGGCGCGCTTTCAGGTCGGCAGCATCTCGTCCCTGCACGCGACACAGGATGAAATTCGCCTGTGTGGGATATGGCTGCAAAAAGGGAATTTCCTGCAAAGCCGCAAACAGACGCTCACGTTCACTTTTCAATCGAGCGACAACTTTCGCTAAGTTCATCCACGTTTGCCAGCGAAACCTGCGCGGCGACGCTGGCGGCCACATTGACGTTATAGGGCTGCTTGGATTTCCACAAGGTGGGCATCAGCCAGGCAGGAAACGCGCCATACCCAACCCGCAGCCCGGCCAGCCCTGCCCATTTGCTGAATGTGCGCAGCACCACCAGATTTTCACGCGATGACACTTCGCGGATGCGGCTCAAGCCAGCGCCCAACTCGTCGTCAGCAAATTCGATGTAAGCTTCATCCAAGACGACCAGCGTGGGGAGGTCGAGCAAGGCATCAATCGTGGCCGCATCTGGCATGGATCCGTCCGGGTTGTTGGGCGTCGCCAGGAAGAGCAGCTTCGGGCGATGCTGCTCCACAGCAGAGAAAATAGCATCCACATCCAGCGAAAAATCCGCCTTGCGCGGCACTTCCACCACCCGCGCCGCATTCAGTTCGGCATCAAAGGCATACATACCAAAAGTCGGCGGGCAGGACAGCACGCAATCGCCCGGCTCCAGAAAGACGCGCATCAACAGGTCGATCAATTCGTCCGCGCCTGCGCCAGCCATCAAATATTCTTCGGCAACTCCCGTAAATTCAGAAAGCGCAGCCCGCAGCGCGCGGCTTTCCGGGTCCGGGTAAATATGCGGGAAATCCAGTTCGCCCAGTGCCTGCCGCACGGCTGGCAGCGGCCCATATGGGTTTTCGTTGGCATCCAGCTTGACGATCTGCGAAGGAGTCACGTCCCAGCCGCGCTGAGAGCACATCAAACGGCTCGATGGGTATATACGGAGGCAACGACTTAAGATGCTCTCGAATATTCATGCGGACTTTCCCAAGCGGACCAGCGCGGCATTGGCATGGGCGTCCAACTCTTCGGTTTGGGCAATCGCCGCGGCAGCCGGACCGATAGCCTGCGCAGTGCTTTCGTCAAGCGCCACCAGGCTGACGATTTTGACGAAGTCCCAGACGTTGAGCGGGGAGGCAAAGCGGGCAGAACCGCCAGTCGGCATGACATGACTCGGCCCGGCCAAATAATCGCCCAGCACTTCAAAGGAATGTTCACCCATGAACACGCCGCCAGCATTCTGGATTTTCTCCACCCAGCTTCCAGGGTTCGCGCACAGACAAGACCAAGATGCTCGGGGGCATACTCATTTGCCAGTTGCGTGGCTTCATCCAGGTCGCGCGTCAACACCGCGCCGCCGCGATTGTCAAGCGAAGCGGCAATGATCTCGGCTCGACTTCGTTGTTCTACCTGACGGGCAACTTCAACCTGTACTTTCTCAATCAAAGCCTGTGAAGGTGTCAACAAGATCGCCGATGCCAGCAGATCATGCTCGGCCTGGGCCAACAAATCGGCAGCCACCCAGGCGGGATTGGCCGACTCGTCTGCAATGACAACCGTCTCGGTTGGGCCAGCCAAACCATCGATGCCAACCACGCCATACACCTGACGTTTCGCCAGCGTGACGAACAGGTTGCCAGGGCCAAAGATTTTGTCCACGGCCGGGATGGTTTCTGTGCCGTAGGCCAATGCCGCGACTGCCTGCGCCCCGCCGAGCAGGTAAACCTCGTCCACACCGGAGATAGCACAGGCCGCCAGGATCATCGGCGAAACAGGGAATTGCCCTTCAGCAGCCAAAGTTTTGCTGGGCGGGGTGACGACAACGATATCCTTCACGCCCGCCACACGCGCAGGGATGGCGCTCATCAGCACGCTGGACGGTAACGGTGCCGTTCCGCCGGGAACGTACAACCCAACGCGCTGAATTGGACGGATGATCTGCCCCAGTGTGCCGCCCATGTCGTTTGTGAACCAGGATGTCAGCGGCTGACGGCGATGGAATTCTTCGATGCGGGCGGCGGCCTGTTCGAGCGCATCGCGTTCGGCGGGGGAAATGGAATCCAACCCGGCCTGGATTTGGGTCTTTGAAACGGGAGCAGGTTCAAGGTCCAGGCCATCGAGGCGCTTTGTCCAGTTTTGAAGGGCAGAATCGCCATTTGTCCGCACGTCGGATAAGATACGCGTGACTGCCTGTTCCGGCGTCAGGGATTCGCCGAAGAGTTGGGCGATCCCATCCAGCACACGCTGGCTGACGGGGAATTCATCGGGCGGTGTGCGTTTGAGAATGGTTTCTTTTGCGGTTTTGGGGTCATATTGTTTGAGCATGGGGCCTCCTTATTTCAGGGCTGCGAGCATGGCCGTGTAACGCGGCGGCTCTTCTTCGAAAATGTAGGTGACGGGTGAGACGATGATGCCGCTGCCTCCAATGGCGCGCAATTCGCCGATGGCCTGCGGGAGGCGATCGCGGCGCACCACCACGCTGACAGAGAACCAGTGCTGGGCTCCGTCGCGGACGACGATAGGGCTGATGGTTGGTCCCTGCAGGCCACCGACGGTGGTCTGGGTGAACATCTTCTGCGCGATGGCTTCGGGGCTTTCACCACGCATATTGGCAATGACCAGCAGGTTCTCTTTGGCGCGCAAATGCGCTTCAACATATTCCAGCAAGCGGCGGGCCATTTCGAGCGCATCAGGACTTGTTTTCAGGGTCTTACGGTTGGCGATCAGGGCGGCTTGCGAAGTCTGGATGACTCCGTCCGGCAGCGGACGCAGTCGATTGTCTTTCAAGGTTTGCCCTGAAGAGACCAGGTCTGAGATCAGGTCGGCATAACCAATGGTGGGGGCGGTTTCCAGCGTGCCTTCAGCGGCTATCAAGGTGTGGGAAATATTGTTACCGTCGAGGAAGCGACCGGTCAACACGGGGAATTTTGTGGCAACCCGCAGCGGACGAGCCAGGGTAGCAGCGAAGGTTTTGAGCGCAGCCAGGTCTCGCACTGCATCCCAGGCTTCGGGGACAGCCAGCGTAAGCGCGCAATGACCAAGCCAAGCGCATCGTGAAGCACCAGCACATCCCCGTTTTCGCCACGTTTTTCTTCGACGACGTCCAAGCCCGTAACGCCAAAATCCACACTACCCTGACGCACGCTGACCACAATGTCGCCGGGGCGCTGGAAGATGACGCCCAGATCAGGCAAAACGGGAATATCCGCCTGGTACTGGCGCGGGTTGGGTTTGAACACCTGCAAGCCCGCATCGGATAGGAAATCCAGGCTGCCAGATCCAAGGCGGCCTTTGGATGGGAGAGAAAGTCGAATAGTTTGTTCTGATGGCATAAAAGAGTCCTTTATGTAGAAAAGAAAAATCCCCGGCCTGTTAGCCGGGGTTATTGGGGATATATACGCTTATTTGCTAATTCAATCCAGGTACGCGCACATAAACCTCCCGGCCGGGCGGGGGTTGAATGATGATGAGCGTGCGCAAACAAAGTTTTCATGTTGGGGGGCAGTATACCAATCTCAAGTGAAAATAGCAAGCGATAAAAGTCATTTGCGAAGTGACATTCATCTTTAAAATGCCTGACAATTTTGATCTTGAATGATCATTCGGTCGAGTACCGACTGCAAGCGGAGTATGAGACCACAGAATCTTCTTTTTTCTGCTAAATTTGGTCTCGATAACGGTGAAAAAACTCCACCTGCTCACCAACGAATTGCTATCACAAAATGTCCAAAGTTGAAACATTATCTTTGAAACAGTTATCGAGATAAAATCTGACTGATAAGGAGATTCTTTCAAACACTTAAATCTGCCGTCGGCAAAAATTTCGGCGGCACACGGACCTGCGTGGCCTGCTCAAAGGCATAAGCCAGCTTGATCAGCGTCGGCTCCTGCCAGGCGCCCGCAAAGAACGAGATGCCAATTGGCAGGCCAAAGATGTATCCCGCCGGGACGGTGATATGCGGGCAGCCCGCCACTGCCGCATAGGAGGTGCTGTCCATATCCCAACTGCGGCCGCCATCGCCGTTGATCAGGTCGATCAGCCAGGCCGGGCCGCCGGAGGGACATACGATCGCATCCAACTTGTGTTCTTTCATGACCGCGTCGATCCCTTCGAGCCGGCTCAAGCGGCGGTTCTTCTCCAGCGCGTTCAAATATCTCTTATTCGTCAGCGCGCCTTTCTCCTGCGCACCTTCCATACGTTCCTGTCCAAAATAAGGCAATACGCGTTCGCGATTTTCTTCGTTGAACTTGATCACATCCTCGAGCGAATGCACCTTGACCATACGCCCGCGGTTGGCAAGATAAGCGTTCAGGTCCGCTTTGAATTCATACAACATCACTTCAACTTCGGTCTTGCCAAATTTGTCGCTGGAGGGCATCTCAACATCGATCAATTCCGCACCCAGTGACTTCATCATTTCCAGGCTGGACTCGATGATATCCAGAACTCGTTTATCGGACCCGAACAACTCTCGTGCCACGCCGATGCGTGCACCCTTGAGACCTTCCGGATCAAGGAACTGGGTGTAATCCTGGTACGCGCGCTCCTTACTGGATCCGGTAGCTGCATCCGCTTCATCGACGCCTGTCATCGCCCCGAGCAGGGCCGCCGCATCTGCAACGGTACGCGCCATCGGCCCGGCGGTATCCTGGCTGTGGGCGATGGGAATGATCCCGGAGCGGCTGACCAGGCCCAGGGTCGGTTTGATGCCCACGATGCCATTTGTCTGCGCGGGGCAGATGATGGAGCCATCCGTTTCGGTGCCGACAGAGGCCGCGCACAAATTAGCCGCCACCGCCGCCGCAGAACCGGATGATGAGCCACAGGCTGTGCGGTCGAGCGCGTAGGGATTACGAGTCAGCCCACCGAGACTGGACCAGCCACTGGTCGAGTTCTTGCCGCGGAAATTGGCCCATTCGGAGAGATTGGTCTTGCCCAAGATCAAAACCCCGGATTCGCGCAGTCGCTCCACGAGGAAGGCATCCTGCAAAGCGACCGTCCCTTCCAATGCCAGCGAACCCGCCGTGGTGGACATGCGGTCAAAGGTGTCGATGTTGGCCTTGATGAGCACCGGGATACCATGCAGCGGGCCGCGGACTTTGCCTTCTGCTCGTTCAGTATCCAATTGTTCGGCGATGACAAGCGCATCGGGGTTGAGTTCGATGACCGAATTGATACCGTTCTCGCCCTCGTCAATCATTGCGATCCGGCTCAGGTACATCTCAGCAAGCTGACGCGCCGTCAACTCGCCAGATGACAATTTCCCTTGTAGCTCAGAAATCGTCCACTCTTGCATTAGCGGCCACCACCTGTGATAAAGCGTTCTAGCTGGGAGATCAGGGATTTCTGCACATCGATCATCTCTTTGAGCACATCGCGGACAGAGATCATCCCCAGCAATTGCTCACCCTCGTAAACGGGTAAATGCCGGATGTTTTTATCGATCATGGCAGTCATGCAATCTTCGATTTTTTCCGTCACCTGGACCGAGATCACATCACTGGTCATGATCTCGCTCACTTTGGTGACCCGCGAAGTATTTCCCAGTAAATCCACCTTGCGGATGCAGTCGCGTTCTGAAAGAATACCGTCTACCTGATCTCCTGTCTTGACCAGGAGCGCACCGACGTTTTTTTCTGCCATCATCTGCAGGGCACCATACACTGTGGCGTCTGGTGCGATAGACCAAATATCGTTGTCTTTTTTACGGATAATATCTCGAACGGTACTCATAGGAATCTCCTTTGCCTGAAAAGTGGATGTAAAAAGTATAACGTAAATTTGATGACTGGCAAGCTAATACATCAAATTTCTGGGCAGGTACAGTTTCTCAGCATCGTTGCGGGAAGGCAATTTGTATGATACTTTTAACGTATCGTATGTCAAAACATCCCCTAATTTTGCTCATCGGCCCGACCGCCGTTGGCAAGACCGAGCTCTCCCTGCAATTGGCCGAACGGCTGAACGGCGAGATCGTCTCGGCCGATTCACGCCTGTTCTATCGCGGCATGAATATTGGTACTGCCAAGCCTTCGCACGCGGCAAGCTGCCGTTCCTGGTTGGCGGGACGGGGCAATTTGTCCGCACGGTGATGGAAAGCTGGACTCCGCCTGAAGTGGATCTGGACTCACGATTACTAAGTATTTTGAAAAGGTAAAACAATGCTTGAAACGATTCAACAATCGGCGATCTCACACGATCGCTATCAAATTGAACTAAAATTAGACTACGAGCTTGGAAAAGGGAAAAAGACACACTATCGCATTTCAACCTATCTCTTTTTCCCTAAAAGCCTGGGGATCACTGAAGACAGTTATCCAAAAGATGCTTTTTACCGGGAAGTAAAAAACTATATCCGCATTAAAACGCCTATCCTAAATCTGCGCGACCTGGTTGATAGCGACGTTACGCCACTGAGCGATGTTCAACAGATCGTTCAGCAAGCAAATTGGTATCAGGATGATGAGCTAAACGAGCAGTTACTTCATGAACTAAAGCTCTTCGGAGCTATGTTCAAAAGCACCTTACGTGAACATTTGAATTTAGTGGATAAGCGCGTTCAAGGTGCTGCTTCCAAAGCAAAGATTCACGCCCTGGCAGAGAGCTTGATCGAAGATTTCATCAACCACTCCAGGCAAATCAGTTCCCGATACAGGGCATTTTATACAGAGCTAAATCTTCCTGTCGTTAAGGAAGATACATTTTTAGCCTACAGACTTGTGGATGAATATATTAGTTTGTTGATAGAAGAAAGCGCAACAGAATTATTCAAGATCGTATCCAAACACTTTGGCAAGGCCGACCAGGCAAAGTGTCTGGATGATTTGAACCAAATCGTTGAGAACGAAAGAGAACATCGCACATCTTATGGCTATGGTTCCATCCTCAAGCCAGGGGATGCAAATGAAGTCTATGCATTTCGGGCATCTGTGCTGAAGAAATATGTCAGCTCGATCCTCCACCTTTCCACAGATGCGCAACGCGAAGGTCGGGGTATGGAACAATTCCTGATGGCCCTGGCGGCCGGAATTTCAATGATATTTGCCACAATCATTGCCTTCTACTTTCAGAGCATTTATGGCAACTTCACATTTCCGGTATTTGTAGCCCTGGTCATCGGCTACATGTTTAAAGACCGGATCAAGGAATCAGGGCGGGCATTACTATCCAGTAAATTAAAAAATATTCTATTCGATCGTAAAATCAACATCAAAACGCTGGACGGAAAGTATAAGTTGGCAGTGTTGCGAGAGAAAATTACTTTTATCTCGGAAAATGATCTCCCCAAGTCTGTTCTAACCGCTCGCCACAAAGATCCATTCGCCGACCTGGACAACGAAGGCATGGGCGAAACCATCATCTGCCATACCAAAGATATTGTATTGGATGCCAACCTGTTTCCAAAGGCTTTCAAGGGGTTTCCAAAAATCAACGGCCTCAATGATATTATTCGCTACAACATCCAGCCCTATCTACGAAGAATGGCCGACCCTGTGGAAGAGCAACTTCTATTGGAGGATGGTCAACTCAAGACGGTCCATACCCAAAAGGTGTATCACGTTAATGTGGTATCTCGCTATAAATCAATCAGCCCGGGAGTTGAAATACTATATAAGCGTATGCGTCTGGTGTTGACCAGAAAAGGCATTAAACGCATAGAATACATTTCTGTGTAGGGCAATCCATATTTATAAGTGACCTGAAGAAAAAATGCGCATCAAACCGCCCCTAATCCTGCTCGTCGGCCCGACGGCCGTCGGTAAGACCAAGCTTTCCCTGCAACTGGCCGAGCGGCTGAACGGCGAGATCGTCTCGGCTGATTCGCGTCTGTTCTATCGCGGGATGGACATCGGCACCGCCAAACCCTCTCTCGAAGAACGCGCGCGCGTGCCCCATCATTTGATCGATGTGGCTGACCCCGATGAAGTCTGGTCATTGGCAGTCTTTCAACAAAAAGCTACGGAGATCATCGCCGATATTCATGCGCGTGGCAAATTGCCGTTCCTGGTCGGTGGGACGGGGCAATATGTCCGTGCAGTGACGGAAGGTTGGATGCCACCTGAAGTGAAGTCCGATCCGCGTCTGCGGCGGAGTTTTGGAAGAGCTTGCTGAAGAACAAGGGAATATACTGGCTACACGCAGGATTGGAGCGAATTGACCCCAGCGCCGCCGAGAAAATCGACGCTCGCAATGTGCGCCGCACCATCCGTGCGCTGGAAGTTATCTTCACAACGGGACAGTTATTCTCGGGACAACGCGGGCAAAGCGAATCGCCCTACGATCTGCTGACCATCGGGCTGAAACGTCCGCGGGAGGAGTTGTATCAGCGCGTGGATGAGCGCATCGAAGCCATGTTTGCAGCCTGGGTTCGTGGATGAAGTCAAAGGGCTGCTTGATAAGGGCTATTCGCCGGAGCTGCCACCTATGTCCGCGATTGGATATCGGGAGTGCATCCGGGTAATCAACGGCCAGATGAGCGAAGAGCAGGCCAAGGTCGAGATGAGACGCGTAACGCGGGTTTTCGTCCGTCGTCAGGGAAACTGGTTCAAGGAAGATGATCCGAATATCCACTGGTTTTATGCGGGGGAAGAAAATCTGGTCGAATTGGTCGAGGATTTATCCGTCGTCACGTATCCCACATTGGGATGGGGGGCGTATAATCAAGTCTATGTTTCTGCCAACAACTTTAGAAGAAGTGAAACACCTGGGCTGGGATGCGCTCGATGTGATCCTGGTGAGCGGCGACAGCTACATCGACAGCCCGTTTATCGGCACGGCGGTGATCGGCAAACTGCTGGTGCGCGCCGGATACCGCGTGGGCGTGATCGCGCAGCCGGACACATCCAGCGACGCAGGACATCGGCAGGCTCGGCGAGCCACAGCTGTTCTGGGGCGTGACGGCCGGCAGCATCGACTCGATGGTGGCGAACTACACCGCCCTGAAGAAGAAACGCAAAAGTGATGATTACACTCCCGGCGGCGTGAACAACCGCCGGCCTGACCGCGCGACCATTGTTTATACCAACCTGATCCGCAGATTTACCAAACGATGCGAAGTTCAACAGTCACCAGACACGGAGAAAATCAAAAGTCTGTGGTCTCGCGCGGTAAAAATCCCCCCATTGTGCTGGGCGGTATCGAAGCCAGCCTGCGGCGCGTGGCGCATTACGATTTCTGGAGCAACTCTGTGCGGCGTTCGCTGCTGTTCGACGCCAAGGCCGATTACATCCTGTACGGCATGGCAGAGAAGGCTGTGCTGGAACTGGCAGCGGCTCTGCGTGACGGCGGCGATCCAACCACCATCCGCGGGCTTTCGTACATCGCCAAAGAAAAACGTGAAGGCTATCTGGAACTGCCAGCCTATGAAACGGTCGTGCAGGATAAGTCCGCATTCATCGACATGTTCCATATCTTCTACAAAAACAATGACCCGGTCAGCGCCAAGGGACTGTATCAGCAGCACGGCGACCGGTACCTGATCCAAAACCCGCCCGCCACGCATCAGACTCAGGCTGAGCTTGATTCCGTTTACGAACTGGAATTCGAGCGAGCACAGCATCCGTTTTACGAAAAACAAGGCCCGGTGCGCGCGCTGGACACCATCCGCTTTTCGATCTCCACCCATCGCGGCTGCTATGGCGAGTGCAACTTCTGCGCCATTGCCGTCCATGAGGGACGCACCGTCCGCTGGCGCAGCCCCGAGTCCATCGTAGAAGAAGCCGAGCGTCTGATCGCAGCATCCTGAGTTCAAAGGCTATATCCAGGATTTGGGCGGCCCGACCGCCAACATGTATGGCTTCGAGTGCGACAAGAAACTCAAGAGCGGCAGTTGCCCGGCAAAGCGCTGTATTTACCCCAATGTCTGCCCGCTCATGGAAGTGGACCACAAACCGCAAATCGACCTGCTGCGCGATGTCCGCAAGCTGGAGGGCGTCAAGAAGGTCTTCGTCGCATCCGGCATCCGCTACGACATGATCCTGTGCGACCAACAGCACGGCGACCAATACCTGCGCGAAGTTGTCAACCATCATGTTTCCGGACAGATGAAGGTCGCGCCCGAACACACCGAGGACAATGTACTCGGTCACATGGGCAAACCCGGCGGTGATGCGCTGCTGCAATTCAAAACAAATTTGATAAATTCTCTAAAGAAGCTGGCAAACCGCAATTCCTGACCTACTACATGATCGCCGCCCACCCTGGCTGCACAGAGCATGATATGGCGCGTCTGAAACGCTTTACCAGTCAGAAGCTAAGGTCAACCCCGAGCAGGTGCAAATCTTCACCCCCACCCCATCGCACCTATTCCAGCCTGATGTACTACACTGAACTCGACCCCTTGACGCGCGAACCAATCTACGTGGAAAAAGAATTTCGTGGCAAAGTACGCCAGAAAGAAATTGTCACGCGCAAAAAAGCGAAAGAAATTCTCATAATGAATACTTATTTTGCAGTTACCGCCCCCGGGCTGGAGCCATTCACACGGCAGGAAGCGGTCGAACTGGACCTGATCCCTGCTCCCGCTACAGCAACAGAAACGGCCACCGAACTCGAACCCGGCGGCGTGACCTTCAAAGGCGAGCTGGATGCGCTCTATCGCGCCAATCTGCACCTGCGCACCGCCAGCCGCGTGCTGGCTCGTTTGGGGAATTTCTTCTACGCCAAAACTTACAAAGACCTACTCGAAAAAGCATCTCGGCTGCCCTGGGAAAGATTTCTGCATCCCGGCCAGCCAGTTACGTTGCGGATCAGCTATCACGAATCCCAGCTCAATCATGCCCGCCCGATCAGCGATGCGGTACACAACGCCATCGCCAACCGGCTGGGAAAGCCGTCTCAGGGCACAGACAGATGAAGGTGGAACAGCAACCCATCAACTGGTCGTCGTGCGGGTTGCCAATGACCAGGTCACCATCAGCGTGGACTCGTCCGGCACGCTGCTACACAAACGCGGATATCGTCAGGCGATTGCCAAAGCGCCTTTGCGCGAAACCCTGGCCGCGGCTATCATCATGGCATCCGGCTGGGACAGGCAGTCCCCGCTGCTAGATCCGTTCTGCGGATCTGGCACCATTCCCATCGAGGCGGCCATGATGGCGCTCGGCATTCCGCCCGGCGCAGACCGTCACTTTGCCTTCATGGATTGGCCCGGTTTTGATGCTGAACTCTGGCAACAAGTTAGGAAAGCGGCAAAAACGCCCGGACACGGAAATTCCGTCCATAATGGGATCAGACCGTGATGCTGGGCGCGATCCGCATGGCTAAGGCCAACGCCGAGCGTGCAGGTGTAGCGGAACATATCCAATTTGAGAATCATGCTGTGTCCAATATCCATCCGCCCCGAGAAAAGGGCTGGGTGGTGACCAATCCGCCATATGGAGAACGCAGTCAGCAAAGGGGCAGACCTGCGTAACCTGTATGCCCAGCTTGGCAACGTGCTACGCCAACACTGCCCCGGCTGGCAGGTAGCCGTGCTCTCCAACGACTCAGATGCTGCTCGGTCAGATGCGCCTGAAACTGGATACATCCCTATCCACGCATAATGGCGGGATTAAAATCAAATTAGCAAGGGGTAAAATCGGGTAAAGGGTTTATATCTACATTCACAATCGCGATTTCCCGCCAAGTCAAAAATAGTCGCTCTGTTATAATTCTCCCGTAATCATACCAATTACGGGAGAATTATTTATGAGCTATAAAATCAAATTCGGCACCGATGGCTGGCGCGGTTTCGTCGCTGAAGATTACACCTTCGACAACGTGCGGCGCTGCACACAGGGCTTTGCCAAATATCTGATCGAAAATGGCAAACAGGGAGAATTCGTGGTCGTCGGCTATGACATGCGCTTTAGCGGTGAACATTTCGCTGCGGCGGTAGCTGAAGTGCTGGCAGCCAACGGCTTCAAGGTCTGGCTGACGGATAGCGCCACGCCCACCCCGGTCATCTCGTATGCCGTGGTGGACAAGAAAGCCGCTGGAGCGGTCAACGTCACGGCTTCGCACAACCCACCTACCGACAACGGCTTCAAAGTCCGCGATGAGAACGGCGGCGCAATTGACCCCGACGGGCTGAACAAGATCGAAGCCAATATCCCTGATGATGTCAGCACCGTCAAACGCATGGCGCTCAAAGATGCCCTGGCAGATGGCTCCGTGCAGATGTTCGACGCCTCCATCGCCTACATCGAGCACATCAAGAAACTGATCGACCTGCAACCCATCAAAGATGCCGGGCTGACCGTCATGGTGGATGCCATGTGGGGGAATGGCGCAGGCTGGTTCCCACGTCTGATTGGCGGCGGCAAGACCAAAGTCATTGAAATCCATAACGAGCGCAACCCATCCTTCCCGGAGATGAAGCGCCCCGAACCCATCCAACCCAATGTGGACGTTGGCCTGCAAGCTACAATTGACAACAAGGCCGATGTGCTGCTGATCAACGATGGCGATGCTGACCGCGTCGGTTTTGGCGATGAGAATGGCAAATTCATCGACCAGCTGCGCGCCTACGGCCTGCTGGCCTACTACCTGCTGGAAGTGCGCGGACTGCGTGGCCCGATCGTCAAGACCCTGTCCACCACCACTATGCTCAACAAGTTGGGGAAGATCTATGGCGTGGATGTGGTCGAAACCGGTGTGGGCTTCAAATATGTAGCCCCCAAGATGCTCGAACTGGATGGCCTGATCGGCGGCGAAGAAAGCGGCGGCTATGCTTTCCGCGGCAACGTGCCTGAGCGCGATGGCATCCTGGCTGGCCTGTACTTGCTCGATTTGATGGTGCGAACTGGCAAGAAACCCACCGAACTGCTCGAGCTGCTCTTCGAGAAGGTCGGCGGCGAACATTTCTACGACCGCATCGATACGCCCTTCAAAGGCGACAAGCAGGAGAAGATCGACAGAATCCTGGCGGCCAACCCTGAAACCATCGGCGGCCTGAAAGTGACCGAACTCGTCACCGTAGATGGTTTTCAGTTCCGGCTAGAAGACGGCGGCTGGTTGCTGATCCGCTTCAGCGGCACCGAGCCGATCATCCGCGTCTACTGCGAAACCATGCACAGAGATAAAGTGCAGGCCATTTTGCAGGACGGGTTGAAGATCGCGGGGATAGAATAACGTTTCACGTTCCAGATGTCACGTACCGTGTTTGGAACACCTGACACGTGGCACTTTGCACATGGCACTTACTGATACCCACTGCCACTTAGACTTTCACAAATTCGACGAGGACCGCGCAGCCGTTATTAGAACGCGCTGAAAAAGCGGGACTCGTCCGAATTTTGATTCCGGCT
Organism: uncultured Chloroflexia bacterium; assembly: GCA_963791785.1. Classification (GTDB taxonomy): domain Bacteria; phylum Chloroflexota; class Anaerolineae; order Anaerolineales; family Villigracilaceae; genus JAABUE01. The sequence continues at coordinate 1,970 of CAWBTW010000014.1, read as the reverse complement.
CTTTCCGTGACATCGAGCCTGTCAGCCATTAAATTGGCTGAATCGCATCCCATGCTGTATGCCGCCATCGGGGTGCATCCCAAGAGATATTAGACTTTAGACATGAGATGTTAGATGAACTCAGCGCAATTATCCGAGAACTCCAAAGTTGTCGCCATCGGCGAGATTGGCCTGGACTACTACTGGGACTCCGCCCCGCATGATGTCCACAGCAAGCGTCTTCGTGAGCAACTTGACCTGGCAGCCGAACTGGAACTGCCCGTCGTCATTCACCTGCGGGAAAAAGGCGATGCGGCTGGCGGCCCGTGTGCCGAGGATGCAATGAGCATTCTGGAGAATTGGGTAGCAGGCCTGGGCGCAGAGAAAGAAGCGCTGAGAAAAAATCCCGGGGTGCTGCACTCGTTTTCGGGATCACTGGAAACGGCGCAGCGAGCAATCAGTCTCAATTTTTATATCGGCATAACCGGCCCGGTCACGTTCAAAAATGCGAAATACAAGCAAGAAATGGTGTCGCCATTACCGCTGGAAAACCTGCTGATCGAAACGGATGCGCCCTACCTGACCCCGCATCCACATCGGGGAAAACGCAACGAACCTGCCTTTGTTTATGAAATTGCTGATAAAATTGCGCAGTTACAATCCCGAAACCGGGAGGAAGTGGCCGCTGTCACAACAAGCAACGCAGCGCGGCTTTTCTCCTGGGGAGAAGTTGTTTGAGCACAGTTACTTTTACTACACCCGTTCAAGAGCAGATCAAGCGTGTCGAGGAACGCATTCGCGCCCAGGCAGACGATAACCACCCGGACATGCGCGCCGCCCTCGAGCACATTCTTTCGTCCGGCGGAAAGCGCGTGCGCCCGACGGTGGTCTTACTGGTCGGCAATATGCTGGGCGGCGAGGAAGAGAAGTTGGTAACCGTTGGCGCTGCCATCGAGTTGCTGCACACAGCCACGCTGGTGCATGATGACCTGATCGACGGCTCGCTACTGCGCCGCGGCATGCCCACGTTAAACGCGCGCTGGTCACCCGCTGCAACAGTTCTGACCGGCGATTTCCTGTTTGCGCGCGCCGCCAAATTAGCCGCCGAAGCCGACCACCTTCCGCTGATGAAATTATTCGCTGAAACACTGGCAACCATCGTCAACGGCGAATTGACGCAACTGTTCACCAGCCGCGGCCTGATCAACCGCAAGAATTATTACCAGCGCATTTACGCCAAAACTGCCTCGCTGTTCGAGATGTCGGCGCGGGCGGGTGCGCTGGTCAGCCCGGTGGATGAAGAAACCGTTGAAGCCATGCGCATTTTCGGCTATGAGACCGGCATGGCCTTCCAGATCGTGGACGACATCCTTGATTTCACCGGCGACCAGACAGCGGTCGGCAAGCCGCTCGGTTCCGACCTGTTGCAGGGATTGGTTACCCTGCCCGCAATTTATTACGCCGAAGCCAACCCTGATGACCCGGATGTAAACTTGCTAGCCGAAGGCGGCTGGGGCAACCAGGACCGCATGGAACGCCTGGTGAATTCCATTCGCCAGAGCGATGCAATCCAAAAGTCCATGCAGGAAGCGAGAAGATTCATCAAACGCGCGCTGGAACAGTTATCACCTTTGCATCCAGGCATCGAAAGAAGCGCGCTGGAAGATCTAGCCAAGTATATTATTGACAGAAGGATATAAGACAGATTAGCGCCTGTCTTTCTAATGGACGGCAGAGTCCCAACAAAAGCCTATTTTGCGCTTGCTCTGGGCGTGCTTTGCATTGGCACTTCCGCAATCTTTGTCAAGCTTGCATCTACCCCCGGCACTGTCTCGGCATTCTATCGGGTATTCTTCGCCGGGATGGCCCTATTCCCGTTGCGATTGACTCAGAAAAAACGAACTCTCCCTTCTAGAAAAGTTTTGCGTCTGATCGCTCTTGGCGGGCTGGTTTATGCAGCCAACCTGGCAGTATGGAACACAGCCATATTG
>CAWBTW010000013.1:0-137695 GCA_963791785.1 uncultured Chloroflexia bacterium | reverse complement strand
AATTTTAATAAAGAATTTGTTTCAACAAAAAAGAACAATACACAAGCTATTAAGAATGTAAGAGCTTGAATAGAGGGTAACATTTTGTAATATTCCACAAACATAACGAAATGAGGAATACGGCAATTCCATTTACTATTACAATTATGGTTAATGGTTCAACAATTTGAAAAAATAACCCCATGTTGAAACCTCTAGATGCAAATCCGAGCATTAAAGAAGTTTAGTTGGCCAACAAGGTATTCAAAAAAAATAACAATGCCAAGTGTAATTATTGTGTAAAGCAACAGCTTATAGCTAGGAACGTCGGAAACCAAAAGATTTGCCAAAGCATAAGCTGGAAGGATCGCAACAATAGCTGCAATCAAATTAATGATGCCAAATAACAACCCCGCAGAAATAAAGGCCGATTGAAAAAGATCTACTTGTCGTATATGATATTTTGATAAATAGGCATTGACAATAACAAAGCCAGAAAGGTAGACAGCCAATACCAATGTTAAAAGAATTATTGTTGTTATTTTTGTCCCTGATTCCAGAAGATCTTCAAAGTTGATATCCATACTAATGCTCACTAATTGTTATCAATGATTACAATAATAAATGTTCCTATTCCAACAATAATATACAAAAGTAAAAACAATATTTGATTTGGGATTGAAAAGTTCTTTACTTCTGATGCTTTTTTATGATGTGATAGTAATTCGTGTTTAACTCGAGACCAACCTTTTTGATGCTTCATGAGCCCCTCCAAAATGATTTCAATACATAAACTACTTGAAATCATTAGAACAAACCCTAACCTTATAATTTTCTATATTATACCCTTAAGTACTAGTACCAGTGCTTCGATTTGTATATTTATAATAAAAGCAAATTTATAAATTCAATGAAACCTAATGATTTAAATGAGAATTGCAAGAAAACGAACCAGCCTTACAACAGTCGGGTACTTTCTGAATGCTGTACAAATATTTTAGCTACAAGGACGTACTAAATTAAGTTTATTATTATGCAATAGTGGAACCATGTCACTATTGTTTCGACATAAGTACACTGAGTAAAAAATCAAAAAATGGCAAAAATCATCATGGCCATCGGCCCCAGTGGTATTGGAAAAACAGCTCTTGTGAAAGCTTTGGAGAAAACCGGCCATTTCTCCGTTACCTACAAGCAGCACGAGGAGCGTCCCTTTCAGGCGTTACTCAAGCAGGATACTCGTTACGGCCTTGCTAACCAGATCGACTATTTGCTGCTGCGTGCCGAGCAGGAGCGGACGTTACGTGCCGCCCCGCAAATCGGTTTGATCGACGGCGGTCTCGATTTGGACTATCATGGCTTCACGCGTCTCTTTCACAGCCGCGGTTTGTTGACCGATCCCGAATTTGATCTGTGCCGAAAGCTGTACAAAACCTTGCGAGTTGATGCCCTTACCGGAACTGATCGTCTGGCTGAGAGCGGATCAGGAAACGGTGGCAGGCCGATTGTCCGCGCGCGACCGGATAAACATCGCATCCGCCGAAGACTTCGCGACTTTCGAGTCCTTTTTGGATGAATGGTTAGTTATACTGAATCCTATCCACATCCTTGAAGTGGACGTCAGCGAAGACAATCCACAGCTTGTCCGACTGGTCCCACCCCTGTTGTCGGCAATTTCAGATAGATTGCGTGAATTTTAGTGATTATCTTTTTAGCAAAAGGTTCAAGAAACGCTCTGAAATTAGCACCCAGGGTAGGGAGGTGATAGCCACCTTCCATCACAATCAGGGTGGGCAAAGCTAAATTTGAGATCTCGCGCCCAATCCGGTGGATGTTATCTTGAGTGAGCTTGAAACTTCCCCATGGATCATCCTTGAAGATGTCCATTCCGGCTGAAACGATCAGATACTCGGGCGCAAACCGGGTGATCATTTCTAAGGCTGAATCCAACGTCCCCAGATAGAGCGACAGATCGGTCCCAGCAGGCAGGGGGAAGTTGCGATGATAACCAACCCCTGTTCCGGCCCCCATTTCGGTTGCATGGCCCGCATAGTAAGGGTATTCGAAGTCCGGATCACCATGCAGCGACACAGTTAAAACATCGGCGCGTTCATAAAAGATGGCCTGCGTGCCATTGCCTGCGTGATAATCGACATCCAAAATGGCGGCTTTTCCCCGGGTACTGAACCACTGGGCGGCGATAGCGGCATTGTTAAAATAGCAATACCCGCCACCAATCTCCCGCCCGGCATGATGCCCCGGCGGACGGCAAAGCGAAAATACCGTCGATCCATTCTCGGCTAGAGCCTGCGCGCCTGCCAGCGCACAATATGCCGAATGAAGCGCCGACGAGAAGGTTCCCGGCGTCACCGCAAAAGTCTTATCCAACAAGAAGAAGCCTGCCTGCTCAGAGTCGCTCAACGATTGGCTTTGTTGGTAATCGATTCCATGCGTGCTAGGGATGAAGGCCATACCGTCAACCGGCGAATGGATTTTCCATTCCTGGTATGCTGAGCGCAGGTATTCAACATAGACAGCGCTATGCGCAGCCAGGATAGGCTCCAGATCAAACTCAGCAGGCTGATGAAAGTCTGCCCAGTCCGTTTCTTTCAGCGCAGCGTATACAATTTCAGCCCGTTCAGCTTTTTCGTAACAAGGTAACAGGCCGCTGTTATCATACCCTTCAAAGGGCGGATCGTGGTGTTGGTGGTTTGGGCTGTAGATTATTTTCATGGCAGCAGGATTATACTGGCAGGTTCATTAATTTGGTAGACAGGATTCTCGATATTGATCGGCTCGACCTGTTTATCTTTCTGAAATTTCGGGTGGATTTGGTAAAATTTGAGCGTAAACAACAACGGGAGGGCAGTATGGATGCGTTGTCGAATCTTTTTGGCTGGCTGACGGGGCAATGGACGAATCAAAACTCGATCGGCAAGGCGCTCTTGGGGTGTGCAGTACTGTTGGTCATGGCCTGCGTCTGTGGAGTGCCGCTTTTGCTGATTTCCCTGATGGAATTTTAGTTGCTCCCCTGGCTTTGCTGGTACAATTTCTTAAGGCGTTTACAAAAAGGAGAAAATCATGGGAAATGCGATTGGCCCCGATGTAAGTTTTTATCAAGACGAGCCGGAAACCCCGGAACACATCGATTTTGTCAAAATGGGGAAATCTGCGGATTTTGTCATCATCCGCGCCGGGCAGAATCTTTGGGTTGATAGCGATTTCAAACTACAACTGGGCCGCAGCCAAAGCATGCCGGACTGCCCCGCGGCACTTACTGGTTTTATGATAGCCGTGCAGACCCCAAGCGGCAGGCCGAGTTGTGGGTCGAACAATGGATGGCGATTTTGGGGAACTGCCCCTGTTCGCAGACTTCGAGGAGGCTTACGGCGGGCAATATCAGGGCTGGCGCAAATGGTACGATTTTCTGGAGCGACTCAAAGAATTGGTCGGTGATAAGGAAATCTCTGTCTATACTGCTTTTTATTATTGGCGGGACAATGCACCCAACGCCACAACTCAAAAAGACAGCCTGGAATATTTCCATCAATATCCGTTGTGGATTGCCAACTATGGCGCAGCGGAACCCAGTGTTCCAAAACCCTGGGGAGAGAATGAATGGCTGTTCTGGCAATTCACTGAGGTCGGAGATGGCGAACTGTACGGCGTGGAGAGCAAAGGCATCGACCTGAACTACTTCAATGGCGATGCGGAAGCGTTCCGTCAGCGCTTTGGGATTTCTGACCCTGGTGACCCGCCTCCGGTGGGGAGGATGGCGACAAGTATCGCGTTGAGTTGAGCGTACGCGCAGGAGCCGGGACAGATGAAAACGTGGTCGGCACTTTGCAGCAGGACGATGATACTAGAAGTGCTCGACACAATCTGCTGATGAAAATTGGATGCAGATTAAACGGGCGGATGGAACGACCGGCTGGATCTACAAGACTCACCTGATCAAAGTCGAAAGCCCGGAGCCGCCAGGAACCACCTGAGCCACCGGTGAACCGCCTGATCCTGAAACCAAGTGGTACAAAGTCACAGCCACCGCCTTGAACGTGCGCGAAGGCCCCAGCACGAGTTTCGACAAGATCGGCACTTTGCAACTAGAATGAAGTTGTCAAGGCGCTTGAATATGCGGCTGCCAACAGTTGGATAAAAATCCTGCGCGCATCGGATGGACTGACTGGCTGGTGCTATGCCAGTTACCTGGTGAAGACAACGCCACCGAACGGCGAACCGCCTGATCCGGGAGAACCACCCGATACCGGAGAACCTCCTGACACGGGTGAGCCGCCGGCTGAAGTTGAGTGGTATCGTGTCACGGCCTCAGTCCTTGAACGTGCGCGAAGGGCCAAGCACGAGCAATAACAAAGTTCGGCTCCTTGCCAATTGGCGAAGTTGTCAAGGCGCTTGAAAAGAATGCTGACGGCAGTTGGATAAAAATCTATCGCGAATCAGACGGCCTGACCGGCTGGTGCTCTGCCAGTTACCTGGAACTGACGCGACTGCCCCTAGACACCGAGCCGCCCGATACCGGCGAGCCACCCGACACCGGGGAACCGCCACCCTGTGACCCTCAGACCAGGATTGCTGGTACCAGGTCAAGGCCCCTACATTGAACGTGCGCTTAGGGCCAAGTACAAGACTGACGATAAACTTGGTTCCTTGAAGCAAGGTGAAATTGTCGTCGCCCTTGAAGCTAACGATGATGGAAGTTGGGCGCGCGTTCAGCGCTTTGATGGCCTGGTAGGCTGGTGTGCCATTGCGTACCTGAACGATCTGGGAACTACGCCTCCCGAACAGTTGACACAGAAGATTTTCAGCGGTGTTACTTATTTCCGCAAAGAGAGCCAGACGCCACGCAAAATGGTTGCGCATGTTTTGGCAATTGATACGCGTGCTGGCGGGCTTAAATGCCTGGTCACGCCGCCCAGCCATGATAGCGGATTGGTGTGCACGCGCAAGACATCCCAGTTTTTAGAGGAGTTTGGCCTCCAGCTTGCTGTCAATGGTGATGGGTTTACTTACCTCGATCAAGACACGTATGATCCGGGACAGTACTGCCCCAATGGCGGCGAACCTGTCAAGGTCAATAGCTATGCGGCTTCGCGCGGTACGGTGTACTCTGAACGCTGGGATAGCCGTCCCATTATGTACCTGAACAAGAATAATGAGGTGACCTTCAACGAACCAAAAGGCGCCATCTACAATGCCGTTTCCGGCGACCGTATGCTGGTGGAAAAAGGGAAAGCAATTGCGAACCTGGAAAGCCAATCTGTGGAGCCGCGTACGGCTGTTGGCCTCAATCAAAATGGCCGCTGGATGTTCCTGGTGGTCATTGATGGCCGCCAATCGGGATACAGCGAAGGCGCCACCTTCCCGGAACTTGCCAATTTCCTGATTTCCCTCGGCGTGTATACTGGCATGAACCTGGATGGCGGCGGTTCTTCAGCCATGGTGTTGAAGGTGTGCTGGGCGGATCGTTTTTTTGAACTCGCCCATCGAAGGGAATATCCCCGGCAACGAATCGGCAGTTGCCAATCACCTGGGATTTTGGGTCAATAAATAATCTGAAAAGTAATGAATCAAAAAAACTCGGAGTACTCCGAGTTTTTTGATTTCAGACGTTTATCTGGCTCAAAGCTGATTTCTACAAATCCAACGTGGCAGTCTTGATTCTCAGTACTCAGGCTTGAAATACTGGTTACTTGCGCTTCTCAAGATAATCGCTGTAACCGCCCAGATATTCAACCAACTGCCCATTCTCAATTGCCAGCAAGCGTTGCACGGTTCGGTCCAGGAAATAGCGGTCATGTGAAATGACCAGCACCGTGCCGACGAAATCTTCCAGCGCCTGCTCTAACACTTCCGCCGCGGCAATATCCAGATTGTTGGTCGGCTCGTCCAGCAGCAGGAAGTTCGCGCCCGAAAGCACCAGCAACGCCAGTTGCAAACGGCTGCGCTCCCCGCCGGAGAGATCCCCGATCTTTTGTGTAATTTGCTGGTAGGTGAAAAGATAACGCAGCAAATAGGCCACTGCATTGGATTCGCTCATATTGCCCGCATAGCGCACGGTATCCAGCAGCGTCTGGTCGAAATCCAGCGTCTCGTGTTCCTGGGCATAATGTCCGACCGACACGCTCGGCCCGATCTTGATCTCGCCCTGGTCAGGTTCTTCCTGCTCCAGCAGCATACGAATAAAAACAGATTTCCCCGAACCGTTCGGGCCGATCAACCCGACGCGTTCGCCATGCCAGATGGTCTCATTCAGTTGCTTGAAAATCTGTCGTTTCCCGAATGACTTGGAAACGCCATCCAGTTCCAACACCTTGTTCGAGCCGCGCCAGCCGTTGAGTTGCAACCCCATTTGGCGGCGCTCGGTAACTGGCTTATCGATCTTGTCCATCTTGTCCAGTCGCTTTTGCATCGACTTGGCTTTGGCCGCAAAATCTTCGTTGTCATATACCTTGCCCCAGATGGCGTAGCGCTTGATGGCCGCCTCCAGACGCCCGATCTCCTTTTGCTGGGCGCGGAACATCTGCTCCTGACGTGCGATGCGGGCTTCTTTGTCCATCACGTAGGACGAGTAATCGCCCTCGAAAACGGTCAACTTCCCGTCTTCCAGGTCGGCGATATGTGTGACAACAGCATCCAGCAGGTAGCGGTCATGCGAGACGATGACGACCGTCCCTTCGTATTCGCGGATGAGCTTTTCCAGATATATCTTGCCCGGCAAATCCAGATGATTATCGGGTTCATCCAGCAGCAACACATCCGGGCGGACCAACAACAGGCGCGCCAACCCGACCAGTTTTTTCTGCCCGCCGCTCAACACGGACAAGGGCTTGCTGAGGTCGCCCTCGGCCATTCCCAACCCGATCGAGCAATTCCCGCACGCGCTCCGGATAGCTGTCTCCGCCATAGGACTGGTATTCGTCCAGCAGATGTCTGTTGTTGGTCGAGGGCCTTTTGCAATTTGCGCTCATCCCCATAGACTTCGGGGTCACCCAGGCTGGCTTCAACCTGCTTCAAGTTCGGCCTTGGCCTCTGCCACGCGCGGATTGCCATCCAGCGCGGCTTCGAAAGCTGTCAGCGTGAGATCAAGTTCGGGGTGTTGAGGCAGGTATCCGGTCCGGATTTGACGCGCGCGGGTAACCGTCCCGCCCAGTTCGGCTGAATACTCGTCCATAATGAGTTTGAAAAGCGAAGATTTCCCGGCTCCGTTTGGGCCGATCAGGCCGATTTTTTGTCCGTGCTGGATTTCCCAGTTCAGGTTTTCGAAGATGTGTTTGGCGCCCAAGATGAGCGTGACGTTGGAGAGTTGAATTTGGATCATGGTAAATTCCGTTGTTTACTGGTAGGGGCGACCCGCTATGATCTTTCAGGGTGCTTTTTGACATTGAAGGGTCGCCCCTACAACCGAAAATAAAAACGCCGCAGGGAGGCCTGCGGCGCGAGAAATCGATATAGAGTGACTTACTTTCTGCGTACAGGCGCGATTCGAGGAGGCTCCCCCTTGATAAAGCCACGTACCCCGATGAACAGCGGGGATTTCCCGGTGCAGAAATCGTAAATCATGGCGGCGATTATACCAGCCTTTTCGGATCAGGCAGCTAATGCCTGTATCACGCTGAACATGAGCATAACAAAGGACATCAGGGCAAACAGCGGGCGCATTTTATTTTCATCATCCAGCAGGGATGCGTAGGCCGCAAATGCCAGGCCTACAGCGGCGAGCAGCATGGCTAGTTGAAATACAGCTTCGCGCTGCGGAGACCGCATTGGCTGCGTCGAAATTTATCGAAAGCCTGATTGAACAGGTCATCGGAATAAAGCATACATCTCAACGTAATATTGATCATCGAAGACTGCATCCCGGTCATAGCTGGCCTGCAGTTCCGGGGAGAAATTGGATTGGTAGTATTCCGCTGCGAAGTCGTCCACACCATCCTGGATGTAAAAGCCGTCATACATGGTGTAATCCTGGATAATGTATTGTGTGGCGAGGATATACTCGGTATTCGAATTGGCCAGCAGTTTGGTTCCTTCTGTTTCATGACCCGAAGCCGTACTGCTGATATGGTAGGTGGCATAGTTCGTGGCCGCCGTGAACACGCTCAGGGCTGTGACGAGAAATCCCAGGAAAAGTTGGAGCCTAACTTCTGAAAAAGATTGCGAGAGGGTGGTTTGGATTTCTGGTGAGGCTGTTGTCATTTATAAATCTCCTGATGAATAAGTTTGATGGGTCATATTATAAGACTTTTTTTATCAATTTAGTAAATTACAAAGAAAGAAGCCCCGATATTTGGGGCTTCTTATCTAATGAAGTTCTTGTTTTTCGGGTTCTAAACCCGACAACTACTGTTAAGGGATATTCTTGTTGCAGCCAATCCAGCGGATCGACCTGTACACCGTTGACCCACAATTCCCAGTGCAGATGCGCGCCTGTCCCACGCCCGGTATTGCCCACCAGGCCAATAATTTGCCCGGCACTGACCATGTCGCCAACCTGCACCTGGAATTCGGATTGGTGCCAGAAACCGCTGTACACGCCCCAGCCGTGATCGATCATGGTGGCGTTACCGCGCACGACCTGGTCCGGCGCAGTCAGCACCACTCTGCCCGCTGCGGGGGCTGTGATGGGCAGTCCAGTCCCGCCGCCGAAATCCAGGCCGGTGTGGAAGCCCTGATAGGTCAGGTCGCTTTCCAGGCCAATGTACTGGCGGCGGCTGCCATAGCGGGATGTGAAGTAAGTCGATTCGGCGTATAAAGCTGCCGGTGTGCCAAAGCTGCCACTCCACAGTTTTTGGGGCGTGGCCTCTTGCACGGTTGACTCGATAAGCTCGATCTTCAGGTTCAATGACTGCCGGGTCTATTGTTTCGGCATCCACATACAGGAGTGGATCGTCCGGGTAGCCTGCCAGAAATGACCAATACCATTTGCTCAAAGGACTGCACGCTGCCATCTGGCAGAGCCGCTTCCAGACGCAAGGGGTAAGCGCCCGGTTCGAGCAAGGCATGCACACCCTGTAAGGCTACCTGGCTGCCATCTGACATCCGGGAAAAAATGCAATTCGTGATCTGCCAGCATACCGCCGACGGTTACCCCCTCCGGCACTTGCACGCGGATGACGGTTGTCCTGCCCTGCGTGAGGGGCAGGGGACTGACACAGCGCATCTTCGAATACGGCGGGCAAGCCGCTGGCTGTCCCTTCGGACTCATCTGCCAGTGGCATACAGCACGTCGCCGGGAAGGCATCCCATGTGCCGCTCAGTTGGTTGATCTATGCCAGCGCCCAGGGATCTGTGTTTCCTTTGACGGCCAACTCCAGCAGAGTCTCGCCAGTAGCAGGCGTGACACGGGATGTAATCTGCTCATCTCCTGTTTGTTGTGGCACGATCAGGCTGACGCCCACATATAACTCGGTTGGGCTGACCAGACGATTGAGCCTGCGCAGTGTGGGTTCCGCAATTTGTGTGCGGCGGCTCAAGCTGCGGAACGAATCGCCGAACTGCACAAATTCGGTCACCAGAACGCCGCTGATGCCTTCCAGACCGGGAATGACCAGTTCCTGCTCGGCAGAAAGCAGGTCAGGGTTGCTGATGCCGTTGGCGTTCATCAGGTCTGCCAGGGCAACGTTGAAGCGCGCGGCAATCAAGGACAGCGTATCACCGGATTGCACGATGTAAACCGGCCCTTCAGCTGTTTGTGCAGAAGCGGGTGAAAACGAGAACAAAATAGCAATGAGAGCTACAACAACAATGAGACGTTTAGGCATCCTGGAATTCCACTTTATCCCCGATTTGATAGTCATCCCAGCGGTCGGGATGTATTTCAAGCACGTAGCGGGCAGGTTGGGCTGAAAGATAAGCAGGCCGCCAGGGTTTGGCGATGACTTTGTCCACAACGGTCATATCTGTGTTGATCCAGACCACGTTCAGGTCAAATGGGACAAACAGCATGTGAATGGATGAGTCGATGCGGCTGTCGCGCTTTCCTTGTACCAGAAGCAGGCCATCGTCCGGTTCGAGGCGCTTACGAAACGTCAGTCCGCGCAGGCGGCACAGGAATGAGTCGCAATACTTGACGCGCGCTGGCGACAGGTCTGGTTGATTTAGATTGCGTACGAAAATGAGGCGAGACATCTTTCACATCGTTACAAGAAAACGGGGCGACTTGCGCCGCCCCGTTGTATTCTGTGGTAGTCAGGCCGACGCGTCTGTATCGCCGAACACTTTGTCCACGCTGTTCAACAAGTCTTGTGGACTGAACGGTTTGGAGATGTAATCATCAACCTTGGCGATATGCAGGCCAAGCACCTTGTCAATACTTTGCGCCTTGGCTGTGACAACGATGACAGGAATATCTTTGGTTTTTTCGTCGGCTTTCATTTGCTGGTATACTTCCCAACCGTCCATATCTGGCATCATCAGATCGAGCAAGACCAGATCAGGTGTTTCTGGCGTCATTTTTTCCAGGCCTTCTTTACCGCCTGCAGCGCCTTCTACTTCAAATCCGCGGCGGCCCAAAATCAGACGAATCAAATCGATCATTTCCGGTTCGTCTTCGATGCACAAGATATGTTTGGTATTTGTATCGTTCATGAATTACTTGTCCTGTTGGCAAGTTTACCACAAAGCGAGGCGATGTGAAAATTGTCACCTGGAATGTAAATGGATTGCGCGCAGCACTGCGAAAGGATGCGCTCAGCGCGGTTCTTGCCTGGACCCCGGACCTGCTCTGCCTTCAGGAAATTAAAGCCCGCCCTGATCAGTTGACCGATGAACAACGCGACATTCCCGGTTATCAGATCATCTGGAACCCGGCTGAACGTCCCGGGTACAGCGGTGTGGCAACTCTTGCCAGCCAAGAACCGTTGGATGTTGAAATCGGTATGGACGCGCCGCGGTTCGATATCGAAGGGCGTGTCATCCGCACCCGTCACCCAGACTTCTTCCTCTACAATATCTATTTCCCCAACGGCCAGCGCGGTAAAGACCGCGTTGACTATAAGCTGGATTTCTATGCGCACTTACTGGAAACTTGTGACGCGCTTGCATGCAGCGGGTGAGAATATCATTATCACGGGCGATTTCAACACCGCCCATATGCCAATCGATTTGAAAAATCCCAAAGAGAATGAGAAAACTTCCGGGTTCTTGCCCGAAGAACGAGAATGGGTGGATAAATTCCTCGACCATGGCTTTGTGGATGTGTACCGCAAACTTTATCCGGAGCGTGAGCAATATACCTGGTGGACGTATCGCTTCAATGCCCGGAAGCGCGGGATTGGCTGGCGGATCGATTACTTTTTAGTTTCAGAAGCGCTTGTGCCGCGTGTAAAGGATGTCATTATTCACGATGATGTGCTGGGCTCAGACCATTGCCCGGTGGAATTGGTCATCGATTAGCTCCAAAATGGCATATAAGACCGATAAACTGATTGTTTTTGACAGGAATATATAAGAAAATTGTTATAAGAATTATCCTTCTCTACTCGTCAAGAGAGTAGATTGGTATAATCGTACCGGTATTGGAGGATTCTGTGAATTCACGAAATCAATCGTTTCTCGTTTACTTCCTGCTGATCGTTGCCATTGCCGCCATGTTTTATATGGGTTTTCGGCAAGATACGAGCAGCGAGGAAGTACTTAACTATCAACCAAGTTGCCCATGATATTCAAGTGGGTGAAGTAACACGTATCATTGTCGAAAGCGACAATAAACTTCATGGTTATTTATAATGATGGCGACCGAAAAGCCGTCCCAAAAGGAGCCTGGGGCAACGCTGGTGGAACAACTTGTTGGTCTTGGGTGTGACACCGGAGAAACTCGCTCCTGAATAATATCAAGCTTGAAGTCAAACCGCCTTCTGCCTGGGTCGGTGATTCTCAGCAGCCTTGGTTTTTTCTTGCCTGTCTTGCTGATGGGCGGTGTGCTGTGGTTCATCTTCCGCCAGGCGCAGGGCAGCAACAATCAGGCCATGGCCTTTGGAAAGTCCAAGGCGCGTATGTTCAGCGGCGACCATCCCACTGTCACATTTGCGGATGTAGCCGGTGTGGAAGAAGCCAAGGAAGAACTGGGCGAAGTGGTCGAATTCCTGCGCGAACCGCAGAAGTTCATCGAGCTTGGCGCGCGTATCCCAAAAGGTGTTTTGCTGGTGGGGCCTCCTGGCACGGGTAAAACCTTGCTGGCCAAGGCTGTTTCTGGTGAGGCGGGTGTTCCGTTCTTCTCGATCTCCGGCTCGGAGTTTGTTGAGATGTTCGTTGGTGTAGGCGCCAGCCGTGTGCGTGACCTGTTCGAGCAGGCCAAACGCCATTCGCCCTGTATCATCTTTGTCGATGAAATTGATGCGGTCGGTCGCCAGCGTGGTGCTGGCCTGGGTGGCTCGCATGATGAACGTGAGCAAACCCTCAACCAGATGCTGGTCGAAATGGACGGTTTTGACACCGACACCAACGTCATCATTGTGGCCGCTACCAACCGCCCCGACATTCTCGATCCGGCTCTGCTGCGCCCCGGTCGTTTTGACCGCCGCGTGACGCTCGATCGTCCTGATGTGCGCGGGCGCGAAGCCATCTTGAAAGTGCATGTCAAGGGCAAACCGCTTGATCCGAAAGTTGACCTGGCTTCCCTGGCGCGCGGCACCCCCGGTTTTGTCGGCGCTGACCTGGAAAACCTGGTCAACGAAGGCGCTATTCTGGCAGCCCGCCGCAACAAGAAATCCATCGGTCAGCCCGAGTTGGAAGAAGCTATTGAGCGCGTTGTTATGGGACCGGAGCGCAAGTCTCGCCTGATCTCGGAGGAAGAGAAGCGCATCATTGCCTACCATGAAGCTGGTCACGCTGTGGTTGGGAATGCCATTCGCTGAAGCCGACCCTGTCCAAAAAGTGACCATCGTCGGTCGTGGACAGGCTGGCGGCATGACCTGGTTCCGCCCGGATGAAGACCGTATCGCTGATGTCGCGCAAAAAACTCATGGCAACTCTGGCCTATGCGCTTGGTGGCCGTGCTGCTGAAGAAGCAGGTATTTGACGATATTACTTCCGGTGCATCGGGTGACTTTGAGCAGGTAACGCGCATGGCGCGCAACATGGTTACTCGTCTGGGTATGAGTGAAACGATGGGCACTATGGTCTATGGCCAGAAAGAAGAATTGATTTTCCTGGGTCGCGAAATTTCAGAGCAGCGCGATTATTCGGATGCGATTGCTGAAAAAATCGATGCCGAAGTCCGCAAAATCGTGGATGAAGCTTATGCACAGGCAAAGAGTATCCTGAAGAAATATCACAAAGAACTGGATGCTGTGGCGCAGAAACTGCTTGAAGCGGAAAGTATCACGCGTGAAGAGTTCGAAGCCATCTTCCCGCCACCGATTGACAAGAAGAGCGGTACGCCGCAGCCAGCTTAGCAAGTTATAACTTAAAACAGATAAAAGCTCGGTCAGGGTCTCAGACCCTGACCGAGCTTTTTATTTATCAACGCTACGCTATTTATTCTTCCGCTTCCTTATGCTGGCGGACCAATTCGCGGCGCAAAATCTTGCCAACAGTGGTCTTGGGCAGTTCATCACGGAATTCGTAGTGCGTGGGCACTTTGTAAGAAGCCAGGCTTTCCTTGCAGAAGTCCTTGAGTTCCTCCTCGGTGGCCGTTTCGCCGGGCTTGAACACAATCCATGCCTTGACCGTCTCGCCACGATATGGATCAGGGATGCCAGCCACGCCAGCCTCCAACACCTTCGGGTGATCGGCCAGAACTTCTTCCACTTCGCGTGGCCAGACCTGGAAGCCGCCTGGTTTGATCAGTTCTTTCTTTCGATCAACAATGTAGAAATAGCCGTCTTCGTCCATGCGGGCGATGTCGCCGGTGAACAGCCAGGTTTTGCCGTCCTTCAGCTTACGCAGGGCATTGGCTGTTTCGGTGGGCATGTTGTGATAACCCTTCATCACGTTCGGGCTGTTGATGACGATTTCGCCAATCTCACCAATGGGCATTTCAGTTTCACCATCATCCAGGCTGATGATCTTGGCATCCACATCCGGCAACGGTAAACCGATCGAACCAGTGCGGTTTTCGCCCAACAGCGGGTTGCAGTGCGTGGCGGTCGGCGCTTCGGACAGGCCAAAGCCTTCAAACACCTTGCCGCCAGAGAGTTCTTCGAATTTCTCTTTGGTCTCCCTCATCAAAGGCGCCGAGCCGGAAATACAGGCCTTGATGGATGAAAGGTCATATTTCCCGGCGATCACATCCGGGTGATTATTGAGCGCATTGTAGAGTGTAGGTACCCCGGGGAAGATGGTGGTCTTGTATTTGGTGATATTGTCAAGGTACATCCTTCAAATCGCGTCACGTTGGGGACCATCACCAGGCTGGCTCCGGATGCCATACCAAATAGCATCCCGGCCACCATGCCATAGACATGGAAGAGCGGGATGCCCATCAGTACAATTTCGTTCCCTTCTTCGATATTGACCATCCATTTTTTGATCTGGAGAGCATTGGCAAGAACGTTGAAATGTGTGGCAACTGCGCCTTTCGACACACCTGTGGTTCCGCCTGAGTACTGGAACAAGGCTGTATCATCGGGAGCAATTTCGAGCTTGGGCCGATCCGAGGGTTCGTATTTGGCGATCAGGTCCTGCATCCACACGTCGCCTTCTGGCAGAGGCTCATCAATACGATGTCCACCCTTTTTCTCAACCGCCAGTGTGAATAGCAAGCGCGTGCATGGGGGCAGAGTTGCTCTTTGATATTGGTGACGATCAGTTTCTTGATCTTGGTCTTGGGTTGCGCAGCTTTGATGGTCTTGTAGAAGTTGGTCATCACGAACATCACTTCGATGCCCGCGTCGCTGGCCTGGTACTCGATTTCAGATGGCGTATAGAGCGGATTTGTCGCTACCACCACGCCGCCTGCCTTCAGGATGCCGAAATAGGCCATCACGAACTGCGGGGTATTGGGCATGAAAATACCGACCCGGTCGCCTTTCTTCACGCCCAAATCGGCCAGTGCGGCGGCCACGCGGTCGGTAATCTCATTCATCTCTTTGTATGTGATGATTGCCCCCTTGAAGATCGTACATGGCTTTGTCGGGATACTTTTTCGCTGACTCTTCCAAGAAGTAGATACAGTGGCTCCTTGGGATAGTCAATGGTTTTTGGAACGCCTTTATCATAATTGGCGAACCAGGGACGATCAGTCATAGTTCCTCCTCCTTTGGATTGAATGGTAGAATATGGCGATGTATATAATAGTATATAACAAGTATGGATTCGAAAGTCAATCAGTGATTTCGAGCAATTTGGCATCTAATTTGACAGGATTCTGTTTTGCAGATCCCACAATCGACGGAAGGTACCGCCTCGTTCTAACAACTCGGCCTGCGTGCCGCGTTCCACGATTTTTCCGCGCTCCATCACCAGGATTTCGTCCAGATTTTCCAGCCCAACCAGACGGTGTGTGATGAATAATGTCGTCTTATCCTGCATTACATCGAACAAAGTTCGCAAGCACTTGTTTCTCAGTTAACGGATCGAGGTTGGCTGTTGGTTCGTCCAAAATCAGGATGGGCGCATCCTTTAGCAATGCACGCGCAATTGCCAGTCGTTGGCGCTCGCCGCCCGAAAGCCGCTGTCCCTGCTCGCCGATGTAGGTTTGGTATCCTTTTGGCAATCCCATGATGAACTCATGGATTTGCGCTTGTCTGCGCCGCTTCTTCTATCTCTTCCTGGGATGCAGATGGACTGCGCCAGCCGCAAATTTTCGTGGACGCTGGTATTGAAGAAATACGAACTTTGCGAGACCACCGCGCATCGCGCCCGGACTTCATCCTGCTCCAGGCCATGCAGCGACTCTCCGCCCAAGCGGATATCTCCCGAACTGTACTCCCAAAATCTTAGCAACAGACTGACGAGAGTGCATCTTTCCTGCTCCGCTCGGACCGACAATTGCTAGCGATTTGCCAAATTCCAACTTGAAAGAAATATCCTGAACAGCAGGAATTGTTTGGCCGGGGTATGCAGAAAGAGAGATCAGAGAATTCGAGAGTAGAGAGTAGTTCCTTTGAGCCACTGCTCTCTATTCTCTGCTCTCCATTCTCTTCAACCGCAGGTTGCGCATCCACAATCTCAAATAACCTTCCTGCTGCAGCCTGCACACTTTCCCACATCTGCGCGGCAAGCGGGCAGGGGAGTGACAGCTTCGAAGGATGCCAGTGTCAGCAAGGCCAACGCGGCCAACATCGGGGCCAGGGATGTATCCATTTGTCACTTGTGGGATGGTGAGATAAACCACCAGCCACAAGCCAAGATTGGTCAGCAGAGTGGCGAGTCCGCTGTGAAAGCCGCTGATGCGCGCCATCCGTTTTTGTGCCTGTCCATATTCCTGGCCTGTGATAGCGATTTGTGTCAGCATGTCGTCGGCGCGGCCATAGGCCAGGATGTCGGGCAGACCCTGGATGCCATCCACCAGACGGATGTTCAGGTCGGCGCGCAGGGTGATGAGCGCTTTGCCGGGTTCCCGTCCCAGTAGCAGGGATGAGAGTGGCAGGAGAAAGCCAAGGCCGAGGAAAAAGCCGATCAAAACGGCGGCAAGTGGCGGGTAGAAAGATGCGAGGAAAATAGCTGTGCCAGTCCCAACTACCAGGGCCACTAGCGGTGGGGAAACCACGCGCACGTAGAAGTTTTCCAGCGTTTCCACATCCCCGACGATGCGCGAGAGCAAATCACCGGCGCGGTAAGTCCATCAGGCGGGCGGGAGCCAGCGGTTCGAGTTTTTTGTAAAACCAAACGCGCAGGCGAGAGAGCAGGCGGAAGGTGACGTTGTGCGAAACCAGGCGCTCGAGATAGCGGAAGACGGCGCGGCTGATGCCGAAGAAGCGCACGCCGACGATGGCAAGGCCTGCAGCTCAGCCACGGACGGGTGCAGCGCGGCGGTAGAGATCAGCCAGGCGGAGGTGCCCATCAGCGAGATGTTGGCGCCGATAGTGAGTGCGCCCAGCAGCACGGAGAGGGCAACCCAGTTCCAGGAGCCGGTCAGGAAAGAGAGAAGGCGGGAGAGGGTGTTCGATTTTCGATTTTCGATTGACGATTTACGATTGGCGGTGACTGGTTCAATGTGAGAAGGAAAAGGTCGAGAAGTGGGAGGCTTCCGGTTTTTTATAGTTTTCTTTCCACTTTTCACTTTTTCCGTTTTACTTATTTCCTTGTAAGCGCCTACCATTTTTGCATACGCGCCATCGTTCGCCTATCAACTCCCCATGCGTGCCCTGCTCTACGATGCGGCCTTTTTCGAGCACGATGATCTGGTCGGCCTGGAAGACGGTGTTCAGGCGGTGAGCGATGGTGATCACAGTTCTTGCCCTGCATGAATTTCGTGTGGATTCTTCCAGCAGGATTTCGGTTTCGGGGTCGAGGCTGGAAGTCGGTTCGTCGAGGATCAGGATAGGGGCATCTTTCAGAAAGGCGCGCGCCAGGGCAAGACGTTGGGCCTGTCCGCCGCTTAGACGGGCGCCGCCTTCGCCGATGACGGTCTCGTAGCCCTCGGGCAGGGATGTGATGAATTCGTGCAGGTAGGCGGCTTTGGCGGCGGAGATAAGTTCATCCTGCGGTGGCATCCGGTTTTCCGAGACGGATATTTGCGACGATAGTTTCGTGGAAGAGATATGGTTTTTGGGGAACCCAGGCTATTTCTGAACGTAAATAGGCGATTGGGACGAATTGCGCGAATTTTTAGATTGTTTATTTGTGTCATTCGCATTTTTCGCGACATTCGCGTTGAAGAAAATATTACCTTCGGAGGGCTGGATGAAACCTAATAGCAGATTGACCAGCGTACTTTTTCCCGCGCCGCTGGGGCCGACCAGGGCGATGTGCTGGCCTGCTTCGATGCGCAGGTTGATGTCTTGTAGGGCAGGGGATGGATTCGTTAGGGTAGTGTGAAGGAGAGATTGGATAACTCAATATGGTATTAGAGATTCGGAGTAGCTAATTGGGAGTTGTTTCTGATCCCTATTCTCTACTTTCCGCTCTCCAATCTGCTAAATCCAAAATTTCATAGATGCGTCGGGCGGCGGCGGTGCCGTCCATGCCAGCGTGGAAGCGCAGGCCGAGCATGCGCAGGGGCAGGTAGAACTCCGGTGCAAGGACGAGGATGAACAGGGCTTGCAGGAAATCCATCTTGGCGTAGAGCAGGCGCAGACCGATCTCCACGGCAATGACAGCGGTGCTGAGGGTGGTCGAGCAATTCGAGGGCCAGCGCAGAAAGGAAGGTGATGCGCAGTACCTGCATGGTCGTGTCACGGAACTGCTCGCTGACCTTATCGATGTTTTTTGCGTGGGCTTTGGACTGCCCGAAAATTTTGAGCGTGGTCAGGCCTTGCAGGCTGTCGAGGAAATGCGCAGACAAGCGGCTGAGGGTTTCGTACTGGCGGTTGGTAACGATCTTCTGCACCTTTGCCGATCAAGATCATGAAGAAGGGAATTAGCGGCGCGGTGATGAGCAAGACCACACCGGAGAGCAAGTCAATGGGGAAAACAAAGATCAGAATGCTGATGGGGAACAAGTGCAGTGATGACCAGTTGCGGAAGATACTGGCTGAAATAAGCATCCAGGGCTTCGATGCCTTGACGGCGGCAGTTGTCAGTTCGCCGGTGCGTTCGGCGCGGGTGTAGGCGGGACCGAGTGCCTGGATGTGGGCAAAAAGCCGCTCGCGCAGGTCGGTTTTGACGCGCACAGCTACGGCATTGGCGCTGACTTCGTTGAGCCATGCCAGCAGTGCGCGGCCAGCGATGACGAACAGCATCAGCCGCAGCAAGTCCCATACTTGCGCCAGAGTTCTGTCATTCGAGGAAGACGTTGTTGACGGTGTTGCTGAGGAGCCAGGCCTGCCAGATGGTCAGGAGACCGGCTAAAAGTCCAGAGAGAACCGTTAATAGTCAGGCTGAAACGGGTGTCGCGGGCGAGGGCCAGCAGTCTGCGGTGCATGGGTCAGGTTGAAGGTTGAATGTCAAAGGTTATGGCAAAAACGTGAAAAGTAAAAAGTTGGAAGGTGCGATGGAGTATAACCCTTCGACAAGCTCAGGGCGCAGCGCCAGCCTTCCAACTTTCAACGTTCAACTTGGAACTGTCAATATGTCAGCGTCTTCGGGTCAGTTGTGACGCGCTTGCGGAACACCCAGTAGCTGTATCCCTGATAAGCCAGCACGATTGGGACGAAGATCAGCGCCACGATTGACATGACCTGTAACGTGTATGGCGATGACGATGCGTTGTAGATCGTCAGGCTGTATGCGGGGTTGGTGCTGGAAATCATCACGCGTGGGAAGAGCAGCATGAAGAAGCTGATCTGCGTGAGCACCAGGTGCAGGGTGGTCATGACGAAGGCCCAGCCGTCCATTTTGCGGGGCAGGAAGACTATGCCAACCAATGCAATAGTAACCACAGCGCCAAGCGGATAGATGCCCGGGTCGATGCCGAGATGGGCAATAAAGTCGGTGGCAAAGAACGTCCAGACTGCGTAGATCAAAACCACGATCATGGCCGGACCCCAGAGTTTGCGTGCCGTTTTCCGGGCGCGTTCCCCCATTTCGCCTTCCAGCTTCAGGCTGAGAAAGACGCTGCCATGCAAGGCAAATACGGCTAGGGCCATCAGGCCGCCCACGAGTGTATAGCCGTAGCCGTTGATCAGCAAGGTCAGCAGGTTGCCAGTGAAATTCATATTTGCATCAATGGGTACACCTGCTGCCAGATTGGCAAAGGCCACGCCGATCAGTAGCGCCGGGATGAGCGAACCTGCGAAGATGGCCCAATCCCACAGACTGCGCCATTTGGGGTTGTAATCTTTCGAACGGAATTCAAAGGCCACACCTCGGATGATCAGGCCGAACAGCATCAGGAACAGAGCCAGGTAAAAGCCACTGAACATGGTGGCATACCACATAGGGAAAGCGGCAAAGGTGGCACCGCCGGCTGTCAGCAGCCAGACTTCGTTGCCGTCCCAATGCGGGCCGATGGTGTTTATGATGGCGCGGCGTTCATTATCTTTTTTGCCGAGGAAAGGCAGCACCAGACCAACGCCGAAGTCAAAGCCTTCGAGAACGAAGAAACCGATCCACAGGATAGCGATCAGGATGAACCAGATGGTTTGAAGGATTTCGTGAGTCATCATATTCTCCTTTAGTCTTGTGCGCCGAGCAAGGCAGGATCGCCGATCACACCTTTGTCGGTGGCGTCCGGGCCAGCTTTGGCAAATCGGGATAACAGATAAACGTCAGCCACCATCAGGGCAGCATAGATGACCACAAAACCGATCAGAGTAAAGAGCACCATTCCCCCCGTCACATTCGGGGATGTGGCATCTTCGGTTCTCAGCAATCCCTGCACGATCCAGGGTTGGCGTCCCATTTCGGTCAGGATCCAGCCGCTGGAGTTGGCGATATAGGGCAGGGCGATGGCCCAGGGAACCCATTTCATCCAGCGCATCCATTTCTGCGGCCAGCCTTTGAAGACCAGATAGAGTCCGTAAGCTGCTACTGCCAACATCACCAGCGATGCGCCGAACATGAAGCGGAAGGCCCAGTAGGTAATGACCATCAACGGTACATAATCACCGGGGCCATAAAGGGCTTCATACTCTGCCTGGACATCGTTCACGCCCCGCACTTCACAGGTCAGGTTGTTGCAGGCGATCAGGCTGAGCATACGCGGGATGCGCCATTCCCAGACCAGGTTTTTGCCGGTCAGGTCGCCGATGGTGATGATCGAGAACGAAGCGGGTTGCTCGGTATCCCAGAGCGCTTCGATGGAAGCCATTTTCATCGGCTGCGTTTCCATTACGTAGCTGCCCTGTTCGTGGCCGCCGATTCCGACCAAAACGGTGAAGACCATCGCCACAATCGCACCCATTTGGAAGGAGTACTTGAAGAATTCATCGTCTTTGTTGCGGGCCAGATGCCATGCGCTGATGCCCAGCACAAAGAAGCCGGCGGTTGCCAGCCCGGCGGTGATAGTGTGCCAGAAGAACAACCAGCCTTTCGGGTTGGTTGCCAGAGCGAAGAAATCGTTCAGGATCAAACGGCCGCTTTCCACGCTGGCCGGATCAAAGCCGACCGGGTGCTGCATAAAGCCATTGGCCAGCAAAATCCATAAGGCTGATAGGTTCGAGCCCAGCGCTACCAGCCAGATGGAAGCCAGGTGCAGTTTCTTGGGGGCGCGCTCCCATCCGAATATCCATATGCCCAGGAAAGTGCTTTCCATGAAGAAAGCCAACAGGGCTTCAATTGCCAGCGGCGCGCCGAAGATGTCGCCCACGTAACGGCTATATTCCGACCAGTTCATGCCGAACTGAAATTCCTGGACGATGCCGGTCACCACTCCCATGGCAAAGTTGATCAGGAACAGCTTGCCCCAGAACTTCGTCAGGCGCTTGAACTTTTCATCGCCCGTGCGATAGTATTGGGTATGCAAAATGGCCACGATCCACACCAATCCTAACGTCAGTGGGACGAAGAAGAAGTGGTAGACCGTGGTTGATGCAAATTGTAAACGAGCAAGGATGACAGGATCCATCGAACCTCCTTTGAATGACTACTGCGTGTCCTAAATATTTTACATGAAAACAATAATGGATGACGTGTGAGTTTTTATGATTGGCGACTTCCCTCCCGGATAAAGCCTCCTTTCCTCCGCTTCTTTCTACACCTCGACCTGCTCGGTGCTCAACGGAACCATTTCTTCCACCGACGCTGCTTCCCGCGCCAATTCGTCGAAAGTGGTGTTTTCCAATTCATCCAGGATCAAGGCCTGTAGCCGCGACCAACGACAACGGACAGGGCAGCTCTGGTCGAAGGGGCAGGAATCGCTTTTGTGCAAGCATTCTGAGATGGTGAAATTCTTTTCGAAATGTGTCACCACCTGCCGCAGGTTGATTTCTGCAGCCGGGCGCGCCAGTTTCAGCCCGCCATCACGACCGGGGTAGGTAACGATGAACCCACCTTTTGACAGTTCTGCTACGACCCGTAGAGATAACGCTTTCGGGATAAGCATTTCTTGTTGGATCTGAGCTGTAGGTAGCATGGCCTTATCCCCTTGCCTGGCGAGGGTCAGAATAACACGGATGGCATAGTCAGTTTGACGGTTGATGCGGATCATAGTTTCTTAGTTCATACACAATTGTAAAAAGGATACCGAAAATAGGGGGGCGGGCGTCGCCCGCCCCCCTATTTTCGGGCCTCATTCAATATGTAACTTTTATTTCATAAACCTTTACTAATATTGTAAAGGTTTTGGAGAGAAAGTTATGTGTTATTTGTCACAAATGTAATGTGATGGGTGTAACAAGGGAAATGGCCTGAAAACCTTGCGAAGGTTTCAAACCTTTACAAGGTTGGATATAATCTTTCTGTCATGACCGAGCAACGCGATATGGAAAGTGAAAAATGAACACTAGGGTTCGATTGCTCATGCTGGTTTTTCTTCTCGCGGGTTTCATCTCTGCCTGTGCGTCAGATGGTTTGGATGAAAATGCACTGCCCAGCACACCTGCGCCTACAATTGTCTGGTCTTCGCTGTTGGAAATAACCCCGGTCCCTTATGTCAGTCCGCTTCCGGAAGCTGAACAAACCCTTATAGATGGCACATATGCATACTTTGACCCGGCCCCGCCGCAATGGTGGGCCTGCCTGCGCTGCGCGGACTATCGCCCTGCCGGTGGCGTTTGGAGATTGCAATTTGACCGGGGGGTGATGCGTATTTATTACGAAGTGACAGGTTGGAGAAGTCTTGCTTCTTATACTGTATCGGGGGATCGCCTGTATCTGTTCAACGATCCGTATTGCAAGGAAGCCACCGGGGAATATAAATGGGATTTGGTGGATGGAAATCTAACTCTGGAAATTGTCGATGACCCTTGTTCATTTCAACTGCGCGGCAGGAATTTGAGTGGGGGAGTTTGGGGAGCATGTCCGACAGGGGATGTGGCCGATGTTGAACAACCGCGCGGCTGCGCAGATGAAGTAGTTGAACCGATGACCATTCCAGCTCTTCCAGAGGGCCTCAGGGTAGCTGTGCATAAAGCGGATGTGCGTCTCAGCGATCCGATACCGGATGTGTTTGTCAATGCCAACGGCCTGGACCAATCCATGCCAGAAGGTGTCCGCCTTGACTACAGTGACGAAAGCATTCTGTATGGTACAAATCGCGTGCTGTGGAGGGATGATGATTGGGTGGAAATCACAACCGATGCACCGTTTACATCTCTTGGTGTACAGTTTCGGGGATCTTATGTGATTGGCTGGGCGCGCGTACTTTTCGATGGGGAAGAAATCTGGCGTGGTGACACCGCCAGAATATGGGCCGAGAAAAAAATCCATGGTGGCTATATCGAAATATCGGGATTCAGCCGGGCGAACATACCCTGCGTGTAGAAAGGTTGGGGGTGGATAGCCGCCCGGTCATTGTGTCCTTTTTTGGTTTTCACAAATAACTGCGATGATATAATGACGGGACTTAATCCAAATCCTAGAGGTGTCTCTTGATCGATCCCGATTATCTTTTCATTTGAAATTTTTGGTATCAACTTTGCTTTGCGCTGGTATGGCATGTTGGTCATGCTGGGTGTGATTGTGGCCGCCTGGATCGCCGAACGCGAATACACTCATCGCGGTGAAAACGGCGAACACATTTGGAATTCGCTCATCTGGGCTTTACCGGTTGGTGTGGTGGGCGCGCGCTTGTGGTATGTTGCAAATGTAACACTAGGCGGAAATTCCTACTACATGGACAACCCTGGCCAGATTATGAACATCCCCCAGGGCGGACTACACTTCTTTGGCGGACTGCTTTTTGGCGCGCTGGCGATGATCTTCTACATTCGCCGCAACAATCTGGACCTCTGGCTGCTTCTGGATGTGGCCGCTCCCGTCACGATGATCGGGCAAGCCATCGCCCGCCCGGCGAACTTCATCAACCAGGAACTTTACGGCCAGCCGACCACACTGCCCTGGGGTATTCCGATTGAGTCAAATCATCGTCTTGCGCAATACAGTGACATGACCCTGTTCCCCGAAAGCACGCGTTTCCATCCGGCTTTTGCTTATGAGATGATCTGGAATTTCTTGACCGCAGGCGCACTGTTGTGGACGCGCGCCGTTTCCCGGAGAAGTTCAAGCCCGGCGCAATGTTCAGTTGGTGGCTGGTGATCTCAGGTGTAGGACGCGTGATCATTGAGGCATTCCGGCCGGATCAGCCCCGCATCCCCGGAACGGACTTGAGCTACTCGAGGCTTGTAGCGGGTATTATGGCGGTAGCAGGTGTGGTCATGCTGCTGGTGCGCTATGGCTACATCCGCTTGAAATTTGCCGAGAAGTGGGAAGATGAGTACCAGATTGCGGAGGGGCCCGAAGCGGAAGCCGCATAATTGATTTATTGTCTGATAACCACGCACAGAAAAAGGTGCGTGGTTGTTTTGTTCTAATGAGAGACGATTTTAAAATTAATCACTAAGGAATTACTAGGTAAATAATGTATTCAACAATCAGGAGAAATAACGGGAAGGACACACTCAACAAGATTTGCGTATCCAGGCCAATGACGGCTTCCCCATTAATCAGATTCAATGCCCGAAACACGAGGAATATGATTATCCCCAGCGAGATACTTTGAAGTACCCCGAAAATCCAAAACACTGTCGCTTTCATATTTTTTCCTTTCTCCGCGGACTTATTTTAACCCCAGTTTTTTCCCTGCTGCCAACAAGCGAATCGATTCTTTGAATCCTTTTCTCTCTTGTTTCCGGCCGTTTGGCAACTTCGATCCAGCCAAGGTACTGCTTTTGATAAGTCGGCGCCAGTTTATCAAATGTTTCTTTTGCTTTTTTATTATCCTTTAAGGTCTTATCAAACTCGGGATGCATCTCAAATGTCAACCCCGGTTTATGGGCCGGATTATCCCATCTGCCAGACCGTTTGGCAGCCTCCACTTTTTGCATCCCATGCTCTGTCATCAGCCCCTCTCGGATGAGTTTCTCAACGCGCTTTTTGTTCGAAGGCGACCATTTGCTGTCATCCTTCCGCGGCGTGAACTTGCGAGCATATTTTGTCTCATCCAATTTTTTGATGATGCTGTCCACCCACCCGTAACACAGTGCCTCTTCGACCGAAGCCTCGTAATCTACAAACGCTATGCCAGTTTCCTTCTTGTAATAGATGAGCCAGACTTCTGTCTCTTTATCATGGTTTGCCGAAAGCCAGGCTCGCCACTCAGCTCGATTTTTTACTTCAACGGTTTTCATGTTATCTCTTCGGTAGCTTGACCATCTCGAGTGTCAATACCCGACCGCCATCGTCCTTCCAGATGGAAGCTTGTTCGATCCCGAGACCGTCACAATAGAATTTACCCGGTGTTCATAATCGCTGGTGGTGAGGGCAATGCGGAGTTGGAGGATTGGGCAGGTTGCTTTTTTGGAAGACATAACTATTCCCATGGTATCAACAACAAAATTTTTTATAGGATTCAACATCTTTCACAAATGATTGAATATGAATAAGCTCGCAATTGAAAAGCGTAGATCCATTGGATTTTATATGGGACAGGACATTCAAAACATTTCGTTCTGTCACGAATGTATCAACATATGGCAAGTAAGATACGTGGGCATAATCCATAAAATCGTTCTTTGTTGGGCTTTGTTCATGTACATAATATTTAAAGTACAAGAATAGCCCACGAAGGTGAAGTGACTTAAGCTTTGAGGTATCAAACGATTCCAAATTTCCTTTGAAAGGAAGCAATCGATTTGGAAAATAACGGAGAAGAAAATCTAACGAAGTAGCCCATGCAAATAACTCAGCATTTTCTACAGCGTATTTCCCATCATTATCTTCAAGTGGAAAGTTTTTCTTTAGATTTTCAAAATTCTTAAAATTGTTGTGTTCAAAATCATAATATTCTTGTCGTTTACTCACAAAGCGGGGGTCTTTTGAAAGAGTAGAGATAAACAATACACTTACAGAATCTCCAAAGTTCGTTATTGGGGACCACAAAAGCTCAACTTCGTTCGGATAATTAGACATTTCAAGATCAGACAACTCATCATACAGAAGCGGAATGTAAATTCTTGGAGCAGTAGTGGTCAACAACTTATCAAATTTTTGAAGATATTTTTCGGCACGTGAAAGCTCAAATACTGTAAAGATTGATAGAGCTGCTATTGCATTTTTAGAATTAAGCCAGGAGAGAAAATTGTTCGTTGCTATAGTAGATGATGCGATGGAAATCCAAACATTAGTATCCAGAAAATATGTTTTTAGGTCTAAATCTAAAGAATGGAAGCCAGGAGTGATTTGGTCGCTTGTCATGGTATTTATTTAATTTGCCATCGGTATGATAGCGTATCTTTATATTCAGAGCAAGAAAAAACAAAAATGGATTCTGCTTCACTTGCATGTAGTGATATAATTTTATCAATGAGCACTAAGGTTGAACAATCCTTAAATCAAGCTGCCGCCGCTACCAGCGCAGCCTTGGCTATGGGGCTGCAATATCAACCTGTGACGGCGTAAGACTGAAAGCGTATTAACCAAGTCCCGAATCGCACAGGTTCGGGACTTTTTCTATCCAGCCAATTGGTATAATCTCATCTATTAATTCATCGGGAGCGCTTCGCACATGACTAAAAAACCATCCGGAAACGAAATCCGCCAAGATTTCATCGACTTCTTCATTGAGCACAAACACACCTTCGTGCCCTCCTCTTCGCTCGTCCCCGGCGGGGACGCCACTTTACTGTTTACCAACGCAGGCATGGTGCAATTCAAGGACGTGTTCGTCGGCACCGACAAACGTCCCTACACGCGGGCTGCCAACTCGCAGAAATGTATGCGCGTGGCCGGCAAGCACAACGATCTTGAAGACGTGGGCCGCGATGACACCCATCACACCTTCTTTGAGATGCTCGGCAACTGGTCGTTTGGCGATTACTACAAAAAGGAAGCCATCGAATGGGCCTGGCAATTGCTCACCGATGTCTGGGGCTTGCCGAAAGAGCACCTGTGGGCGACCGTCTTCAAGGATAATATAGGCGATGTTCCAACAGACGAGGAAGCGGCTGACTACTGGAAGCAGCAAGACGGGATGACTCCAGAGCGCGTGCTGTACTTCGGTCGGGAAGATAACTTCTGGGAGATGGCCGAAACCGGCCCCTGCGGGCCGTGCTCCGAAGTCCATCTTGATCGCGGCGAAAAATATTGCGATATGAAGGATGTTGAAGGCCACGTCTGCGGCGTCAACGGCGATTGCACGCGCTTCCTGGAACTCTGGAATCTGGTCTTCATCCAGTACAACCGGCTCGGCCCCTCGCACCTTGAGCCGCTGCCCGCCACCCATGTGGATACCGGCATGGGATTCGAGCGCATCGTCTCTGTGCTGCAGGATGTCGACTCGAACTACAAAACCGACCTGTTCGAAAAGGCGCTGGCCGTGTTGCGCGGGCTGACCGGCCACTCCGAAAAAGAGATGCTGGCCGATTTCACGCCCTACCGCGTGATCTGCGACCATGCCCGCACGTCGGCTTTCCTGATTGCCGACGGCGTTGTCCCCGGCAACATGGGCCGCAACTACGTCTGCCGCATGATCATTCGCCGCGCCGCCCGCTTTGGCTCGATGATCAATCTGACCGAGCCGTTCATGGCCAAAGTAGCCGAGGCGATCATTGAAACGTATGGGGACTTTTACCCCGAACTGGAAAAGAACAAAGCGACCATTCTCGACAATTTGACGAGAGAAGAAATCCGCTTCGGACGGACCGTTGAAACTGGCACCGCTCATCTACAAACTCTGCTCGATCAGCTTGATCCCGCTAAAAACCCCGTCCTGGACGGGCACAAAGCCTTCGACCTGTACGCCACCTACGGCCTGCCCTTTGAGATCGCTCGCGACATCGCTAAGGAACAAGGTTTAGACGTAGATGAAGCCGGCTTCCGCGCTGCCATGGACGAACATCGCATCGCATCCGGTGGCGGCAAGGCCATGGGTGCACTCGGCGGCGAAGATGCTGAATTCTATGCTGGCGTATTCAAGGCTCTCCAGGCTGATAAGAAACTCGATTCTGATGGTGTGGAATATGATCCTTACCAAAGCACTCGGGTAGAAGGTCAAGTATTAGCATTAATCGCGAATGGAAAATCGGTTGACTCCGTCTCCTTTGGCGACATTGTTTCAGTTATCCTTCCTAAAACCGGCTTTTACATTGAATCTGGCGGACAGGTTTCGGATACAGGCTACATCAAATCTCTCCCCCTAAATTCGGAGAATTTGGGGGGAGCCGGAGGGGGGCCTTCACCCCGTTCGTCCAGCAGTTCAACTGCTGAACAACCCGAATGGGAAATCGAAATCACCGATATGCGCAAACCTTCCGCGGGCATCATCGTCCACATCGGCGAAGTTGTTTCTGGTCAGCCAAAAGTCGGCGATCAAGCTATCGCTGAAGTTGACATGCAGCGCCGCCACGACATCATGCGCAACCACACTGCCACTCACCTGATGCACGCCGCACTTCATGAAGTGTTAGGTGAAGGCGCACGCCAGGCAGGCTCGCTGGTCGCGCCTGACCGTCTGCGCTTTGACTTCACGCATCCCGAAGCGATGACACCTGAGCAAATTGAACGTGTGGAGAAAATCGTCAATGACGCTGTTGCAGCCGATATGTCAGTTCAACCTAAACTGAAGTCGCGAGATGAAGCAATTGCTGAAGGCGCGATGGCCTTGTTCGGTGAAAAATATGGCGAAACTGTCCGCACGCTGACGATTGCGCCCGTTGGCTCGACGGGGTCTGAGACCCCGTCGGAACATGGCAAGAGATATTCCTACGAACTGTGCGGCGGCACGCATCTTGAGCGCACATCCGATGTGGGCGCTTTCCTGATCACCAGCGAAGGCTCGGCTGCGGCTGGCATCCGCCGCATCGAAGCGGTGACAGGCCGCGGGGCATACGATCTGATTGCACGCCGTTTCAAGACGCTCAAACAAACCGCCAGCGCCTTGAAATCTTCCGTTGAAGATGTTCCACAGAAAGTAGAAAGTTTGCAGGAAGAAGTTGTTGCGCTCAAAAAAGAGCTGGCTTCCCTGCGCTCTGGTTCAGCCCTATCCACGTTTGACCAACAACTTGCCAATGTGAAGCAGGTCAATGGCGTTAATCTGCTGGCGGTTGAAATCCCCGGCCTGGACAAAGACGCGCTCGGCAAATTGGCCGACACCTTCCGCGAGAAACATGCCGAGAACGGTGTATGTGTCATCGCTGCTCCTACTGAGAACAATGTGGTCGTGATGGCAACCGTTACAGGTGATTTGATCAAGAAAGGCATCAAAGCCGGTGATCTGGTTGGACATATATCGCGTCAACTCGGTGCAGGCGGCGGCGGTGCGCCCCATTTGGCTTTTGGTGGTGGCAAGGATGTGAGTAAGCTCGGTGATGCGCTTGCGTCCGTACCTACATGGCTAGAACAAAAACTCAACTAAACAAACTATTCGACTATGAGACCTGACAGGTTTAGTAAACCTGTCAGGTCTTTGGTTATAATCACCCCTGCATGAAAACCCAACTGATCCCGCTCGAATCGCATGATGACTTGATCTCCGTCCGTGACAGAATGTCGTGGGCCAAGACGCCGCGCATTTTGCTGGTGTGGCCCAAGAAGTCTGAACGCGTCTCGTTGCGTCCATTGGACTTGAAGGTCTTGCAGCGGCATGCAGCTTCGCTGGGCGCGCAGTTGGGATTGGTCGTCCGGAATCGCAACATCCGCCGCGAGGCACAGGCCTTGGGTATCCCGGTGTTCAAAACGACTGGAGAAGCGCAGCGGGTATCATGGCCGGAACGCGACTTGCAGGGGAAACGGGAGCGGCGTGAGCCACGTCAGGATTTGCGAGAGATGCGGAAGCAGGTTCGGGCGGGGGAAGGTGCGTGGCGCAGCCATCCACTTTCACGGATATTCTTTTTTGCGTTGGGCGTCCTGGCGGTGCTGGGGGTCGCATCCCTGTATATCCCACGCGCACAGGTGATACTCGAATCCGAAACAGATGAGCAAACGGTGACGTTGCCCGTGCAGGCCGATCCATCCGTGAGCGCAGTTTTCATCACAGGAGTCATCCCATCCCATGAGCTGCGTGTGAGTGTAGAAGGCGATCTGGAAGCGCTGACAACCGGGGAAGTGCCCGTCCCGCAATCAAAATCCGAGGGCATGGTGACCTTTCGCAACCTGACCGAGCAGGAAGTGACCATTCCTGTTGGAACTATCCTGACTTCGACAGGTTTGCCCGGTGTGCGATTTCGTGACGCATGGAGCATGCCGAGTTGGAAGGCGGACTAAAAGCAACCGTTGATGTACCAGTGGAAGCAGAAGCCGCGGGAGCAGCAGGCAACGTCGAAGCGAAAACGATTTTAGCCATTGAAGGAGATCTTGGCCTGCTGGTGACCGTGACAAACGCTGAGCCAACCACTGGCGGGCGTGACCGCTTGAGGGAAGCCGCCACCGAAAGAGACCTGGCACGCCTGCGCAAAGATTTGTTGGAAGAGTTGGAGAAGCAGGCCCTGGAAGAGATGGAAACGATGCTTGGGCCAGGTCGACCAGATTTTCGCCGACACCTTGGAAATGGAGCAGGTATTGGAAGAAAGCTACGAACCTCCACTCGGGCAGCCTGGCCGCAAGGTTACCTTGTGCATGCGCGTCGAGTTCACAGTTTCTTATGCTGCCGGAGAAGACTTGAACGAATTAGCCAACGCGGTGCTAAATGCATCACAAACAGAAGGATATGTAGATAGCAGGTAAGCCTATATCTTTTGAAATCAATCAATTCCCACCGAACAGACAAGGAAGGCGTCACTAGTTGGACGATGCGCGTTTCTCGGAATTGGAAAGCAGGTGGATACCGGGAAAGTCATCTCGTTCGTGCAGGGGCGCAATATGGCATATTGCCATGAGCCAAACTGGAAGATAACCCGGACTTGCCCTATACGCCGGAAATCCAACTCACTCCCGATTGGTGGCCGTGGTTACCTTTGATTCCGTTCAATATCACGGTGGAAGTTCAATGAGAGTTATTGCAGTAGATCACGGCGAAAAACGTATCGGGCTTGCCATCAGCGACCCGACCGGCACTATCGCCAACCCGTTGACCGTCATCGAGCATGTTTCGCGCATGATTGACGCAGCCCAGGTTACCAACATCGCATCGGAGAACGAGGCCGGACTGATCGTCATCGGTCAATCCTTTGATGAAGAGGGCCAGCCCAACCTGGCAGGCCGCCGCGCAGCGCGCTTCGCCGAAGCCCTAGGTGAACAAACCGATTTGCCAATCAAATTATGGGACGAATCCTTCAGCACGCAGGAAGCGCGTGCCGCCCGTATCCAGATGGGCGTTTCTCGCAAAAAACGCGCCGGTCACCTCGACCAAATAGCAGCCACCGTCATTTTGCAATCCTACCTGGATGCCCACTCCCCCACCGAACCGTAAAATGTCTCGACGCCTGATTACGTTTTTTGTTATCCTGTTATTCCTGTGCCTGCTGGCGCTTGGTACGCTGATCGGCATCCCGGCACTGGCGACGCAACAATATGGTCCACCCAGCCCGGCGCTCGGGTTGTTCGACCAATTCGAATATTCCGCCCGCCTGCTATGGTACAGCAATCAACTCACCCATCCGCCCGACCCCAACGGCACTGAGCAGCCCTTTACTGTTGAGCCGGGAGAAAGTGTGCCATCCATTGCCATCCGTCTCGAGGAAGTTGGGCTCATCAGAAACGCAGCCGCCTTCCGAGACTATCTTATCTACACTGGTCTCGATACCAGCATCCAGTCTGGTGATTACAATCTCAGCCCTGCCCTATCCACTGTGGATATCGCTCGCGAACTACAAGATGCCACACCCGAACAGATCACCTTTGTCATTTTGCCCGGCTGGCGGATGGAAGAAATTGCCACGTCCATCTCAACTTCTGGACTGAATATCACCCCAGAAGCTTTTCTCACAGCCGTACGCGCCACGCCTCCCGGCCTGGACTTTCTGCCTGCTTCCGCTTCGGCAGAAGGATTCCTGTACCCAGATACTTACATCTTTCCTCGTGAAACGACAGCCCAAGCACTTGTGAAGGAGTTCCTACGCAATTTCTCTTTACACTTGACCACCGACTTGCGCGAAGGGTTCTCCCGGCAAGGTTTGGACACCTACCAGGCCGTGACACTGGCATCCATCGTCCAGCGCGAAGCGGTAGTAGCCGATGAGCAGCCACAAATCGCTTCGGTGTTCATCAATCGCTTGAATGTGGGTATGAAGCTGGATACAGACCCAACCGTGCAATATGCATTGGGATACAACACAGCCCAAGGCACATGGTGGACCAATCCGCTCAGTGCGGAAGATCTGAAATTCGATTCGCCCTACAACACTTATATATACAATCGGATTACCCCCCGGCCCGATTGCCAATCCATCCTTGAGTGCGCTGCGAGCAGTCGCATTCCCGGCTCAGACACCTTATTACTACTTCCGCGCCCGCTGCGATGGCTCTGGCCTGCATAACTTTGCGGTCACGTTCGAAGAACATTTGCAAAATGGTTGTCAGTAATGAGAATGGTGTACTAAATCTCCAATTCGCACACCGACACGGTGTCCTTTGAGAAAGAGCGCCAAGGGATATTGGTCTCTATCCGAAAAAATGCTCAAGCCGCCGTCCTCGGCGGCGGGGACGCCGCCTTGAGCGGATATTACGGATATGTTCATAGTGGTTAGAATAAGGTTCAGCTAAGGCTTGACAGTTGGAATAGCGTCAAAGTCACCATAAGCTTGCCCGGTTGCAAATGATACCCAACACTTTCCCCCGGTAGGCATCTTGACATACCACCAGGTGTTATCGAAATCGGGATTGCGCCCCACGATCTGTAAAGTTTCCCCTTTGAAATAAGATGTAATCACATCATAACCTGTCCCCGGCCCATTTCGACAATTCGCATCTTTTATTAGGGTTATAACTGGGCCACTTGGAGTGGATGTGGAAGTAATCGTCGCTGTACTTGTCACTGTGGCCGTGGGAACAACAAATGTATCCGTGGGTGGAGGCACAGTTGGCGGGGGTAAGGTTGGTGAAGGTTGCACCTGTTCATTGGGCACCACCACCACTTGTGTAACGACAATAGGCGTCGGCGTCATACCCGGCGGCACCGCACAGGCCAACATCCCAGCCAGTAATACGGATAAAGAGATGATCGCATTTCGGTTCATTTGGCTTCTCCTCAACCAAATAATACCATCGACAAATCATCTTCTCCTGGCAAAATAAATATCCGCTTCGAGCATTACATCGTCTTTGTAAAAATGGTGCGTGAAGTAGATGTTGCCTTCGTTGTCCATCGAGGCCTCCCCGGCAAAAGGCGCGAACATTTTCTCTGGCTCAGTCCATTCCCCATTTACCTTTAGAGAGCGCCACAACTCCGGCGCACCAGGGCCGCGCGTGAACCACAATTCGTTTCCATTCGGCGAGACAAATGGCCATCCGTCTATATAGGGGGAATTAACAACAGACACATTGACCGGTTCCTGCCATTCGCCATCGACATTTTCCGAAACCCAGATGTCATATTCACCCTGCCCACCGGGACGAGCGGAATGGAAGTATAGTTCTCGACCGTCAGCAGTGATATGAAGCTCCCCTACCTCATAGGCGGGATCGAAGTCGGCCTCGACCCAATCCTGCCACCGTCCATCCACGAATTCTGCCCTGAACCAATGGATGCCCGTGTACCCTTCCCTGACGGTACAGAACAACATGATATTGTCCTGCACAAATTCACAACCATCTCCCGCGAGTTTGCCCGGGGCTTGCAACGTCACCCTTTCAGCGGGGCTCCATCCATCAGAAGTTTTGTGGAAAACATAGATGCCCGTTACGCCATCCGTAATTTGCTGCTCAACCGGTATTTGCGGACTGGGCGTGAACCAAACATATAGGGTATTCCCATCTGGCATGATGAAGGCTGAAATCTTCGGCCCCAGCAGTATTGACCGGGAACGGCAAAGGCACCGGATCATCATATTCAGCACTGAGAGATTTTGGAGGGTAGATATCCGTCTCAGGCTGGATTTTGACCTGCTCGGGCGGAATCAGGCTTTCTCTGTCCGGTGAAGATGCGGCAAGCGTCCCGACATCCCCACTACAGCCAGTGAAAACAAGAACAACCAGGAGAAGTGCCCAAACCGATCTCTTCATGCTTCATCGGGTACTGAGATCTTTTTGCGTCGCAAAACGGTCTGAATGCTTGCACCAAGGCTTGCCCACAATATCAGGGGCGTGAAGACGAACCAGCCCACATAGGGCGCCATTCCGGTAAGTATCATGAGCAATCCGCCACGCCTATGAGCAGCGATTGGGGATTTCACTTCTCCCATACGCTGTCCAACCAGGTTGGAAAATGCGGATAAGCCCAAAATCGCCAGCAAGATAATACCGATCAAGATCATCAAAGCCAGCACACCAAAAATCCCACCCAAAACGTTGCCAAGCTGCTCCCCCAGCCAGGTAAACAATAGAACGATGGTTGCAGCGAAAATAAAGTTAACCAGGCCAAGCAGCAATGAACGGCCAAGAGAATTTTCCAAATTCTGCCGTGCCCGTTCTACAAGCTGTGGGAATAACAGCAGCGTGGCTTCCAAAGATGCCAACAGCGTGATACCGCAAAATGCGACGAATAAAATCAAACCGAGAATTTCCATTGTTCCTCCTTGCCCACACAGCAGTACAACTGCTATGCAAACCTTACAGTTGTGCCACAGTTTCCCTGCGACACAAATCTGATATTAGCGACTACTTCGAAATCCATCCCAAACTTGCAAAGCGGGTTTTGGGGTTCCGTCAATTTCACGCAGCCCAACTGCGGCAAACCACAAAATGGTATCAGCCGTAGACTCCATACCATTCTTGGCCAGGAAATCACGATACGCCTCACCATTGATGTCATTCAAGATGAGATAAATCCAAAAGGACAGGCGGTCACCAAGCTGCGTGTGAAGAGCATTGAGGTAATCCACCTGGTCTTGCGGCGTGCCCTTGAACTGACCAATCGCGCGCGAATTGACCCCGCCTTCGGCTACAGCCAATGGTTTGTCCGTCCGCGTCAGTAAGGGGGTATAGTAATCGGGCGGGATATCCGCGGAACTGTCAAAAGCGACAAAGGGATAAGACGAGATCGCCCACACATCCAAATTGGGCTCAAAAATTTCAATCTGCTCCCATTTTGTCTGATAGCGCTCGCCGCAGGTCGGGTCAAAGGGAATGGCGTTATTCAAATCGTCCCACTGGAAAGTGACGAAAACCTGCGTATCCGGCGACTCAGCTTTTATAGCGCCATATATTTCGTGGTAGAGGCTGACAAAGTTCGGAAAATCATCAGGATGGGCATCCGCATAAGTGTTGATCTCGGAGGCCAACGATAAGTAACGCGGGTGGAATTCCCGCGCCAGGCGCAGGGCATAATTTTTGAAAGCCGTTCGCACACCCGGGGTACTGAAATTCCCGCCCGCCAGTTGAGGTGGTAACGGCGCAAATTGACGCCGGTCGAGACCGTTGAGCGGATCAATGACGAAAATGACTTCCAGTCCATTTTGACCCGCCAAAACTGTCATGTTGCACTGATCCTGGATCGTTTGCGAATCACTGTCCACACCATCGAGGAAGTCGGCCCAGGGCAGCGCTTCCTGGAGGAGGATCACATCCCCATGCTCGCCAATCCCTTCGAGGGTAGCCAGCACACTCTGCTCTGTGAATTCCGAAGGGCTGGGGAAAAAGCCATAGACTGTACGCCCCGCATCAAAAACGGATTTTTCTGGCGTCGGGAAAGGTGTCGCTGGGGCTTGCCCACTACAAGCTAACGCTGCCAACATCAATACAAAGACAGATGGAAATAAACGCTTCATCAACGCACCCCCTGCCTGCTTCGCAACAATATGACATTTCCCACCACCCAAAGCAAGAGTACTGAGATGGATAATACGGTAAGGTGTAAAGTTGAAGGTTGAATGTTTAAAGTTGGAAACTGTAAATCAAACACGGGTAACTGGTCGCTGATAGTTGAGAGTTCAAAATCGTAAATCGTAAATCGTAAATCGGGATTTGGGAGTTGAAGGGCCAGCAAGCGTGCAAATAAGGCTTGTACATCCACTGAAGGAATTTTGGGGAGCGCAAATTGCGGCACCCGAACAAATGGAACCGCCTGCATCCCCAGCCAGAACATCAAGCCAATGGCAACCCCCACCTGCGCAGCGAAAGTGCGCGTCCAAACGCGGACAGGTTCTTTTTGTGGCAAGCGTGCCATGATAGAAGGTGTCAGATCATGTTCAAGATGGACTTCGGGGCAGGCATCTATTTCTGCGAAGACTTCTTGCAGTTCATCCAGCTTTGCACGACAATCGGCGCAGACTTTCAGATGCAAATCCGCTGCATCGCGCTCGGAATCGTCCAAAGCGTGATCGAGGTACTCGTTTAGGGTGAAGTCATCAAGATGGTTCATGTTTTAAATCTTTCAAGCGTTCTGCCAACATTTTGCGAGCCCGGAACAAATCAGATTTGACAGCACTGAGCGGTCGTTTCAAGATATGAGCAATTTCGTCGTAGCTCAGTTCTTGAAAATGCCGCAGTTCGATCACTGCGCGATATTGTGGCGGTAAGCCAGTAATCGCCGTGCGGATTTGCTCCTGTTGCTGGCGGGTTGCCGTCTGCGCTTCGGGGCCGGGATGCGAATCTTTTGGTGGAGGCAGGTCATCGTCCAGGGAAGAAGCGGGCTTGTATGCGTTCAGGCGATTGAGGCAGACGTTCACCGCAATCCGTTTGAGCCAGGGAGCTAAGGGCCTGTCCACAGTCGAATCTGTCAAAGAACTGATACGCACGGATGAAGGCATCTTGCGCGGCATCTTCAGCATCGTGCACATTGCCCAGCATGCGGTAGGCGACGTTGTAAACGGCCTGCTGGTGCAGACGGACGATTTCAGCGAAGGCAGCCTGGTCGCCACCTGCAGCGCGCCGGACCAATTCGCTTTCTGCTGCTGAAGACATGTCTATTAACTAGTACAGGGGAAATGGGGAAAAAGTTGCAGCTTGTACAACTTATGTTTCTATTTGATCTCTACTGAGTTTCTTCCGTAAAAGAAAAGCAACCGCAACCATGATCAAACCGATCAAAATCAGGAGACCGGCTATCTTCGCTGTTGGCAGCACGGCTTCGTATGCAATTCTGGAAACAACCGCTTCGAACATATCCAGAATATCCAGTGGCAGCTTCTCGGGGAAAATAGGCGCTATAAAGGCCCGGAACACCCAGGCTACCAGCGGTCCACTCAAGATAATGAGCGCCATACTAAAAAGGCCAGAAAGCCACAAGGGATACCCCCACCAGTTCAACCAATCTCCCAATGAGCGGACTGCCAAAACCGTGATCATAACAAACAAAATATCGGCACAAGCGGGCTCAAACGCATGATCGTCCGAAGCTCCTTCAAATCCTGCAATTCCTGTGCGCGATTGGAATCGGCAGATATTAGGGTTGCCTGCTCCGGTATGAACAGGACAGTAGTCTTGATCTGTGATTCGATGAGCGGCTTTAGATCAACAAAAAGAAACGTTTCGGGCGGGTTGCACAGGGCCATATCCTGCTGACCCAAAGCCATATTTGTCAACTGTTCCAGGGTGCAATCCGGCTGGGCCTTCAACAATCCATATATTGCATTGACCCCTTGCGGAGAACTCATGTGGGATTTCAAACTCGTGAGTGAAAGCACCACCTGGTCATTTTCACCGTTGAGGTAAGCTACGATCTGCCTCACAGTATCCTCGGCCAGGATTTCCAATTCAGTAGGCGGAAGAAGTTCATCCATGAAAATCCCCCATTCCTCTTCAGAAAGATTTCGCAACAAAACTAATGGATCATTGGAATCAGCCTGCTGTGCAGACACCTTCAACGCTTGCGCGGCTAAGTCTGGCAGGCGTTGGTATAAATTCTCCTTCTCAAATGCCTGGATGTAAAGTTCAGTATCAAATAGGCTTTGCTCCAGGTTGTAGAGCACAAACGCCAGGGCAGTAGTCCCCACGAACAGGATGGCGAAGATACCAGCCAGGACTTTGGAAAAACTTTTCATGAAGAGCCTCGCTCCCCTATATTAGATAACCTCGATGTAATCCTGTGTCATGGTCTCACCGCCGGTAGCGCCCAGCAGGGTGAGCAATTCATGCGCCAGTTCCGCCTTGCGTTCGGCATCCTTACGGCTCCAGGTACGGCTCTTGATCTCCAGGAAACGCCCCATGTCCGGCTTCTCCATCGTATCCAGATTGACAAAGAAATTCGTATCCTTATATCTGACGTGCCAACGCAAGCGGTCTTTCTGAACGATTTCTTCCCTTTCTGGCTGGAAATATTCCCGATAGAAACGCAGCGTGTGCGTCGCCGGGGCCAGGAAGCGACTACGCGAGAGCAACACATCATGATCGAACTTGTCTTCCCGCGGGCCGAGCAGGGTCAGCCGGGAACGAACGCTCTTCACGTTTCCCCTGGCATCGATCAGTTCATCTTCCCGGAAACGTAAGTGTCCCTGGGCGGGGTCTTCGAAGGAGAAGTAATTGTCATACTGACGGTAATGCTTATGCGCAGTAATTATGATCTCAGGATCCATGATCTTCGTTTTGACAACGGACGGATCATCCACTTTGACCTTGACCTGCAACTCAAATGATTCCTGCTCCATCGAGCCGCCCAGCGCGATCAATTTCGACAGAACGGACTGCTCCCGTTCAATCAGGAACGCATCAATCTGACGGGCGATCTCGTTGGCTTTTTCCAACAATTCGGATTCGTTCAGGGTCAATAATTCATGTTCGCGCATCAACCACTTCCCGTTGACCATCACATCGCTCACATCTGTCGATTTGCTGGCATACACGATCTGTGCATAGGCATTGTTCGGGTCGCGTTGGAAGCGCGGGGAATTGTGCACGGGGCTGGCGTCCACCAGGATCAGGTCGGCGCGTTTGCCAGGCTCGAGGGAGCCGGTCAGGTGCCCGATGTGCAGCGCCTGCGCGCCGATGCGCGTCGCCATGGCTAAGGCCAGTGGCGCAGGAACAGCCGTCGGGTCGTTGCTGGACGCTTTGGCGATGAATGATGCCAGGCGCACTTCTTCGAACATGTCCAGGTCGTTGTTAGAGGCCGGACCATCCGTCCCGATCCCAACGTTGAGGCCTATTTCCAGCATCTCCGGGACAGGCGCAAAACCGGATGCCAATTTCAGATTAGACGATGGGTTATGCGCCACCCCTGCCCCCGCATGCAGGAGCGTGTGCATTTCGCCCAGGTCAATGTGGACGCAATGGGCGGCGATAACCTTGGCATCGAATAGCCCCTGCTTCTTGACATACGGGATGACTGGCATGCCGTTCTCGGTGCGCATATTTTCAACTTCGAGCGCGGTTTCTGCCAAGTGGGTGTGTAACGGCACATCGAATTCGGCGGCCAGTTCGGCTGTTGCGCGCAAGATTTCTTCAGTGCAGGTGTAAGGTGCATGCGGCGCAACCGAGGGAACGATCAGCGTGTGATCTTTCCAACGTTCGATAAACTCACGCGCCAGAGCCAGTGAATCTTCCCATGAATCGGCATCCGGTGAAGGGAACTTGAGCACGGTCTGGGCGCAGACTGCGCGCAAACCAGCATCTGCCGTAGCTTTGGCGACATCTTCTTCGAAATAGTACATGTCACAAAAGGATGTCACGCCGCTGCGGATGAATTCCGCGCAGGCCAGCGATGTACCCAACTGGACAAATTCCGGCGAGACAAACTCGCGCTCGACCGGCATCATGTAGCCCATCAGCCAGACATCCAGACGCAGGTCGTCGGCCAGGCCGCGCAGCAGTGTCATCGGGACGTGCGTGTGCGCGTTGACCAACCCGGGCATCAGAATTTTGCCGCCGCAATCAATCTTTTCTTTGGCTGTGTAATCTTTCGTTATTTCATCGGTCGCCCAACTGCAACGATGCTATCTCCCTGAACAGCTATTGCTCCGGAGTTGTATTGATTGAATTCTTCATCCATCGTCAGGACATGGGCATTGGTGAGAAGGAAATCAACTGTTTTTGTCATTCGTTCTCCTTATTTTGGAAAAAGGCGGCTTCGTGAGCCGCCTTGGTGTTTTCAGGTTTGAGCTATTATAGCATGGCCAAATGTCGCTGCGAACACAGCGAAGCAGTCTCTTGTAATAAGCAGATTGCTTCGCTCGCTGGAAAACGCTCACTCGCAATGACATATCCAACAGGTATTCAGTGTTTTTCTGCGTGCATCAACGTCCCATTCTCATTACTTCCCCCAATCCAACAACACCTTCAAAGCCTTCAAATTCTGCTTGAAATCCGTATCGCGATGATTGCGTAGTTCCATATCTACCGCGGCTGCGCCGAGTGAAACTGCGTAATCTGCCAGTGTACCGGTGTAATAACAGCCGGTATCAATCGGCGGATAGGGATATTTGGTCACTTTGGCAAGCGCTTTGGCGAGCTTGATAGATCCGCTTCCCAGGGTTCCCCGCCGGGGAAAACCCCCAGCGCGGCGCTGTGGTAACTGATCAGCGCCTCAACCCGGTGCGTGGACAAGAAGTTCATCACCGCCTTTGTCTCCGGTTCCGAACCGGGGCCTGAGCCGCCGGTTGTCGGGCCATAATTCCAACAGCCATCGCGGTCCCATTTGGCCTGCCAGTTCTCCGGGAAGTTGCGGTTCAAATCCACGCCGTGATCGTTGACACGCCCATCAATGGTATGAGCGCGCGCGTCGCCATCCGGGTTGATGTTGCGTAAAATGAACAGGGTCACATCGCTGGGGATAATTTCCGGGT
Organism: uncultured Chloroflexia bacterium; assembly: GCA_963791785.1. Lineage (GTDB taxonomy): Bacteria > Chloroflexota > Anaerolineae > Anaerolineales > Villigracilaceae > JAABUE01. The sequence goes on along the minus strand of CAWBTW010000013.1, from coordinate 96,812 downwards.
GCTCATTGACATAAATGATCAGCTCATCCGCCAGCGCAATCGTATTCCACTCATAGCCGCCATGGATGCCTGCCGCAATCATCACCTGCCGCTCTCCCTGTCCAAACTTGTACACTTGCAACGGTCGCCCGGACACGGAATAGCCTATAACAATTGGACGCGGTCCCTGTTCTAACACAAATGGTGTAGGTGTTTTATATTCTTCGACAGGCGTGGACAACGGGTTGGGCGTGACTGTCGGCAAGTAGTAGATTCCCGGCGGAGATGTGGGTGAGGGCGTACCAGCCATGGCAAGTTCTAAAGATACTGGCTCATCAATGGGCTCTCGCCTGGCGTTGAAAAACATCACTCCCACCAGCACACCGACCAGTCCAACTGCATTCAGCCCCCAGATAGCCGACACCAGCAAGCTGACGTTGGAGCGTTTACGCTTCATATCAGCGCTCTCCTTCGGCAGAGCGGCGCAGCCAGTTCAGTCCCAGGTTGACCGCCCAACGTGGCAGCAAGCCGGGATGGCCGCCAAATGACAGTTGCCGTACTTTGGTTTCCTCGGGAGTGATAAGCATCAATTCAGCCATCCGCTTTTCGGGAAAGACCGCGATTCCCAGGGCAGCGCGTGCGTTGTATTTCTCCTGAGTTTTTTTCAGGAAGGAAGACAATTCATTTTCAGCCAGTTCAACAAATTCGACCCCAAGCAAATTTTCAGCCTGGACGTTGACAAGGCGACGCTTCAGGGCGCCACCCAGGCCTGCTTCCACGGCGACCAGGTTCCAGCCCCGGTCTGATGCGGCTTTCAGCGCCGCACCCTCGAGCGTATCTTCATCAATACCAAATACCAGATGTCCAAGCTTTTCCCGCATCTGGTTTTCAACTTCAGCAATCATGCGGTCGGCTTCAGCCTCTGTTTTGGCCTTGGCCGCGATGCGGATGTCCACAATGCCGGTATGAGCGGCCAGCCCAACGGTGGGATTGGTAAGCGTTTCAAACTCGCCAATCATTTCATCAATATCGCCTTCACCTGCACCCGACGTGTGCACCAAGCGAACCTTGATAACCTGGTTCAGGTTGTAACGAGTTTGCAAATACGGAATGACAAATTCGTGCAGGATGTGTTCCATCTCTTTGGGCACACCGGGGAGAGAAATAACGGCGCTGTCACCGTTTTCCACGATGAAGCAAGGCGCGGTACCGACATTATTCTTTATAGCGATGGAGCCCCGGGGCACGTAGGCCTGTCGCTTCTGGTTCTCGCCGGGCGTGCGACCATATCGGGAAACGATATCCCGAATCTGTTCCCAGAGTTCTGCCCGGAATTCAGTTTCAACGCCAAAGGCGCGCGCCACAGCATCGCGGGTAGGATCGTCCACGGTAGGGCCAAGCCCGCCCGTGGTGATGACAATATCCGCGCGCGACTTAGAATTCTGAATAGCCTCGGCAATTCGATCTACATTGTCACCAATGGTAACCGTACGATACAAATCTATACCCAGGCCGCGCAGAGTACGTGCGATGTAGCGGGTGTTGGTGTCAACGATTTCACCGAGCAATATCTCGGTGCCGATAGTGATAATTTCAGCAGAGGGCATAGTTTGAATTCAGTAACTAATAAATTCGGAGTGCGGACGCTCGTACTGAGCCTGTCGAGGCATCAGTCCGCCATTAGTGCAGGCTAAAGTCTGCACTCCATTTATCACTTCAGACAACATTGTACTCGTGAATGGCACCCTCGAAATCAGAATTTAACGTTCTTTCCTAATCGATGTTCTCTGGCATTTTGTAGCGCCAGTTGGGCAGCCATCGCATCCTGCACAGCCACACCCACCGACTTGAAATACGTGATCTGTTCAGATAACTCTGCGGCCAGCTTTTCTCCCAAGGATAATCTCCCCCACTTCCCCAGAAATGTGTTCTTCACCAAACAATCCTTCCTGCATGGGTTTCAGCAAATCACCAGTTTCGGCCAGTGTGGCCGAGCGCGAGTCCACCACCACAAGGGCACGCGCAACTGTTTCGGGGGGCACTTCTTGCATTTCTGGCGTGTACGAGCCAATCGCGCTGATGTGCGTTCCCGACCTTACGTCAGCATCCGCAAATACCGGCGTGCTGGATGTTGTCGCCGTGCAAACAATATCTGTTTCAGCAAGGGCCTGCTCCGAATTGGTGGCTACGCGCAATTTTTTAGGGATTTCCCCTACTCCAGCCATTTTCCTCGCAAAGGCTTCAGCCCGCTCAATAAACGGATCGAACACCCATGCCTCCTCGATCTTTCTTACGCTGCAAGCTGCTTCCAGTTGTGTGCGTCCCTGCGCTCCCGCGCCAAATACCGCTACCACCCTGCTGTCGGGTCGTGCCAGCAGATCAATGGCTGCTCCACTGCCTGCCCCCGTGCGGATGGCCGTCAAGGAACTGCCTTCGAGCAATGCCACTATCTGGCCTGTTTCTGCGTCGAGAACGAGCACAGCCGCCTGAATGAGTGGCAGGCTACGCTGCCTCTCGGGATTCTTTGGAAAAAGGGAAACGACTTTGATTACCAACGCATCCCCCTCATTATCTTGCACATAAGCTGGCATGAACAGGCTGACGGCATCCTGCGAGGGGACGCTGAGTTGCGTCCGAAGCGGCACATCAGCCTTCCCGTCCGAGAGAGATGCGTAGGCACGTTTCATTGCCTCGATCGTTTCTTTCATCGGTAAAGCTTTTTGAACATCGTCAGCCGTCAAGATTAACATAGTCATTTCTCCATCTCAGACTAAAACAGGTATACAAAAGCGCAGAGGCAATTATTGTACCTCTGCGCTTCAAACCTGTGGTGTTCGAGTTATTCAATACCCAGGTAGGCTTTCTGCACCATTTCGTTTTTCTTCAAATTGTCTGCCGTATCACTGACAACGATTTCGCCGGTCTGCAACACATAACCGCGATTTGCGATAGAGAGAGCCATGGTCGCATTTTGCTCAACCAACAAAATAGTTGTGCCTTCTTTGTTGATTTTTTCGATGGTATCGAAGATGGCTTCAACCAGCACGGGAGCAAGCCCCATGGATGGCTCGTCCATGAGCAAGAGACGCGGCCTTGCCATCAACGCACGCGCTGTTGCCAGCATTTGCTGCTCGCCACCAGAGAGCGTGCCGGCTACCTGCTTCTCTCGTTCTTTCAGGCGTGGCAGGATTTCAAAAACCCATTCCAAGTCTTTTTGGATACCGTCTTTATCATTGCGACTGTAAGCGCCCATTTCCAGGTTTTCGCGCACGGACATTTTCCCAAAAATACCGCGCCCTTCTGGCACCATAGCAATTCCTTTGAAAACCAGGTCGTGGGCGGCGTATTTTACAGTGTCTTCGCCTTCCAACACAATATTACCCTGGCGAGGTTTGATCAAACCGCTGATAGCCCGCAGGGTGGTTGTTTTGCCTGCACCATTCGCGCCGATCAAGGTTACGATTTCACCCTCTTCAACGGTCAGAGAGATGCCTTTGAGAGCGTGGATTTTGTCATAGTAGGTGTGAATTTCATTGACTTCCAAGAGTGCCATAGGAATCTCTCCTGATTATCCCGCAGATGCGGAAGCTTGTGTCTCAAAACCGGCGGCGGCACCACGCCCAAGGTAGGCCTCAATCACGCGCGGGTTACGCTGGATCTCTTTGGGCGAACCTTCAGCAATTTTCTGGCCGAAATCCATAACCGAAATGTGTTCACTGATGTCCATAACAACGCGCATGTCGTGTTCGATCATGAGAACAGAAATGCCTGTTTCATCTCGTAAGTCACGGACAAAATCCACCATCTCTGCTGATTCGTTGGGGTTCATGCCCGCAGTCGGCTCATCAAGCAAGAGCACTTTCGGCTTACTGGCAAGAGCGCGAGCGATTTCCAAGCGTCGTTGAGCACCATATGGAAGGTTACGCGCCAGTTGGTCACCAAGACCTTTCAGGCCAACGTAATTCAACAAGCGCCGCGCTTCCTCAAGAGCCGCTGCTTCTTCATCCCGAACCCTTTTATTTTTAATGATGGCTTCAAGCCAGAAAGTCTTGAAATGTGGGTGTTGCCCAACCAGAATATTCTCAATTGCGGTCATGTTTGCAAACAAGCGGATATTCTGATACGTGCGCGCAATCCCGAACCGAGTCACCCGATCCGGGGTAAGTCCCTGAAGGTGGTGTCCATTGAAATTAATATCCCCTTCATCGGGTTTATAGAATCCAGTGATACAGTTGAATAGAGTAGTTTTGCCGGCTCCATTTGGGCCAATGATGCTGTCAATCGCGCCTTCCTTGAGTTCAAAAGAAAAGCTATTGACTGCTATCAAGCCTCCAAAGCGTTTGGTGACATTCTCTGCTTTTAGGACGATTGTCATTTTTATCTCCTAAGCTTCCGCTGTTGCAAGATCTTCTTCGGCAAGGTCGTCTTCATCACCACGTAACTCGCGTTTATGCGTTACATCAGGCAAAAAGCCTTCCGGTCTGAAAAGCATCATGATGATGAGCAAAATACCATACATCAAGAAACGATACTCTGTAAACTCACGCAACAATTCCGGCAAGCCTACCAGAATGAGGGAGCCCACAATCACACCCGGGATACTGCCCAGACCACCCACGATGATCACCGCCAGTGCGTTGATAGAGATAATCAATCCTAAGCTTTGTGGGAAGACATTGCCCAGTCGACCTGCAAAGACAGCTCCGGCCATCGCAGAAAAACCTGCGCCAACGGAAAATGCCAACAGTTTGGTCTGCACCAGATTGATCCCCATGGCTTCCGCGACATCTTCATCCTCACGCATGGCCATCCACTGGCGCCCCAAGCGAGAATCCTTCAAGCGTATGGTAATAAATGAGATCAAAAGCGAGCCTGCAATAACCAAGTAATACATTTCTTCAGGTTTTTCCAATAAATTCCCGAAAAAACTGGGGTTGGGAATGTGCAGGACACCCTGAGGACCTCCCTCCCAGGGAGCCAGCCAGTCTGAAGTGGCCAAAATACGAATGATCTCACCAAAACCCAGCGTTACGATAGCCAGATAATCGCCGCGCAAGCGCAAAACCGGGAAGCCCAAAATTACACCCATAAACAGGCCTATCAGTACCGCGATTGGCAAGGTTGCCCAAAAATTCAGACCACTGATTCCAAGTTCGCCTGTAGATGTGAAAATGCCCATGGTGTAGGCACCGATGGCAAAAAAGGCAACATAGCCCAGATCAAGCAACCCGGCATAGCCAACAACAATATTCAAACCCAAACCCATCATAATAAAGAGGCCAACATTGAAAAGCGCCTGGCTGAGGAACTGCCCTACCATCCAAGGTAGCGCAATCAGTAAGAGAATACCCACCACTATACCAATCGATCTGCCTTTTTTTTGCTGGCTGGGGGGCATTTTAGCCCAGCGGTTTTGCACCGATACATGAACTCGGAAATATGCAACAACAAAGGCACCCACAAATATCAAGATCGCTGGCAGAGGGTTCAAGGATCTCGACTGGAACAAGAATCGAATAATAACCTTGCCACCAAATTGATTGAGTATTTGCGTTACGTTTTCGGAGAAAATACCGATTCCCAGCACCCAAATAAAACCATTGAGCAGGGCAACACGCCAGCGGTCAGGCAACAAGATCACTGCTGAACCAATCCCTGCCAGGACCACAGAAGCAAGGATAAGCAAAGGGATACCTACCGCAAGTCCCTGGCCAAAGGTTAACAACTCCACCAGAACAGGTGAAAAATTGACAAACATATCACGCCAGCGGAAAACAACTTCTTGATCAATTTGTCTGATTACCAAAACTTGAATCAAGAAGATAAAGACTATCAAAGGCAGGCTTGATATTGCCCCAGAGAGCATGCTACTAACATATGAATTGCGATCATTTTCCTGTTCTTTTAGGGCCCTAGCCGTAAGGATACCAGCCATGATTGCACCTACCGTAACAAACAATTGACCCGTAGATAAGAACGTTCCGATTAGATAGCGCTCCGAAAATGTTTCAGCTAGTCCGATTGCACTAAGGTAAAAAGCAACGATGCCCCCCAATAAGCCATTTTGAGTAACGGTACGCCAATTCAATTTCATGTATATACCCTCACGCTTTCTTTTCTGCCAGCTTTTCGCCGAAGATGCCCTGCGGCCGGAAGATCAGGATGAGCACTAACATAGTGAATGCAAATGCATCGCGTAACTGGTTTGCCGAAGGGATTCCCAACCCTTCCAAAATCAAGTTCGGGAAGAGCGCTTCGATCACACCCAGCAGCAGGCCGCCAATCATAGCTCCTGGTAAGTTACCAATACCACCCATTACCGCGGCAGTAAAGGCCTTCAGGCCAGGGAAAAATCCCATAAAAAAGAACACACCCTGAGGGCGAAAGAGTCCGTTGAACACACCGGCCGCGCCAGCCAATGCGCCGCCAATCGCAAATGTCGTTACAATGACTTTATCAATGTCAATCCCCATCAGGCGGGCAGTATCTTTATCTTCCGAAACAGCGCGCATGGCCTTGCCCATTTTTGTGCGTTCGACAAAGAGCCACAATATAAGCATAAGCACAATGGCAGCGCCCAAGACAACGAGCTGTACAAGAGGCACATCAAATCCAAAAACGTTTACCTTTACAAGAGGATTTAAAGCGGGCACAGTCGGGTAAGCACGAAACTCTGCGCCATATAACCCACGGAAAGTATATTGCAAAGCAAAGGACGCCCCGATAGCCGTGATGAGCGGCACCAATCGGGGGGCACCTCTAAGTGGGCGATACGCGATGCGTTCAAGAAGAACCGCAATCAGGGTGGATACCGCTGCAGCAAGTAATATCAACGCAATCACACCCAAGAACGGGTTTGAATCTAAAAATCCAATATTAGAAAGATACTGTGCCAGGAATACCGCTGTAAAAGCGCCCGCCATGTAGATTTCGCCATGAGCGAAGTTGATCATAAGCAAGATACCGTAAACCAGAGTGTAACCCAAGGCAATAAGTGCATAGACACTACCTTGAGCCAGACCAGCAAAGACAAGCGTGGCCCACTGGGCACTGGAATATCTCGCTGCAACCACAGTGTTAACAATGCCAACAACAATAACTAGGATAGCCGCGATCTGAAATACCCTCAGGAAAATATCAACCCAGGATGTGTTTTCCAAGTAGCGTTTGAGCATACCAACCTCTTTTTCAGAGAAATTATAGATGGTTATAGTAAGAAAGGGTGGGACAGAAATAATTTCTGCCCCACCCCCTCCTTATTGGTTCAGTTTATAAAAACCATAAACCAAAGTGAGGTCAACCTTACGGAGTATAGATTACTTCTGGCGGCCAATTGCCATCAAGTTCAGCCTGGGAAATTTCAAAGATACCCAGAGCTTCACCGGTGGCGCAGTCGCCGTGGCTGGCAGCGGTAATGCCATAGGCACTATAGTCATCATCGCTACAATCGAGCTTACCGGTCAGGCCTGTATAGTCGGTTACGCCAACGATGGCATCGCGCAGGGCCTGGCGGCCAACATGGAGTGTGCCATCATCGTCAACGACAGCAACTTTCTCAATTGCATCCAACAGGATGTTGGTGCCATCATACGCGAAGGCATGGAAGCCACTTGGGGGAGAACCACCAAACTTGGCATCCCATTTCGCCAGGAAAGCGTCGTAATTTGCGCCACTGACATACGGGCCAGAGAGGGTCATACCAACAACGTTCGGGCCGGAGTTTTCGGGGAACGAGTTAGACAGCAAGCCATCAGCACCCATCAGGGCGGTATCTTCCAGGCCAGCGATTTCTGAAGACTGGGCTACGATGAACGGGCCTTCAGGTTCGAAGATCGGGAAGTACAGCACGTCAGGTGAATCAGCAGCCACACTGGTCAGAACGGTGCGCATATCGGTGTCACCAACATTAACAGCACCCTGGAAGGTGATCGTGCCGCCCAATTCCTGGAAACGGCCAGCGAATACTTGCTGGAGCTGGTCAGCGTAGGGGCTGCCATCGTGAATGGTAGCAGCGGTGGTCGCACCCAGTTCATTGTAAGCAAATTCAGCAGCAACAGAACCCTGGAACAGGTCTGTATGGCAGATGCGGAAGTAGCCGGGCTGCCAGGTTTCACCCTCGATGGTTAAAGCGGGAGCCGTGTTGGACGGTGAAAGCATAACCAGGCCGGCGCCACTGATAGTCGGCATAGCAGCGGTTGCCGCGCTCGAACAGTTCGAACCAATCACACCCAAAAGCGTGGGGTCCGAAGCTAGCTTGGTTGCCGCAGTTTGGCCGCCTTCAGCGGAGCAGAGTGAATCTTCACCTGACAACTGAATTGGGTGACCAAGTAATTCGCCGCCGCGATCATCAACAGCGATCTCAATCGCTCCTTGAGAATCTTGACCCAAGTAGGCGGTTGCACCGGAGATGGTCAGCATATAAGCAATACGGACGGGTTCATCTGGGGCAATATCTACACAGCCAATTGCATCGGTGCACTCAAATTTAGGGCCACCGCAGGCTGCAAGCAGGATGCTGGCAACAATCAACATTGCAAGCAAAGCAAACATACGTTTGGACATTTCTTCCTCCTCCGAAAGAATGAGAAACTAAGATACCCGGTTTTCGGGTTCAATACAATCAGCAGACAAAGCTTATCGTGTCAGCATCACCTCCTTATAACAAACAATCGTTTTGTCATACAAGCCAGAGAAACGCAGTAAATTCTCTCGGCATACATGCACATAACCTAATACGGTATGGAAGTATACCAAACTACTAAACATATATTTAAGTAATTTTGTCAAGAGGTGGGTACAAAAACCCATATTTTTATTTATTTTTTATCATTGAGACTTGTATAGAAGCTGTTCGCGGATACGCAGGTCTGTATTGCGAATTTTCATAGCAATGTCAGCGGCAAGGTTATACATCAGGCGATAACCCAATTGAGGGTATGTTTCGCAGAGCATGATTAACTTATCACGCGAAATTACCAACAAATGTGTTTCTTTTTGCGCAGCTCGTGCTGACGCAGACCTGAGCCCTTCATCTACAAGCGCAATTTCACCAAAAGACTGACCTCGGCGCATTGTTGCAATTACAGATTCTGTCTGCTTACCCTTTTCTGGTGGGCCAACCAGGGTTGGATCAATTAGAATTTCCACATCCCCCTCAGTGATCACATATAGTTCCTTACTACTACTGCTCTCTTCGAAGATAACCTCCCCGGCTTGAAAGACCACTTCCTGACACAAATTAGCCACCATTTCAAGTTGTGTGGGGGTGAATTGGTAGAAAATATCGCTTTGCTTTAGATAGTTTACAATAGTACTCACAATAACAATCCCTTATTATGAAGTGTAGCATAAACAAAAGCGATATGCAACAGTTTTTTTCTAAAAATCCAAAAATCGATTTTTGCTTGCGTGCCTCGAACGAAAGTGCTATAATATCGACAGTTTCCCCGCTTCTTTACAATACCCCTTGAGTGCCCGATTCGTGTTGAGCTATTCCGCCTGCCCGAATTGTGCGTAAATAAATTTGAACAAAAACCCAATTTCTCCAAGTCTATAAAGTAAATCACCAGCCCACACATGGGGGCGCTGGTTAGTTTCTATTTTTCCACCCATTTATTATTTCAACATTGAGAAGAGGATATGAAGATACTCGAACTTGAAAACGAACCCCTGGCCAAACTGCGAGCTATGGCTAAAGACCTTGGCATTAAAAATGCCAATCGTCTGAAGAAAGAAACCCTGGCCATCCAAATCCGTCAGGCAGAAGCTGAGAAGGAAGGCGTTGAGTTGCGTGGCGGCGTCCTGGAAATTATGGGAGAAGGGATTGGGTTTCTAAGACCTGCCAACTACCGAATCAGCGACCAGGATGTTTACGTTTCACAGGCGCAACTCAGGCGACATAAACTGCGATCAGGGGACCTGGTGATTGGAAACGTACGGCCACCGCGCGAATTTGAGCGTCATTACGGGTTGCTAAAAGTTGAATTGATCAATGGTCTCAACCCCGAAGAGGCTTCCCGCAGACCTGTCTTTGAAAAACTGACCCCAATATTTCCCGATAAACGCTTTGACCTGGAAACTTCCCGCGAACCCTATGCGCCTCGGCTCATCAATCTGATTGCTCCAATAGGTCGCGGCCAACGCGGTCTGATCGTTTCACCTCCCAAGGCGGGTAAAACCACAATACTCAAGCAAATCGCAAACTCGATCTCAAAACAATATTCTGATGTCCATTTGATGGTTGCGCTGATCGGTGAGCGCCCGGAAGAAGTCACCGATATGGACCGCTCGGTGGATGCAGAAGTAATCGCATCCACATTTGATGAACCCGTTACCGCCCACGTGCGCACCGCAGAAATTGCCTTAGACAGGGCAAAGAGATTGGTGGAGATCGGTCGTGACGTGACAATCCTGATGGACTCGATCACCCGCCTGGCGCGCGCTTACAACCTGGTTGTCAACCCGTCTGGGCGCACGCTCTCAGGTGGTTTGGATCCATCGGCGCTTTACCCGCCCAAACGCTTCTTCGGCGCAGCGCGTAACATTGAAGAGGGCGGCTCGCTGACCATCATCGCTACCTGCCTGGTGGACACCGGCTCCCGCTTGGACGATGTGGTCTACGAAGAGTTCAAAGGTACCGGCAACATGGAATTGCATCTCAGCCGCCGCTTGCAAGAACGCCGCATCTTCCCGGCTGTGGATATCGAACGCTCTTCCACTCGCCGCGAAGACCTCTTGCTTGGCCCCGACCTGCTCCAGCGTGTCTGGCTGATGCGTCGCATGTTCTCACAGATGATCTCACCACAGCCACATGGTGCGGGGATGGATCCCGGTGTGGCAACCGAAGCCATCATCACGCGTCTTGAAAGGGCCAAAGACAACATGGAATTCCTGGAGAACCTGACCCAAGACTTATGAAAATCCTAGAATTTTTAAAACACAACCGCTTTAGTGTTATTAGTTGGTTCGTGACCATTCTTATTGTTGCAGGAATTTTGGGCGGCGGCTTTTGGTATCAGGGAACAACTACAGAAGCTGCGCTTGTTCCGGAGCCCACTGCACAACCAGAAGAGAGTCCGCCTGAAGTAGCGCTGCCAGTTTCCGGGTCCGGAAGTGGAGGCGGGAGCGGCTTCGAGGCCATCAGTCGCAACATCCAGCTTAAGACCAATATGCCAGAGCGCCCGCGTTACACCGTCGATAAATACACGGTCGCCCGTGGAGATTCAGTCTTTGCCATTTCCGAAAAATACAAAATCACACCGGAAACCTTGCTGTGGGCAAATTACGATTTATTGCAAGATAACCCACATAACTTGAAGCCTGGCATTACTCTTAATGTTCCTCCAACGGATGGCATTTACTATCAGTGGAAAGATGGCGACACGCTTGATTCTGTTGCCAACGAATATAAAGCCAATGCCGATGAAATTTTGGGCTGGCCCGGCAACGATATCGACCTGACCAATCCGACGGTTGATCCTGGCTCATGGGTGATGGTACCGGGCGGCGAGCGCGAGTTTGTGCAATGGCTTATTCCAACTGTCGCTACAGGCAGTTCCGGCACATCTGGAACTAGCGGAAGCGTCTGTCCTGGCGGTGCGGTTGGCAGCGGTGGCTTTGTATGGCCTGCTGACAATCGCTATCTTTCGGGGAATGATTACTGGTCTGGCCATCTGGCAATTGACATTGCTGCAGGTGAAGGCGCACCAGTGTACGCGGCTGATTCCGGCGTAGTCACGATGGCCCAGGGCGGTGACAACTATGGCTACGGCAATGTAATTCAAATCGACCACGGCAATGGCTACTCAAGCCTGTATGCCCACTTGAGCGTGATCGGTGTGGGCCTGTGTGAAAGTGTTTATGCCGGTCAATGGATCGGCGCTTCCGGCAACACTGGCAATTCGCAGGGTGCGCACTTGCACTTTGAAGTCCGGCAGGGTGGCGGGTTCATCAACCCCTGGTTTGTTCTACCGTAATCAATCGTTCCAAATTTCATACATATGAAAGCACAATATCAAGACAAACTCTCCAGCCTGCCTCTGGGGAGTTTTCGTTACTACAACACTATCGGTTCTACCAACGACGAGGCGCTTGCCTGGGCATCAAAAGGTGCGCCGGATTTATCCCTGATCGTTGCAGATGAACAAACCAGCGGACGTGGACGTATGGATCAGCAAATGGTTCACGCCTCCGCACTCAGCATTGGCGATGAGTTTGATCTTGCGCCCCACGCCGATAGAGAGCACGCATCCTTCCCGGACAACAGGCCTGCTTGCACTATTCCCTGACCGAATCTCTGCTCGAGCTGGGACTCAATCCGCAAATCAAATGGCCCAACGATGTGCTACTCTCTGATCGTAAGGTAGCTGGCATCCTGGTCGAATCATCCTGGACGGGAGATACGCTGGATGCACTGATTTTAGGCATGGGTGTGAACGTGCTCAATGCATCCATTCCACCCGCTGACCAATTACTCTTTCCGGCGACAAGTATTGAATCCGAATTGGGACGCCCTATCGAACGAGCTGAATTGCTAAAGTACATCCTAACGAGAGTATTAGATTGGCGTGCCAAACTGGGAACAAACGCATTTCTCAATGCCTGGGAAAAGAATCTGGCCTTTCGCGGCCAGCAGGTTCAAGTCGAGGAGAGAAGCGGGAAAACACTCATCGGCGAGCTGCTTGGTTTGGATTCTGACGGCGGTCTACGACTTCGTGATGAGCATGGCAAATCCGTGACAGTACATTTTGGGGAAGTACACCTGCGTCCGCTGGCGTGATATACTCTGGCCTATGTTTGATAACTTGCGTGATGATGCCAGCTCATCTCTTTACGAAGACGACGATACTGAACTTATTCCCGGAAGAAGAGGTACAAGCTGTTACAGCCCCACCCCGCCGCAAGCCCGATGGCAAGCTGTTGGGAATGACGTCCATGCAGCGCTTCATCATTGCCATGATGCTGATGATCGCTGTATGTACATTGGGAACGATGTGTCTTCTGCTAACGGGGAAAGTCGGTCTGATTTAACAAACATGAGCGACCAGCAGGCCACTCATTCAAAAATTTTATTTAGATTTGAGATAATCAAGCGATTATCTCAAATTTTTTATTATAACAATGGTTGTGTCCCTTCTCGTTATTATTTAAATCTGACATCAGCGCCAGCACTCCTTCAAATCTTCAGCCGACAAGCGGGCAACGGAAGCGACATAATCTCCATCTCTCAAGCGCATTAGCCGCACACCACGTGTTGCCCGGCCTGAAATTTTCACATCTTTGACTTTCAAGCGAATGGCCACACCGTGAGCCGAAATCAAGGTCAATTGATCGTCCTTGCTGCACTACACGTGCCGAAGTGATCTTCCCGATTTCTGGGATAGCTTTCTTGTCAATTGTCGCAATGCCTTGAGTAGCGCGTCCTTTGGCCGAATATTGCTCCAGGGGAGTTTGTTTACCAAATCCACCAGTCGTAACGGTTAAGAGTGAACCACCAGGTTGCAGTTTCGTCATGGTGGTAACCTGATCGCCTTTCTTCAGGCGGATGCCATTAACACCCGCAGCAGGGCGGCCCATGGAACGAACCAATTTTTCGCTGAAGCGCAGGGCTTGCCCCATCTCGGTCACGATGATGATCTCGTCTTCGCCAGAAGTTAAGCGCGCCCAACCCAATTCATCGTCATCAGCCAGGGTTATGGCAATCAGGCCTGAGGGGCGGACCGATGCGAATTCTTCCAGGTTTACGCGTTTGATCTTTCCCTTAGCTGTCATCATGGTGCAGTAACCATGCGCGCTGAAATCAGAAACGGCAATGGTCGCCGTAATTTTTTCTCCCGGGCCCAAAGCCAGCACATTGACCAATGGGATGCCTTTCCCTGTGCGTCCTGCTTCCGGGATCTGGTACACCTTTTCTGAGTAGACTTTTCCACGATCAGAGAAGAACAACATGGTATTCAATGTGCGTGCCGGTGTCAGGGAAAGCACTTCGTCTTCTTCTTTGGTGGTATGCCCTTTGACGCCTATCCCCCCACGTCCTTGGGAACGAAAAGCTTTCGAAACCACACGTTTAATGTAGCCTCGCTCGGTCAGGCTGATGAGTACAGCTTCATCCTGCACCATATCTTCAATGCGCAATTCATCAGTTGCATCCGCAGCGATGAGGGTGCGGCGCTCATCGCCATATTTTTCGGCCAGTTCTTCCAGGTCAGTTTTGATCAACGCCAGGATTTTCTTGGGGTGCGCCAGCAGGTCTTCGAGGTAATCGATCTGCGCCTGGACTTCCTTATGCTCTTCTTCAATCTTCCAACGCTCCAAAGCTGCCAGACGGCGCAATTGCATATCTAAAATAGCTTGCGCCTGAATTTCGGTCAATTTGAAGCGTTTGATCAAATTTTGCTTGGCTTCATCAACATCCGGGGATTCACGGATGGTTTTGATCACAGCATCAATGTTTTCCAATGCAATCAGCAAGCCATCCAAAACATGGATGCGTGCTCGTGCTTTGGCCAACTCATAATTTGAACGCCGCACAATGACTGTTTGTCGATGCTCGAGGAAGATCATCAGGGAGCGTTTGAGGGGCAATAAACGCGGCTCTCCATCTACCAGCGCCAGCATCTGCACACCAAATGTGGATTGCAACATGGTGTATTTATATAGCTGGTTCAGCACCCTTTTCGGGTGCGCACCTCGCTTAAGTTCGATGACAATGCTCATCCCACGCTGATCTGAACTCGTCGCGCATATCAGAGATCATGCCAAGCTTGCCGCTGCGGGCATGATCCGCAATGCGCTCGATCAGGGTTGTTTTGTTCACCTGATATGGGATTTCCGTGATCACAATCTGATAGCGGTTGCCTTTTCGTCTCTTCAATATGCGCCTGACCGCGAACTACGATGCGGCCCTTACCGGTTGCATATGCAGATTCGATCCCTTCGCGCCCAACGATAATGCCACCAGTCGGGAAATCGGGACCAGGGATACGGCTTCATCAATTCTTCAAGGGGAATGTCATCGACCTGGTCAAAATTATCGATCAGGTAACTGAGTGCATCCACCAATTCACGCAGATTATGTGACGGGATATTGGTCGCCATGCCAACCGCGATACCTGATGTGCCATTCAACAGCAGATTGGGAAGGCGGGCAGGCAAAACAGTCGGTTCTTCAAGCGAGTCGTCAAAATTGGGTGCAAAGTCAACCGTGTCTTTGTCGATATCGGCCAGCATCTCTTCGGCCATCTTATGCATGCGCGCTTCGGTGTAACGCATCGCGGCCGGAGAGTCGCCATCAATGGAACCGAAATTTCCCTGTCCATCCACCAGCATATAACGCAACGAGAAATCCTGCGCCATACGCGCCATGGTTCATAAACCGCCGAGTCACCGTGCGGGTGATATTTGCCCAGCACTTCACCAACAATACGAGCGACTTTTTGTACGATCCTGTTGAGCGGATGCCCATATCGTGCATGGCATACAGAATGCGGCGATGAACCGGCTTGAGGCCATCCCGGGCATCGGGCAAAGCGCGCGCAACGATCACGCTCATAGCATAATCGAGATAAGCTTCGCGCATTTGTGAGTCAATATCTACTTGTTGAACGGTACCGATTTCCATAGTTTTCCTGCTTTTTGAAGAATGTTAAGTCAATCAGCATAAAAAGACACGAAGACCGTTTCATTATGACTTCGCGCCTTCAAATTAGATGAAAAATCTACTGTTTTGAATGTTTAATTATACCATCTGCCCCTCTCAAAACTTCGATTTTCACCACTGAGAATAGGGTAATCGCATCAAATTATGGAGAAAGCACCTTGAGTAAGTAATCTTCATTCCAGGCAGCTTGCAGTTGTTTAGCGTGAATGCCACCTTTGGCAGTTTTCTCTTGTTTGAGCAAGTTGAGAGCCATATGCCTGAGTACAGCGAAGTTTTCAGGAGCATGATCTTTGCGAATACGGCTGTGATCTTCTTTTAGAGCGACATCTAATACCCAGTGAAGTTCATTTTCAATACTCCAATGCCTGCGCGCCACGTGCAGAAGTTGTTCAGCCTTGCTCGGAAGGCTGGAGATGTAATACCTGTTTTTGACAGTGGTCTTTTTGTCAGTGATACGGGTTGAAGTGACCATCGCAATACTTCTCAACTTTTTCCATCTGGAAGCATCTTTCAAGCTTTGAAGGTACTCGGGATCAGAGATACTCCAGCATTCGCGTATTTCTATGCGCCCATGTCCCTTATTGACAGTTTTTGCATAGTCATAGGAAGTATCTTTGAACTTATTTTTCTGATCATATTCAAAAAGCCAGGTAATGTCATCATAGAGATATCCTTGATTTCCTTTGACGCTCAAAAGATAGTCTGCACCTCCATCAATGATGGCTTTCGCGATCTTGGTTTGCGTTCCAATCGCATCTATGGTGATGATGCACCCTGAAACATCCAGTACTTTGAGCAATTCAGGGATCGCGGTGATCTCATTGCTCTTTTCGTTGACTTTGCGTTGTCCTAAAACCAACTCGTTGGCTTCTGCCCAGGCACTGACCATGTAAATGGCTCGTTTCCCCAGAAAACCATCCTTTGAACCACGCAGTTGTTTCCCATCAATAGCAACGACTTGCCCGGCTGTGAGTTCATGGATACTTTCGACCCAACTTTGAAAACTCTCCTGAAATTCTTCCGGGTCTATCTGTGAAAACACTCGTCCAAAGGTGTCATGTGACGGAATGCCATTGGGCAATTCCAAAAAAGTTTTCAGTCAGATTATCTTGCTCTTTCCAAAATTCTCAATATCTACCCAACCTTCTGCACCACAGATCACTGCACAGATCGCAATAGATATGATATCGATCAGTTTATGCTCTTTGCTGCGTTCAATTCGTGGATCTTGTACTCTTCCAAAGTGTGCTTCTATCTTTTTGAGTGGTTCTGCCTTCATCTGTCTTCCTCCATACAGAAGGATAGCAGCTTTTGCACTACTTTTGATGCGATTGCCCTACCACTGAGAACACTGGATAAGAGGTAACAAAAAAAACCCGTTTTTCAACGGATTTTCGTGTGCCGAAGGAGGGATTTGAACCCTCACTCCCTAATGGGAACTACGCCCTGAACGTAGCGCGTCTGCCAGTTCCGCCACTTCGGCAGGCGAAATGTATTTTATCCCAAATGACTGTTTTGTCAACCATTATCCTTCGTGGGTCAAAACAAACAATCGAAATTCATTACATAAAATTAAACAATTAGTACTTAACGGATTTTTAAAGTTGTGGAACTTTTTGTTCGATATTCGTTATAAGTAAGAATAACCATTTAAAAGAAAGGAGGCAGCCATGTACATCCTTGCAGCCGTAATCGTAATTTTGCTCATCGTCTTGGCTGGCGCGGAATTACTCCTGGCCCAATTCAACGCAGACGAATTGAGCAACATGGGTATTGAGAAACCATGACCGATAAAGATACCCATGTCCCCTAAGCCCGGCGGATACCGCATAATCCAGCCGGGCATTTTTTATTTAAATCAGCCTGCCGGTATTATCATTTTTTCGTAGTAACATCTGGCAGAGACCATCCGCCACCCATAAATTTATAGCTTGATATAATCAATAAAAAAACAGAGGTAACAATGGCGAAACAAATCTTTAAGTGGGATGACCCCCTTTTATTTAATGACCAATTAGACAATGAAGAACGCATGATCCGTGATACGGCGCGGAAATTCTGCCAGGACAAGTTGATGCCGGGCATTATCGAGGCCAACCGCACCGAGCACTTCGACCGCGGTATTATGGATGAAATGGGCGCGATGGGCTTTCTTGGCCCGACCATCCCAGAGAAATACGGCGGCGCTGAATTGAGCTATGTAGCGTATGGCCTGATCGCTCGCGAAGTAGAGCGCGTGGACAGCAGCTATCGCAGCGCGATGAGCGTGCAAAGTTCGTTGGTGATGCACCCTATTCACGTTTATGGCACGGAAGAACAGCGTCAGAAATATTTGCCCAAGCTGGCAACCGGAGAATTGATCGGGTGTTTTGGTTTGACCGAACCCAATCACGGCAGCGACCCGGGCAGCATGGAAACGCATGCCAAAAAGGTGGACGGCGGTTGGATTTTGCATGGCAGCAAAACCTGGATTACGAACTCTCCCATTGCGGATGTGTTTATTGTCTGGGCAAAAGACAGCGCAGATGAGACCATTCGCGGCTTCATCCTTGAGAAGGGCATGAAGGGCTTGAGTGCCCCCAAGATCGAAGGCAAGTTCAGCCTGCGCGCCAGTATCACGGGGGAGATCGTGATGGACGAGGTCTTTGTCCCCGATGAGAATCTGCTCCCGAATGTGGAGGGATTGAAGGGCCCGTTCGGGTGTTTGAACAAGGCGCGTTATGGCATCGCCTGGGGTGCGCTGGGCGCGGCGGAATTCTGCTGGCATGCGGCGCGACAATACACGTTGGACCGTCCACAATTCGGGCGTCCGCTGGCAGCAACGCAGTTGATTCAGCTCAAGCTGGCGAACATGATGACCGAGATCACACTGGGTTTGCAAGGTGTGCTACGCGTGGGGCGTTTGATGGATGAAGACAAGTCCACGCCAGAGATGGTCTCGCTGGTCAAGCGCAACTCCTGCGGCAAGGCGCTGGAAATCGCCCGCCACGCCCGTGACATGCACGGGGGCAACGGCATTTCAGACGAGTATCATGTCATCCGGCATGTCATGAACCTGGAAGCGGTCAACACGTACGAAGGTACGCATGACATCCATGCGTTGATTCTAGGACGGGCGCAGACGGGATTGCAAGCGTTTTCATAAGATAGCAGAAAGCAAACATGCCTCATCCCAAACTCATGAATTCAATCGACTTTTGATTCCATCCCCCACTTCGACAAGCTCAGTACAGCGCCTGTAGTCCCCCCTTCGAAGGGAGGACGGTGTTGTAATTTGGGAGTGTCAAAAGAAGTATTTCCTCCCCCGCTAAAAGCACCAAAATCAACCGATTTGTGCGTCTGGCGGGGGAGGGCAGGGTGGGGGCATAGTACCATGACGCTATAAAATCAATAACTCATCCCAAAAGATTACATTTGGGATGAGTTATTGATTTTTTTAAAGAATTCACATTTCCCTACCGACCGTTCGGTTGTTTTTTTTGATTTTAAGTTATAATGATGAAAATCTTTTATTTGGAGTTTTATACGAAGACTTCAGCGAAATCCAGAATATTATCCAGGTCTGGCTATGCGCTTGGCGAACGCGAAGACAGGACCATTAGTGCTGCAAGATACCTAGGATAATCCTATGCCAGTAATCGAACCTATACACACAACCATTGAAAAAACCACCCAGACCATGATGGGAACCGTTGTACTGGAAAATCCCAAGGGTTTTCCCTGGGATGAATCAAACCTGTACTGCGTAGGCCACCAGGGCGAGATGGTCTGGCAGGCGGAAAAGCCAGAACCGGCAGGCTTGTATTCACGCGTAATGTTAAATGCAAATGGCGACTCGCTCTCAGCCTATGCACGCACAGGGCAGGCTTGTGAGCTCGAACTGGCGACTGGCAAATTGATCAGTCAAGTTAAGATTAAGTAAAAGGGAAAAATTAAAAAGTACACAAAGAAGACCTTTATCACACAAAGGAGGAAGACTTGAAAATCGTAGCCTGTATCAAACAAGTCCCTGAACTCAGCGGCCAAAGTGGTCGCCGAAGATGGGCAAGTCTCGTGGGGCGATGCACCACTGGTCATCAACCCCTGGGACGAGTTCGCTGTCGAAGCGGCGCTCCAGCAAAAGGAAGCGCACGGCGGCGAAGTGATCGCCGTCAGCATGGGCGATGAGAACGCCAAGGAAGCGCTCAAACATGCGCTCGCCATGGGGTGTGACTCGGCCATCCTGGTATCCGACGCCGCCTTGAAACCTCGATACACAGGGCACTGCCCGCGTGTTGGCCGCTGCCGTCCAAAAAGTTGGCGATGTGGACATGGCCTTCTTTGGCCGCCAGGCCATCGATGGCGATGCCGGCATCACGCCTGCCCAAACCGCGCGCGTGCTTGGCTGGCCGATGCTCAGTCTGGCTGCTGTCATCAATGTTGATGGAAGCAAAGCCAAAGTCGAGCGCTCCATCGAAGAAGGCCGCCAGACCGTCAGCGCCGACCTGCCCGCCGTATTCAGCGTAGTCAAAGATTTCGGCGAGCCACGTTATCCATCCTTCATGGGCATCCGCAAGGCCTCCCGCGCAGAGATCCCGGTCTGGACGCTGACCGACCTGGGTATCGAAGCACCTACAAGCGTGATCGAATGGCCTGAAATGATAAACCCGCCCAGCCGCGAAGTCACTTGCGAGATCATCGAAGGCGGCAGCCCGGAAGAGATCGCCGAAACGCTGGCCGACAAAATCATCGGGGAGAAAGTGCTATGAAAACTTTCGTTTACATCGACCACTTCAAAGGCGAGCCCCTGCCCGCCTCCTGGGAAGCCATCGGCGTCGGCAAGACGCTGGGAAACGTGACCGCCCTGGTTTTTGGATCAGGCGTCGAAGCGGTAGCAAATTCCGCTTTTGAGTACGGTGCGGATGAAGTCCTGCTGGCGGATGACGCCGCTTTAGAAGACTTCCGCGTTGAGGCCTATGCCTCCACTCTGTCCAAAGTCGCATCAGACCAAAGCCCGGACCTGATTCTATTCCCAACCACGACTCGTGGCCGCGAACTGGCCGGCATGGCCGCCATCGACCTGAACACCGGTGTGCTTGTGGATGTGATCGCGCTGGAAGCTGACGGCGACAAAGTCGTAGCCACCCGTCCCATTTATGCGGGCAAACTGCTCGAAAAGACCGTCTGCAACGCCAAGCCGCAACTGGTGACCCTGCGCGGACGTGCCTTCCCCAAGCCCGAACAGAATGCGGGCGCAACTGGGGCAATCACAAAAGTGGATGCTGTCGTCGAAGCCAAAACTGAAGTCGAAGGCTATAGCACAGACCAGGGCGGCGTCAGCCTGAATGATGCTGGCGTGATCGTCTCCGGCGGGCGCGGTACCTCCAACAACCCGGCGCTGACAGCCCCCGACGGCATGGACGACAAAGAAGCCGAGATCTGGAAAGCGCAGGAAGGCTTCAAGCTGGTTGGTGAACTGGCCAAAGTGCTGGGCGGCTGCCATGGGCGCTTCCCGCGCAGCCGTGGATGCAGGCTATATCCCCTACAACCACCAGGTCGGCCAGACCGGCAAGGTGGTTTCCCCTGACCTGTACATCGCCAACGGCATCTCTGGCGCTATCCAGCACCTGGCCGGGATGCGCACCAGCAAGGTCATCGTGGCAGTCAACAAAGACCCGGATGCGCCCATCTTCAAAGTGGCGCGCTACGGCGTGGTGGGCGACATGCACCAGATCGTCCCGGCGCTGACGGAGGCCTTCAAGAAGAAGCTAGGGAAGTAAAAAGTTTCTTGCGTGAAAAGCAGACTTCCGAAGTCTAATAGACTTCGGAAGTCTTTTTCTACGCCCTTTTGGGTCACAGAGAAGTGCGACGCACCTTCGGCTACTCAAAAATTTTCCTAACCTTCGCAATATTCCCCCGCGCCTCTTCCATGTATGCCAATCGTTCAGGCTCAAACAAACTCCAGGCATCCGAATCCCCCAACATGAGCGGCCCAAGTACATCCATATCATCTAATGTAAGGTATAGAGCGAATCTCTTCATCACTTAAGATCGTCGGATTTGGCCAATCGTTCACAGTGGGCAAAGATTGGTGAAACAGCACCGCCTTGATGATGCGACTGGCGGGAGTGGATTCTCTCCAAAAATAACGGAGGGTGCCCAAAATCTCCGGAAGATGCGTGTGGTCATGTCGCCATTCTCCATCCACTTGATGCAGAGAAGATTTGACCAATTTCATCCAGGTGATAAATTTTTCCTCTATCCTGAATTCAAACCCCAAACCGGCCAGGCATTGCGCGGCTATCGCAGCGGAGCGAAAAGGGTGTAAATCATCCCGCTTATATTTTGCATTCTTATCGAGATCATGAAGCAGCGCTGCCCATTCAATTTCACATCGGGTATGACTGTCAGCCAGTTGATATTCTGGCAAATTCATACAACAGACCAATACCAGTAAAGTGTGTTTCGCCGTTTTACCGTTATCCTGCGCCGCAATCTTGTCCCAGCCTGGAACCACAACACCAATAGATTGGATCCAGTCTTTCTCAGATAGAAAATCCAGCCGGTTCAGTAAAGATTCCCAATCTGAATATTCATTCTTTTCTAAATCATCTTTCAGCTTATGAGCTGCATCCCACAAATCAGGAAAAGTGGAAGAGAAAACCGGGATATTTGCCATGGCAATAGTATAGCAAATAATTATGCACTAAATAAAATGAGAATTGATAGGTCATCTTTCCTAGATATACGCTCTCCTTTTTACAACTGTGACCCTATTGTTCTGTTAAGCTAATCTTTACAAGTGCAACGCACTTTAATATTGAGAGTGTGTTGAGAAAACTTCCAGTCAAGTGCGTTGCACTTTTCTAAAAGTCAACTTTACTAAGCACTATTCATTTATCAACTAAAGCCAGAATTTTTTCTCCAGCTTTTATAATTTCTAAAAGGTATTCAACATTATTGAAAATCACAGAGCTCAAAATAAACAATACTTAAGTATTGTTGACAATATTTAACTTTCTTGTATAATGTACTCAATATTTCAAAGCGCCGCTTCAATAATCTTTATTGCTCAGGTCGTATGTGACTTGAAAGATTGGAAGAGAAAATGGAACAAACACTTGTCCAAAACCCCATGCAAACCGAGTTGACGCTTCACCC
The DNA here is from genome assembly GCA_963791785.1 of uncultured Chloroflexia bacterium. Classification (GTDB taxonomy): domain Bacteria; phylum Chloroflexota; class Anaerolineae; order Anaerolineales; family Villigracilaceae; genus JAABUE01. The sequence continues at coordinate 74,035 of CAWBTW010000013.1, read as the reverse complement.
TGCTCATGAATGTTTGCAGCTATTCGATGAAGAGAACATTCAAATCGTCATTCTGGACCCGAACCTCGATACTGAACTAGTAGAGATCATCCGGTCTCAGCCTGAGTGGAGCGTCGATTTTGAAGATGATGAACTGGTGGTTTTCACAATAGCAAAGAGGAACTGAAAAATGCAAAATTCATCCCAACCCATTCCTAAAAACTGGGCAGCCCGCTTCTTCACCGTCTGGGGCGGACAATCCTTCTCTCTATTTGGCAGCGCGCTGGTGCAATTCGCGCTGGTCTGGCATCTGACTCGGGAAACCGGTTCGGCAACCGTCCTGGCAGTTGCCACTTTGTTCGCCATGCTGCCGCAAATCGTGCTGGGACCTTTTGCCGGTGCACTCGTAGATCGTTGGAATCGACGCGTCATCATGATGGTTGCAGATGGAGCCATTGCAGTTGCAACCATTTTGCTGATCTATCTATTTGCCACCGACCAGGTACAAGTCTGGCACATCTATCTCATCATGATGATTCGCTCGCTGGGGCATGCCTTCCACTTCCCCGCTATGCAGGCCTCTACCAGTTTGATGGTGCCCGAAAAACACCTGACGCGCATCGCGGGCGCAAACCAAACCCTGAATGGCGCGATCAACATCATCGCACCGCCAACCGGCGCATTGCTGCTGGAAGTTTTACCGATGCAAGGTGTTTTGTCAATCGATATTGTGACAGCAACTCTCGCGATCCTTCCTCTGATCTTTATCAGTATCCCGCAACCAGTCCGAACAGAAGAAACGGGAGAAGAACAAATCCAAAGTGGGTTTATGCAGGATGTGCGCGAAGGGCTGCGCTACGTGGCATCCTGGCCAGGGCTACTGGCTATCCTGGTCATGGCAACCGTGATCAATTTCCTGCTCACGCCGACCAGCGCCTTGATGCCACTTGCTGGTCACTAAGCACTTTGGGTTGGGCGCGCTGGAATTCGGCCTGATGGATTCTGCCTGGGGTTTCGGTGTCATCGTCGGTGGGCTGATCTCTGAGCACCTGGGGCGGGTTCAAACGCAAGGTGGCCACATCCATGATGGGCATTATCGGGATCGGCCTGGGTATCACCATCGTCGGCCTGACTCCAGCCAATATGTACTGGCTGGCAATTTCAGGCATAGCCTTACAGCGGAATTATGAACCCGATCACCGATGGGCCGCTGTTCGCTCTTGTTCAGTCCACCGTCAAGCCTGAAATGCAGGGACGTGTGATGTCGCTGATCATTCAGCGCTGCCACAGCCATGTCACCGCTCAGTTTAATGGTGGCAGGCCCGGTTTCCGATGCGATCGGGATCCGTACCTGGTTCTGGTTCGGCGGCTTTCTCTGTCTCCTGATGGGAGTGGGAGCCTTCTTCATCCCCGCGATTATGAACGTGGAAAATAATCAAAATGGAGGAAATAAATCTGACGCTGTTCAGCCATTGGTCATCGCAGCAGATTAACCAAGAAAACATCTAAACATGGACCGGGTAGTTCCCCGGTCTTTTGATTCCTGCAAATAAGCGACTAACCCGTATCGATTTGAGCAAATCGGCGTCGTAATATTAAAGGTGCTTTAGCGCAGTTTTTCATCAGAATACTACAACCATAATATTTGACAAATCTTTACAAATCAAACAAATATTCTTTACATTTCTCAACTAAAATGATATGACCAGTATCTCTTTAGCCCAAAAGGCGTCTCAACCAATGAGAACCATTAATTCTTCCTGAGAAAGAACTGCTCAACGCTGCGCTGCGCTTTGACCTAAAATCCCTGGCACAGATCTATGATCTGTATAGCCCGGAACTTTACCGCTATGCAGCCCGCTTTCTCGGCGATCCATCTGTAGCTGAAGATTGTGTTGCAGAAACATTCAGCCGCTTTCTGAAAGCCATTCATGCAAAACGCGGACCAAAGGATTATCTTAAAGCTTATCTGTATCGCATCGCCCACAATTGGATCGCGGATTATTATCGTCGCACTCCTGATGTGGCTGAACTAAAAAACACCTTTCCTGATTCAGACAATGCACCTGAACAAGAAGTCAGCCTTAGAATGCGACAAGCAGCAAGTTCGCAAGGCAATTCAACAACTAACACCAGACCAACAACGAGTAATTACGCTCAAGTACCTGGAAGGCTGGAATAACGAAGAAATTGCTCGAGCCGTCAAAAAACCTGTTGGCGCTGTGAAGTCACTACAACACCGCGCCCTCGCGCGACTAAAAAAATATCTAGAAAGCAAAGAGAAAGCATCATGAACAATCAAACTCCTGACCAAAAGATCGAACACAGGCTTGAAGAACTCAAGGAAGTTCCGCCACGCAATCCGCAGCAAGCAGCCCGTGGACGGGCAAATTTCCTGAGCGAAGCTGCAAAATATCGGCAGGCCGTATCTCTTCCAACAAATGTGCGTCAGAAGGGGTGGACATTCCTCATAATTCCGAAAGGAGAAATTTGCAATGAACGCATTGGTATCACTATTCTGGCTGGCGCATTGATTCTGGGGGGCGGCGCCACCGCCGTGGCCGCACAGGACGACCTGCCCAACCAACCACTCTACCCGGTCAAATTGATGACGGAGAACGCCAGGATGGCATTGACGGGCGATCCGCAAGAACAGGCCAATCTGCTGATGAACTATGGCGCAGACTCGCGTGGAAGAAATGGCTGCCCTCGCTGAAGATGGCATTCCCGTCCCCGCTCAAGTGGGTGAACGGTTGCAACAGCAAATTCAGCAGACCATGATGCTTGCTGCCAATATGGACGATGCCGCCCTCACCCAGACACTCTTGCAACTGCGCGAGCAATTACAGAACGCAAGAGCGCACAATGACACAATTGCAAACCATGCGACACAGAAACGGAACCTTTGCTCACGCAAACCCGTCTGATGCTGCAAAACTGCCTGCAACTGGTGGACGAGGGTTTGGCTGACCCGCAAGGCTTCCGCTATACGATGACCAACCAGAAGCAATATGGTCAAAACGAGGAAGTTGACCCTGAACCCAATCAGCAGGGTGAGCCTGGCTTCCATCAGAACGATCAGGGTGGGCAGCCGCCAGTTGAGCCTGGAAATGGCAACGGCCAGGGCAATGGCACACCCGGCGGCCAAAACCCCGACGGCTCTCAAAACGGCAATGGAGGTAACAACTCAGATAGCGAAGGGAACAGTGGTCAAAACTCGGATGGTGGAAATTGCTCTGAATCCAACTGCGGTGGAGACAACTGTTCTGGATCTGGTTGCAATGATGGAAACAATGGTGGACATAATGGTGGAGGTAACAAGTAACGTCATTTGATTCAGCAGTAACAGCCATAAAAAAATCCCCGCAGTTGCGCGGGGATTTTTTGTTGTTCGTTTAGCCTAGTCATCGTCGTCATCGTCACCCTCCCCTCCTTGATTGTTGCTATGACATTCCAGGCAAGTAAATACTCTCACAGTGGAAGGGTGGCAAGTGCGGCAGGTCGTACGACCGTGATTGATACCGGTTCCTTCTTCATCTACGCGTGGCTCCGGGTGAGACAGGTTGAACCGCGCCGGAATCCATGCTGCGGTTGAATGGCATTCCTCGCAACTGGTGCTGAATGAACCCAGATGGAAATCAGGGTCGGCGTGACAGGCCACACACTGGGCAGATAGCCCTGCAAACTGACCAGTTGTATGACAATTCTCACAAATTACGTCAAGGTGGGCACCAGTCAACGGAAAATTGCTCAGGTTGTGATCAAAGGTAGCTTCATCCCAATTGAAAGGAGTATGGCAGGCAGCGCAATCTGTACCAAAGCGACCGTTGTGCTCATCGTCCTGGCGATGGCAAGAGTAACAGTCCGTGGGTGTGCCCTGGAAAATGTTGTTCTGATGACACGCTTCACAGCTTACCCTGGCATGTTCGCCCTCTAGCTTGAAAGCAGACAGGTTGTGGTCGAATGTAGCTTCTCGCCAATTATCTGTCGAATGACAGGCATCACATGCCGCGCCGTAGCGCAATTCGTGCGGATCGTCCGTACGGTGGCAGAGGTAACAATCTTGCGGCGCGGTTTCGAAATCGACCAGACTGCGCGCATCCACATGGCAAAGTACACATTCTACATCCTGATGCCCACCGGTCAACCTGAATTCAGCAACATCATGGTTGAACCTTTCACCAAACCTATCGACGCCGTCATGACAAGCCAGACATTCTGAGCCAAAAGACAGGAAATGCGCCTGGGAAAAGACCGAGTCCATTTGACGGTGGCAGGCATCGCACGTGTCGGATGCGAAGGTTGTAATGTCATCATGGTGACAGTCGGCACAGATGAACGCTTCATTCCGGACCTTACGCCTGTGTCCGTTCAAGGAAAATCCCAGCAGCTCATGCGGGAACTCCCCACCCTGCATGACGGTGAGCGAAGCATCTGTACCGCGGTGTTCCGGGTGGCAATCACGGCATTCCAGTTTTGGATTGTTCTGGTATATCGAGCCATGCAAAGCGACCATGCTCTGCATCTGCTGCGCAATTTCGCCATGACAGTTGACACACAGATCTGCCATCGTCGTCGAATCCCACGGGGCACTGTGACAGGCTTTACATTCCCCACCAGTTTCTGCATGCGAGGCGACGCCACCTAAAATTTCACCGGCCTGGGAGTTCAAAGGTCCTGGGTTATACAGCAATCCGCCCCTTGCGGATGCGACACCTGCGATTGCCAGTATGGTAATCATAGCTGAAAGAATCCCAGAAAAAGTCAAACAACCTAATCTACTATTTCGTTGCATTTCTCACTCCCTAATGTAAAAAGGTAGCGTAATATAACGCCGCCCCAATATGCACAAATGCAGCAGTGAAAAGCGCCATTCCAATCGGGATATGGATCGTATGCCAGAGCGCCATCAAGCGCCGCGCCTGTTTGAGCGCTTCTGCAGAAAGTGAGCCTTCGACCACATTGCCATCCGCCGTGCGCGGGATGCGGGTATAAATATAACGCCCTACAAATCCGCTGATAACAATGATCACTGTCAATAAGGTTGTGACACCTGCCAGCCCGTTGAACTTCCAGGAAGTATGCAACAAAACCATATACGGCCCAACCAGGCCAGTAAAGATGTGGAATTGTAACCACCTAGACATTCGTCCCCAACGTGCACTGCGCGAACGCTTACGAATACTGTAGAGTATTTCGGTCATCAGCATAAAAATAAAGCCGATGATTCCCAGTCCATGACCGAACAAATCCGCAGCTGGGGGTATTTCACGGGTAAAAATGACGACCAGTGCATATAAGCCTGTGATCAATATCGCTGCCAAAAAAGCCAGCCACAGTTCAATCGCATTACGAAGCATGTTGTACCCTCCATGTTGTCCAAAAATCAGCAAGGATATCGGCAATAGGTGCATTCGGTTGCAATAATTTATCCCGGATGGGAGATATATCCGCCTGAGCAGAAATGATCTTCTCCAAAGGAAAGGATAATTTTTGATCCCCCATAACAATTGCGCCCAACAATTTCCGCTCTCCCACCAATAACCGTAGACGATTGACCTCGAAGCCCGTTTGTGCCACGATGGCTTCTGGCAGGTCTCGCCAGGTTTCGCTGTCACCTCGCGCAATACCCACCAGGTCTTCATCTTGACCGCTTCCGACGGTGCCGATAATGGTTGTCGTCAACCCGGCCAGCCGTGTCACATTGAAAGGAGGGGATTTTACGTAGGCAGTTTCCTGTCCTGCCATATTCAACCCAGCTACATAGCCTTGCTCACGTGCAGGCCCCCACAGGCTATCAATGATCGAGCGCCCGCTCATCGCATCGTAAACCTGGGCTACGTCACCGGCCACATAAATATCTGGATTGTTTGTTTGTAGAAATTCATTTGCCAAAATACCGCGATCGATCGCTAAACCCGCCTCCTGTGCCAACTCCACCCGCGGACGGATCCCAATCGCATAGGCCAGGATATTACAACGCAATGTTCGACCATCCAGCAGGCGCACACCCTGCACGCGTCCGCGTTTACCGAGCACTTCGGTTAATTCAGCACGGTGATGGATTTTCACGCCATCTTCCAGTAAACGATGCTCGATGATCTTGGATTCTTGTTCATCCAGCACATTGCCCCAGTAACGGTCGCCTCGCAGTAGATAATGTACCTTTACCTTGCGTGAAAGCAGCCCCTCGACCAGTTCCAAAGCAGTGATGCCACCGCCTACCACCACAGCTGTCTTGCCGCGCCGCGCCAGCTTCAAGATGCGGCGTGCATCTTCCATGTGATCGAGTTTGAGGACGCCTTCTTGATCGGCGCCAGGCACATTCAGGCGCACAGCCTGCGCACCGACTGCGATCAACAAGCGATCATATCCCAAGCGTGAACCATCATCTACCTCAAGCTGGCGTTCCTCAGGGAATATCCGCGTTACGCGCCCTTTTCTATATTTCAGTTTCAGGGATTGCCAGTCTTTTTTTGTGCGAGGAAACAATCCCTTCTCCTGCATCTCCCCCGTCAGGTAATAAGCCAGCCCGGGACGGGAGTAATAGCCATGCGGGTCATCCCCCAGCATGTAGATTTCTCCGATCTTATCCAGACTACGAATAGCTTCGCAAGCCGCTAAACCCGCCACACCCGAACCAACGACAACATATTTCATGATTTCCTGCTCTCGAACAGATCCGTCTTAGCAAACCGCAGCACACCGCGCGGACAGCGTCTCACACATTCACCGCACGTCAGGCATTCATTATGCTTAATCGCCTCACCCCGCCAGGCATGTGCTCGCACATCGATCTCGATCGGGCAGTTATAACTACAGATCCCGCATTGTACGCAGCGGGAAGAATCCGGTACGACATGACCAGCGGCTAGAACATGGCGACGGCTTGCATCTGATCCAAAGAAATCTTTAACAGCCATAGAATATCCTTATAAACATAGTCGTATTCGTCGACAATAAGTTACGGGTAATAACCAATATTATAAAACAGCAAAATCAACAAAACCTTGCCACTCACAAACAAGAAAAAACAGGGTTATCTCACGACAACCCTGTCCAATTCGCAAAACGGTCAGCCAGCAGGCTTTGGTCTTACGAGAGCAATACCACGTTAGCGGCCTGCAAGCCTTTCGGCCCATCCTCGACAGAAAATTCTACCTGCTGCTCGGCCTCGAGCTTCTTGTAGCCTTCCATCTGGAGAGCGCTGAAATGCACGAATACATCTTCGCCATCTTCACGGCCAATGAAGCCGTAGCCCTTGGTGGCATTGAACCATTTGACGGTTCCGGTGAAACGATCGTCAGACATACTATCTTTCTCCTGCTGAGATAAAAAATTTCGCCCGTCCGCCTGGTATCGCTTTCTCATCAGGCGAGCCGGGCACGATGGGAGCAAGATTATCACGGCTGATTTTTCGTGTCAAGACTTACCTTTAGCCCCTTTCGAATGACCGCAAAACGCGAAATAAAATGGAACCAGGGCGGCGACCAGCGCACCTTCGGGATGCCCCTACGGATGACTTTCCGCAACTCATCCGGACCCTGAAACTGCTCCAACAAAAGGATAGCGCGTCCCAGCTCGAGCGCTGCATGCGCATCCGAACCGACCGTGCCAGGGACATTATGCTCCTCCGCAAATCTCTGCGCCTGACGATTGAACTCAGGCGACCAGCAGCGTGAGTTGAACGTCTCAATCGCGTCCACATCTGGAAGGATTTCCAGCAAATCCTCGCTCATCCCAATGACCGCCCCGATAAATATCGAACGGATGCGAGACGCTGATAAACGCTCCCTGATCTTTCAAACGCGCAATCGTTTCCTGTGGCGTTAACCCAGCCGGAACTTCCTCGCTCACAAAAAATGCCAGTATCTCACCACGGGTCGTCTTGATCTCTTCGCCCACGATCACAAGTTCCGGATCCAGTTCTTGAGCCGCGCGGGCCCCGGCAATCGTGTTGTGGTCGGTCACAACCACGCGGTCGATGCCTTTGCGATGGCAGGCCTTAACCAATCGCTCTGGTGAGGTGAGAGAATCTTTGAGTAGATGGTATGGCAGTGGAATTCTACGCGTAACATATGCTGGATTGTAACCGAATGAATTCGAATGAACGTTTCCGTTTTAACCAATTTTGTTATACAATCATAGGAACATGGACGAACGCCGCTTCTATCAAAGACCCTGGTTTTATATTTTCTCCTGGACTCTATTTTGGGGGATTGTTTACCTCATCCAGATACGTCGGCTGGGTGGTTTTGCAAATAGCATAGTATACATGTTCGTTGATGTGATTCTATTTGCCCTTGGGTTATTGGTTTGGTTGGCTTTCTTTGCACAGTTCGTCTTGCCCGTGCGCACTTTCCGTGACCGCCAGAAGATCTTCGACCGCCTGCTGGCACATATGTCGGGTGGACATGGTCCGGCTATTTTCGTACGGGATGGTAAACAAATTAAGTATTACGGGGAGGAAAAGAAAACGGGGCCTGGCGTGCTCTGGCTGGATTCTGCCAGCGCTGCGGTGACGCGGACCGCCGCAAAATATGAAAAAACCATTGGGCCAGGCGTGCATTTCACAAAAAAGGGCGAATCCATCGCTGGAACGGTTGACCTGCATCCCCAAGTGCACAGGCTTGGTCCGCGCGAATCCGACACTCCCTTTGCAACGAAACAAGAAGGTCAAAGCGACGACGAATTCAACCAGATCCAAAAACGCCGCCTGGAAGTTTCCGCTCGGACGCGCGATGGCATCGAGGTCGTTCCCAACATCAGCGTGATGTTCCAAATTGACGCGAACCCAGCCAAAGGAGATGATGACGGTTCTCGTTTTGGATATGACCCAGAATCTGTCCGCAAGGCCATCACAGGCGAAGGTATCAATCCAGGCGCACCCAACGATACACCTCGTCGCCGGGTTGCTTGGAACCAACTCCCGGTGCTGATCGCTGTCGACCTGTGGCGCGAGTATTTGTCGAAATTTACCCTGGCTGAATTATTCGAAGCCGGCCAGCCTGGCCCAAAACCAAAGCCTCCGACTCCTGCACCTGTACCGGACGACACAAAGGCGCTGCTCGAGCCGGTCACCCCCAGCAGTGGCTGGGAAAAAACGCTCGCGGGCATGCTGCATGAAATGAACATCATCCTGGCACGCTGGGTGGATCGATGCGAAAGATCGCAAGCGAAAGATATCAGGTCCGTCACCGCAGTTCCCAAACCCGACAGAACCAGAAAAAAAGAACCCGAACCTGAAACCGCATTACAAACCATCAACCGCATGATCAAGGCGCGCATGACCGAAGCCGAAGTGGATTTTATAAACGACAACGGCAAACCCGGGGAAGGCACACTCGAAAGCTCTGAATACGAGCTGCTCAAACAACGTGGGCTTAAAGTATTCGCTGCCAGCGTGAGCAATTTGCGCTTCCATCCAAATATCGAAGACCAGCTTGTGCGTCAGTGGAGCACCACCTGGCTGGACAGTGCGAAAGCAGAACGTGATCGCATTGATCGCCTGCGTGGGTTTGTGGAGCTGAGCGGGCAGGTGGATGCTGTCCTCAAGTATGCTCTATCGTTAAGCAGAAATCTGCTCAAGAACAAACCCGTAACACAAAAGGATACACTCAAAACCCTGATGCTGCGGTCACGCGATGAGTTGGTCAAGGAAGACCGCCTGCACCGCCGCGCCAGGATGGAACGCGAAGAACTGGAAGAACTCATCCAGTGGGTGGAAAGGAACAGCGTATGACCGTTCCTGTCCCCAAAAAACAGCCTGAAACCATATTGCAGAAAGAAGGGCGGATTTTCCGCGAACAACTGAAACGGCTTGGCAACTGTGTTCTGAATAAAGCTTTTGAACTGACGGTTAAAGGCTCACAACGGCGCAATCAAGCCATTATGTTCCTGTTCCTAGCAATTGGATTTATCTTTACCCTACGCGCTCATCCCCTGATTTCCTGGGTGGCAGAGCTACAGCGCTTGTTCCGGTACATTTTTAATTCAAGCTTTGCGCAGACCAATCCAGATACCTTTACCAATTTTTTCAACTTTGCATTTGGCGCAATCCTGGCTCCCCAAACACTGCGTCTGCTGCCTGTGTTCCTGCTGCCCTATATCATCGCTTTACAATCCGCGGCCAGATACCTGGCTGATATCTTTGAACTTGAACAGATAGAAATCGCGCGCGAGTTCATCCGCCAGGTGGCGCTTACCGGCAGCCGTAAGAGCATTCGTATTGGCAAGGGCGAAATTGTAGATAAGGATAAGAATTCCCCAATCGCTTTAATCGGCGGGCCAGGACAGGTTGTGGTCGAACTGGATACGGCCGCGCTGTTCGAGAAGCCCAATGGGAAACCGCGCGTCATCGGCCCAACGGTTAAAGGCAAGGTCAAGCTGGAAGGGTTCGAGCGCTTCCGCCAGGCCATTGACCTGCGCGATCAATACACAGAACCGCTGGATGTGAAAAGCCGCAGCCTGGACGGTGTTCCGGTTGGCACCACGGATGTGCGTTTAGTCTTCAGCGTCTGGCGCGAGGGCAAACAACCCGGCACAGAAAGTCCGCATCCATACAGTGAAGAAGCCATCAAATCGTTAGTCTATGGGCAAGCCTCGCGCGTCAATCTGGACGGGCCAAACCCATCGGAACCTCCTGCATCTTGGACAGGCACGATCCAGGGTTTGATCCGTGGAGAGCTGGGTGGCTTCATGAACAAGCACCCTCTGGCTGAGTACCTGGCCAGCATTGGCTCGCCCGAAATAGAGCACGCCCGTCAGAGAGAAGATGACATTGTGCAAGCAGGCCAGGCAGTTATCGGCGACGACGATGAGCTTGAACCGCGCCCTGTGCCGCCCCCACCTGATTTTCGGGCGCGGCACACTGTCAGCAACCTATTCAGTCAATTCGCCACAGACTTCACCAAGAACGCCAGCAAGCGTGGTGTTGAGTTGGGCTGGATCGGTGTGGGCACCTGGAAAATGCCTAACAGAATTACAGATGAAATTATCACCGGGAAACATCTTGAAGCCTGGCAACTCAGCCGTGAAAATCTTGCGCGAGGCAGTGATACCGAAATAAAAGAATTGCGACAAGAAGCGCAGCTCCAACAGACATTACGCCTGATCCAGAGTACCCCATTGGCGCGCTTCCAAAAAAACGCGGGGCGAGAACATAAAGATACCATTCAAGACCTGTTGATCGCTTACCGCGAACAACTGATCGAAACCGTTGACCTGCTCACGAAAAGCAATAAGCTAGTACCGACATCTGTACGCGCAGGAATCCAACATATTGAAGACGTCCTGGGAATCAAGCATTGGGTAGGGAGAGCAGGCCCAACGTCCGGGCCGTCAAGCTCGAAGTCAGGTTCCGCCACGGGAGTACCATCCACGCCTCCCATCCCGCCGGATGAAGAAGAGCTGTATCAAGATCTCATGCAAAAAACCGGTCACGATTCCGAACGCGTGGAACGCTTAATCGAATACGAACGCGATAATGCACCTAATGCTGACCGGGCAGAATTGCTCCAGCGTGCCATTGACCGTTTTCTAAAAGACAATCGTTAAGTCTGGTATAACTCAAGGAATGAAGGACAGCTTTCCCACCATTGATTCAGGACAGCCCGTTCTCGTGCTGGGCGCAGCCGGGATGGACGTGGTCGGGCGCCTCGAATCGGAACTCAAGCCTGCTACCTCGAACCCGGCGCGGATCCGCCGCTCATACGGGGGCGTGGCCCGCAATGTGGCCGAAAATCTGGCGCGATTGGGCCAACCTGTGCGGCTGATTACCGTTGTGGGAGAAGACAAGCAGCGGCGATGAAATCCTGGAATACACAGCCGAAGCAGGTGTGGATGTTTCCGCCGTCCTTCGGAGTAAGGCATATCCGACCGGATATTATATGGGGATAGTGGACGAAAATGGGATGCTGCAGTTCGCCGTCGATGATATGCGCTTACTGGAAGAAATCACTACAAGTTATTTGAAAGAGCAGGAAGCGTTATTCAAGTCAGCCAGCATGGTATTCGTGGATGCGAACCTACCGGTCAAAACCCTGCGGACTGCAAGCAGCCTGGCAAGGCGCGCCAATATCCCGATTTGTGCCGATACAGCGGCATTCACACTGGCAGAACGGCTTGTAAAATTTCTGCCAAAATACTATCTGGTCACCGCAAACAGTCAAGGAAGCGGGGGTGCTGACCGATCTCTCATTTGAAGCTTCTGATCGGGATGCGGCCATGGAAGCTGCACGCAGCCTTGTCAACCAGGGTGTGCGCATCGCATTGGTCACATTGGCAGAATATGGCGTGGTCTATGCTACCTCGGAAACAACCGGACATATCTCAGCCATCCGCACGCCGCATCAGCGACCCAACTGGAGCAGGTGACGCCATGACAGCCGCCGTTCTGTTCGCACTGCTCAATGATATCGAACTGGACGATGCCATTCGCCTGGGTGTATCAGCAGCATCATTAACACTGCGACATCCGGGAAGTGTTTATCCCGATCTTATCCCTTGAGGATCTCTACGATCAACTTCTCGTTAATCATGCCACAATCACAAATTCCACTAACTTCTCCTGAAATTAACACGTGCAAAAGAGTTCTGCTCTACCCATTGTGGCATTGAAATCGACCGTGATCACTCATGGATTGCCTCGCCCGCAGAACCTGTCATTGGCGCGTGACATGGAATACGCTGTACGTGGTGAGGGCGCCTACGCCGCTACGTTGGGGTGTTGAATGGCAAAGTCCGTATTGGGATGAGCGAAAGCGAATTGGAAGAACTGGCAAACGTACCCAATCCACGCAAAATCAGTAAGCGCGACTTTGCCACCGCCGCCCGTAAAGGAGGACAACGGCGGGACCACTGTTGCCGGGACCATGTTCGCTGCACAGAAGCCGGGATCAAGGTGTTTGCCACTGGTGGAATTGGCGGCGTTCACAGAGAATCTCGCTTCGACATTTCAACCGATTTGCAAGCGCTGGCATCTATCCCGCATGATCGTGGTTTGTGCCGGTGCAAAAGCCATCCTGACCTTTCTGCCACATTGGAATATCTCGAAACCATGTCCGTTCCTGTGGTCGGCTATCAGACGGATGACTTCCCGGCTTTCTACTCACGCGAAAGCGGACTGAAAGTCAGTGTGAGAGCTGGATACACCGGATGAAATTATAAAGCTGGCACAGACACATTGGGAGATGGGATATGCAAAGCGCCATCCTGGTGACCAATCCTGCTACCCGCCGAGGATGCAATCCCAAAATATGAGATGGACCCGTATCATTGCCCAGGCCTCAAAGGAAGCGATTGACAAGAAGATACGCGGTCAAGATCTGACCCCCTTCCTGCTTCAGCGCATCAACGAATTAACCGGCGGACGATCGCTGCGCACCAATCTGTCGTTACTGTTGAACAATGCCCGCCTGGCTGCACAAATTGCCAAGGCATTGGCCGTTACTCAAAGGAGAAAAAATATTTAGAGGTAACCATGGAATCTTTTACTGTTTCAACAGTTCTACCCGCTGCGCCTGATCAGATATTCGAGGCATGGCTTTCGAGTGAAGGACACAGCCAGATGACCGGCAGCCAGGCCGAAGTCGAGGGAGGAAGCGGCAGAACGTTCAAAGCCTGGGATGGTTACATCTGGGGCAAGACGCTTGAAACAGAGCCGAATCGTCGCATCATCCAGGCCTGGCGGACAAGTGAATTCCCGGAAGATAGTCCCGACTCGCGCGTGGAAATCCTGCTCGAAGAAGTCATGGATGGAACGAAGATCACCCTAACCCATACAGAAATTCCAGATGGTCAGGGAGAGGGTTACAAACAAGGCTGGGAGGATTTCTACTTCACCCCCATGCGATCCTATTTTTCAAGGTAAAAATTGACCGCCGGTCTCCCGGCGGTTTTTGTTATTTCCCTGTGTTTTCAAGCAATTCGGTGACCAGTTGCTCAGGCACCTGCACAGCAACAACTTCGCCACGCACAGTGACGATCACCGTTGGCAATAATCCATTCTTCAATCACAACTTTTCGACCTTTTACTTCCTTAACCTTTGCCGCGGATCTCGAGAGTGACACCCATTGGCGTAGGCTTGAGATAGTCCACATGCAGGGAGCCAGTCAGGAAACGGAGAGCAGGCTCGCTGTCCATTTTTCGACCCGCTTCGCGGTAGGCGGCAGCCGCGGCTGTGCCCGTACCGTGACAGTCGATCAACGAGGCCAGCAGTCCGCCATACACATATCCTGGAATGGCAGTGTGATAGGGTTTAGGGTCAAAATAGCAGACCGATTCATCCCCATCCCAAAGGCTTTTGATCTGGTGGCCGTGCTCGTTCAGGCGTCCGCAGCCATAACAATGTGCCATGTGATCGGGGTAATAGTCTTGAAATAGGCGTTTGTTGACATATCTGCTCCATGAGTTTAATTTCAAGGTGTGGTTGTAGTGTTTATGGTGGGAAAAGGTGTCTGTGTTTGGGCTTGTACTGCCAACGGCGTATCTGTAAATGCAGGCGCAACTGTTGCGCTGGGGGTCATACTGGGTACAGGTGTAGGCGGTTCACCCTGAAACAATAAACTGACCGACCACCTTCCATTCCAGGCCCACAAAAACCTGGACATAATACGTACCTGGCTGCCACACATCCGGAGGGGGTGTCCACTCTGAATATCCAAGGCCGCCGGTTGTCCCGTCCCAGGGCAGGGTTTCATAATGCACTAACTCGTTCCCACGATACCACAAGGCCGTCCATTGCACGCCGGGTTGCATGTTGTTGTATGAGAAACATGCTGTCATCTAGCGGACGGGGTTGACAAAGGTTGTGGATGGCGCCACACATTCGAAATTGTCATAGACAGTTGAAAACTGCAGCGGGCTAAAAACTGCATCCGGGTTGGGTGTGACAACACTGTCAAAGAGTGCCTCGATGGCCGGCGGAACATAGGGTGTAGGCGTGATAGTTGGTGTATCGGTTATAGAAGGTGTGTCGGTGATCGTAGGTGTCAACGTGATCGTTGGTGACAAAGTTATCGTTGGGATAGTGGTAATGGTTGGTGATAACGTTATCGTGGGTGAAGGCGGAAAATATCGGTAGGCCACCGGCTCTCCAAACCGCCCCAACCAGGCCGCAAAGAGCAAGAGAGAACACCACTCCCAAGCATTCGCCATCCACCTGACATTCGTTGCTGTCGTAGGCGATAAAATGTCAACTTACGTGCTGATTGAATAGATCGAATACCAACCCGAAGGAGAAGGAAGGAAGCCAACACAGCCAAAATGATGGTGGTGATGATTCCCGCACGAATATCCATTGATTCGATTATAGCATGTGCAAATCATGCTTGGAAATTTCAAATACCTGCTGTATTTATCTGTCTTTGAATAATGGATATAAAGAAATTGGAGTGGTTGTAGGAATATCAAACTTATGAACGATTTGTGGTGCACCCCAAATCGCACGATCACCCTCAGCTGACCCTACCGCAAGCATTGAGAGAATAAAATTAACATCCTGCCCAGCCAGTGGGCTTAGATCAATGTCGGCTTGATAGAATATCCCTTCATATTGTTCCACAAATGCCCAATGTGTTTGAACAGCATCCGATCCAATTTGATAATCCAACCGGAATACTACAAAGCAATCTAGCGCATCTGCTTCACAGTTGACAATGGATTGAAAGTGATCGCCTTCCCGCACACGATAGGAGGGATAAATGCCCATGATATATCCGTTTTCTACCCTTTGAGGGGAAGCCAGCAAACCGGGACTAGTATAAATTGTGCCATCTTCCAAACTTGGATTATTTATTTTGCGAACAAAACCCCGAACGCTTCCATCGCGTCCTGGACAAGGCAAAGACCCCGCGCCGCTCAGCCATTCTGCTGAACAGTAGCTATCAACAAAATCGAACGTAGTAATGGATTGCTGAACCTTAATCTCCAGCCAGAACGGATCAGCTTTACCTTTTCCAATACCAAACAGGATACCCGCATCATTCTCCAACTTGAAACTGCCACGGTAACTACCGACTTCAATCGGCGCCCTCAACCTGATACCGATATCAATTGTCTGATCCGGAGCCACACTCCTTGGGAGAGCAAATGATACCGGTGCGCTCATTCGATCACCATCAACAAAAACCACACGATAGTCTGTTGTCCAGGTGCAATCACCGTCATTGCGCAATCGCCAGGTTTTTATAAACGTTTCTCCCGGACCAAATAACGAACCATCCGGCACCGAAATATCATCCACAAAAATTGCGCGATCACAATCCACGCTGGTGGCAGTGGGCAGCGGGATTCGCGTTGGCGTACTCGTGGGTATCAGCGTTGCCGTAGCCGTGTCTGGTCGGGGTAGAAGTTTCCGTCGGTGTGTTCGAAGGTGTCAACGTCGCTGTAGCAGTATTCGTCGGGGTATTGCTCGGTATGTATGTTTCAGTCGGGGTCGGCGACGATGTCTGGGTTGCTGTCGATGTTTTTGTCGGCGTGTAGGTCGGTGTGCGTGTCGGCCGCGGCGTGGATGTGCTGGTTGGAGTAGATGTATCAGTCGGTGTGCCCGAAGGCGTCAATGTCGCCGTCGCTGTATTTGTCGGGGTGCTGCTCGGCGTGGACGTTTCCGTCGGGGTCGATGACGGGGTCTGGGTTGCTGTCGCTGTCTTTGTCGGTGTACTCGTTGCGGTCACAGTCTTCGTAGCCGTGTTCGTTGGTGTGAAGGTCGGTGTGCTCGTTGGTCGCGGTGTAGATGTGCTGGTCGGGGTAGATGTTTCCGTCGGCGTGTTCGAAGGCGTCAATGTCGCCGTCGCTGTATTCGTCGGGGTGCTGCTCGGCGTGGACGTTTCCGTCGGGGTTGATGACGGGGTCTGGGTTGCTGTCGCTGTCTTTGTCGGCGTACTCGTTGCGGTTACAGTCTTCGTGGCTGTGTTCGTTGGCGTGTAGGTCGGTGTGCTCGTCGGTTGCGGCGTGGATGTGCTGGTTGGAGTCGAAGTTTTGGTTGGCGTGTTCGAAGGCGTCAATGTCGCCGTCGCTGTATTTGTCGGGGTGCTGCTTGGCATGAACGTTTCCGTCGGGGTCGATGACGGGGTTTGGGTTGCTGTAGCTGTCTTTGTCGGCGTACTTGTCGCGGTTACAGTCTTCGTGGCTGTGCTTGTTGGCGTGAAGGTCAGTGTGCTCGTCGGCCGCGGCGTGGATGTGCTGGTTGGAGTCGAAGTTTTGGTTGGCGTGTTCGAAGGCGTCAATGTCGCCGTCGCTGTATTTGTCGGGGTGCTGCTTGGCGTGAACGTTTCCGTCGGGGTCGATGACGGGGTTTGGGTTGCTGTGCTGTCTTTGTCGGCGTACTTGTCGCGGTTACAGTCTTCGTGGCTGTGTTCGTTGGCGTGAAGGTCGGTGTGCTCGTCGGTCGCGGCGTGGATGTGCTGGTCGCGGTATGTGTCTTCGTCGGTGTGTTCGAGGGCGTCAATGTTGCCGTAGCTGTATTCGTGTGCTTGGCGTAGATGACGGGGGGGCTGAGTTGCTGTCACCGTCTTCGTGGCTGTGTTCGTTGGTGTGTAGGTCGGTGTACTCGAGGGTGTCAACGTCGCCGTGGCTGTATTCGTCGGGGTGCTGCTCGGCGTGAACGTTTCCGTCGGGGTCGACGACGGGGTCCGGGTTGCTGTCGCTGTTTTTGTAGGTGTATCTCGTCGCGGTCGCGGTCTTCGTAGTTGTGTTCGTTGGCCGCAGCGTGGATGTGCTGGTTGGAGTAGATGTCTCAGTCGGTGTATTCGAAGGCGTCAATGTTGCGGTCGCCGTCTTTGTGGCTGTGTTTGTTGGTGTGTAGGTCAGTGTGGACGTGCTGGTCGCAGTGTGTGTCTTTGTTGGCGTGTTCGAAGGCGTCAATGTCGCCGTAGCTGTATCCGTCGGGGTGCTGCTTGGCGTGAACGTTTCCGTCGGGGTCGATGACGGGGTTTGGGTTGCTGTCGCTGTCTTTGTCGATGTACTCGTCGAGGTCGCCGTGTTCGTCGGTGTGCTCGTCGGCAACGGCGTGGATGTACTGGTCGGGGTAGATGTCTTTGTCGGCGTGTTCGAGGGTGTCAATGTCGCCGTTGCTGTATCCGTCGGGGTACTGCTCGGCGTAGCTGTTTCAGTTGGGGTCGGCGACGGGGTCCGGGTTGACGTTGCTGTCTGTGTGGCCGTGTTCGTTGGCGTATAGGTCGATGTGCTCGACGGCGTTACCGTCGGGGTGGCTGTGTTTGTTGGGGTCTGTGTGAACGTCGGCGTGGGACTGGGTGTGAAGGATGGATCCAGACAGATCGGCGTTGAATTGATGCGACCCAACGGGTTCTGCGTCAAACCGTGTTGATCGTAGATCTTGACATACTTGATCTCAGGGAACTGCTTCAAGTTGGACATCAAAGGCTGCGCAATGCTGTACACCACTCCGGTTGACTGACAACTCCCGTTCAAATACAGCCTGGCTATGCCCTCCGAGAATTCCAATCTGCTGTAGCCTGTGAACCCATTTGAGATAAGCGTCAGGCCACGTTCCCGTTCCAGGTAGCTCGGACCCTCAAAGAACGCATCCAGTACCGCCCCGATCTGGTTCGCTGACGACGATACCCTGCGCTTGACACTGGTCTCGTAGGGGAACTCCCCGTTCATCAGACGCTTATTATCGGTGAAGTAGACCGTCTGCTCGACGAACAAGGGCGTATTCGTCGCTGTCGGTGTGCGCGAGGGCGTCGGCGTTTGGCTGGGGGTGTAGGTTGCTGTTGGTGTGTACGTCTTCGTGGGAGTTTGTGTGGGTGTTGATGTATATGTCTGTGTGGCAGTCTTCGTGGCTGTATTCGTTGGCGTGTAGGTCGGTGTGGTCGTTGGGCGCGGCGTGGATGTGCTGGTTGAAGTATATGTTTCAGTCGGTGTGTTCGAAGGCGTCAATGTTGCGGTTGCTGTATTCGTCGGGGTGCTGCTTGGTGTGAATGTTTCCGTCGGGGTCGATGACGGGGTCCTGGTTGCTGTAGCTGTCTGTGTAGGCGTACTCGTTGCCGTTGCCGTCTTAGTGGCCGTGTTCGTTGGCGTGTAGGTCGGTGTACGTGTTGGACGCGGTGTTGACGTGTTGGTCGCGGTCAATGTCGCCGTCGGCGTATTCGAGGGTGTCAGTGTTGCCGTTGCCGTATTCGTTGGCGTGCTGCTCGGCGTAGCTGTCTCTGTTGGGGTCGATGACGGAGTTTGCGTTGCTGTGGGTGTTTTTGTTGGGGTATCCGTCGGCGTAGAGGTTTTCGTAGCCGTGTTTGTTGGTGTGCTGCTCGGCGTACGTGTCGGGCGCGGCGTGGACGTGCTAGTCGGGGTAAATGTCTTTGTCGACGTGTTCGAGGGTGTCAATGTCGCCGTTGCTGTACCCGTCGGGGTACTGCTCGGCGTAGCTGTTTCAGTTGGGGTCGGCGACGGGGTCCGGGTTGACGTTGCTGTCTGTGTGGCCGTGTTCGTTGGCGTATAGGTCGGTGTGCTCGACGGCGTCAGCGTTGAAGTAGCAGTGTTTGTCGGCGTCAGTGTGAACGTAGGCGTGGGACTGGGTGTGAAGGATGGATCCAGACAGATCGGCGTTGAATCGATGTGACCCAACGGGTTCTGCGTCAAACCGTGTTGATCGTAGATCTTGACATACTTGATCTCAGGGAATTGCTTCAAGTTGGTCATCAAGGGCTGCGCAATGCTGTACACCACTCCTGTTGACTGACAACTCCCGTTCAGATACAGTCGGGCGATCCCTTCGGAGAACTCTATCTTGCTGTAACCCGTAAATCCATTCGAGATCAAAGCCAAGCCATCTTGACGTTCAGTATAGCTCGGACCCTCAAAGAAAGCATCCAGCACCGCCCCGATCTGGTTCGCTGACGACGATACCCTGCGCTTGACACCGGTCTCGTAGGGGAACTCCCCGTTCATCAGACGCTTATTATCGGTGAAGTAGACCGTCTGCTCGACGAACAAGGGCGTATTCGTCGCTGTCGGTGTGCGCGAGGGCGTCGACGTTTGGCTGGGGGTGTAGGTTGCTGTTGGTGTGTACGTCTTCGTGGGAGTCTGTGTGGGTGTTGATGTATATGTCTGTGTGGCAGTCTTCGTGGCTGTATTCGTTGGCGTGTAGGTCGGTGTGGCCGTTGGGCGCGGCGTGGATGTGCTGGTTGAAGATAGATGTGTTCGTCAATGTTGCGGTTGCTTATTGTCGGGGTGCTGCTTGGCGTGAACGTTTCCGTCGGGGTCGATGACTGTCTGGTTGCGGTGGCTGGGGGGGGGGGGGGGATGTGCTGGTTGAAGTATGTTTCGTCGGCGGTCAGGCGTCAGCGTCACCGTAGCTGTATTCGTCGAGGTGCTGCTCGGCGTCGATGTTTCAGTTGGGGTCGGCGACGGGGTTTGGGTTGCCGTCGCTGTTTGTGTGGCTGTGTTCGTTGGCGTATAGGTCGGTGTGCTTGACGGGGTCAGCGTTGGAGTGGCAGTATTTGTCGGCGTCAGTGTGAACGTCGGCGTGGGACTGGGTGTGAAAGATGGATCCAGACAGACCGGCGTTGAATCGATGCGACCCAACGGGTTCTGCGTCAAACCGTGTTGGTCGTAGATCTTGACATATTTGATCTCAGGGAACTGCTTCAAGTTGGTCATCAAGGGCTGCGCAATGCTGTACAACACTCCTGTCGATTGACAACTCCCGTTCAGGTACAGCCTGGCGATCCCTTCGGAGAACTCCATCTTGCTGTAGCCTGTGAACCCATTTGAGATAAGCGTCAGGCCGCGTTCCCGTTCCGTGTAGCTCGGACCCTTGAAGAACTCATCCAGCACAGCCCCGATCGGATTGGCTGACGACGATATGGTACGCTCCACGCCCATTTCATATGGGAACTGCCCGTTCAAAAGACGGTTGTTATCGGTGAAGTAGACCATCTGCTCAACGAACAAGGGCGTGTTCGTCGCTGTCGGCGTGCGCGAGGGGGTTGGTGTCTGGCTGGGCGTGGACGTTGATGTTGGCGTGCGCGTCGGACGCGGTGTGGCCGTACTAGTCGCTGTCAAGGTTTTTGTCGGCGTTGCAGTCTTTGTAGCCGTGTTCGTTGGTGTGTAGGTTAGTGTGCTTGTTGGCTGTGGCGTGAATGTACTGGTCGGGGTAATTGTCTCCGTTGGCGTACTTGAAGGCGTCAGTGTAGCCGTGGCTGTATTTGTGGGGGTGCTGGTCGGCGTGGACGTCTCTGTCGGGGTGCTACTGGGCGTAGGTGTCTCGGTCGGGGTGCTTGAAGGTGTCGTTGTCGCGGTTGCAGTTTTGGTCGCGGTCGGTAGCGGTGTACTGGTCTTGCTAGGAGTAAGGGTGAGTGTCGGAGTGGGAGTATTTGTCGGGGTTGGACTGGGCACGTAAAACGGATCCAGGCAAGGAGGGATCGAATCAGTCTTTCCAATTGGATCTTGTGTGATGCCGTCCTGATCATAGATCTTGACATATTGAACATCAGGGAACTGCTTTAGATTTGTTGTTAGCGGTTGAGCAATCGTATATAGCTCTTTATTCGATTGACAATTGCCGCGCAGATAAACATGAATGACACCCTCAGCAAACACAACCTTGCTGTAGCCTGTAAATCCACTATATACAGGCTCCAAACCCTGACTCTTTTCCGTACCCCCGGTTCCCTTGAAATATTGATCCAATATGGCTGTTACAGGGTTTTCTGATGTTGAAATGTACCGGATTACGCCAACTTCATAGGGTGGATCTTCCAATGCTATTCGATTTATATCAGTGAAATAAACTGTGGCTTTCTCCCATAAGGGCGTGCGCGTGGGAGTAGGGGTATTGGTTTGAGTTGGGGTGCTAGTAGGCGTAAATGTTTGTGTTGGGGTAAATGTAGTTGTAGGTGTCGGTGTATTTGTCGAGGTATAGGTAGCAGTAGGCGTTTTTGTATTTGTCGGTGTTGATGACGGAGTTCCGGTCGGAGTGGAAGTGGGGGTATCAGTTTGAGTGGGGGTGTCAGTAGGTGTAAATGTTTGAGTTGCTGTTGATGTCCGTGTTGGCGTCGGGCTTGGCGTTGAAGTTTTTGTAGCAGTTTTTGTCGGCGTTATAGATGGCGTGTTAGTAGTCGTTGGCGTCCGTGTCGGTGTATTGGTCTTCGTGGGTGTGTTAGTCGGGGTTAATGAAGGAGTGTACGTTACTGTCTGTGTCCTGGTAGGTGTTCCTTCGGGTGCCGAAGCAGCCCTGGATTGCTGCGTATCTGTTGGCGTTACTGATGGGGTATGAGAAGGCGTAGTGGTTGGTTTTTCTGTTGGGGTCTTTGTGGGAGTTTTGGTCGGGGTGTTTGTAGAAGTGAACGTCGCAGTTGAAGAAGGAGCATTAACAGAATCTCGTGATCTCAGTTGGGGTCGAGGTCCTAGTGCTTGTGGGTTTGAGAGTTGGGGTATCAAAGATACGGGGCGTTGGAGTCGGTAATGGCCGAGCAGTATCAAGCGGGGTAGCCTGCACAGTCAAAAACGGCATGGGAATGGCCGGCATTTCATATCGACCAGCGGCGTCTTCTCCAAAGAGTGCCAGGTATCCAGCCAGAAAAAGCATGACTATCCCCACTCCAAGCGTCCGCCAACCCTGGTTTATTTTCTTTCGCCTTGCCTGGAAATAGCTAATGGAACGACCAGCTTGTATTGAGCGAATACCAGCACGAAAACTCAATAAAGCAAATAAAATGATAAGTGCAACCGCGATGCTGATTCCAACCCGAATATCCATGCAGACCTTGGAGCCGATTATAGCATCTAACCCCCCGATATAAAAAAGCACCCGGGCCGGGTGCTTTTCGTCAGAAAGGCTAATCTCAAGATCCTTGTATCACCCTGCGTACAGGCCTGCCAATCAGTCCAGCGATCGGACCGACCAACAAAGCACCGGTCAGCACAATCAGGAATGGGATGACCGGCGATGGACTTCCTTCGGGTAAATTCCATATGCTGGCAACGATAAAGAAATACGGCAGCGTTCATCACCCCAAATACAAGGATAGCGATAACACGCCCTCCATCCCCTTTGCGGACGAATAGATATATCAGCGAAGCCATGATCAAACCAACGGGAGCTGCCAACAAGGCCAGGTCATAACGATTGAACGGAGCAGCCGTCGCCATAGAGAAGGATGCCATCCCAGCCATGGATGCAAAACCGAGGCTAACCATCCCGGCGTGGCGCCATCCTTGCCAGGCGGAAACACCTATGAGCACAGCAATTCCGATCAAGAGAACTATGGCTATGACATTATCCATCACAGGTGAGATCATGGGGAGCCCAAAGTCAGCACGTTCTTCCGCTATCGTTTTTACGAACAAAACCAGGCCCATCCCAGTCGCGCCGATCCAGGTATGGCCCCAGGGGGGAACGCGCTTTATCAAAGCCCATAATCCACCCAGCCCAATGATCAGGCCGGGAAGCATCATAATGGCAAAGCCTGTCATCAGGCGCCAGCGCGGGATCGTATACCAGGGCTCCCAAATGACCAGCGCCCCCAGCGCAATGCCAAACCCCATCATCACAGGCGGCAGGGATGCGATGATCGCATCGCGTCGATCTTCGATCCGCCAGGATTTATCTTCCGTAATTAGAAACATGATGCCCCTCCCAAAGGTATCTCGAAAGGCAAACCAGTATTCCGTCAAAATAGCCATGGGCAAACCGCGCAGTTCTTTCCAAAAACCGCGCCACAAAGCCCATTTGCCAGTTTTACTTGTTGCAATCAATTTCTCCTGGAATACAACCTGCATTTCGCTCGCAAATTCTTGACGAAATCTCATACGGATACAAGACCGTCAAAAAAGCATAGAAATGCGTGATAAGCGGTTGATGATCATGTTCATATGACGCCCTCCGGCTGTTGAGCGTTTTTGCGCCGCTATGACCAGGTTTTGCATCCGGGCTGTTTCAGCTTCCAAGATGCCCTTGCCCAATTGCGTAAGCGCATAGGATTTGCGTTCGCGGCCAGACTCATCCCGCCCTTCATCCACGCGCCTCACCCAGCCTCCATCCAGTAGCCGTTTCAACGCGCCGTACAAAGTCCCGGTGCTCAGGCTGACGCGCGATTGCTTAAGCGCCTGGACATCTTTCATGATGGCATAGCCATGCTTCGGTCTCCGGCGAAAGGCTGAGCAGAATGAAGAAAACAGCTTCGGAAAGCGGTAAGTTATCTTGATAGTCCATAACGTTTACAACTCTCCTGAAGATGCTCTGGCGGTCTGATTCATCCGATGCCTGGTAACGAACAACATCCCCAACACACATAAGATTGAGCAACAAAATAAGGGCATCGATCCACCCAAACTGGTCGGTAATGGAAAGCACGACATTGAGCGCCATGTACAGGATCGCCAGGAAAAACATCCAATTTCGCCCGCTGACGATCATCACGCCAAACCAGATCATGACAATGGCATTGGCAATCATCATGGCCGTAATCACCCAGCGCGTCAGGGTACCTTCGTCAGCGCCCGGAAAAGCAGGCTCGATATACCAAAAATCAGCCACACAGCCGCATTGATAAAAAACAAAGTTCGCGTCAGTTTCAGCATCTTTGAGATTTGATCATCTGTCCATATATATCGCTCCACAACATGTCGCGTCACGACATATTATACAACTTTCTCTTGTCTAAGTCAAGCACCATTGACGGAATTCAGTCTGTGGTAAAACAGGCTTATGCAGGAATTAGTCTTTCTCAAACTCGGCGGATCGCTGATCACGGACAAAACGCAGCCTTATACAGCCCGGCTGGATGAGCTGGCTGACCTGGCAGCCCAGATCAAACACGCGCTTCAGACTCGCCCGAACCTGCTCCTGGTTCTGGGGCATGGTTCCGGCTCCTTTGGGCATACGGCGGCGAAGAAGTATGGGACGAGGGATGGGGACCCAGCCCCCCTCGCCCCTTCGGGGCACTCCCCCCATTTGCTCCGCAAATGGGGGGAGCCGGAGGAGGGCAACTATTGGAATGGCTTTGCCGAAGTATGGTACCAGGCAACAACGCTCAACCGCTATGTCATCCAGGCGCTGCATGAGGCTGGACTTCCCGGCGATGACGTTTTCCCCGGCGGCCAGTGTGTGGTCTGAGAACGGACAGGTAGCAGAGTGGGATTTGTCCCAAATCGAGTATGCACTGGAGAAAGGTATCTTGCCTGTAGTGCATGGGGATGTTATCTTTCGACAGAGCAAAAGGCGGGACGATCCTATCCACCGAGGAATTGTTTGAGTACCTGGCGCGGGAACTGCGTCCACAGCGGATTTTGCTGGCAGGGCTTGAGGAGGGGGTCTGGGCTGATTTTCCGGCACGCAAGCATCGGGTCCAGAAGCTGACGCGTAAATCCTTCGACGAGATCCGGCAGAGTACAGGAAAAGCCACCGGGAGCAGACGTCACTGGCGGGATGGAGTCCAAAGTCAGGCAAATGCTGGAGCTTGCTGAATGCATCCCCGGGTTGACAATCCAGATTTTTTCCGGCGAAACATCCTGGAAATTTGGGAAAGCGCTGTTGGGAGAGCATCTTGGCACGCTGATCGAGCCTTAGAACAATACAGAGATTGTGACACAATGCACAACAAACGGGGAAATACGTCTCTTGCACAAAAATCGAAAATCCTGGAAAATGGAGTATATTGACTCACTATAAAGGGAGCAGAATATGTCTAAATACAGAAACAGTAAGATCGATTTTACACCCGTCCCACTTGAAACCCTGATGCCCGTCCCAACAGACATCGAGATCGCCCAGGCTCAACAGCCCAACATCAAAAATGTTGCCAAAATCGCTGAAGAGGTGGGTATTCTTCCAGAAGAGCTGGAACTCTACGGAAATCTACAAAGCCAAGGTTCGCCTGGAGATCCTCGACCGGCTCAAGGATGTGCCCGATGGCAAGTACATCGATGTGACCGCCATCACCCCGACCCCCCTGGGCGAGGGCAAAAGCACCACCATGGTTGGCTTGAGTGAAGCGCTCGGCGCTCACCTGGGCAAGAACGTGTTCACCTGCATCCGCCAACCCTCGCAAGGCCCGACTTTTGGCATCAAGGGCGGCGCAGCCGGCGGCGGCTACAGCCAGGTTGTTCCCATGGAAGATTTCAACCTGCACCTGACAGGCGATATTCACGCCATCACGGCAGCCAACAACCTGTTGGCCGCGGCCATCGATACGCGCATGTACCACGAGTCCACGCCAGAGCGATGAAGCCCTCTTCAACCGCCTGTGCCCGCCCGCCAAGGATGGCAGCCGGAAATTCGCCCTGCCGATGCTCAAGCGACTGAAGAAATTGGGCATCGACAAGACCGATCCCAACGACCTGACCGAAGAAGAGATCTCCCGCTTCGTGCGCCTGGACATCGACCCCGAAACCCTGACCTGGCGCCGCGTGGTCGACATCAACGACCGCATGCTGCGCGGCATCACCATCGGTCAAGGCCCGCAGAGAAACGGGCTTCACCCGCGAGACCGGTTTCGACATCACCGTCGCCAGCGAGATCATGGCCATCCTGGCCCTGACCACCGACCTGGCCGATATGCGCGAGCGCTTTGGCAATATTGTGGTCGCCACCAGCAAGGCTGGCGAGGCCGTCACCGCCGAAGATATCGGCTGCGCCGGCGCCATGACCGTCCTGATGAAGGACGCCATCATGCCCACCCTGATGCAGACCCTGGAAGGCACGCCCGCCTTCGTGCACGCCGGGCCCTTTGCCAATATCGCCCACGGCAACAGCTCCATCGTCGCCGACAAGATCGCCCTCAAGCTGGCCGATTACGTGGTCACCGAATCCGGTTTCGGCGCCGACATTGGCATGGAGAAGTTCTTCGACATCAAGTGCCGCTACTCCGGCCTGATCCCCAACTGCGTGGTGATGGTTGCCACCGTGCGCGCGCTCAAGATGCACGGCGGCGGACCCGGCTGTCAAGGCCGGCGCACCGCTGGCCCCGGAATACACCGAAGAGAACCTGGAACTGCTTGAAGCCGGTCTGGGCAACCTGCAGGCCCACATCAAGAATGCCAAGCGCTTCGGCATCCCGGTGGTTGTGGCCGTCAACAGCTTCAAGGACGACACCCAGGCCGAGGTCGAACTGGTGCGCAAAGGCGCTATCGAAGCCGGCGCCGAAGATGCAGTCGTCTCCCGCCACTGGATGGAAGGCGGCGCAGGGCGCCACAGCCCTGGCCGAAGCTGTGGTCGCTGCCTGCGAAAAACCCAGCGACTTCAAATTCCTGTACCCGCTCAAGGGCACCAGATCAAAGAGAAGATCGAAACCATCTGCCAAGGAAATCTACGGCGCTGACGGCGTGGAATACTCCGAAGAAGCCGAGAAGAAGATCGCCCTGTACACCAAGCTGGGCTTCGACGAACTGCCGATGTGCATGGCCAAGACCCACCTGAGCCTCAGCCATGATCCGCGCTCAAGGGCCGCCCGACGGGCTTCACCGTCCCGATCCGCGACATGCGCGCTTCGCGTTGGCGCCGGATTCATCTACCCGCTGCTGGGCGACGATGAGCACCATGCCCGGCCTGCCCACCCGACCGGTTTACTACGATGTCGATCTCGACCTCGAAACCGGGCAGGTGCTTGGGTTGTTCTAAGCAAACTGATAAAGAGTAAGATGATGACGGGATCGCACGATCCCGTCATTTTTATTGAATGTTATATTCTGTTGTTTTGATGCGAGAAAATTTCACAAATTGGTTGCCACCTAAAGTTGAAATTCAGGTTATGGCATGTTTACTCAATGGGTTTCATGAAATAGAAAGTTCCTGAGGCAGAGGCTTCTACAGACCATCCGGTAAGCCCATCGGATGTTTTGACCTGCCACCAGAGATATGGTTGTTTTGGATCAGGCTCACATATGGGCCCGTCCATGATTTCGAGCACAGTGTCTGTTAGATTTGTGCAAATCAGATTGCCTGCTATTGTTTCGGGAGAAGCGCGCAAATTCAGGTTTTTTGTTGTGACCACCTTCATTCCTACCGATAAGCGCGATGGTAGGAGACTCCGGGGCAATCCACAGGGGTGGAAACAGGCGTTAGAGTTACGGTGGCTGGCTCCGGCGGGTGAAGCGGCGTTGAGGTATAGGCCGGAGTGACCGTTGGGGAAGGGGATTGTATCGCTAGGGGTGTCGCAGTGAATGCCGGGATCGGTGTTGCGCTTGGGGCGTTATCGATTATTTCTTCGGTGACCACAGAGGTTTCGGCCAGGATTGGCGTAGCCCAGATGTCCGAGAAATCAGCCATTTCCTCGACCTCGGCTCCGAAGTCTGCAAATACTGGAAAGGCGCCAGGAAAGAAAGTTAATGGCAACTGATCCCCGGCGATGGTGGTTGCGACAGTCGAGATAAAAACCAGAAAGACGAAACTACGTCGATTTATTTTCAATTTACTTCGCTTCATGGATATGTTGCGATATGCTCCAGGGAAACGGCATTTTCCAGCGTATTGGCATTCACCTGTGCCAGGACGACACCGCGCGGGCGCAACTCGGCGGCCAGGGCAGTGTGCATAGCATCGATGGCGATTCCATACAAATCATCGCGATCATAGGTATAAAAAATCACGTGGATATGATCAGACGAGGGGCCAAATTCCATGAAGAGAACTTTAGGGTTGCGATCCATCTTGTAGGCATCCGGGCAGATTTCATCCTGGACACGCTCGGCGATCTCCAAAACTACGGCTTTGTAAACCCGGATATCTCCCAAACTCACCATAATCGGCTGTATGGGCGATCACATCCAACCGTCGTAGAGGGATGCCGCTGTGATTGACGATATCTTCCGAGAGTATCTTTCCGTTCTTTACGCTTATCACATCCAGGTCAATGGTAATCAACTCGGTGCGAAACAAACCAAGACGCTTGACACGTCCACGTTTATCTCCACCCAGGGTCACCCATTCGCCAACCTTATACTGAGGAAATAGTTGCAAACTCCCCCTGCCAGCGCATCTCCCAACCAACCTTCACTGATAAATATAAAGGCTCCGCTGGCAATAGTGAGTAAGACAGCGATAAAGGTGGCGCTTTCTGGCAGCAGCGTAATAAAATAGATGGTTGCCAAAACAACTAACGCAATACCCAACGAATCCGAGAGGAAATAGGCCAGTGTTTTATCCACCTTCTTGAAACCTGGCACGCGATCAAACAAATAATCGATTAGTTTGGGCAGGTTTCGAAAGAGGATATAGCTGGCCCCCAGGGCAAGAATGCCAAAGATGATAAATGTAATGAAGTTAGAAGTCATAATGTACCTCAACAAAAAGCTAAACTACAGCGGTCGTGGATTTGCTTTGATAATATGCGAAAACTAGCTTATGAGACAAGCGCCTGGCTTTACAATCTTGTAAGACCAGGCCATTATTTACATGGTTGTAAACTCGCCCCGCTTACAAAATCAGGCGATGCAAATATTCGTATCCCCCCGCCGGCCCTTGAATATCGGAGTAACCCTCTCCACCGTAACCAGAACTGCCCACACGACCGGTTTATTACGATGTCGATCTCGACCTCGAAACCGGGCAGGTGCTTGGGTTGTTCTAGGATAAACAGATTACTCACTAACTGATGTTACGCAGTATCGCTCACAGGCGGTCTGTGACCCTGCTGGAGCACAGTAATGCGTAACATAAGTCACTAAAAAAGGTGGCCTGTCTAGGCCACCTTTTTGTTTACATAATGGATTATTTTGCCCTCACAGAATAAACCATCCCGCGCTCACTCGCAAAGATCAATTCCACATCCGCAATCTCCGCCAGCATTTCCGGCGGCACCACGTGCTTGAACTCATTCGGTAAGAACCACAGGATATAGCCCGGCTTATCCCCCGGCCAGCCAGCGTAATCTCTCGCGGATCACAGTCAAGTCCATTTCAACACTGGAACGCGGCATCAGCGGGGCAGTGCGGCGCGTGTAGAACCACATCCCATCGGCGTAGTTGCTGTAAAAATAAGCATCCGGGTTTTCTTCCACCAATTCCTGAATCACCGGGATGGCCGGGTTCTCGTTGAAAGCGCGGTTGTTGTAATAGTTGTAGTTGCTGGCCTCCCCATTCGCCATTGAAGCCGAGATATATTTGTACATGCTAAAGGCGGGATAGGCCAGGAACCAGATTCCGAAAAGAACTGCCAAGGCAGCGCGGCTCTTACCTAAATCAATCCGCAGGCGGGGCAGCACCAGCGTATCCAGTGTGATGAACAGGAAAACGATAACGGAAGCAAGAAAACCGACGTAGTAGCGATCCGAATATGGGTCGAGATGATCGCGCGTGACAATGTCAGCGCCATGCCCACCAGCGAGAGCGGCAAAAAGAAAACGACTGGGAAAACATTCGGCCTCCACAGAGTCCGCCACCAGTTCGCCCAATCATCTCCGCCGGGCGATCAAAATAAGCAAAATCAAGAGAACACCCAGCACGAATCAACGGATTGTACATGACCACGTCCAGGCGCGGATGATAGGGCAGGAACCAGTGCATCATCTTCGTCAAGGAGAACTCGAAATTCATCCAGGGGTCAAGAGGCGGCGAATCGTTCCCCCAAAATGTCTTGTACTGCGGATGTTGTGGAAATAAATCCAGCCCGCTACCGGCAGCAGCGAAAGGCCATCAACAGCTCCATCACGGAACAGAATAACTTCCATTCCTTCCAGCGCGCAACCAGGATCACCAGTCCACCCATCGCCATCAGGCTGGCTCCCAGCCAGCGTTGCAGCGTGGCCAGGGCTGCGCAGGCGATCATCACCCACAGCGGCGCCCACTGATTTCTTCTCCATGTAACGGTTTGCCGCCAGCAGGAAAACCAGCGAAAAAGTGATATAGAGCGGGTCCGAAGACACGTTGGCATGGATACGCAGGGCAGACTCTGAAATCAGCACAAACAGCCCGCCCAGGTAAGCATAGACTGTCTTTTCACGGAAAGCTTCATAAACCAGCCATCCCGCCAAAAACACGTTCACCACCATCACCAGCACATTGAAATACCAGCCAGATACGAACACATCCCAGCCGGTCAGGGCACTCAACCCCGCCAGCAGCAAGCGGATAGAGCGGCGGCCAGTACACCAACGCCCCACCGGCGTGGTCAAAAAATCCGCGCCCGGCCAGCAAACTCTCGGCAGTGGACATATTCTTGGCCGCATCCGCGGAAACCCCGGCCCCATAGAGCGAGGTCGCCAACAGCACCAAGTCCTCCCCCGGCCAGGGACAATGCAATCAAAAAATATAAAAATGGATTGGAATTTCGCATCGACCGCAGAATTCTACCATGCGGCGGACGAATATCTGCGCGAGGGTGCGTCGCACCAGACAGATGATATTTTCTCTATTCGGAAAAACATCTCACCTGCAAATTTATCCTATCGAAACAGGTGCGACGCACTTTATAAGGTTAGTCTATAATAGGGATATGGAAATCGACACCACCTCCCTGACCATCACACAGGCCCTGGAGGACGAAGAAATCGCGCCTCGGACTCACCCAGGCCTGCTACCGTCAAATCGAACGTCTCGAGCCGACGATCAATGCCTTTATCACGATCATCGCTAGGAGCCCCGAAGGTGCGACGCGGCAATCTCCTGTCAGCCGGGAGATTGCTTCGGGGAAAAGTACGCCCTCGCAATGACACTGGCAAATATCCCCATCGCAGTCAAAGACCTGTACGAAACTGCAGGAATCCGCACAACGGCAGGTTCGTTATTCTTCAAAGATTACATCCCTGAACAAGATGCAGTTGTTGTCAGCAAACTCAAAGCCGCCGGAGCAGACATCATCGGCAAGACCAGCACACACGAGATCGCCCTGGGCGTGACCAATATCAATCCGCACTATGGCTCGCCCCGCAACCCCTGGGACACTTCCCGCATCACCGGCGGCTCATCCGGCGGATCGGCGGCAGCGGTGGCGGCCGGCATGTGCATGGCCGCGCTGGGCAGCGACACGGGCGGCTCGATCCGCATCCCGGCTTCGTTGTGTGGCGTGGTTGGGCTGAAACCGACCTACGGGCGAGTCAGCCTGCGCGGGGTGTTCCCTCTCTCGTGGAACCTGGACCACGCCGGGCCGCTGACGCGCAGCGTGAAAGATGCCGCCCTGCTCCTGCAAGTGATGGCTGGATACGATGCGGAAGATCCGTCATCCGCGGATGTGCCGGTAGATGATTATTTGCAGGATATCGAGGCAGGGATCAAAGGTTGGAAGATCGCGTTAGCCGTTGGGGATTTTGTCGAGGTCAGCGAACCCGAAGTGCTGGCGGCAGTGCGCGAAGCAGCGCGTGTTTTTGATGAGTTTGGGGGCTAAAGTAGAAGAAATTGACATTTCCTGGTTATGCGAAGCCGCGCTTGCAAACGGACAAATAACTACAGGCCGATGGCGCCGCGTATCACCGCGAACGGCTGGAACAGCATCCTGAACTCTTTGGCGCGGATGTGCGTCAACGCCTGGAAGCAGGCCGGGACCTATCTTCGGGCGCGTATGCGCTGGCGAGACGGAAGCAGGTTGAAGTCCGAAGACGATGCGAGCAATTCTTCCGTCAGTATGATGCCTTGCTGTTGCCGTCCACACCCATCACTGCCCTGCCAATCGATGACATTGAAAATTCGGCCAGCCAGGCCCCGGCACTGACACGTTTCACCGCGCCCTTTCAACCTGAGCGGTATTACCAGCCCTGTCTGTCCCATGCGGATTTACTAAAGAAGGCTTGCCAATTGGCCTGCAAATTGTCTCCGGGCCATGGGAAGAAGCAAAAGTTCTTCGCGCCGGGCATGCGTTTGAGATGGCAACAGAATGGCATAAACGAAAACCTGAGTTGTAAAAAAATCCCGGCTCTCAAAGAAGCCGGATTTTTTATCAGATTTTGTATCACTTACTGTGGATCAGGGCAAGCGCCAAGATCAACCGTATATGTGGTGCAGCCATCGCCACTGGCGGGGGAAGGCGCAGCACAGCACTGGCTGGCAGCGTCGTAACCATAACCTTCCGGGCATTGACCGGTTCCCATCTGCAAAGCAGGAGCGCTGCAAGCGCCATTGTGAGCTTAAGATCGTACGAAATGAGTGCTTTGCTTGTCACCGAGTGACAGGTAACGCGCAGACTGCCATCACTGTGCATCTGGTCAACACAAACCATATCCGGGTCCAGGGATTCGTAGGTGGTACCAGCCGGGACAGACATAATTGCATAGGGAACTTTTTCGATGCAATATTTGTTATCCAGCATTTCAACAGTGGGCGCTTCACAAGTTGCCGGTGCGGCCTGGCACATGGGCGCATATTGCGGCTGGGTTGGCTCGGGTGGAGCCGGTTCAGCGGGCTGGGCAGGCTCAGCCGGAGCAGGTTCAGCTGTCGGCGGTTCAGCTGCGGGTGGCTGCTCTGCTTGCGGGGCAGGTTCAGCAGGGGCTGCGCCTCCGCAGGCTGTCAACAGGAAGATTGTGGCAACCATAAAAACAAACAGAATACGAACGGTCTTCATTATTTTCTCCTTTTGTAATTGCATCGTTTTAATGAACGATCGCATGTGACTGCCTTGAATATATCTCTTTTTGTCACATTTTTTAATCCCCCAAACATGCGATGACCAATGGGGGATGTTACCTTTGCGATTTTTTTGTGACCAAAATGTTACCGCAGGTGAGAAATTCAATTCTTTGGAGATTTGTAACAATTCTGAAATTCTATCTGCTACCGAAATTCAATTCTTTGGAGATTTGTAACAAATCCTAATTTCATCTGCTCCCGTACACGAAGGGTCAATGAAGAACTAAGGATTTACACAGCCACCACTCGTAGCACTTACACAACAGCATTGTTGGGAAATCCCAATTAAAAACACCACACCCATTCACCGGCGGCTGACACCCCCCCCCCCCAGAACTTGTACAGCTCTTAAACGAAACCGTATCATTTTCACATACATTCCCCGCCGCCGGGATGGGCACACAGGCTCCCGGGGGATTGGCAAAATAAGTGCCAATCGGACACAGCGGGAAGGATGTGCCTGCACCGGCAACTGCTGTGCAGCATTGCGTTTTGGGATCATAATTGAAACCGGGCAAACATTCTCCCGGGTAGCCCTGATCCACCTGGCAAGTGTTTCCCACCTGGGTATATCCGGGGGACAGGTTGGGTTGATGTTGGCCGTCAGTGTGCAGTCCGCGCAAACGGAGATGGCATCGGACGAATCGCACAAATACAAATTCCCGCCCTGATCCACACAAGAACCGGCATTGATCGACATTGTGGTGCTATTCGGGTTTGCGCTAAAGGTGACATTGGTCAAGGGCGTATTGTTGCTGCCGCACCACTGCGCCTGGTTGATCGACAACGTCGGACAAGTGACTGAAACGCTGCCAGCCCCCGGAGAGCTGCTTCCCGCATCCTGACCATAGACAACCACTTGCTCACAAAAAGGCGCAAAGTGCAGCGGATCGTCCACCACACAACGGAAGCCCAGGTCGTTGCGCTGATCAAGTGGCATTGCTTTGAATCGGCGTGCCGATTCGGTCTCAAAATAAGCAGAATTGAACCCGCTGGAGCGCACAGAGCGCCGTTCTCCCGTTTCGGGACCAGGCGGATTTTCAGTAGGCGCTTCTACATAATAAGTCGGGTTATACCAGTCGGCTACCCATTCAAACACATTCCCGGCCATATCAAATGCTTCATAGAAACTTGAGCCTTGCGGGTAGGTTGTCACATCAGTGGTCTTATTCACACATTGGGCGGCGTTGAGCAAGTCACAGGCAGGTGCGAGATTGCCCCAGGGGTAAATGTTACCATCCGGGCCGCGGGCAGCTTTCTCCCATTCGGCTTCAGTTGGCAGGCGCGCACCCACAAAAGAGCAATAGGAGGCCGCCTGATCCCAATTCACACCAACGACCGGATCATTGGCACGATAAGGATTGCCATAGACTGTATTTTCACCCAGGTCAGGCATAGGCACAATTGCCAGAATTCACACAAAAAGCATATTGCTGGTTGGTGACCGGCTGCGCGATAAATCCAGAAATTGTCCAAATAGACCATATGCTCAGGATTATCATCCCTGCCATGCCCCATGACAAACTCCCCCGCCGGGACAGCCACCAGAATACTGCCGTCCACATACTGGAACGTGGAGCCGACTTCCATGGGCGGACCGGCCAGGTTGATTGGTTCCAGTGTGGGGGGTAGTTCGGTGGGAATTTCCGTTGCTGGCGCTTCTGTAGCCGGGACCTCTGTAGCTGGTGGTTCCAAATGAGGCACTTCCGTGGCCGGAGGCTGTGTCTCCTGCCCGGCGCAGGCAGATAATAAGAAGAAAAATAATAATATCAATCCAAGAGATAGCAAGGGATAAAATTTGTGTTTCATAGTTATTCTCCTTGAATGTTTAACCAAGCAACCCAGTAAGATATTTTGATTATACAAAAATCACAACTATATCCTATCCCCCTCCCGTACGTAAACAAAAAGTAATCCCCATCTTTTTTGACAAGGATTACTCCAATTTAACCAGTAATTACTCAACAACTTCAAAAACTGCGCTGAGGGAAATATCATCCTGCAGAGTAATGGTAATCGTTTCTATGGTTGGGTCAATACCTTGAATGCCCTCCCAGCGCAAAAATCGGTAACCGGGTTGGGGAATGGCTGTAAGCGTAATCGGAACACCCTGAAAATAAATCCCAGTCCATGCTGTTGGGTTTTCAATACCGGGAGTTTCTTTTGTGATTGCGATCGAGTTAATGACGATATGGCCCATATTGTCATTCGTGAGTAAGGTCACGTTGGCAATCCCGTTCAAATCGAAGTAATCGACAATGTGGTCTCGAACATAATCGGGACGTTTCTCTGCAAAATATCGTAAAATATCAATGGTCTTATGCCATTGATTAACAGAAGCATTACTACCTCGCCACCGTCGAATCATTTCTTCAATCTCTGGTTCCCGGGCTGATTGCATTTGATCGATTTGATCGATGACACGGGGTGGGGCAAATGAAGTGTTGAGTTGATCAGCGAACCGGTTGATGAACGATGTCTGAAATTCTGGATTTCTTAATAAGGACGCAAATAATTCCCCGGTGGGTATGGGTTTTGTGGCGTTTAACAGGTTATTGTGTTCAACGGCCGATTTTCCCCCATCAAATCCAAAGCCAAAGTCGGTGTCAAAAATTATCCAGCGCCAACGTCCATCATGACCGTAAGGTGCATCACGATCATATTGATCTATATCTTTTCGCCAGTACTTTAATATTTGTATGGGGCCAATTCGTATTATTGAAATAGATCTCAGCAATCTGATAGTCAATATAGTTGTCGACATCCATCAGTGTTTGTACATATGCATAGTTATCTTCTTCGGTAATATCATTTGCTTTAATGAATGCGATCATATCAAAATAATGCCGCTCATCCCCTACTGAACCAATATTCAGCACTCCATTGCCTTCCAACAAAACGATATCATTAGGATCTAGATCGTAATATGATTCCAAATAATATTCATCAACTCGCTCTCGCATATTGTATATGCCCCAATATTCTCCATTCAGAAGGACAATGACAGGACGCTGTGCCTGTGTATTGATAAGTGTGTGGCTGACCAGGGATTGCATGAATGCGTCCCTGAAAAGGGTAGACGCCCAGTCAGAGCCACCGTTTCGCAATACTATGGTTTTGAAACTGTTTACCGGATCCCCGGTGATCGGATTCGTCAGACCAGGAAACAGCTCATAGTTTATTGTCTCATTCTGCGAATTTGCATCTTGAGCGTAAATCCGTAGACTTTTTTGTGGACGCTCCCGGGACGTGACACCGTGGATACGGACACTGGCGTTTTGCGAGAATCCGAGATCACCATTGACATCAAAGAATTCTATATGAATTGGACGCTCCCACTCTTCTCCGTACAATTTGTAATTGGCCGTTCTTTCCCAGGGATTTAAATCAGGGTTTGGATTAAAATATTCATCGTACGTTCTCCCCATTACGTAAATGCCATAATCATAATCAAAAAAGTAATCTGAGTTTGTTGTAAGCGAGATTACCGGAAGTGTATAGCGTTTTGTTTCGTCGACAATAAATGTATGTGTGACAGTTGGGCTACTGTTATTTCCATCTTCATCAAACACCCTGGCCCGGATGACTGTTGCTTTGAAAATCTCTCCATTGGGAGGTGTCCACCTGGGAGACATCTCCTGTATCCCAGCTAATACTAAGGCTTCACCTCTTCGGCTTTGGACGGTGATGGGAGCATCATAGATCAAATCGGACCTTGTCGGTTCAGATCCATCAAGAGTATAGTAAATTTTGGCATCTTTCTTTTCAGCTTCAAGCACCAATTCAAAAGGCTTATCATAATAGCCGCCACGATGAGAAAAGACCGGTGGGATTAGCGTGTAATAATTCGGTAATTTGAAAGGAACCCTCTGATTAATATTTTCCCAGTATGGTCTGATTGGGGCATAAAGATCAGTGGTCTCTAATGAAATTTGATTATCCCTGAGATCTACATAAGCCCTGATGTTTCTATCCTGGTCATCCTGCAAAGCTCCACCCATCATTAAAATCTCCCAACACATCGGTGCTGGTGATGCCACAATTGCGAATATTCAAATACTTCAAGTTTGTCATTTCTCTTAGAGCGTGAATTCCCGATCCTATGGGAACGTTCACCATAATCAGTGTTTCCAGTCTGGTCAAATTTTCAAGCGGGAGGACTGATTGGATCCTGGAATTCGAGTGAATGTTTAAGTAGACTAAATTCGTAAGAGCGGATAGAGGGGAAAGATCTGTAATATTATTCCCTCGAAGGTTTAGGACGGTTAGTCCCGTCAGATTGTGGAGAGATGATATATCGGAAACATTACTTTTGGCGATATTGAGGCGGGTCAGGTGTTCCATATTCGACAATATGTGAACATTATCTCCGAGTGGAACATTTTCCATTATCAGCGTTTCAAGTCTGGTTAAACTTTCAAGGGGCAATGCAGAGGAGACGTTGCTATTTGAATGGAGGTTGAGATATTCCAGTTCTTGAAGACCGGAAAGCGGTTTGAGGTCTGTTATGTTATTGTCTCTCAGGTCTAAGTCAACTAAAAGTTTCAGGTTTTCCAGGGGGGAAGCATCAGCGATCCGGTTTGCCCTTAAATCCAACACGAGCAAATTCACCAGGCTATGTATTGAAGTTAGGTTATCAATCTGATTTTCTTCCAAATTCAAAACTTTTATTGGAACATTAGCCAGTGAACTAAAATTCAACTTATTCAAATCAGTGATGCCATTCCTGCTCAGGTCGAGTTCAGATAAATGGTTAAGTGCCCCCAAAGGCGTGACGTTTTTGATCAGATTATCGCTCAGATCAAGGACGACCAGGTTGCTCAGATGTTCAATACCATCAAGATATTCTATAGCTCTTCCAGACGCATCTAAGGATGTGATTTTATTCAAATCACTTTGAAAAAGGGGTTTGGCAGGTTTGTCCAGCGCGTCTCTGATCGCGGCTTCAAGCTGCGCATCATTAAAAGTAACTTCGTCGTCCGCCCATGTAGAAGTAATGAGCAGGCCTAGTCAGAGCAATGATGCCCAGAAGGAACAATAAGATTTTTCGGATTGAAATATCCCAATCCAGCCGGTTCATCCAACACTCCAAGAAGGTGTAACCAGGTCTGGACGGGCGACTTCAATTCCCTGCGCATATTTGCTGTTAGCTATAATCTTCAGGCCGTGCTGCTGGACAATATTTCTGAGCCAGCCAGGTTGCTTTTCATAATGTTTGATTTCCAAAATGATCGTGTGCGGATGGTGTAATCGGAAAAAAACTTTTTTGGGAAACAGAGATATGGAAGAAGCGCTTCGCACCTGATGATCGAACGTAATGCGTATGTCTTCCCTGCTTCGAGACTGAAATCCTTCACGAAAATACTCAACCAGTATTTTGGGTTGCAAGTGCTTCAAGTGCAAATTCCGCTCAAATTCATCTAAAACCGGATTGTTCTCCAAAGGCCAATGCCACCCATTCATAAATTCTTGATATTGGGATGCTGTAACGAAGTAACCGTGTTTTTCCATCATCACGCCTTTTCGAACTTTGAGCTCGACGCGTATGGTGGGGTTATCTTCGATGTCCTTAGTATAGGTCCTAAT
This sequence comes from uncultured Chloroflexia bacterium, assembly GCA_963791785.1. Taxonomy (GTDB): domain Bacteria; phylum Chloroflexota; class Anaerolineae; order Anaerolineales; family Villigracilaceae; genus JAABUE01. The sequence continues at coordinate 34,956 of CAWBTW010000013.1, read as the reverse complement.
GCGAAACTTTACCCGGTTACAATCCCCACTGATCTTTTCGAAATATGCTTGATAGTCGGGTGTGTCAAAGTAAAGACTGCGGACAAGGTACCCGTTCTCCGCAGTCGCACTGGTAAATGGATCTAATTGCATAAAAGGCACCAGGGCATTTTTGACCTGGTAATATTGATGTCTGGATATTCTGTATTTTGATTCAAAACGTCGAGAAAAAATGATCTCTGGTTGAATAGCGGATGACAAAAGCTCCTCCTGGCGTTGATTAAACTGGAAGAGCTAGTTGTGGAGCTAATAAGGATACTTTTCTTACCCCGGATAACGCCTGTAATTCACTAACCAACTGTTTTGATTTTTCCCCAACTTCATCCGTAAATCGGATTTCGAAAATGATCTCCCAGGTATCATTGTCAGACTCTCGAGAACGTACCCGAACATCGAAAGTATGCTGCTTGATAATTCTCTCCACATCATTATCAGGATAAGAAGAATCCCCGAAAAGTACGAGCACATAATCTTGGTTGCGGGAGCGACCATATTTCGTCAGGTACAAAATAGTAACAGTCATGAAAACCAACAGTGTGAAAATAACAACAAGGGTCCAGCTATATATCCCACATCCAAGACCTGCGGCGATAACCCAAAATAAAAACACCATGTCACGGGTGTCTTTAATTGGAGTTCTGAAACGAATAATCGATAAAGACCCGACCAGACCTAACGAAAGCACAAGACTCCCCTGGATGAAAATCATAACTGCAGCCACAATGGGCGCGAGAAGGATGAGCGTGGTCAGAAAACTGATTTCGTAATTCAAGCCTCGATGAGTGTGTTTGTACAATTGAGAGATGACCAAACCTATCACAATCGCTAAAATCAAAGAAAAAATGACATTAAATAGCTCTTGTGCTGATAATGATGTTTGGGCAAAAGCATTTATTAAAACAGCGTAGAGTTTATCCCACATACTCGTTGACTCCTCTGGTATCAACGATGAAACAAAGGGTTTCATCGTGTGCGTTATCAATTAAGTGCCTAATTTTATCAGTTATGATAAATGCTTCACTCAATTCCATTACATTCACTATTAGCCTGCTGCTTAGTTTTAATCAGGGACATAGGAACAATAGGAATCTTCTTCTATCCACTGACAATCGTATACCTGATTCTTGATACAGGTAGTTTCCTTCTTAATCTTGCCACATATCTCGATCTGGAAAGGCTCGTTACACTGCAACATGTTCACCGCAACAGTCACACACCCCGGCCCGCTCAAGCGCAACTGGTCCGGGATACAGGTCTGCGATCCGGCATCGTAACGCGTGCCCAGCGGACAGCCCGGGTAAACCCCGCCCTGCGAGGGCTGACAGCACTGATATTCTGGGGAGTATGAAAAACCGGGCAAGCACCCTTGATAGGTTTGGGCTGCCAATTCAGGATTATTCAATCCAATTGGCAAATCTGCGCCTCCTGCAGGTGAAACACAGGCTCCATATTGGCTGTCGAAATACATGCCATCCGGGCACAGGCCATCGCCAGCCAAACCGGGCGCGCAACTGGTCTGTCCGCCGCGATCAGTCATTACATACCCAGCCGGGCATCCGGCTACACCAAACTCAGGCGACACGGGCGAGTACAAACAAGCGCCTGAATCCGCTATCCAGGCCATAACCGGGATCGCAAACTGATGAAGCACCGGTCACATCCGGCGAACTGCTGCAGGCCGCATTACAGACTGTCACTTCTCCGGTGGTGCCATCCAGGTCCATTGCAGGTCAGGCGACGCTGCCCATCGACCACCGCTTCTTTACAAGTGTATCCGTCCGTTCTGCACTTCATAAGTTGCTCCGGCATCCAGGTCAACGGTTGTGAACGGACGGTTAAACTCACAGTAAGAAGCGCCAACATTCACATCCGGCACCTGACACTCAGCGCTGGAAACCACCGCACTGGGGATATAAGATGATGTCTGGCACATGGGCGCCAACGCGGCAGGTTGTTCAATCACACACCGGAATCCCAGGTCATGGCTATGGTAGGCATTTCCAGCCGGGTGGCGGATGGCGGAAGCCGATTGATCAATGTCTGTCCCAAATCCGCTGCCGCGCACCACGCGGAACTCACCCGATTCAGGCCCTGTCGGATTCTGCGCCGGAGCGCTGTTGTAATAGAACTCACCATAATAGTCGTTCACCCACTCTAAGACGTTCCCGGCCATATCCAGCACACCATAAGGACTGGCACCATCTGCGTATTTGGTCACATCGGTAAGCGCACCAACACAACCGACAAAATTGCCCAGGTCACAATTGGCCTCTTCGCTTCCCCAGGGATAGGACGCGCCAGCCGCGCCGCGAGCAGCTTTCTCCCATTGGGCTTCAGTCGGCAGGCCGCCGCCGATCCAGGTACAGTAGTTGGCAGCCATATCCCAGCTTACACCCACAATGGGATAATTGGCATAGATGGGGTTATCGTAAACAGGCGCACCCAGTTCCTGCGCCGGGGGGGCACAGGCTCCCACCGAAACACAGAAAGCGTACATGCTATTGGTCACTTCGGTTTGGTAGATCCAGTAATCGTCGAGATAGACTGTCTTCTCCGGGGCATCGGAGGCGGCATATCCCATGATGAATTCCCCGGCAGGCACAAAGGACAGCACGCTCCCATCCACCCAGGCCATCTCTGAGCCAGCACCCGGCCCGGCCAGGTTGACCGGCACAAGCGTGGGGCTGGGAATGGCAGCAGGAGGTTCGGATGTTGGAGGAATTTCCGTGGGCGCTGGCAAGGTCTGGGGTCGGTGTAGAGGCGGGAGCACACGCGCCCAGCACAAGCGTCAAAGCCAATCCAATCAATATAATCTTATTGAAGCGAGTATTCATCTTATCTCCTTTGACATAATAGCTTAGATGCAACTGCATATCCCCCAACTGCAAATATTTAATTCTCTACCCACCCGGGAAAATCGAAAACGCTTTGAAGTCGAACGACAAAATTTATTCTGTTCATAGGCGTAATTATACACTGCAAAACCTGACATGTCTTACCGGGAGTCTGTCAAACACGGTGCTGGCGGGGACAATGGTCACCGAAAACATGAAGACTGAAAAGACATGTCAGGTTTTTATTTTTTATAGTCAATATCGCGCAATTCTGCGAGCCGCACGCACCAGATCCACAAATTCATTCATGGCTTCGTCGCGATACAGGTATTCGCTGATCCACTGCGCTTCTTCGTAGACAGCCTCCAGGCTGCTTTCCTGGGCCCAGTAGCTGTCGCGCAGGATTTCGGCGTATTCAGCCACGATCACCGCGCGCTGGAAATAGGGGTCGGCCTCGTGGAAATCCTCGGGCCAAATCGCTGAGCATAGAAATCTTTCGAAATCTCGACCACCTGGCGCGTGTCCGGGTCTTCCCAGCGCATGTAGACGGTGGCGATCTGCCCGTAGGCTTCGGGATAGAGTTTCACTTCATACAGGGCTGTGACCGAGTGGCCCGCCCCGATTTCCCCGGCATCCACGCGGTTATCGCGGAAATCTTCATCGGCCACGTCGCGGTTCTCGAAGCCAACCAGGCGGTAGCGCGAGACCGCTTCGGGGTTGAAATCGACCTGCACCTTGGCATCCATGGCGATGGTTTGCAGGGTGCTGGTCAGGTCGTCCACGAACAGGCGTCGGGCTTCATCAATGTCATCCACGTAGGCATAGAAGCCGTCGCCGTTGTCGGCCAGTTGCTCCATGAGCGTGTCGTTGTAATTGTCCATGCCAAAGCCAAAGGTCGCCAGCGTGACGCCTTCTTCAACATAACCATGGACTTCATCAAGGATGGCATCCGCTTCGGTCTGCCCCGACGTTTGCTACCCCGTCCGAGCACAGGATCACACGATTGACAGCATCCGGTTCATAGGCGCGCATAGCCATGCTGGTACCCCAGGCGCAGGCCGGCCTCGGCGTTGGTCGCGCCTTCGGTGCGGAGTCCGTAGATCGCGCGCAGAATGCGTCCTTTGCGGGAAGCAGGCGTGGGGTCCAGAACGACGCGCGCATCCGAGCCGTAAACCACGATCCCGACCTGGTCGGTCGGTCGCAACTGCTCGACCAGCAATTCCAGCGAACGCTTGACCAATCCCAGGCGGTTGTCCATATCCATCGAGCCGGAGATGTCGATCACGAAGGTCAGCGAAACATCCTTGCGCTCGCGTTCGGAAACATCGTAGCCCTGAATGCCCACGCGCAGCATGTGATAGCGCTCGGTTTCTGTGAAGGGTGAGGGCGCGCCGTCGAGTAGATGCCGAAGGCCTGATGCGCGGGCGGAGATGGGTATCCCTGCTCGAAGTAGTTGACATACTCCTCCACGCGGACAGATTCTTCCGGCGGCAGGTAGCCATCGTTGATGTAGTTGCGCATGATGGTGTATGAACCGGTATCCACATCCAGCGCAAAGGTGGAGAGGTGATCGTCTTCGGTGTCGATGATGGGATTGACGCCGTAATCCTCGAAGAACATATCGTAAGGCTCATTACCTTTTGAATAGGTAGAATTTCCGGGAGCCGCAAGTTGTGATGGTGAGGCCGATTCTTCCTCGTGGTGGCAGCCGACGCTGGCATTTCCGGTTCTCCCGAATCGAATGGTTCTTCGGCGGGCTCTTCCGGGGCGCTGGTTCGAAACGTGCAGTCGGGGCGGCAGGCTCTTCCCTGGCAGCCGGGGCCTCCGCAGGCGCTGACGAGCAACATTATGACCACGATCCCCAATATGAGGGGGGTATGTTTGGTGTTCATTTTTCTTCTCCTTCCGATTGATCGTTCGTATGCAGTTGTACTGCTCACGGATGCAGTGCAACTGCATCCTAATCAAAGTGCGGATTAGATAAACTGCAGGCGGCGTTCCTACAGTTCTATGATTTCAGATACTCCATTGGACCCTCCTTTCATGAGACAGTTTCGTGCACTTGATGGCTTTTGTTCTTGGACGTGAACTCGTTGTGAAAAGTTCCCTGAAATTGTGTTATCGCAACGGACTTATTGTTGTAAAATTCAGTTTCATGATCACGATCCGCCCCATCCACGAAGAAGAAATCACGGCTGTCAAAAATATTATGTACAGCGTGGCCTACAATATCTTTGGCTTTGATGGCACGCTGGAAGACAGCATCCGGTATTATCAAGAATTTGGGCATCCATCAGGATTTGGAAGATGTCCAAGCTCATTATTTCGATGACGGGGGCACGTTCCTGGTTGCTTTAGACGGCGAGCAGGTTATCGGGTCCGGTGCGCTGCGGAAACTGGACGATAGAACCGCCGAACTAAAGCGCATGTGGCTGCTGGAGGCATATCACGGTCAGGGTATTGGCTATCGTCTTATCATGCAATTGTTTGATTTTGCCCGCCAAAAAAGGATATGCTACGCGTCCGCTTACAGACCAGCCCGGAACAAGTCCGCGCATTGGAGTTTTATCGGAAAGTCGGCTTTTACGAGATCCCCTGCTACAACGATGATGTAGGTGAAATCTCTATGGAGATCGGCTTATCGGAATAGAAATTGCGTAAAACTAATACACCATAATTTGTTCATCATTTTCTCTTTACAATAATGCCGAATTTGACCCATAAAGGGGTATAAATCGTGTAGAATAATAAGTACTTAAGCAACTATTATCGCCTTTCATTCAACCTTAGCACCTTGTACTTCAGGAGGATGGTAAATGTTCAATACAACAAACCTGTATCAGAATGACGAAAAGTGGAAGAAAAAGTCCCTCGGCAATTCCAGTGAGACGATTGGAGGCTGGGGCTGTCTGCTGACCTCGGTCACCATGATGCTCAATGGCATGGGCTACAACGAAACACCCGAAACCGTCAATGAGAAAATGAAAGTCAAAAGGCGGTTTTCAGGGCGCTTTCTTTATCCCCTCGGTCATCCCATACGCTTATCCGAATGTGCAGTACAAAAGCATGCAGCCGTGCGAAGCATTCCCCGCCCCAGTCGCGCAGATCGATGCGGCAGTTGCTGCCGGCAAACCGGTCATTTTACAGGTGGACTGGAACAAGCAGGCCGGTATTCAAACCCACTTCGTGCTGGTCAAAGAGAAAAAAGGCGATGACTACGTACTCTACGATCCGTACAAATATGGCGGCGATGGCCCGGACAAAGAAGTATTGCTGACCAAACGCTACAAATACAACGGCGCATCGCTCGAAACAGAGATCAGTGCTGTGCTGTGGTTCGATGGCAACATCCCGCCCTCCCCACCCAAACCGACAAAGAAGGTTACCCCGCCTGCCAGATTGCTTTGACATTGTATGTGATTGAAGACGATCTGGCATTGCGCGCTGATCCCAGCGTTGGCGGTTATCTGTGGAAGCGCATGACAGCCGGTTCCGAACTAAACAGTCTGGAAGACGCAGCCACCACAAAAGCCAAACTGGGCCAGCAGGGACAATGGGTGCATAGTACAGGATTCGACCGGCCAGCAGGGATACACGGCTGCCTGGTACGTATCAGAGAATAAAGATGCGCAACCCGCGCCGACTCCTGCTGCGCCCCAGCCTGCTTCAACATCATCAGCGCCTGCCGTCCCCGCTCCTGCTACAACATCCGCACCGAAAGTCCCCGTTCCCCCCGGAGCGATGGAACTTCTGCCGACGGAGGAAGTGGCTTTCCGCACCCAGCCGGTCATAGCCGATAACACCCTGATCCGCCGGGTTCCGCCAACGGAAAAATTCATCAGTCTCGAACCCGCCGACCAGACGATCAAAAAAGTTGGCGTTACAGGCCAATGGCTCAACGTGCAAGACCCGACCGGCAAGCAAGGTTATGTTGCCGCCTGGTATGTCAAATATGCCAGTGGCACAACAGCCCAGGCACAGGCTGCCGCTGCACCGCCGGCAGACCCCAACGCGCCAGTCAACGGTCAGGACTACGATCGAACTTGTAGCGCTTCGCAAGAAGCCGGTGGTCGACCCATCCACTTTGATTGAATACCTGCCAATCGGCACGGAACTCTCGATCATAGAACCCGGCGGGGAGCAAAAGATCGGCGCCAATAATCAGTGGCTACACGTTAGAGGCATTCTACGGTACGGAAGGATTATATTGCTGCCTGGTTCGTTGCTCGATAATTCACTCTACTTTAGGAATATAGGGATCTAAGGAATGACTGAACAAGACGGACAGAATGCAACCAGCAGTTGCTTCATATCCTATTCCAGGAAAGACAAAGATTTCGTTCGCAAACTCAACGACAGCCTGGATGCAAACGGAGTGGATGCCTGGGTGGATTGGGAAGGCATCCCACTTAGCTCTGACTGGATGGATGAAATCACCCGCGCCATCGATGGTGGGGATGCATTCTTATTCGTAATCAGTCCCGAATTCGCTCGCATCCAAAGTTTGTATGGAAGAGCTAGAGCTGGGTTTGAAAAACAACAAAAAACTAATACCTATTCTGTATCGTGAGCCCGAAAAAGGCACTGAGATGCATGAGAAGTTGGCTGCCACCAATTGGGTTTATCTGCGTAAACAAGACGACTATGATGCCACAATCCCTAAGCTGATCGAGAGCATCCAAACAGATTTGGGTTGGGTTCGTCAGCATACACGCCTGCTGCAACGTGCCACTGAATGGGACAGCAAAAAACGAAACAACAGCTTCCTGCTCCAGGGTGCAGACCTGGAAGATGCCGAACGCTGGATGACCGAAGCAGCTGCTCAGAAAATCCCGCGATGTGGTTCCTTTGCAAGCCGAATACATCGCAGAAAGCCGTACTGCAGCGACAAAACGGCAACGAACTGTGATGGTTGGAATTTCACTGGCACTGGTCGTCAGTGTTGCGCTGGGAATTGTTGCTCTTTTCTCGCGTAATGAGGCTGTGAGAAGTGAGCAGGGCGTGCTACGCAGCAAGCTATCGCTGAGGAAAATGAAGCTGTTGCAATTGCCAATGAGCATGCCCGCGCTACACAACAAGCTATTGCTATAGAAAACGAAGCTCTGGCTAAACGAAACGAGATCGAGGCCAAAGCACAACGCAGCGCTGCCGAAGCCCGCATCTATCAAAATCAAGCTGGTGAGTTGGATCTGAGCACGCTTCTGGCCATCGACTCATGGGAACGCTCGCCATCCTTCCTCGCAGAAGATATTTTGCGGCGCAACACCAGCTTAATCCCTGTGCCCCTGGCACAAATGGTACACGAAGACTGGATCTGGAATGTGCAAGTTGATCCCAAGGGTGAAAATTTCATCACTTCCAGTTCGGACAACACCGCCTGTGTCTGGTCCTTTGAAGACGGCAGCCAGCGCTTCTGCGTTCAACTTGAGGATGTCGTTAATGAAGCGGTCTTCAACAAGGTGGATGGCAAAACCATTATCACCGGGGATGATGCCGGCAGCGTCCGCATTTGGGATGCAAATACAGGCGAATTGCAACAGCAATATGATTTCGATGGGGCAATTTGGGACATGTCCATAAGCCCTGATGGACAGTGGCTGGCTGTTGCCAGAGATGATAATGCTGCTTCAATTATTAGCCTCACCAACCCCGAAGCAGATATATACAACATAAAACGTTCATCCGCAGTGTACGTGACCACATTCTCGCCAGATAGCGAGTGGATCGCGATTGGAGAATCCAGTGGCGATGTGATCATCTGGAATGTGCAAAGCAAGTTCTTCTTGCAGGCGCCTGCGCATCTTGATGAAGTTTATGTTGCAAAGTTTACCCCGGACGGCAAATGGATCATCACCGGAGGCGCTGACAGCACCGTCCGCGTGTCAGAAGCATTGACAGGGCAAGAAAGGCATGTGCTTACACACGGTGACTGGGTGGAAGACATTGCCGTCAGCCCGGATGGGAGCTGGTTTGCGGTCGCATCAGACGATAATAATGTCTGGGTCTGGGAAACAGAAACGGGTGAGGAAAAGCTGCGCCTGAAACATAATGGTTTCGTCCAGAAAGTTAGGGTCAGCAAGGATGGGCGTTGGATCGCTTCATCCAGTTTTGATCAGACTTTGCGCATCTGGGATGCTGTTTCCGGCAGTCAGATGATGCAAATTCCGCTTGAAGAGAAAGGGTCTGGGTTGGCTTTCAATGTCGACAGCACACGCATCGCCGTCGGAGACCAAAAAGGGCACCTCAGTCTCTGGGATACTTCTTATTTGCAAGCCAGGCTCAATTCAATCCAGTTTCCGGAGTATGTTCACGAAGCGCTTTTCAGCCCATCGGATGAGTGGCTGATCGCCAACACCGATGAACGACTTGTCTGGCAATTCCCGGCTGACCAGGTACAAGAGATTACATCGACAGAGCAAGGCACCCCTATCATCAACGCTGAAACCCTGACTTACGATCTGGCTATCAGCCCGGATTCAAAATGGGTTGTCGCCGGGGAAAGAGAAAAAAATCGCGCTATTCTATACAACCTGGAAACTACAGAAAGCACCCTGTTAGATCACGGCGCTAAAGTGTTAGGCGTTGCTTTCAGTCCAGATAGCTCATTCGTTGCTACATCGGGAGAAAATGCGAAAGTAGTCATCTGGAATGTGAACACTGGAAAAGACGAGATTTCTTTTGAAAACCCATCTACTGTATTTTCTGTAGCGTTTCAACCCAATGGAACACATCTCGTTGCTGGAATGCAGAACAAAGCGATCATCTGGGATACAGAAACGCAAGAACAGGTTATTGGGTTGCTCCAGGCCGGTGAAATCAGCATAGCTGCTTACAGCAATGATGGAACATGGCTTGCAACCGCGAGTTCTGATGGCACAGTATATGTTTGGAATGCCGAAGAAAACTATGCAGAAGAACCAGTTACTCTGCGTCTGAATGGTCAGCCATTGGCCCTGGATTTCAGCCCAGACAATCGCTGGCTGGCAGCAGGCGGGTCCAGCACTTTTGCGTATTTGTGGGATATCTCCCTTGGAGAAGAGGTTTCTCGCCTGCCACATAGTGAAGCCGTTACCAGTGTTTCTTTCTCAAGCGATGGAAATCTGCTCGCAACAGTATCCCGCAAGGTTGTGCAGTTCTGGGATGTGCCCGCGCTTCCGCTAGTGCCCACATCAGAGCTTATCCTGAGGCTTGCTCACACCTGACAGCCAACATGAGTGAAAGCGAGTGGGAAGTCATTTTCCCGAGTGAAGAGTACCGCCCTATCTGCCCTGATCTGCAAGCGACAGGAAACTAGATTGTATAACTCAAATGACATCTGGAATTAATTCTTTTTGGAGGAATAAACATGACTGTTGAACCTCAACCCACTGTACCGATTCTGAACATTGCCTGGACGCGCTACGCACAACTGGACGCGCTATCTAACAAACACTCCAGGCCACACTATCGCTGGCGCAGGTGGATTTCCATCCTGGGTGTCTTGGCCGCATTGTTTGCTGTGATTACGCAGGTCTACTCAGACTATATGCCTGCCAGCTGTTAGGTCTGGCACTTAAAATTTTATTGATTGCTACACCCATTACGGCATCGGTCCTGGCCGCGTTTGTCAACAAATTTTATAACGGCAACGATTGGTTGGTTTCACGTGCAGGTGCGGAAGAAATCCAAAAAGAAATTTACATGTACCGCACGTTCTTCAAGAAACAAGCCTGATCGACGCGAGTGGCTTGAAAAGCGCCTGACAAACATTCAACGGCAGATTTATCCGCGGGATGGGTGGCGAACTGGTGCTCGAAAAAGCACCAGAGAAAATCCCCCCTTATTATGATCCTGACAATCCCAGCAGTGATCCGGGCTTCAAGGATCTAACAGGTGCTGAATACTTAACGTATCGGCTCGAAAATCAACTTGCCTGGCATATCCGCAGAGTACAGAAATTTGAAACTGAACGCACCCGTTTACAAGTTTATATCCTTGCGTGCTGGCGGCCTTGGAGCTTTCTTGGCCGCTATGGGTGGAGGCTTTAGCATCTGGGTCGCAGTGACCGCTTCACTGGGCGCAGCATTGATCGGCTGGCAGGAACTTCGCAACCTTGATCCAACGATCAAAAATTACAGCAAAGTCATCATGGAATTGATGATCATCTACGATCACTGGAATATTCTGGAACCCGAAGAACGCACTGATGCCGAATTCTTCCAGATGGTCAAATCCACAGAAGATGTGCTCTGGAGCCAGAACATTGAGTACATCAAATCCATGCAAGAAGTGCTTGCCAAAGAAACGCTCGAAGAAGCCGAACTGGTCAACGATGTGCTCAAGAAAGCCGTAGAGACCGATGCAGCCTTTAAAAAGCACATGCGCGATAGCGTTGTCAACTATGCATCAAAAAGCATGGATGAGGCGCGCGAAACACTTGAAGAGCATTTTGACGAAGTTCTGGGCTCTCTGGCTGAAGAAGCATCTTCCGAACTCGTTCAGCAAGAACTGGCAGCCATGGGGCAGGCCATCAGCGCTCGTGTAACCAAACTCTCAGATTCTCTGAAACAAATCGCTGATGAATTCGCCGACGTGGACATCGGCCGGGATACACCGAAAGAAGTGCTCAATGACCTGCTCTCTCGCTATCCAAAAACTGACGAAGTGAAGGGGTAGTAATGGCCCTAAAGAAACTGTTTGGCAAAAAGGAAGCAAATTCCGCTACTCGAGATTCCCGGTGTCAATTCCGAATTTGATTCCGACATTACTGGCACTTCAACAGAAAAGGAAATAAAACTTGCCGACACAATTAGTGAAAAAGTCGAGCAGAGTTCAATACAAAGGCAGGAAGAAGCAGAGCAAGTAATTGAGGAGACAAAAAAGATGGTTGAAAAGACCAAAACAATTATCGACTCCACAGTCAGTGAAGGAAAGAAGAAACTTCGGCCAGAAGTACGGCCGCATGCTTTTGTGGTCATGCCTTTTGGTAAGAAAAAAGGTGGGGACGGCTCACCCTATGACTTCAATGTGATCTATCAAACCCTGATCAAGCCAGCGCTGGAATTGGCCGGATTTGAATCGTTCCGCGCGGATGAAGCAACTTCCACAGGTGATATTCTGACAGACATGTTCCAGGAATTGCTTCTGGCTGACCTGGTGCTGGCAGACCTGAGCATTGACAATGCCAACGCCTTTTACGAACTGGGGATACGGCACGCCTTTCGAAAACGTGGCATTGTCCACATCCAGGCGGGACGCGCTTACATGCCCTTCGACATCTTCAACGTGCGCACGCTTCCCTACCACATCACGCCTGAAGGTATCCCCGATCCAGAATTTCTGGAGAAGGATATTCAAGCTATCGCTCGTATGACGAAGGACACCTGGGCATCAGACCGGGACGCCATTCACAGTCCAATCTTCAATCTCCTGACCGGGCTGGACGAACCCGATCAAAGAGCGCTTCGCACCCCGCTTGCAACTGGCTTCTGGCGCGAATACAATGAATGGAGAAGTCGCGTCACCATCGCGCAAAGACAGAAGCGCATTGGCGATATTTTGCTGCTGACCGAAGAAATCACCAATCCGCTCATCAAGGAAGAAGCGGTGGGGCAGGCTGGCAAAGCCCTGGCAAACATGGGACGCAACGAACTGGCCCTGGCCCAGTATCGCAAAGGTCTTGAAGTCAATCCCGGCAACCTGATTTTCCGCAGGGAAGAAGCGTTCCATTTGAACCGGTTGGATAAAGTGGATGAAGCGATCGTGAAGATCGAAACCATCCTTGCAGATCATCCCCACGATACTGAATCCACCGCTTATTTGGGACGCATCTACAAGGAAATGTGGACTGATTCGTGGAACTGGATTTAAGATCCTGAAAAGCGCTTGCACACAGCCTTTGAGTCATATCACTGGTTGATGAAGTCCTACCAAATCTATTTGCGTGGTTTCCGCGCTGACCTGGATCAGTTTTATCCTGGCATCAATGCCTTGACATTGGCAACTATCCTTGTTCACTTGGCTGACAGATTTGACGATAAAGAAGATCCCGATCCTGAAATCGAAGTCATCCGCGAAGAGCTGCCCGAACTACGCGGCACGCTTGAGTTTGCGCTTGAAGTCCAGGCTGCGAACCCGAATGCAGATTATTGGACCCTGGTCTCACTGGCCGAGTTGCACGTAATGACGGCTGACAGAATCCAACGCGTTATCCGTGCATATCGCAAAGCGATGACCGCTTCCCGCCGCAATATCTTTTTCCTGGAATCATCCATCCAGCAGTTGGAGATCCTAAAGTCATTAGAGATGCGACCTGAATATGTTTCAGCAGGTATTAAAGGTACTTAAGGATGAACTGGCTCGTATCCATAAAGAAGAGTATGCCGAAGATGAAGATGAAGAAGATGCAACAGTACACAAGCACCATGAGGAAAACGTATTTTTGTTTACAGGATATATGATTGATAAACCTGAAGATGAAGAGGTGCATTTCCCCGCTCATATCGAAGATGATATCAAGAAGGCCATTGGCGACCTGCTTGATAAATACCAGGCTGGGCCCGATGATTTGGCGATCACAAGTAATATGGCTGCTGGAGGCGACCTTATCTTCATAGAATGCTGTGTGGAGAGGGGTATTCCAGTCAGCGCTCATTTGGCATTCAGCGAATCTGTCCACGTCCGCGATTATGTCAGTCCCAGCGGTGAGGATTGGGTAAGGCGTTTCTATGAGGCGCGTAATCATCCTCTGGTTGATGAATATTATCAACAAGAACTTGTTGGTGATCCGCAAGCCGGCGATGATCCCCGCGAACGCAACAACCGCTGGGCATTATATTCATCCCTTTCACGCGGCATAGATAAAGTCCGACTCATTGCGCTATGGAACGATAAAAACAAATTACAGGCGCGCCATGATACCCTCCTCGTGCAACACATGGTGGAATTGATGCGAGACACTGGAGGGCAGGTAGAAATCATCAATCCAGGTATGGTCGCGCCCCGCACAGGGAAAGCTAAAACCGACAAAGCCACAAAGAGTCAAGGGAAAAAGTCAGCAACACCGGCTAATAAGCAATCAAAAGAGTAATAAGTATGCAAAGGATACCCACTGACTGTTAGGTGGGTATCTACAAGGATACCGCCATGGCAAAAAGCAGCCCAGTAGATGTGATTGATGCTTACCGACGCCGTCAGGAACGTCGGTCTCCCTTCACATTTGCAGACATAAGTAAAATTCTGTTGCTGCTGTTCATACTGGCTTCCTCAGTTTACGCCCTGCTGACTGGTGGGCCAGAACTACCCACATTGGTGGAATTGAAGACAAACACCCCGACTCTCACTCCCAGCATCACACCCACCGCATCCCCAACAGCAACCATCACAACAACCCCCACCGAAACCCTGGACCCAGACCAGCAGTGCGATTGTCCTGCGCCTGAAGTTATCGTTATAACAGCCACTTTAGGCGCTACAGACACTCCGATGCTGCTCCCAAGCGCAACCGAAACTGCAACCGTCGCATCTACGCCAACCCCAATGCTGCCACCGACTGAAACGCCTACCTCAACAGAAACACTGACTCCGACGGCATCTGTTACTTCTACTCCCACACAAATAATTTACACTGTCCAAAGGGGAGATACGCTGGGCGGTATCGCACTCAGGTTTGGCGTGACAGTGGAAGCTATCCAAGCACTCAACAACTTGGATACCACCTTGATCTATACAGGGCAGGTGCTTCAAATCCCCCGGCCATAATCGATTTTAAAACAAGTAAAATTTAAAGAATTAGCCCGCCATTCAATCGGCGGGCTTCATTACATTTTGAACCTTATCCTTAGGAAAGGTGTAGATTTCATCGTATATCCCCCGCGCCAGATAAAAATCTCCTGCTCTGACCGTTTCGGGCCCCTCCAACGTATATACTGTAACCATTTGATCTGCATCACCATCGGTCACGTCAACCAAAGGCACAAGGTGGGTCAGCGCTTTCTTGACGCAAACCCCGGGCCGAACAATTTCGTAACTGTTTTCAAACACTTCAGCATCAACAGGCCAGCGATCATCAGGGCTATCCATTTCACTGACCAGATAATCCCCAGCTTTAGCAGTCAGAGATTCCCCCAGGGAGTTGGTATCTCCGCTTTATCTGGTTCACCAGCTTTGGGTAAAAATCGTTCATAGCGGCGTTCAACGATACTTTTATACGCTCTAAAATTTAGACGATCTAAAATGGGATGGAGTGAAGTTAGTTCGATAGATTTGGTCATTTCAATGCCTGGAAAAATTCTAACATAAGAAACGCAAAAAGTGTAGAAATTTTGTGCTATTTTATATCATTAAATGGTTTTTAGATTGCGAATAATTGGTGTTCAAACTTGTAACTTCTTTTCTTTTTTATCGTCATGATTGTACGAACTATCATTTTTGTAAGGTTGTAGGAGGCAAGTATGAAAGCCAAAAAACATCCATTTGTTTGGAATATCCTTTTAATTATCTTTATTTGCTTAAATTTGGCAAACATTAACGCCGGACGCTTCGATGGCGATTCCCCCCTGAAACCGAGGTTGTTGAAGTGACGGAAACCCCGGATGAGAACGATCCACCGGTCGAATCTACCCCGCCGGCTCCCGTTGTCACCGAAGAAACTCCCAACAGATGAACCAGTTGCAACTGAAGCGCCCGCCACGGAAGAGCCTCCAGCGGAAGAACCAGTCGCAACGGAACCACCCCCAACAGAAGAACCCTCTGCAACTGAAGAACCTCCAACGGAAGAAGCTGTTGCTGATGAAGAAACTGCTCCCGAAGAAGAGCCTGTAACTGAGCTGTTGTCTGATATGCCGGAGAACACCGAGATCGTAGTACTGGACGAGAACGGTGAAGCAGTTCCCCTGGTTGCTCAGGAAGCAGCAGACATCATCCTGGAAGAAGACCCGATGTGGTGCCCGGCCGGAGTGCTACCCGGCGGCCTCGGATGTTCCGTAAACTTTCCAAATATATCCTCTCTCATCAATAATATGCGCAGCAATACAGGCGCATACGATGAAAATGGGATTATCTATTTCACATCTGGCAACACAAATGCTTCCTTCAGTTTAACCACCTCAAGCTTAGGAACTTCTGACTTTAACACCCTTAACGACTACAACCTGACTCTAATGGGCGGTTGGAACGGTGCAAACGGGGGCAGCGCCACCTTTACTGGAATGACAAATTTCGGTTCCAGCACCCTGACCATTGGAACTTCCGGCTCTCCCTGGCAAGGCAATATTTCCCTGAACAACTTCAGCTTTAGTAATGTCACCAGTAACAACGCAATCACAGTTTACACCAGCAGCGGTGATATCGCATTGGATAATATCAGTGTCAGCCAGCAAGGCGGGCAGGATTATACTGCCTACCTGGATTCTAACTCTGGTGACATCACCGTTGATGATAGCTACTTTGACGGCAACGATTTCAGCTCCCGGTCCAACTCGGGCAATCGGGGTTTCTCCGCTGAGACCAATACTGGGTCAATTGAGATCACCAACACCACCTTCCAGGATGCTTATAGACGCGGCGGTACCAATTACAATGGCGCCACGCTCGATGCGCCAACCGTCACATTGAACAATGTTCTCGCTCAAGATAATGATGGACATGGGATTTGCATCGACGACGCCACCACCGTTACGCTCAATAACGTCACCAGCAGTGTTAACCAATCCAGTCAGAGTAATGGAGGCTCAGGCGTCTACGTTAATGGATCTGGCGCGACAATCGTCACTGTGAACGGCGGTTCGTTCTATCGAAACGGGCGTTATGGCGTTGAGGTGAGAAATGGCGGCACGTTGATCGTCACGTCGGATCCATCCTGTGGAAATAACGGTGGTTGGTGGTACAACAACATCTATGGATGCTATAACATCGAACCCACCATAGACAGCGCAGCACCCACGCTCAACCTGCCCAGCAATATCACTGCCCAAGCCACCAGCCTATCAGGCGCATCGGTCAGTTTTACCGTGACAGCGACAGATGCACAAGATGGCGATCTTATCCCCACCTGCTCACATACGTCGGGCAACACTTTTCCCATCGGCGGCACCACAGTTGACTGCTCTGCGACCGATTCGGATGGAAATACTACCGCGGGAAGTTTCACAATCACCGTAGTAAACTCACCGCCTGTTTTGAACCTGCCGGGCAACATCACTGCCGAAGCCACCAGCCCATCTGGTGCCGTTGTCAACTTCTCGGCTACGGCCACTGATCTTGTAGATGGCCCGGTGCCCGTCAACTGCTCGCCCGCCTCTGGCAGCACCTTCCCGATCAGTGGTTGGTTTTCGTCAGGCGTCCGAGTCAATTGCTCAGCCACCGACAGTGCGGGCAACACCACCAGCGGTAGCTTCCGTGTACGTGTACAAGATACCACCCCTCCCGTTCTGAACCTGCCCGGGAATATCGCGCAAGAAGCTACTGGCCCATCCGGCGCAGTTGTCAACTTCACAGTAACTGCAACAGATCTTGTTAGTGGGTCAACAAATGTATACTGCAACAGGAACTCAGGCGATACCTTCCCCATTGGTTCTACAAACGTATTCTGCTGGACGCTCGATTCGCGCTGGAATTTTTCCTCCGGCAGCTTCACCGTTACAGTAGTGGACACGACCCCGCCCGCACTCACCCTGCCCAGCGACATTACTGAAGAAGCCACTGGCCCATCTGGCGCGGTTGTCACCTTCTCGGCCTCGGCCACCGATATCGTAGATGGATCGCGACCCGTGACATGTTCACCCGCATCAGGCAGCACCTTTGGCCTGGGTACCACCACCGTGAACTGTTCAGCGTTTGACACGCGCGGCAATACCGCCAATGGCAATTTCAATGTCACAGTACAGGACACAACCCCGCCCACACTCTCCCTGCCCAGTGACATCACTGAAGAGGCGACCGGGCCATCCGGCGCAGTTGTCACCTTCTCGGTAACTGCAACAGACATTGTCGACACGACACCTGCTGTATCCTGCACACCCGCTTCTGGCAGCACTTTCGCGTTGGGCACAACCTTTGTTGATTGTTCAGCAACCGATGCTTCAGGCAACACCGCAACCGGCAGTTTCAACGTTATTGTGGTGGATACTACCCCACCCACACTCAATCTGCCCGCAAATATCACTGAAGAAGCCACTGGGCCATCTGGGGCAGTTGTCAACTTTCTCAGTCTCAGCTGATGACATTGTCAGCGGGTCTGTACCGGTGACATGCTCAGAAGTTTCCGGCTCAACCTTCCCGATTGGTATTACTACCGTGAATTGCTCGGCAACTGATGGCGCAGGCAATACCGCCAATGGCAGCTTCACGATCACTGTGCAGGATAAAACCCCGCCTGTTATCGCCCCCCACGAAAGATATGTTTCTTCGAAACCTGGAAAACCAGTTTGTCACCGATTCGCTATAGCCCGCCAGCAACCTTCGATATTGTTGACGGCGCAGGAGTAGCAACATGTACACCTGCTCCGGGTAGTTTGCTCGGACTTGGGGTGACGGTTGTGACTTGTACTGCCACTGATTTAGCGGGTAATGTTGCTTCGCCGACCACCTTTACAATTACGATAGAGCCGCATAGACAAGCCTGCTACAAGTGCAACAAATATAATAATCCCGGTAACGGGTGGCAGCATGTTCGATGTCTCTTGTATTGATCCGGCGATAAATACCCTGCTACCCCCAGGAGCAAAGATAACCTTTATCAATTTATGTGGTTATCAAGCGGTTGTGGATGAAGTTCTGGCGAAAGGTTGCCCGAAACATTACCAGATGGTGCATCCTTCGTCAATGGGGTTTCCATCAACGTGTTCCAGGATGGCGGACAAATCAAACCATTGCCCAATGATGCCAGCATACTGTTAGGTCTTGCCCACGCCCAGCCGATTCAGAAGGCAAGTACGCCATTCTGTACTGGGATGGGAGCAAATGGACAGAACTAAATGGCCAGAACAACGAGAACGGTTTCGTTGATGTGGCTTCCGATCAAACGGGGATTTTTATCCTGGTAGCTAAATAACGGGGAATAAACTTCCATTTGAAAAGGGACGGCGGCTTGCCGTCCCTTTTCATTTACACAATCCCACTTACCGAAGATTTTTACCATTCGATAGTCTCTATCCATTCAGGCAATTGCTCGATCAATCGGCGCATGATGACTTTTGTGCGCTCTTTGTACAACGAAATATTGTCATACGCCTCGCCACCCTGCTCATTGACCAGGTCACTCACAGCACGCAGGATCAGCAGACGCGCGCCATTCTTACGCGCTACCCAGGCCAGGGCAGCCGACTCCCAATCTGCGGCGATGGCCCCCTGCGCTTTGAGTTGGGGAATTTTCTCAGGAAGCAGGTCGCTGTCGGCAGAAGCGATAGTCCCCCGTCGGACTGGGAAAGGATAGGGTTCCGGCAGCCAGCTCAGGTCCAGGGTTGAGGCGTAGTAATCCGGAACTGAACCAAAATCGCCCATCAGTTCGACGATGTCATAGACAAATGTCCGCTCCACAAGAATGATTTCATCCAATCCAACTTCGCCATCAAATCCACCGCAAGTTCCCAGATTGATGGTTGCTTCCGGATTGTAATGATCGATCACATATTGCATCGCGCCCGCCGAAGCAGCCTTGCCCCATCCCGCATGGAAGAAGGTTACACTTCTGGTGTCAAATGTCGCATCAAAGCATTCGCCATAGGGAGTGACTGAAATGTTGTTCGGGGTAAGCACATCTTTTACAGCGATCCCACTCGGAGATAGCCGAGATGAGGATAACGATTTTCACAATTTACCTTCCAAGTAATCCGCAAGTAACTGTAGGGCCGCTTCAGCGGAAAGGACTTTGTTTTGCGAGCGGTCGCCATCCCAGACAAATTTACGCGCCCAATCGCCCTCAGTAGTGGAGAGACCGATCCAGGTGGTGCCTACGGGTTTATCGGGCATGCCGCCGCCAGGCCCAGCGATACCGCTGACTGAAACAGCAACATCGGCGCCAAGCGCTATACGCGCGCCACGCGCCATCTCGATGACTGTCTCCTGGCTGACAGCCCCATAAGCACGCAAGGTATCCCAGGACACCTTTAACAATGCCACTTTGGCTTCATAGGCATAGGCAACCACCCCACCACGAAAGTAATCCGATGAGCCGGGCACATTGGTGATTCGATCAGCCACCATACCTCCAGTGCAGGACTTGGCGGTGGCAAGATTGAGACCTTTCTCACGCAGCAATTGACCAACGATAACTTCCAGTGAATTTTGCATAATCCGTTCCTGTGGGAATTTGGCTCATTATACCTTCGCTAATTTCACACAGAAAAAACCGCCCACAAGTAGCAGGCGGCTCATACAATGATCATATTGTTGCGGTACTAGAAACCACCCAGGCTCTGATTGATACTTTCGAACACCTCACCAATCGCAGGTCCCATCAGCATAAGACCACCGATAACGCAGCAACAAATGAAGAGGAATATCACCAAGCCCGGCAACAGCACAGACCCGACGGCCTTGCCTGTATCCAGTCCATTCACCGCTTTGACCGCCAGCACTTGGAGCACAATTGTATAAATGCCAATACCAAAACTGATCAGGCCCGTCAGAATGCCGATGAAAGGGATAATACCTATCAGCGTCAAAACTGCCGATACCACAGAAACCGGCACTATAATAGCTGAAAAGGAATAAGCCAGCTTATCGAAAGATCCAGTGCCTCCAAAGAGTTTTGCAACCCACTGAATAAGTCCAACCCCAATCGCAAAGCCCAATACCGCAAAAATCGCACCAACAGGCGCTCCACAGATCACTGTTCCAAAACCAACTGATGGAGCGGCGCCAACGGGCAATTCACGAGCAAGTTCCGGCGGCAAGAATTCCCGGAACATATCCATTTGTCCTCCAAAACCAATGGCCTGGGCGATCAAGCTGGCAAACGATGTAACCAGTGAAGCGAGAAACACCCATAAAAATGCTTTTCCTCCGGTGGCCCCGGGTTGGGCCACGATCTGTGCAAACGTGTTCTCGTTAGGCTTGGTTACCGCAGCGATCCATGTTTCCACCAACGACATTTCTGAGCTACTTTCAGGAACCATAGGTTCATTTGAAAATTCTGACATTACATCCTCCTTCTCCTAATATAGTATGTACCTTTATAGCACATCAAAATCCCGACTACAAGTACCAAAATGGGTAATTAACCTTATGTTAAAATTGCCCGTATGGAAATCTCCGAGCACCTGCAAGGCATTCTTGATACGTTGCCCACCAAAACCGGCTGCTATTTGATGAAGAACGCCGGTGGAAAGATCATCTACGTTGGCAAGGCAGTCAACCTGCGCGCCCGCGTGCGGTCGTATTTCCACAGCGATTCGAGCCACGACAACAAGACGCGCCGCCTGGTGCATGAGATCGCAGATATCGAATGGATCGTGGTTGGCTCGGAACTTGAAGCGCTCATCCTCGAGATGAACCTGATCAAACGCCATCGCCCGCGCTTCAACGTTCGTCTCAAAGATGACAAACGCTACCCCTATATCAAAATCCATTGGGGTGACCCCTATCCCAAAGTTACCGTTACGCGCCAGATGAAAGATGACGAATCGCGCTATTTCGGGCCGTATACATCCGTCTGGGCAGTTCACCAAACCCTGGATGTGCTGCGCCGCATCTTCCCCTACCTGACCTGCGACCGTGAAATCACCGGGAACGACACCCGCGCCTGTCTCTACTTCGACATCAAGCTGTGTACCGCTCCCTGCATCGGGGCCGTGACCCAGGCCGAATACCGTCAAATGATCGCCGATCTGCAGAGCTTCCTGAACGGACAATCTGACCCGATCGTGAAACGACTGGAAAAGGAGATGCAGAAAGCTTCGGATGAACTTGCGTTTCGAAAAAGCAGCCGCGGTTCGTGATCAGCTCAAGGCCATCCAGACCATCATCGAGCGGCAGAAAATCGTCTTCAACACCGACTATCTCGACTCGGACGTGATCGCCATGGCACGCGCAGACGGGGAAGCATGCGTGCAAATCTTCTTTGTACGCGGCGGGAAAATGATTGGTCGCGAATATTTCATCTTAGAGGGAACCGAAGAAACCAGTGATACCGAGGTAATGGAGCAGTTTGTTAAACAGTTTTATACCAAAGCTGCTAACGTTCCTGAACAACTCATGCTGCCGCAAGAAATCGAAGAGGCAAAGATCATCGGGCAATGGCTGCGTTCCAGGCGTGGTGGAAAAAAGGTGGAAATCCGCGTCCCTCACAGGGGACAATCGAAAGACCTTGTCAAAATGGCGGCAGAAAACGCAACGGAAACACTATCTGCGCTCCGCACCCAATGGCAGGCAGACACGCACAAACAGGAACAGGCATTGGCAGAAATACAGCAGGCGCTGAAACTATCTGAGCCGCCTAACCGCATCGAATGCTATGACATTTCCAATACGCAGGGAACAGCCACCGTCGGCAGCATGGTGGTCTTTGAGCAGGGTGTGCCCAGCAAGAAATTGTATCGGCGCTTTAACGTGAAATCTGTGCTGGGGGCGCCGGATGATTTTGCATCCATGGAGGAAGTCTTAACGAGGCGTTTTCGCAGGTGGCAAGCTGCCCAGGACGCTTCAACTTCGCTCAGCGGGGGGCAGCCTGGGGCCAAACCAGATGCGTCGTTTTCCTTTTTACCAGATCTGGTCATTATTGATGGTGGTAAAGGCCAGTTGAGCCGCGTTGTCAAAGTATTAGAGCAATTTGAGTTATCTGAAGAAGTCCCTGTTGTAGGGTTGGCAAAGCGAGAAGAAGAAATCTTCTTCCCGAACAAGTCCAAACCGACCTTACTCCCACGCCATTCGCAGGGTTTGTATCTCGTCCAACGCATCCGAGACGAGGCGCATCGTTTCGCTATCACCGCCCATCGCAAACGGCGTTCGAAAATGGGGCTGGCCTCGCAACTGGATATTGTCCCTGGCATTGGACCTACGCGCCGTAAAACCCTCTTGAAACATTTCGGCTCCATTGATAAGATAAGAGAGGCTTCGATTGATGAATTATCGACCATTGTGCCAAAAAATGTCGCCGAATCGATCAAAGCACATTTAGCGTAAACAGTACACACCGTCCAAAAGGCTATAACAGACAATGAAAAAAGTTTGGATCGTTGACGATGACCAGGAAATGAGTACCGCAATGAGCATGATGTTGAAACTGCTCAAGTGTGAAACGGTCACTTTTCTCAATGCTCGTAGCGCCGTGCAAGCCCTACAGGCTGGAGAGCGCCCAGAGATGTTTGTGCTGGACATAAACATGCCCGAATTCAGCGGTCTGGATCTGCTGGAGTATCTGCGCCGCCACCCGGAATGGGAAGACCTGCCAATCGTTATGCTTTCATCTGAAGCAGCCGATGTGACAGTGGATGAAGCCATGGCCCTGGGCGCAGACAGCTATGTGATGAAGCCCGTTATACTGGAAGAACTGGAAAAGGCCATCGATACGGCCTTCCAAAAGCACCAGAAAGGTTAGAATTGTAAGAATGGCAAAAGGAAAGAAATCTCGAAAGACCCGAAAACCAACTCGTTACCAGCGCACTCTACAGATTGTTGTGGTCATTGTATCTATTCTGTTAGCTCTATCCATGATACTGTCAGCAATTCGTTTCTAACAACCTTCCAATGATATAATCGCATAGCGCGGCAGCAATGGCCGCGCTTTATACTGCATTATGTCATTGCGAGGAGCGTAGCGACGTGGCAATCTCCAGTTAGGTTGAGATTGCTTCGCCCTTCCGGGGCTCGCAATGACAAGAGGTAATCATGCTCGAAAAACTAGCTGGAATTGAACAACATTACGAACAACTTGGCCATGACCTGGAAGATGTGGGCAGCGACTATCAACGCGCGGCTGAAATCAATAAGGAGCGCGTTGACCTGGCACAGCTGATAAAAAAAGCTGCTGAATATCGAAAATCGCTAAGCAGACTTGAAGAAGCACAAGCACTTCTTGAAAGTGAAACTGACGAAGAAATGCTCGGTCTGGCCGAGATGGAGATCGAAGAACTTACGCCAGCCATTGAACAACTTGAAAATGCACTCAAGTCCATGCTTGTGCCAAAGGATCCGCGTGATGACAAAAACGTTATTATGGAAATTCGCGCCGGGACTGGCGGAGACGAGGCTGCGCTCTTCGCAGCTGACCTGTTCCGCATGTACACACGCTTTGCCGAAAACAAACGCTGGAAGTCAGAGATTCTTTCTCAAAACGAGATCGGCATTGGTGGGTTCAAGGAAGTGATCTTTGAAATCAAAGGGCAAGGCGCATATTCGAAGCTCAAGTATGAATCTGGTGTACACCGCGTACAACGCATCCCGGAGACCGAATCGTCTGGACGCATTCACACATCCACAGCCACGGTAGCCGTATTGGCTGAGGTAGAAGATGTGGACATCGACATCCCTGATGGCGATCTGCGCATCGACGTATACAAATCTGCTGGCGCTGGCGGGCAGAGCGTGCAAAAGAACTCCACAGCTGTCCGCATCACCCACATTCCTAGCGGGATGGTAGTTGCCTGCCAAGATGAACGCTCGCAGTTACAGAACAAACTGCGCGCCATGTCCATTTTGCGGGCCCGCCTGTATGAAGCGGAGGAAGAGAAACGGCGTTCCGCACAGGAAGAAGCGCGGCGCTCACAGGTGGGATCAGGCGAACGGTCCGAAAAGATCCGTACATATAACTATCCACAGAACCGTGTCACAGACCATCGCATTGGTGTATCATCCTACAATTTGCCAGGCGTGATGGAAGGCGCGATTGACGAGTTCATCGATGAACTCTCTACCCGCGATGAGGCCGAACGGCTGGCCAGCAGCGGTTTTGACGAAGACGACGAGTAACTTCGTATGCACCGCGAAGCCATCCGCAGATTTCGTTGATTTCACAGATTTTTTCTTCCAATCTGCGTCATCTGCGGATTTTTTATGGAGATGAATGAACGATAATCCCGCTTTTGGCGCTGACCTGGAACCCTTTATGGGTATCCCCAGTTTCATGCGGTTGCCCGTTACGCATGACTTGGCTGGCATAGATGTGGCTGTGATGGGCGCACCCTTTGACAGTGGCACATCCAACCGCAGCGGCACTCGGTTTGGACCGCGTAAAATCAGAGAGGCATCTTTGTCGCTTTGGGGCCACAACCCAACGCTTAGCGTCTCACCATTGAAGAAACTTAATGTGGTCGATTATGGCGATGTGTCTGTTATCCCAACTTCCATTGAACTCACCATGACCGCCATTACAAAAGCGGCCGGATGAAGTGCTCAACGCGGGCACAACGCTCATCACGCTCGGCGGCGACCATTCAATCTCGCTGCCCCTGCTGCGAGCGCACGCCAAGAAATTCGGGCCGCTCTCGCTCGTCCATATTGATGCTCATCTTGACACCTGGGAGGAAGAGTTCGAGGGTATTCCCTACAGTCATGGCACCCCTTTCCGATACGCCATTGAAGAAGGACTGATCCGCGAGGGCGAATATGTGCAAATCGGCATCCGCGGCCCGGTCAGCTATGAAAATGATTATGCAGACGCTGCAAAACTCGGCGCGCGCACCATCACAAACCATGAGGTCTTTGAAAAAGGCATCCCGGCAGTTCTGGAAGATGTTCATCAGCGGATGAAAGGACCGGTCTACTTAACCGTTGACATAGACTCAGCCGACCCCGCTTATGCACCCGGCACTGGTACACCCGAAGTCGGTGGGTTGACCAGCTACCAGTTGCTGCAACTGGTGCGTGGCCTACGTGACATGAACCTGGTCGGCTTCGATCTGGTCGAAGTTTCGCCGCCCTACGATCATGGCGACATCACCGCTGTGTTGGCAGCCAACATCGTCTTTGAATACTTATCTCTGCTGGCATTGAAAAAATAAACATGAGCTCGACTGTCGGCGAATTCCTGAAACAAATTGCCAGTCAATTGAAAAGCGAAACGCCTGAACTGGACGCGCAAGTCTTGCTCGCACATGTTCTTGACAAATCACGTACCTGGATAGCCGCCCACCCTGAAGCGCACCTAACGAAATCCAAGCTTGCTTCCATAAAAAAAGCCTTATCCCGTCTTGAAGCGGGAGAACCGTTACCATACATACTCGGTCACTGGGAGTTCTTCGGACTGGATCTGGAAATCACTCCCGATGTGCTCATCCCCCGTCCTGAAACAGAATTATTGGTCGAGCGCGCCATCAAATGGCTTAATGCCGCACCCGAGCGCCGAACTGTTGCAGATATAGGCACGGGCTCTGGCTGCATCTCCATCGCAATTGCAAAAAATATTCCAGATGTCAAAGTGGTCGCCACCGATATCTCTCTCCCTGCTCTGGAAATTGCGCATCGAAATGTGCGTAAGCACGGCGTTGAAAATCACATCGCCTTCGTCCAATGCGATCTTTTACCCTCCCATCCCTACTCGCTTCCCACCGATATGCACTTCGACCTGATCTGCGCCAACCTGCCTTACATCCCAACCGAAAACCCTGCAGAGATTAGCCATCTATGAACGTGAACCTACCCTGGCTCTGAACGGCGGTGCGGACGGGCTAAACATCGTCCGCCAGCTATTGGATGTAGCCCCTGAGTGGATGGCTCCTAATGGTATGATTCTGTTGGAAATCGAAGCCTCGCAAGGCATGTCAGCCGTCTCGCTGGCATACGATTCTTTTGATAAAGCCGAAATCCACCTGCACCAGGATTTAGCCGGGCATGACAGGTTGGTAGAAATCATGCTGTGAAATTATGAAAACGATCATTCTCCCCGCAGACAAAGACGATGCCATCCCACATGCGCTTGAAATTCTACAGCGCGGCGGACTGGTTGCCTTCCCCACCGACACAGTTTATGGCGTCGGCGCGCTGGCATTTGATGAGAAAGCCGTTGAAAGCATTTACACTGCCAAAGATCGTCCCGTGGAAAAAGCCATTCCCATTCTGATTGGCGGGCCAGAAGATCTGGACAAAGTAACCGCGGCGATACCACCCATCGCTGCGAAGCTGGCCGCCCGCTTCTGGCCGGGACCACTGACCCTGATAATCCCAAAGCACCCGAAGCTCCCCGATGTTGTTTCCGCTGAACCAACCGTCGGTGTGCGTGTGCCCGATCATCCGGTTTCAAGGGCGTTGCTCACTGCCGCTGGCCCCATGGCCGTGACATCCGCGAATATTAGTGGAGTGGACAGCCCGAAGACTGCTGAGGATGTGAACCATCAATTAAACGGACGCATCCCCCTCATCCTGGATGGAGGCGAGACGCCGGGAGGCGTTCCGTCTACGGTGGTGAACTGCCTGGGAACGGAACCGGTCATCCTGCGTGAAGGTCCGATCACGCTGAAAGACATCCAATTTGTATTGGATTGAGTAGAAATTCTCTCATCAAACGTTTAAGTTAACTTCAGGTTTCTCTAACCTAAAGGGAGCATAATACAGAAGCATTCTCCCCAAGCAAACCCCGTAGGGACAGGGCCAGTCCTGAGCGGGGTTTGGGTTTTAATAGTAGGGAATAGAGAACAGATAAAAAGAGAGTAGTCCGCGTTTCTCATTGGACTACTCTCTTTTCTCTACTCTCTGCTCTCTATGATAACGGCCATGTCGCCTGGACATCCATATCCAGCGAGGATGTCTGTCCATGGGCAAAGCGATAATATCCAGCGGCGGCGATCATGGCTGCGTTGTCAGTACATAAGGAAAGCGGGGGAATATGCACCTTGAATTCAGTCTGATCCAGGAAGATCTGCCGCAAGGCTTGATTGGCCGAAACCCCACCAGCTACTAAAATCTCTTTGGCCTTGAATTCCCTGGCAGCCTCCATCGTTTTATCAAACAATACATCCACCACCGCAGCCTGGAAGGAAGCTGCCAGGTCAGTGACAGGCAGGGTGCTGCTCTTCTTTTCCAGGTCACGCACTTCGCGCAGGACGGCTGTTTTCAAACCGCTGAAGGAAAAATTCCAGGGCGCGTCCAGTTTGGCGCGCGGGAAATTAAAGCGGTTGGGGTCGCCGCCTTCAGCCGCTTTTTGGATTGCAGGGCCGCCGGGATAACCCAACCCAAGCATGCGCGCAACTTTGTCAAAAGCTTCCCCAGAGCGTCATCCTGCGTAGCCGCCCAGACGTTCATATTCCAGATGGCCGGTCATCAGGTTGAGTTCGGAATGCCCGCCAGAAACCAGCAATGCCATCAACGGGAAACTCAGGCTCATCAGGCGGCGTATCACCAGCTTTGTAAACCCAGGCCGAATACAGATGTCCTTCGAGGTGATTGACGCCTACCAGCGGCAGGCCTGTGCCAAGCGCAAGTCCTTTGGCAGCATTGACACCCACCACCAGCGACCCGGCCAGTCCTGGCCCGCGCGTGACCGCGATGGCATCCACATCGCCAAGGCTGAGATGCGCGGCGGCCAGCGTCTGCTCGATGACCGGGGTGATCGCCAGCACATGCTGGCGCGAAGCCACTTCCGGAAAGACGCCGCCGTAGCGGGCGTGGATTTCCATCTGCGAGGCGACCGTGGAAGCCAACAACTCGCGTCCGTTTTCGATCACGGCGCAGGCGGTCTCGTCACAGGATGTTTCGATGGCGAGGATTCGGGCAGGTTTTAGTTCAGTCATTTTTTGATCAGTAATAAGTAAAAAGTAAGCAGTACAAACGTGAGAAGTGTGTCTATCACATCTTGCTTTCACTTTTTACTTATCACTCCTTACTTCTCTTCCACTTCTTCATTTCTAACACAAAATCATATGGATATTCGGCCAGAAGTTCCATCTTTCCATCCGGGCGCACCCAGTAGGAATCTTCAATGCGGAAGCCCATGCCTTTGCTCAGGATAGTATAACCCCGGTTCAACCGTAATCACAACGCCGGGAGCCAGGCGATGGTCATCACCCACATAGGAACCGCTGAACGGACGCTCATGCACGTTGATCCCCAGGCCATGACCCAGGCTGTGGATATATCCTTCCTGTGTATCAGGAGTGGTCATAATGGACTTATGACCTTTCCCTTCGAAGTATTCACAGGTCATGCGCTGATATTCTTTGAAAGGCGCGTTCAAGTCCATGTTTTCAACAGCCATGTTGTACGCTTCTTGCACGTGATCGTAATAATCCTGCGCTTCAGGCGAAGCATATCCCAGGCTCCAGGTACGGGTGAAGTCATAGAAATAGCCGCCGCCCTGCTCCTGCGGATACAAGTCAAAGACGATCGTTTTCCCCAGGCACATCAAGTCTTCGGGATTGCCTTGCGAATGCGGAACGCCAGCATCCCGGCCAAGGGCAAAGATATATCCTTCGGACGGAACCGCATTCCGCTCCGCCAGCCACAGGTTGATTTTCCGCTTTACATCGCCAAGTTTCAAAGGCGTACCATCTTCTTTCAAGAGCACTTCATCATCACGGACATCGCATGAAGTCAGGTAATCAGCGATCAGCCCAACCACTTCTGTTGTCACAGCACCCATCGCCCGGATGCGTTCAACTTCGCTTTCATCTTTGGTTTCCATTGCACGCAAGAAGATCGAGTCCATTCCCCCATCCCCTACAATGGTGATGTCTGGCATCAACTCACCCATGTGAGTGAGCAGCGACAGAACATTTGAAACTTCCACTTTTCCATAAAGCCCAACACGACCGCTCTCAACCCCCAAATCCTTGAGCATACGCCGATACTGCAAAGCTGCTACACGTGTGAGATTTCCACCGGCTTCCTTCATCAACTCTTTCATAGGAAATTTGCTAAGCAATTCAATTTTCAACCCAGATTTGGCAGCCTCATCGCGTTCCATATCTTTGCAATACAACACAGCTTCTTCACCGCGTTTTTTGAGCAATGTGGCAGCGCTGACGTGCCCACCGCCAGTCAGATAATACATGGGCGGGTTGTTTTCAGTATTACCAATGATCATAATTGCATCCAAGTTTTTCTCTTGCATGAGAGCATCGATGTCAGATTTCATTATTTCTCCGAGAGTAGGGATTTGAGAATAGAGAGTAGTACTTCGTCCTGTTCAGGAAGCACAGTCCGTGGGTCTAGCAGGATGCGGTCGTTTTCGGTGCGGGCGATGAGCGGTGGATCAGACGCGCGCAGTTTGGACATGAATTTGTCGGGGGATTTGACATCCAGCGCCAAAACCCAGGTTTTCAGGGACTCGCCAGGCAGGCTGCCGCCACCAACTGTGGATTCGAACTCAACCACTTCACCCTGCCCCAAAGCATCCCGCCACGCTTCAGCCCGCGCCTTGGCCTGCTCCCGTTCCATCGAGATCATCTGCCAGATGGGGATTTCGCGCTCGGCCTCGTCCTTGAGATAGTGCAACAGCGTAGCAGTGATGCCAGCCAGATGCGACCTTATCCGCGCGGACGGCTCTCGCCAGTGGATGTTTCTTGATCTTCGCGATCAAGTTTTCCCGACCAACGATGATTCCCGCCTGTGGACCGCCAAGCAGTTTATCGCCTGAGAAAGTGACCACATCCACACCCGCGGACAGGATTTCCTGCACAGTCGGTTCATGCAATCAGGCCATATTTTGCTGTATCGACGAAGGAGCCAGAGCCGAGATCGTCGACAACGATCACCCCGGCTTTGTGGGCTACATCTACGATGTCTTTCAATTCAGGTTCTTCGGTGAAACCAATGATCTTGAAATTGGACCGATGCGCGCGCATGACCACGCCCGTCGGTTCGGAGAGGGCTTCTTCATAGTCATGCAGGTGCACGCGGTTGGTTGTGCCCACTTCGACCAGCTTCGCACCGGACTGTTTCATCACATCCGGGACGCGGAAGCCGCCGCCGATTTCGACCAGTTGCGAACGCGCGATGATGGCACGCTTGCGATTGGATAGCGCCGCCAGTGTTAGCAAGACCGCGGAAGCGTTGTTGTTGACCACCAGCGCGGCTTCGGCACCGGTCAGCTTTTGCAGCACGGATTCGGCATGGATCAGGCGCGAACCGCGTTTGCCTTTGGCTAAGTCATATTCCAGGTTGGAATACCCCTGTGCAACAATTTGCATGGCAGCAATGGTCGCTTTGGAGAGCGGGGCACGTCCCAGGTTGGTGTGCAGGATCACCCCTGAAGCATTGATGACCGGGATGAGAGTTGGCTGTGTCCACACGGATAGGCGGGATTCGGCCTGAGCCAGGATTTCGTCGGTTGAAGGGAGAGCAAGTTCAGGGTCGAGTTTTGAAGCGCGCACGGACATCGTCCAGTGTGGCACGCAGTGCATCCAAGGTCAGCGGGCGTCCATAGGAATCGATCAAGTCCGCTGATTCTTGCAATAATTGCTCAACAGAGGGAAGGTTACGCAGGCTCGTCATGGGATTCGGACACGGGAGGGTTCCAACGGGCGCGCTCACGCAGGCGGATGAGCCATTCGATGGCCAGCAGGCCGCCAGCCAGCCCGAGCGTGAGCCAGAGGGTCAGCAGTTCGCCCCAGCGCAGCCAGAGCAGCACCAGGCCATAGATGCCGACCCACTGCGCCTGTCGCACGATGACACGCGGCCCGGCGGGCGGCTCGGAAGGAAAACGCAGATGGAAGAAATAAACGATGGGCAGGGATGTGCCGGTCAGCGCCAGGAAAAGCAGCGCGAAGAACGCCCAGCGCGTCCAGACCAGCGGCTCGGTGAAGAAGACCAACGCGGTGATGCCGCCCCAGCCGATGAGGATGAGGAAGAGGCTGGGGAAGATGAATGGGCGGAAAGATGTCGATTTCGGACATTGAATGAATTATACTCTGTGTAGTCTTTCAGATGTCATTGCGAGCTCCGTAGGGAGCGTGGCAATCTCAACGCTCATGAAATCTTTTGTTTCAACGTTACTTGAGACTGCCGCGTCGGCCTACGGCCTCCTCGCAGTGACACAAACCAGGAGAACCCCATGAACGTCTCAGAAGCCATTCAGATGAAACGCGCAGTGCGCAATTTTCAAGATAAACCCTTGCCAGAAGAAATCATCCACGCCATCCTGAACGCGGGACGGCGCTCGCAGTCGTCGAAGAACACCCAGACCCTGGCAATTCGTCGCCATGCAGGACAAGACCATTTTGAAGGCATTGTCCGAGTGCGGCCAATGGGCAGGACATTTAGCCGGCGCAGCGTTGGGAGTCGCCATCCTGACGCCCGACCCAAGCGAGAAATTCCAGATCATGTTCGACGCCGGTCAGGCCGCGGCCTACATGCAACTGGCCGCCTGGGAACTGGGCGTAGGCTCGGTCCCGGCATCGATCTATGAGCCGGATAAGGCGCGTGAAATTCTGGGCTTCCCACCTGAGTGGCATTTACGGATTGCGTTGTCGTTCGGGTATCCGGCTGAGGAAAAAGTGCTGACTGCCACGCCGCAGAAGGGCGGGCGGAATGAGTTAGAGGATGTGGTGCATTGGGATAGGTGGTAACAACATCCAATCTGTTTTGTCTTATAATCTAACCATCCCACTTTAGGGATAACCACTATGCCCGAAACCCGCAAACTCCGAGTTTTTCTATGTCACGCTTCGCAGGATAAACCTATTGTCCGCGACCTTTACCAGAGATTCAACTCTAATGGCTGATTCGATTCCTGGCTGGACGGAGAATTTTTTCTCAAAAGAGATATAGTATATAGGTAGGTATGGAATTTTCGATTGCTAATCATTTGATAATTTAAGAAGGGAATATAAAATGAATTTTTTACCCATTGACAGAATGTGGCAAAGAATCGAAATTGATCGCCAAGATTTAGATACTACATTGGGTTTATCCTTATTATATTTTGGTGAGCTGGTGATAAAAATTGTTGGGGTTGGCTTAGTCGCCGCCATTCAAAACGATAGGGAGCGCCATCGATATCGCCAGATGCATCGTCTAGTCCGAGCCGACGGCATTGGCGAATGGGTAGCAACAATTGATGATATCCCTGACTGGCCCAACACTTCAGCATCTAAGTAGTAGTGCTAAAGAAGAGAGAACCCAATTATTTGAAAGAGTCACATCAGGGTGGCAACATGATGTCGTTCATTAATGCATGAGTGTTTCACAATTGTGGAACCGAATACTGAAAAATTGCCCACTAAGGTTGATGCTAGAAGATGGTTCGCAGATTTTTCCGCTTTAAGAAATGCTACAAGGGGGCATGGGGCAGCTTACTCTGAGTTGTATAGTAGGATATGCGTACCATTAGAAACCTCTATCAAGATTTTTACAGAAAATTTCAATCTGTTTCAAAGGCCTTGGGCCTATCTATATCGCAACTTGTCTGGAAAATATAGGGTTACAAAATTTTCACAACAAGCGAATGAGTTTGACGAATATAAGAAAAGTCAATCTGCAAATATAAGCCTAAATGATGGGGCCTATGTGTGGTTTGACCAACCTTCAAAAGTTGACTTGCTTTTTACAACCGTTGACGCAATAGATTTTATGTTGCCTAATGGAAAATTCTCGGAGAAAAATTTCGAAACAATTTCTTATATTACAAGTAGTAAATCGAGTGAGGATTCATCTCCTTACCTAAAATCATCTCGATCGTTGCCTTCTAGCGAAACAGAGGGTTTTGGGAACTTAGAAATTCAAGGAAATAGCTTCGGAAATCTACCCTCTAGACAAAAAGGGTATATTACACGCTCAGTTTTGGAAACTGAGCTCAAAAGAGTATTAATTAATGATAGACATCCAGTAATTACTTTAGTTGGGCGAGGAGGAATTGGTAAAACCTGGTTAACCTTTGAATGTGTTACACGATATTGCAGATAAGAAGCATTTCACAGCAATACTTTGGTTTAGTGCTCGTGATATTGATTTGCTTCCTGAAGGGCCGAAAACCGTAACGCCTCATGTTCTCACTACATCCGATATCGCTCAAGAATTCGCCAAATTATTAGAACCACCTGAAGCAATGGAGAAAGGGTTTGACGCTGTACAATATCTAGCAAAAACGATGACGAACAGTGAGCATGGCTCAATTCTTTTTGTTTTTGACAATTTCGAAACCGTTAGAGCGCCAATAGAACTATTCAACTGGATAGATACTTATGTGCGCTTACCAAACAAAATATTAAGCTTCTTTGGGAATCTCCGTGAAATGGCCACATATGGTGGTCATGCAAAAAGCCTGTAGCCTTCCAGGTCGAGATAAATGCGCTGGAAGAGGTGTTTCAGGTTGGTCATTCCATAGGAGCGCCGTTTGAGTACTTTGATCTTGTTGTTGAAGCCTTCTACAAAGCCACTGGTTTCACGCTCTACAAAGTAATTCAAGATCTCATTCCACCAACGCGCAAGCGTATTGATGAACCGATCAAAGCAGCGTAACCTGCTTTTGGCAACTGCAACAATCCACCTTTTGATTTTCGTTTTGGCTGCTGGCGGCGAAAGCTGTTCTTCAAAGATTGCTGTCAGGCGATTTTGCAGCAAGTAAGCTTTTTTCAGATCAGGGGAAAGACGGAACAAGCGTCTCAGTGTTTTTTGCTCTTTAGGTGTCAAATCCTGTTTCTCTTTCCGTAATGCCCACATACTGCCTTTCAGGGTCTTGTATTCCTGCGTGGAGAGTTCACGCTTCAAGCGTTTGAGTTCTGCCTTGCGTAGGGTGTCCAGTCCATCGCGGTACGCTCTGGCAACGTGAAATCGATCAATCACCAGGCGCACATGCGGCAGTTCTTCCCGAATGGCTTCGGTGTAGCCTTCGTACATATCACAGCAGGCAGACACAATGCTGCGCTTCAGCCGTTCTGGGATAGAGCGTAGAAATTCAACCACAGTCTCTTTCTGGCGGTTCTCCAAAACACCCAAGAGCACGATACGCCCGTGCTTCAAGCGTGCCGTCACGATCACCACATAATCACGGTGACCTTTTTTCAAAGCAATCTCGTCCATTCCCAATGTGCCCAAGGCTGTGTATTGTGACCAATCTACTTCTGCACAGATATGTCGATCAACAATCCCTAAGATCAGATCATAGGCCAAACGCTCTTTACGGTATACATCTTCCACAGTGGCATTCACCAACTGCAACAAAATGTGCTGTTCATATGCAAATGTGTTCGGACTGTTGGGTTCGTGCCAGTCCAATCGCTGCGAGGTGGTTGGTTCA
>CAWBTW010000012.1:0-123304 GCA_963791785.1 uncultured Chloroflexia bacterium | reverse complement strand
ATGTTGAAAGACACGATCAGCAAATATCGAGTCTGGTACTGCCTGGATTGCGGCAAGTGGCGCTGTTGCCCGATCACACGTTGGGAAACACGCGTTCATGCCAGCCCGCGGCTCTTGATCGAGATGGCGTTCGAGGGAGAGATTGAATCCGATCGACGATGACCTGTTCTGGTCCTGCCTGACCTGTAAACGATGCACTGCGCTGTGTCCGTCCGATGTGCACTTCTCGGAGTTTCTGCGCGATGTGCGTGGCCTGGCCCAGGATGATGAGCGTGCGGGGAATGCACCCACGGCGAGATGATCCAGACCTTGGGCCGATGATGACCGACCCGGATATGAAGCAAAATCGTTTGGAGTGGTTGAGTGATGATCTGAGACTTCCGATGATTCCGATACAGTCTATTTCGTGGGCTGCATGCCTTATTACGATCCGATGTTCAAAAACATTGGGGCAGAAGGAGTGGAAATCGCGCAGGCCGCGGTGAAAATCCTGAATCACCTGGGCATCGAGCCGCAGGTGCTGGCCGATGAACGTTGCTGTGGCCATGACCAGTTATGGCAGGGTAATATCGAGAATTTCCAGGCACTGGCGAACTGAACATGGAAATGCTCAAAGCCAGCGGAGCCAAACGGATTGTGACCACCTGCCCGGAATGCGCCCGCACGCTCAAGATCGATTACCCAGAATACATTGGGGAGCACGGTCTGGAAGTGATGCATCTAACAGAACTGCTTGCGGAAAAGAGTCTGCGATATTTGCGAATGTCATCTCCCTATGGGGATCGCGGGTTACTTATCAAGACCCCTGCCGGTTGGGGCGTCATTTGGGTGTTTACGATGCGCCGCGGCAGGCGATTGCCGACCTGGGATACGAACTGGTCGAGATGCGCAGGCATGCTGAGTCCAGTTTGTGTTGCGGCACAACCTGCTGGACCACTTGCGGGCAAGTCAGCAAGAACATCCAGGTGGAGCGACTGAAAGAAGCCAGCGCTACCGGGGCAGAGTTGCTGGTGACTGCCTGCCAGAAATGCCAGATCCATTTCAAGTGCGCCCAGAACGATCCACTCCTGGGCGAGGAACTATCCATTCAAATTCGTGACCTGACCACCCTGATCGCTGATAAGCTCTCTGAACAGGCTGAGCAGGTGCAGGAGGTGCCCATTGGAGACTGAAAATCTACGTATTGGTGTTTTTGTTTGTGATTGCGGCTCGAATATTGCCGGTCCGGTTGATACTGAGGCCTTGACGGACTATGCTGAGACCTTGCCGGGGTTGTCTCGGCAGTGCGCAACCGCTACACCTGCGCCGACCCGGGCCAGCAGGAAATCCAGCGGGCGATCGCTGAGCAAAACCTGAACCGGGTGGTGGTGGCTTCCTGTTCACCAGCATCCTATGAACCGATCTTCCGCAAATGCATCCAAGGCGCAGGGCTTAACCCCTATCTGTTGGAGATGGCCAATATCCGGGAGCATTGCTCCTGGGTGACGCCCAATGATCGGGAAGCAGCCACGCGCAAGGCTAAAGGGATCGTCAAGGTTGCGGTTGCGCGGGCGAACTGGCTGTACCCGCAGGACGAAGAACAAGTTCCTGTAACGGATGCAGCCCTGGTTATGGGCGGCGGCGTTGCTGGGATCCAGGCCGCCCTTGATCTGGCAGATGGCGGGCATCAGGTCTACCTGGTGGAAAAGCAAACCGTCCATCGGCGGCATCATGGCCCAGCTGGATAAGGTCTACCCGGATATTGAATGTAGTATATGAATACTCGGTCCTAAAATGATGGATGTCGGTCGACATCCCAACATCAAACTGCTGACCAACAGCGAAATTGAAGATATTTCCGGGTATGTGGGCAACTTCAAGGCTCGCATCCGCAAAAAGGCCCGCTATGTAGACGAGAACGAATGCACCTCCTGCGGGGATTGCAGCGCGGTCTGTCCGGTCGTCGTTCCGGATGAATTCCAGATGGGGCTGGGCAGCCGCAAAGCCATCTATATCCCTTTCCCGCAGGCTGTCCCGTCTGCGTATATCGTCAACGCATGAATGCCTGGGGCAGAACCCGATTGCCTGCGGGAAATGCATCGAAGCCTGCGACAAAAAATGCATCGATTTCGATATGCAGGATGAGATCATCGATTGGATGTGGGTGCCATCATTGTGGCCACGGGTATGGATGTCTATGATCCTACCGCGCTGGATGAATATGGCTACACCCGCTTTCCAAACGTGGTGACCAGCATGGAATTTGAGCGGCTGATCTCCACCGGTGGGCCGCTGGAGGGACACTTGAGCCGTCCCAGCGACTTGAAAAAGCCCCAGCGCATTGGATTTATCCAATGTGTTGGCTCCCGGACGAACGGCTCTGATTCGGGCAACCCGTATTGCTCCAATATCTGCTGCATGAACACCATCAAGTCCACGCAATATTTGAAAGACAATTATCCCGATATCGAATCGACCGTCTTCTATATGGACCTGCGCGCCTTTGGCAAAGGATTTGAGGAACTGCTGATGCGCAGCAAGAGCAACGGTGTGCGGTATGTTCGGGGACTGCCGGGAGAAGTGATCGAAGACCCGGAAACGGGCAACTTGCGATTTACTGTTGAAAACACAACCGGAAACCGCCTGGAAGAATCACGAATTCGATATGCTGGTGCTGGCCGTTGGGGCTAAACCGGCCCTCAACACAGAGTCGATCCGCCAGATGATCAGCCTGTCAAAATCCCCCAGCGGATTCTTGAAAGAAGCGCATGCCAAGCTGCAACCGGTTGACACCCCCACCAAGGGCGTCTTCATCGCCGGGGCTGCCGAAAGTCCTAAGGATGTGCGGGAAAGCGTCACCCAGGCCAGCGCGGCTGCTTCCATGCGGCTATTTTGTTAACAAGAGCAATCTCAATGTCGAAGCCATCACGGCTGTTGTCGACGAAGACCTGTGCAAGACGTGCGGGCTGTGCGCCCCGGTCTGTCCCTTCAATGCCATTACCTGGGAGAAAAAACAGGTAGCGCATGTGACCAGCGCGGCCTGCACCGGATGCGGCACCTGCGCGGCGGAATGCAAATTTGGCGCCATCCCCATGCGCCATTTCTCCGACCAGGCCATCTATGCCCAGATCGATGCCATGCTGGAAGAAGACCCGCAGGATATCGTGGTGACCTTCGCCTGCAACTGGTGCTCCTACGCCGGCGCAGATACGGCCGGGGTCAGCCGCATGGCCTATCCACCCAATGCGCGGATCATCCGCACCATGTGCTCGGGACGGGTGAGCCCGGAGTTCGTCTGGTATGCCTTCCGAAAGGGCGCACCGGTTGTGCTGGTCTCAGGCTGTCATTATGTGGACTGCCACTATATCGACGCCAACCGCAGCACCATGCGCCGTGTGGATGGTTTATGGGATGGGTTGGAGAAAGCCGGCCTGCGCCCTGACCGTTTGCTGCTGGAGTGGTGCTCAGCCGCTGAAGGCGCCCGCTGGCAGACCATCATGCGAGAAGCCGAGAACAAACGCCAGACGTGTTACTCAGGAAGAATTGGAACAAACCCGCTCAGTTTTGGTTGAAGCCAGGGTGCCAAGCCCGCGCAACCCGCGGCCCAAAGATGAAGGGGGGATGCGACCTTTGTTTGTATGCGCTGCGGGAATGAGTGGAATGGGAAATATGAAGTCAATACAGAACGTATTTGCCCGAATTGCCGCTCTAACAGCATCCGTTGGTTGAGGACTGAAGTAGCAGGATTTGGATGTGATTTGAGTCCTGCCCCGCTGTAAAATTCAAAAAAGGCGCTTTTTGGTGCCTTTTTTCTTTTCATCTTCTTCTAGTTGTTGTACTCAATATCTAACTAAATAATGTGATAGAATTCACTGAAAGCTTGGTTTACAATGCTGGCAGGTTGTTGTCGTATAAGAATCTACCAGGCTGTGTAAAGACCGTTGAAGACTGCTGATAGTATTCAATGGTCTTTTTGTTTTTATATTGTTGTTTTGAAACTGATCAATCTAAGGAGAATAACAAAAATGGTGATTGACTAATCCCCGGTTTGTCCTTCAAGAGATATAATTTAGGCTAGACCAACAACAAAGAAATGGAGTATAAGCGATGAGTAAGAATATTCTAGTAGTCTATGCTACGAAGTCAGGTTCCACAGCTGAGGTCGCACACTCTATTGGGGATACACTTACCAAAGCTGGAGTCCAAGTAACAGTAAAACCTGTGGAGGGTGTGGGTAATATTGAAGCATACGATGCGGTATTTATAGGAAGCCCAATAATAAACGGGAAATGCATGAAAGAAGTCAAGAAACTTGTTAAAGTACACAATTCATCTTTGTGTCAAAAGCCAATTGCATATTTCATAACTTGCATGCGCCTGAGCCAAATGGCTGACAAACCAATTCCAGACATACCAATATTCGTTGATCCTGCATTTGGCAATCCAAAACCTGGAAATGAGATGAATTTCCCAGAAAAAAGCCATCCTGTTTCAATGTATTTAAGGGCAATTTTGACTATGTCAAAGGATATAAAACCAGTTAGCATAGCTTTTTTCAGAGGAGTATTAGACTATAGCACCATAGGATTCATCATGACATTGCTCTTCAAGCTCATGGCTAAAGTGGATGGCTTAGGACCTGGAGATTATCGAAACTGGGAAGCAATTCAATCATGGAGTAAACAAACATATGCCAGTTTTTAGTACTGCATTTTTATCTCCTGTGCTGGAAAGTTGACTGTTGACAATGCTAAATGAGGTAAAAGATGCCTATTCAAGAACGTTGGACTGATGTATTAAAAAATTGCCCACCGGCATAAGTGGTGTGGTTAGCTTTATTTCAGCAATAATTGGTTTTGTCCTCTTGCTTCAGGGAAATTATCAAATAAGTATCAAAGTAATAACTTTCCTTGCCTTAGGTGCATTATTTTTCTCTTCTTTATACATGGCTTTTACGAAGACGCCGCCGCTCGTTGAAGGAGGCAAAGGCGTATATGCATTTAGTAAATATCGTGCTTGGGCCTTTGTTGGTATGGGAGTATCCATCTTGCTGTTGTTTTTAGTAATGTATATCTTACAAAATCAAAACGAAGAAGAACCAGAACAGATAAGTGGAAAAGTTTATTTAGATGTTAATCCTTGCTTTAAGGATTTCTTTGAGGATATTCAATCAGACAGAGTATCCCAAATAGAAAGTGGTGCTGATGATATTGATTTGATAGGACTGGATCAACCAAAAGATGAGATGCTTGGCATACTTTTTACCGAATGGAGCCAACCAGTGGGAGCGATAAGAATTCTACCTGTTTCGA
This sequence comes from uncultured Chloroflexia bacterium, assembly GCA_963791785.1. Classification (GTDB taxonomy): domain Bacteria; phylum Chloroflexota; class Anaerolineae; order Anaerolineales; family Villigracilaceae; genus JAABUE01. The sequence goes on along the minus strand of CAWBTW010000012.1, from coordinate 118,013 downwards.
GTAGCAAACTCTTTAGGATTGATTTAGTTGTTGATGAAAAGTGTCAACAAGTAGAAGAATTTGAGAACATAACTCGCGGCGGTGATAAGCATATAATAAAAGATGCCGATACAGTAAAAATGTATCTGAACGAAAAGCAATATAGCTTGAGAATATATTTTTACACTGGATCAGTGATCAGAGTTGATTTTATACAATCTGTTCCATAAAAGCATAATAAACAAGAGAATTAGAATAAAACTGCGCGTAATGATGTAGCCCTGAGATCGAAAGTTTGATACTCAAAATGAAAAAAAGGTAATACAAGCATTACTTGACGATTCTCCATATTTCAATTTTTTTCTGAAAAGGTTATCCTTGTGTGTCTTAATTCCCCCTATACTTAGTGAAGGGTGTGGTTCGGAACAGGTTAGCTTATGGAGAAAACATTCAAAATCCATACAATCGGGGGTGTCATTGCGAGGGAGCGTTCTTCAGCGACCGAAGCAATCTCCCTATCGGCGAGTAGACTGCCGCGTCGGCCTTGGCCTCCTCGCAGTGACACTTTGTACGATTTCTATTTACTTTCTCCATTAGGGCTATAAAAGTCAAAAAAGGCGCTGATTGGTACCTTTTTATTGAAATAAATTGCGCCTGACAAAAGGCTGGCTCAACAATCTCCACAGCAGCTTCCATGTGGAAGAATATGCGAGCATTGCGTCATTCTTCTGATTGGTCAGCATCCTTTACCCCCAGCCAGGGGAAAATTTTCAACCCTGTCCCCGATGATGAGACATTTTTCTCTTATAATGAATGAAGGTAATCTAATATGTTTATTGGGCATTATGAATTTGCCCAGTTTAGCTTCCGCATGGTTATGTGTGTTGGAGATAGGTGATGTTCAAAATAATTATTATGGCCTGGCGCAATATCTGGCGCAACTGGCGTCGAACCGGGATTGCGACAATTGCAATTACCCTAGGCCTGCTCCTGCTGGTATTTATGGATGGTCTGTATGGGGGGTACGACGAGGCGGTTTTCGCCAATGCAGTACGCCTGTACGGCGGCAATCTCCAAATCCATGCGCCCGGCTTCCGTGATAGGGCTCATCATCTGCCGCTGCTGCCGTTGGAAGACCCTGACCGGGTTGTGGAGAGTGCTATGGCGCATCCTGATGTACTGCTGGCCTCCAAACGCATCCGCACGAGCGGATTGATCCAGGAGCGCGGTGAAATCTATCCTGTGACGATCACGGGTCTCGAGCCTTCGGTGGAGGCGCCGATCAGCTTGATCGCCGAAAATATCGTCGCGGGCCGCTTTCTGAAGGATGACGATGAGGATGTGATCCTGATCGGGGTTAAGTTGGCTGAGGAGTTGGGCGTGGGCGTTGGGGATCGAATCACATTGGCTGGCAAAAGCAAGAACGAATCGATCCGCCAGCGAACGATGACCATCGCCGGGCTGTTCAACCTTGGCCTGCCGGATGCTGAAAAAGGGCTGGTCTATATCAGCCTGGACGAAGCGGGAAGTTTGTTCAACTTGCGGGATCAGGCTACCGAGGTGGCCATCAATCTGAAGGCCATCGGGACCGAAGACCAAGTGATAGATGCGCTAATGCCAGCCCTGCCGGGTTATGAAATTGATTCGTGGCTGACACTCAACCCCGAATTTACCCAGGTGATGGACTTGAGTGTGGCTGCCACAACCTTTTTCGGGTTCATTGTAGTAGCGATGGCCTGTATCGGTATCCTGAACATCATGCTGATGGCCGTTTACGAACGCACGCGTGAGATGGGCGTATTGGCTGCCCTGGGGATGAAAGGCCGCCATATGATGGGCTTGTTTCTACTGGAGGGAGGGCTGATCGGTGCTGTGGGCGCATTGATGGGTTGTACGCTGGGATGGCTGGCGATGCTGGCCTTCAACAATGCCGGCGGCTATGATATGTCTTCCTTTACGAGTGCAGGGGAAATCTACGCCTTGATGGGGGATGCGTTTTACGCCACCATCGACCCGGTCAGCATCTATCCAGATGGGGCTGCTCCTCGTTGTGATGGCTGTCGCGGCTTCCCTGATCCCGGCCTGGCAGGCCTCCCGCAAAGAGCCAGCCGAGTCGCTGCATCACATCTAGGACCACTTGGAGACAAGGATCTTTATGGCACTGATGAAATTATGGGTGATCGCTTTCAGAGGGCTGGGCCGCAATCGACGCCGCACCGGACTGACCATGCTGGCGGTGACATTGGGCCTGGCGGTATTGATCATGATGGCTGGGTTTGTCGCCGGGATATTTGATAGCATGATCTCTTTCAGTATTTTGCTGCAGAGCGGCCATGTGCAGATCAGGTCTGAAAACTTTGAGATGGAAAAGCCTTCTCTAAAATGGGAAGACCTGATGGATCACAATGAAGAGCTGCTGGATAAAGCGCTGGGACTGACGGAGTGTAACAGCCGTTGCACCGGTCCTGTGGGCAAGTGGGTTTGTGAACACTTCCGATGAATTGTTTGATGTCAACGTGACCGGAATTGACCCAGGATCGGGCTTTCATGATCCGATCCGCGAGGGGATAATTGCTGGCCAATACCTGGAAGTGGATGACCGCGACGGAGTTTTGATTGGTGATAAGCTGGCCGAAGACCTGGGTGTCAGCGCCGGTTCGAAGATCAGCCTGTTGGTGAACACATCCGATGGCAAAACAGACGAAGATATTTTTACTGTGCGCGGAGTGTTTTCCACCGGGATTGTGAGTTACGACGCGGGTACCGTTTATATGCCACTGTCGAAAGCGCAGGCTATCACCAACGCTGGAGACCGAATCAGCGCAGTGATCCTTCTGACCGAAGACACAGAGACCGCCGATCCGGTCGCAGCATCGCTGCGCGGTCCGAACTGAAATGTGGTTACCTGGAAAGATATGAACGCGCTGATCCTGAATGCCATTGAACAGGGTAACTATTTCTATTACATCATCTACGGTATCGTTATCCTGATCGTGGCCGTGCTGATCGCAAATACGCTGCTAATGAGCGTATTCGAACGCACTCGAGAACTGGGCATTCTTGCTTCGCTGGGGCTGAAAGGGCGCCAGATTATGACCATGGTATTGCTGGAAGCTGGTACCCTGGCGTTGTTGGGCGTGATCGGGGGGCTCATCCTTGGCTCACTGGTCGTGTGGTATTTATCCTTCAACGGACTCTATATCGGCGATGATATCGCCAGCATGGTGCAGGGATTTGCCTATCCAAGTACTTTCTACGCCAAGATCGCTCCTGGCGACTTCCTCGCGTTATCCATGGCGATGCTGGTGATTGTTCTGCTGGCATCTCTCTATCCAGCGCGCTTCGCTGCCCGACTGGAACCGGCTGAGGCGCTCAAGTATGAATGAATTAGAATTATTTTAGAACTTACGTAGTTTGCAAAAAAAATACCAAAAACAAGGGGTGCGTGCTCCGCACGCACCCCTTGTTTTTGGCTCCTCCATTCAACCGCGTAGCTTCAGTATTTATTAGCGAACAGTACTTTTATTGGAATAAATCCCGCCTAGCGAAAGGCTGGCTCACCAATCGCCAGAGCAGTTTCCATGTTGATGAATACGCCAGCATCGCGCCATTCTTTTGATATGTAAGATCTAGAACCCATGATCCTAAGGCGATTGTTTGAGTCTTGTTCAGCCTTTCGATAATTAATAAAGGGAGTTGTATCGTCACCAGGAATGACAATTTATACTTATCTCTAACATGCTCGTCTGATAACATTAGTATATGAAAATCCCCTTGCCAGAAAACAGCTACGAAATCCAAGGCTGCAAGTGGAAAAACGTCTCACAACAAAACTCTGTATTCCATCAACTCGACCAGAACGCGTCTCCTGACTCAGACTGATCGATTACGAGGATATGGCTCAGACATTTAATGATTTGACCCGGTACGCATAAAGGAGTTGCAGCTCATGACAGAAATCAACCCACATGATCGAGAACATATCCAAATTCGCAGGGCGATCCGTGATTTATGCGGGTCGTTTTCCAAAGATTACTGGCAAACCGTGGAGGAAGAATCCGGTTATCCTGAAAAGTTTGTAAAAGCGTTGATAGAAGCCGGCTGGCTTTCAGCGCTGATCCCTGAGGAGTATGGGGGCGGCGGTGCCAGTCTGACCGAAGCCTCCGTAATTATGGAGGAGATCAACCGATCAGGGGCCAACTCCGGGGCCTGCCATGCACAGATGTATATTATGGGTACTCTGCTGCGGCACGGTTCGGAAGAGCAGAAAAACAAATATCTGCCCAAAATCGCCGCCGGAGAGTTGCGTCTGCAATCTTTTGCAGTCTCAGAACCCAATACGGGCACTGATACAACCAAAACCAAAACCTTTGCAGAGAAAAAAGAAGACCGCTACGTGGTCAACGGGCAGAAGGTTTTCATCTCGCGGGTTCCGCATTCCGACCTGATGTTGCTCCTGGCGCGCACCACACCGCTCGCGGAGGTGAAAAAGAAAACCGAAGGGCTTTCGATCTTCCTGGTAGAACTGAAAGACCACGCCAAAAAGGGAATGATAGAACGCCCGATCAAGAATATGGTCAACCACGAAACCAGCGAGTTGTTTTTTGATGACTTCGAGGTACCCGCCGAAAACCTGATCGGCGAGGAGGGCAAAGGCTTCCGTTACATCCTGGATGGGATGAATGCGGAACGGATCTTGATCGCGGCCGAATGTGTGGGAGACGGCTATTGGTTCATTGACAAAGCCCGCCGCTACGCAGGAGAACGTATCGTCTTCGAGCGCCCGATCGGGCAGAATCAGGGGATCCAATTCCCCATTGCCCGGGCTTATGCCAATATACGTGCAGCGGATCTGATGCGATATGAAGCCGCGCGATTATTCGATGAAGGCAAGCCGTGTGGAGCAGAGGCAAATATGGCAAAGTTGCTGGCTGCAGATGCTTCCTGGGAAGCGGCCAACGTTTGCCTGCAAACACATGGCGGATACGGGTTTGCGGTGGAATATGACGTCGAACGGAAATTTCGCGAGACGAAACTATATCAGGTTGCTCCCATTTCGACCAACCTGATTCTATCGTATATAGGGCAGCATGTCCTGGGGATGCCGCGTTCGTTCTAATTTGTCTTGGAAAGGAGATTATCTATGAAAGAACCGACAGGTCGCTGTTTCGAAGACTTTTCCGAAGGCATGCTTATTCAACATGAGCAGGGCCGGACAATCAGCCAGGCGGATAACACCTGGTTCACCCTGATCACGAATAACAATAACCCGATTCATTTCGACCACTTTTATGCAGCGCAAACCGAATTCGGGCAGCCGTTGGTGAACTCAACTTTAACCCTGGCGATCATTGTTGGCCTCAGCGTAGGCGACGTGTCCAAGAACGGTGTCAATCTGGGGTGGAAAGAGATCAATATCCCCGCCCCCGTCTTCGAAGGGGATACGATCTACGCCCAGACCGAAATCCTGAGTACGCGGGAATCAAAATCACGGCCCCATATGGGGATTGTAGGAATCAAAACCACGGGCTTCAAACAGGATGGCACCGTGATCATGACGCTCGAGCGTACGATCCTGGTTTATAAACGCGGTCATGTCCCTGAGCGCCCGACACCAACAATTGCCTAAATAGATAGCGACTAACAATGCAAGAAAATGAACGCTTCGAAATTCGTGTTGCAGGATTCGGTGGTCAAGGAGTGGTGACCATTGGAAGGGTTCTGGGGGGCGCCTTCACGATCCATGAAGGGATTAACTCGGTAAATACACGTTCCTATGGACCTGAGTCCAGGGGGGGAGCCTGCCGCTCGGAAGTGGTTGTTTCCCGGGGCGAGATCCACTATCCAAGTGTGCGTAAGGCAGATGTTTTAGTCGCCTTGTCACAAACGGCTTTGGACAAATACGTCCAGGACTTAAAGGAAGATGGGATATTGCTCATCGATCCCAATTCCGTGAAAGATGTGCCCGAAAATCTTCTTTGCTATGAAGTGCCTGCCACGGAGATCGCTCAATCGGTGGGCAATATTAAGTTTCAGAATTCAGTCGTTCTTGGGGCGCTGGCAGCGCTCCTGGAATCTATGATTAAAAAGGAATCATTGAAGTTGGCCATCTCTGAAAACGTCCCGCCAAAAACCATAGAGAAAAATATCGAAGCGTTTGAAGCAGGTTGGGCACACATTGTGAATGCAAAGATGGCTGCCGCCAAATGAGGAAAGACTATGACTGAAACATCTTTAAAAGTGAAGAAATATCGGGGCGAGTTCATCAAACCAGGCAGACATTACCTTGAAGGCAGCGAAGCCTGCGTTGAAGGGGCGCTGTTGGCCGGGTTGAAGGTCTATGCTGGCTATCCCATCACGCCTGCTTCGGAGATCATGGAACATGCCTCTCGAAGACTTCCGCAGATCGGAGGGCGCTTCATTCAGATGGAAGACGAAATAGCCGCCGCTTGTACGCTGATTGGTGCCTCCTGGGCTGGTGCAAAGTCGATGACTGCGACGTCAAGCCCGGGCTTTTCACTTATGCAGGAAGCGATCAGTTTTTCGATCATGACGGAAACACCGCTGGTAATCGTGGATGTGCAGAGACCGGGGCCAGGGCAGGGATATATCACCACAAGCCAGGAGGATGTCATGCAAGCCCGGTATGGACATCATGGAGAAGGGCCCATTATTGCATTGGCTCCCTGCTCTGTACAGGATATGTTCGAACTGACCATCGATGCATTTAACCTGTCTGAAAAATGGCGTACTCCGGTCTTGATCATGGCCGAAGAAACCGTTGCGCATATGCGTGAGCAACTACTTGTACCTGAGTTGGAAACGATCGAATTGATTGGGCGAAAGAAACCCCAAGACCTGGGAATTTCTCCGGAAGCCTATCTTCCCTATGGCCATGATATCGTGCCTCCAATGGCAAATTTCGGAGAAGGATACAACATCAACCATGTGTCCCTGGTTCACCACGAAGATGGAAGTGTCGGTAATTACTCCTTAGAAGCTCACAGAGAAAACATAGAACGGCTTCATCAGAAAATCGAAGGAAATGTGAATGAGATTGCCCGGGTCGAATCCCAGTTTCTGGATGATTGCGAGCACCTGCTTATCTGTTATGGATCGGTGGCGCGAACGGGTCTTGAAGCGGTCAACGAAGTACGTGATGTTCATGGAATGAAGATCGGTTTTATCCGCCTGGTGACTTTGTGGCCTTTCCCGGAAAAAATATTGCGGAAATTGATTTCAAGAGTAAAAACCATCTTTGTCCCGGAGATAAACCTGGGAATGATGAAACACTCCATTATCGAAGCCTTGCGAGATAAAAGTGAGCGGATCATATCGATACCCGAGATTGGAGTATTGCATAGCCCGGAAAAACTGGTTGATGAAATCATGAAGGGGGCAAGATGATAAAACATCCAATGCTCAAATACATCAAAGAAGAAGGTCCGTCTGGGGCGCGATTTCCGCATATCTTGTGTCCTGGCTGTGGAGCGGGTCAGGTGCTCAACTACACCTTGCATGCTGTTGATGATCTGATTAATCAAACCGGGGCGAAAAAAGAAAAATTTGTTTTTATCTCCGGTGTTGGGTGTTCGTCACGGCTTACCAGTCATTATCTGAACTTTGATTCTGGTTGGACACTTGCATGGTCGGGCGCTTCCGATTGCAACCGGCGCACTCCTGGCAAATCCTGAATTGAAGATTATCGTTTTTACAGGTGACGGTGATGCTGCAGCGATCGGCGGAAACCATTTCATTCATGCATTTCGTAGAAATATCAATGTTACCGTTATCTGTGTAAACAACGGTTTATATGGTATGACCGGTGGTCAGGTTGCACCGACCACTCAGCCGTTTGTGAACACTCCCACCACACCGTACGGTAATAGTGAAGATGCGTTTGACCTTTGCAACCTGGCCATGGCGGCCGGTGCTTCCTATATCAGCAGATGGACCACTGCCCATCCCTATCAAACCATTAAAGCGATCAAAAAAGGCATTACCAACAAGGGTGCATCTTTTATCGAGATTCTTTCTCAATGTCCAGTTCACGAACATCAGACGCCTGTGGATATGACAAAGGCCCTTAAGGAGATGACGGTACCCATAAAGAAATCTAAGGACAGCGATAAAATTCCTGTTGGCGAATTCCATTTCGCGCCCCGCCCCGAATGGATCGAAAGGTATGATGCCATCATTCAGAAGAGCAATACAAAGATCTCATGATTGAAATTGTTATTAATCCTGATTATTGTAAAGGCTGTAATATCTGTATCGCTGCTTGTCCCAAGGAAGTATTACAGCCTTCGAACCAAATTAGTTCAAAGGGATATGTGTTGCCTGAAGCCGTCGATCTCGAGGCCTGCACTTGTTGTAAACTGTGTGAAATCGTATGCCCGGACCTGGCTATCGCGGTAGATGGAAGCAGACAAACAAGGAGAAATAAATGAATTCTGAACATGTGAAAAACGATCCTTTTCGCAAACCCCATCACATATGTATTGTCGTAAAAGATATCGAAAAAACTAAAGACTACTATGAATCGATCGGTATCGGTCCCTGGCTGGATTACCCTCCACTGCTCGAATATACAAAGCTGAATGTGATCGATGAAAAAGGTTTTTTCGCCTGTCGTTTTGTCTACACAAGCATCGGTGATTTGCAGCTCCAGCTGGTTCAACCCGGTGAAGGAAAGACGATCTATAAAGAGTTCCTTGAAGAGAAGGGGGAAGGCGTCTTTCATATCGGTTTTGAAGTGGATGAAATCGAAATTGCTGATAAGCAACTTGGAGAAAGTGGCCTGAAAATTCTTGCCAGCGGTCGTCGGGATGACGGATCAGGATTCTCATATTACGACACCAGACGGGAAGCAGGGGTAACCTTACTGGTCAGGCAAACCAAAATTGAAGCTTGAACCTGATGGGTAAAGACCGGAACAGGATAATAGTGTGAACAACGAAACAGCGGATGTCGTGATCATTGGAGCGGGCATCATTGGTGCCTCCGTGGCTTACCACCTGGCAATACGTGGTTGCAGAGATGTGCTGATCCTGGAAAAGGCTGAAGCCCCGATAACTGGCAGCACGGCCCTGTCTGCCGGTGGGGTGCGGCATCAGTTCGCGCGAGAAGTGAACATCCAGCTATCAAAGTACAGTATCGAGCGTTTTAAGAATTTCAGCGAGGAAGTTGGCGGACATGCAGATTTACGCCAAAGTGGATATCTGTTTTTGATCAACAAGGAAGATACGTGGGCGCAATTCCAGGAGCAGGTAAGATTACAACGGAGCTTGGGTGTACAGGTTGATCTGCTTGAAGCACGTGAGACTCTCAAATATGTGCCGGGTATACGGCTGGATGATATCGTTGGGGCAACTTTTGGAGCAGAGGATGGTTTTTGCGATCCCTATGGGATTGCGAGTGGATATTTGAAGCGGGCGCGCGAGCTGGGTGTACGAGTAGCGCTTTCCAGCCCTGTTATAGGTGGACAGGTACAGGGCGATCATTTAGTGGCGGTCGAAACTCCGAACGGTCTGGTGAGCAGTGAATTTATGGTAAATGCATGTGGGGCATGGTCTGGAGAGGTGGCAGCGCTATTGGGTGTCGATCTGCCGGTGGAGCCTTACCGGCGTAACGCATATATGACAGAACGCTTCCCAAAATTCCCCGATCCAATCCCCCTGACGTTCGATGTGGAAACTGGTTTCTGGATGCGCAAGGAAGGTGACAGCGTCCTTTTTGGAATGGCAAACCCTGCCGAACCCCCAGGGGCAAACCTGAACGTGGATTGGGAATGGCTACCAGAAGTACTGGATGCCGGGATTGATCGGTTCCCTTTGCTTGAAGAAGCACGCCTGGCAAGACACCAATGCTGGGCTGGCCTATATGAAATTTCACCAGACCACATGCCGATCCTGGGTCGCCATCCTGAGATGCCCAATTATCTTACACGCTAGCGGCTTCAGTGGGCATGGGGTGATGCACTCCCCGGCAACCGGGATGTTAATCGCAGAGGAAATATTGGATGGTCGCGCCCATAGCATCAATATTGATGAACTGCGTATTACCAGATTCCGGAATATGTCGGTCCAAAGTGAAACGAATATCTACTAGCACAGGAAATTCTTCTCCCACTTCAAAAGTAACGCTATCAAACCATATTTCCCGCTAGAAATAGGTAAAAAAGGTTCGGAGCAGGACTGTTACCCTCTACTATAAAGGCGCTGAATGGTGCCTTTTTACTGGAACGGATTTCGTCTAACAAAGGGTTGGCTCACAAATCTCCACAGCAGTTTCCATGTAGACGAATATGTCAGCACTGTGCCATTCTTTTGATTGGACAGCATCCTTTTTGCCAGCCAGGGCGTCACATTCTCAACCCTGTCGGCGATGATGTTGAAAATCTTTTTGACACGCTCCCATTCTTCGGGGCGGTCTTTGTAACGCTCTGTGAGTAGATCGGTGGCCACCATTCCGGGGCGGAGGCTGCCGATGATGACCGGCGTCTCTTTGGCCTCCAGCGCCAGGCTCTCGGTGAAGTAATGCACGGCGTATTTTGACGTGCCATATATCGTCAGCCCGGCGTGCTTGCGCCCGTCACTCCCCATGCCTTCCATATTGTAGATCGCGCCGAACCCTTGTGCCAGCATACCCCTCATCGCCACCTGTGATCCGTAAGTTGTTCCTAACAGGTTGGTGGAAATTACGCTTGAAAGCTCCTCTGCTGGGCGCTCCCAGACCATACCCTGTTCCCCGCTCCAACCCGCGTTGTTGACCCAAATATCCACTTTTCCAAATCTCTCAACCGACTTGTCCCACAGCGTCTGCAATTGATCCGGATCGGTTACATCGCAGGCCGCACCGAAGACTCTCTCCGCCTCGAACCTGGACTTCAACCCTGCTGCCGCTTTTTCTACAGTTTCTTCTTCTCGTCCGCTAACCGTGACCGAACACCCCAGCGCCAGAAAGGAATCGGCTAAACCGTAACCAATCCCGCGTGTGGAGCCTGTAATGATGACTATCTTGTTTTCCATAATGCACTCCCGTTATGTTGAGTTATTCATCTTCAATAGATTGTTTGGTACGCGTACGCTTGATCTCCCCTCTATGCTTCTTTTCTTGCAGCCTTTTCTCTTTTGAAGCTTTGGATGGTTTGGTAGGCCTACGCTTTTTAGGTTTCTCCAGCGCTTTCCTGACCAGCTCGCTAAACCGTCGAATGGCATCTTCCCGGTTGGCTTCCTGTGTCCGATACCTGCGCGCTTCGATGATCAGAACGCCATCTTGCGTGATCCGTTTCCCGGCCAGCTTGATCAGCCGCGCTTTGACATCCTCGGTCAGGGAGGCTGAATTCGTCACATCAAAACGAAGCTGCACAGCCGTCGCCACCTTGTTAACGTTTTGCCCGCCGGGGCCGTCCGCGCGGATGAACTCCAATTCGATCTCGCGTTCGGGGATTTGGATAGAAGGCGTGATTTCAAGCATAGGTTGAGTATACCTGAATCAAAGTCCTCTCCCATGTGAGAGAGGACTCTGCCTTGCTAAAATGGTATAACCTTTATAAGTTGTCAATAACCCGCATTCGAAATACGTAAGCTATTCCACCTTTTTTTCATCTCCCTGCAACAACCGCTGACGGGTGTATGGCACCAGCCCACCGGCATCGATGATCGCCTGGCGCGTTTCAGGCAGCGGAACCATATCAAACGATTTGCCACTGGTTTTGTTGACAACCTTATCAGCGGTGACTTCCAATTCGTCACCCTCCTCCGCTTCGATATCCGGGCAGATGACCGTCTGCAGGCCCAGGTTGATCGAATTCTGCAGGAAGATGCGCGCAAAATGACGCGCGACCACCACCAGATCCGAGCCCTTTAAGCAGGAAGCGGCCTGCTCACGCGACGACCCGCAGCCAAAATTATCCCCCCCAACCACGATGCTCCCGGCCGGGATTTCACCCCTCTTCAGCTTTGTGTTGAATTCAATATTGTCGGCAAACGTATATTGCGGGGTTTCCGTCGGTAAAACGGTCGCCAGAAAACGACCGGGATAGATGATATCGGTAGAGATGTCATCGCCGAGTTTCAAAACAACTTTTGCCATCTTAGCCTTCCTTCCGAGGGTCGCTGATCACGCCCGTCAGTGCGCTGGCGGCTGCCACCGCTGGCGAGCACAGGTAAACTTCCGAGTTTGGGTTGCCCATGCGCCCCTTGAAATTGCGGTTAGTAGTCGAAAGCGCAACCTCCCCATTTCCCAGCACGCCCTGGTGAATCCCCACGCAAGGCCCACAGCCCGAGTTAGCCACAACCGCCCCCGCCTCCATCAACGAGGCGATGTAACCCTTCGCCAGGGCCTCGCGGAAAACCCGTCCCGAAGCCGGGAAGACCAGCATGCGCACACTCCGCGCCACTTTTTTCCCATTGAGGATATTTGCAGCAGTCTCGATGTCGGCCAGGCGACCATTGGTGCAGGAACCGATCACGATCTGTTGGATCTTCGTTCCAAGCACCTCGCCAATCGGCTTGACGTTGTCAACCGTATGCGGACAGGCGATTTGCGGCTCCAACTTGGATGCGTCGATCTCGATGACCTGGTCATAAACCGCATCAGAATCCGGGCCAAAGGTTGCTGCCGTTTCCTGGACTCCCGCCACATCCCTGAGATAACGCAGTGTCTCCTCGTCTGGCGGGACGATGCCTGATGTCGCCCCGGCTTCGACCGCCATATTGCAGACCGTCAACCGGCCGGATGTCGGCATGTTTCGGATGGCCTCGCCGTGGAACTCGATCACTTTGAAATTGGCGCCCTCGGCGGAAATCTTGCCGATCAGGTACAGGATCAAATCTTTTGGCAGGACATGCTTGGGGAATTCGCCCGTGACCACCACCTTGATCGTGCCCGGCACCTCCACATTCAGCACCGTGCCCAGTGCCCAGACAGAAGCCATTTCGGTCGCGCCGATACCGAACGCAAACGCGCCCAATGCACCGTGGCTAGTGGTGTGACTGTCCGTTCCGACCACAACGGTTCCCTGGCAAAACATATCCGTTTTCGGGAAGGATCTGGTGGCAGATACCGCCCACGTCCCCGCGGATATCATGGAACTTGGTGATGCCCTGCTCCCCGACAAACTCGCGCAATATCTTCTGGTTGGTGGCGGTCTTCGAACTCTCTGCCGGGACACGGTGATCGAAGATGATCGCGATTTTCGACGGATCCCAAACGTTGGCTTCCAGGCCGGTATCCTTGTAGATTTCGCGGAACTGGTTCAGCACCAACGCCCCATTCTCGTGCGACATCGCCAAATCCACCTTCGGTTCGACCACATCTCCTGCCTTGACGGTATTCCTGGCCAGTTGCCCGCGCCAGGATTTTTTCAACCATTGTCATGCCCATAATTCTCTCCTCGATAGGTGGCAGTTGCCCTGTCCGGCCGTCTCGCACCGACGTGCTCGCGGGACGAATGGTGCCCGGCGGCGAGGGCACTCATGTCCAGCAGTTGTACTGCTGGACATCAGCCTAAATAACTTGCTTTCTCCTTCAACACCTTCATCTCTTCAGCCGTATAACCCATCTCACCAAGAATCTCCTCCGTATGCTCCGAAATGCGCGGCGGCGGTACAGTTATCTCAGCCGGGGTCTTGGAAAATTTGGCCGTCATGTTGAAAATCTTGATCTCCCCAACGCCAGGTGTCTCGACTTCCTCGATGACCTGACGATGCTCGGCCTGCTCGGAGGTCAGCGCCGCCTCCAGGCTGAGCACGTCACCGGAGGGAATGCCTTTGGCGTTGAGCACATCCACCCAATGGGCCGTAAATTCCTGCGTCAGTTTGGCTTCCAGCAACGGGGTCAGGAAGAAGCGGTTGGCTTTACGGGTGTCGCGTTCCTGGAAGCGCGGGTCCGTTTTCAGTTCAGGCAATCCAAGTTTATCAGCCAAGTCTTCCCATTGTTCCTGTTTGTTGGCCGCAATATTGATGTAGCCATCCTTGGTCTTGAACATCCCGGAGGGCGCGGCAGTGAAATTGTCGTTGCCCAGCAATACCGGCTGCTTCCCGCCGATCAGCAGATTGGCCGCCACCCAGCCCATCAGCGGCATGATGGAGTCCAGCAGGGCGATGTCGATGAACTGACCCTCGCCGGTGCGCTCGCGATAATACAGCGCCGCCATGACCGCAAAGGCAGCGTTCATGCCACCAACCGTATCACAGACTGGGAAACCGGCGCGCAGCGGATTCAGGCGCTCGTCCCCGTTGATGGCCATCACGCCCGCCAGCCCCTGAATGATCTGGTCATAGGCCGGTTTGAAGGCGTCCGGGCCGGTCTGCCCGAAGCCGGAGATCGCGCAGTAGATGAGTTCGGGGTTGAGCTTACATAGCTCTTCGTAAGAAAAGCCCAGGCGAGCCATCACGCCGGGGCGAAAATTTTCCACCAGCACATCAGCGGTCTTGACCAGCTTGCGGAAGATTTCTTTTCCTTCCTCCGCTTTCAAGTTGAGCGTCAAAGATTTTTTATTGGCGTTTTGGGCCAGGAAACTGGTGCCCATCAGTTCCTGGTTGTATTCAGGCACATTGCCCAGCTTGCGGGCCAGGTCGCCGCCCTTGGGGTTTTCGATCTTGATGACCTCTGCGCCCAACAGCGAGAGGTGTAGCGTGGCGAACGGCCCGGAGAGCACGTTGGTCATGTCCAGAACGCGGATTCCTTCGAGTAATTTCATGATATTTCATCTCCATACATGCACTCACCCGTGTTTTTATGGCCATCTACCCTGTCAGAGCTGCTTCGCACACGTCCCAAGGGAGAGGGGACTCACGTCTTACCCTGGAAATCCACTATCGAGCCGGATTTCAGGATGAAGCCGGGCAGTTCACGGTCGAAAAAGGCGCCAACCTGGCGGGCTACATCCAGCAGGGCATCTAGATTTATATCTTCCGCAAGCCCATGCGTTGCAGCGAGTGCACCAGGTCTTCGGTGCTGACATTGCCGGCTGGCAATTTGGTGAACGGGCAACCGCCCAGCCCGCCGAACGCCGACTCGAAATACGTCACGCCGCTCTTCAAGGCCGCATAGCAGTTCGCCAGTCCCAGCCCGTAGGTGTTGTGGAAATGACAGGCCAGCTCCACATTCGGGTCCAGTTGGCGAATAGCGCCGTACAGTTCCTCGACCTGCGCCGGTTGGGCGTGTCCGGCTGTGTCGGCCAGGCTGATATTTCGGATGCCAGCATCGAGATAGGCCTTGACGATGTCCAGCACTCTTGCCTTTGGGATCGGGCCTTCGAAGCCGCAGCCAAAGGCCGACTGCACCGAGGCCTGCACTTTTTTCCCGGCGGCCAAGGCATCCTTTGCCATCGAGATGATGCGCGCCTGCGCTTCGGCTGGGGTCATGCCGGTGTTTTTTTGACTGTGCGTTTCGCTGGCCGATACACCCATACAGAACATCTCCACCCCACAGGCCAGACCGCGCTCCAGGCCTTTTTCGTTCAGGACAAGCCCGGAGAGGCTCACGTTTTCCGGCTTTTTCCCGCTCCCTGAGAAATGCTCGAACAGCGCATCGGTATCCGCCATCTGCGGAACTCTTTTCGGGTGGACGAACGAACCGAGTTGGATGATGTCGACGCCCGAAGCGAACAGACCCTCTATCCAGCGGATCTTTTCTTCCATCGGAACGAGTTGTTTTTTCTACCTGAAGACCGTCACGTGGGCCGACTTCGTGGATGTAGATTTTATGCATAGGAACTCATCAGGCTCTGGCGGGGTCTCAGACCCCGCCAGAGCAAATTGGATTACAGCTTCGCCGCGATGGCCTCACCCAGTTGCAGGGTCGAGTTTGAACCGCCCATGTCGTAGGTGCGGATGTCGCCTTCCCGGATGACTTCGGCGGTCGCCTTTTCCACAGCGGCAGCTTTGTCATCCTCACCCAGCCAGTCCAGCATCATTTTGGCTGACAAAATCGTCGCAATCGGGTTGACCTTATACTGCCCGGCATACTTGGGCGCTGAGCCATGACTGGGTTCAAAAACACCGAGTTTTTCGCCGATGTTGCCCGAGCAGCCGAATCCCAGGCCTCCTACCATTTGGGCAGCCAGGTCTGACACAATATCACCGAACATGTTGGTAGCCACCAACACATCATAGTTTTCGGGATTTTTCAACAGCCACATGCAGATGGCGTCCACGTTGGCATCGTCCATTTCAATGTCAGGATAATCCTGGTGGACTTCCTTAGCGATGTCCAGGAACATGCCCTCGGTTGCGCGCACCACATTTGCTTTGTGGATGACGGTCACCTTCTTGCGATTGTGTTTGCGGGCAAAATCGAAGGCCGCCCGGATGATGCGTTCTGAGCCCTCCGGGTGATGATCTTGTTGGAGATGGCCATTTCATCCAGGGGCGCATCCTTGAAGGCCGCGAATGGCTTCGAAAGTTTGGCCAGCATTTCGGCCAACTCTTTCGGAACCGGGGTGAATTCGACGCCGGAGTACAGGTCCTGGGTGTTCTCGCGGAAGACGACCATATCAATATCGTCTTTGTAATTGAGCGGATTGCCGCGTAGGCCTTGCACGGGCGCAGACAGATGTACAGATCGAACATCTGTCGCATGCGCACGATGGGCGATCGATAGATCAAGCCTACCCTTTCAGTTCGGGCACCAGTTCTTCCTCCGCCGCCTTGACAGGCTTGGACGTGATCGCGCCGAACATGGCTGCATCCACATTCTTCAGCAGGTCAATGGTGCGCTGCGGCAGGGCGTCGCCTTCCTTGCACCAGAACTCCCAACCGATGTCGCCATGGATATACTCCGCATCAAATTGGAGTTTATCCAGAACGATCTTCGTGGCTTCCAGCACGTCCACCCCAATGCCATCACCGGGCAACCAGGCAATTTTGTATCCCATTATCTCCATCCTTTCAGTTTCTATGTTATGGCTGAATATCCTCAGCGATGCTAATATCACATGCACTTAACTCATCCAATAAGAACTGGTAATTTTCTCCCGAAAAACACTCTTCCGGTGCGCGAATTCCTCTCAGGTTAATTTTCCCCTGCCCCTATCATTATTGCGCCGATGGCAGCCGGGAAGCCTGTCACCCGGGCCATGGCCGTGAATTCATCATTGGCTTCTTCCCACATGAAGTATTCAACTTTGTGTGGGGTGCCATCCTTCTCGCCAATAATTGTGTTGTACATAACACACACATCCCCATCGCCTTCCTTTGGAACCAGGCGGGGGTTTATCATGCTCAACAGAAATTCCCTGGGAGATATTTTAGCTCCATCAAACTCGACTGGCGCTTCTTCGAACAGGCCACATTCAATAAGCGTCCGCACACCATCATAATGACCGGGCCATCGAACTGTCTTTTCAGCAAAGTGATTTAGATTTGGGTAGGTATAAATAAAGCTTGGCATTCCAGGGGTGACCGCACATTCCAAGTCAACATCAATCTCAAATTTCTCAAATCTGAAATCTTTCCCTATCCACCAACGCCTGCACTTCGACAATTTCCCCGTCCCTCAGTATCTGTGTCTTGACGCTATATTCTCGCAAAACATGTTCTAAAGACCAGGTTGTCATATATCGCAATGGATGCTTCTCACAGCAGTCTATATTTGGAATGCCTCCAACCCTTGCGATGACAGAATCCGCCCGGTCAAGCAAACGAATGCCCTGAGCAGAAGTGATATTGCTCAAGCCTGGCGCAAAGCCCATACCATCCAGAACCAGAACATCCTTACTGAGCGCTCTTTCATGCAGCCACTCACCGTATTCATCAAATGATTCAAAATCTTCGGGAATTTCGAAGCCTTCTGTTTCATATTTATCTGGCCTGCGATGATATTCCTCCAGCATATCCACCAGATGTAAACCGGCCCTGATCGCAGTCCGCATAACATGGTAGCTGACTTTGCGATTGGGCAATGTCGCTACCCCCACATCATATCCCCTCATAACCTCTTCTAACTTATCCCTGTTACTAACATCAAGGGGGTGAGCCTTCAACTTTCCGGTTTGATCCCCCTGGGCGATGGCTTCTAATGCCTCCCCCTGGAGATCCAGCAATCCAATCTCTTTGACTATCGGATCTTGGGCAAGGTGGTGTACCACAGTCCTGCCCATCTTCCCCGCCGCACCGATGACTAGCGCTTTCATTCGTTCCTCCTCTCATCAGATTAGGTTGAATTAGTGAATAGCATCACGATTGCCCCCTAATTTTATCATTTGCTGGATAACGATAAATAATAACGAACACATAGTAAAAGGCAACAAGGGCACTTAGAGCGCCCTTGTTGTTGGAAATGGAGTTAAGATGTTGATTTTACGGTTAGAACATCATCCCGTTGACTGTGTCGATCGTCTCGGGAGCAGGCCGCAGATCCGATTCTGTGAGGCGGTTGAGCGGTTCGTCCACCAGGTTGTATAGCTCGGTCAGTTCCGGCTTGCTGGGGTCCACATAGATCAACCCAGTCAACAGACAGTTGCATGAATTCGCTTCTTCCAGCACCTGGATCAGATTCGGCGCGGTTCGAAGGGTCAAAATCACGCTCGAGTTTTTTGAGCATGATCGTCGAGCCATCGTGCAGTGTGACTTCATGATCCTCACCGGCCTCGTAATCTATCAGGATCTCTGTTGCCGGGGGGACATAAGACAGATCGTGCAGGGCGATCTCGTGCTGCTTGCCCCAGGAGTAGGAATGGTAGGCGTTGTCCTGGTTGTTGAAGGTCACGCACGGGCTGATGATGTCGAGCACGGCGATGCCTTTATGACCAAGAGCCGCCTTAATAAGTTCCTTGACCTGTTTGGGGTCACCCGCAAAAGAACGCGCTACGAAGGTGGCTCCCCCCACCAGCGCTTCCCAGGCGATGTCGATCGGCATGTAGAGATTGCTGCCCTGGTGTTTCAGGCTCAGGCCGACCTCGGCGGTGGCGGAAAACTGCCCTTTGGTCAGGCCATAGACGCCGTTATTTTCGACGATGTACACCATTGGCAGGTTGCGGCGCACGGCATGCTTGAACTGCCCCATGCCAATGCTGGCCGTGTCGCCATCGCCGGAGACGCCCAGGCCGCGCATGTTGATGTCAGCAAACAGGGCGCCAGTCGCAATAGACGGCATACGTCCATGCAGGCTATTGAAGCCGAAGGAGCGGCTCAAGAAATATGTGGGGCTTTTGCTCGAACAACCAATCCCACTGAATTTGATCAGTTCCTCGGGAACAACGTCCATTTCATAGCAGGCAGCCACGATTTGGTTGGATATCGAGTTATGTCCGCAGCCCTGACACAGGGTGGTTGGGTTGCCACGGTAATCGGTTTTTTCAAGGCCGGCCGCATTGACATTTCGGTTCTTTGCGTTGGCCATCGGTAAAGCTTCAGCCATTATTTCACCTCCGATGCGAGGATACTTTCTCTAACCCATCTGGCAGTTGCGGGTAACCCGTCGTTGAGTGCGACAGAAGTCAGCTTGTCTGCCAGTTGGGGATATTCGACCAGTAAGAGTTGGTACATTTGCCCGTCACGGTTCAATTCGACTACGTAATTGTGTTCATGGGATTCGATGAACTCCTGCACTTCATCCGCAAAGGGGACGCCGCGGATGCGCATCGAGTCGCACTTTATGCCTGCATCCGTTCCGAGTTGATGACATGCCTCGCGGATAGCGGGTTCGGTCGAGCCGTAGGCAATGATGCCAACCGTTGCGCCTTCGGTCTTTTCGATGATGGGCCTGGGAATGAATTTAGCCGCATTTTGATACTTCTTTTTAATGCGGTCCATCATTTTCTTCCAGGTTTCGGCATCTTCGCTGTAACGGGCGTTTTCGGTATGTCCAGTGCCACGCATGAAGTAGGCGCTGCCTGGATATTTGTTGCCCGGGAAAGTGCGATAAGGGATGCCATCGCCGTCTACATCGCGGTAGCGGCCCCAATCGCCCTTGATTTTCTCCAGGTCTTCCTCCCAGAGAACTTTGCCGCGATCCATAGGTTCATCTGGATATTCGAAGGGTTCCGTCATCCACTGGTTCATCCCCAGTTCCAGGTCGCTCAACACGAACACCGGGGTCTGCATGTGCTCGGCGATGTCGAAGGAACGCCAGCCAAACTCGAAGCACTCATTGACCGTGCCCGGTAACAGAATGACCTGCTCTGTATCGCCATGTCCCAGATAATGCGTGAAGGTCAAGTCACCCTGCGAGGTGCGGGTCGGCAGGCCAGTGCTAGGGCCGACGCGCTGCACATCCCAGACTACAATCGGAACTTCGCCATAGTAGGCCAACCCGGCAAATTCAGTCATCAGACTCAGTCCAGGGCCAGATGTGGATGTCATGGCACGCAAGCCGGCCCACCCGGCGCCAATTGTCATGCCAATGGCGGCCAGTTCATCTTCAGCTTGCACAACGGCGTAAGTATTCTTGCCATCTTCCCGCTTGCGGAGTTGAGGCAGATACTCCACTACTCCTTCAGCCAATGACGAAGCCGGGGTGATGGGGTACCAGGCTGTGAACTGCACGCCACCATAAATCGAGCCTAGAGCGCCAGCAGTGTTGCCGTCCGTCATGATGAGACCTTCGGTCTTGTCCAATGGCTCAGCAAAATAAGGATCCTTCTTTTCGAGATTTTCTTTTGCCCACTCGGCAGCGGCCAAGACGACATTGTAGTTCAGGTCAATTGGCTTTTGTTTACCTTTGAAATGAAATTCCAGTGCGGCCTTGATCTTCTCAAAGTCGATGCCAATGATTTGTGCCAGGATGCCTACATAAACCATGTTGGCGACCAGACTTTTAAGATTAGATGGCACTTCTTTCTGTTCACGCATGAGCTCTTTGACCGGCATCGGGTAGACGATGATGTCATCACGGGTGACATCCAGTTTGATATTGTCATCGTAGAAAAAGATGCCGCCGGGCGTGACATCTGCCAGGTCCTGCGCGAACGACTGGGCGTTCATGCAGATCACGATCTCGTGCTCTTCACGGCGGGCGATGAATCCATCCTTGTTGACACGGATGGTGTACCAGGTTGGCAGCCCTTGAATATTAGATGGAAACATGTTTTTGCCAGAGACTGGAATGCCCATCTTGAACAGCGAACGCAGGATGGTTGTGTTCGCCGTCTGGCTGCCCGAGCCGTTGACCGTGCCAACGGTGATGGAAAAGTCGTTTACAATTTTTTCGGACATAAACTCCTCATTAGTATTGGGATACACTTATTTACTCTCAGGCCGGTGATAAAGCAGATCTGCATGTTGGATGAATGCTTCATACCCGGCTTTATAATTGCCGTTGCAAATTGCTTCCACCATCTGGGTGTGATACTCCCAGACTTGCTCCAGGTAGCTCAAGCCACCTGTAAAAACGTTTAATCCAACGGCTTCGTAAGCATCCCAGTAAGCCTCCAGTATACCTGTGACAAAGGGGTTTTCCAGCCGTTGGTAAATCATTAAATGTAATAGTCTGTGTTCTTTGTGGGGGATTTGAATGGATGCTCCACTCAATTTTTCCTTGGCGCGTGCCAGCAGATTTTGCAGCACTTCTTTATCATCATCGGTGAGCAGTTGCGCCGCTTCGTGCCAGTAGGCGCCCTCTATGTGATTGCGCAATTCGGAAAATTTTTGGAAGTGCCCGTTGTCCAGGGCCAGGGCATATCTGAGACTCTGGCGTACCGCCGGGGTGAATGAGTAGGGTAGGCGCTTTGTTCCGGTCCTGGGCCTGACCTCTACCAATCCCAGTGCGCGCGCTACCTCAAGCTGCTCGCGTAAAGATGCGATGCTGAGCCCCAGTTCGTGGCTGAGTTCTTTTAGCGCCGGCAGCCCTTGCCCGTTGGCTTCATCATGCTGGGCCAGATACCGCAGGAATTCAGAAAGTGCATCAGAAGCGGTTCGTTCACGCAGCATGGCTATAGATATGATTAATCTGATTATTCATAGGAATGAAGTATAATCTTACCTGCCATCTGCGTCAAGAGATGTTCGGCAATTTTTTGGTGCATTCCATCGCTTCTGACGTGGTTAGGGTATAATTAATAAATAGCCATCAAAAACCAATACAGGAAAATCATTCAAAACTCTCGTACAAGGCAATCTATGGTCAGCATTCATTTCTCCATTCCTGCCGAATATTGGCAGGCACTCCAGATCGACAAAAAAGATATTGAATTTCTGCACAACTATCTCTTCGAAAGTGAGACACCGATGTCAGCCGGCGAGCTGGTTGGGATCCTGATTGAAGAACGTATTCGTTCAGAGCAAGCAGCGCAAGCCAAGAAGCGCAAGGCTGGCGGCAAGGTGTATCTCCCTAAAGAGCAATATAAAGATGGTGACAAGCTGACCTTCCCTGAATTGGATTGGGCCAGGGGCTCGGTTGCCTCGGTGCGCCCGGGGGTGAACCCGCAGTATGGTGAATTCGATGTGCTAACAATTGAAATGGAAGATGGCGATATCCGGATGTTCGCAGCCAATTTGCCGCATCATATCCTGAACGAGGAACCTGCTGCCGTTGAAGATGAAGATCGCCTTGACCCCAAAGCGATTCAGTCTGCCTTTGGAGCTGAGATAGAGAAGAGCCTGGAGGCTGCCTTTGCCGATGATGATGGCCTGGTGCGTATTGCCGGGCGCTGGTTCCCGCGCGCTTTGTTGGTGGGAGTCAATCAAGGCCATCTCAACCTGGCCGAAGCTGTACTGGATATGGCTGGCGGGGAACCGTTGCCCACACCTGATTTGTTGAAAGATGTTGAACTGCCAGAAGGCGTCAATCCCAAGCTGGCAGAGTTCTCTTTGAATTTGGCGTTGCAGGAGGATGACCGTTTTGATGAGGTCGGTCCTGCAGGCGAAGTACTGTGGTGCTTGCAGCGCCTGGAGCCGGACAATGTACGTGAAGTGCCGTTGTTCCTGCGTTACACTCCCATTGAGCATGATCGCGACCTGCTAACGGACGATATGTTGCACTCGAGGCGCAGTTGGATGATGAGTTCAGCGAGGCAGGCACGGGGTCCGAGGAAGAAGCGGATCAAGTCACGCTTAGTTTGATCTATCCGCATTGGCGTGCCGGTACCCTGCCGATCACACCCCGTGTACAATCCATGTTCCCGACAGCCTACGAATCGCCGCGCGTCCGTTTTACGTTGGTGGATGGCGCAAATGGAGATAAAATCCCAGCCTGGGTGGTGCGCAAGGAAGGTTATGTGAGTGGCCTGCGCGATTGGTATGAAGCGCATGAGTTGATGCCGGGCAGCCTGGTTCGCATTAGACGCAGCGAAAATCCGGGCGAGGCGATTATCGAAGCCAAAACCCATCGCACGACAAAGGATTGGGTGCGGACGGTGATCGTGGGCGCAGATGGCGGAATTGTGTTTGCCCTGCTCAAACAAACAGTAACAGCAGAGTTCAATGACCGCATGGCCTTTGCCCTGCCTGCACTTGACGCGGCGGATTCACTGTGGGATCCCGCAGTCGTGAAGAAGCGTCCGTTTGACAAATTGGTTATCAACGTTATGCGCGAGTTGACCAAACTGAATCCACAGGGACATACACATGCCCAGGAATTGTATGCAGCCGTGAATATTTTGCGCCGCGTTCCATTCGCGCCGTTGATGGCTTTGCTTGCAAGCCGGCCAGATGATTTTATACATGTCGGCGATTTACACTATCGCCTGGGAGAGGGGCATCGGGAGGACTGATGACTGAGGGTAAACCGACTACCGCGGCTCCGGTCAGGCGTCCCAGCCTGGTCAAGCCAACTTTGCAGACGCCCTTTCATATTGACTTTGACTGGTGGCAGAAAAATGAGCGTGACTGGCACGTGTATTTGCGTTCCTTTTTGTGCGCTGAGCACCAGGAAATTTTTGCAGATGTGCAGGAAGGTGAGATGATCGACTGGGTGGACCCCAGGACCGCTGAAGTCAAGCCAGTGGATGGAATTCAGCATACGTTGTTCTCGCATTGTGCCCGCCGCCCGGAATTTGTGACTGAGCAGACGGCTGTCGTAGAGGCAGTGTTTCGCCTGTTCCTGACAAATGAAAATATGCCCATGACGGCCGAGGAGTTGGGCACGCATCTGAACCGCCCGCCGCAGACTATCTTGCGGACACTGAGCGGGCCGCGTGTATACAAAGGAATAAGGCCTGTCCAATAGGAAATAGGTTGATAAAGCAAAGCCCAGCGAACAAAGCTGGGCTTGTTGTTAAACACACCACCCCTCTAGATACGAGGGCTACCCTCCGCTTTGGGGGGTAGTCACTTTCTTGTTGCGCAAACCGGCTCTCTGTATCTCTCAGGGAGTAGGCGCATATTTGCCTTGCTCGCCTTGAAATGTGAAGCTATACTCAGGTTGTACGGAAGTGAAATATGTTAGAAACATTTACATACGAGCACGCTTGCGGCGAAAAGTTTTTAGTACTGCAAAACGAGTATGCTTTTGCTGATTTATTGCCCAAGGAATTAAAAACCGAGCCACCCACTAAGCCTGAGAAAATAAAAGGAAATACCAAACCAGTTAAAGAGTACTTTGCAGAAATGGCTAAAGCAAAAGGCTCAACACTTGTTGA
The DNA here is from genome assembly GCA_963791785.1 of uncultured Chloroflexia bacterium. Classification (GTDB taxonomy): domain Bacteria; phylum Chloroflexota; class Anaerolineae; order Anaerolineales; family Villigracilaceae; genus JAABUE01. The sequence continues at coordinate 93,508 of CAWBTW010000012.1, read as the reverse complement.
TCCTAAAGAGACACCTCTAATTGTATGTAAATGTGGAAAATGGGTTGATTTTGAGCAGGTAGTAAAAGAGCATAAGCTGAAACAGAGAAAGTGAACATTAGCTAAAATGGGGTATACCTCGCTTCATTGAATGCTGAGTTGAAACGGGGTAAAATACTCACCGGGCTATCCCGCTAAAAAATACCTGTCGGTTATTTTGCCCCTGTAGCTCAACGGACAGAGCACCGGCCTTCTAAGCCGTAGGTTGTGGGTTCGAATCCCGCCGGGGGCGCTTCGTTCTGATTAGTTTTAGATGTAAGGAATAGTAAGAGTGTCTGGCCTATGTATTTGTGCATAGGCGGATAAGGAGCAGTTATGTCCACCTCCATACGAAAATCTCGCTCATCTTCCAGGGCTTCTGCAGAAACTCACCGCGAGCCGCTAAGCCCTGTTGGCTGGCAGGTGCAGGTGCGTGCCGGGGTGTGGAGTCCGCCTACTGATGTGTACGAGACGGAAGAAAATTATGTTGTCCGCGTGGAAATCGCCGGTATGCGTGAGGAAGACTTTGAGATAACAATGGAGAACAAATTTCTCATGATTAGCGGTAGCAGGCCCGACCTCCCGGAGCGACGCGCGTACCAGCAGATGGAGATCCGTTTTGGAAAGTTTGAAACGACTGTAGGGTTGCCCGGTCCGGTTGACCTGGAAGCATCCCGCGCCGATTACTCAGAAGGATTTTTAAGGGTCACGTTGCCTAAAGCCAAACCAAATCAAATCGAAGTGACAGAAGAGAAATAATTTATATGGCAGCTTCCCGTTGGCATTCCAACATGATCGACTTGCTTGATTGGATCACAGAGAACAACTCGTCGTTACTCGATCTTTTCATGCCTATCTTCCCGCAAGTTGGACAGAAGGAAGAAGAAGATGAAACGCTGGAAGATGTGCTCAAAGATGAGGTAACTAATTTTCCGGATGAGCTGCCCATCCTGCCCTTGCGAGGCGTGGTGGTGTATCCGCAGACGGCTGTTCCATTGACGGTCGGCCAGCCACGCTCGATCAAACTCGTAGACGAAGTGGTTGCTGCCGATAAATTGGTCGGACTCGTGGCTGCGACCAATCCCGAGTTGGAAATGCCCGGGCCGACGGATCTATACCGTGTTGGGACAATTGCTACCGTACATCGCCTGCTGAAAGCGCCGGATGGCACCATTCGCTTGCTGGTTCAGGGGATGAGCCGTTTTCGCCTGGGCGAGTTTGTGGCAGAAGAACCCTATCTCAAAGCCAAGATTCACCTGGCACCAGAGCTGATCGAAGAAGGTCTGGAAGTGGATGCCATGGCGCGTAACGCGCGCGACCAGTTCGAACAGATCGCGCAGTTGTTGCCGTCATTGCCGGAAGAATTGATTTCATCGGTGTTGTCGCTCGAAGACCCGATGCAGACTGTTTATACGATTGCCAACTTCCAACGCATTGACCTGGCGGATGCGCAGCAAATTCTGGAGCTTGACTCAGTTACCGAGAAACTGCGCAAGCTGGTCAGTTTGCTGGTGCGCGAATTGGAAGTGTTGACGCTTGGACAGAAAATCCAGAACGAGGCGCGTGAGGAGATTGAGAAAGTCCAGCGCGATTATTTCCTGCGCGAGCAGATGAAGGCCATTCAACGCGAACTGGGTGAAATGGATGAGCAAGCCGTTGAGGCAGATGAATTTCGCAAAAAGATCGAAGATGCTAAGATGCCCGAAGAGGCTGACAAGCAGGCACGCCGTGAACTGGACCGCCTGGCGCGGCTGCCAACTGCGGCGGCTGAATATGGCGTTATTCGGACGTATCTTGATTGGTTGGTGACGCTTCCCTGGTCAAAGATGACCGATGACAATCTGGATATCGCCCATGCCCGGAAAATCCTGGATAAGGATCACTACGGGCTGGAAGATGTCAAAGAGCGGATATTGGAATTCCTTGCCATTCGCAAGCTGCGCCTGGAGCGTGCGGATGAAGTGAAAGAAGTCTCCGATGACAAGATCCGTCGTGATCGTGAAGGTGTGATCCTGTGCTTCGTTGGCCCGCCAGGTGTGGGCAAGACGTCATTAGGACGCTCCATTGCGCGAGCCATGGGACGGAAATTTGTGCGTATCTCGCTGGGCGGCGTGCGCGATGAAGCCGAAATTCGCGGACATCGCCGCACGTACATCGGTGCCATGCCGGGGCGCATCTTGCAGGCCTTGCGCCGCAATGAAACGCGTAACCCGGTTTTCATGATGGATGAGATCGACAAGCTGGTCTTTGACTTCCATGGCGACCCGGCGTCTGCTTTGCTGGAAGTGCTTGACCCCGAACAAAACAGCGAATTCCGCGATCATTATTTGGAGGTCTCTTACGACCTATCACAGATATTTTTCATTACCACCGCAAATTCGCTTGAAATCTGTACCTGGACCACTTCGCGACCGCATGGAGATCATTTTCCTTTCTGGCTATACAGATCGGGAAAAGGTCGAAATTGCCAAAGGATACCTGATTCCCCGTCAAATTCGCGAAAACGGTTTGCGAAAGAAAGAAATAAAATTTAGCAACGCTGCGTTGCAAAAGATCATTCGCGGATATACCCGTGAAGCTGGCGTCCGCAACCTGGAACGACGTATTGGCGCAATTTGCCGCAAAGTTGGTACCCAAATTGCAGAAGGTAAGGGAGAAAAATTTAGTATCACTCCTGAAGCGGTCGAAGAACTCCTTGAACATCCCATCTTCCATGGTTCGGAGGAGATCAGCATGCGTACATCCGTTCCTGGTGTTGTTCCTGGCCTGGCGTGGACACCATTTGGTGGAGAAGTGCTTTTTATCGAATCCACTCGTATGCCCGGGGGCAAGGGATTTCAGATTACTGGTTCGATTGGTAATGTGATGAAGAAATCCGCGCGTGCGGCGCTCTCGTATGTCCGTGCTCGTACCGAGAAGCTTGGCCTGGAAGACGATTTTTATAGCAACACGGACATCCATTTACACGTTCCGGCGGGAGCAACGCCGAAAGATGGCCCGTCTGCCGGTGTAGCGATGGCGACATCTCTCGTTTCACTGGTCTCAGGGCGCAAGGTTAAGCGGAATCTGGGAATGACAGGCGAGATTACCTTACGAGGACATGTTTTGCCTGTTGGTGGGGTCAAGGAAAAGGTCCTGGCAGCGCATCGCAATGGTCTGAAGACAGTTATCCTGCCTAAACGGAATGAATACGACCTGGACGATGTCCCGGAAGAAATTAAAAAAAAAATTAAGTTCATCTTTGTTGAAACTGTGGATGAAGTCCTGAATGCTGCATTGGAAAAAAGGCGAGCAAGGGTGAAGCCCGAAACAAAGAAGCAATCCAAGGACGGGGAGGCGCGTTGAAAATGTCGAAAATTATGCTGGCTGAAGATGACCAGACCATGGTCACACTTACTGGAAACACTGTTGGGCATGGAAGGGTATCAAGTGGTTTCATTGGGTGTGAGAGATGATGTTTTCGAATCTGTCCGCCGTGAGCAACCGGATGTGTTACTACTGGATGTTCATCTGCCGCATGTTAATGGCCTGGATGTGTTGGATCAGGTTCGTGGCGATGATGAAACCAAAGATTTAAAGGTTGTGATGACTTCGGGCCTCAATGTTGAAGATGAGTGCCTGGAAAGCGGTGCGAACGGTTTTCTTCTCAAGCCTTATATGCCAGATGATTTATTGGACATTCTAAAGCAAAATATCCAACCTTCCTGAATGACAACCTTGCGTTTTGCCATCCTAACTGTATCAGACCGTTCCTCGCGCGGCGAACGCCTGGACGCTTCCGGCCCGGCGCTGGTTGAGCTTGTCCAAGCGCAAGGTTGGCAGATTGCCAGGCAGGATATCGTGCCAGACGATGTGGAAGCCATCCAGGAGATATTTCTAACCTGGTCTGATTCTGGTGAGGTGGACGTCATCCTCGCCACCGGCGGGACCGGCTTTGCACTACGCGATGTCACCCCTGAAGCTACCCGTGCCGTGGTTGAACGGTTTACTCCTGGCCTGGATGAGGCTATGCGTGCGGCCAGCCTGCAAGTTACCCCACATGCCATGCTTTCGCGTGCGATCTCTGGTATTCGCAAACGAACTTTGATTATTAATTTGCCCGGCAGCCCGAAGGGCGCAACCGAGAATTTGCAGGTTGTGCTACCTGCTCTGGAACATGCCGTCAAGTTACTCAAGGATGAGGATGCAGGTCACTAGAATTTTGTAACATGTATGCCTTGTCAGCCCTGATAACTTTACGCTATAATCCGCGGGTTTGTGATTATTTCGGTTCCCAGAAATTTCGGGGTAAAGCCGGATTTGGGAGAACCATACTTTCTAAGTGAGGCAAGAATGATTGATGTAAACGAACTTCGTAAAGGTGTAACCTTTGAATTTGATGGCCAGCTCTTTAAGGTGCTGGATTACAGCCACAACAAGACCGGACGCGGGGGCGCTAATATCCGTGTTAAGGCCCGCAATTTGTTGACCGGCGCTAATATCGATAAAACATTTAATTCAGGCCAATCTGTGCAGGATGTGCGTCTGGACTACCATAACGTTCAATTCCTGTACTCGGATGGCGAATTTTACAATTTCATGGATAATGAAACCTTTGAGCAACCCGCCATCAAGGCTGATGTGCTTGGCGATAATGCCCTGTATCTGACCGAGGGTATGGAAGTCAAACTGACTTTCTATAAAGGTGATGCTATTGACGTGGAATTCCCCACTTCGGTGGATTTGGAAGTAACTGAATCTGACATGGCCATCCGTGGCGATACAGCTACCGGCGTGACCAAGAAAGTACGTGTGCAAACAGGCTTGCAGGTACAGGTGCCGAACTTCATCAACGTCGGTGACACCATTCGAGTTGATACGCGCACGGGTGAGTATGTTACGCGTGTGTAATATTATTTGACCATTTTTTTAGCGGATGACAGATGCGCTTGACTTCTCGTCATCCGTTATGTTTAACAGGAAGGTAGTATGCGAACCCCGGCAGGAAAAGAATGCACATACTTTTATGGCGATTATTATCGTGGGAGAAATCGAGAAGAGTGTCGCTTGTTACAGGCTTCAAATGCGCGTTGGTCTCCCGACCTGTGCAAAACCTGCCCGGTGCCGGATATCCAATTGGCAAATGCCTGTGAATTCATGCAGTTGCACGGGCACGTGGCGCGTCCGCTTTATGCTGTCTTTCAGCGCCGTGTGCATGTAACGGCCTTTTGTGAAAAAACGGAACGTCACGTAAACGAACCACATGTCGGTTGTGGTGAATGTCATTCGCTGCCATTCACCTTCGAAGTTGAAGAATGAGCCAGTCCTTGAACGCTCAAACGGGGGTGCGATCTCCAGACTCCAGAGAGACAACAATGAACCTGACACTGTTACTCGACCTTGATGATACTTTGCTTGATTCCGACATGGACGCTTTTATTCCGGTCTATTTCAAGGCGCTTTCAGGCTTTTTAGAAGATCTGGTCAAACCTGAACTGATGCTTTCTGCGTTAATGTCCGGGACACAAAAGATGATGGCTAATAACGATCCATCTCATACATTGCAGCAGGTTTTTGACGCGGAATTCTTTCCAAAGCTTGGCATCTCACGCGAAAAGTTGCAGTCTCGCATTGATCAATTTTATGATGAAATATTTCCTACACTGAGTTATCTAACCAAACCCAGGCCTGATGCGATTGCGCTGGTCGAATGGGCTTTGACGCAGGGCGTTCGGCTGGCGGTTGCCACCAATCCGCTTTTCCCGATGGCAGCTATCCACCACCGTATGCGTTGGGCTGGGCTATCTCCAGAAGACATCCCTTTTTGTGCTGTTTCAGCTTATGAGGAGTTCCATTTCTCCAAACCGAACCCGGCCTACTTTGCGGAAGTGCTGGGTCGCATGGGCTGGCCGGAGGGGCCAGTCCTGATGGTCGGTGACGATCTTGAACGCGATTTGACCGGCAGCCATCTTCTGGGATTGCCAGCTTATTGGATTGACACATCGGCTGATGCGCCGCCAGTTGGGATCGATCTGGCTGGGCGCGGCTCCATCGGGGACTTGCGTCCCTGGTTGGAAGTCGCCGATCTTTCCACGCTCGAACCTGCATTTTCCAGCCCCGAAGCGCTCATCGCGCTGATGCTGTCCACCCCGGCTGCCATTTCAGGGTTGCTGAAGCAGGCTCAGGGTCCAGACCTGACGCGCCGCCCTGTGCCGGATGAGTGGAGCCTGACCGAGATCATCTGTCACCTGCGGGATACGGAATTGGAAGTCAATCTCCCACGCCTGCACATGCTTTTGGAACTGGACGAGCCGTTCATCCCGGCTCGTGTGACGGATACCTGGGCAGCGGAACGCGACTATAATAGTCAAGATATTATGGGGGCATTGCAGGATTTCACCTCTGCACGCATGCAAACAGTGGAGTTGCTCCGTGGACTGACGAATGAGTGGGGACGTAAAGCGCGCCATGCTATATTTGGCCCAACGGATTTGAAGGAATTGGTCAAGTTTATGATCGAACATGACAAGCTCCACGTCCGGCAGATTTGGTCAACGATAAAACAACTTTCTGAATAGGCTGCGCATCGCTTTTCAAAAGCCCGTGTTATAACTGCAAGACAATTAGGGACAGGATGTCATCTTGTCCCATTCTTTTTTATAGGAGCATGTATGAAAAAACGCGTGGTAGTGACTGGTCTGGGTTGTGTCAGCCCGGTAGGGAACACGGTAGATGAAACCTGGGGAGCGTTATTGGCTGGAAAGTCTGGCGCTGCGGATATCACCCAGTTTGACGCCAGTCAGCATAAGACGAAATTTGCGGCCGAAGTCAAGGGCTTTGACGGTGTGACTTTATTTGGTAGACGAGAAGCGCGTAAGATGGATCGTTTTACTCAGTTTGCGATGGCAGCCACGCTGCAGGCGTTAGAGGGTGCTCATTTCTCTGTTGACGAAACCAACCGTGACAGGGTTGGCGTCTTGATCGGATCCGGAATCGGCGGCATCAGTACCTTGCTGGAGCAGGTCGAGGTCATGCGCGAGCGCGGCCCGGACCGAATCAGCCCATTCCTGATCCCGATGATGATTTCAGACAGCGCAGCAGGGATGATTGCCATTCATGTTGGCGCACGCGGCCCGAACATGGCTCTAGCAACGGCCTGCGCTTCTGGCTCGAATGCGATTGGTGAAGCCGCGGAGATGATTCGCCGTGGCGTGGCTGATGTAATGATCGCGGGCGCGTCCGAGGCTTCTATTGTGTCGTTGGCGATGGGGGGCATGAACGTGATGGGTGCGCTCTCCACACGCAACGATGATCCTGAGAAAGCATCGCGGCCATTCGATAAAGACAGGGATGGTTTTCTGATGGGCGAAGGCGCAGGCATTCTTATCCTGGAATCTCTGGAGCATGCCCAGGCGCGCGGCGCGAACATTTTATGTGAAGTGAGCGGCTACGGCACAACAGACGATGCCTATCACGTATCTGCCCCCGCGGAAAACGGAGCCGGTGCTGCGCTTTCCATGCAATATGCGCTTGATGATGCCGGGCTGAAGCCAACCGATATTGGTTACATCAACGCGCATGGAACATCCACTTCATTAAATGATAAAAGTGAAACAGCGGCTATCAAAACTGTGTTCGGCGAAGATGCGTACAATGTTCCGGTCTCATCTACCAAGTCCATGACCGGGCACTTGTTAGGTGCATCTGGCGCTGTAGAGGCGGTCGTTTGCACAAAAGTGTTCCAGGAAAATATTTTGCCGGGGACGATCAATTATGAAACCCCTGACCCTGAGTGTGACCTGGATTATGTTCCTAACAAATCGCGCCAGGTTACCCCAGAGCACGTTATGTCCAATTCGTTCGGGTTTGGCGGTCATAATGCCACGCTCGTTCTGAGCCGTTTTAAATAATCGAGGAACTCATGCCATCATTTGCACATATTACCGGTTGGGGCATGTCTGTGCCAGAGAAAATATTAACCAATGACGATCTGTCAAAAATGGTAGATACGAATGATGAATGGATTCGCGACCGCACTGGCATCCGTGAACGGCGGATTGCAGCCGATCATCAGACAACATCTTCCCTGGCGGTAGAAGCTTCGATAAAAGCCCTGCAGGTTGCGAACGTACGGCCCACTGATCTTGACCTGATCATTTGCTCAACGTCAACCCCGGAACATATTTTTCCAGCCACGGCCAGCCTGGTGCAAGATCGCATTGGCGCAACCAAAGCAGGGGCGTTCGATTTGTCGGCAGCTTGTTCTGGATTTATTTATGCCATCAATATGGCTGCACAATCCATTCGCAGCGGATCGATGCAGAATGCATTGGTCATTGGTTCTGAAACGTTGTCCCGTTTTGTAAATTGGGAAGACCGCAACACCTGCATCCTGTTTGGGGATGGGGCAGGCGCCTTTGTTTTGCAGGCCAGTGACATGCCCGGTGGCGTATTGTCGGCTGTGATGCACTCGGATGGCTCCGGCGGCGATTCGCTGATCTTGCAGGGCGGCGGAAGCAAACACCCCGCTACAGAAGCGACCGTGCAGGCTGGCAAGCATTACATTGAAATGGACGGCAGGGAAGTCTTCCGCTTTGCCATACGCGTGATGGCAGGAGCAACCAGAGAGGCTCTTGAAGCCGCGGAAATCGAACTGGATGATGTTAAATGGATCATCCCGCATCAGGCCAACTACCGCATCATCGAGGCGGCTGCACGCGGATTGAAATTGCCCATTGAGCGCTTTGTAATCAATGTTGACCGCTATGGCAACACGTCTACCGCCTCTATCCCGATCGCGACTGTCGAAGCGGTGGAAGATGGCAGGCTTCAGCCTGGAGACACGATTGTCCTCGTCGGGTTCGGAGCAGGCCTGACGTGGGGCGCGCTCGCGGCTGAGTGGACCGGTCCACTGCCTTCAGAGCGGAAAGTTTATCCGGCTCGTTATCGCATTGTGGGCGCGCATCCGCTCGTTCTTGCGTCGCGTAGTTCGCTTTATCGAAGGGTTGATCTGGGGCCGAAATTCTTAGGCATAGTCAAAAGGTATCGATTGTGGTAGGATAACATCAATACTGAAAAAGGAGAAAGTTATGGCTTGGAGACCAGGTCTTCCAGAATTGCTCATCATTCTTGTTGTCGTTTTGCTTCTCTTTGGCCCGGGTCGCATTGCGAAAATCGCGGGCGAACTTGGTAAAGGCATCCGTTCTTTCAAGGACGGTATTGGACAACCCGAAGAAGAAGGCGAGCAAGAGGCTGAGGGCGAGACGGAAGAGAAATAACAATTTAGAGCAGAACCAAAAAGGCTCTCCATTTTTGGAGAGCCTTTTGCATTAAGTGAGTTGCTGGCGCAACGCTTTTGCTGTGCTGACCGGCTGCTTGCAAACGAACCCTTCGCAAACATAAGCCGATGCCTTGCCTTTTACCAATGGACGCTCGGCCAGCAACGCCGGCGCATCTTTTTCAGGGGGATAGGGGGATGCGGCCACTACCACGTTCGGTCTGTATTCGCTTCGAACCGCCTGGATCAGCTCTTGAAAACTTTTCTCGCCCGCATCTCCCAGGACAGCAACCTGCTTCACGTTCCCCAGGGCAAAATCCGCCGCTGACAGCCAGCGCCCAAACGCAGTTGGGTAACGGACGGATGCTTCAGCAATCGATTTCAGCGCACTTTCCCCCAGATCACGGTACGAGCCGTTATCGGTGAAGGCAGCCAGTTTCAATAGCGCATCACAGGCTAATGCATTCCCGGATGGGGTGGCATTATCTTGTAAATCTTTCGGGCGGACGACCAATTTCTCGCCATCAGCAGGAGTATCGAAAAATCCGCCTTCGGGATCGCTAAAGCGTTTGATCATCTCATCGGCTAGTTCCAGTGCAGATGCAAACCAGTGATTGTCGAAGTCGGTTTGATATAGTTCAAGCAAACCTAGAATCAGAGCGGCGTAATCTTCAAGGAATACCTCCCCTGTAACCCTTCCATCCCGCCACGAGCGGCGCAGTTGACCTTCGGGGCGCATCTTAGTCAATAAAAACTTTGCGTTGCGCGTAGCCATTTTGTAATACGTGTCATTGCGAGGGAGTGAAGCAACCGTGGCAATCTCCTGTTGCGTAAAGAACGCACGCGCTGCTTCGGCTATAGCTGCCAGCATCAGGCCGTTCCAGGAGGTCAGCACTTTATCGTCCGTTCCCGGGCGGATGCGTTCGGCACGGGCGGTGAGCAGTTTGGCATGGCAATCGGCTAATTTGTCGGTGACAGCTTTGGGGTCTAGGGAGAAGCGGGCGGCCAGGGTAGCATTATCTATGGCACGCTGTAAAACAGTTTTTCCTTCCCAATTACCATGCTCAGTAATTCCATAAGCCGTTTCAAAAAACTCACTATCATCTATCAACTGTTCTCTGATCTCTTCTCTTGTCCAAACATAGAATTTTCCTTCTTCGCCCTCGGAGTCTGCGTCCAGGGATGAGTAAAAACCGCCTTCGGGATGAGTCATCTCGCGGGCGGTGAAATCCAGCGTTTCGGTTACGATGCGTTTGAACGCTGGTTCGCCGGTGACCTGCCAGGCATGCAGGTAAGCGCGGACCAGTTGGGCGTTGTCGTACAGCATTTTCTCAAAATGGGGAACTCTCCAGAAATTGTCTACACTGTAGCGCGAGAAGCCGCCGCCTACAACATCATACATGCCACCGCGGGCCATAGTATGCAGCGCATGTACGGCGGGCTTGAGCGCATCTCCATTCCCGGCGATATGGCGGCGCAGCAGGAATTCGATCGTCATCGGCTGTGGGAACTTGGGTGCCTCTCCCCAGCCGCCGTTGCCCCAATCATAGCCTTCCTGCAAGAATTTTGCGGCCGTATCCAGGTGTTCTGGCTCAAGTGACAGTTCGTAACGGCTTATCTTTGTTTGTGATTGGATGTGTGCTGTGATCCGTTGAGCTGAATCTACTGCCTTATTGCGGTCGTTTTCCCAGGCATTGGCAACTGCGACTCAGAATTTCTCGAAAGGAGGGCATGTTGTAACGGCGGATAGGCGGGAAGTAGGTGCCCGCATAAAACGGTTGCAAATCTGGGGTCAGGAAGACCGACATGGGCCAACCGCCGGAGCCGGTCATCGCCTGTGTTGCAGACATATAGATGCTGTCCAAATCTGGGCGCTCTTCTCGATCTACCTTGATGTTGACGAAGTGCTTGTTCATCAGCGCGGCGGTTTCGGGGTCTTCAAAGGATTCGTGCGCCATCACGTGACACCAGTGGCAGGCCGCATAGCCGATGCTAAGGAAAATGGGTGTGTTTTCATTCCTGGCTAAGTCAAGGGCTTCCTGACTCCAGGGGAACCAATCTACAGGATTTTCTGCGTGTTGTAGAAGATATGGGGAACTTTCATTCACAAGGTGATTTGGCATTAGAAGACCTCTAAAGTATGCGGGCGATTAGATGCAAAGGGATTATAGCGTATGAAAAGTTGGTAAGAAACTTTGAACATGTGAATAGTTTCCAGGAGAAGGTGTTTCCAACGCGAATACCCATACAGGCACAATGTAGCGCGAATTATGCGAATGTTTTTGGACTTTTTGCGTTATTCGCCCCATTTGCGTAATTCGCGTAAAGTTCATCACTTCAATATACCCACTATCAAGAAAAGAATACTTATTCGTGCGATATCAAAGTCCTGTAATGAGCTTTTGAATTTCGGTTGGAATAAACGACACATCCAATGTTTCGTGTATTTCCCATAGCTCATTATGAAGAATAGTTTGTCCCGGAGCCACCATTGCAAGTTCTCCAAGAACTCTAATTCGATAAATTCGTGATTACAGTAACTTTCAACGTTGCATCCATTATCAGGGTATTTCACGTCAGCCTGCGCGTCAAAACGTTTCACAAAGAGCGCCCCGTCGATCCAATAGCCCATCCAGCCATGGGGGTTGAAGTAACCAAATTTTAGCGGTGGCAGGCTGGGGGTGGCATGAACGAGGAGAAAGTCATCTCTTAGAATCAGGCGCAGGTCTTTTATTTCTGTGTACGGCCAGAAGGATAGTTGTCAATTCGATAATAGCCCGGCCTCATCTACATTCCCTACAGGTTGGGGAAAAATGCCAATTCCGCCCTGTTTCAACATAGTCAACGCCCAGGGCGCGAACTCTACAGCCCAGGGGCCATCATTACGAAGTTCGTGGCGCAGAATAATCTGGGGCTTCTCAGGATTAACTCAATCTCAATCGCCTTGGTAATATGAGTCCACGGCTCTGGCGGCATCTCGATGCGCACACCGTTGGGGAGGTCACTAACCAGCGCCCCTTCATTGTCAGGGATGTAGGTGCGGGGCATCGCTTCGGGCGAATGCCATAACCTGTGACCGCCGCGAAAGTAGAAATCGCCATAGGGTGTAGGCACACTTCGCTCCATTTCCGCGAAAATGTTTTCCCTGCCCAGCGGATAGAAACGCACGATACGCGCTGCATTTTCCAGATACTCTAATTTCAGGTATTTATTTTCAAGAATACGAGTAGGTTCACCCAGAAAATCGCTCATAGCACCCCCGCTCCTTTAGCAGCCTGGACGGGATAGATATCAGAACTCGATACCAGTGCTGCTAATATATTTTTTGTGGACGTGCTCAGCAAAAGTATTGATAAAATCACTACCCACAAACGCCACCAGACAGCCCCCGAAGCCTGCTCCCGCACCCCGGGTTCCATACACGCCCGGCGCGCTCATAATCGCATCGTACATGGCGATCATCTCTTGAGAAACGATCTCATACAGATCACGTGCCCCCTTGAAAGATTTCATAGCCAACTGACCGGCTTTTTTATGGTCACCGGCCTCCAGCGCATCGGCAATATCCAACACGCGCTGGTTCTCTTCCACGATGAAGTGACAGCGTTTGTACACAACCGGATCTAAATCCGCTTGATGCGCCTGGACTTGCTTCAATGTTGCATCTCGCAAAGACTTGATTTCGGGATAAAAGCTACCCAAAATGCGAGCACCTTCTTCACACTGCGCCCGCCGCTCCGGGTATTCCGAGCCGGTGAGCGCGCGCTCGGCACGTGTATCGCAGACCATCACCTGGACACCCGGCGCAATTGGTCTGGTCTCGCTGGTGATCGAGCGACAGTCGAGCAACAATACACTGCCCTCTTCACCCATCGCGGATGAATATTGATCCAGGATACCGCAATTCAAGCCCACGAACTCGTTCTCTGCCCGTTGACAGAGAATTGCCCGCGTAACGGGAGCAAGTTCCAGGTCCGCGAGCAATTCGAGCAGCACTGCAGTGGCGACTTCCAAAGCCGCCGAAGAACTCAGTCCGCTGCCAAACGGAATGGTGCTGTGTACCAATCCATCGAAACCATTCAGTTGGAATCCTTCTTTTTGGTACGCATCCGCAACACCACGGACGTAATTCGACCAGGTGATTTCTTCATCGTAGGCGATGTTTGCCAGATCGAATTCGGAGATACCATCGACATTGAGGGACGCTATCCGCACCTTGTCATCATCGCGGGGGCGAGCAGCGATCCAGGTGTTGCGATCGATGGCCTGGGTGAGCACGTATCCCAGGTTGTAGTCCGTATGGCTTCCCATCAGGTCAACACGGCCTGGGGCTTGCACCCAGACTGTGGGGAATTTTCCATACTTTTCAGTATATTTTTCTTTGATAAGTTTTTTTCGAAGTTGGATTTTCATGAGAGCATGTAGCTTCTTCCATCTTAGAAAGCTGTAATTCTTGTTTTACCCTTTAAGAGAACCGGCTAACAATCCTCGCAAGAAATAGCGCCCTAGGAAGATGTAAACTAGCAAAGTTGGTAGTGCTGCGAGCAGTGATCCAGCCATCTGGACATTCCATGAAATGATCTGGCTGCCTGCCATGTTGTTGAGCGCTACCGTGACAGGCCATTCTGTATTGCCAGTCAGAATAACTGCAAACAAGAAGTCATTCCAGGCAGAAGTGAATTGCCAGATCAGTACAACAACGAAACTCGGAATAGAAATCGGGAGCAAAATATGGCGGTAAACACCCAGCATATCTGCACCGTCGATCTTGGCAGCCTCTAGCAATTCTTGTGGGAGACTGGCATAGTAATTTCTGAAGGTTAGCGTTGTAATGGGAATACCGTAAATGATGTGCGCCATCACAAGTGCGGACAAACCTTTTACCCCTATTGCGCTCATGAATTGCACTAGCGGGATGATGATACTCTGGTACGGAATGAACATACCAAACAGAATGAACGGGAAGATGAAGTCGGCGCCGCGGAATTTCCATTTTGCCAATATAAAACCGTTCAAAGAACCCAGCATGGATGAAATTAGCGTGGCAGGAATTACCATCAGAAAACTGTTTTTCAAAGAAGGTGCCAGATTTTTAAAGGCTTCGATGTAATTGTCGAATGCGATACCCTTCGGCAAGCTCCACATTGTTTTTAGATCTACTTCTGCAAAGCTTTTAAATCCTGTTGCCAGCATTACGTACATCGGAAGTAGGTAAAAAATCGCCATGATGATTAACGGAACATAGAGCCAGTTTTTTCCAATATAAAGCTTTTTCATCATTGCTCCACCTCCGTCTTGAGTGTGTAACGGATGTATGGGATGATCAGTACTGCTACACTGATGAGCAAAAGTATTCCAATTGCAGCGCCGCGCCCATAGAATAAACCGTCAAAAGTAGTTTGCCACATGTAGATGGCAGGTACATCCAATGGCAGTTGTTTGCCAGCGATGGCAATGATCAGGTCAAATACTTTTAGGGACATGTGACCAAGAATGATGAGCGCGCTCAGGGTAACGGGAGCAAGTAGGGGTAAGATGATGTGGCGGTAAATCTGGAATTCATTAGCCCCATCTATTTGTGCAGCTTCTTTCAGTTCATGTGGTACAGATCGCAATCCAGCCAGATAGAGTGCCATGGTATATCCTGACATTTGCCAGATTGCGGCCAGGGCAATGGCAGCCATTCCCCATTTGGGTGTGTTGTACCAACTGTTGACGAGGAAATCAAGATTAAGATTGGAAAATAATAAATTTAGTCCGCTCATACGTGACCCGGTGGCTGAATTCATGAGCCAGCGCCAGACTACACCGGTGACAATGTATGAGATTGCCATAGGGAACAGGAATAAGCTGCGGAAGAAGCCCTCGCCTTTCAGTCCCTGATCGAGCATGACTGCCAGGAAAAAGCCAAGCAGAATGCTGCCCAGAACAAAAACCCCTGTAAAAATGAGTGTGTTTCGAATGTCTACATGGAAACGAGGGTCGGAGAATAAGCCTATATAGTTTTTAAGCCAGCCCAGGTGTAATCGGGGTTCAGCCCTTTCCATTGGCTGAGTGAAACGCGAACAGACCATCCAATGAAGCCATAAACAAAAATAAGAACAGCCAGTATTGATGGGGATATAAGAATGATGGAAAGATAGCGGTCTTTGTTTTTGAACATACTTGACCTCGTTCTGGTGATTAAAAAGCATGGAGGCTCCGCAATTGCGGAGCCTCCAAATTTTACACTAGTTTTTACTGGCAGGGACCAGATGCAACGCAGGCAGCAACCAGCGCGGCCTGGAAGGTCTCTACGTTCTGGTCAGCTACAAACAAACCTAGAGCCGTATCGATCTCGGACTTCCAGGAGTCATTGGCAACTACGCCGTGGGTCAAAGAACCGACAACTACGTCGCTGGACCAATCTTCCATAGCAGACTGCAGGTAGACACCGAACAGAGCGGGGTCGCAATCGGTGCGGGCGCAAATGGAGCCCTTGACGGGGTTGAAGGCTTCTTGTCCGGCTTTGGAACCGGCGATCGTTAGCCACGCTTCAGCGCCATCAGGGTGAGGAGCGCCAACAGCCAGCGTGAAGGAGTCGGACAGGAACTGGAAGACGCCAACGCTACCGGGGGTAGGAGCCCAACCATAGTCAACCATGGGTTCTTTTTCGAGTTCGATAAAGTACCCGGCAGCCCAGTCGCCCATGACGTTGAAGGCGGCATCGCCGTTCACAACCAGTTGTGCGGCATCCTGCCAGGACAGGGAAGCAGCATCTGTGTTGGCGTAGGATAAGGCTTTGGTGAAGTTGTCGAGCGCAGCAGTGACTTCAGCGCTGCCCCAATCGGTGCTGCCATCCCACAGGCCGTTGTAAGCATCGGCGCCCAGGGAACCAAGCAGAACTGTTTCCATGAGGTGCATTTGTGTCCATTGTTCGCCCAGGGCAAGCGGGGTAACGCCAGCAGCCTGGAGGGTATCCATAGCAGCAAACCATTCATCCATAGTGGTGGGAACGGCAACGCTATTGGTTTCCAAGATCGCGGGGTTGTACCACAGTACATTTGCGCGATGGATGTTGACGGGCACAGAGTAAATGTTACCGCCATCAGAGATGAGCGGAATCAGGGTTTCGGGCATAACAGCCAGCCAGCCTTCGGCTTCGTACAGGTCATTGAGGGGTTCGATCTGACCACCGGCAACATAGGTGCCGATCAGTTCTTGTCCAGCGTGACCCTGCCAGCTATCAGGCGGGTCGCCAGATTGCAGACGGGTAGCAAGTACTGCGCGCGCGTTGGTGCCGGCGCCGCCAGCAACTGCCGCGTTGATAAACTCAACATCGGGGTACTCTGCGCCAAAGACGCCGATCATGGCTTCCAGGCCAGCAGCTTCGCCGCCACCGGTCCACCACGAGAAGACCTCTACCTGACCCTTTTCCATCATTGGTTCTTCAGCGGCGGGTTCTTCAGCAGCAGGTTCTTCGGCAGCGGGCTCTTCCGCAGCAGGTTCTTCGGCGGGTGCAGCAGGCTCTTCCGCAGCGGGAGCGCCGCATGCGGTAAGGACGAGCGCAGTCAAGATGAGTGTAGCGATTAAGCTATACCAAATTTTTTTAGACATGTTCTTCTTTCTCCTTGTTTTATTCTTGAATTGATCAACTATTGGTAGGTAATTTGTGATAAATTAGTGCCCTTACATCACCTCCTTTCTACATGCGTGGGATTGGACAGTATATCATCCACGACAATACTAACTGCTCCAATCAAGCTTGCATCTTTTTCAAAGCTAGACAAGAGAATGTCAACAGTGGGTCTCATTTCAGGCAGTGCGTGTTTTGTAGCGATATCTTCGATTGAGGGAAGCAGATAATTTCCAACGATACTGAGCGGTCCGCCCAAAATGATTTTTTCGGGGTTTAGGATATTGATCAGAGTTGCGAAGCCTATTCCCATGGCTGTTCCCGTTTCGGAAAGCGCTTCAATCGCCTCTTCATCACCTGCATCTGCTGCCTGCTTGATAATCGATACTGACAGTGGAGCATCTTGCTCTTCCATCAGTTGGGGGATGATACTGCTGCGTTTAGCTTCCAGGCGGGCTTGTATACGCCGAATGAGGGAATATTGATTGGCGTAAGTTTCCCAGCATCCACGATTGCCGCAATGACAAGGGTTTTGAAATGGTTCGGCCATGATTGGGGAGTGTCCGATTTCTCCGGCATATCCAGCTTCCCCACGATGCAATTCGCCATTTAGGAATAATCCACCGCCAATACCAATCCCTGCAAAGATAAAAATGAAGTTTTGGCTTTGGCGTGCTGTCCCAAAAAGATGCTCTGCCACTGCACCGGCGTTGGCATCGTTTTCAATGAAAACCTTTAGGCCGGTGTGTTCTGTGAAGAATGCTCGCAATGGAACATTTCGCCATTGCAGATTTGGCGCGAAGATAAGAATCCCCTCTTCCAAATTCACAGTTCCAGGTGTGGCAAGACCAAGACCTAAAAGAGCAAGTTCTTTCTTTTTACAAAAATCGATTGCTTTGTATACCAGTTCCAAAGTCTGAGTGAGGGTTTTCTCATGTGCATCTGTGGGGTTTGCAGCTTCTTTCTGTCGCCAAAGTATATTTCCAGTGAAATCTGTCAACGCAACAGCGACAAAATCCACTCCCAACTCTACACCGATAATCCCACCGGCCTGCGGGTTGATTTCCAACATTGTGGCGGGGCGGCCCGTGCCGACCAGAGTTCATCCCGGTTTCGTGAATAAGCCTGCGATCCAAAAGAGATTCAACCAGGCTTGATACAGTGGACTTATTCAAACCGGTGGCTTGCGCAATTTGTGCGCGTGATACTGGCGCCTCGTTGTGAATAAGTCGAAGCACAAGTGATAAATTCAATTCGCGTACAAGCGCCTGATCGGCTGAATTCTTAGATAGTCATGGATTAGTATGTTGGGGCAACCAACTAATTATATTATATACTATCTATACTCTTTGTCAATCAACGGGAATCTTCAACAAAACAAACTCTCGCAAAACGTCAAGCGAGAGGATGCCTATTCTACCCGCATTGAAATTGCGTTTAGATCATTATCCGTCTATGGAGAAAAGAAGGAACGGTGAGCCTGTTCATTTCTGTTCAGATAACTGCTTGAATGCACGGCTTCTGAGTTCAAACAACGATACCGGGATCGAGCGTTATGGAGGTAAAATATCTGACAACGATAGTCATATTACTTGGAGGAGAAACATGAAAAACAAAAGATTGATTTTGGCGCTGGCTGTTCTATTGATATCATCTCTCGCGTGCGGATTGTTTGGTGGCGGCGGGAGTGTTGGCTCAGAAGGAGACGCCCCTCGGGAGACGGCGGGGAGTCGCAGCAGGAAGCGCCCCCTCCCAGCGGTTCAGGAAAATACGATACTGTGTTCCCGATGCCGCCCAAGGTGGAAAATTTCATGGATCTGGGCGATGATGCGATCAACTACCAAACTCCCATGAATCTGGATGATGTGGTTGCTTTCTATCGTGGCGAATTTGAGAAAGCCGGTTACGATGAGCGCGACATCACAACGGTGGTCAACGACGATACCTTCAGTATCGTCTGGGATGGTCATCCGAGCGGCAAGGCCATCGTGGTTCAGGGTGTTGACCTGGGCAACGGGACAATCAATGTAAACGTCCGCTTTGAAGATGTGTAGTAGAGAATCCATGATAAAGGAGTGCTGTCGATTTTGGCAGTGCTCTTTTGCATTGTAAACTTCACACATGATGAAACTAAACATAATTCTGCGGTATTGGGGACCAGTCATCTTGATGATGGCTGCTATTTTTGCTTTCTCTTCCATCCCTTCGGCAGAGATGCCCAATTTCGGCTTAATGGATTATCTGGTCAAAAAAGGGGGACATGCGCTCGGGTATGGGTTATTGGCTTGGGCTTTTTTGCGCGGGTTGAAGGGCGAAAGAAGCGAAATCCTTTCCCGTCAGCTTTTTGCTGCCTGGGTTCTGGCAACTTTGTATTCGGCGACAGACGAGTTTCACCAATCCTTTGTCCCCGGGCGACACCCAACCGTGACCGATGTGCTGATCGATTCTGTTGGTGCAGCGGCAGCAATCTTGTTTGCAGGTCGTTATTACAAACAAAAAGACCAGCCTGATGGACTGGTCACTGATAACTGAACACTGATATTGGCCTTACTCAAACTCGATATCGATTTCCTCGTCTGGGTTCCAATCTTCCATGCGTTCGATCTCAATATCTGAAAAGAGATTTTCCTGCCTGGCAGAAACGCGGTAGCGCTTGACCAGTTCCAACAAGGCCAAGAATGTCACTACGATCTCAACGCGGGTCGGAGTTTCCCCAAGTAGTTCCTTGAAATATGCATGTTGGGTAGTGCCAAACCTTTTCGAGATCATTTCGATCTTCTCGCGGATGGTCACCTTGGGTGCAGTGATGACCGTCCCAAGTGCCTGCTTCTCATCTTCTTTGGCATATACTTCTGTTGCTGCTTCAAGAAGATCATCAATTGTGATATCGGTGAGATCGAGTTTGCCCTCGATTTTCGGCGGCGGGGCCAGCCGCAAGTACGTCCGCAGGTTTTGCGCTTCACGCTCCTGTAGTAGGTTGGCAATTTCTTTAAAGCGTTTATACAGCCTCAATTGCTCAACCAACAGCGCGCCGACATCTTCTTCGCCGGGCTCACGCACAGGCGGTCGTGGTAGCAGCGCTTCGGACTTGATCTGGATCAGCTTGGCAGCGATCACCAGAAAGGCTGAGATTTCGTCCGCGAGCGTCTCTTCCAGTTGGTGCAGGTAACCCAGATATTGTTCCGTAACCGCAGCAAGTGAAACAGTCGTAATGTCCAACTCGGCACGCTCGATCAGATCGAGCAGCAGGTCGAGCGGCCCTTCGTAAACAGCTGTTTGCACAGTGTAGTCCCCGGTCTGGGGTCCCAGGATGCTTCCCATAACGGGCAGATTATAACCGAGACCTGGCAGGTTAGACTATAATTCAAATATGCCTGACCCAAAATTGACCCATCTCGATGAGCAGGGGCGCGCGCGCATGGTGGACGTAGGCGCTAAACCGGATACCGAACGGATCGCGATTGCCAAAGGTGAAGTCCACATGAAGCCTGAAACGCTGGACTTGATCCGTGCCGGGCAAATAAAAAAGGGCGATGTATTGACCATTGCCCAGATCGCCGGCATCAGCGCATCAAAACGGACCTCGGAACTGATCCCGTTATGTCATCCATTGCCGCTCACCAAGGTGGATGTGGACCTTTCTCTTGACGATTCCCTGCCGGGCGTGAGTATCACCGCCACCGCCAAAACCATCGGGAAGACTGGCGTCGAAATGGAAGCACTGACCGCTGTCTCTGTCGCAGCGTTGACCGTTTATGATATGGCCAAAGCTGCAGAGAAAACCATGCGCATCCAAAATATCCGACTGGTTGAAAAGCATGGCGGCCAATCGGGAGATGTAATTAACGAATAGCTGAAGTTGTCATTGCGAGGAAACACCGTAGGTGTTGACGTGGCAATCTCATGGCTTAAGCAAATATGAAATTGCATTTATCAGCGAAACAATCTGTGGAGCATTATGAACCGCATTAAAGTTTTATTTTTTGCCACCTTACGAGACCGCGCCGGGATAAAATCCACCGAATTAGAAATCCCTGCCGAGATGACTGTTCAGGGACTGAAAAATTTACTTGTAGAAAGCATATCCTGGTTTACAAGAGACCATGGATGTAGTAATTGTCTCTGTCAACCGGGAATTTGCATTTGATGAAAGCATTGTTCCAGAGAATGCTGAAGTCGCGATGTTTCCGCCCGTGAGTGGGGGATAAATGGATCACCCAACCATCTGCTCCATCACCGAATCCGAAATTGACCTGAACGACCTGCTGGCACAGATCACGCATACCAGCACGGGCGCGGCTGCCATTTTCACTGGCATGGTGCGCGGCGAAACCAAACGTGGCGATGCACACGAAACTGCTTATCTTGAATATGAAGCCTATGTTCCGATGGCCGAAGCCAAGATGAAGCAGGTCACTGACGAGATCCGCGAGAAATGGCCAACTGTGGAAGGGATTGCTATCGTCCAGCGTATCGGGAAACTGTATCCTGAGACCCCAACGGTGTTGATCGCCTGTACTGCTGCCCATCGTGATACGGGCGTGTTCGATGCGGCTCGCTACGGCATCGACCGCTTGAAAGAAATTGTCCCGGTCTGGAAGAAGGAAGTCGGCCCGGATGGCGAAGAGTGGGTCGAAGGGGATTATCGGCCAAAACCTGAGCAATAGAGTGTGTTTTGAAACGAGGACAGGTTTGAGCGGGGCTTGAAGCGTATACTATCCAATCAAGGCGTGACGAGTTGGCCTCTCCGGGGTTTTTTAGGTAAAGTCCGGTTTAACTTTATCCATATGATTGTAAGGAGGTCTAATGCAGGAACGGGTTGTCATTACAGGAATGGGAACAGTCAATCCCCTTGGTTTGAACGTTTCTGAATCCTGGAAAAACGCGACAAACGGGATTTCTGGCGTGAGGCCAATCACATTGTTCGATCCGGTTGATTTACAGGTGAAGATCGCTTGCGAAGTGAAGAATTTTGTGCCAGAAGAGTTCATGGAGGCTAGACATGCGCGCCGGCGTGACCCCTTCGAGCAGTTCTCTACGGCTGCAGCGAAAGAGGCATTGGAGAACTCCGGCCTGGAAATTACGGAAGCCAATTCAGCGCGTATCGGCGCGATCATCTCTTCGGCGATTGGCGGATTAAAGTCTTTACAGGATGCCATTCTCACAAACCACACAGAAGGTCCGCGGCGCGTCAGTCCGTTCTTGATACCGATGCTCATGGCGAACGGGGCTGCGGGGTTGGCAGCTATTGATCATGGGATCAAGGGGCCATGTTTCTCTGTAGCTTCGGCCTGCGCTTCGGGCTCAGATGGGATTGGCGTGGCCTGGATGATGCTTAGAATTGGGATGTTGGATGCCTGCCTGACAGGGGCCGCAGAAGCGACGATAACCCCGGTAGGCGTTGCCGCGTTTGACAGGGTGGGCGCTACATCACGTCGTGAAAATCCTTCCATGACACCACAGCCCTTTGATAAAAATCGTGATGGATTGGTGATGGGTGAAGGCGCGGGGGTGCTGGTGCTGGAACGCGAGTCGCATGCAAAGGCGCGTGGCGCGAACATTTTGGCTGAACTCGCAGGCTATGGCTCAACCGCGGATGCCTTCCACGTTACCGCTCCACATGAAGATGGAGAGGGCGGGGCAGCGGCTATCCGTCAGGCGCTGGCTACCGCAGAAGCCAACCCAGAAGATGTCGGGTATATTTCTGCACACGGCACAGCCACCGCCTTGAATGACGTTTCCGAGACGAAAGCTGTCAAGGCAGCATTTGGCGACCTGGCATATAAAATCCCGATTTCTTCAACCAAGTCCATGACCGGGCACATGATGGGCGCAACCGGTGCGTTGGAAGCTATCTTCTGCGTGCAGGCCATCCGGGAAGGAATCTTGCCGCCGACCATCCACTACGAAACCCCCGACCCTGAATGCGATCTGGATTATGTCCCCAACAAAGCTCGTGAACAAAAGATTGACCTTGCCATCAGTAATGCTTTTGGGTTTGGCGGGCATAATGCGGTGTTGGCGATAAGACGATATTCGTAAACCAAAGCATCCAAAAAACTTGTACAATGCGAAAATGCATGCTATAATCCGCGGTCGCGTTACAAATAAATCAACTTCGATTGAGTAAGGAAGAACGAAATGACAGACCAGATTTTGAAGGCTTTAGAAGCCCCGGTTAATGAGAATATCCCACAACTTCGCTCTGGTGATATTGTGAGTGTGCATGTGAAAATCAAAGAGGGTGACCGCGAACGTATCCAGGAATTCAAAGGTACCGTCATCCGCCTGCGCAATAGCGGGAACAATGCCAATTTCACCGTCCGCCGCGTGGCCAGCAACGGCATCGGCGTTGAACGCACCTTCCTGCTGCGTTCCCCGCGCATTGACAAAGTGGTGGTCGAGCGTCACTCCAAAGTCCGCCGCGCGCAGTTGTACTTTTTGCGCGAACGCACGGGCAAATCCGCCCGCCTCAAGCAGAAATTCGACTGATCTTTCTCAAATCTCTAATCAGACCCTAAAGGTTTTCAAAACCTTTAGGGTTTCTTGTTTCAATGGAGGAAATTGATGCAACCTGTCATTGGAATTACCACATATCAAGATAAGAATGCCGGCGGATTGCCCACTGTGATGATACTCCAGGCCTACGTGGATGCGGTCATACAGGCAGGCGGTGTGCCGGTCTTGATTCCATCCATGCTGGCTGACGGTGGCTGGAAGACCTTGTATGAAAGACTGGATGGGATTCTCCTGGCCGGTGGTGGGGATATTGCCTTGGAACATTTCGAAGGGGAAGAACACCCGCGCATCGATGGTGTGGACCCTCTGCGTGATTCCGTTGAATTGAGCCTCTTCCGTGCTGCGGTTGACGACGGCAAGCCGTTCTTCGGCATTTGTCGTGGCATTCAACTTGTCAACGTTGGCCTGGGCGGAACGCTGTACACGCATATCCCCGATCAACATCCTAATGCTATCGACCACACTTACCCCGGCAATATGCGCAGGGTGTTGGCGCACGAAGTCAAAATGGAAGAGGGGACACGCATGGAAGAAATTCTAGGCGAGCCGATCTTGAAGGTCAACAGCCTGCACCATCAGGGATTGAAAGATGTCGCTCCTGATTTACGCGTCACAGGTTATGCCCCGGATGGATTGGTGGAAGCAGTGGAATTGCCCGATCATCCCTTTGGGCTGGCCGTGCAATGGCATCCAGAGTGGCTGACCGACCAGCAGCCGACGCGGAATTTGTTCAAGGCCTTTGTAGATGCAGCGGGGAGGGCTAATTAACCAGACCTGACATGTTTCTGCGGGAGCCTGGCAAATATTTGCTCTTGCCTACACGAGCACCACAATTAACTCGCCCGCTGATAAAGCATGCCAGGTCTTTTCAAATTGTTCGTTTCCCTGCTTTACGTTTCCCTCGTTTCATCTTATCATTCTCCGCATGTCCTCACAAAACCAACCCATCGGCGTGTTCGACTCTGGCGTAGGCGGACTGTCCGTGCTGCGCGCGATGCGCAAATTGATGCCCGAAGAGCCGGTCATCTATTTTGCCGACCAGGGGCACGTTCCATATGGGCCGCGCTCGCTGGAGCAGGTGCGTAATTTTTCCGAAGCCATCACGCGCTTCCTGCTGGCTCAAAATGCCAAGCTGATCGTGGTAGCCTGCAACACAGCTTCGGCGGCGGCGTTGCATTATCTTGCGAGATAAGTTCCCGGACGTCTCATTCGTTGGGATGGAACCGGCTGTCAAGCCGGCGGCGGAATACACACAGAGCGGCCTGGTCGGCGTGCTGGCCACCCCGGCTACCTTTCAGGGCGCGTTGTACGCCTCGGTGCTGGAGCGCTTTGCTAACGGCGTGCAGGTTTTGCAGGACACCTGTCCCGGGTTGGTGGGACAGATTGAAGCCGGGAATTTGGATGGAGACGAGACTCGCAGCGATTTTAGAAAACGCCCTGCGCCCTATGCTGGACCGTGGAATTGATACCGTTGTGTTGGGCTGTACTCACTATCCGTTCGTGATCCCGTTAATTGAGCAGATTGCGGGGGAAAAGGTGCGGGTGATCGATCCGGCTCCGGCGGTGGCGAAGCAGGCCGGACGTCTGTTGGATGCGGGCGGGATGAAGAATTCGGTGGGAGAGCGCGCTCAGATCCGTTTTTACACTTCTGGAGATGTTGACTCGCTCACGTCCATGCTGCCAAAACTGCTGGGCGAAAGTGGGCCGGTGAAGCAGGTCAAATGGTTGGACGACCACCACGTAGAATTCATTAGATGGGGATTTCGGGCTTGCAAACCAAGCCTGATTTTTGTATAGTAATATCAGGATGACCACTCCCGCCTATTTGACCTTGTCCGCTGCTGAACTGAGAGAACGTGCCAGCCTTGCTCATCGCGTATGGAAGCGTGTAACCTGTGCGCGCAACGTTGCGGTGTCAACCGGTTGGCTGGGGAATTGGGCGTGTGTAAAACTGGCGCCCAAGCCAGGGTCAGCAGTTATGGGCCGCACCTGGGAGAGGAAAACCCCCTGCGGGGCTGGAAAGGCTCCGGCACGATTTTCTTCGCGCGTTGCAACTTGCGCTGTCAGTTCTGCCAGAACCACGATATCAGCCAGACGGACTCTGGCATGGAAGTCACAGCAAAAGAGCTGGCAACTATCATGCTCGAACTCCAGGCCAGCGGATGTCACAATATCAACTTTGTTTCGCCCAGTCATGTGGTGCCGCAAATCCTGGCTGCACTACCAATTGCCGTGCAGGCTGGACTGCGTATTCCACTGGTCTACAACACGGGCGGATATGACTTGTTGGAGACTCTGCGGGTTCTGGATGGTATTGTTGATATTTATATGCCCGATATGAAATACTCTGATGGGGAGATTGCTAAAAAATATTCCGGCGTAGAAGATTATCCTCAGGTGAATTTCGCAGCGGTAAAGGAGATGCATCGTCAGGTGGGGGACTTGCAGACCGATGGGCGCGGTCTCGCCACCCGCGGCCTGCTTGTGCGACATCTGGTCTTGCCGCGCAACCTGGCCGGAACGAAACAAATCGTCAGGTTTTTGGTTGATGAGATTTCAAAAAGCACCTATCTCAACCTGATGGCTCAATATCGCCCCACTTACAATGCCAGCCGTTACCCGGAGTTAAACCGCAGAATTACAGCGAGCGAATATAATGTGGCGTTACAGATGGCTAAAGAAGCAGGATTAACAAATCTGGACACGCAAAGATCATTTTCGTTTGCAGTATAGCCCTTCTAACTTCCGACTTTCTTCACCTTCCACCTCTTATCCAGGTAATGCAGCTCAAACTCTACCTTCGGATTCTCAGGATCATCAAAATTAACATTTATCACTCCATAGTTATATTTTCCCTTCACAAAGTGCACCTTGTAATTTTTCCATAATTTGTGCGGCAGCCACCTCGAAGTTAGCAGTCGGGCCAGCCAGTTGGAATTTTGTTCGAAGGGTGATGCGCAGAATTCCCATAAGGGGAAATTTTTCCCATTGTGACCTTTAATATCTGCTGAAATTGCGTGACCAGAATGCAAATCTCCGGTTAGCAGGTAAACGCCTTCGATTTCGTGTTCACTCAGATAGTGCAGCAGGCGGTTGCGCTCTCGTGGATAGCCAGACCAGCGGTCAAGGGCATAGTCACCGAGCAGGAAGTGTAAAAAGGCCGAAGATGTGACGATGAATTTGACCGGGTACTCATCCTTCACATCACTCAACCACGATTTGAGTTTGAGCCATTGTTCATTGCCAAGCACTTCTCCCTTGCCACGCCCACGCATGCGCATGGAGCGCGTGTCCATCACAAAGAAGGCTGCGCCGCCGTAAGTATAAGTGTAGGCAAACGAGAAAGACTTTCCCGGTTCCAATTGGACCTGGTTCTTTTTTACCGTAGCCGGTATCAGCAGTTCCGGGCCGTGCATGCCCTGATGCTCCCAGTAAGATTGCAAAGCGATGCGCACCCGATCCGGGGTCAGCTTTCGTTCTTCCGGTGGGCGTCCATTACGCCAGCGCTTGAAGCGTGTCTCAAAGGAGATTGCCGCTTCCATCCGGTTGGGGTCTTTCCAGTGCCAGTCGTTATCCACTTCGTGGTCGTCAAGTGTCATAAAGACGGGAACATTCTTCAATAGTTCGCGCATGTGTTTGTTTGACCAGGCGTAACGATAGACTTTGTTGTAATCGTCTTTATCCAGGGCGATATGGTCTTTCAAACCGTTGTGGCTCCACAGGTCAGCGTAGATTTGGTCACCAATCATGAGCAGGAAAGATGCCCTGCCATGCATGCGTGAGATGCGTTGGAATGTCAGCCCGGGTTCAGGTTCGAGCGGCAGGAAGCACGAGCCGAAGGCGAAGCTGAAGTTTTTGAGATGATTGGGAACGGGAGCAGTTTTGAAGCGTCCGAAAGATGCAGCGGGCGGCCCCTCGTTGGAAAGGGTCAGTGCGTAGCGGTACCAGGTTTCGGGTTGCAAGTCTTTGATTTCCACGATTCCCGCGAATCCGGTTTTTCCATCTACCCTGGTTTTGCCAGCTTGCTTCACTTGCCCACCGTCAAGCAGCCAGGCATACAGGATAGCTGCCCCGGAGGCGCGCCCCCAGATTTTGACACTATCATGCGAAAGGCCGCCCACGAGCGGGCCGAGCAAAAGTTCGGTGTTTTTCATATTTCTTCCTCAACGATTTTGACTCCCATACTTTGCATATCTTCAAAAAGTCGGACAGGTTCTGCCAGATGCCCCATCATGTGGACTCCTGGGCGGCGGGCGGACTCGTCCAGATATTGCAGCAGATAAGCAACGACCGGGATGGCTGTCAACTCGTAGCCATCGGCATGCTCGATTTTAACCTGAACCTGGGCCTGCTGGCCGTTTTTCAGGCCTGTAGCCTCCACCTTGAGCGCTACCACGTAAGGCGGCGGCGACTGCTGCATGCCCCACCACATCAGCTTGCCTAATGGGGTCAAACCGCGTTTGGGCGCAAGCTTCAGCCCGAGCATGACGATGGGCGTGATCAGTAAATCAGTGAACCAGTTTGAGCCGGATATGTAGAAGCCGGTCTCTTTCAGGGACGGATACATTTCTGGCAGGGCGCGCATCTCCTTGAAGAACATCGAGTAGCAGGTGCGTTCGCCGATCTCTGTGCCAAAGTTGAATTTGCGCATCTCCCATTTTTTCGGGCCTGTCCACGCACCGTTTTTGTAAACCTGCGCCTGGTATTCAATGAAACCTTCCATCAGTTCATCCACGGCTTCGGAGTAGGGCAGGGATTTGCCCATGTTCAGGTAGCCAGCGGTGAGTGCGCTGTGGATTTCGTCCATTTGCATGGCGGCATAGCGCACCATGGCCGAAGGCAGGCCGGGATGATAGCCGGCCTCGGTCACGAAGCACAGCCCGGCCTTTTCGATTTCGGGAGCCAGTTCATTCAGAACGGTGAGTTTTTTGCTGGAATATTGCACATCCAGGTAATCGATTTTGGCATCTAGCGCAGCACGGATAACTGTCTCGGCGTGTTGGGTTGTCGGCGCAGCGACCAGGATCAAGTCCATGTTTTGAAGCGCGGCGCGCAGCGAGTCCGCATCTGCAGCGTCCACGCGGGCGGCGGAGATACGCTCATCGTTCAGCTCATCTGCAAAGGCCTGAGCTGCATCCAGATTGCGCCCGGCCAGGATGATCTTCGCCTGAGATCGTGCCAGCAGATGTTTGGCCAGCAGTTTGCCGGTGTAGCCATAGCCCCCAAGGATCAGTATTTGATAGTTTTTCATTTTATTTTGTTTTTGGTGGTGAAGGTGATGGAACTCTTCCTTCGTCAGGGCGAGGAATTGGTGGCTTTTTGGGCGGTGGAGGTGGCACACGACCACGGTCCGGATTTGGTTTAGGTGTTTTGGGTTTTGGAGGCTTGGGTGGTACTCTTCCCTTTATTGTTGCATCATCTAATTTGTTTGATCGAATGGGTTGATATTTCATAGTTCACCTCAAATTGTAGAATGCAAATATAACTATTAGAATCACACCTGTCAAAAATAGTAAACCTCCAGTAGCATTTAGAGCAGCAGTTATTTTGCTAAATGTACCTCCTGCAGTTTCTGAGTAAATAGAACCTTCATCTAACTGTTTAATAGTTTTGCGTAATGCTTGTTGGCTAAAAAAGTATGAAGATAATACACATGTAACACTCAAGGCCCAAGCGATCCAAGCAGCGATTAAGTAGCCTGTGAAAATCAAAGGATCGTCTCCAACAATATCCTTTATGAAGGCGAAAGAAATACCCAAAGCTCCACCGGAAAGTGATAGAACAGTTTTGTCAAAATCTTCTTGGGCCTTTCCCTCAATCTCAATTAGCAAATCACGATATTTTACAAGTTCTTCATTCATTGAGCGAACTCCTCGATTTATTTTTCAACGAATCCCCTCCGAATCTCTATACTTTTAGTATAGTGCGAGTTTGTTAGGTGTCAAGAAAAAACGACCAGTTTTGCCTGGTCGTTTTGAATAAAAAATCATAACACTTGTGTTTTAGTTTATATATTGAACGTCAATTACTTCCTGATCGTATATTTTCCACGCCCCATCTTCCGGGCGCATAATGAAAATGCCTTCTATTACATTGTCACGAAATGCGGGCCCGCGGATCTTTTGAGTGGTCAATATTGAAATGCATTGCATTTGTAAAGATCAACTTTATTTGACTTTGTCGAATATCATGGTTTGATCGTTCTGGAACACTAATTCGTAATCAGATTCTTGCTGCAGATAAATACTTAGCGGATATTGCGTGGCGTCCGTCTGATTCCATAGGTAGATGTATGAGAAAGGCGCGCTAGAGCCCTGATTCCAGTTCTCCAGACAGGCCGCATCTTTCTTTGAACATGCCTGCAAGCTTTTATAAGCATCCACTCGCTCCCTGAACAGCCCATCGTTAACCCACTCGTAACCGAAGAGTGTCCCTTGGCTGTGCCGCTCTGTCAGCACCGGGAACCATTCAGACCAGGCATCGCGCAGGGGAAGTTGGCCGGTGACCAGCAGGAACTCACTGTCTTCAGGCGTGTTCTCTCGGACCCAGGCAAAGGCTTCCAGGTCGGTTTGACGGAGGCTGAATTCATCCTGGATTTTCAAGCTGGTGCTGTATGCGGACATGGCACTGTAAGCGAATAGAAACAGGATGAAATAGCGCGACACTTTCCCGCGCAATATGCTTTCAAGCGCCAGCCTGGCATCACGTGGAGGCGCATCTTCATCCACCTGGCGTAGAGCGGGCAGGATAACGCTCTCCAGTGCATACCCGACCAGTAAGGCCAGCGGGATCATCATGTACAGCGTCCCGCCGCGCGGCTCGATCAGGTGCAGGATGAACATCCAGGCGGGCAGCAGAGTCTGCTTGCGAGCCAGGCTGGCGAACAGTCCGACCAGTCCCAGCATGGAGAGGATCGGCAGGAAGGGTTCGTCGGTGAACAGGAAGCGGAAGAAAATGAACAGGCCAACCAGCGGGTTGATGCTGTCTTGCCCGGAGGCGCTCATCGCGGCCAGGAAAGGATCAACTCCGTGTCGGCTGATTACCAGTCCCCACCAGGGTGATGTCAGCACAAGGATGCCCCCTGCGATGCCCAGCGAGAGCAAGGACGCCTTTCAGGGAGCGGTCCTTCCACAGGTAGAAGACCAGGGCTGTGATGGCAGTGTGCACGGTCGCTTCGGGGTGCGTAGCAACCGTCAGTGCGCCGAGCAGAATGGAGGCCAGGAGATGACGCGTCGCGTGTCCATTGTAAAAGCGATATGCGAAGACCATTGTCAGTATGGCGAAAAGCATCCCAAAGGAGCGCGTAATCCCGCCGCCCATGATCAACCAGGCGAAATCACGTGGAATCAGGGCGAAGGCGAAGACCCCAAACACGATCTGTAATTTTGAATCTGTGATTTCTCTAGCCAACAGGTAAAAGGCTGGTATGGTCAGCCCGCTGATGAGAGCCGGGAGCAGGCGAACGAGATCAAGAGGGGATATGTGAAGAATATCTGCTAACAAGCCGGTCAGATAAAAAGCCAGGGGCGGGTAGGCGAACGGGATGATGGCGGAATTGTAGGTTGCGTACATTGGCAGCGCATAGTGCGCTGCTTGCAAGTCCACGATCATGTCGTAGAACAGCCCGCCGTCGTTGAGCGGGAAACCTGCTTGTAGGGGTGCGGCCACCCGGATGACCAACCCGATCAATGTGATGAAGAAAACCACGCCCGGCATTGTGTAATCTTTTGATTGTTTAGATTTTATAGCAGTCATTGTGAACTTGGTGCGTTCCAGTTTGGTGTGTTGTCGAAATTCTTGTCAGCTTGATTGTACAGGATTTACAGGCAAACAAAAAGCGATACGTTTTTTTGTATCGCTTTTGTGATGTTTCTCTTATTCACCCAGGTAATCGCGTAATTTTCGCCGGATGGTTGGATGCCGGAGACGGCTCAGTGCCTGTGCCTCGATCTGGCGTACACGTTCACGGGTGACACCCATTTTTCGGCCAACTTCTTCGAGCGTGTAGGCTTGTCCATCCAGCAGGCCGTAGCGCAGTTGCAAAATGCGGACTTCGCGTGGAGGCAGCCCATTCATAACTTCGCCCAGATGCTCCTTCAGCAGGTTGTAGGTGGCGGTGTCGTCTGGCGGAGGTGCTTCGTCGTCTTCGATGAAATCGCCCAGGACCGAATCCTCTTCGTCGTCTGTCGGCGTTTCCAGCGAGAGCGGACGACGCGCGACCTGGATCATATTCTCCACTTTCTTTGGGGGAACTTCCAGGGCGTCGGCGAGTTCTTCAACAGACGGCTCGCGGCCCAAACGTTGTGTAAGTTGATGTTGAACGCGCAGCAGCTTGTTGATTTGATCGCCCATGTGCACAGGCACACGGATGGTGCGCCCCTGGTCCGCGATCGCGCGCGTTACGGCCTGGCGGATCCACCAGGTGGCGTATGTGCTGAACTTGTGTCCGCGGCGGTAATCGAATTTCTTGGTGGCGCGGATCAAACCAATATTACCTTCCTGGATCAAGTCAAGGAAGGGCACGCCGCGTCCCATGTATTTTTTTGCAACCGAGATAACCAGGCGGGAGTTGGCAGTGATCAGATGTTCGCGGGCGGCCC
This sequence comes from uncultured Chloroflexia bacterium, assembly GCA_963791785.1. Classification (GTDB taxonomy): domain Bacteria; phylum Chloroflexota; class Anaerolineae; order Anaerolineales; family Villigracilaceae; genus JAABUE01. Next base: position 61,500 of record CAWBTW010000012.1, on the reverse strand, counting down.
AGCCGTCTTCGATCAGGCGGCGCAATTCGGTGCGGCGGCGCTGGCTGACTCTGCCTTTTGCCAGTTCTTCACGCGCCATACGACCACGCTCGATACGCTGGGCCAGCTCGACCTCTTCCACTGCAGTGAGCAGGGGAACCCGGCTGACCTCTTTGAGGTAGAGTCCAATCGTATCGTCGGTGTCGATGTTGGCCAGATAATCTTCAAGAGCTTGTTCGTCTTCTTCTTCCGCATCAGCCTCTTCCGCTTCCGCTGCCAACTCATCTTCTGTGGGTTCGCTGGTAGTGGCATCCTCCACGAAAGGAATGCCAGCACTTAGGAGCGCCGAAAAAGCCTCCTCTAATTGTTCAACATCTTGCTCGGCTTCGGGGAAGAAGTGAAGAATGTCATCCAGGGTTACATATGTCTTTTGACGGCCCAACTCGATCAGGCGCGCAATCGCTGGAAATTCTTCTTCTTCCACGATCAACAATTTTTCCATATCCATCAATATTTCGACCTACCTTTATTTGTTATTTATTATGTTATTGGTTTAGTACAGAATACTCTTTTTTTTACTGAAATTCAATACCCAATCTGGTTTGCAATGATTAAGGCATGTTTGTTGGGGTTGGCTCTACAATTGGAGGTGACTTAAGCAGATTAAACAGCGCTTCCAATCCGGTCCTGTTAAGGATGAATGTTTCATCGCTTCCATCCACGCGAGCATAATATCCAATTTCTGTCGGGGTGAGATCGCCGATTCTTACGGTTTTCTCGGTTCCGCCCGAAAGTTTTACAGTCAAGATGTAAGACGGCTGGACCAGGCCTGCCGCCTCGGGAGCAACTTCCAGTTTGGATTCGATGCGCAGCGATGACAATTGCGTAGCCGCTGCTTCCGCGGACGCCTGGTCTGCCTCCGTTTCTATTGGCTGTTCCAACACCCAGGCTCCCGCTTCGTTGCGTGCGATAACGACCTGTTTGCCGGCTCCATTTTTTATATCGATACTGATGGGCAGACCATCGCTATCCGTGAGCAGGAACTCAACCGGTGGGGGAGGCGTGAATTCTACTGCTTCTTCAGTTGGCTCTCTCTGGTTCAGATAGAACAGGGTTCCGGCCAACGCTAAAAAGATGATCACGGCAATCCATGTGGAACGTTTCATTCACTAGCCTCTTTGGCGGCGCATGATCCAGGCGTATACGCCCGCAGCGATGATCGCTAACGGGATAATGCAGATCGCGCTGACAACGGTCAGGATAAATTGCAGCGAACCGGGCGGATTGAAGGTGCGCACGGTGGTTTCGCTTTCCGTGAGGCCGATGAGTGATTCTTGCTCAGCCAACCAGTCTATTGCGTTGACGAACATATCGCCGTTACCGGAGAAATCGAAATTGTCATCCTGTGCGAAGGTGGAACTGCCAAACACGACCACGCGGCTTTCCCTGGCTGTATTTTCGGCAACGGCGGCCAGCGTCATTGGGCCGAACATATCGGTTCCTTCGTCAAATGCCAGGCCTTGCTGTTCCAGCGCGCTGAAATCGGTTTCGCCCCAGGATTGGTCAATGGTGAAAACCAACGGTGTGGGGGATACTTCTGTGTTTTCAGTGTCAATTGTGATGCTGCGCGAGTAGGGGAAGATGGCTGCAATACCTTGCATCTTATCCGTGATGGGGTGTACCGCATATTGTGCAGCCACGGCAAAGAAAGGCGAGGAGGGGGAGTTGGTATCAACAACCAGATCGTTGTTCAATAGGATGCCCCAGTCCGAGTTCAAGTATTCAGCCAGCAAGTCGGGTCTTTCCCCGAACTCTGTTAATGGTACCGGATTGGCGAGCACGAACAATTTGCCGCCATTTTCCACGTAATCCTTGATGAGCGAAACACTATTTTCTGTGAGAGGAACAAGCGGCCCGGCCACTACAATTGCGCGCGCATCTTCAGGGATGGCGTTCTGCGCCTGCAAGTTCAAGGTGTTGACTACATAGTTTTTGCTTTCAAGCACCTGGCGCACGCGTGTATAGGAAGCCTCGCCCGGACTTTCAATATCATGTTCGCCCTCGCCTGTCAGGAAGTAGAGCACAGGTTTGTCCGGGTTGAGTAAGCGGATCAAGCCGCCGGTCAATTCACGCTCAGAAGCAAAGGTAACGATTTCCTGATTTTCACCCATTTGCAGCAGAATTTTTCCATCGCCAGTGATGCCAAGCTGATTGACCAGCACCGGATTAGAATCGGGATCCATGAACTGGTAATCGAAAACCCCATCGCTGTTGGCTTTGAAATCTTCCAGCAATTGTCCGGCGGTTTCTACGTTTAATCGGATACTGTAAAAGGCGGTGGCATACACTGGTTCTGGTAAGGACTGCAGAGTTTGGATTGTTTCGGGGGCCAGGGTGTGCTGCTTATCTTCGGTCACATCCCAGCGCTGGGGATATTGTTCCACCAGTAAGTTGACGGCGATCAAGATGCCGGTAAAGGCAACGAACAAGATCAGTGAATTGCTGCCATATTGAACCTGTCGCCCGGTTAGGAACTTGCGGACGCGCTCGGGATCGAGCAGGGCAAAGATAGCCAGTCCAACGATGAAAATGGCAGCAGCAATAATGATGATACGATTGAGTAATTCGGCATCCGGTGGGGTGTATAGCTCAACGGCAGCAAAGGCGCGAATGACCAGAACGCCTAAAACGGTCAGGAAGCCCAGGCCGGAGAGTATCAGACCGATTGGTGCAAAGCGGCGCGGATCAGTTTTCATTATCGCCACCTCCGGGTTTCAACGGCAACACTGCCAATAAGCAATCCCAGTGCTGTTACACTCAGAAAGTAGACGATATCAGACAAGTTGATGACGCCTTGATTAAGTGAATTGTAAAAGCGGGCGTTCATATTTAGATAATCAAAAATTTCGCCGCCAGTGAAAAATATCTGTGCCGGGATACCGATCAGGAACCATAAGATGACCAGCACTCCCATAGACAAGAAGAAGGCTGCGAACTGATTGCTGAACATGGCGGAGATGCTAACGCCGATGGACAGGAAGGCAGCTGAAATCAAGATGATGCCCAGATAGCTGGAGAGCATCAATTGCTGGTCGAGACCGGGGTCGATCATGCCGTTCAGAATCAATGGGAAAACCAGGGAAAACCCGATAATGGTCAGCACGAATAGAAACGAACCAAACCATTTGCCGACCACCAACTCCCAGTCGCGTACGGGGGCTGTGAGCATCAGTTCCAGGGTTCCCATACGTTGTTCGTCGGCAAGCAGGCGCATGGTCAGGGCTGGTGCGGAGAAGACCAACATGAAGGCCATCGGTCCGGTGACAATAGTTGCATCGGGTGGCGGCCCCATGCCAAAGGGATTACTGGTCAGGTTGATGACGTTGAGCGCGAAGATGCCTCCTACCACGGCAAAGATGATCAACATCACAATGTATGCCAACGGGCTGCTGAAATAGATTTTGTATTCGCGTTTTGCGATTGTCCAGATATTTCGCATTAGTTCCTCACGATTCCATCTCTGCGTTTTCTTCACGGGTCAGTTGCAAGAAGATGTCTTCCAGGCTCATGCCGATGGGACGCATTTCCAATAGGTCATATCCGGCTTTTACAGTTGCGCGTGCAATATCCGCGCGTACATCCTGCCCAGGAGCAAACTGGAATTCCAGCACCCCATCTTCTTTTGGCTGTACGCTGCTGATGCCTTTAACCTTTTGGATCTTATCGATCAAGTCGTCGGCCTCGCCGCGCACGCGCAGCATGCCCCGTTCAGAGCCGATCAGGCTGGCCTGCAGGTTGGCCGGTGTATCTTCAGCTACAATCTGGCCTTTATTGATGATAAGCACGCGGTCACAAAGCTGCTGTGCTTCCGAAAGGACGTGTGTAGAAAGCAGGACGGTGCGCTCTTTGCCGATTTCGCGGATCACATTACGGACATCCACAACCTGACCGGGATCCAGGCCGATAGTCGGCTCGTCCAGGATCAGGACCTCGGGCCTGTGCAGCAGTGCCTGGGCCAGTCCTATCCTTTGGCGCATACCCTTCGAAAGATTGCCGATATAACCGTCTGCGCGGTCTTCCATGCCGACCATTTCAAGTGTATCGTCTACGCGGTCTTCCCCGTTTGGAAGATGACGTAAATCGGCCATAAACTTGAGATAGTCAAAAACCGTCATGTCTGTATACAACGGGACGGTTTCAGGCAGATAACCAACTCGGCGGCGCACTTCAATCGATTCTGAAACAACATCATAACCAGCCACCGTAGCTTCTCCCTCAGTGGGAGGCATGTATCCGCTCAAGATGCGCATGGTGGTGGTTTTGCCTGCGCCGTTGGGCCCAAGGAAGCCCAGGATCTCTCCCTGCTCGGCTTCGAAGGTTATGTTGTCAACAGCGCGGCGTATCCCATAATCTTTGGTAAGTCCGCTTACTCGAATCATCAAGTTCTCCTTATTTGATGAAATGACTTGTCATTAGTTGCATATTGCCGACCTGACAAAACAATAGGCACAGCAGCCGGGGGCGGCAGTGCCAGGAGTTTGTACCTAAAATACTATACAAAAATCGAAGGGCAAAGTCAAGCGGGTTTCAATTTTCTAATGAAACATTAATATTTGTTGTACATCTCGCATTTTTATTGTACACTTCTGAATTATGGAACTTACTCAGTTCGCGGAAAGATAAGGAGAAATCATGACAGATTTGCTTTACCAAACCGATAGCTATTTGAAAGAATTTGATGCAACTGTAACCAAAACAGATCAGGAAGCACGCACGGTTGTACTTGACCAATCCGCTTTTTATCCCGGTGGCGGTGGGCAGCCCAGTGACGCAGGTCAGCTTACTGTGGGAGATGTTGTCTATCCAGTGACCAAGGTCAAAAAGCAGGGCGCAGATGTATTGCATTTCATTAGTGGTGAATTGCCCTTGCCTGAAGTCGGTACGAAGGTACAGGGCGAAATCGATTGGGATCGCCGTTATCTGCTCATGCGCACGCATACCGCGTTGCACGTGCTGTGTGGGACAGTTTTCCGCGATTACGGGGCGCTGGTCACAGGTGGGAATATGGAACCGGGCAAAGGCCGCATGGATTTTGAATTCGAGCGTTTGCAAGGGGAGCTTGGTTGGTGAGATCGAAGCAGCGGTCAATAAGGAAGCGGAAGCAGGCTACGAGGTCCGAATAAAGATCCTGCCGCGCGAAGAGGCTTTTCAGATTCCAGACCTGATCCGCACCAAGATCAACCTGCTGCCGGAAGGCATCAAAGAAGTCCGCACGGTGGAAATTGTGGGATTGGATTTACAGGCGGATGGCGGTACGCATGTCAAGAACACGTCCGAGATTGGGAAGATCAAAGTTGTGGATTACAAGAGCAAGGGCGCGATCAATAAACGCATTTATATTGAGGTCGAGTGATGAAATACCGTAATCTAGGAAAGACTGGATTGAAAGTCTCCCCGCTGTGTATGGGGACCATGCAATTTGGCTGGTCGGTGGACGAGACAGAATCTCAACGCATCTTATCCGGGACGCTTGCTTCCGGTATCAATTTCATTGACACAGCCGATATCTACTCCCGTTGGGTAGACGGCAATCCGGGAGGCGTGGCGGAGGAGTATCTTGGTCGTTGGATGAAGCAGGCCGAAATCCCGCGTGACCGGTTGGTGATTGCGACCAAAGTGCGCGGCAAAATGGGCGATGGGCCAAATGATGAAGGTTTGTCCCGTGTCCACATTATGCAGGCAGTGGAAGCCTCACTACGACGCCTGGACACAGATTACATCGATCTGTACCAAACTCACTGGCCGGATAATGACACCCCCATCGAAGAAACCTTGCGCGCATTGGACGATCTAGTGCGACAGGGAAAAGTTCGTTATGTTGGCGCCTCGAATTACAAAGCCTGGGAGTTGATGCAGGCTTTATGGGCGTCTGATGCGAATCGGCTTGCCCGCTATGATACGCTGCAACCGCACTACAACCTGATCCACCGGGATGAGTTCGAACGCGAATCGCGCACGGTGTGTGAAGCCTATGGCATTGGCGTGATCCCATACAGCCCGTTGGCAGGAGGCTTTTTGACCGGCAAATATCGGCGCGATACGCCTTTGCCTGACAGCCGCCGTGCTGAAGGGCGGCAGAAATATTTGACTGAGCAGAACTTCATTGTGCTGGATAAACTGGATGAAATCGCCAGAGCGCACGATGCGACTGTGACGCAGGTGGCACTGGCCTGGCTGCTGGCCGACCCGGTGATCACCAGTCCCATTATCGGGGCAACCTCGCTTGAGCAGTTGGAAGAAAACCTGGGCGCGTTGGATATAGAATTATCTACCGAAGAGAAACAATTGTTGGATGATTTGACAGCCTGGAAGAAATAATAAACAATCTCCCGCAAGAGCTAAGCTTTGCGGGAGATTGTTTTCATACTTTTATGCTTGGATTTTATTTGGCACTGACAAGCAGAGCGTCAATCGCGTCTGAGAGAGCATCCATGCGGAATGGTTTGACCAGATAATCGTTTGCCCCGGCGCCATAGGCGGTTTCTTTGCTATTGTTGTCGTCCATGGCAGTAATAATGACAACGGGGGTCTGGGCGAAGTTTGGATCGGCGCGCAGCATTTTGCACACCTCAAAGCCGTTAGGCTCCGGCATCATGAGATCAAGAAGAATAAGATCGGGAGTTGTAGAACTTGCAACCTGGATCGTCTCCGAGCTATCATTAACAGACGTGGCCTCATGCCCCTTTATCGCAAGGACTTTTTCTAATAAAGTGGTCGCATGTACATCATCGTCTACGATCAGGATTTTTGCCATGGGTTGATTATAAATGAAAAATTGAGTTTGTTATAGGTGAATGTGAGTAAAAATCAGAGTAAAATATTTATGTCGGATACAGATTGGAGCATTAATGGTTGCCAAAGTTATATTGAACCCATACTCAAATCGCTGGAATTCACAAGCGCGCTGGTCGGAAGCGGAAAGCGCGCTCGAGGCTGCTGGCGTGGAATTCGAAGTGACGGTTTCTCAGCATAAGGGACAAGTGGTTGAGTTAGCCGAAGAAGCTGCGCGTGCGGGCTTCTCGCCGATCATTGCGGCGGGAGGTGACGGCACTATCAGCGAAACTGTCCACGGGCTGGTGCGCGCCGCTAAATCTGACAAAGATTTGGTTGGCCCGTTAGGCATCATGCCGCTGGGTACGGCAAACGACTTTGTGTTTAATGCGGAATTATCTGCTGATTTGCAGGCTGCTGCCCAGGTTATCGCAGCCGGAAAGACTCGCTCCGTTGATATTGGTGACTTGAATGGCAGACCCTTTATCAACAACTCCGCTGCCGGGCTGGAACCATACGTTACCATCAAGCATGAACGTATCCAATGGATCAAGGGCATGGCTCGTTATCTGGTTGCGGCAGTGTGGGCTATTATGGATAAGCCCGAATGGACCGGCGAAGTCAAATGGGATGATGGCGAGTACAAAGGCCCGCTTACGCTGGTAACGATTGGCAATGGCAGGCGCACGGGCGGATTTTTCATGACCCCACATGCCGACCTGACCGACGGCAAATTAACGCTGGCATTTGGCTATCGCCGCACGCGGCTTGGCATGTTCCAGGCTTTACCGCGCGCTTTGAAGGAAGACGAAGGTAGTTATATTGAGATAGAAGGTATGCGCGAACTCGACTCTACCAAAGTGACTATTCACCTCGACCATCCTTCACCCGCGCATACAGATGGCGAGTTGTTTCCTGATTTTATACAGGACTTTGACTATTCGATTTAACCCGGACGTTTGCAGTTGCTGGTTCCCTAAATGCCTGACTTAATGTACGTCTCGGTTCAACCCCTGACCTCGAACCTGTGGGCCGATTTCGAATATCTCTTTGGCCCGCGTGGTGCTTGCGGAGGCTGCTGGTGCATGTTCTGGAAATTGCGCGGCAAGGCCTTTGACGAAAACACAGGCGAACCGACTCGCCAGATGCAGAAGTCCTATGTGGATTTGGGTGCTGTGCCAGGTCTGATTGCTTTCAACGAAAACGAACCAATTGGCTGGATTGCCGTCGAGCTGCGTTCGGCATATTCCAAGCTGGCGCATTCGCGCATCCTCAAACCGGTAGATGATGCTGAGGTCTGGTCGGTGCCTTGCTTTTTCGTGGCGAAGCAGGCCCGTCGTCAGGGATTGACCGTGAAACTGCTAAAAGCGGCAGTGGATTATGTCAGTGGGCAGGGCGGCAAAATTGTGGAAGGATATCCGGTGGATGCGAAAAAAGATATGCCGGCAGCTTTTGTCTACACTGGTACAGCTGCCGCTTTTCAAAAAGCAGGATTTGTCGAGGTTGCGCGGCGTTCTGAAACGCGCCCAATTATGCGCTATTCCATAGGGGATTGATGTCCTTTAAAGAATTCCAAAAAGCGCCCAACAGGCTAACTCCCCGGGATGTAGGATTTATCGTGATTGCGGCGATTGTTGGTACCCTGGTGCTGGTTGCCCTGGCTTTAGGAAATTACTACCTCGCCAATGTGTTACCCGATGGCGGGGAATTCTACCTGTTACGAACTGGTGGACGCGCCTTTCTTTACGATCGCATTGAGCCATACAGCGGGGTTGTCCCGGCACGCGTTCAGGAGCAGATGTATGGGCGCGCCGCTTTGCCTGGAGAAGATGCTTACATTTTAGATATTCCTTTTCATCTATTACCTATCTTTTTCCCGCTGGCTCTATTCCCTGATGCACTGATGGCGCGCGCTTTCTGGATGGCGCTTTCAGGGATTGCTTTGGCAGGTTTTATCTACTTCTCATTTCAATCCCTGGATCGACGGATTCCAGCGTTTTTTATTGTCTTGATTTCCATTGCTAGTTTTGGATCATTCTATACCTATCAAGCGTTCTTTGAGGGATCTTCAGCTTTCTTGCTTGGACTTGCCTGCGCAGGTATTCTTTTGTCCTTGCGAAAAGGTCTTGATGAACTGGCTGGTGCGTTAATGGTGCTTTCTAGTTTCCAATGGGAAATGGGTGGGCTATTTCTGTTGCTTATCGTGTTGTGGGTGATCTGGGAGCGACGCTGGCGGGTGTTCATGGGGGCAACTATGCTGGCCTTTATCATGTTTATGATTTCATTCTTCTTGTACCCGGGCTGGGTGATGCCTTTTTTGCGCGCGACATGGAACAATATTAAAGTGGGCTATGGTTTTTCACTGCATGAAATTCTGGGCCAGGTCTGGCCGGAGTTTGGCAGCACATTGGGATGGATATTGACTGCCATGCTGGTTGTCCTGCTTGGTTATGAGTGGGCTGGAGCGCGAGGCACCAATCCCCATCGGTTTGTTTGGGTAATTTGCCTTACATTGGCAGCAACGCCATTATTGGGTTTTCGCGTGGAAATGGATCAACTCCTTCTTCTCTTGTTGCCGGTGATGCTGATCCTCGTAGTATCACGCGAGCGCTGGGGCAGGCTTGGAAACGGTGTTGCCGTATTGCTTTTGTTATTCTTTATTGGCGCCCCCTGGATGATATTTACACGGGGAGCGCCCCAGGGAATTGGCTTGCCAGATGATGAAGTCCTGTTCCTGTTTTGGCCTCTTTTCACATTTATTGGGTTGTACTGGGTACGCTGGTGGACGATCCGCCCGCCGCGCACCTGGCTGGATCAAGTTGGGAAAGTAAAACAATAATGAGCTGGCGCACATACACACTTCTCTTTGTTCTCGGCCTGGGGGTCTCTTTTGGAATTGCCTCCCTGCAATCCTTGCCCGGTTATCTGGATTCGGATTATTACTTTGTAGGAGGGTTGCAATTGGTGGAAGGCAAAGGCTTTACCGAACCCTTCCTGTGGAATTACCTCGACGATCCGAGTGGTCTGCCGCATCCATCGCATACATACTGGCTCCCGCTTTCTTCCATACTTGCGGCCATCAGCATGTTCGTGACAGGTCAGCACACTTACGCAGCGGCTCGACTGATTTTCATCTTACTTGCTGCCTGCATCCCGCCATTGACTGCACGCCTGGCGCTGGACATCACAAACCGCCGCGATCTTGCCCTGACCTCGGGCCTGCTGGCCGTTTTCTCGGTTTATTACGCGCCCTTTTTACCGGTAACCGATAACTACGCTCCCTTTATGTTGCTGGGCGGATTGGTTTTCTTGCTGATCAAAAAAGAACGCTGGTGGGCTTTCCTGCTGATGGGATTGCTGGCAGGTTTGATGAACCTGGCCCGCAGTGATGGCTTGCTCTGGCTTGGCCTGTTGGGTTTGCTGGCGTTGTGGCAATCTGCTGGGGCTGACAAGCCAGTAAAAAACAAAATACAAACATTTGTGATTTCCGGTGTGCTGGTTGTTTTAGGCTATTCCCTGGTGATGGCTCCCTGGTATGCCCGTACCATCTCGATTTTTGGCTCTCCAATGGCACCGGGTGGAGGACGCATTCTGTGGCTGACTAATTACAACGACACCTTTGCGTTCCCGGCCGATCGGGTCAACATGGATGCATGGCTGGAGGCAGGTTGGGAGGCAGCGCTCAAAGTCCGTTTGTGGGCTTTGGGAATGAACGCGATGAACGCCTTTGCTGCGCAGGGGGGCATACTCTTGTTCCCCTTTATTTTGATCGGGTACTGGCAAATCCGTCACGATATTCGTGCCAGGCTGGCGGGGGTTGGCTGGGCGATTCTCCTGATTGTGATGATTTTGGTTTTTCCACTCACAGGCGCACGCGGCGGTTTTTTCCATGCCGGGGCAGCCTTCCAGACCTTGTGGTGGGCGCTTGCGCCGCTTGGCCTCGCACGTTTGACAGATGCCCTGTATCGACGGAATATCCTCACTGCTGAACATGCGGGAACGGTGTTTCAGGGATTGTTGGTGGTGATTATGTATTTTGCTTACATTCGTCATTGTGCAGGTGCGCATTTTACAACCGGGCTGGCAGCCGGAAGAAGAGTTATATGTTGAAGTGGAGCAATTCCTGGTCGAGGCTGGAGCAGCCCCGGATGAAATTGCAGTTGTCCGCAACCCGGCAGGATATTACATCGTTAGTGGTCGCCCGACCATTGTTATGCCGCCGGGCGGGCCGGATACAATCCTGGCATTGGCTGCCCGTTATGACGCTTCATATTTCGTTTTAGAACCGGGAGGCGTATTGGAAGAGTATCAAGGGCTTTACGAACAGTTTGAAATCAATCCAGGACTGGAATATCTCGGGGAGGTGGAAGATGCGCGAATTTATGCACTTCACCCTGCCGAATAGAAAGATCATCTGGGGGTTGGCGCTGGCCAGCCTGGTCAGTATGGCGGTGTATCTGGCTGCCAGCGCGCTTTATTATCGCATTGGCTTCCCCCTTGACAATTCCTGGATCCATCTGACATATGCCCGCAACCTGGCTGTTTATGGCGAGTGGGCCTTCCAGCCGGGAGTGCCTTCAGCGGGGTCAACTGCTCCGTTGTGGACCGCGTTGCTTTCCATTGGCTTCTTCCTCAAGCTTGCTCCCTATATCTGGACATACTTACTTGGAGCGCTCCTGCTCTGGGGGATGGGATTATTGGGGGAGATGGCCGTCCGACAGATCAGCCCGGCTTACCAGAGTCGTATTCCCTGGGTTGGGTTGTTCCTGATTGCGGAATGGCACCTGGTCTGGTCGGCAGTTTCGGGGATGGAGACGCTGATGCACGCGCTGATCATCACGATGGTGTTGGGCATGCTGATGAGCGGCTCGCGTCGTTTCATGACCCTGGGCCTGCTTGCCGGACTAAGTGTCTGGGTGCGGCCTGACGGGATCACGCTGCTCGGGCCGATCGCTGTCCATGCGCTGGCAGGCAAAGGGTCCGGGAAGAAGCGCTGGCGGGATTTGAGCTTGTTCGCAATTGGTTTCGCATCCCTGTTTGTCCCGTATCTGCTATTCAACCTTATCCTGGCCGGAACGCCGATGCCAAATACGTTTTATGCCAAACAGGCTGAGTATGCTGTTTGGCAGGCGCGTCCGTTCTTGTCCCGGTTTGGAGAATTATCTTTGCAGTTTTTTGCCGGACCGAGTCTGGCATTGTTGCCCGGGGGCAATTGGGTGGTTTGTGGTTTCCCTGCGAAAGCGTGATTGGAGCACGTTAGCCGCGATGGTGTGGTTTGCCGGATATTTGTTTTTGTATGTTGAGCGCCTGCCAGCATATCAACATGGGCGCTATGTTATGCCAGCCATGCCGATATTCTTTTTGTGGGGCTTGATAGCGCTGGCTAAAGTTATGAAATCGGGGCTTTTCGGACGTTATCAGTGGGCGGCAATCACAGGCTGGAGATTCATGGTGGGAATGCTATGCGTAGCTTTTTGGCTGTTTGGTGCATACTTTTTTGCCCGGGATGTTGCCTTGATTGAGAGTGAGATGGTAGCCTCGGCAAAATGGGTGGCTGAAAACGTGCCTCCGGGAGAAATCGTTGCGGCACATGATATCGGGGCTTTGGGATATTATGATGACCATGAGTTGATCGATCTGGCGGGGCTGGTTTCGCCGGATGTGATCCCGTTCATCCGTGATGAGAAGAGATTGGCTGAGTATTTGGATCGAAGCAATGCAGCATATTTGATTGCGTTTCCGGAATTCTATCCTCTGTTAAGCGAATTGTCCGAGCCAGTGTTTGTTACAGAAGGGATTGGGCCAGAATTAGGCGGAGAAAATATGATTGTTTTCCATTGGCGTTAAATTGCAATTATTTCACGGAATAGGACTCATGTGCTATACTTTAAAAAAACAAACATGACTTGGGGTGAGGATGAAAGAGATTACTTTACTAATCGTTGATGATCACCCGCTTTTCCGGCAAGGCGTTGCAGATGCGCTGGCGTTGGAAGAGGGTTTTCGCGTGGTTGGGCAGGCTGCCGATGGCAAGCATGCGCTGGAATTGATTCGTGATTTGGATCCAGATATTGCTGTTTTGGATGTAAATCTCCCTGAAATGAATGGCCAGCAGATCACGCATCAGGTTACTCAGGAAAAGCTCCGTACTCGAATTCTGTTGTTGACCGGGTACGATGACCTTGAACAGGCAATCCATGCAGCTCATGCTGGTGCCGCAGCATATTGCGCCAAGGAAATCCAACCGCAGAGTTTGATAAACGTTATCCGCGAAGTCGCCAATGGGAAATTTGTGATTGGCGAAAATGTGTTTACACGTCGTGAATTGGATAATTGGTTGGAAAGTCAGATGGAAGGCGCGCGGCGATCATATAGTGAGCCAGGCAGTCCTTTTCACCCATTGTCAGATCGAGAAATGGAAGTATTATCTTGTGTCGTACGTGGCATGAGCAATAAAGAGATCGCAGGACTTGTTGGGAATCAGTCACCAGACAGTGAAGAATCATGTTACGTCCATTTTGCGCAAGTTTGGGGTTGAAGATCGTACGCAAGCTGTTGTCTATGCATTGAAACGCGGCTGGGTGAAGTTGCAAGACACTGATATTAATAAACCGCAGGAGTGATTTTGGTATGACTTCAGAGCTTGAAGGTGCTCAGGAAAAAGTTTTAGAATTTGATGCAAAAGCCGAACTGGAAGAAACCCAGCGTGCTTTGCGTGAAACTACGCTCATGATCGAGCAAAGCCAAGGGGAAATTTCAAAGTTATCACAGCGAAATGCTGCAATTACATCTCATTTGCAACAGGTGCAAAACCAGATTAGCTGATATGCCGGTGGAAGAAATCCGCATGGCCTATGATTCGGCTTTGGATGCGCAACAACGTCTATTTGTAATGCGCGGACAATTGGAAAAATTGCAAAGCGATAAAACGCATTTGGAGAGATATCTGGCGGCTTTGGAAACTATGCAAAATGGTGCTGCAGGGAGACTGACTGCTGCGACAATGGGAGTGGAGGAAAAGGCCCCTTGGCCAGCGTTGAGATGCTGGTCAATGCGCAAGAGGCCGAACGGCAGCGACTTTCCCGGCAGATGCACGATGGGCCTGCTCAAGCCCTTTCAAATTTCATTTTGCAAACAGAAATTGCAATGCGCTTGCTGGATGTGGATCCAACCCAGGCGCGCGATGAGCTGGGGAGTCTCAAAGCATCGGCAATGGGAACGTTTCAAAAAGTACGAAACTTTATTTTTGAACTACGTCCAATGATGTTAGATGATCTTGGCTTGATTCCGACAATTCGCCGTTATGCTGATACATTCAAAGAACAAACAGGTTTGGAAGTAAACGTGAATGTCAGTGGCAATGAACGTCGCTTGGAGCCTTATCTCGAGGTGATGGTGTTTCGTGCCATGCAGGAATTGATGGGTAACGCTGCGCGTCACAGTCAGGCTACTCTGCTTAAATTAAATATTGATTTAACAGATGAACTGATTCGTGTCAGTGTTGATGATAATGGCAAAGGGTTTGATCTTGATGCTGTTCAAAAAGGACAAAGTTTAGGTATAAAGTTGATACGCGAACGCACTGAAATGTTGGGAGGAACTTTTGAAGTTGATAGTGCGGCCGGAAAAGGTGCGCGCGTCATGTTTTCATTACCCGCGCGAAAGTAGTGCAACAGCCTTATAAAGTATTTTTGTTGCTTAAGGCTCTGTTATGGTGCAGAGCCTTACCTATTTACCAATCACGGTTTTGCCATTTTTCCTGTATAATCGATATGATAAAGTTATTCAAATACTGCTTATCTAGAGAGGAGTTCCTATGCGTCGCGGACGAATTTTCATTTTTCTGGCTCTGATATTGATTATCGGCCTGGCTGTTGCTGCTTTAGTGTTCCGCCAGTTCTTCGGTGCCGGATCAACGGCTGCGGAGACAGCAGCCAACAACTGTCCAAATTTATATTGCAGGACAAAATATTCCTCAGGGAGAACCAATCACAGATGATGTTCTGGCAACCCTTGATATTCCTCAAGATAAAGTTGGCATCGGTTATGTTCACAACCAGTCAGAAAGAAGAATTGGTAGGTAAAATTGCCAAATATCCTATTGACCAAGGCGTTGTGATCACACGAACGATGGTTTCCGATGGCGAAGTGGCTGCAGGTGGACCGGAATGGGCTGCTCAATATCCCGCAGGGGATGACGGCAATTGCTATCCCGACCACGCGATTGGCATCTGCTGCATATGGTGTGCGCGATGGCGCGCATGTTGATGTGAGCGCTTGTTTCCTGTTTGTAGATGTAGATCCTTCCTATCAAACCGAATTGCCAAATCGAGTTAGCGTGTTGACTGGTCCTGCAGATGTAAAACCGCCTGAATGCCTGGAGTAACTTTGGGTATTTACCCACCGGATGCCCCTCAGCCGCCAAGGCCGTACGGAAGTTGAATCTGCGTTTCAACAAGGTATTTATGTGATGCCGTCAGAGCCACAACGACCGCGGTTGGTCTGTCAAATGCTCTTGCAAAATGTAATGGTGATGAAGATGGGGAGCTTCCCTTTCCAACAGACACCCGGTAGATACGGGCAAGCTGATCAGCAACAGCAAGCACAAGTTGTGCAGCAACCTGATCAAAACCCAGATATTGTTACCTTGATTGTTACCCCTCAGGATTCTGTTACGATGTCATATCTAATATATTCAGGTGCAAAGATTACATATGACACTTCGAAATGCAACTGATGAATTCCGAGTAGCTACTGAAGCAGCAACACTGCAATTTCTCTTGAGTCAGTACAATATCCCTGTTCCTGCAAAATTGCCGTATGCAATGCAGCCCAGGGTTGATGAGTTGATTTCCCCATTCCTCCCAGGTGATGTTGTTACTGTTGCGCCAGAACAATAAGATTAGAGGTAATTGATAATGGCAGCAGGCCAAAAAATTCGCGTGCTCATTGTGGATGATATTGCTGAAACTCGCGAAAATGTTCGCAAGCTTCTTCAGTTTGAAGCAGATATAGAAGTTGCCGGGGTAGCGAAATCAGGTAAAGAGGGGATTGAATTATCACAGGAGTATGACCCTGATGTCGTCTTGATGGACATTAACATGCCTGATATGGATGGCATATCTGCAACTGAAGCGATTCGTGGTAAATTGCCACATGTGCAGGTTATCATTTTGTCTGTTCAAGGTGACCAGAATTATATGCGGCGCGCTATGCTTGCAGGAGCGCGCGATTTTCTGACAAAACCACCTATGGCAGATGAGTTGATTTCTGCCATTCGCCGCGCTGGCGAAATGGCCCAGCAAGAGCGAACAAAAAACGTTCAAGCTCGCGGTGCACTCCAGCTTCAGCAGGAGGCACCAATTGGATCTGGGCTTTTCATTAACTCAAGGAAAAGTGATTACAGTGTATAGCCCTAAAGGAGGAACAGGCTGTACAACGATAGCTGTCAATCTGGCTATAGCCTTGCATAATGAAGATACGCGTGCTACTCTTGTTGATGGAAATTTTCAATATGGAGATGTAGCTGTTTTTGTTAATGAACAAGGCAAAAATACGATCATTGATATTGCTACACGTGTAAATGAATTGGATCCAGACATTGTCGAAGGGGTTATGATTAATCATGCTGCATCAGGTGTTCATGTGCTTGGCTGCTCCATCACGCCCTGAATATGCAGAAAAGGTAAGTGGTGATCAATTTTCCCAATTAATTGAATATTTACGTCAAATGTATGCCTATGTGGTTATTGATACAACACCAATTTTGACAGATATTACCCTTGCAGCGATTGATAAGAGCGATGTGATTGTGTTGGTCACAACACAGGATATTCCATCAATTAAAAATGCCCGGCTGTTTTTAGATTTGCTTCAGACTATCGGAATTGAGCGTGAGCGAGTTGTGTTTTACGATGAATCGATTTGATAAACGGATTGCGATCACGCCAGAGCGGGTTGGGTGACAATTTAAAACAACAGGTAGCTGCTGTCATTCCTTTGGATGAACGAGTTGTTGTTCCAGCCGTAAATCGTGGTATTCCATTTATTTTAGATAATAAAACACAACCATCTGCACGTGGTATTTTATCTTTAGCAGAAAGCGTTCGGGAAACAATAGCATCTACAGAATTAAATCAAACTGAAGGCAGTATAGTAATTAGAGTTAGGAGTTTAGTTATGTCACTACTGAAACGTATTGAACAGGGACAAGGTTCAGATTCGGAGTTCAAAATCACAGGGTGGATCAAAGCCGAGTGGCTCGGATAGTTCGACGACTATCATCTCTGCAGACCAAACGAACGAATGCTCCAATTACTTCACCACAAGCGGGCTCCTATTTCGATCTTAAAACTCGTGTACAAAATAAATTGCTGGCAGAGCTTGATCCATCGATGGATATTACTAGAACAGATGAAGTAAAACGGACCATTCAGGATCTTTTTGAACAAATTCTCGCTGAAGAAAACATTGTTCTTTCTAGACCGGAACGTGCTCGGCTTGTTTGAACAGATTGCTGCCGAAATTTTGGGTTTAGGCCCTCTCCAGCCTCTGCTTGAAGACGATACCATTACTGAAATCATGGTTAATGGTGCGAAGAATATTTATATTGAACGGAAAGGAAGCTTCATCGCGTCCCTGTGACATTTGAAAATAATGAACATGTATTGCGGATTATTGATCGTATTGTTGCTCCTCTTGGGCGTCGCATTGATGAATCCAGTCCATATGTGGATGCACGTTTGCAAGATGGCTCACGTGTAAATGCTGTTATTCCCCCAATTTCCTTGGTTGGACCGGTGCTTACTATTCGTAAATTCTCTAAAAACCCGATTACAGTGGATCAATTGGTGCAATTTGGTTCTATTTCACCGGAAGCTCTTCAATTTATGAAAGCGTGTGTGGAAGCTCGCTTGAATATTGTCATCTCAGGTGGTACTGGTTCTGGTAAAACCACTTTGCTGAATGTGATGTCTGGTTTTATCCCAGATGATGAACGTATCCTGACCATTGAAAATGCGGCAGAGTTGCAATTGCGGCAGGAGCATGTTGTTACTTTGGAATCCCGCCCGCCCAATATTGAAGGCCGCGGTGAGATCACGATCCGTGATCTAGTTATTAACTCTCTTCGTATGCGACCTGAACGGATCATTGTAGGGGAGTGCCGTGGCGGGGAAACGTTGGATATGTTACAAGCCATGAATACCGGTCACGATGGTTCCATGACAACTGCGCATGCAAACTCTCCACGAGATACATTGTCGCGTCTTGAAACAATGTGCCTTATGGCAGGTATGGATTTGCCGGTGCGAGCTATTCGTGAGCAGGTTTCAAGCGCGATTGATGTGATTTGTCAACAGGAACGTATGCGTGATGGTACGCGAAAAGTGGTCACTATTTGCGAAGTTAGCGGCATGGAAGGTGATGTTATCACCATGACAGATATCTTTTCGTTTGAGCAAACGGGTGTTGAAAGCCGGAAAAGTAGTAGGCCGTTTGCGACCGACTGGCTTGCGCCCCAAATTTATGGATCAAATTGAAGCTGCGGGTATTAATCTCCCTCCATCGATATTTGGTGTTGGGGAACGTCGTCGCTATTGATATTTGAGAGGTTGAACACACTCATATGATGACTTGGATATTGATTATTGGCGGGGTTTTGGTATTAGTCTTGTTGATTGTGGGCGTTATTGTGTCCGCAAACAGCGAACGTTCTTTGGTTGAACAGCGCCTTGGTCAATATTTGGAGGACGATAAACCTGTAACTGATGAGGATGGCGATGAAGCGTTCAGCCATTACTGATTGGGTTAACCAGAAGGGTAGAAAAATCATCTTTAGGGGATCGTATCGCACGTGACCTTGCTCGCGCTGATTTAAAATTAAAAGTTGCTGAATATTTTGCCCTGTATGTGATTACCATATTTCTTGGGGCGCTCATATTTGGATTTCTCGGGAGGCTGGCACCCTGTTTCTTTTTTGATAGGTGCAGTTATTGGTGTTTTTGCGCCTCGCTTCTATGTTAAACGTCAGCAGCGACAACGTCTTAATCGTTTTAATGATCAACTTTCTGATATGCTGAACTTGATGGTCAATGGTTTGCGGGCTGGCTACTCAACAATGCAAGCAATGGAAGCTATTAGTAAGGAATTGCCTCCACCGATCTAGTGATGAATTTCGGCGTGTAGTGCAAGAAATGCAGTTGGGTGTTCCAATGGAGACAGCCCTTGACAATCTCTTGCGGAGAATTCCCAGTGACGATCTGGATTTTGTGATTACCGCAATTAACGTGCAGCGTGAAGTTGGTGGTAACCTGTCTGAAATCTTGGATTCAATCTCATTCACAATCCGTGAGCGTGTTCGTATTAAGGGTGAAATTCGTGTGTTGACAGCGCAGGTGCGCGCATCAGGAACGCTTTTATCACTCGTGCCATTAGTACTAACCCTTATTCTTTGGTTTTTGAACCGTGATTATTTGATGTCCTTTTTTGATGGTCCCCAGACCCTGTTTGCGGATGGATTGCGCTGGGATTGATAGTTGTCATGATTGCTTCGGGCTACTTCATCATGATGAAGATAGCAGATATTGAGGTTTAAGATATGAGTACTCTTTTGTGGATTATTGTTGGCATTGTACTCGTTGTTGGGGTAATCGCTACTTGTTGTTGTGGGAATGCGTACAGCTGCAGCCTCCCAAGACGATGAAGATCCCTTGATGGCGCGCCTGGCTGAATTTACCGAGCGTGGTGATGTGGTGTCGCTTGAAGAACTGGAGTTGTCCCAACCTTTTAGTCAACGCGTATTAGTTCCGATCTTGCAGGCAATTGGCGAATTTTCTTCACGCTTCACGCCTCAAAAGGTATTGGAACAAACCGACCTGAAAATGGAGTTGGCAGGGAATCCTATTCGCGTTGACGCATCAACGTTTCTGGCTTCACGCTTTATTGTTGCCGGTTTGTTTGGCGGATTTCTTGATCTTGATATTCACAATTTCTCCACGACACTTGGAAACTGGGCACAACTATTTTGGTGGTATTGCTCTTTTACCGTTTTGGGCTTTTCTTTCCCCCAGCTTTGGTTGCAGAGTAAAATAAATACCCGCCAAAAAGAAATTCGAAAAGCAATGCCTGATGCTTTGGATCTGTTGACTATTTGTGTTGAGGCCGGGATTGGGTTTTGATGCAGCCATGGCAAAAGTTAGCGAGAAATGGGAAAACCAGTTGTCGGTTGGATTTGCGCGCGCTATTCGTGAAGTGCAGCTTGGCAAAACCAGGCGGGAAGCCTTGCGTGTTATGGCCGATCGCATGGGCCTCCCGGAGATGACCAGCTTTGTTGCAGCAATAATCCAAAGTGAAACGCTTGGTGTCAGCATGGCAAAAGTGTTGCGCATTCAGTCTGACCAAATGAGGATGAAGCGCAGGCAGCGTGCTGAAGAAGCAGCCCACCAGGCACCTATCAAAATGCTCATTCCAATGATCGTGTTTATTTTCCCCACGATCATTGATCATCTTGTTGGTGCCGGCAGTATTCCAGATCATGGGTGTCTTTGGCGAAGGTGGTGTTGGGCTGTAGGTGACCAAGAACCTTTGGAAATATCGCATCTATCGGGGATTTTGGGCCACGCTTGATTGGCTTGTGCCACCTGTTTGTGGGGGATGTGGAAGTGAGGGAACCCGCTGGTGTATTGAGTGCCAGAAAAAAGTTCAAGTAATATCTGATCCTATTTGCGATGTCTGTGGTTTGCCGCAGGCGCGTTCTGGTTTATGTAACCGCTGTCAAGCAAAAGTCAACCTTTTTTCAAGCATCTTCGGTCCTGGGCTGTTTTTGAAAATCCTGTGCAAGATGCTTTGCATCGCTTGAAATACCGCCGGGATATTGGTTTGGGTGAAGCCTTGTCAGATCAGATGTCAGGATTTGTGAAACAATTGAGTTGGCCTGTGGATATGTTGGTGCCAATTCCACTTGGGAAAACAGCGCCTAAGAGAACGAGGGTATAATCAAGTTGCGATGGTTGCTATGCCGTTGTCCATGCAATTAGGCTTGAATTATGAGCCTGGCGCATTGGTTCGCGCACGAGAAACCAGATCACAGGTAGGCTTGTCAGCAGTTGAACGACAGGAAAATGTACAGGCTGCATTTGATGGCCGATACGACGAAGGTGAACGGACGAACTGTCCTGTTGATGGATGATGTTTCTACAACGGGAGCAACTTTATCGTCCGCGGCTGAGGCGCTGTATGCATCCGACGCACGTGATGTTTATGCTGTTACTGTCGCACGAGCTTTGCCTCAGCACGGCCTTAAAATTGTTTAGTGCAAATCGCCCGGTTGGGCGTTCATAAAATTACCCTGAGGAGGTTCTATGTCACCTGAATTGGATATTCAAGTTCGCAATATGGAAGTGACCGACCGAATCAATGATTATATTGAGAAGAAAGCCAGCAAGCTTGACAAGTTTCTCCCGGCAATTGAAGAAATACGAATTGAACTTAGAATTTGCAAAATCGGCTCGCAGCGCAGCGGACCGCCATATTGCACAGATCACTGTGCGCGGCAAGAATTTATTGTTGCGCTCTGAAGAACGTGCAGATGATATATTTGCAGCATTCGATATTGCATTGGATAAAATGCAGAGACAAGTAGACCGCTATAAAGGCAAGCGATATCGAGGGCGCGGCGATGGCCGCTCGGCTGCTGAAGTTGTGCCGATGCCAGAGATGGAGATTGATGAGGATGAAGAACTGATTATCGTTCGCCGTAAGAAGTTTGCACTAATACCAATGAACGAAGCCGAAGCGATTGAGCAAATGCAGCTTTTGGGGCACGACAATTTCTTTATCTTCTTCGATGCTGATGCCAATCGTATAAAAGTGTTATATCGTCGTCGAAATGGAACCTACGGCTTGATCGAGCCGGAAGTTGGTTGAATGCAGAAATGTAGTTATATACCAACTGGCCTGGCGAACATTGCTGGGCCAGTTTTATTGGAGCATGATGAATGAACGACCTTTTAGATTTTGATGATGATTCTGAGTGAAAGAGGAAATTGAGAACAGCGGTATTGAAAGTGAGTTGCTTGAAGGCGCTATTGCGCAATTGCTAAAGGCAGTGGGTGAGAACCCAAAACGCGAAGGGTTGAAATTTACCCCAAAACGCGTTGCCCGCATGTATTCATGAACTGCTCAGTGGCTATCACGTTGACGCCGAAGCCATGATCAATGGCGCGCTGTTCGATATTACCTATGATGAAATGGTGCTTGTTCGGGATATCGAGTTTTACAGTCTGTGTGAGCATCACATTCTGCCATTTATTGGGCGCGCGCATGTGGCTTATATCCCGGATGGCAAAGTGATCGGTCTTTCAAAAATTCCCCGTATTGTGGATATGTATGCCCGCCGCTTGCAGGTGCAGGAACGCATGACGCGGCAGGTGGCTGATTTCTTGCGGGATTTGCTCAAACCGCAAGGGGTGGCTGTGGTGGTTGAAGCTGTTCACCTGTGCTCGATGATGCGCGGCGTTAAAAAGCATGACGCCCGCATGACCACTTCTGCCATGCATGGCGCCTTCCGTGCCAACCTCGCGACTCGCCAGGAATTTCTGGATAACATCAGCAGGGGAGCAACGCCGTTGCAGATTTAGCGCATCATCGACTAAGCTCATTACCTGTTTCCGTTTTAAAAACGGACATTATTACATTATTTCCGGGCGCGTTCCACCTCCACTCCCACTGATTGGGCCGAGGGGACCGCGTCCGGTTTTTCTACTCGCACGATTGCCTTTTCTACGCCGTTTTCCTGCAAACAAATTTCAGCCAGATCGTTTGCCAGCGCTTCGACGGTGAGCCGCGCAGCGCTTTCGGCGTGAGCTTTCAGTTTCTTTGCCAACGCATCGTAATCAACGCAATCTGCAATATCGTCTGTTTGCGCGGCGCGCCGTGTGTCAGTGTAGACCGTTACGTTGATGAGTATCTCTTGCGGAGTTGTGCGCTCATCCGGGTAAATACCGATGATGCCATGCGCGCGCAGGTTCTTGATGAAAATTTTATCCATTGCTGCGCGTAGCCATTTCCAAAGGCGAAATCTTGCTATTTCTGTCTAAAAAGTACAGGGAGACTGCCAGTACAACCCAGGCGAGGATTTGCTCCGCTCGTAAGCCGCCCAGAATGAGAGAGCTGTCGCCGCGAAAAGCTTCCAGGAAAAGACGTGTACCGCTGGTCAGCGCTGCAAAAGTCAGGAAGTGGATGCCAGGGTGAGTATCCGTTTTTTGGAACCAGAGCAGGCCCAGGATCAGGAGTGAGGCGAGGATTTCATAGACCTGGCTGGGATGGCGGGTTGCCCCCCACAGTCCATCCCCCAGGGCAGGGAGGTTTCTTTGCCGAAGGCGCTGCCCGAAGCCAGGTGCGCCAGCCCCAGTCCGAGAGCGAAGGTGGCGAAAAAAGGCGTCAGCGCATCCAGCGTGGGCCACAGGGACAGCTTTTTTCGTTGCCCATACACCAGCGCAACGATCAGGGCGATCGACCAGTCCGCCGATGGGGTCGAACAAGTCCAGGTTGAGCGAGATCAGGCTTTTGGGGTTTTGCGCGAAGGCGGAAAGATTTTCGAGCGCGAACAGGATGCGCCCGCCGAGTATATATCCGATCAGGGGATAGAAGACGATGTTGTTCAAGTCGTTGACGCTGATGCCGTGTTTGGCGCTGCGTTTTTCAGCCAGCCATAAGCCGAGCCAGATGGCGGCCACGACCAGGATCAAGTCGCGCGGAGGGGCAGAAGAGATTGCGAAAGGATGTAAGCATATTAGTGTACGAGGGATTCGATACGTGTGCGCAGTAAGGCTTCAGCCATAGGGCCGCCAATGACGACCTCCTGGATGATGCCATCCCGGTCAATGAAGAAGCTGGAGGGCAGCGAGCGCAATTCGTATTTAGCCGCTACCTGGCCATTTGTTTCGAGCAGGATCGGGAAGGTAAGCCCATATTCTTGCGCGAAAGGGAACACAGCGGATGGAGTGTCCTGATAGGTCATGTTGAGAGCCAGTACAACAAATCCCTGGTCTTTGTATTCTTCATACATCTTCTGCATGGCGGGCATCTCGGCGCGGCATGGCGGACACCAGGTAGCCCACAGGTTGACCAGCACAGCTTGCCCGCGCAGATCAGAGAGTGTGATGGTTTTGCCTTCAAGCGTCTGGAGAGCGAAATCGGGCGCAAGGAATCCCTGGCGCGGTGCGGGTATCTCTCCCGCAGTGGATGTGCCCGCCCTGTCAGCACTGATGTAGGTCCAGGCCAGGGCTGCAATCAGGATGGCGATGTAGAACACGCGGCGTTGATTTGGTTGCATAAGTTCCTTTTTTAGGCTACACTACTTACAGAGTATTGCGTAATCATCTAAGCTTACCAGTTCATTTTTTCTCTGAAAAAACTTGGTTGGAAGATTAGCGATTTACGCAAGAAGCAATAATAGTTCCTGGAATACTGTTCGTTCAGCAAGTCCATATCTTACTATGTTTTTTACTGACTCTGTTTACATTGGCGTGGACCCCGCATCTGGGCGCAAGGATTTTTCCTATGCAGCCTTCGACAGTAACCTGAACCTGGTGGCATTGGCAGATGCCGACATGGACGATATGCTGGCTTTCCTGGGCGGTCAAAAATCGGCGGTTGTGGCGGTCAATGCGCCTGCAAATGTCAATCGTGGCCTGGTCAAAAAACAATTGGAAGAGAACAGCCTGGCACCCGGACAAACTGTCCGAAGCACGAACATGCGCCTGGTCGAGTATGAGTTGCGTTCTCGTGGCATTTCGGTTGCCGGGACGCCTGCGCGCGAGGAATTGTGCTCGGCCTGGATGCAGGTCGGTTTTGCATTCTACCGGAAATTATCAAAAATGGGATTCAAGCCTCACGGCACTGAAGACTCAACGCACCAGTGGCTGGAAACACATCCCCATGCCTGTTTCTGTGTCTTATTGGAACAGGTTCCTTTCCCAAAGCCTACCCTTGAGGGACGTTTGCAGCGGCAATTGAAGTTATACGATAAAGAACTGCGCATCAAAGACCCAATGGACTTTTTCGAAGAGATTACCCGCTTCAAATTGATGAAGGGCATCTTACCGACCGAAATGCTCTATTCTCCCGGTCAACTGGATGTGCTGGCTGCCGCATACACTGCCTGGCTTGCCACTCATCGGCCAGAAGAAGTGACCAGGCTTGGGGACAGGGCAGAAGGTCAAATGATCTTGCCTGTCAGAGAGTTGAAGGAGAAGTACTAAAAAGCACCTTTTGGCTGCTCTTTTTATGGGTAACGAATAACCTAAATACCTGAATTCTATTATTTCCGACTTCATTCCTTTCTTTGTGCGCCATTCCAGACACTTTTCCCCGATGTAGGATGCGGATTTATAGAAATCCGGTTCATTCCGGGCATCTCTTTCTCTTTCGACATAGGGCGCTATTCGTTCCCAGACCTTGGCGATTGGCGGGCTCATCCATTCCAGGAGCGGCCCTTCTACACTTACATAATTCTCCGCCACAAACCCGAAATAATCCAGTGCATTGAGCGTTCTTTTTATGTGTTGATGGCCTGGTGCAAGCTCTTCTTCCCAGTTATCGGGTTTATCGTAAATTTTCCTGGCAAATTCCTTGCTCCACGCTTTTATAGAATCGCTTTCCTTGTGAGGTCTGAATATTTTTTATTATCCATCGTCTTGCAGCTTCCTCGGCTGGATCAGTCATTTTTTCATGAATAGATTCGTATATCTGAAATGATAGTTGTGATTCCTGTCGTAAATATTCCCAGGCAGCGAATACAATGCCGCCTACCACAATTGCTAACGTTAGAAGACTCACATATCCTTCCAAAAGATTCGATGGACATTCATACCCCTCTACGCATACCCTTGATGCAAAAGTAGGGAACAAGAATTTCAGGATAATTTGATACGCAATGAGAACCAGCACCACTGACAATCCCCCCAGTGACCAAAATCGTGTTACGCGTCGTTGAAATTTGCCCTTCATAATCCATCCTCCACAGAAGCTTTTTTGTCACTGATAAATTGATAAGTGACTACTGATGTTTTAGTAAGAAAATTATACAGGATAAAGTCCTATATGTCACAAAGTGCTCAGTGGTAAAATTCATAATCATACCTCTAAGGATTAAACATGGACAAAGACCTTCAAAATCGCGCCATCAACACCCTTCGTTTTCTCTCTGCTGATGGCGTACAAGCAGGCAAATTCCGGGCACCCCGGCTTGCCGATGGGGGCGGCTGCCATGGCCTACACCGTCTGGACACGCCACCTGCGTCACAACCCGCGCAACCCGCGCTGGGCCGGGCGCGACCGCTTCATCCTCTCCGGCGGGCATGGCTCCATGCTGCTCTACTCACTCCTGCACCTCACCGGCTACGATCTCTCCCTGGACGAGATCAAGAACTTCCGCCAATGGGGTAGCCTGACCCCCGGCCATCCCGAATACGGACATACACCTGGCGTGGAAATCACCACCGGCCCGCTGGGGCAGGGCTTTGCCACCGGCGTGGGAATGGCGATTGCCGCCATCGCATCTTGCCGCGACCTTTAACCTGCCCGGCTTCGAACTGATTGATTCGTACATCTACGCGATCGTTACCGATGGCGACCTGATGGAAGGCGTTTCATCCGAAGCCGCTTCGCTGGCCGGGCATCTGTCCCTGGGACGCTTGATCTACCTCTACGACGACAACCACATCTCCATCGATGGCTCCACCGAACTGGCCTTCACCGAAGACCGCGCCGCACGCTTCGAAGCCTATGG
Organism: uncultured Chloroflexia bacterium; assembly: GCA_963791785.1. GTDB lineage: Bacteria > Chloroflexota > Anaerolineae > Anaerolineales > Villigracilaceae > JAABUE01. The sequence continues at coordinate 34,898 of CAWBTW010000012.1, read as the reverse complement.
CTGGCACGTGCAAAAAGTGGAAGATGGCAACGATGTGGAAGCGATTGACAAAGCCATCCAGGCCGCCAAGAAAGACCCGCGCCCGTCCATCATCATGTGCCGCACTATCATCGGCTTTGGCGCCCCCAACAAACAGGGCACAGCCAAAGCGCATGGCGAACCGCTCGGCGAAGAAGAGTTGAAATTAGCCAAAGAGAACCTGGGCTGGCCAGTTGAACCGAAATTCTATATCCCTGATGATGTTCTGGCGTATTATCGTGAAGCAGTCGAGCGCGGAAGCAAAGCCGAAGCGGAATGGAAAGATAAATTCTCAGCATATCAACGCTTGCATCCTTCCCAGGGTGCAGAACTGAAGCGCCGTTTAGACTGGCAAATTGCCCGAAAACTGGGAGGCTGCCCTGACTGCCTTCCCCATCGATAAAGAAAAAGGTATGGCCACCCGTACTTCATCTGGAAAAGTGCTCAACCAACTTGCGCAAGCCATCCCTGAGTTGATTGGCGGTTCTGCCGACCTGGCGCCCTCCAACAAAACCTGGTTGGCAGATGAACCCGCCTTCAGCAAGGATACCCCTGCCGGGCGCAACTTCCATTTTGGCGTGCGCGAACATGCCATGGGGGCAGCCCTGAACGGGATGGCTTTGTACGGCGGCCTGATTCCTTATGGCGGCACCTTCTTGATCTTTTCAGATTACATGAAGCCTGCCATTCGTATTGCAGCGATTTCTAAAATCCCTGTTATTTACGTTTTCACGCATGACAGCATCGGCGTGGGCGAAGATGGACCGACGCATCAACCCATTGAGCAGCTTGCCATGCTGCGCGCCATCCCGAATCTGACCGTCATCCGGCCTGCTGGTGCGAACGAGACGCTGGAAGCCTGGAAGGCAGCCATCACCCGCAAAGACGGCCCGACTGCCCTGGCGCTCACCCGCCAGAACGTACCCACACTGAATGAGCCAACCGGCGGGGTGGATCGTGGGGCCTATGTTTTAGAAGATTTTGGTGATGGTGAACCGGAGTTGATCCTGATGGCATCCGGCTCGGAAGTTGGGTTGATCTATCAGGCCGGGAAGCAGCTTGCAGATGAAGGTTTGAATGTGCGCGTGGTTTCCTTCCCATCCTGGGAACTGTTCGAGGAACAGGATGCGGCCTATCGCGAGTCTGTTTTGCCGAAGAGCGTTCAGGCGCGTGTGGCCGTCGAAGCGGGGGCAGGCCTGGGCTGGGAAAGATACGCCGTCATGGCGCGTCATTTGTATGGATGGCTATGGCGCCTCCGCACCGGCGAATACCCTGTTTGAAAAGTTTGGCTTTACCGTTGAAAATGTGATCGCTAAAGCGAAAGAATTGTTGTGAAAATTGCCGTTGCAACCGATCATGCGGGTTTCCCCGTAAAAGACAGTGTGATCGAGGCCGTGCGTGCTGCCGGGCACGAAGTGCTTGACCTGGGCACACATTCCACCGATTCGGTTGATTATCCTGATTATGCCGAGTTGCTTGGTCGGGCGATCCAGTCTGGTGAGGCTGAACGCGGTATCGCGCTATGTGGATCTGGTGTGGGAGCCTGTATTGCGGCGAACAAAATGAACGGTGTGTATGCTGCGATTTGCCATGATACCTACTCCGCGCATCAAGGCGTGGAACATGATAATATGAACGTACTCTGCCTGGGTGGGCGCGTCATCGGCCCTGAACTGGCAAGCGAAATTGTTCACGCTTTTTTGAAAGCGCGCTTTGTAGGAAATGACCCCGGGCAGGAGCGACATAAACAGCGGGTTGAGAAGGTAAGACGGATAGAGGCTGACCTGTCCGATAGGTAGAGGTGTTAATGAGTTTAGTGATAGATGACATTGACCAGCTTGGGCCAGTCACTCTGGTACGATAATATCGAACGGAAATTGCTGGAGAATGGCGAACTCGAGGCCATGATCCAGCGTGGCGATATCCGCGGCGTGACCTCCAACCCTTCCATTTTTCACAACGCGATTGCCAAGTCCAACGACTATGATTCAGCCTTGACCCCGCTGGCCTGGGCCGGTTGGGAGTGCGGAGGATATTTTCTGGCAATTGGCCGTGGAAGATATTCAGCAGGCTTGTGACCTGTTCCTGCCGCTTTATGATGAAGACCAATGCCAGTGATGGCTATGTCAGCATCGAAGTCAGCCCTTACCTGGCGCATGAGACCGAGAAAACCATCACGCAGGCCAAAGTTCTGTGGGCGCGTGTGAACCGTCCCAACCTGATGATCAAGATCCCGGCCACGCCCGAAGGCATTCCCGCCATCAGAAAAACGATTGCCAGCGGCATCAATGTCAACGTCACGTTGATCTTCTCGCTGGCGCGATATGACGAAGTGATGGATGCCTATCTCTCTGGCCTGGAAGACAGGCTCGCCGAGGGAGAACCCATCGATCACATCGCTTCAGTGGCATCGTTCTTTATCTCGCGTGTTGATTCCAAGGTGGACGCGCTCTTGCCCAAAACTTCCTTCCCTGCTGGGGCCAGGCTGCGATTGCCAATGCGCGGCTGGCGTATGAAGCCTTCACCAAAAAATTCTCAGAGGAGCGCTGGGAAGACCTCTACCCGAAAGGCGCACGCCTGCAGCGTCCCCTGTGGGCCTCTACCAGCACCAAAAACCCGCAGTACCCTGATACCGCCTATGTGAATACCCTGATCGGCCCGCACACTGTCAACACGGTTCCGCCGAAAACGCTGGATGCTTTCCGCGATCATGGCGTGGCAGAGGAAACCATTACCCGCCAGATGGATCAGGGTGCATGCCTGTGTTTGGCGAACTGGAAGAAGCATGGTATTTCCATGGACGTTGTCACGCAGGAATTGGAAGACGAAGGCGTCAAGGCCTTTGCGGATGCGTTCACTGCCTTGTTGGAAACCATCGAAGAGCGACGCGCTGCCGCCGCTTCACAACTGGGGCCGCTGGCTGCTTCCGTCTCCAAGCGCATTGCCAAGCTGGAAAAAGATTCCGTTCCCGCCCGCCTGTGGGACGGGGATCCCACCCTGTGGACGACTGACAAAAAAGGTCAGGCTGAAATTGAAAAACGCCTGGGTTGGTTGCGCCTGCCGGAAACATCGATAGACATTGTTGCCAGAATTGGGCGAATTTGCCGACGAGGTCCATTACGAGGGCATCCAGCGCGTCCTCCTGTTGGGTATGGGCGGCTCTTCGCTTGCGCCGGAAGTATTGTCCTTTGTGTTTGCGCCGCCGATGACCCTGATAGCCGCGGAAGGGAAACCCTGCCTGTCCATCCTTGATTCGACTGATCCGGCCCAGGTTGCCCGGGCTGCAGAGCAATTTTCCGCCTGAGAAAAGCATTTATATCGTGTCGAGCAAATCCGGCGGCACTAGCCGAAACCATGGCGGCCTTCGATTATTTCTGGGAGTTGTCGGGTGGAGATGGCTCGCGTTTTGTTGCGATTACCGATCCCGGTACTTCGCTGGAAAAACTGGCGAAAAAACGTAAGTTCCGCGCGGTTTTCCAGGCTGACCCGAACGTGGGCGGCCGTTATTCAGCCCTGACTGTTTTTGGCCTGGTTCCGGCGGCCTTGCTGGGGCTGGATGTAAAACGCCTGCTCGCGCGCGCTGCCTGGATGATGGAACAGTCAGAGCGGGATGTGCTCGCCGCGCGCAACCCCGGGCTGGTGTTGGGGGCTGTGATGGCCGAAGCGGCTCTTGGGAGGCCGTGACAAGTTGACGGTCCTGGCGGATGCGCCCCTGGCAACCTTTGGCTCGTGGCTGGAGCAGTTGATTGCCGAGTCCAGCGGCAAAGACAACAAAGGCATTATTCCCAGTCGACCGCGAACCGCCTGGCGAGGTGGGTGTTTACGGGAATGACCGCCTGTTCATCTATCTTCGTCAGAACGGTGAACTGGATAATCAGCTTGCCGCTCTGCGTGAAGCGGGTCAGCCTGTGCTGGAGATTTCTGTACCTGAAGCGTATGATCTGGGCGCTGAATTTTACCGTTGGGAAGTGGCTACTGCGGTTGCCTGTCACATTCTGGGTGTGAATGCTTTTGACCAGCCGGATGTGCAGGACAGTAAGGATCGCACCAAAGCCAAGATCGCCGAATATAAGAAGTCAGGAGTATTGAAGGAAGGCGAATTCATTTCCTTGAAAGATGCAAAACCGGCGATCAAGAAATTTCTAGGGCAAAGGAAAGATGGCGATTATATTGCTATCAATGCCTATTTGCCACGGGATGAAGATCGGATCGCTGCCTTGCAGGATCTGCGCGTTGCGCTCAGAGGGAAGAACAAATGCGCCGTGACGCTTGGTTTTGGCCCACGTTTCCTGCACTCGACCGGGCAACTGCACAAGGGTGGCGCCGGACAAGGGCGTGTTCCTGCAAATCACAGCCGATCCAGTTGAGGATATCGAAATCCCAACGCAGAAAATGAGCTTTGGCACGCTGGAGCGAGCGCAGGCGCTGGGCGATTATGAAGCCTTGGAAGCACGGGAGCGCCGGGTTTTACGTTTGCATCTCTCGAACCCGGATGAAGTTGATAAGATCGTCAAGTTGATTTGATGTTGAAATGACAGAATTGGCTCAAATGAAATGCGTGGCTTGCCGCGGCGGTGTGCCGCCCTCACCGAAGAGGAAATCGCCGCGCTGCAGCCCGAAGTGTCGGAATGGGAAGTGGTCGAAGTGGAGGGTATCAAGCGTCTGGAACGCACTTTCAAGCTGAAGAACTTCATCGAAGCCATGGCTTTTACAAACAAGATCGCCATGATCGCCGAAAAGGAAGATCACCATCCCCTGATCGTCACCGAGTGGGGGCGGGTGAAAGTGCAGTGGTGGACGCATGTTATCAAAGGCCTGCATAAAAATGATTTCATCATGGCAGCCAAGACGAATTTGTTGGCGGAATAAAGAAGGCGACCGCTCAGGTCGCTTTCTTTTTTACAGAGTATGCCTCATTTTTTGCAACGCACTTTTGCTCAATCGATCCATTAGCTTCATTGCCCAACCTTGATTCGCGACCAATCCAAGAATTGTACGAGCCAATGCGTCAAAACCACGTGGGAACTCAGGCAGCGATATGGCGGGGCTGAAATTCACTTCGAGATTGTCAAGTGAATAAGTAAAGCGACCTGTACGCTTTACTCTTGGTCTTGCTTCCAGAAAAGAGCGCAATTCTTCGCGTTCGCTTGGAGTCAGCCATTGTGGCAGGTCGGAGGTGGCTTTGAAGTCACAGACCAGGGCTAAATCACTCAGCATCCGTTTTTGCTCTACGTTCATCGATATTTTCTGCGAGCGGAAGTAGGCTACGTCCGGGTCGGTAGCGGCCAATGGTTGCAGCCATAATCGGTTGATTGTTGTGCGGATGGCGTTCTTTGTCCCAGGTGTTGTTGGATTATAGAGCAATGTGGAATCGCGATAGCTCTCCCATTCCCCGGCTACATCCGGCCCTACGCGGATGGCATCGCACAATCCCAGCGATGGAATGATGGGCGCGCCGCAAGTCAGGAAGTAAGCGTCTTCGCCCATGGCTTCGCGCATCACCTTTAGGCCCTGGCGGTAGGCGGCTTCTCGCGGCATATCCACATGACGTTTTCCAGGCAGTGCTCCAGCATACAAGAAGTCCAATTTCAGGTAGTCAAAGCCCCAGGCGCGGACCTGTTTCATCAGCGCGGCCAGCCAGCCCAGAGCTTCTGGATGGGTGGTGTCCAGCGCGTGGAGCGGTTCGCCCCACAAATGCCCGGCAGAGACCAGCCTTCCGTCTTTTTCGTGCAGCAACCAGTCCGGATGTTGGCGGTACAAATTTGAAGATGGGACAGCTAAAAGGGGAGCCAGCCACAGGCCCGGGGTCCGGCCAGATGCGCGGATTTTATCTGCTAGCGTTTCCATCCCGGATGGGAATTTCTCATTGGGTTGCCAATCGCCAACAGCCACTTCCCAGCCATCATCAACTTGCAGAACATCAAAAGGTAGATCGCCCAGCTCATCAAAAATTCGATACAGCAATGCTTCATCGATGACTCCATACAAGCTGTACCACGAACACCACACGCGCGGAGACGGCTTGCCCGGCGCTTTGCCAAGATGTTCACCCAAAAGTTCAGCATAACGCGCGAAAACGGACGCTTCATCCCCGTAGCCTACGAACCAATCTCCGTCCCCCGCCTCATACCACCCGTGTAGCTGGTTACCGTGCAAAGCGACATGCGCATCTGTCCCCAGCGAACCCAGCAGAAGGATGTTTCCATCTTTGAACTCAACCGCGCCCAACCAGGAGCCATTTGGTGCGGGGTGATTCACATACAGCGGGTCGGTTTGCGTAGGGTGCAGGATGGCTGGTTTTTGTATTGGCAGTCGAAAGTTTGTATCTTGCCAGGTTGTCAGACTCCATGATTGCCAGCCGTGGCGGTAGTATTTCTCTGGCTGGCTATCCATTTCGAGCGAGACGTTTTTTCCCTGTAAGAGATACCCGCCCGGTGTTGAAGTTATTTGGTCTGCATAAGATATAATCTGCTGGTTGTCGAAAGAGAGCTTCTGCATTGAGTTGTCCTTTGAGAAAAAATAAGGAAAGTGCAATTGAATTCTACTGCTACTTGCAAAAATAGACGAGTTTTTGGCTCTAGTGTTACTGGAAAAGAGAGTGTATGAATACAAAAGATAAGGCAGCACGTGGTAAACCAAAACGTGCTGTAACACGGCGGGATTTTCTGCGTTTGTTAAAGATAGCGGGTCTAGAGGCGGCGCTGCTAGCCTTTGGTGGAGGCCTATATATGTATGCATCAGATCATGAACCATCACGGTTGGAAGTGACCGACGTCAGTGCTGAAGCTGCCGCGCCTTCCGAAATCGTTTTCAGGATTTCAGGCTGGCACAAATTAGCGATCTGCACTTTGGCGGCTGGATGAATGCTGAACGCCTGGAAGGGGTTTTATCGGCTGTGTCAAGCCTGTCTCCTGACGTACTCGCAATCACAGGCGATCTTACGCTTGGACATTTCCGGCGTTCACGACAAGAAGACCAGGAACGGTATGCTGATTTGATTAAGGTGTTGAGCACCCATACCGGCGAATACCTGACCGTTGGGGCCATGGGCAATCACGATTACTGGGTAGATCCGTTTGTCATGCAAGAGATCTTCCAAAAGGGCGGTGTAATGGATTTGAGCAATGCTGTTCATCCGCTCAAAAATGGAGGGGAATCTCTGTATCTTGCCGGCGTGGACGACATCTGGTATGAGCGGGACCGCCTGGATCTTGTGACCGAACAAATCCCCAAAGATGAATGTGCTATCTTGCTGGCGCATGAGCCAGACTTCGCTGATGATAGTGTGGCAACGGGCCGTTTTGATTTGCAGCTTTCCGGTCACTCGCATGGCGGGCAGATCGTGCTTCCGTTCATCGGAGCACCTGTTTTGCCGCGACTGGCAAAGAAATATCCGCAGGGTTTGTATCGTGTGGGTGATATGTTCCAGTACACCAATCGAGGTGTTGGGATGATTCCGCCTTATATCCGCTTCAATTGCCGGCCTGAGATTACTCTTTTTACGCTTGAATCTGTGTAATCTTCTTGCCCATTGCCGGGGAAATGTGTATAATACGGCGACATAACAAAAGCAATGATGGGAACGAGTAAATCCATCCATGCTGGCAGCGAGCCCGGGCGCGGTGAGAGCCGGGTCAGCCAAATGGATTGAAAATCCTCCCGGAGCTGCGATCTGAAATTTCAATAGTGATAGTTCGTAGTTGCGAGAGTAGGAAAGCCGGAGTCGTTCACCGTTATAAGAACGGGAGTATAAGCCAGATTGGCCGTACTCTACTGAGAGCCTGTCTTATGGCAGGAATCAGGGTGGTACCGCGGGCATCACGCTCGTCCCTGTAGGGATGAGCGTTTTTATTTTACTGATTGCGAGCCCGTCATTCGCCCGAGACAGAGGCGTGGAATCTCTTGTACCTGAGGCTGCTGGGTTTCGATACCTTCGCTGCAACTCAGCAGTACTATAGGAGACCAACCATGTTCAAACCAGTATCTCCCAAACTCGACGTCACCTCGATGGAAGAAGGTGTGCTGAAGTTCTGGAAACAGAACGACATCTTCAAGAAAACCGTCGAGCAGCGCGAAGGCGGCCCGGAATATGTTTTCTACGAAGGTCCGCCGACCGCCAATGGCAAGCCCGGTGTGCATCATGTGCTGGCGCGCGCCTTCAAGGATATGTTCCCGCGCTACAAGATCATGCGCGGCTATCATGTCTCGCGGCGCGGCGGCTGGGACACGCATGGCCTGCCGGTTGAGATCGAGGTCGAAAAGCGGCACGGCTTCACCAACAAACAGGATATCGAAGCATACGGCATCGCCAAATTCAACGAGGAATGCCGCAAATCTGCTTTCGACTACATCCAGGATTGGGAGAGACTGACCGACCGCATCGCTTTCTGGGTCGACCTGGAAACGGCCTATGTCACCTTTACCAACGACTATATCGAGTCGGTCTGGCATATCCTGAAGAATTTCTACGACAGGGACTTGCTTTACAAGGGCTACAAGGTCGTGCCCTATTGCGCGCGCTGCGGCACGCCTCTTTCGGACCATGAGGTTGCCCTCGGGTATGACGAAGTGTCCGACCCCTCGATCTTTATCCGTATGCCGCTGGTCGATAAACCGGATACCTCGCTGCTGGTCTGGACGACCACGCCCTGGACCCTGCCCGGAAACGTGGCCGTGGCCGCCCACCCTGATGAAGATTACGTAACCGTTGAACGCGCGATGGAAGATGGCAGCAAAGAGAAGCTGATCCTGGTCAAGAGCCTGGTCGAGAAGGTTTTCGCGGACGAAGAAGTCAAGGTGCTGAACACCTTCAAGGGCAAGAAACTCAACGGCGAGAAATATCAACCGCTCTTCACCTTCATGCCGCCCGAAAAGCCCGCCCATTATGTGGTGCTGGCAGATTTTGTGACCACCGAAGACGGCACCGGCCTGGTGCATATCGCGCCTGCCTTTGGCGCAGAAGATATGCAAATGGCGGTCGAATATCGACCTGCCGTGCTGATGACCGTTCAGCCGGATGGCGCTTTCGTGCCCGAAGTCACGCCCTGGCGCGGCATGTGGGTCAAGGAAGCTGATCCGCTCATCACCGAGGATTTGCGGGCGCGCGGGCTGCTGTTCCGCGTAGAAGACATACACCCATACCTATCCGTTCTGCTGGCGCTGCAAAACGCCCTTGCTGTATTATGCGCGCGAAGCCTGGTATATCCGCACCAGCCAGTTCAAGGACCGCCTGGTGGATCTCAATCAGACGATCAACTGGGTGCCCGAGCATATCAAGGATGGCCGCTTCGGCAACTGGCTGGAGAACAATGTGGACTGGGCCTTGTCCCGCGAACGTTACTGGGGTACGCCGCTGCCGCTCTGGGAATGTGACAGTTGCAACCACACCGAAGCCATCGGCGCGGTCAAAGACCTGTCCGAAAAGGCGGGCCGCGACCTGTCTGAGCTTGACCTGCACCGCCCGCATGTGGACGAAGTCACCTGGGACTGTACGGAATGCGAAGATGGCAAGATGCAGCGTGTTCCTGAGTTGATCGATGTCTGGTTCGACTCCGGTTCCATGCCTTATGCGCAGTGGCATTATCCCTTTGAAAACCAGGATAAGTTCGAGGAGCAGTTCCCGGCCGATTACATCTGCGAAGCGGTTGACCAGACGCGCGGCTGGTTCTATTCGCTGCATGCCATCAGCACCTTGCTCAACGATGCAAGTCAGTTTCAAGAATGTGATCTGCCTGGGCCTGATCCTGGATGGGGAAGGGCGCAAGATGTCCAAGAGCCTGGGCAATATCGCCGACCCCTGGGATGTGCTCGATACGTGCATGGCGCGGACGCATTCCGCTGGTATCTTTATACTGCCAGCCCGCCCGGACAAGAACGCCGCTTCTCTAGCGAACTGGTTGGCGAGGTCGTGCGCGACTTCACGCTGACATTGTGGAATGTGTATTCGTTCTTTGTCACCTACGCCAACCTGGACAAACCCACTCTGGCCACGCGCACCTGGAGTGAGAACCAGCTTGACCGCTGGCTGCTGTCGGAATTGAATGCGCTTGTCCGCGATGTGACAAATGCCTACGAAAACTATGATGCTCCCGAACGCAACCCGCCCGATTGCGGCTTTTGTCGAGAAACTCTCAACCTGGTACCTGCGCCGCTCGCGCCGCCGCTTCTGGAAATCCGAATCGGACTCGGACAAGCAGTCTGCTTACCAGACCCTGTATACGGCCCTGGTGACGGTTGCCAAGATGCTTTCCCCGTCCATGCCGTTCCTGGCCGAGGAACTGTACCAGAACCTGGTGCTCTCTGTAGATCAGTTTGCGCCCGAGTCGGTGTCCCTGGCTGAATGGCCGGAATATGATGAAGCCTTCATCGATGAAGACCTGAACCGCGATATGGCTGTGGTCACCAAGCTGGTTTCGCTGGGACATTCCGCGCGCCAGAAGGCCAACCGCAAAGTGCGCCAGCCGTTGGCAGAAGCCGCCTTCTCGGTTGGCAGCGCTGTTGAAGGCAAAGCTGTCTCGGCCTTTGCCGAGTTGATCGAAGATGAGTTGAACGTCAAGACTGTGCGCCTGCTGGATGCCAGCGAAGAAGCCGTCTCTCATGAAGTCAAGCCGTTGCCCAAGCAATTGGGGCAGAAATACGGCAATAAATTCCCGGCCATTCGGAAAGCCATCCTGGAGATGAATCCCGAAGAAGTGGCGCATGCTTTGCTGGCGGGAAAGTCATGTCAAGGTCAAGGCCGATGGTGCAGGAATACGATATTCAGCCGGACGAGGTCGAGGTCAAGGCGCAGGCCAAGGAAGGCTTTGCCGTGGCCGAAGATGGCGCCTATGTGGCCGCCCTGGTCACTGACCTGACGCCCGAACTGGTGGCGGAAGGCCAGGCGCGCGAATTCGTCCGCCGGGTGCAGGACCTGCGCAAGAGCGCTGAACTGGATGTGGCCGACCGCATTGAATTGTATGTTGAGGCCTCAGCAGGCTTGAAGTCCGCGATGGAAGCGCACAAAGATTACATCACCGGTGAGACGTTAGCCGTTGCGCTCAAGTTCGAAGCTCCGCCGTCCGATGCGTCCGCATCCGAAGATGAATTCGATGGTGAAAAGGTGTCCTTCGGCTTGATTGTCAAAAATTGATAACATATTGAAAATTGCGAACAGCCCTCGAATTTCGAGGGCTGTTTTATAATAGTTGCAAAATGCAACTCAAGGAGAGATTTTTGATTCGAAAGATACTTGCCTGGGGGGTACATTTGTTTACAGCCACTGGAGCGTTATGGGGCCTGCTGGCGCTGATGGCGATTTTCCAGCATGAGTGGCGTGCTGCTATCGCCTGGATGATTCTGGCGATATTCGTGGATGGATTTGATGGCATGCTGGCGCGCTGGGCAGATGTGAAAACGTACGCGCCTGGAATAGACGGCGCTTTGCTTGACAACATTCTGGATTACATCAATTATGTGCTCGTGCCGGCACTTTTCCTGATTGAGGCAGATTTTATCCTGCCCGCAGAGTTTCGTATGATTGGCGCCTTTGCCATTTTGCTGACGTCTGCTTACCAGTTCACCCAATCGGATGCCAAGACGGATGACCATTATTTCAAGGGATTTCCCTCATATTGGAATGTGATGGTGTTGTACATGCTGGTCATGGGCCTGAACCCGTGGGTAAACCTGGCCTTTCTAACTTTGTTCAACATACTGGTTTTTGTGCCGGTCAAATATATTTACCCCAGTCGTAATACGGTCATGAAGCGTTTGACCACGATCTTGACTTATTTGTATGGCATTATCGGTGTCTGGGCTGCCATGCAATATCCGAATGTACCCGTCTGGGCAGTTTGGGTTACCCTGGTTTATGTGGTCTATTATGCAGTGCTCAGTTTATGGCCAAAAGAAAGGTTGCCGGAAAATGCTTAAGTTTTCATCTGATGCCAGCGTGGGTTTGCTGTGCGAAGTAAATCTTACATGTGGACGCAGATGCTGGGGAAAGTAAACCGCATCCCGGAGGAGGATATGGAGAAGTGCGTTGCACTTTTCTCCGTATAAGGATAAGTCCATGTTTATCGTCAGAGCCACCGCTGTCACAGATGAGTTGATGGATGCCGTTTCGCGTCTGATGCCGCAGTTGAAGCTTAAATATTCACTCCCTACGCGCTCCGAGATGGAAGCATTGGTTGCTTCAAAGGCATCTGTTTTGCTGATCGTGCGTTACCCAGATGAGAACAGCCCAATTGTAGGGATGCTGACATTGCTGGTCTATCGCGTGCCATCAGGTGTGCGCGCACATGTTGAAGATATTGTTGTGGATGAGGAGATGCGCGGCCAGGGAATCGGAGAAGCGCTTGTTCGACATGCCTTGAATGTGGCGCGAGAAGCCGGGGCGAATGGCGTAGGGCTTACAACTAATCCGCGCAGAGAGGCGGCCAACCGTTTGTATCAGAGAATGGGGTTTAATCGTTGGAAAACAAACGTGTATTTTTACGAGTTTTAGAATAAAACAGGCAGACCATTGGCCTGCCTGTTGCTTAGAGCGCTTTCACTTATTCTTGTTTTTGTCTTTATCTTTTCCCCTTATCTTTATCCTTGCCTTTGTCTTTGTTTTTATTATCTTTCCCTTTATCCTTATCTTTATCAGGGGAATTCCCGTTATTCTTGGGTTCGAGTTGCGTATTATCCTGTTCGCTTTCTGCGTGGCCAGACATAATAGCACCCAGGTTTTCTTTGGCCTTATCTCGATCCTTCATTACAGCTTTACGGAATTGTCCCCAATTTTGGGGTGTGCTGCCGTCCGGTAGTGTGATCCCGCTGTAATCTTTGTTTTTCTTGGCATCCAAAATGGCCGAAAACAACTCGGTATCACCTTCCAGAGCATTCGTCATCCACAGAGCCTGTGCAATCACACCGAAGCCAGTACCTTCATCATGATATTCCATAACCGTTTCGTAGTTCACCCCCAGGAGATCAGAGAAGAAATCAGATATCGCCGAACCAACCGGATGCTGCTTTTCTTCTTCAACCTCGTCGGGGATAACAGTTGCCGGATCAATTTCAACCTCTGTCACCATATTGCAGTATCATTGGCGACAGGATTCCCTGTACCGTCGTCTGTGACCAGACCAAGGCAGTCGCATCTTCAAGGCTTAGTCTGACTGTTTGTGTACCCTATCTTCAGTTGTCAGCATTACAACAACGGTTGTGATTCCAGTTTCGGTATCTGTTTCCAGAGTGATGCCATCGGTAACAATCGTGCCCGTGATGGGAGTTGTTTCTTGGGTTGTCAGGTGCCGCCCCAACTGAAATCACCTGCGTGGCAAGGAAGATGGCTGCCATCAGGGTGCTGACAATGATTTTTATGCGTTTCATGTTTGATTCCTTTCGACAATTACAGTATACAGTTTTTTACTGTACTGCAAAGTACTATAAAGTACTATCCCGTCAATAAATCTTTCGGAATTGAAAGGGTAAACTAGGATGTTAGTCAGGGGTGTAGGTTTGAAATATACTTTTCTGTTGCATTTTCCAAATTTGCATAGGCCCCGCGGTAGTGTTCCGGCAGCATGGTTGCCATGCGGTACATCATCTCATCTACCATCTGTTGGCGGACTTCTTTTGTTACTCGCTCATCACCGGGATCAAGCCTGAAAGGTTCGCCCACGCGGATGTGGAAATCTGTCCGTTTTAAACGCTTCAGGTTGCTCAGGAAGTTTTCCCCACCCCAGTGGACAACCGGCAACAGGGGCGCACCGCTGCGCAAAGCCAGCGTGATGATGCCAGGATGAGCTTTGCGGAGAACGCCGGTTTTGTTGCGTGTACCCTCCGGCGCGATGACCAGGATTTCGCCTTGTTTTCAACGCTTCCAGTGACATGCGTATTGCGGTCATATCAGCTTCGCCACGTTTGAGCGGAATTGCTTCCCATAAATTAAAAACCCAGTGCAGGAACCAGTTATCCCAGGTTTCAACTTTGGCTAATCCCTTGAGCGGACGAGGCTGCAAGTGTGCATAGAGTAGAGGTACTTCAATCTGCCCGGTGTGGTTGGCATATGCGATCAATGGGCCACCCTTTGGAACTTTATCTAAATCAGGAGCATCGATACGGCACATGATGCTTGTGCTCACCTTGACGAGATTTGTAATAAACCAGTGAGTTAATCTCATGCTATATCAAAGCCGATAACTTCCAGTTGTTTCGGCAAAATCTCAACCTTCAGTTCGCGGCAGTCGTCGTCCAGGAGTTCCCCATCCGCCTGAATAGGCATCACGCCCTTGGTGGCTGTGATTGTCACAGTGCGGGACTGCTTCATCTGGATCTCCGGCTGCTCCACCTGCGTGCCCTTGAGAAAGTGCGGCAGTAAGGTCAGCATGCGCGGACGGCTGACTTCTTCAGCGATGCATAGATCAAATAGACCGTCGTCCGGGCTGGCGTTTGGGGCTGTCCAGAAGCCGCCGCCGATACGTTTGCCATTCATGATGGAAACCAAAAGCGAAGGCATGTGGATTTCTTCTGTGTCAAGTTGGATTTTCAGGGTGGGGGCTTTGTAGTAGATGAAAATGTTTTGCAATGCGGCGATCAGGTATGCCAACAGCCCGCGGGCCCAGGTAATTTTTTCCGCCAGAATTCCTCCAGCAGCATCGAAGCCGATGCCGACGCAGTTGCCGAAATAGCGGCCGTCTGGGAAATCACATCCTTTAAGCAGGCCTACATCCACCAAACGGCGCGCGTTGCGGGTGATGGCATGCACGGCGTCTTCAAGTTTTACGGGCAAGTTCAAACTGGCTGCAAAATCGTTGCCGGTGCCGATGCTGAGCACACCCAAGGCAGAACTGGCGAACCCGTCCAGGCGGGCGCGCATCAGACCGTTGATGGTCTCGTTGACGGTTCCATCGCCCCCGGCTGCGACAACTGTGTCTACACCCTGGCGGGCGGCGGACTTCAGCCAGTTCGGCGGCGTGCCAGGGCCGCTCAGACTGAAGCAGGTCGAAGTCCAGGCCAGATGCGTGCAGAAGCCGTTCAAGGGTGGGGAGCATCTTTTTCCCGCGTCCGCGTCCACTGGCGGGGTTAAGGATGACAGTCGCCTTCATTCCATATTTTCAGCAGTGATGATTTCGATGGCGGCTGGAACGATTTCCATGCTGAGTTCATCCCCTTCTTCGCACAGGGTTTCCCCATCGCAGTGCGCGGGCAGAGTACCTTTCGTTGCCTTGACATTAATTTTGTGAGTGCGCCCGGTGGTGACTTCGGGTTGGCTGGCCTGCGTGCCGTTGAGAAAATGGGGGACCAGGCCAAAGATGCGGGGTCGACTGGGATTGGACACCACGCACAGGTCAAAGTGACCGTCGCCGGGGTCGCCCTGGGGAGCCATGTAAAAGCCGCCCCCCATGCGCTGCCCGTTCATGATGGAAACCATCAGGGATGGCTGCTCAAAGGAAGCGTCGTTGTAGGAGATTTCAACAGTGGGGGCTTTGAAGTAGATAAAAACGGTTTGGATGACGGCGACCAGGTAAGCCAGCAGGCCGCGCGCCCAACGGATTTTGACAGCTACAAAACCGACCATGGCGTCAAAGCCAATGCCCACGCCATTGGCAAAGTAGCGGCCATCAGGGTAGTCGCCGCCTTTTACAAAACCAACATCAATTATCTTTCGATGGTCCGCCGCGAGCGTAGCGAGGCTTTCTTCAAGCGTGCCGCGTATTCCAAGCCCATAGGCCATATCATTGCCAGTGCCGACAGGCAGGATAGAGAAGGCGCATTTGTTAAATCCGGCATTGCGGGCGCGCATCATGCCGTTGATGGCTTCGTTGGCGGTTCCATCGCCGCTGGCTGTGACGATTACATCATATCCATCCTTGACAGCTTTTTCAGCGATTTCGGCTGCATGCCAGGGTTGTTCTGTGCGCACCAGGTCGAATCCCAGGCCGTAGCTTTTCATCCCAGCTTCGATCTCTGGAATGACCTTTTCTGCGTAACCACGCCCGGAAATTGGATTGACGATGACCAGATATTTCATAATTCCACTCCCAAGTCCCAAAAGTATTGGGAATTACGCAGTTTACGAAAAGATACCGAAAATAAGGGCGGTGTTCGCCTGCCCCCTTATTTTCGGGCTTTCTCATTCTACAGCGTAAACCCTAAGTATTTGAGTGAGTTTATCATAAATCTGGATGCGAAAATTAACGTTTCGTCAAATTTTTGAAACGTTTAGAAAGGGCGAATACGGGGCGTAAAAGCTTTATAAAACTTATTACATTTAGGCGTTGGATCTCTTTTAAGGCTCAATAGGCCGGGTGCGACGGTAAGCGGCTGGTTTTCCGCTCTGCATCTGACTGAGTGCGTCGACCAATTCATCCATTGCATATGTGCTGGTGTGTTCCAATACATTTTTCATTGCGCTCAGATGTTCGCACAATTCTTGCATGTATGTTGTGAATTCGTCAAAGGTTTCAGGTGTTGCCTGGCTGCGCAGATTTTCACTGGCCTTGTGCGCCTGGTCTACGGCCTGCATGGCGTTTTGGATTTGCTCTACGATCAGGTCCCAGTCCGTCATGATTAGCTCCTTTCTCGAACCGGTCCCATTCCTTTCCCCCCTTATACAATAGCACGTCAGGGCTTTGATTTCAAGTAGTCTTCAGGTGTATCCAGGTCTTGCAGGATGCTTTCATTGTCTATTTCCACATAGTGTATTTCACCCGTATGTCGGCTGAGAAAATCGCGCAGGGATTCGGGGAAACGCATACACTGGATCTCGTTCCAATGCTGACGCGCGACCAGCCACGGATGCCCGCGCCGCATCTGAAAGCTGGGGACAACGATGGATGCTTCGCTGTTGTGATATGCATCCATGACGAGCCTTACGCTTCTTTCCTGGACCTGGGGCTGGTCGCCGAGCCCAATAAGGACAGCTTCAGTCCCGAGCTTTAATCCCGCCAACCCCGCCTGGATGGAACTCAGCATCTCACCTTTTGCAAAATCGGGGTTGAATACTGTCCGTGCTGAATTGCTGACCAATGTTTCGACTCGCTCTTTATCTCCCCCTGTGATGACAAGAATATCTTCAACGCCAGCTGATTTGAAGGTGTGAACGACTTGCTCGAGAACAGTCTTTTCACTCCAAGGGAGCAGCATCTTGGGCTGTCCCATGCGTTTAGATTGGCCTGCCGCCAGGATGAGCGCGGTGATCATTCCAGCAAATCCTTCAGGCGTTGATAATGTTCCGGTGTGTCCACATCCAGCAATAGAGCATCGTCATGCCAGGGCAGGTAATTGACTTTGTGCTTGGAAAAGATTCCGCGTCCGCCCACATCGCCTTCCAGTTCCATCAGATTAGGAAATGTGACGCGGTCGAACAGCACCGGGTTTCCGCGTTGGTCTAAGATCATTGGGGCGATGATAGGGGAGAGTGTGGCTGCGTGTTCATCCATCAGCGCGTGCAAAATAGTTGGCGTAATTTGTGGCTGGTCAGCAAGTAAAAACAGGGCAGCGCCAACTTTTTCTACTAATCAATTCGGTCCCTGCCTTGATAGAACTTGACTGCCCGTTTTTCCATTCTGCGTTACGTGCAATTTTCACGGATAAATCTTGCACAGCCGCTTCTACTTGCTCCGCATTTGCTCCCGTCACCACAATGACAGGCGACAAGCCAGCCTCCAACGAAGTCTTCGCCACCACACGAACGAAAGGCTCACCGCGCCAGTCCAGCAACTGCTTAGGTTTTCCAAAGCGGGTCGATTCGCCTGCTGCCAAAATGATCCCGGCGATGGGTTCGCGCACGGCATGTATCTTTTTCTCTTTCAGGCTGGCAATAATGACAGAGTCATATGCGGGGAGCAATTTCTTCGCAATGCTATCCGCTTGTGACTGTAATTCCGGCGTGTCCGCCTGGTTTAGCAGCACCGTGCGGCGTGCGTTTTCTGGAATATTTTTCAGCCCGCCATCTGGATGTTCCAGTACCCGAATCAATGCTTCCTCTGTAATGGTTTCGCCGATCTTCAATTCGCTCAATTGTGAGTAGATTTCCGGGCGATGCACGAATTCTTCTTCCAATGGTTTCCCAAGACCGGTTAGACCAACAACCTGTACGACTTGTTTGACAAACTCAGGAATGGCAGGCTCATGCTCTGCCGGGGCTTTGAGCGGCTTCTGGCGAGATCCATCTGCTTCGATCAGCAATGGTAGGGAGTGACGTTTACAAATTGCGCGTAGCCAATTAATTGAATGATCGTTAATTGGTTGTGTTCTATCATCCTTGATTTCACCCGTAACTAAAATCACACCTTTCATGTTGTGTTCAATTGCTTCAACAGCTGCGGGTGCCTCGGCAACGATGTGTTTATCCGCCAACGAGGTTTGCCAGGCGCCAAGGTGTGTTGTCGCTGTGACGATAACCGGGCCTTCGAGTTGTCGTGCAAGCTGGAAGATCGCGGTAGTTTTGCCACCTGCCCCAACAAAAGCAACCACCTCCCAGCCTCCCCCAAATCCAACAGATTTGGGGGAGGTGTCATGTAGTGACGGAGGGGGATGTAAACGAAGAGCTTTGATGATATTCATCAAAGCTCATTATAAGTTATCAAGATTTTTACTGTTGGAGTCTATTCCGTTTTTTCGTTTCCATCAAGGTGCTTACGGATTTGATCGAGAAGATTTTGAATTTCATTCCGCTCATCGATGGCTTCTTGAAGGGAGATTTGAAATGATTGCTTTTCTGCTGGCGATAAAGTATCTAACATGCCCTCGATGCGCGCGATCTGAGAAGTTTTCTGCTGCAATTTTGTTTCCAATCGCTTTCGATACCCTTCGTAAAACGCGCGTTCATCAAGCGGTTCATGGAAACCGGGTGCAGTTTGGACCAGGAGTTTTTCCACAGTGCGCAGTAATTCTTCTATGTCAATTGGCTTCTCAATAAACTGGGATACACCGATGGCTGCGGCAAAATCTTTATCTTCTGGGGCTACATAAGTGGCCGAGAGAAAGATTACCGGAAGGGAGCGTGTTTCGGGACGGACACGCAGCCTGTGGACAAGGGTGAACCCGTCCATGCGGGGCATCAATATATCGGTGATAATGAGGGAAGGGCGTTCTTCCTCAATAGCCTTGAGGGCTTCCTGTCCGTTGGTGGCGGTAACAACGCGATACCCCTTGAATGTCAGCGTCAATTCCACCAATTTGAGTGTATCCGGCACATCTTCTACAACCAGCAGCAGTTCTTTTGAAGCATCCATATCTCTATTGTAATCCGAAAATCATCTTAGGGGAATATGAAAATTGCTTTTCTCCGGTATTGATCGATTCAAGACATTACAACAATCTCCCGAGCCCCCATCTGATAATTTTTACAAACAGGATCAACAATTCCAAAACATCTTCAAATATAGATGCCGCGATAATGGATAGGACAAGGTTCAGAATAAAGCGCCCCCAGGTACTGGATGGACGTTTGCTGAATACAAACTCAATCCAATTCCAGAGTTGAGGCAAGAACCAGAGCATCAAAAAGAATACACCTGTCATAACGGGGATAATTGGGAATGAGCTGGTCAGGCTGTAAAGTAAAATGAAAATAGTTGCAATCGCTACCAATATGCTTGCGAAACGTAAAATTGGGTTATCAAGCCTGCCTTTTAGTTTTCTGATATTGTTTTCAGATGTACGGAAATCAGGTTTTGCGAGAATTGCTTCCAGCACCCCGCCGCCGATGGCAAGCGCCTTGTCGGAAACTAAACTGCATAGTTCCGGGTCACCACGCGGGTCCACATCGCCGATCTTCAGGCCTTTGGTTACCTGCAGGCCAGGATGCAGCAGCCCGCGGATCACGCCGGGGAAAGGGGTGACAATTTTTGATTTTCGATTTTCGATTTTGGATTGAATTTCGGCAATCAATTTGTCTTTTTCCACATGGTCACCGATTTGCGCATGGGTAACCAACTCCCCATCTACTGGCGCGCGCAGTACCCGGCGCTGGTCGCCTTCGGGTTGGCCGCTGTCGGGTTGAGTTGGTCCTTCCCAGTAGACTCTGCCGAGGGTGTGGCTGCGGCGGGTTTCGATCACGGCGTGGCAGTTGCGTCCGGCGTGGAAGCCAGGCCCCAGCCCGATATGAAGCGGGACGTCCACAGGTAGAGGGCTGGGGGGCAGCTTGGTCAGCCGCGCATCGATGACGATGGGAATCTGAATCTCGGTCAGGATGGACGCATCCGGATCGATAACGACAGGAATTTCTCCCGCATCAAGCGCAGCCTGTATCTGCTCCCGTTTAACTAATTTCCCTTTTACCCCTTCGATTTCCACTTCACCTGCGTAGACGGCTTCAGCAAAGCTGACCGTGCGGCGCACTGCCAGCGGCTGTTCCAGTTCGCTAATGAGCACCTTCAACCCGGCACGATGCAGCCGCAGCGCAACGCCAGAAGCCAGGTCGCCCCCGCCACGAATGAGAATAAGGGTTGGCATATGTTTATTTACTCACAGATTTATGGTTATTGCGTTCGAGCAGCAGGTGGCCGAAGGCATATAAAAGGATGTATACGAACAGGAAGAAGGGTGCAAACATCCCGGCAAAGACGAGCGAGCGGGGCGTGGGGTTGATGATGTAATAAATGGTGAATTGCGCCATCCCGCCGAGATTCCCGAGTATGTCCCAGGAGTTCCAGCGCAGGAAGCGTCCCATGTAAATACCCATAGTGGTAAGCCCTGCAACGGCTACTACAAAGCCCCAGCCGAACCAGCGCCCGAATTCGCGCCTTACGATTTCCTGCATCAGGAAGAGAGAAACCATGCCGAGGAACAGGCCGGTGAAAGCGAACCAGATCAACATAATGACATCGTACCAAACCGGGATATCGACCCCGGCCTTGCTCAAGTGCTGGAAATCGGTCAGGATATAAGGCGCGTTAGGGAAGAAGATCATCCATAGCAAGGCGCTGACGGGCACGATGAGATATAGCCAGCGGCGGCTGATGGATGTAACATAGGTGAAATATGCGATGATGAATGGAATCCAGGCCAGGAACAGATTCCAGATCAGGAAGGCGTAACTGGTAGAACCTGTCAGTGAGGCGCGTAATCGCAGGATGCTCACGCAAACAATGGATGCGCCAGCCAACAGGCCGAAGATGGTCAGGCGATATTTGTTGTGTGTGAAATGCTGTAATAATGATTTCATCATACGTTTTTCACAGTCTTCTGCGGCATAGTTTGCTCAACCTGTTCGCGGAAAAGATGCGCGAAGGTGTACAAGGTCAGGTAGACGAACAGGAAGAAGACAGCAAACAGCGTGGTAAAAGCCAGCAGGCGCAGGCTGGGATCGATCGCCAACCCGAGAATGTCCATCGCCAGCTCGGATGGGTTTTGGAGGATGTCCCAGGAATTCCAGCGCAGAAAGCGCCCCACATAAATCCCGGCGCTGCTCAACCCAGAAACGATCAAAACGAAGATCCAGCCCGGCCAGCGCCCGAAGTTGCGCTGTACGATCTCATGCATCAAATACAACGAGATCAAGCCCAGCAACATGCCTGTCCATGAGAACCAGATCAGTAGAATGATGTCGAACCAGAGCGGAGCTTCGACGGCCGCACGATTGAGATACTGTAAGTCCGTCAGGATGTAGGGCGCGTTCGGGAAAAATGCCAGCCACAAAAGGGCAAAGACCGGGATGGATATGTATAGCAGGGTGCGTTTCCATGAAAGTGCATAGGCTATGTAGGCCAGCACGAAGGGAATCCAGGCCAGGAACAAATTCCAGATCAGGCCGCGGTATTGCTGCGAATCGCTATAGGCCATTCGTGCAATGACCAGGAAAACGCTGACGAAGGAAGCGCCAAGCAGCAGGCCGATAATTGCGAGCTTGTATTTGTTGCGACTCAGAAAAGCAAGGTAGGGTTGTAGCATAATCTTATTCTATTCGCTGAGAAATTCCAGCAAGAGCGGGTTGACTTCTTCTGGCTTCTCATAATGTGGGATGTGTCCGCAATTATCAATTGCATGGAACACAGTCTGTGGAATAATTGCACGAATATCATCGCTGTGAACAAAGGGCACTGTCCTGTCGTTCTTACCCCAGAAAAGTGCTGCAGGGATTTGTTGTGCGCCAACTTGCTTGTAGGTTTCCGCGAAACTGTTTAGCATACCGCTACGCATGGTTGAAAGGATCGCGCGCATAAAACCCTTGTATTTCATCTGGGCCATATACTTTCCGACGAATGCCTTAACGTGCGCAGGATCGTAGAAGTCAGATGCGATATCCTTCAGCAGTTGCCCGCGTCCAAACAGACCGAGGGCCAGTTCACCGAACCCGGGCGTTGTCAGCGCCTTGAGCATTCTCGAAATGGTGACAGGCCTTGCTCCGGCGGGGTCCACCAGAACCAGCTTATTCACTCTTTCCGGGTAACGGACTGTGAAGGAGGCAGAAATCACGCCGCCCATTGAGAGGCCCATTAAGCTAAATGTTTCAAAGCCAAGTGTATTTACTAACTCTCTCAATTGCTTACAAAACAAATCAATATTGTAACGAAGCTTGGGGCGATCTGAGAATCCGCGCCCAAACAAGTCATAGCGCAGCACGCGGAAACCGGATTCGGTCAGGAACTTGAAGGTTGGATCCCAGATGAAGTACGGGACGGAGAATCCGTGCACCAGTACTACAGGATCCCTCACCCCTATCCCCTCTCCCTTAGGAAGAGGAGGACCGCCCAATTCATAGTGGGTGTATCCATCAGAAATCTGAACAAAACTCCCGGTTGCATTGGCACGGGTGGTTTCGTTCAGTTCTTCGGTTTCACCAAGATAGGGGAATGTCCAGGGCATGGTAATTGTAAGGGCACAGCATGCTGTGCCCCTACCTTGCGAAACTATATCTTTCCCAGTCCACGCAGGATGCGTTCCGGCGTGAGCGGGAACTCGTCATACCACACCCCGGTCGCATCATGGACTGCCGCGGAGATAGCCGCAGCGGTAGGCAGGAAAGGCAATTCGCCTACACCGCGCGCCCCCCAGGGGCCGTTCGGGTCGGGCACTTCTACGATGACCGACTCAACCTTTTCTGGGATATCCCAGATGGTGGGGATGAGATAGGTGCTGAGTTGATCTGTCAGCACTTGGCCGTCCTGGGTCTTGTAATCTTCAAGCATAGTATAGCCCTTGCGCCTGGACGACCGCGCCTTCGATTTGGCCCTACCACCAGGTTGGGATTGATGGCTTTGCCGAGGTCATCGGCGGCTACCACGCGTAGCACGCGTACGTGACCGGTCTCAGTGTCTACTTCCACCTCTACGGCCTGGGCTGCGTAAGCATAGGCGAAGTTGGGCATGGAGTGACCGGTTTCTTTGTTAAAAGGCTCTGTAGGTGGTGCCAGGTATTTGAACTCGCCAACCGCGGGGCGTTCCTCCTTTTGCCATTTCTCCAATGCAATTTCGGCTGCGCCGCGAATGGAATTTCCAGACATATAGGTCATGCGTGAAGCGGAAACGGAACCGGGGTTACCCATGATGGCCGAGTCGGACGTTACCAGGGTGACCTTTTCAAAGGGAACGCCAACAGCTTCTGCGGCCATCTGTGTCATAACAGTATGCGTGCCCTGGCCGACTTCTGCGCTGGCGTGCAGCAGAACAACTTGTTCGATCTCGCCTTCACCGTGAATCTCAACTCGCGCCCAGCAGTTCTCCTGGTAGCCGAACGAAAAGCCAACGTTCTTGAACCCGGCGGCAAATCCACGCCCGCGGACGAGATGACCTTCAGTTTTTTTCTTGTAATTCGCCCAGTCGAATTTATCGGCGGCGGCCTGAATCACTTCAGGGACGCTGACAGGGCCAGGGGCTGGCGTGCCAACTCCAAGTGTGAGTCCGTCGCGCAGGGCGTTCTTTAAACGGATTTCGACTGGGTCCATGTCCAGCTTTTCGGCCAGTTTGTCCATCTGCAGTTCGGCCATGTACAGGGCCTGTGGCGCGCCAAATCCGCGATAGGCTGCGCCGGGTACGTTGTTGGTGTACACTCCGTAGACGTCGGTTTTGACGTTGGGGATGAAGTATGGGCCAGTAGATGTGATGGTGGCATTGCCCAGCACTTTGTTGGTGGTGTACATGTAAGCACCGCCATCGCCAATCATCTCGATCTCAGCCGCAACCAGCTTACCATCTTTGGTTGCACCCCATTTTGCGCGCAGCACGGATGCATGACGCTTACCATGGCCGATGATGGATTCCTGACGGCTCCAGATGATGCGAACAGGGCGTTCCAGTTTTTGGGCAGCCAGCGCCAGCACGATCTGCACGGACATATCTTCACGCCCGCCGAACGCGCCGCCGATGGCCGGATAGACAATGCGCACTTTTTCATCCGGCAGGTCGAGCGCATGAGCAATTTGCTCGCGATCGGCATGTGTCCATTGACCGCCTGATTTGACGGTGATGTGCCCATCTTCGTCGATGTAGGCCAGGCCCGCTTCAGGCTGCAAGTAGGCATGTTCCTGCACAGGGGTACGGTACTCGCCTTCGACGATCACATCCGCACCCTCGAATCCGGCCTGGATGTCGCCTTTGCGGATTTTGTAATGGACACAAATGTTGGAGTCACCGATCTCCGCATGCACACGCGGCGAATTGGCCCTCATGGCTGCTTCTGCGTCCAGAACCGGGGGCAGGTCTTCGTATTCGACCTCGATAAGCGCACGCGCAGCGTCAGCCTGGGATTCTGTCTCGGCAACGATGGCAGCCACCTGGTCTCCTACGAAGCGGACCACATCCCCGCCTTCTTTGGACGAGTCCGGGCCGCAGAGCACGGGCTGATCCTGCCATTGCAAGCCATATTCATTGACCGGAATATCTTTGGCAGTGTAGATAGCGACCACGCCTGGCGCTGCCAGGGCTTTTTCAAGGTCGATGCGTTTGACGCGCGCGTGTGGACGCCCGGCAAACAGGATTTTCATATGCAGCATGCCCTCCATGGACAGGTCGCCAGAGTAGGGCGTTTTACCTGTCACTTTGCCAAGGGCATCGGTGCGGGGTAGGGATTGACCAACAATTTTTGTAGCCATATGTTTAGCGCTTATACTTTTTGATTTTTACTCTGGATGGTGGCGCGTCCATGGGTCCATATTTTGGAGGCGCGATCATGCGATACATGAGTGAATAGATAACGGAAAATATGCCGCCTAAAACGAGAATGAAAACGAAAGTTAGTATGAGGGTCGCAAAGATAGCAAAGCGCCCAAACAGGAATTTGACAACTTGAGCCAGCACCGGCACATACCAGAGCCAGGCAGGAATTTGCGGCGTGAACAGCAATTGTGTGGGAACCATGCCGCGATTGATGAAAAAGGGCATTGTTACGTTAGCCGCGGCAAAAGACAGGATTGGCACAATAAGGATGATCAGGCATCCAATGCCACGCCAGATGGGGTGCGGCCCCTTAGCCTTTTCGTCTTTTGTTGGATCGTATCTCTGTATCTTCCCATTTTTGCATACCTCCAGTTAAATCTTGAGCTTGCTGGCGTCCTCAATCGCTTGCACGATCTTGTAATAGCCCGTGCAGCGACACAGGTTGCCGGTGATCGCTTGCTCGATCTCATTGCGCGTTGGGCTGGGGCGTTCCTCCAGCAGCTTGGCAGCCGACATCAGGAATCCAGGAGTGCAGTATCCGCACTGGACAGCGCCATCTTCGATAAAGGCTTGCTGTACTGGATGCAGTTTTTCGCCATCGGCCAGGCCCTCCACTGTGATGATCTCAGCGCCATGGGCACGCGGAGCTGGTACCAGGCAGGCCATTACGGCTTTGCCATCCAGGAAGACAGTACAGGCGCCGCATTCACCTTCCGCGCAGCCTTCTTTGGTGCCGATCAATTCACCTTCATCGCGCAGCAGTCGCAGCAGTGTTTTATCGTGTCCCGACTTGAACTCATACAATTTACCGTTGATGGTGGTTTGGATCGCCTTACCGTTTGTGAAGACCGTGGACGATGGACCGTGGACCGTCTTCGGTCTGTCGTCTGTGGTCTGATCTCCCCACAATAAGACCGGTTCAGACGGAACCGCAGCCTGCTCCTGACCATCACGCAGAGACCGCAGCCCGCGCATGGTACACACGCGTACCATCTCGCGCCGATAGGCTGCCGAACCACGGATGTCGTCGATCGGGCGGGAGGCTTCCATCGCCAGTTTCCCGGCCTCGGCGATAACTTCCTCGGTCAGTTCTTTGCCTTCCAGGTACTTCTCTGCTTCCTCGGCGTGGATGATGGTTGGTGCAACCGCTCCGAGCGTGATTGAGGCTGATTTAACGGAAGCAGCCTCGAATTCGACCACGACCGCGACGTTGATAACGGAAATAGCCTGCGCGCGCCGCAGCGCCAGCTTGATGAACGTCCCTTTCTGGTCCTTTTTCAAAGCGGGGAAGGCGATGTCCACCAAGATTTCGTCTGCTTCCATGACCGTCTTGCGCACGCCAGTGTAGAAGTCTTCCAGCATCACCTTGCGCGCGCCGCGCGCCGAAGCCAGCATCACCCAGGCGCCCAGCGCCATCAGGGGTGTGATGGTGTCATTGGCAGGCGAGGCGGTGATCAGGTTGCCGGCTACCGTGCCTCGGTTGCGAATTTGGGGCGCGCCCACCTCCCAGGCCGCGCGCGCCAGCGGGAATGCCCGTTCGCGAATCAATTTGGATGCCGCGCAGTGGTTGTGCGTAACCATCGGCCCCAGATGGATGACATCATCACCGTCCAGCGTGATCTGGTCGAGGCCAGGGATGCGGGTGATGTCGATCAGTGTGTGAATATCCCGGCGCACACCGCGCTCGAGTTCCAGAATTAAATCTGTTGCACCGGCCACGATGCGGGCTTTTTCCCCGTGTTCGCCCAGAAGGCGGATTGCCTCTTCTGTGGTGGCCGCGTTGAAGTACTTATGCCACATAGGCCTTCCTCTTTAAGAATGTCATTGCGAGACGGTGTTCTTCCGTCGAAGCAATCCCATGTTTCAGCGGGGAGATTGCTTCGTGAAAAGCGCTCGCAATGACACCTATCTATTTTATGTTTATTGCCCGCCGCCGTTAATCATTTCGTAACGGCGCTCAAAAGTTGTGACGGCTTCGCGTGCCAGCGTAATCAAGTGCCGGATGGCGGCTTTCAGGCCGTCTTCGTCGCCCATGCTGGCTTCTACATTGGTTAGCGCGCTCTCGATTTTGTCGGCTGTATCGTAAAAAGCAAGATCGAACTGATATAGCTGCGTCAGTTCTTCCTCCTTGATTTTGACCGAATCGAAAAATCCGGCATAGCCGTAGCTGGCGGTTTTGACCTTGTCTGCGAAGGTGCGCAGCTTGATGGCAGCTTGTTCCATCTCATCCATCAACGCGATCATACCTTCACTGACCATAGTGGTCTGCAGTTCGGAGGTGCGCGTCCATAGTTCTTCGAAGCGGGCGGCCACCGATTCTCGTAACAGCTTGTCGGCAGCGCGGCGGTTCTGGCGTTCTACATAGCCGCTAAAACCGGGGATTTTCGAAGCCAGTTTTTTGAAGATGTCCATCTGGCCGCTTACTTTGTCAAATAAATCGCTCATGTGTGCCTCCTGCTTCAATATACGGGAATTTCGTGCCTTGGCCTCGTTCTAGATAATAATCTGTCATTCTGAGGGAGCGTAGCGACTGAAGAATCTCTGCGCTTTGCGCGGGAGACCCTCACCTGCGCTGCACCAAACGCAGTGCGGTGCAAGTGCCGTTGAACTCAGGGTGACATTATTCTAATTCCCGTTCATTATAGCCTCTCTGGGTAGCAAGTGCAACCGGGCGGCAGGTGATATAATTAACCAGTTTTGGCCTGATACATTTTGCAAATGGCTTGAGTCATTCGCTTAAAAAATCTTATATTGGAGTAAATCATGATCGTAACAACCAAAGAACTGTTCGAAGCTGCCTATGGTAAATATGCCATCGGCGCATATAACATCAACAACCTGGAGCAGTGCATGGGACTGTTCCGGGGCAACCTGGACAGCCAGGCGCCATTCATCATCCAGATCAGCAAGGGTGCGCGCAGTTATACAGACAAGCGCATGCTGGAAGGGATGATCCGCGCTGCAGACGAGGTTTTCCCGGAAGCCATCTTTGCAGTGCACCTGGATCACGGCGATGAGGAAGCCGCACTGGACTGTATTGAGAGCGGATTCTACAGCTCGGTCATGATCGATGCCAGTCACGCTCCGTTCGATGAAAACATTGCCATCACCAAGCGTGTGGTGGATGCGGCGCATGCCAAAGGTATCGTAGTGGAAGCAGAACTGGGTCAGTTGGGCGGCGTGGAAGAGCACGTCAGCGTGGATGAGGCGGATGCCAAATTGACCAATCCCGATGAGGCCAAGGAATTCGTCGAGCGCAGCGGCTGTGACTCGCTGGCCTGTGCGATCGGCACCAGCCACGGCGCGTTCAAGTTCACCGGTACGCAGGGTCTGCACTTCGACGTGCTGGCAGATATCCAGAAGAACCTGCCCGGTTTCCCGCTGGTGATGCACGGTTCTAGTTCAGTGCCGCAGGAAGAAGTGAAACGTATTAACGAAGCTGGCGGAAACTTGCAGGGCGCCAAGGGCGTGGACGCAGACCAATTCAAACGCGCCGCTGAACTGGGCGTGACCAAGATCAACATTGATACCGATGGCCGCCTGGTGTGGACGCGCGTGCACCGCGAGTTTTTCCGCGACAACCCCGAGAACTTCGACCTGCGCCCGCCGGGAAAGGTCTTCATGGCCGAGTACGCCAAGTTCATTGCAGGCAAGAATGTGAAGCTCGGCAGCGCTGGTCAGTTGGAAACCGTGCGCAAGCTGGTTTCGTAAAAAACGTCACCCCTGTTTGGGTTTTTAGGGCATCCACTAGACTTCGGAGTTTTCCAAAAACTCCGAAGTCTTTTAACTTTTATGTTGATATGATGTTGCAATAGGTTCTTTCGAAATTGCGGTTTGCCAGATCGTCTTGCCGGATGAAGAATTGCAGAAAGCCCACATCTACCCAACACCTGCCCATCGCTGACTCAAGTCCGAAAAGCATCTCGATAGGTTTTGTGTGCATTTCTATTTCTTTATGAATCTCAACATATTTTTCCCCTTGCTGTTCATAGTTTTGTAAATCACCCGAGTTGACAATTCCTTCATATATTTCCCTGTAGAATTGTTCTTTCGCATTCTCATCTCTAAAAATAGGTGGAACGTGGAAGAACCCATGTTGAATTAGAGCTTCAAACCCGTTTAAGTCTAGAAGCGCGTTTCTATCCCAACCTGCTCCTTGAAAAGCGTACATATACCCACCGACCCGGGAGATTTCAGGTTGACATTCTCCGTAAAGCGGATATTCGAGATGGCTTAGCGGTTCTTTTGCCGGATCATGATCGAAACTCCAGTGATTGATACCATCCAGGAATTTTGGATGAATAGAAAAGCCGGGACGGAAATTGATCAATCCGAATTCCTTGTTTAACTTTTCAGGAGGGTCCAGGCTTGAAGGGGGAGATGTGCGTACGAGCTCCGTAGCAGGACCATCATAATAGAATACGCGATGGGGGATTACGTTTTTATCCCAAAAATCTCCGACAAAGAAGTATAACCAACCGCTCTTAGGGAGTAACGGATGAAAGCCCCCTGCCAGATCAGACAGGTTGATCTGGGCGACGAAATCCATGGCCTTCCCTTCGTATTGGGGCCACTCCACACCGGGAGGAAGGTCTGGCAGCCACTCTAATCGGGTGAGACCAGGCTTTGTCAAATCGGTCCCTTCCACTCGTTCAATTTTCTCTCGAAAGAAAGTTGGCAGTGAGCTTTTATAGATGATTTGTGGGTCGAATTTATCCCCAATTTCAGTGACAAGCCCGTTGAACATCCCTTGCCAGCGTTCGTAAAGATGACCATTATTCATGTTCTCCTCCTTGATTGTGCTGACTGTTCTTGCGGACGATTATAATAGAATATATGTTCTTATGTCAATGCGTGAGCTGGATAGTTTCGATTGAGCAGTATAATAATTCGGGAACGATAAAGGAAAATAATTATGTCAACTTCAAACTACCATCTAAACCCTGAAAAAATCAGCCTGGAGCAGTTTAGGCGTAGTCTGGAATCACGGGAACTCATTCCCAGCAGAGTAATCCTGAAGGAAAACTTGGCCGAGCGGTTTGAAGTATTATCTTCAATGGAGATTTCGAATCTGAAGGATCTACTTGTTTCATTGAAAAGCAAAGAAAAAATTAAAAATATCTCTGAGCAAACAAGTTTGTCTGTTGACTATTTGACCATCTTGAAACGGGAAGCCGGTAGTTATTTTCCAAATCCGGTTCCCCTGAACAAGTTCTCTTGTGTAGACGCACAGATACTCTTGAAATCTTGAGAAGCTTGGCTTGAAAAATTCCAAACAATTATTCAATGCTGCCAGAACGCGTGAAGAAAGGCAAAATCTATGCTCCGAAACCGGGATCCCGGACCAGCAATTGATGGAGTTGGTTTATTTATCTGATTTGGTACGCTTGTATGGCGTTGGGCCTGCTTTTGCCCGACTGCTTTATGATGTGGGGATAAAATCAGTTGATTTATTTCTAGAATACGGCCCCAAGGAAATCGTCAAGATTTATGAAGAGATGACGGGCAAAAAGGCTGATTTTGCCGAGAAGGATATTCAATTCTCATATGAGATGGCAAGAGAGCTTGATGTTATTTTTCGTGAGCAGGTTTCATCGGGGTAATTGAAAAGTGCCAATCTCAGACCAGGGCGTCAGCCTGGACCGTTACATGCTCATCCCGCGTACGATGATTTTCGTGCGCAGAGACGATTCGTACCTGCTGCTGAAGGGCGCGCCGACCAAACGTCTGTGGGCGGGGAAGTATAACGGTCTCGGCGGGCATGTGGAGCCGGGCGAGGATGTGCTGTCCGCGGCCAGGCGTGAGTTGTTGGAAGAGACCGGCCTGGAAGCCGATCTGTGGCTGTGTGGCACGGTGATCGTGGACACCGGTCAGAATCCGGGGATTTGTCTGTACGTGTTTAGCGGGGAATGTGGGGAGGGCGAGCCAAGGCCCTCCGAAGAGGGGGCAGCTGAATGGGTGCGGTTCGAAGCGTTAGGGGATTTGCCTGTGGTAGAAGATTTGCCGGTTCTGCTAGGTCGCATAAATAAGATAAAACGCGGCAATGACCCTTTCGCAGCGCGCTCGTATTATGATGATGAGGGGAATTTGGTTGTCAGTTTCCGGGATAAAAAGCAGCAGAAATCTGAACACTGATTACTGGTAACTGATCACTTCACACTGAGAAGTGTCTGCCGCTGTTCGACAGATTCGCCTGGTTTAACGCGAATCCGGCCCACGGTCCCGGCTCGAGGCGATTTCAGCTCGTTCTGCATTTTCATCGATTCGAGGATCAGCAGCACCTGCCCCTGCTCAACTTCCTGTCCTTCTTCCACCAGGATCGTCACAACCATGCCAGGCATAGGGGACTTCAAATAAAATTTGCCCGCCTCGCTCACGGACCCTCCGGCTGCTGCCCTTAAACGCTTTTCGCGCTCGTCCTCAACGGTTACCGGATATTGCCGCCCCATCAATAAAACTTCCCACGCTTCCTCACCCGGATAGACGAAGCCTTCGAAAGACTTGCCATCCACCAGCATTGAGTAGACCGGTTGCCCGCTAACGGAGTTGAAATCTACGGTGATCTGGCGCCCATCAACGATGATGTGCCGCTCGTCGATGATCTCGATCGTGTATTCTTTGCCATTGACTGTGGTGATATATTTCATGATGGTTCCTCGTTAACGCTGCATGCGCTCCCAGCGCCCGACCCACTTCCAGTTGCTGGTATCGCGCTCACCGCGCCGGATGATTTGGGCAGAACGTTGTGTTTCCGCATGAGCTACCAATGTGGCAAAGATGGCGGCGGTCTTGTCAAAGGATTGCTTGCTTTCCTCGATCTGTTTCATGGAGAAGCGTTCTTCCACAAAGCGTGTATCGTATTGGCCACCCATGAAGCGATGTGAATCCATCATGGTCTGGTGGAATGGGATATTGGTGCGCACACCCACAATGCGATATTCTTCCAGCGCGCGGCGCATACGCAGGATGGCCTGGGCGCGCGTCTCACCCCATACGATCAACTTGGCGATCATCGGATCATAGTAAGGTGTGATCTCGAAACCGGGATACACCCCGGTGTCCACGCGGATGCCCGGACCGGTAGGTAACAGCATGTGTGCAATTCGCCCGGTGGAGGGGAAGAAGTCGTTATACGGATCTTCGGCATTGATGCGGCACTCGATGGCATGACCGTTGAACTTGACATCTTCTTGTTTGTAACTCAGCTTCCGACCTCGTGCGATACGGATTTGCTCGGCAACAATATCTACGCCTGTGACCATCTCCGTGACGGGATGCTCCACTTGCAGACGCGTGTTCATCTCAAGGAAATAAAAATTCTTGTCTTTATCCACCAGGAACTCAATGGTTCCAGCGTTGACATAATCCACAGCCTTAGCAGCCTTGACGGCCACCTCACCCATTTTGCGACGCAGGTCTTCGTCCACGAAAGAGGAAGGCGCTTCCTCCAGCAGTTTCTGATGGCGGCGCTGCAGCGAACACTCACGTTCGCCCAGGTGGATGACATTCCCATGCGTGTCAGCCAATATCTGGATTTCAATGTGTCGCGCCCCTTCGACCAGTTTCTCCAGGTAAACATTCCCATTACCAAAAGCGGATTCGGCTTCCCGCCTCGCTGACTGGATCAGGTTTGGCATTTCTTCGATGTTCTGTACTTCACGCATGCCTTTGCCACCGCCGCCAGCCGTGGCTTTGATGAGCAAGGGGAAGCCCACTTCAGGTGCCTGGGCCAGCAGTTGCTCGTCGGTCATGTTACCGACATCTTCCGTGCCGGGCACGACCGGAACGCCTGCCTTGATGACTGTGGCTCGCGCAACGCCTTTATCACCCATAGCTGCAATTGCGGATGGTTTTGGGCCGATGAAGGTTATCTCATTGTCTTCACAGGCCTCAGCAAAATCATCGCGTTCGGCCAGGAATCCGTAGCCCGGATGGATCGCATCTGCACCGCATTTCTTGGCAATATCGATGATTTTGTCAGCCCGCAGGTATGACTCGCGTGATGGCGCAGGGCCGAGCAAATAAGCTTCATCTGCGTAACGGACGTGCAGAGCCTGGCGGTCTGCTTCGGAGTATACGGCGACTGTCTCAAGTCCCCGTTCACGGCAGGCGCGCAGAATGCGGACGGCGATCTCGCCTCGATTGGCAACTAATACTTTTTTGAACATATACACTCTCTTGAAACTCCGTTGTTGAGTAGGGCGTAGCCCGTATCGAAACCAACATCTAACTTGCAAACGAAAAATTACAAGAATTGGTGGTCTCGATACGCCCTTCGACACACATTCGGGGCTACTCGACCAACGGATTACATAGTTACAGCGGGATATTCCCATGTTTCTTGGCGGGGTTAGCATCGCGTTTGTTGCTTAGCATTTCCAGTGCGTTGATTAATCGCGGACGCGTCTCGCGCGGCTCGATCACATCATCGATGTAGCCGCGCTCAGCAGCCACGTAAGGATTGGCAAATTTCTCGCGGTATTCGGCTACCAGTTCCGCTTTGCGCTTGACGGGATCTTTGGCCTCTGCCAATTCCTTGCGGAAGATGATGTTGACCGCGCCTTCCGGCCCCATCACGGCGATCTCAGCACTGGGCCAGGCCAGGTTGACGTCGCCGCGGATGTGCTTGCTCGACATCACATCGTAAGCGCCGCCGTAGGCCTTACGGGTGATCACTGTCAGCTTGGGAACGGTCGCCTCGCAGAAAGCAAACAGCAGCTTGGCTCCGTGGCGGATGATCCCGCCGTGTTCCTGTCCGGTACCGGGCAAGAATCCGGGCACGTCTTCAAAGGTCAAAATGGGGATGTTGAACGAGTCGCAGAAGCGCACGAAGCGCCCGGCCTTGTCCGAGGCGTTGATGTCCAGCACACCTGCTAATACGGCCGGTTGGTTCGCTACGATGCCTATTGAATGCCCACCCAGGCGCGCAAACCCGACCACGATGTTGGCCGCATACGCTTCGTGGATTTCGAAGAACTGCCCATCATCCACAACCATGCGGATGACTTCCTTCATGTCATATGGCTTGCCGGGGTCATCTGGAATAATGCTGTCCAGCGCCTCTTCCCGCCGAAGCGGGTTGTCTCCACCTGTGATTACGGGCGGATCTTCCATGTTGTTGGACGGCAGGAAACCAAACAGTTTGCGGATGAGATAAAGCGTGTCGGCTTCACTATCGGCGGCCACGTGGCACACGCCGGAAACTTCTGAATGTACGGAGGCGCCGCCCAGGTCTTCGAAC
Organism: uncultured Chloroflexia bacterium; assembly: GCA_963791785.1. Lineage (GTDB taxonomy): Bacteria > Chloroflexota > Anaerolineae > Anaerolineales > Villigracilaceae > JAABUE01. The sequence goes on along the minus strand of CAWBTW010000012.1, from coordinate 569 downwards.
GAGACTTCTTCGTGCGTGACCGACTTAACCACTTCTGGCCCGGTCACGAACATATAAGATGAGCCGCGCACCATAAAAATGAAATCGGTCAGGGCAGGGGAATAGACAGCACCGCCCGCACACGGCCCCATGATGGCCGAAATTTGTGGGACGACTCCTGAAGCCATCGTATTGCGCAGGAAGATGTCCGCATAGCCGCCCAGCGAAACCACGCCTTCCTGGATGCGCGCGCCGCCTGAATCATTCAGGCCGATCAAAGGCGCACCGTTCTTGAGCGCCATATCCATGATCTTGACGATCTTCTCAGCGTGCACTTCGCCCAGCGAGCCGCCGAAGACAGTGAAGTCTTGGGAGAAAACGTACACCAGTCGCCCGTCAATTGTGCCCCAGCCTGTTACGACTGAATCGCTCAAAAACCTTTGTTTGTCTAAGTCGAAGTCGTGTGTGCGGTGTTTGACAAAGGCATCCACTTCACGGAAAGAGCCTTTATCGAGCAGCAAATCGATGCGTTCGTGTGCGGTCAGGCGTCCCTTTTTGTGTTGGGCTTCAATACGTTTCTCCCCGCCGCC
>CAWBTW010000011.1:0-107567 GCA_963791785.1 uncultured Chloroflexia bacterium | reverse complement strand
GCTGACCGCTGTCATGGCCGCCGAGCAGATTGGAGTTGAAGAACGAGGCGAAACGCGTGCCTTCACATTCAAGATGCCGCAGCCGATCCCGTCCTATTTGTTTGCGCTGGGGGCCGGCAATCTGGTCTTCCAGGAAATAGGGCCGCGTACCGGAGTCTACGCCGAGCCAGAGACGGTCGAAGCCGCCGCCTGGGAGTTCGCTGAGAACGAAGAAAAGATCGTGCAGGCCGAAAAACTGCTGGGGCCATACCTGTGGGGGCGCTACGATTTGCTGATCCTGCCGCCGTCGTTCCCGTATGGCGGGATGGAAAACCCGCGCCTGACCTTCCTGACGCCCACCGCCATTTTTGGCACCCGCGGCCAGACCGCGCTCATCACGCACGAACTGGCCCATGCCTGGACGGGCAACCTGGTGACCAACGCCACCTGGGAAGATTTCTGGCTGAACGAAGGCTGGACCACTTACGCCGAAAGGCGTATTACTGAAGTGTTGGAAGGGAAGGATGTGGTCGACCTGATGACTGTTTACGAGGAGCACCGCTTACTCGAAGCCATGGAACGCATTGGATGGACTCTCCGCTGACCTGCCTGAAAGTCCCATCTGAAGGCCGCGACCCGGATGCAACTTTCACCATCATGCCATATTACAAAGGCGCTTTCCTGATCAAAGAATTCGAATACGTGGTTGGGCGCGAACGCTTCGATGCCTTCATTCAGAAATACACCAGCACCTATCAATTCCAGTCACTGACCACTGAAAAATTCCTGGAATTCTTCAAGGGTGAACTGCCGGAAGTCTTCGAAAAGGTGGATGTGCATGGATGGATCTACGAGCCGGGCCTACCGGAAGATCGCACCAAGCCGCAATCTGTGCTGTACGATGAGGTGCAGGAGGCGCTGGCTGCCTACCAGGGTGGCACTAAGCCAACCAAAGAGCAGGTAGCGGACTGGCACCGCTATCAGATCATGTCCTTCTTGCAGGCACTGCCAAAGCAAATCCCGGTTGAAGATTGCAAATATTTTGAAGAGATTTTCGAACTGGAAAGCAAGAACGATGGGGCACATTATTCGCCATTCTATTGCGCATGCATCACCAGCGGGTACCAAGAAATCCTGCCGCACATTGAGGCGTTCATTGGCAGGGTTGGGCGTATGCTGTACGTCTTGCCCATCTTCCGCGCGATGATCGGGACGGACTGGGCCAAAGGCCACGCGCGCCGCATCTTCGAGGATGTGCGCGAGCGCCATCACCAGATCACAGTTCATGTGATAAACAAGCTGCTCGAGGAAGCTGGGTTGTAGTTTGAGATATAGTAATTTAGCCACGAATTTACACAAATTGGCACGAAAAATTCGAGAGATTCGTGCAATTCGTGGCAAAAAAAGTGACCGTGTAAGAAAACGGGCACTCAAGCCCTCAAAATCTCGTGGATAAACCCTACGTACTTATCAACGTCGCCATGACCGCCGATGGCAAGATCGATACCTTCAAGCGGCGCGGCGCAACCATTTCGTCCAAGCGCGATAAAGAGCGCGTGGATCAAATGCGCTCCGAAGCGGACGCCGTTATGGTCGGTGGGCGCACGCTGCTGGATGAAAACCCCAAGCTGACGGTCAAATCTCCAGAGTTGCGCGCCGAACGAGAAGCGCGCGGGCTGATGCCAAATCCCGTCAAAGTGGGCATCGTCTCAGTCGCGGACCTCGAGCCTGCTTCCGATTTCCTGACGGCTGGCCCGGCCCGAATCGTAATATTCACCACCCAAAAGACATCTAAAGAACAGCTTGAATTCCTGCGCGGACGGGGTGTCGAAGTCTTCGTCCACAACACTGAACGCGTGGATCTACCCACAAGCCCTGCACACGCTCAAAGAGCTCGGCATCCAGCGCCTGATGGTTGAAGGTGGTGGTACACTCAACTTTGAATTGCTGCGTCTCGGCCTGGTGGACGAGATTACCGCCTACGTCGCGCCGATGGTCTTCGGGGGCGAATCCGCTCCCACAATGGCAGCAGGCTCGGGACTGGTCCGCAGCGATGCCATCCCGCTGAAGCTGGTGGATGCCGAAGCGTGGGATGATGGCGGGGTACTGTTAAAATATAAAATTGATTTATCGCGCTGAGCGGAACGCAGTGCAGTCGAAGCGTCCTTCGACTGCGGTTTCGCCAAGCTCAACCCTCCGCTCAGGACGAATTAATAAAGAGGTCAAAATGACAACACTTACACATGAAGTAATCGAAGAACTGATCGAAGAAGGTTGCTGTCACGAATGTGACGGCCTGGGCAAGGACAACGTCTGCGTACACATCGAGGCCATTGCCGAACTACCCACCCGCTTTGGCGATTTCCACATCGTGGCTTTTTGGAACAACCGCGACGAGAAGGAACATGTTGCCATCATCAAGGGCGAAATCATCGACGGCGGAAGACGTGCCCGTGCGCCTGCACTCCGAGTGCCTGACCGGCGACGCGATTGGCTCGCTGCGCTGCGATTGCCGCGACCAGCTCGAAGCCGCGCTCAAGATGATCGGCGGGATGGAAAAAGGCATGGTGCTGTACCTGCGCCAGGAAGGCCGCGGTATCGGCCTGATCAACAAGATCCGCGCCTACAGCCTGCAAGACCAGGGACTGGATACGGTCGAGGCCAACATCGCCCTGGGCTTTCGCGATGACGAGCGCGACTATGCCGTGGCGGCGCACATGCTGCACTCGCTCAAGGTCAAGTCCATCAACCTGATCACCAACAATCCCAACAAGGTCAACCAGCTCACGCAGTATGGCGTGAACGTCAGCGACCGCATCCCGCACATCATGGAAACCAACGAGCACAACCGCTTCTACCTTGAAACCAAGGCTTCCAAGTCAGGCCATTTCATCGATTTCTCTGGCAAGCCGCATCTGGTCGAGCAAACCGACCGCCCGATTTTGGCAGGCATGAGCGAGAAACAGATCGAGGCATTGCAGAATTAGTTTTCTCGCTGAGCGGAGGCCGCAGGCCGTAGTCGAAGCGCCCTTAACTGATACAGGCCCTTCGACTACGCTATCGCTCCGCTCAGGGAGTGGAGTAACTTTATGAAAAACCGAGTTATCGTCATCACCGGCGCGACCGGGGTTCTGGGGCAGCTTGCCGCACTTACCTTTGCAAAACAGGGAGCCTCCCTGGCTTTGATAAGCGACAATCAGGATGTATTGGATTCCCTGGCTAGAGACCTGAATTTACCCGAAGACCGCATCCTGACCCATACCGCAAACCTGCTGGATGCAGACGCGGTTCAGGACTCAGCCGAAGCTGTCTCCGCTAAATTTGGGCGAGTCGATGCCCTGATCCACCTGGTCGGCGGCTGGACCGGTGGCAAGACCCTCGCGGAGTCCGATGCGGAGGCGTTCAAGTTCATGCTCAACCAGCACGCCTGGACGACCATCCACCTGCTGCGAGCATTTTCGCCCAAGCTGGCCGCCAATGGCTGGGGACGGGTGATCGGGGTTTCCTCACCGCTGGCAAATAAGCCAACTGCCAAGATGGGCGCCTATGCCATGGGCAAAGCAGCACAGGAAACCTTGCTGATGACCCTTGCAGATGAATTCGCAGGAACGGGTGTGACCGTCAACGTGATCCAGGTCAAAGCCATTGATGTAAAAGGCACCGGAAAGGGTACATCTCCGAAAGAGATCGTCTCGGCAATGTTGTATCTGTTTTCGGATGAAGCAGGCAAGGTCAACGGGAGCGCGGATTCCCTTATATGATTAATGTATAATGCACTCAGCAATCCGGGTTCATTAGTAAGGAGGCATCCAATGACAGACAGCCTGTCGATCACAAGTTCGCAAGCCGAAAGCAAGGCAAATGTGACCGTGTTCCACTTGAGCGGCACCCTGGATGCTGCCAGTGAAAATGACCTGTACGAACAAGCCTGCCAGGCCTTTGATAGCGGAGTCCATTATCTGTTGCTTGATATGGGGAATCTGACACACATCTCCAGCGCGGGCTTGCGGGCGCTGCATAACATCTTCAAGAAGTGCACGCCTGAGGGAGAATTCGAAACAGGCCGTGAAAGCGGCGAACCTTATAAATCCCCTTATTTCAAGCTGGCAGGCGCTTCCCCGAATGTGTACTCCGTGCTCAATTTGGCCGGGTTTCTGCACAATATCCCCTTCTACCCCACGATGGAAGATGCGCTGAAATCTTTTGATTAGTTGAACCTTGCTTGGTCAGCAGTTGAACTGCTGACCGAACACTAGACACTGGCAAACGCCTGCAACTCATGTTGCAGGCGTTTTGTTTTGATGGGCATATTTCGGTATAATCCTCCCCATGACTGAACAACAATTCCCCGAACCGACGGTTGGCATTTTCATCTTCAACTCAAAAGGCGAAATCCTGCTGCTTGAATCGCACAAGTGGCCGGGCGCGTACGTGGTCCCCGGCGGGCATGTGGAACTGGGCGAACGCATCGAAGAAGCCGCCGTCCGCGAGGCCAAGGAAGAAACCGGGCTGGACATCTACAATCTGGAGTTCATCAACTTCCAGCAGTTCATCTATGATCCCGCCTTCTGGAAGCATCGTCACTTCATCTTTTTTGATTTTGCTGCCAAAACGGACAGCATGGATGTGGTACTGAACGATGAAGCACAACAATATGCTTGGTTTAAGCCAGAAGAAGCGCTCAAGTTGCAGGTAGATTCTTATACGCGTACTTCAATTGAAATATATCTACAAAAGCTAATGCAGGGTTAGGCACAGGAATTGCAATTCGATTGTGATTGCCCTAACTGCCTCCTGCCTCAATTAGCTTCAATTCTTGCTTCATCTACTTCACACACCGAAATCCTAAATATCCCATATCCAGTTGTTTTGCTCTTGGCCAAACTTTTCCATCATAGACAATGATGTAAGCATTTTCTTGATCTAATTCTGTTGCAGTCCACCAATAAATTACTTGAGAATAGATATCCCAAAGGGGGAACTCTTTATCTGGTCTTCTTTCATAAATGGCTTTCGCATTTTTATCATCCCATACCCCACGACTGTTTTCTCCATGAAGAGCCATTGACCGAACAGCTTCATCCACTGTTGGTAAGCGCCAGATATTTTGTGGCTCAGATGCAACGGTTTTCCCATCCTGATTGAGTAATTGGCATACTCGAACTGCCTCATACCAATTGTTTCCTTCTCCCGGCCAACCTGGACCACTTGGCGCCCACATAAGAGTTATTTCATTTCCAACCACTAATTGCGCGTCAAGGTTTCTATCTGTAATGCGTTGAGATACCCGATAAGCAGGAACACTGCCGGCAACCAGTGCCACCAATAAGGGCAACCCTATCATCCATCGCGCCGCTACTTTTCGTGGAGGAGGGCTTCCATACCAATAAAAAATACCTATCCCAATCAACGGCATAATGATGAAAATGATAACTGTGTTTGTAAATATGTTAAAGAACCAGGCAGCTAATAATGCAGCTACGATGTGGATAACTCCGCCAACTCGATGCCAATAGATTGAAATGATACCCACCCCCATAAAGATGAACATTGGACTAAAATATTGTATTAGCGCCAGACCAACATTCATCATGAATGATTCGTAATACCACCCTTCATGAAATGTCTCGTTAGCTCCCCAAAATGCCCATAAACAAGTAATGACAACAGAAAAACCGACTGCAATCCACCCCATTTTTTGGTATTTGCTTAGATGTTTCACGGGGATATTCCTTTGCGCCTAATTCGTTTTTATAGGCACTCGTTTATCAATTCAGGCATGTTCATGTCTACTCTCAGCCCAGCGCATGCTAACTATGGATAGTGCGCTGAGAATTGCAAATCCACCAACCAAAGGCAGGATGGTGTTATCGTAACTTTGACCGATCAAGGTTCCGAGTGAAACAGAGATAAATGTTGAAAGTGATCCCACAACGGCTGCACCAACTCCGGCAATATGCCCGAGGGGTTCCATCGCTAAAGAGTTCAGGTTTCCAAACAATATCCCAACGCAGAAGAACGAAGTCATCAAATAAATCATGAGAGCAAACAATGGCGGATTGCCACCGAGCATAGAAGCAATTATGCTAAAAGTTATTGAAAGTATAACGAGAGTCAGGACTGACCAATTGGACAAAGATCGCATCCCATAACGCAGCACCAGTTTCCCGTTCAGGAAGGATGCGCCCCCAATTGCAAGTGCGATGGTGGAAAAATAAAGAGGGAACCGTGCACCAAGTTCATATTGCACCTGGAATATCTGCTGCGCTGAGTTCAAATAGCCAAGAAATGCACCGGAAATAAGCCCCGCGCCAATGGTATACCCTAAAGCAATTGGATTGGCAAAGATTTCTCGAATGGCCGACAATATGCGTTTCAAAGAGAATGGTATGCGTCGATTTTGGGGCAAGGTTTCAGGTTGCCGGATAGCAAACCAGACGGCAGTAATAAAGGCCAATGTCAATAGTGCGCCAAAGATCGCGCGCCAATTCGCGAATGTGAGAATGGCCTGCCCAAAAGTGGGTGCGATCACAGGTACAAGGATGAAGACCGCCATAACAAATGACATCACTCGCGCCATTGCGCGTCCTTCATATTGATCTCTAATTAATGCCACTGCGACGCTGCGCGGCCCTGCGACTCCAACGCCTTGCAGCAAGCGTCCCAGCAACATGACAGAAAAGTTGGAAGCAAACATCGAGAGCAGGCATCCGCAGATGAACAGCACATATCCTGCATAAATCACGGGTTTTCGGCCAACGCTATCGGATAACGGTCCATAGACTATCTGTCCAACTGCCAGGCCTAAAAATAAAAACGACACAATCAATTGGGTGGAATTGTCTCGTTGGACAGCCAGAGATTCACCGATGTCCGAAAGTGCCGGAAGCATCACGTCCGTCGAAAGCGCCACAATGGCTATCATCATAGCCATTAAAGCAACGAATTCACCAAAACCAAGTACGCGTTTGTTATTCATAAGTCCGATTTCCCCTTTCTAACCAAATACACCAGGGCGATAAAATCATATATCGCATGGATCGCCATCACAATATACAAATTGCCAGAAACGTAATAGATCACACCCAGATAAATCCCCGTGACGAAGGCGTAGACGGCATACACCGTGGAGAGATAATGTAAAAGTCCAAAAACAAGACTGGTTACCAGAATCCCGATCACTATCCCGGATCTTTCCGCCAGAACGGCCTGCATCCAGCCACGAAAGAAGAGTTCTTCCCCCACCCCTGCAAAAAAGGCGATCACAGCCAAATCAATCAAATTGCAATTCGAGAAAATCGGCAGAATTTTCTCGTCCATTTCATTCCTGAGTTGGACAATTGGCTCCCATTTTGAGCGCTCAACAAGGTATAGGACAACAAACATGGGGAAAGTCAACAGCAGCGCGTAAATTGTTGATATCCATGATACGTTGAACACTGAGCGCAACTCTATTTCAGCAGAGTTCATTAGCGCCAGCCCCAAAAAATATAAACCGCCCTCCGTAATAACGGTTACAAGTAACAATGTATTTCTATTCATAATATTTTGGTTTGATTACATTCAATCAGCGAATGATCAACCAGACCCCCAACATCATCACCCCAATGCCGCCTAATCGCGTCAGGTTGAGTGGTCGCAAGTCTGCTCCAAGTATTCCGAAATGATCTAACAAAGCGCCCACAATGAACTGTGAAGCAACCAAAATGGTGAGTGTAGTCACCAATCCCAGGCGCGGTGTGCTATAGCCTATCGTGCCAACGATGATCAAGCCAAGCACTCCAGCAGACAAAGCATACCAGGGAACGCTTCCCCAAGCTGACAAGTTCCCTCCCCGGTTAGCAAGCATTGCAAATCCAATGATCAAACCGCCGATTCCATATGTAATAAACATACTTTCAAGCGTGCCAATATTCTTGTCCATCAAGCCCATAAACTGCGCTTGCAAAGTAACCGCGATACCACCTATAGCAGCGATGATAATGACGGGAATCAAATTTGCCATTATTTTAATCCTTTCAGTTCAGATAATTGTTTAGTGCCGCATCCTTTGAACTTTAGATAGTCGCGGCATTAGTGTGCAACGGTCTTTGAAAACAGATGGATAACAACCACGCCAGCTATGATTAGCCCCATTCCGATGATGGCGGGCAAATCCGGGATTTCTTTATATAGAACTGCACCGACAGTCGCTATCAAAATAATGCCCACGCCAGACCATATTGCATACGTAATGCCGATTGGTATCGCTCGTAGAACCAAAGTCATAAAATAAAAAGATATCCCATAGCCAATAAGCACAATTGCACTGGGGAGTAATTTGGTAAATTCTTCTGAAGCCTTGAGTGCGCTTGTCGCAATTGTTTCAGCAAGTATTGCCAACGCCAAGTATAAATATGCCATTTATCTCTCTTCCATTTTCATTGGTTTCCTTCAAGGATGGCCCGGTGTAATGCAGCCATTTTATCATCATCGAAAAACACCACACATAGCTCATGAAATCCCGTAAAGGAAGTATGGCGGATGCGTTAGGATATCGTCCAAAGGGATTGTGGTCTAGCATGAACAGAACTTCAAAAGCAGATTAGTATATAATTACAACCAAGTGCAAACAACCTCCCCGAAAAAAAGTCTGGATTAGATATGAAAAAAGTTGAGATCATAGAAGAAAAAACCGTCAGAGATGGTTTTTTTAAGGTGATAAAAGCCAGGCTGCGTTACGAGAATTTCAATGGCTCCTGGGTTGAACCGTCACCATTAGAAAAAATAGAACGTGGTGATTTAGTCGCGGCGCTGATCTGGAACAAAGATACCAGGAAGGTGGTCCTTGTGGAACAATTCAGGTATCCCACCTATGAACCCGAAAAACACGGGACGGGTTGGATAACCGAGGTGGCAGCCGGGGTAATTGAAAAGGGCGAAGAGCCACAAGAAACGGTCAAACGAGAATTGATTGAAGAAATTGGCTACAAAGTCGAAACCCTGGAACATATCGGAGATTTTTATGTGTCTCCCGGGGGGAGTACGGAGAAGATTTTTCTTTATTATGCGGAAGTTCGCAGCGTAGATAAGATTGCGCAAGGGGGAGGCGTGGAACAGGAGAACGAAGATATCCGAATTTTGGAATATTCCTGGGAAGAGATTCTAAGTATGCTGAACAACGGAGAATTCAATGATGCTAAAACGGTCATAGCCCTGATGTGGCTTAAAAGCAGGCGTTAGAAACCCACCTGGTGCATAGTTCGTTAAATTTTGGAAAAAGTGCAACGCACTTCAGTATTCAAGTGCGTTGCACTTATATTCAAATGCTTGTTCGGCCTGCAGTTCCATTGCAGGCCGAATTTTTAATCCCCTTCAACCATCTCGCGCGCTTGCTCGATATAAGCCAGGCTTTGATGCCGGAAATAAGTGTTGTACAAGTTGGCGTAATGCCCATCCTGCGCCAGCAAGCCATCATGATTGCCCTTCTTCGATGATAGCGCCATTGTCCATCACCACGATTCTGTCCGCGGCTTTGACTGTGGACAGACGATGCGCGATCAGGATGCTGGTGGCATTTTCCAGGATCAGACTCAAAGCCTGCTGGATCTGCCACTCGGTGAACGGATCGATGCTGGCAGTGGCTTCATCCAGGATGAAGATGGCCGGCTTCTGGACCAAAACCCGCATCAAAGCCACCAATTGACGCTGCCCCATCGATAGACGGTTGCCACGTTCCCCCACTTCTGTGTGCAAGCCATCGGGCAGAGTTTCGAGCCACTCGCCCTTCGCCGATGCGATGCGCCATCTCGAGCATCTCCGTCATCGCGCACTTCAGGCTTGGCATAGCGGATATTTTGCGCCACCGTGCCTGAAAACAGGAACGGCACTTGCGAAACAATCCCCAACTGGCGGCGATAGGCTTGCAAGTCAAAGGTGCGGATATCGTGCCCATCAACTGTCAGTTTGCCAGATTGGAACTCATAAAAGCGCGCGATCAATTTTGCAATCGAAGACTTGCCCGCGCCGGTATGTCCGACCAGGGCCAGATTCTCTCCGGGTTGGATACACAGGTCGAAGTCCGTGAGAACCGGTTCTTTGTCCGTATAACGGAAGTGCAGGTTCTCGAAGCAGACCAATCCCTTTAAGCGGGGCACGTCCATTTTATCCGTCTGAATGACATTTGGATCAGCATCGATCAGGGCAAAGACGCGTTCGGCGGCGGCCAGTCCCTGCTGGATCTGCGCCCAAAAAGCGGACAGGTTCAGGATGGGGAAAAAGAACTGGTCGAGGCTCATGATGAACAGGTACCAGGCTCCGGCGGTAACCATGCCCTGCTGTGATGCTCAGCCCGCCCGCATATACCAGCACCGCCGTGAAGATGCCGCCCAGCGCGTTGAGCGTTGGGAAGACCAACGAAAGAATAAAACCACGCTGGATATTGACCCGATAAGATTGCTGGTTGGAAGCGTCGAAGGTTTGGAAGATGCTCTCTTCCTGGCGGAAATTCTTGGCAATCGAGATGCCGCTGACTGTTTCCTTGATGGTCGCATTGACATCCGCCATGGCCTGCATACCGCGCTTAGTGACGCGGCGCGCCATGGCACGGAATCCCAGCGCAACCAGGAAAATGAACGGTACGAAGGCAAACATCAACAGTGCCATGCGCCACTCGGTGCGCACCAGGATCACGCCCAGAATAATGGCCTGGAACATCTGCGCCGAAACGTCAGTAACGATCACTACCAATTGACCAAAATCGTTGGTATCGGTGGTGATGCGCGAAACGATACGCCCGGATGAGAATTGGTCGTAAAAGGAAAGGTCATGCTCGGCAGCAGCGTGAAAGGCCTTGGTGCGCAGTTCCAGTACCACATCTCCAACCGAACGCACTACCAGCGCACGGCGCGCCCAGTTCAAACCCCAGATGCCTACGCCTACGAAAAACAGCGCCAGGCCAACCAACAAAATGATATTGGTCACCGACAATGTGCCCCCCAGGCTGCCTCCCTGAATGGCGTCTGCCACCAGATCCACGCCACGAGATACCACAACCGGCAGAGTCGCGCCAACGCTTGCAATTGCCACCACCAGCCCCGAAACCCCAGCAGGCGCTTCTTCTGCGGTTCGAAATACTCCGAAATGCGGCCAATCAACTGCCGGTCGGAGTATTGACGGTCATATTGTTCTGCGTTAAGTCCACCAAAAAATCCCATAGGTCTCCATATGTCATTGCGAGGCCCGAGTGAAGCGAGGGCGTGGCAATCTCAAGTATCAAAGAAACATGAGATTGCCACGTCGGCCTTCGCTGCACTCGGGGCTCGCAATGACAGTTGAGAATTTATTCTCTAAAAATCCTCGAATACGCTTCCGATGTGCGCATCAACTCGTCGTGGTCCCCAATGGCCGCGATACGTCCCTTGCGCATCACCATGATCAAGTCCGCCCAGCGGATCTGCGACAGGCGATGCGTGATCAGGAAGGTTGTGCGTCCCCGGGCAGCGTTGGCAACCGCGCGCTGGATCTTGTCCTCGGTGGCCGAGTCAATCGCCGAAGTGGAGTCGTCCAGAATCAGGATATGCGGATCGGTCATAAAGGCGCGCGCCAGCGCCAGCCGTTGGCGTTGTCCGCCGGAAAGCGTGACGCCGCGTTCTCCGATGACGGTCTCATAACCCTCGTCAAAGGACTGGATAAAGTCGTGCGCCTGGGCTGATTCTGCCGCCGCTTCCACCTCCCCCAAACCTGCCCCCGGTTTCCCAAAAGCGATGTTATCGCTGATAGAGCGGGAGAACAGGAAGATGTCCTGCTCGATCATCGAGATCTGTGAGCGCAGGGAAGCCAGATTCCACTCGCGGACATCCACACCGTCAACCAGCACCTGCCCGCCGGTCACATCGTAGGTGCGGTTGAGGAGCTTGACCAGCGAAGTCTTGCCCGCGCCCGTCTGCCCGACGATGGCAACGGTCTGTCCTGGCCTGACCTTGAAGGATATATTTTCCAGCACAGGTTCTTCATCCACCCTCACCCCCGTCCTGTCTCCTCAGGGAGAGGAAGTAGGTAAATGAGACATCTCGAAACTCGATCTCGCCACGCATCACGCCTGTGTAGCCAGCAGCATTCTGGTCGAGGTCGGTTTCGCGGTTGATCAGTTCAAGGATGCGGCGCGCACTGGAGAGTCCCAGTGAGATTTGGGTGTAGGCAAATGTCGAAGCGAAGGTGGGAAACCCCAACATCAGCAACAAACCGAAGTAAGCCACCACACCGCCGGTTGTAATCAGTCCGTCACGGAAGAGAAACAGGGCATGCACCAGGCCAATCGCATAGGTCATGCCCAGGAACAGGTTGGGCAGGAATCGCGCTTCGAGGTCGCCTTGTCGCACAAAGGCATCGCGCACGCGTCGGGCGTTGGTCACGAAGCGGTCGATCTCGGCATCTTCCTGCGCCGCGCCCTTCATGATTTCCACACCGTCGAGCGCTTCCGAGAGATGTGTGTTCATCGTCCCGAATGTGCTGCGTACTTCATCCGTGATAGGTGAAAGGGTTCTAAGGTAATAGGACAAAAAGATGAAATAAGCAATTGTAAAAAGAGTGGGGGCAAATACCAGCGAAGGATGCAGGAAGTCCCAATCGGCAAAAAGCACTGGAAATATGTCGGGAGGAATGGAAAGGTAAGCGGCATGATCAGGAACATCAGCGAGCCGGCTACCAGGTTGAACCCTGGGCTGAACATGAAATTGACTTCACGCACATCGTTGGTGGCGCGTGCCATGGTGTCACCCACTGGCTGCAGATTGTGAAAGGTCATGCTCTTGCCCAGCAGGGAGACATACAACTCGTCACGGATGTCCCGTTCGATTTTCTGTGCGAGTAATTCCGCGCCAAAATTTCGACCAAGCTGCAACACGCCGCGCACGACCTGTGATCCGCCCAACATCAGAGCCAGCGGCAGCAGGATGCTGGTATCCGGATCGGCATCAGCATCTGATCAAAGGCATCGCCAACCATGAGCGGCATGACCGCCGCCAGCGCGGCGTTCCCAAACGCACCGATGATGACCATAATGATGATCGGCCAATAACGGATAGCATGTGAAACGATCCATCTGGCAGCATTGCTGCGATTGACCGTATGCTTGCGTTGCAAGGTGAATTCAGCGGGTTGAGATATTGTTGTCATAAGAATTTACTGATCCAAGATGTATGCACAGAGATTGATTTTACCTCTATTATGTCGGTGCACCACATTAAAAACCTCCTTCGCACAATGGCGAAGGAGGTTTATGGAACTCTAAACTAACTACTTCATTCCTTGCCTCTCCAACGATTTAAGTCGCGATCGAGTTCTGTTCTCATTCCATTTACCTCGCTCTTCTAACCGGTCGAAGACGCGTTCATAGTTTATTTTTCGCTCTTCTCCGTCATAAGTAAATATTTCTTGCCAGGTTGCTTCATCATAGTCTCGCAAGATCATTCGTTTGTTATCTGGGAATTCAAAATCTTTCAACATCCTGACGGGCTCAACATAATAGATTTGATTATCATGTTCCTCTGTGTGCTCTTCAAGCCAATCCTTGTAGGGTTGATAACCCTCCAGCCAGTTTGGGTCAAGGCCTTTGTCATTACTATAAGGGTTGTCCTTCATCCATTCTTTTCGTGAATTGAGCTTCTTATTTTCTTTCCAACTTTTTATACAATACTCTTTATACCCATCTTCCATATAAGCTTTGTGAAAATCCCAATCATAGGAACGATAGTACTCTTTGTATTTTGATTTTTTATCCAATCCTCAAAATCCAGGTATGCATATTGTTCTTTTTCCCAGTCATATTTCTTCCATTCGAACTTTATGGCTTCGTAGAATTTTTGCCTGAGAACTTTCTTGAACTCTGAGGCTTCAAAATAATTTGAACTCTTACAGGTTTCTTCTAATAATATCCGGAGACTTTTGTCACCTTCAGCTCCATAGCTGTGAACGCCTCTCTCGTGCCTGTCCAGAACACTTTTATGGATGATTGGCAGTCCGAATGCAGCATCCGCATTCTGTTTTTTCCAAACCTCATCTCTTTTTCCTTCGACAAATATTTTTCCAAATCCCTTGCGAGCCGGGTGGTATAGATCAGTAGGATCAGGTGCGACAACAAAATTCCAATATTTGCGTGAACCGAGATAAAGCCGCAGGCCAAAGTTTACTGCCTTCTCTATCATCCACTCCAAAGTAATATCCGACAGGCCGGGTTCTTTGAAGCCGCCGCCAATATCCGTATGAGCGCCGCTGAACCAGACCTGTTCCACAAGTTGTTCTTCCCGGGTCTTTTCCGTCCACAATGATGGATGGAACCACAAACGGTCATCATCAATGGATAAGGCGTGATACGCATTTCTAACGCTTGGGTGTAACTTGAAATCATGGAAGTTATATTTAAAGATATTTCCGAGGAATGTATTAAGCCCGGCCACTGCCACAAATCCTATGGCAGGCACAGTGTCCCATACTCCCAGGAATTCGATCTGGGCCCATTGATTGGGGTGTTCATGCACAAACTGGTTTGCTTTTTCGTTCAGCACATCTTCCCATCCCTCAATATTTTGCCCTCTCCGGCCTCTCCGATATAGCTTGAAAGCCTTTTTGATCAATTTCGGACGAGATTTTGGGAGAATGCCAAAATAATGGATAAAGCTGACCAGGCTTCTGACCGTTGCCGCCCCGCGGCTGAAACCAAACAGGAATATTTTGTCCCCGGCATTGTAATTATCATAAATGAATTGATAACACTGTAACAGATTTTCCGAAAAGCCAGCGCCGAAGGCATTTCCTGTAAACTTGCGCCAATCGGTTCCAAGCCCTTCGTCGTAGAAAACCACCTGTTTATCGGTGCGGTCTTCCAGCATTCGAAACAGCTTGTAGACGTTGGTATCGTGGCCCTTGCCGCCTTCCTGGCCTGTGCCATCTGATAGAACAACAATATTTTTTGACATAACACCCTCTTTTTATGTTTAATCGGATATGTATTATCCATTATTCCACAAAAGATGTCACAAAACAACCCCAAATTTCAAAATAATGGACAGTTTCTTGCGCAACTTAAAAATTAGAGTGGTACGGATTAGCCGCCTTTGTGTTCGCACTTAATACGGATATGTTCAAGAAGATTGGCGCAGTGCTGGCTTTGGTAGGTGGCGCGGTAAGTCTGCTCGGCCTGCTGGGTATGCAATCAAGTGACGTTCAATAGCAGCCTCCCACGCGGGAGGCTGTTTTGTTTAAGCCTGCATGATGATCTCAGCGCAGCGGATAGCATAACTCCAATCACCGCCATCCTCCACGCTCCACCAAGCGGATAGGAGGGCGTGACAGATAGCCCAATTGCGGATACGTTCCCGCCCTATTTTCAACCGCTCGGACAGGATAGCAATACGCTTCTCTGTCTGGATCCGGGGCTGCTACCGGTTAAGAAGCGATGGATCGGGTTGATGAGCAGCGGCCCCACCTCGTAGCCTTTTGGCCCAACCACTCCCTTCGGGTCAATTGCCAGCCAGCCGCGTTCTGACCTGAGTATGTTGTAATGATGAAAATCGCCGTGTAATAGCGTTTCATCTTTGTTCTCAGCCAGCAAATCTTTCGATAAGGATTTGGCGGTTTCTACTAATCGTTTTGGCAATGGCCCAGTTTTGCCATCAAACCGTCTCCGCAGGCGTTTGAATCCATCGAACCAGTCTTTGAGTTGGATGAAGTTTCCTATGTTTTCAGGGACTGGCCGCCAGAGCTGGCTCATCACATTCGCAGCGATGTGTGTGGCCCGCTCATCATCTTCCAACTCGGATAACATACCACCTGGTTGTAATTGTTCGAGCAACAGCATACCTTTGTCCGGGGCAGCATCCAACAGGCGACATGCGCCACGTCCGTTGTAGAGACGCAGGGCGGTGATTTCAGATGTCAGTTCCTGGTTAGGCACGCCAAGTTTGAGTACGACATCTCCCTCTCCCAGCGGGAGAGGGGTTAGGGGTGAGGGAGTTCTTGTTGCAAAAGCAACATAATTGTAGGAAAGATTGGGAACAGGCTGAATATACGTCAAGCCCCAACGCTGGGATGCTTCGGTGATTAGATCAGGCAGTGCAACCAGCCAGGCTTCACCATCCCCGCCGAAGGTGTTTTTGATGGTTTGGACAAATTCAGTGGGGAGGTTCATAATGAGATCTTAAAAGCTGCGGATTACCACAAAGACACTGAGACACAAAAGCACAAAAAATGAGAAATTGGTGTCTTCGTGACTTTGTGTCTTTGTGTTTCTTATCCATGTCTTTTTTCATAGAGATAATTATCATGCTCACGGTGATGGATGTAACCGGCAGCCTCCACCGCGGACAGAATCTCTTCTTTCAGCGGTGCGATCCAGAACACACCAACGCAATCCCGTTGAGCAGCCAGTCGACGGATATCAAGCAGCATATCTGGCAATGCGTCTAACGAGCAAGAAGGCAAACCGATACCGAGTACATCTCCATCATCATCCTCATCATCCCAGGCAAGTAACAGACCATCTTTATCACGCCACCAATAAGCATTTCCTTTTCCCTGAATAGATACCAGAATATCTTCAGTCGGTTGGAGAGTATCCCAACCTATGTCAAACAGACCGTTGCCTAATTTCAGCAAAGGTGTGTCTAAAACCTTTTGCAAGGCAGTTTGGATTTCATCAGCTTTGACAGGAGAAAAGGCCCTACATTCTTCTTTCAGGATGGAAGCGTCCAGCTCTTTCATTTCAAGGGTTTTTGTATAGCCCAACTTTTCAGCCAGATGATGTACTTTGGGGCGAACGGAACTGGTCATCAGGCGGGCGGTTCCGTCCCCATATTTCAGCCACCACCAGTCAATGTATTCGTGGATGTGGGAGCCAATACGCAACCCCTGGAATTTTGGATTCACGCGCAAGCCTTCCATCCACCACTGCCCCGGCGCGGATAATGTTATTTTGGCAATGCCAACACAACGCCCGCCATACTCCGCGGCGGTCAGGAAACCATGCGGGTCGGCCAGCCAGTCAGCCCAGACGTATCGGATGTAATCTCCGTCATCCCAGGTGAATTTGGTGAACTCAAGCACGTCCGCGGTGTCGCTCGGCAAGGCGGGGCGGCAGACGACAACGGGGGAGGAGAATGTTTTGGGCATAGGGGCAGGTTGGAGCTGGGAAAGACCACAGACGATAGACCGTAGACCATGCCATCGTCCGTTGTCCACGGTCAATGGTCTAAACGGGAAACAACTTATCCAACACTTCAGGACAATACTTCTCCACCATCTCGGACGAGAGCCCGTTCTCTTTGCAGATCTCGGCATACAGATCTGCGGATGGACGTTTGGTGCGCTTCTGGGTTTCCACGTCCAGCGCCCACAGGCCGAAGCGCTGCGTCCAGCCGCGTTCCCATTCGAAGTTGTCCGATCAGCGACCAGTGGAAATAGCCCTTGACCGGCCAGTTGAAGTTGACCGCCGCCACATCTGGTGGATGTGCTGGGCCAGGTAGCGCGGACGCATGGTCGTCATCGGCATCTTCCACACCATTTTCAGTGATGATGATGGGCAGGTTGGGGAAAGTATTTCGTAGCCCATTTGATGCTCTGAAACAAGCCTTCAGGGATGTTGGCGAGGAAACCGGTGTCGCTTATATCCGCATCTTCGGGATAACCCGGCGCGCATGAAGAGTTCCCTGCTGTTGCGCAATGTCGAACCAGACAGTTTCGACCGAGTAATAATTCAGGCCGAAATAATCCTGCGTGCCTTTGGCTTCGGGAACCCGGAAATTGCCCAACCGGGGTTTTCATCACGCCGGTGGACATCGCCGGATGGGAAAGCCATGTTGAGACCATTGTAGCGGATTTTGCGCATCAGTTGATCGAGCGGAGACCAGGGCGTTGCGCGCACCATCGGACGGTGCTGCCAGGCATAACCAACCCGCGCTTCGGGCTGGATCTCGTGAATGGCGCGATACGCAGCAGCATGCGCCGCGCAGCATGTTTGCCATCACCTTCATCGCCATGTCGACGCCTTTATTGCAGGCCGGGAATTCACCGGTCACATATCCCATCAAGGCATAGACGTTCGGCTCGTTGATGGTGCACCAGGTGGTGACGTATTCCTTGAGCGCCTCCACCGTTTTGCGCACGAACTTTTCGAACAGCGGCACCACATCATCATTTTCCCAACCACACATTTCGTACAGCCAGAGCGGGTCGGAGAAGTGATGCAGGGTGACCATGGGCGTCATGCCGCGTTCTTTCAGGCCGCGCAGCATGGAGCGGTAACGCTCCAGAGCGTCTTCGTCCCAGCGATCAGGTTCAGGCTGGATGCGGCTCCACTCCACCGAAAAACGATGCGCGTTTTGCCCGCCCTCGGCAGCGCGGTCGAAATCTTCGCGCCAGCGTCCCCCCCACCAGTCACAGGCCAGGCCCGATTTGTCCGTTCGTGTGGCCTTCCTGCTCCCACTTCCACCACTGATTGTTGGTGTTGTTGCCTTCTACCTGATGCGACGCGGTGGCCGTTCCCCATAGAAATCCGCGCGGGAAGTGATAGGTTGCTTGCGGCATAGTTGTCCTCCAAAATCATGTAAGGGCGGGGTAACTGCGTCTTACAAGTCTAACATGTCATTTGATTGCGTGCAAGATAAGCCAGATACAGTGCGACTGACCCCGCAACCGCCGCATTGAGCGACTCGATCTGCCCCTTCATCGGCAGCTTCATCAGGATGTCACAGGACTTGGCCGTCAGCGGACGCATGCCCTCGCCCTCCGAGCCGACCACCAGCCCGATAGCCCCATCCAGGCGCACCTCGTCTGGACCCTGGGCCTGCCCACCGCCTTCGAGACCGATGACCCAGGCCCCGGCCTCCTTCAGCGCGGTGATGGTCTGATGCAGATTGGCCTGCGCCACCAGCAAATGCTCCGAAGCCCCCGACGAGGCATTGACCACCGCCGGTGTGACTCCCACCGTGCGTGCCAGCGGGATGACCACGCCATGCACGCCGACCACTTCCGCCGTGCGCAGCAGTGTGCCAAAATTCTGCGGATCGTTGAGCGAATCCAGCAGCAGGACGAAGAGCGGTTCCTTGCGTTTTTCAGCCAGTTCGAAAATGTCAGTTTCGTCGGCGTAGGGATAGCCGCTGACCTCCAGCGCCACGCCCTGATGGTTGGCTTTCAGCCGTTCCAGCCGTCCGCGCGGGACGCGTTTGACCGGAATCTTGCGTTCTTTGGCAAGCCGCATAATTTCGCTCAGGCGGCCTTTTTCTTTGACGCCCTCGGCGATTTCGAGCTTGAATGGCTGGCGGCGTTTGGCGCGCAGGGTTTCGTAGACGGCGTTGCGGGAGTAGAGGGTTTCTTTCATGGGAGTATTGTACGCGAAAAAAGTAGTTCAACCATCAAAAAAATTATGCTACACTTATTTTAATATTTCGACGCAAACAAAGATGATGGAGCTACCAGCCCATGACAGATATTAATATTGCCGTTGTACCTGTAGCCGGTCTTGGTTCCCGATTGTTGCCCGCTACCAAATCGCAGCCCAAAGAGATGCTCCCTGTAGGACGCAAGCCAGTGGTCCAATACGTGGTGGAAGAATTGACGCGCGTTGGACTGAATCAAATACTGTTCATCACCGGCTCCGGTAAGGCCTCTATTGAAAACCACTTTGACTTGAATAATGAATTGACCCAAAATTTACGAGAAACGGGCAAAGAAGAGCTTTTGAGTGAATTATCCTTTGAACGTACGGCGGCGCGATATTACTTTACGCGCCAACGCCAATTACTGGGATTGGGACACGCAGTTTTGTGCGCTAAGAATTTTGTTGGGAAACAAGCTTTTGTGGTTGCACTGGGTGACTCCATCATTGGTATGCACGCCAAAAGCGACATTGTCAAACGGATGAAAAATCTCTTCTTAGAAAAGGAAGCGGCGGCGGTCATCGCCTTTGAAGAAGTGCCACCTGCTGAAGTATTCCGTTACGGCATTGCTGCCCCTCGCCAAAACGGGGAAATCTTCGAATTGGAAGATGTAGTAGAAAAACCATCTGTAGACACTGCACCCAGCAATTTGGCGATTGCCGCCCGCTATGTTTTCAGCCCGATCATCTTCAACGCGCTAGAACAAACAAGCTTTGGCGCTGGAAATGAAATCCAGCTCACGGATGCCATCCGCCGCCTTATTCGTGAGGGGCATAAAGTATATGGCGTACTCCTGCAGCCTGATGAAAAGCGATTCGATATCGGCAACTTTGATTCTTATTTCCGCGCGTTCCTAACGTTTGCTTTGACCGATGAGAAATATGGTGCAAACCTGCGAGAATACCTGGGTGAATTGTTAGATGGAAATTATTCGTAAAAAAGGTTACGCTCGCGCCGGCCTGCTTGGCAACCCATCAGATGGTTATCACGGAAAAACGATTTCCATTATCCTCCGCAATTTCTGGGCCAATGTGGTGCTCTACGAATGGGATTCGGTGGAAATTGTTCTGGCCGAACGGGACCGCGCTCGCTTCCATTCCATCCATGATCTGGCGAAGGATGTGGAATTACATGGATATTATGGTGGTATCCGCCTGATAAAGGCTACCATCAAGCTCTTTGTGGATTATTGCCAAACCCAGGGGAATGAACTACATGACCGTAACTTCTCTATTCGCTACGAAACCAACATTCCTCAACAGGTTGGATTGGCTGGTTCCAGTGCAATCATCACTGCAACCCTGCGCGCCTTGATGGAATTTTATCAAGTTGAAATTCCCTTACCGGCGCAGCCGACCCTGGTCTTATCTGTGGAAGAAGAATTAGGTATCGCCGGTGGTCTGCAAGATCGCGTGGTCCAATGTTATGAAGGGGTTGTGTACATGGATTTTTCACAAAAGCAAGAACAGCTTTCCGGCGGGTTAACGCACTACCATTACGAGCCACTGAATCCAACGCTTTTGCCAAACATCTACGTAGCCTATCACACCGCCCTGAGCGAGCCAACTGAAATCTTCCACAATGATATTCGCAGCAGATACAATCGTGGCGAAAAGAATGTTATAGATGCGATGCAACGCTTTGCTGTTTTGGCCGAAGAGGGGCGAAATGCGCTCTTAGAGGGAGATGTTGAGCGATTAGGGACGCTGATTGATGAGAATTTCGATACCCGAAATCAACTCTACCGCCTGCCTGAATGGCAAATCCAGATGGTAGAGACGGCCCGCGCCTGCGGTGCAAGTGCTAAATTCGCCGGGTCTGGTGGGGCCATCGTTGGTGTTTACAAAGATCAAGCCATGTATCAGAAACTGTGTGCCCAGATGGCGCAGATTGGGTCAGAGGTTATAACGCCGCTGCAGTAACTTCAAAAGATCATTTAGAAATGCTAAATCCAACACCCGTCAAATCAGAGGGGGGGAAGGGATCGGTCATGGGGGGTATTTTACGATGAATTGGAGTGCGTCGCACCACACGGACGGAGAATCCGTTTATCGGCAAATCGCTATCGAGCGGAATTGTCCCGTCAAACCTGGTGCGACGCACCCTCTTATTTTCTCCAACACTTCCTTCGCATCCACCTGCCCCCAGTGATAGCCCATCTCTTTGCTCATTCCCAACGCGCGCGCGGCTTCAGCTTTTGCCTTTGATGGTTCTTCATTTGCCAAATGTGCCCAGCCAGCGCAACCCGAATATCCGTCCTCGTAGATACGGTACTCGCCCTCAACAGCGTAGCCGAGGGCTTCGTTCAGGTCATTGAAGGCCCGTCGTAATTTTTATTGCCTGGCAAAAAATCTGCCGCGCGCCAGTAGGGCTTCGATGAGCGATTTGCGATGTGAAATGCCCCTGCGTAATCTTGAGAGCATCCTCGTAATGATCGTGGGCGGATTATAATTGTCACCAGCATCCGCTTCCAGATTGCCGAGGACGCATGACACATGGACTAATTATATAGAACCATTTGCCAATTTTCTACAGTAATCTCTTTGTTTATTTCGGTAACTCTTCGGGCGTAATCGGCATCTACCGTTGATCGACGTAAATGATCAGCATGATTAATGCCGCGGGATCCAGACAAATTTCTAGATAAATGGAGTTGAATCTGTACTCTCACGATTTAGTGTTTCTGCCCTGTGCAAAGGTCTTACTAGCTAATCCTGAATATCTCCGTGGAGGTGTGCAGTCCAACCGTGCTAAATAACTCGATGCAATGTACATTCATCGTGCCTTGTTCTCCGCACGGCGGGCCAGGTCGAGTGCCTGGCGTGCGGCCTCGGCGCTCTTCTCCAGCGTGCCAAGCGAGGCGTACACGATCCGCCAAGTTTCGGTAACATGTTACCTGCATTGTCCCAAGTCTTTTGCTTCAACGGTGACCGTCAACTAAAACGCTCGAAGAAAGGTACGGCCTGGCGTTCAGACGTTCCCATGTTCTTCAAGCGGAAGCCAATTGCGTTGATTATCCAACGCTTTTAGCGCCAGATATACTTATTTATGGTTTCTCTAAAGATCCATCCTTTTGGAAAAAATTCCGATAATTGATTAAGTCTGTCTCATATGCACCCAGTTGGTGAACAATCACAAACCGATCTTCTTGACTGATGCGTTCCCAGTAAATATTCCAAGTTCATTCTATGCCTTCGGCCTGGCAGGCATGGTGCACCACTTCGATCAGCGGGCGCAGGTCGTCGAGGGTGGGATATTGGGGCGTGTCGCCTGCGATGGAGAGGTAGTAATCTTTGATTTGTTCGTGGGCACCTTTTTCCTGTGCTTCAGCTTTTGGAAAGCAAGGTCAGGTAATGGTTGCGGATGAGTGGGTGGGCGGTGTAGGTTTCGGATGCGGGATCGTGGCGCAGCAGGCGGTAGGAGACGAAGACGGCATGTAGGGGCGACCCGTAAGGATCAGTCGCCCTTTTTGCTTCGAACTTTGCTGACTTCGTCCGGTTTCCCGGCGAGTCGCCCTAGGCATCACCCAATAACGGCACAAATACTTTTTCAAAGGCATCTTCATGCACTGGTGTTCTGAACGCTGCAAACAATTTCAGGAATTCGCGTTCGGGGTCGGTCAGGTGTTCGTCGTAGCGGCGCAGTACGCGGTGGACGCGCTCGTATCGTGATTCATCCTCGGTTGGCAGGGGAATGTCATCCAGATGGGCGATGTCACCATCGTAATGGTCGGCCAGGTAGCTCGCCTAACAGGCTGATCGTCAGGGCATGGCCGTCCCAATCGGTGATGACTTTGGCCGAGTTGTGCATCATCGCCATTGACCCCAATCGCCTGAGCAAGTCTACGCCCATCTTCCAGCAGCAGGCGGGTCACATCGCGGTGGACTGTAGGTGGTGTATTCCATCAGGTCGAGCAGTGGGGCACGGCTGGTCACCAGGCAGAAGGATTCGTGCTCGGGCGCGGCGAAGTAGACCAAGAAGTCGCGCAGGTCGTTGCTCTGGATCAGGCCGTACTGGTCACCGTCCTGGTGCTGCATCACTTCCAGGCCATCCAGGACGAAGAGATAGCGTCCCGAGCCGAGCATGGAGGCAATCACCTGGGCGCGCATGGCTGGCAGAAGGGATGGCTTTCGGGTCGATCTTGCCGCCGCTCATGTATTTCAGTGCAGCCTCGAAAATTCGTCCACGGAGCGGTTTTCGTAGAAGCCCCACCAGAAGATTCCATCAGGTTGTATCTGTTCTGAATCCTTGAGCAGATCATCCACCCATTTTCTGGCCAGGCTGGATTTGCCCTCGCCGCCGAAACCGATCAGGCCGGTGACGTGTTTCTTGGGATCATTCCAATCTTCATTTATTTGTGCGAGGAAGGCTTCACGGCCAGTGAATTCATCCAAGGACAGAGGGGGCCGCGTGCCAGGCGAATTTGTCGGCTTCTAAACGATCAGCGAGAGATTTCCGTGCAATTTCAACGCTTCTGGTTTAGTTCTTCTTCAAGTTTTGAGGTTGTGCGGCAGGTCGTAGGTCTAACGCCTCGTCCCGTAAAGTGAAATCTAAGCGGATGGAAAGTAAGAACCTTCGTATCGACCGCTGAGCCGATATCGCATCTTTGGACGATTGCTCTTTGGGAAATATCGTTCTGCCACCAACCCGATTACAAGATTTCTTTTCACATCAAGCACCGCAGCGCCGCTCATCCCCTCGGTGATTTGACGTGGATTCCAGTTGGATCGGATTCAACTTGTAGATTTCGACCTTTCGGAGGCTTCCACACTCCCTAGAATCTTGCCATCTGCCCGTGCCTGCCGGGTATATTCCCCGACTGGGCCGTAACCATAGGCCAAGAAGGGGTTGAGTTCCCCTGTGACCCGTCCGCTGTACCCAGAACAGCAATTTGTCCGGGGCGAGAGGGGAGGACCTGTGCTATCAAGCTGCAACAAAACCATATCATCGTCATAAAGTGAAAGCACGCTGCAAGCTTGGCGCGGCGCTTTTTCTGCTCTCCCCCACGGGCTTGTGGGAAGTAAACACCGATTTCATCGCCTTTGACTTGTACATGGATCAACTCCCAGCAGCTTCAACGACATGTGCACAGGTGACGATTTTACCGTCCGTTGAGACGGCAATTCCCGTCCCGACAATTTCGTCAGTTTCAGTATGGCGGATTTGAACGGTGAAATCTCGCAGGTTTTGGGTGCGGACATTGTTGTTTAGCCATAGCTTCCCTACCTTGAGCCACTCAGCGTGACACTATTTTTTCTCGTCTTTGTTTTCCCAAGTCATTGTGACTTTAATAGCTGCTTCTGTTCCCGCTTTGGCGACCAGCGCACCAGCCTCGGCATCCAGTTTGAGACCGAATTCAAGTGAAACTTTTTCCGGTCGTTCTGAAACCTTGATTTTCTTGATCGTCGTTACAGCTTTGTTTGCCATAGTTTTCATGGTTGACATAGCCGCATCAATCGCAGCTTTTGATTTTTCGACTAGATCTTCAGGTGAAAATTTTGCCACACCGCGCACACCGGAGCAGGCGTCGAATTCAACCAAAGATTATTTCTTCTTGTTCTTCAGGTTTGGACAGTGGGTCATGTGACCCTCCTTATGTGGATGAAAGGGAAAAGTGTCTAAATTATTGTAGCATCGGTTTGGAAATTTGCAACAAAAAAGGGCGAACTTATTGTCGCCCTTAGAATTCAACTCTATCCCCATCTCCAACTGGTGCCATCCTTGCTGTCTTCGATGGTCACGCCCAGCTCCTTGAGCTTATCGCGGATCATGTCCGAGAGCGCCCACATCTTCTCGGCGCGGGCTTCGCTCCGCACTTCGACCAGCAGGTCGATGAATTTGTCGGCATCGCCGGAGCCGGTCTTTTCGGCCAGGCGCAGGCCGAGCACGCCAGTCAGTTCGCGCAGGGTCGCTTGCGCGGGGGCGAGTTGCTCGTCGGTGGCGCCCGCGTCACGGGCGGTGTTGATGGCTTTGCCCAGTTCGTAGAGTGGGGCCAGTGCACCGGCGGTGTTGAAGTCGTCGTCCATCGTGATCGGTGAAATCTTCTTGCGTGGACTCGGCCTGGGAGGTGAGCTCGGAAGCGCTGCCAGCCGGGATTCCCTTTGCGTTGGGCAGGGCAGGTCGCAGGGCGGATTTGAAGCGCTCGAGGCCTTTTTCGGCGGCGTCCAGCGTCTCGTCTGTGAACATGAGCGGCGCGCGATAGGCGCCGTTCAGGACCAGCATGCGCATCACGTCCGCATCGCGTTCTTCCAGAAATTGGTTGATGCTGATGATGTTGCCCAGCGACTTGGACATCTTCTCGCCGCCGAGCTGCAGCATGCCGTTGTGGATCCAGTAGCGGGCAAATTCCTTGCCCGTGTAAGATTCGGACTGGGCGATCTCGTTCTCGTGATGGGGGAAGATCAGGTCGTTGCCGCCGCCGTGGATGTCGATCTGCTCGCCGAGTTCGGCCAGGTTCATGGCCGAGCACTCGATGTGCCAGCCGGGGCGTCCTTTGCCCCAGGGGCTTTCCCAGAAGACTTCGCCGGGTTTGGCGGCTTTCCACAGGGCGAAATCGAGCGGATTTTCCTTCTCTTCCTCGATCTTCGATGCGCGCACCGGCCTGCATATCTTCCAGTTTGCGGCCAGAGAGCCGGCCGTAATCCTCATCTTTGTCCACGCGGAAGTAGACATCGCCGTTTTCGGCGGCGTAGGCATAGCCCTTGTCGATCAGCCCCTGCACGAATTTGATGATCAGGTCAATCGTGTTGCTCACGCGCGGGTTGGAGGTGGCAGGCAGGATGTTCAGGTCGGCCAGGTTCTGGTCGTAATCGTTGATGTAGCGTTCGGCCAGTTTGAGCGGGTCTTCGCCCAGTTCGTTGGCGCGCGCGATGATCTTGTCGTCCACGTCGGTGTAGTTCATCACGTATTTGACTTTGTAGCCGCGATACTCAAGGTAGCGGCGGATGACATCGAAGACCAGCGCCGACATGGCGTGCCCGACATGCGCGTCGTTATAGACCGTGACGCCGCAGACGTACATCTTGACCAGGCCCGGTTCGAGGGTCTGGAATTCTTCTTTTTTGCGGGTGATTGTGTTGTATACGCGAATCATAGTTCTTTAGTCTGGTAGTTATTTAGTTTGGTAGTTGGGTAGTCGGGCATAGCTTCGTAACTACACAACTAAGTAACTATTTCTTCTTTTTCTTTTCTTCTTCCACGCGGGCAAAGATCATGCGCCCGGCGGCGGTTTGCAGCACCTTGGTGACAGTTACTTCCTGGTATTCACCGATGTAATCGCGGCCATTCTCGACCACCACCATGGTGCCATCATCCATGTAGCCCACGCCCTGGTCACGTTCCTTGCCTTCCTGAATGACATTGATGCGCAGGATCTCGCCTGGCAGCACCACCGACTTGACCGCATTGGCCAGTTCGTTGATGTTCAGGATGGTCACGCCCTGCAATTCGGCGACGCGGTTCAGGTTGTAGTCATTGGTCAGGATCGGACACTTCAACTGGCGCGCCAGCACCACCAGTTTCTCGTCCACTTCGCGCATCCCGTCCACATCAATGTCACTGATGCGGGTCAGCACGTTGGGCTGCTTCTGCAATTCGGCCAGCACTTCCATGCCCCGGCGTCCACGCTGACGGCGCAGGCCATCTGGCGAATCGGCGATGTATTGCAGTTCGTTCAGTACAAAGCGCGGGATGAGCAATGTGCCAGGCAGGAAGCTGGTCTTGGCAATGTCGGAAACGCGTCCGTCAATGATGACGCTGGTGTCCAGTAAGATGGTGCGGTTCAGGTTCGTCCAGGAAGATGAAGACCACCGCCGCCATTGTCACCGCGTCCACCCAGGGCGCTGAGCAGGCTCATAATGTCACCCTGGCGCATGACGAACAACGAAACGCCCAGATAGCCAAACAAGACAACGCCAACGAAGGGAAGCACACTGCCAAATGGATCTGGCAAAAGAGAAATTGGAAAGGCCAACAAAGCCGCAATCAGCAGGCCGACCACCAGGCCCGTCAGGCCGGCGAAGAGTGTTTCTGCAGAAAGACGTCCCAGCGCAGAGCGAATGGCTTTTGCCGGACGCGTGGTAAGGTACGGCGTCAGGATCAAGCCAGCCAATGCTCCTACCAGTCCAAAGATGACAACATAAAATGTAATTTGCTCTGACTCTGCAATTCGCCCTGCCAATCCCCCCCAGTAACCGCCAATAAATGCAAAGACCAGCATGCCAACAATACGAAGAATAAATTCAACGCTCATAAAAAATAACTCCTTTATAAAAGAACAGAATAATGTAGAATAATCTACCTGCATGATAGCATGGCTAAATGACATCGTCAATTGCAGGCAAAGCTTTCAAATAAAATTGTTACACAATGCCCGGCTGACCCTGAATTGCGCTTTTCTGCTCATGAAAAGGCGCAATTGTGATCGTAAGGGTATCCATGCCCGAAAGGGTACGTCGTGCCCGAAAGGGTATATCATGCCCGAAAGGGTATAATTCGCAGGAATTCTTATGGCCATAGACC
Source organism: uncultured Chloroflexia bacterium (assembly GCA_963791785.1). Classification (GTDB taxonomy): domain Bacteria; phylum Chloroflexota; class Anaerolineae; order Anaerolineales; family Villigracilaceae; genus JAABUE01. The sequence continues at coordinate 79,659 of CAWBTW010000011.1, read as the reverse complement.
GTTTCGGACGAAACATCCACTATTTGCGCATCAGCCTGACCGACCACTGCAACCTGCGCTGCATCTACTGCATGCCAGAAGACCAGACCTTCAGGCCGAATGCCGATTTAATGCAGGATGATGAAATCCTGCTGCTCACACGCCTGTTCGCAGGCCTGGGATTTGACAAGATCCGCCTGACCGGGGGCGAACCGACCGTCCGCGCGCATGTGGTGGACATCGTGCGTGGTATCGCGTCCACACCGGGCATCCGCAGCGTTTCGATGACCACGAACGGCGTGCTTCTGTCACGATTGGCCGAGCCGCTGGCTGAGGCCGGACTCCAGCGAGTCAACATCTCGATCGATACCCTCAACGCCGAAAAATTCAAACGCCTGACGCGCTGGGGCAAACTGGAAGATGTCTGGGATGGCATCCATGGCGCTGAAGAAGCTGGCCTGACTCCCGTCAAGCTCAATGCGGTTGTGGTCAAAGGCTACAACGAAGAAGACGTGGTTGACCTGGCCCGCCTTACGCTGGAACAATCCCTGGCAAATCCGCTTCATCGAGATGATGCCCTTTGCCGGTGCCACAGATATCCAGACCGGGCAGATCATCACCGCCGGGAAATCCAGGAGCGCATCGAAGATTCGCTGGGGATAATGGAAGTTGCCAACGACGGAAAACTGGATGGCGAAGCGCGCCTCTTCCGCCTGCCAAACGGAAAAGGCGATGTGGGCTTTATCTCCTCGGTTACCAATCCCTTTTGCGCCTCCTGCACGCGCGCCCGCCTGACAGCCGATGGCCGTCTGCGGCTATGCCTGCTGCGCGAGAAGGAAGTGGACTTGCTCACCCCGCTGCGGGGGGGCGCCACGCTGGACGAACTGCGCCAGATCATCCTGGATGGCGTCTGGGAAAAACCCTGGGGTCATGGCCTGGCAGATGGCGTAATTCCCCTCAATAGAGTGATGAATGAAATAGGTGGCTAGTAATAGAGATTAGACTTTAGAAGTTAGATGTTTGACCAAGCCATCTAACCTTATCAGGCTTCAAATCTCAAGTCTAAAGTCGATACCTGGAGGTATTTTTGTTTTTGTCTAACAATATCCGCGCGATTCTCTTTGACTTTGATGGAACGCTAAGACATCACCTCCCCTCAGGCGGGGAGGTTTTCACAGATTATGTAGTAATCAGCCTGGGTTTGCCGGTTACAGACGAGGACCGTCGCCGCGCAGCCCGCTGGGAACATTATTACTTTGCCAATTCGCCTGAAATCCAGGCCGACCATGAAAAGCACAATGGTGAGGAAGAAGCGTTCTGGTTCCATTTTGCGCATCGTCGGTTGACGGCGCTTGGCTGTCTACCAGCACCTCGTGCCGGAACTTGGCCCCAAGGTTTCCGCACACATGCAGCAAGCATACAAGCCTGAGAACTGGGTGCCGGAAGAAATGTATACGGTCATCCCAGAGTTGAGAAATGCCGGCTATACCCTCGGCGTGGTATCCAATCGCAATAATCCCTATCAGGACGAGATCGACGAAATGGGCATGGGAGGCTACTTCCATTTCTCACTGGCAGCGGGCGAAGTTAAATCCTGGAAGCCTGAAACAGAAATATTTAGACACGCGATAAAGAAAGCGAAATCGCTTCCCGAACAAACCCTCTACATCGGCGACAACTACTTCGCAGACGTGGTTGGAGCGCGTCGCGCCGGACTTCAACCTGTTCTCTACGACCCAAAGGGACTCTTCTACGAGCCAGGCTGCCCGGTGATTACAGCATTTGATGAATTAACTGAATTCTTGGAATAACTTGTTTTGATCTTGTCGTAGCTTCGCTGGTTGAATGGGCACACCTTGATACACACCGAGCAGCCATGGTTGTAATGAAAATAGGGGAAACATTTATCGTTATCCACGTACGTGATCTGGCCATGTTCAAATCGAATAGGTTCGGAATAAATCGCATCCGCCGGGCATTTCTTGATACATAATCCGCATGATGCACAATAATCTTTGACCCAGGTGTGCTCATTCCCATCGTTGATGGGTAGATTTTCGATGCTGGTGTATAACGCAGAGAGGCGCACACAGGGACCATATTCCGGAGTGATGATCAGGCCGCTATAAGCTAATTGTCCCAACCCGGCTAACTGAGCTAATGGTGGGTATAAGGTTTGTCCATTGAGTGGATGACCGGCTTGAACAGAAAACCCATGCTTTCGCAAGAAGTCCGCGGCCTTATTTCCAATGACCCCAAGATCACGATAGGTCGCCAAAACGGTGTATTCCGCATCGTTGCTGGGAGCGGTATTGATGGCCTCCTGATCCATTTTCATGGAGAGAACAATCACGTTGGGATGCAAAGCAGCCTTATTCTGAAAGACCCATTGCGAAGGCAGCTTTGTATACCCGATACTAGTAGCACCGAGCGAAAAAACATATTCCTTTAGTTCGCGCAAGAGTTGCTCATCGATTTTTGTTTTCGGATGAGAAGGGTTTTCTTTGAGTGACTTAATCGTTTTGTTCACTCCCAACATCATCTTGGGAAGAACCGGAATGATTTTTGGTGACTTTGTATCATTACCCAATTTGACTTTTTCTCGGATGATTTCAAAGCGGATGGGAGAATCATCGTTGGGACGAACTGCACCGGGAACATTAGCCAGTTCCGCTTCTTGAACCGCCATATTTGAGAAGAATTTGTCAACGAGCTTGACCATTAGTTTGGATCTCATTAGATTACATCCTTGTTGTTCAAAAAGCCTTCTTTGATCTTGTCATAACTTTGCTGATTGAACGGGCAGACTTTGATGCACACCGAACAGCCGTGATTTTTCGCAAAATAGGGAAAACATTTCCCGTTATCTAGCACGGTGATCAATCCGTTATCGTGTTGGATCGGCTCATCGTAAAACGCATCAGGCGGACAATCCCGAATGCAGCGTTTGCAGGATTCACAGAAGTCCAGCACCCAGGCATGTTCGTTGCCATCGTAGACCGGCAGGTTTTCGATCTCAGTGAACACCGCAGCCAACCGGACCCGCGGCCCGTATTCCGGGGTGATGACCAGTCCACTAATCCCGCGCCAACCTAACCCGGCTGCTTGTGCCATCGGTGGATATAAGGCCATTCCGCCTAAAGGATGACCGGCGTGAGCAGCATAACCGCGTTCTCGCAGCCAATCAGCGATATGATTGGAAATCTGCCCCAACTGGTTATAGGTCTCGTGCACCATCACGGCAGTATCCGGGTTGGGAGCTTTATCCATACGTGATTTGCTCATTTCCATTGTCAATACAATGGCATTTGTGTAGCGGATGGCAGTCTCTTTGAAGACCCATTCTTGGGGCACCGATGCGTAACCGATCTCGCTTGCACCAACAGATATGGCAAAATCACGCAGTTCATCTAATGTCTCAGCATCTATTTTCTTTTTCCCGTTTGCAGGATTGTTATCAAGGTCAAAAATAGATTTACGAATATTGATGATACTCCCGATCATTTGGGGTGCCGATTTTGGAAATCCTGGCAGTGGGGCGTGGTCGCCCTCTAACTCGATCCCAGAGCGGGGGATGTTGAAGCGCGTGGGTGAGTTTTCACCACCCCGCATAGCTTCTGGAATATCCACCACCATTTTCTCCCAGCGATCTTGGCGATTCAGTTGGGGTTTCAGGACTTTGCTGTTTGAAGAAGTTCGTTAGGCGGGTTTTAGAATTCATTATTTTTCCTTCAATCAAGTTCACTCAGATATTTCATCAATCGCATCTTTTAATTCTTTGGGTTTCATGCCAATAGGTCCCTGTCCACCGGCATAAGCAATTTTTCCATCCAGACCCACCAGATATAACCGCGTCGGCCAGCCAGCATAGGTATGATTGACATGGTCATCCATCTCGTCGACATAGGTTTTGATGCCGTATTGCAACGCAGTTTCGCAATCCCTGGCTACTGCCCGGCGTTCTTCGATTGTCTTGGGGTCATTATGTTCCGTGGAGACTTTGTCGGTAAATACCATCCCGATCAATTTTTTCGTCCACTTGTTTCCCAGCCACCAGCCATCTTTGGGATGTGCTTCGCGAATGTAAATACTGAGAAATTGAACTTCCTCATGATACTGCTTGTAAATTTCCTGGAGACCAACGGTCCCTTTTACATAAGGCGGTCAGGTAAAGCTGCCAAACACCAGTGCGACAGGCTTTTTCCCGCGGAAATCGGAAAGGGTGACTGAATCCTTCCCCTCAATATCATAAAGGGTGAAATCCGGTGCCATATCACCCGCTCGTGGTGCTTTGGCATCTAATGCCTTTTGCCCTGACATCAGGCTCCTGCGAAAGCCGATATTGAATTTGAATTCTTCGACTATTTCTGAAAAGATAGACATATTTCTCTCCTAATGAACTTCTTCAAATTTTGTCTTCAGCTTTCCGTAATCAGCATAGCTGAAAGGACAGTGCTTAATGCACAGGGTACAGCCATTATCGTTTGAAAATGGGTCTGCACATAAGGCATGATCAATATAGGCTGGATCGCCATCGGCGAGCGTTTTGGTTTCGATATAAATCGCATCGACGGGGCACTTCTCCACACAAAGATTGCAAGTTTCACAATACTCTCTGATCCAGCCGTGTGGATTTTCCTGGGAGAAAGGGAGATTCTCGATATCCGTGTAGACGGCTGCCAAGCGGACGCGCGGGCCATTATTACGCGTCATCAAGAGCCCATTTTTTCCTGCCACGCCCAGACCAGCATCAATCGCCACGGGAATATAGTTCACATCGCCGCCGCCAGCTGGACCGGCATGGGCGTTGAAACCGCGCTCCCGCAGCCAATCAGCGACCTTGTTGACCGTCAACCCCACCTGGTAGTACGTCCGAAAGACCTCTTTGAATGACTCCATATTGGGAGCCCCTTTGATCTTGGCCTTATCCATTTCGATGGTAAACACCATGGCATTCCCATACAGGATGCGGAACCCCCGAAAAATATAGCGCGGATTAACCTTGGGTATAGCCAATCTCCGCGACCCCTAAACTTTTGGCGTAGGCTTCCAATTCTGCCAGCGTCTCGGCATCGATGGTCTTTTTACCCGCATAGGGGTTGTTTTTAATGCTCTTGGCGCTGACATGCATTTCCCGCAATGTGCCGATGAAATATTCTTTCAAACCTTCATAACGCATCTGCTTTAGGCGGGATCGAACACTGCCATAATCCAGGACTACCAGAGGAACGAGGCGCGGTTCGCGGGCTTCCGCGTGGCTGGAAACGGGTTTGTCCTGTTGGCGAAGATAAGGCTCAATGGTAAAAAACCAGGGGGCTTTTTTGATTTTTTCGGAGAATTTGATTTTAGGCATTCAGTTCACCTCCATCTCGCTATGTGGAAGAGAAATACTAAATTGTGGGGCGTTCGGGTTGCCTTTGAAACTAGCCTTGATTTTTTCGTAGCCCTTCTGGCTAAATGGACAGGCTGCCAGGCAAATGGCACAACCCTGATATTGGTTGAAATAATCGCGGCAAGCATCGTGATCGATGGTTTGAAAGCCGCCGTCGCCGCGCGGGACAGGTTGGTTAAATATCGCGTTGACCGGGCATTTGCGGATACATTTTTTACACATCGCACAAAAATCACGCACCCAAAGATGCTCATTCTCTGTTGGGTCAGAGATGGGCAGATTGGTAATATTTGTGTAGATCGTATTGATGCGGACGCGTGCGCCTTCATTTGGTGTAATGAGCAAGCCGTGGTAACCAATTGCCCCAAGTCCGGCCAATTCTCCCAAGTGAGTGTAATCTGTGATGCCGCCTAAAGCCGTGCCCGGGTAAGCTGCAAAGCCGTTTTTGCGCATGAGCTTTGCGATCTTGGTTGAGATAAAGGCCATGCGTTTATAGCCTTTGGCGACTTCCAGGAAAGCGTCAAAACTGGGAGCGGTGGACATATTGCCTTTGTCCATTTCTACGGTGAAAATAATCGCGTTCTGGTAGGGCAATCCCTTCCCTTGAAAGATGGCGTTATTGGGGACTTTGATGTAGCGAATATCGCGTGCGCCATCTGCCTTGGCGAGTGTTTCCAGTTTCTCGATGAATTCAGGTGTGGCTTCCTGGGCTGTGGGCTGGAATTTGCCATCATAGAGCTTTGATCCCTGACGCATTTTGATGATGAGGGGCAACATCGTTGAAAGTAATGCGGGGAGCTGGGAGGGGCGCATCCCGCTGAATTTATTGGCTTTAACGTTGGGGCTGTCAAATGGCGTACGCGGTTTGGAGGTGGAAGCAGGTTGAATTAAGAGCGTGAAATTCTCCAATTCCTGGTCAAACCCTGCCAGTAATTTATCCAGTGAAGGGGAGCGCTGATCCTGATCCTTGAAAATAAATTTTTCTAATAAACTTTCTATGGACATGAAATACCTCCAGTTTCTTTTTGTTAGCGATTACTTACTAAAATATAGCACATTGCTTATTGTAAGTCAACACTAACATATGATAAAATGATTACACTTTTGATAGTTATATTTGGGAGCAAGAAATGCCAAAGATCCTCGAAGACGAACAAATCTACCGCGCCGTGATGCAAGTAGTCGCTGAGCGTGGTTATTCTGGAGCGACAACCAAACAAATGGCAGATGCGGCTGATGTCAGTGAAGTAACCCTCTTTCGGAAATATGGCAGTAAGCAGCAATTGGTGAAACAAGCCATATCATCGATCATAAACCTTTCAGATTTAGCATCTGCCGCGCAATATACCGGTGATATCAACGCTGATCTGACCAGAATTGTTCAGGCCTATCAGGATTCAGCAGTTAAGCATGGTGGCTTTATTACAGCGCTTTTTTCAGAAATGTCCCGTCATCCTGAATTGGTTGATTCGATTGATGAACCACTGAACATTTTTCTTGATATGGGTAAGTTGATTGCACGTTACCAGGAAGATGGGCAACTGCAAAAGGAACATCCATTGCATATTCTCGCTGTTTTGCTGGGGCCGGTGATGTACACCACGATGCTGCGCAAAGCCATGCCAGACAGTCCATTGCCCCCTCTTGATCTGGAAAATCATGTGACCTGTTTTTTAGAAGGGCATCGCGCCTGAGACGATTTCAGCGCCTCAGTTCTGCCCTTCAATCTGCTATCCATCATTCAAGAAAAACATCCGAATTCTCGAGGCTTCGGATGTTTTTTATCTCATTTTTTCTTCGTCAGAATTACGCCGTTTTGAGATGGGTCATATAAGCAGCAGCCCATCCTCCGTCTTATTTGCGGGGATACCGGCCGCATCCACCTGAGCGATGACTGCATCCAGTGCAGCCTGGTCGGGTAGCTCTATCGTGAAGTGATGCAGACCCAGCGCATCTGGCGGGGGAGGTGGCGCGCCTTCACCTTGCCAGGTGTTCAGGCCAACATGGTGGTGATAGCCGCCCGCAGAAACAAACGCCATGCGGGCAAAATCGACCACACCCATGATGTCAAATCCAATTACCTTGTGATAAAAGTCCACGGCTTCATGCAGATCGCGCACGTGCAAGTGGACGTGTCCGATGCGGGTTTCGGGCGGAGCAGGTAGATTGATGTCGGGGTTTTCTTCAAGATTGTTGAAGAAGCTAAGTCTACATCTAGCGGTTCGCGCCCGTTGCTTAGAGAGCCATCCGCACGGGTGGTGATGTATTCGCCATCTTTCCATCGACCAGGAGCCATCTTCAGGCGATTCGCAGTACAACTCGATGCCGTTGCCTTCCGGGTCTTCGAGGTAGGTGGTCTTGGTCAGGATGTGGTCGGTGGGATAGTTCGGGTATCTCAAGACAAACAGCCGCGCCATAACGCGTGCCAGTTCCCGTCGGTTGGGATATAACACTGCGAAATGATATAGTCCCGTTACTTCGCGGTAGCGGTTGTAACCGGGTTGTTCTACCAGATGTAACAGTTCTTTTTCACCCGTTCCCAGAGTAGCTTGGTTGCCTTCTTGCCTGTGCAGCTTGAATCCCAGTGCTTGCTGGTAGAAAGCGGTTTGGAGATCCAGGTTGAAATACGGTTAGTGAAACGGAAGCAATTTTGGTGGCGGGGTGAATCGAGAAGTCCGTTTTGTCGGTTGTTTGTGCTTGTTTCATGTTTGTCTCATTTACCTATGTATCAAATAAAAAAAGTTGATGCAGTCCTATGACGACATCAACTTTATGCCTCTTTCGTAAAACAATAAGGCAAAGTGTTTAATCTTTCTCTACCCGTTAAATTGAATTTCAAGCCAGCTTTCTACATCTTTGAGAACGCGCTCGCGGTCTGGCTCGTTGAAGACCTCGTGATACATCCCTTCATAGATTTTGAGTGTCTTGTCTGCGGAACTGGCCTTGTCATAAAGCATCTGCGCGCCGGAGGGTTCAACCAGGATATCTTCAGCGCCCTGTACAATGGTCATCGGTAGTGTGAGCTTACTGGCTTCATCAGTGATTCGCATCATCGCGGATAGTAATTCTGCGCCTATCCGGGCAGGGGTCTTCCCGTGAAAGACCAGGGGATCGTTGACGTAAGCCTCAACAACTTCCGGGTCCCGAGAGATGCCGTTGACGTCCAATGCCAGTAAACCCATCTTTGGCGCGATTTTCGATAGGATTTTGCTCAGCATGATCGTCACCTGTGTAACGCTTTCACCGGCTTTGACCAATGGAGCTGAAAGAACCGCGCCTTTGAAATCTTCCTGGTGATCTAGCAGGTAATATGCTGCGATTGCCTCCGCCCATGCTGTGGCCGAGCAGGAAGATGGGCTTATCGGCCTGCCAATCTGTGACCATCTTGTAGAAGATATTCAGCGTGTCGGTGAAATCATCGAAGCGCTGCACCATCTCGCGTTCCCCATCAGACTTTCCGTGGCCGATATGATCCAGCGCATAGACGGCATACCCCAGCGGAACAAAGTGATTTACCACATTCATGTAGCGCCCGCTATGCTCACCCAGCCCATGCACAACCAACAGTACAGCTTTCACGCCCCTTTCAGGAAGCCACCCTTGATAGTAAATGCTGACGTTCCGTACGCCCTCGAAATTGCCCTCGATATGTTTCATTCTGATCTCCCTTTTAAAATCTTATGGAAACAATTGATTGTATTTTAGCAGTCTATAAGAATTATAAAACAATTGGGGTATCGCTCACTTACCGATTCCGAAAATATCCCCAGACGATATCAGAATAATCCACATCCGTGTGCGCATCCAGGATGGTGAAGAAATCGTCTCTGGATGCAATTCCCCCTTTGTTTTGGGTGAAATAATCTTTCAAAAAAGCATAGAAGGCTTCATCACCGATGCGGGCGCGCAGATCGCGCAAGAAGTGCGTGCCATTGAAGTAGACAATGTGTTTGTAGGTCTCGTCGTTCTGGCCCTGATAGACGGGGATATCGATGTAGCCGCTGGGGTCGAAAAATTGATGCGATAAGACCACCACCAGGGCACGAGCTCGGGATACTGCGTTTTCGTAGAATATGAGTTCTGAATAGGTAGTGAGTGACTCGTCCAGCCAGGGCTCGAGGGCCTGGTCGTTGGCGACTTGCTCGAACCACCACTGATGCGCGGTTTCGTGGACGGAGACGAAGGTGAGATAGTTCTGGGGCGTGCCATCGAACTGGTCGTAGAAGTAGCGGCTGTTGAAGTAGAGTGCGGAGAATTCCATGCTGTCCATAAAATCTGCTGACCACGATGGACAGGGTTTTGTGCGGATAAGGTCCAAATTGCTGCGAGAAGACTTCGATGGCCTGCTTGCTGGCGATGAGCGCACCTTCTCCCGCGCGTTTGTAGATGGGGAAGTAATAGCTGGATACTTTGACATCCCCGACCTTGAGGCTGCTGACTTCGAAATCCCGGCTGGCGGAGAGGGCGAAGGCGCGGCCTTCTGTTCAATGTGTAGCGGGTGTATTCGCCATTGGGTTGAGGCGCGCCGCTGGCTGCAACGATAGGGGCGTTCTCTGGATTGGCGAACTTGAGATCGACCATAAAATCAGCCAGCGGGTAGACCAGATATTCGCCATGCGACCAGGGTTCGCGGATGATCCACTCGCCGTCGATGTAGGGAACAACGAAGGGATACCAGTTGGTCAGGTTTGTTTGCAGGTCGCCGTAGCCGAAGATGCGCGCGCGGTAGCTGCGAGCCTGGTCCGCGTAGGGCAGGGACAGGCTGTAGCGCAGATTCAGTTCTGCAACGGAGTCAGGTTTGAGCGGGGTCGGAAGCGGGATGTCGAGGCGGTGTCCGTTGAGGGCGAAATCGGTTACAGGGGTATCGTCTACTGTGATGCTCTCCACTCTAAAGCAGTTCTGCCATAAATTTGCGGCGATAGCCAGCGTGAGCGAATCCAGCTGTGTATCAGTGTGGTTGGGATAGGTGATGGTCTGGTCAACGGTGATGAAATGCCGGTCGTAGTCGAAGGTGGTGATGAGGTGGTAGACGGGGCGCGCGGGGATGGGGACGGGCGTGGGCGGTGGATTGGTGGGCGTGGCGGTGGGGAGTGGCGTAGGGTGTGTTGGTGGGAGGTGGAGTAGCTGTGAGCAGTGGGAGTAGTCCAGACGGATGAGCAAGCAGCTAGAATGATAGTAAGTAATACGAGGGGAATTGTTTTTTGTGCATCGTTTTTTCTATTGCTTTTTACCGCAAAGCACGCGAAGAACGCAAAGAAGAACTAAAAAGACTTAGCGCGCTTTGCGCTCTTTGCGGTTCAACTTTCTCTAATGCCAGATGCTCTCATAATTGCCTTGAATCTCTTTCCCTTCTGCAAACCGACTTGGACGATAGATCGAAATATCCACAGTTTTGGCTTCGCCATCCAGAATCAACTCGGACATGCACAGCCCCACCGCGGGCGAGATCTTGAAGCCGGTACCGCTCATGCCGCATTGCAGGTAGAAACCTTCTGGCCCGGCCTGCCCAAGCAAGGGATGCTGGTCGGGGGTAATGCCGTCGTAGCCGCCATGGGCGGTGTGCAGGTAGCTGTTTTCCATCACCGGCACACGCTGACAGATGCGCTCGATGGCGCGTTCAACGAAGCCCTTCATGGCGTGGTCGGTGTCGCCTTCAGGGGAGTCGCCCAGCGGATTGCCGTCTTCGAGACCGACCAGCATCAGCCCGCCAGTTTCGGGACGGTAGTACATCTCGTTCGGGAAGTCGATCACGGTAGGGAAGTTATGTCCCATTTCGGCGGGCACGCCCACGAACATGGTGTCGTGCCGCCAGGTGGTGTAGGGGATTTCCAGCCCGACCATCGTGTTGAGCTTATCCGCCCAGGGGCCAGCTGCGTTCACCACTACAGGCGCAAAAAAGTCTCCCTGCGTGGTATTCACGCCTTTTACTTTTCCACCTTCCACGATCACGCCTGTCACAGCTGCAATCCTGGACGAGGCGCGCGCCTTTCTCTTTGGCGGCAGTCATCAGGGACATGGTGGTCGCGCTCGGGTCGGCGTAGCCGGATTCGGGTTCGTAAGCGGCGATGTCGAAATCGTCCGTCAGGAAGGATGGGGCCAGCGCGCCTGACGTCATCGGCAGTGATCAGAAAGGTCGGGATGCCAACATCCTGCTGCATGGCAGTGTTCTTCCGCAGCGCGTCTTCGTTCTCGCGCGCTACGATTTGGATAAAGCCGGTACGGGTGAAGCCACAGCCCGTACTGAGCCACCGACTGCGCTCAGCCCAATTTCTGAAATATCCGAATGAGACCCAGGCCAGTTCCAAATCCTGGCGCACGTCGTAGTGCATGCGCACCAGTCCGCTCGAACGGCCGGTTGCGCCCGCGCCGACAAAATTCTTCTCCAGCACGAGCGGCTTTACGCCGCGCTGCTGCCAGGTGAAAGGCCAGGCTGGCCCCGTGCACCCCTGCTCCGATAATGATGATGTCTGCTGTGTTTGACATATTTCTCCTATTTCTTATGTCATTGCGAGCCCGTAGGGCGAAGCAATCTTCTTACCATCGGGAGATTGCCACAGTCGCTACGCTCCTTCGCAATGACATCGTTATTTACAATACTCGATCGCGACCTCCGCCAGCACATGCGCCAAATCCGCGACCGAATCCATCTCAACCCATTCCTCCGCGCTGTGCAGGCCATATCCCTTCGGCCCCAGCAGCACGGTCTCCATGCCTGCACCCGAAATAAGTGCTGCGTCTGTCCAGAAGGTTGCGCCCATATGATCGGGATGATGACCCAGTCGTTCATCCAAGAGCTTCATCCACGATCTGGACGATCTCCGCATCAGACTTGACCTCGAACGGCTCCCGCCAAAACGTGCTTTGACCGTGGCCCGAAAGTTGGATCCTGCACCACCAGCCGGTCGATGATTTCCTGCAATTCGGCTGTTGCGCTCTCAACAGTTTCACCCGGAATCGTGCGCCGCTCGATGGTCAGTTTGCAATGGGCGGCGTATTTGCTGATCTCCGTCCCGCCCTGGATCATGGCCGCGTGCAGCGACGGTGGCCCGGCTAACTCGTGTGGTTCGCGATGCAACAGTTCCTGCTCGAGCTTTTCCAGTTCTGCCAAAAAGCGACCCATGCGCATGTTGGCGTCGATGCCTTCCTTGTAGCGACTACCATGTGCGGCACGGCCAATTGTCTCCACCTCGAACCAGATGAAGCCGCGATGCGCACGGCAAAGATGCATATCTGTTGGTTCGGTGACAATGGCCCCATCCGCCTTGAACTCTTTGACCAGTGCCTCTGTCCCTATGCTGCTGTGTTCCTCGTCTGCCACGCCAGTGATGAGCAGATCGCCGCGCAAGGTGATGCCCGCATCCACGATGGCTTTGACGGCGGCCAACATCGCGGCCAGGCTGCCTTTCATATCCTGCGCCCCGCGACCGTACACGCGACCATCGCGCAGTTCGCCGCCAAACGGATCGATAGACATGCCCTCCACACCGACCGTATCCAGGTGAGCGTTCAGCAGCAATGACTTTCCGCCACCGGAACCTTTCAACACCCCGACCGTGTTCACGCGCCCGGGTGCGATCTCGCTGGTAGTCACTTCCAGACCAAGCTCTTTTAGCTTTTCAGCTACGTATGCGCCGATCTCTGCTTCGCCTTTGCCATCGGGTGTCAGCGTCGGGTTGACGGAGTTGATTTGGACCAGTTCCTGAGTTATTTTGAGAAGATAGTCTTTATCGATTGAGAATGTCATAAGTGCACTCTTTTCTTCTGACACGTATGGCACGAATTATACGAATTTGTTTTTCGTGTCATTCGTGAAAATTCGTGGCGAAATATCATTCCAACGCATACTCCACCGCAGCGACAGCGTGAATATAAGTCGTATCAAAGGTTGGCACCGGGCTGTCTTCCTCCTTGACCAACAAACCGATCTCGGTGCAGCCCAGGATGATGCCCTGCGCGCCTTCCGCGATCAGCTTTTCGATGATGCCCTTGTAAGCATCCCGCGATTCGGACTTGATCTCCCCCAGCACCAACTCATCATAGATCACGCGATGGACGATTTCACGGTCTTCTGCTTCGGGGATGATCACATCTAAGCCGTGTTTCTCGACCAATCGCCCGCGATAGAAATCTTCTTCCATCGTGAACTTTGTGCCCAGCAAGCCGATTTTGCTCAACCCCTGCGCTTTGATCGCATCAGCGGTCGCATCTGCGATGTGCAGCAACGGGATGCCGATGGCCGCCTCAACCTCATCCGCCATTTTGTGCATGGTGTTGGTGCAGATGATGACAAAATCCGCGCCGCCCGCTTCCACGTGCCGCGCGACCTCGATCATGGCCTGCGTGGCTTCATCCCAGCGACCTTCGTTTTGCAGGGTTTCGATCTCGGCAAAATCTACCGAATACATCAGGCTCTTGGCAGAGTGCAGCCCACCCAGTTTTTCTTTTACAGTTTCGTTGACGATGCGATAATACTCAATCGAAGATTCCCAGCTCATTCCCCCGATCATGCCAATGGTTTTCATTTAGGCTCCTCCGCATCTTTGATGTCATTGCGAGCCGCCGTTTGTTGGCGGCGCGGCAATCTCCTCGTTACAAGATTATGCAGGTTATTTGAGATCGCCGCGCTCACTCCGTTCACTCGCGATGACACAAATCATGCAATCTTCGTGATAATCGTATTGGTCGCGCCCGCCTCTTTCAGGGATTTGGCAACTGCTCCCGCTTTTCTAGGCTGGACCAACGCGATCATATTGCCTCCGCGCCCCCCGCCGGACATTTTGGCTCCCAGCGCGCCTGCTTCCCGCGCTGCTTCTACCAAATTGGTCAAGCTCTGGCGACGAAACTTTCATGTTTCGCAGCAGTGCATGGTTTTCGTCCATCAGTGGGCCGAGGCTCTCGGGCATGCCACTTTCGATCAGTTGACGCGCGGTCTTGGCAATGCTCCCAATCGCAGCGAACATCGTTTCGTAACGCTCAGGTTTTTTGTGATGCTGCATCCGCACATCCCGGACAGATTCTTTTGTGGAGGCCGGAACGCCTGTGTCCCCGATCACGATCGTGAACGGTTTCTTGACTTGAAAAGTTTCAATCGCCCGCCCCGTAACAAAATAAACCGGCCTGGCATAGGTGACGACCGTATTATCGATGCCTGAAGGTGTGCCATGATACAGTTTCTCGGTCTCATATGCCAACTCGCTGACCTGCTCGTCAGTCAGCGGCTTTTTCAGGTGCTTAGCCAAAGCGCGGATAATAGCCACCGACACGGCTGCGCCGGAACCAAGTCCCGATGCAACAGGAATGCTCGAGCGGATCAAGATTGTTATGCCAGAGAGTGAGTTATCTCCCAGGGCGTGGAGGGTGTTCCTGAACGGTAGCAGCCAGGGGGTGGGAAGTTGCGAGCTTGTCCAGTTTCTCGCTGAGTTGAATATTTGGGGCGTTGATCCGGATCCCAGGGCTGAAGATTTTCTCGATCCGCACCTCCGCCTGCACCTGGGTTACGGGCACGGCCAGCGCCGGTTGACCGTAGACGACCGCGTGCTCGCCAAACAGGATGATCTTGCCGGGCGCGGAAGCCTTGCTCATGAGAAGTAGAATACCACCAACACGGCCAATCCCCACAGGGCGATAGCCACTTGCAAGGGTCGGTCAGACAGCACCAGTTCTTCGGGTGCGCTGCCGGTACCCTTGACTTGCAGCATGTATTGGTAGCGGAAGATGGCATAAATGATGAAGGGGATGGTCAGCATCATGGCGTGGTTTTCAGGCAGGTTGGGCGCAGAGAAAGTGTACAGGCTATACGTGATGATGGTCATGCCTGAAGCCAATGTAATGAGCTGGTCGAGGAAGTTTAGAGTGTATCCATCCAATACGCGCCGCTGGGCATTGGGGCCATCGGCAATTTCGGAGAGTTCGGCACGGCGTTTGCCCGTGCCCATCAGCAAGGCCAGGAAGGTGGTGAAGATATAGATCCAGGGCGAAAAGCGGACCACGTCGACCAGCGCCACGCCTGCCGCTACGCGGATAACATATAACGAAGCCAGCAGGATGATGTCTAGCAGCACAACGTGTTTGAGCCATTTGGAATAGACCAGGTTGAGTCCCAGATATAGCAGGCGATGAGCGCAAAGGATGGAGAAAGCCAGTAAGCCACCGGGAAAGAGATCAACAGCAGCAGGACAGCCAAAATCCAGGCAGCCGGGATGGACAACTTTCCAGCCGCGATTGGCCGGTTTCGTTTGGTCGGGTGCTGGCGGTCGGCTTCCACATCCGCGATGTCGTTGATGATATACACCACGCTGGCAACCAGGCTGAAGGCAAACACACCGATGATGGTGTGCAGGATGGCATCCGCGTTGGTCAACTTGCGGTCGAAGACCACGGCTGCCAGCAGGAAAACATTTTTGGCCCATTGTTTTGGGCGCATGGTTTTGAGCATGGCTTTTAGCATGGGGTAATTTTACCTGATTCTTAAGGTTCATCCGACCAAGAATATAGTATAATCTTATAGAATTTATGTTCTATGATAATCCGGGAGGGATGACATGAAAGCAAATCAAACAACAGAAACCCTGGCTGGCCTCCCCAACATTGGGGATGTGTTGGCCGAAAAACTTGCCGTTGCCGGGATCACTGGCTATGACGATCTGGTCTCGGTTGGCAGCGTGGAGGTGGCGCTGAAAATCCGCGATGGCGTGGACCCGGGTGCCTGCTATAACATGCTGTATGCCATTGAGGGCGCTATCCGCGGAATGCGCTGGCACAACATTCCCAAGGAGGAACGCAGCCAGCTCAAAAAAGAGTTTGACCACGCCGCGGGATATTTGTAGAGGAGGGATACCATGCTCGAAATGCCCGAAGCCGCCACGCTGGCGCGCCAGATGGAGGCCGAACTGACCGGGAAAACCATCGTCCGCTTTGCCCGTGGTTCGCAAACACATCGATTCCTGTGGCTCAATCGTCCAGATGAAGAATACGAAACCATCCTGCCGGGCAAGACCATCACCGGCGCCAATTATTATGGCCGCTCGATCTACCTCTTTATGGGGGACGAGAACATGCTCTGGTGGGGAGACGCAGGCGGCAAGATTCTCTATCACGCCCCTGGGGAGAAAACACCTGTGAAATACCACCTCGGCTGGGAATTCAGCGACGGCGCTCACCTGACCTATGCCCTGCAAATGTGGGGAGCGGTGAAACTATTGGATGCTTCCGAATTCAATGAACGCCCACATGACGAAACCGGTCTGCCCCCGCTTCATCCTGATTTCACTTTCGAGCGTTTCAACACTATGCTGGATGAATATCCTGAGAAAACATCTAAAGGGGTCAAGGGTTTCCTGGTCGCTACGGGATATGCCGTGCCCAATCACGTGCATGGGCTGGGCAATGCCATCGTACAGGATATTCTCTTCCATGCCCGGCTCAGTCCGAAACGCAAGATACCCAACATCACCCCCGACGAGCGTCAGCGTCTCTATGATGCCATCCAATCGACGGTTGCTGAAGCCATCGAGCAAGGGGGGCGCTATGATGAATATGATCTCTATGGGAAAAAGGGCAGCTACATACGACTGATGGATAGCAAGACTGCGAACACGCCCTGTCCCAATTGTGGGACGCATATCCAGAAAATCTCTTACCTGGGCGGGGCCTGCTATCTCTGCCCCAACTGCCAGGTGTAAGCAACTGAATCCAATTCATATTTCAGGGGGTAAAATATCATCATGCCAAAAACTCGTCTTGACCTGCTGCTCGTCGAACGCGGACTGGTCGAAAGCCGCAGCAAAGCCCAGGCCATGATCATGGCCGGGCAGGTGCGCGTGGACGATCAGGTCACGCTCAAGCCTGCTACCGGGGTTCAGTCAAATGCCGTCCTGACGGTTGATTCCGGCCCGCGCTTCGTCTCTCGTGGCGGTGAAAAACTGGATGCGGCGTTGGAGGCTTTTGGCATCGACGTGACAGGTTTCATCTGCGCCGATGTGGGCGCCTCCACGGGCGGCTTCACCGATTGCATGCTGCAGCGCGGCGCAGAAAAGATCTATGCCATTGATGTGGGCAAAGGCATCCTGCATTGGAAAATGCGCAACCATCCCAAAGTGGTCGTGATGGAAAAAACCAATGCCCGGTATGTGGAAAACTTGCCTGAGCTGGTTGACTTTGTGACGATTGATGCTTCTTTTATTTCGTTGAAGATTTTGTTGCCGGTGGTGAAACAATGGTTAGCATCTGCCCCCCCCCTTTGATTCCCCCCCGTGAACGGGAGGGGGCAGGGGGGGGTATTTCTCATCAAACCCCAATTCGAAGCTGGCCGCAAAGATGTCTCGCGCGGCGACGGAGTCATCCGCAAGCCGGAGATTCATCGTCAGGTATTGCACGATATTCTGGCTTTTGCGCAAGGCGAAGGCTTTGGTGTTAAAGGCCTGTTGCGCTCACCGATACAGGGGCCGAAAGGCAACGTTGAGTTTCTGGTCTGGTTGGGATACGGAATCCCGCCTGCGGACGAGCGAGCAGGTGTCCGCCTGGATCGATGCGGTGGCTCCATTAGAAGATTCATCCGCAAGAAGATAGCCAATAATGTTTTATCAAAGATCGCATGTTCCCGCGCTTTGCGCTGTATGGTTTTTTGAAAAACCTGCGATTCTTCGATCCGTTCATCATCCTGATCTTTCGCGAAGCCGGGCTGAGCTATCCTGCAAATCGGGTTGCTGTATGCCATCCGGGATGTAGCCACGAATATCCTTGAAATCCCCACCGGCGTCTTTGCAGATGCTTTTGGGCGGCGCAAATCCATGTTGATGGCTTTCGGAGCCTATATCATTTCATTCCTGATTTTCTATTCTTTCACCGGCTTTTGGCTCTATGCGCTGGCGATGATTCTGTTTGCCTTTGGCGAAGCCTTCCGCTCGGGGACGCACAAGGCCTTGATTCTGGAACACCTGACTGCTCAACAAGATGGGACACCTGAAAGTGGAATACTACGGGCGCACGCGCTCGTTTTCGCAATTTGGCTCGTCCATCAATGCCCTGATCGCGGCCGGGCTGGTCTTCTACAGCGGCGATTACCGCACCATGTTCCTGGCCGCAACCATCCCCTATGTGCTGGATTTCTTCAACCTGGCGAGCTACCCGCGCGAACTGGACGGCGAACTGACACAATTCTCGCGCGAGACAATTGGCGCGCAAGTTCGAGATACGCTGAAAGTCTTTTGGCGGCATGTTCACCGATTGGCGTGCGCTGCGAGCCATCTTAACAGTTCCGGGTTTCAGCGGGCTTTTCAAAGCCAGCCAAAGATTATTTGCAACCCATTTTGGAAAGCTTCGCCCTGGCGTTGCCGGTTTTCCTGTTGCTTGGAAGACAAACGCCGCAGTGCGCTGGTGATTGGACTGGTCTATTTTGTGATCTATCTTTTCACCAGTTATGCTTCGCGCAGCGCGGCAGGATTCAGCCATCGTTTCAGCAGCCTGGGGCGCGCCATCAACCTGACGTTTTTAGCTGGTGCAGCGTTTCTTTTTGTTGCCGGGCTGGCAACCTGGGGTAATGTGACCTGGCTGGCCATTCTGGTATTCCTGCTGTTCTATGTGCTGCACAATTTGCGGCGACCGATGAACGTATCCTTTATCAGCGACCAGATTTCTAATCGGGTGATGGCTTCCGGGCTGTCGGTCGAGTCGCAGTTCACCACGCTGCTGACGGCGATCTTCGCGCCGATTTTAGGTGCGCTGGCAGATTACCTTGGTGTCGGCGCAGCGCTGACGATTTTGGCTGCCGGGGTTCTGCCTGTTGTTTCTATCGTCCGTGTGGATGAAAAACCAGTTACAGTGGCAAGTTCATTGGAGCGACTCGCTTCGGCAGAGTCGCAAACATCCGGATTCAACAAGAAATTGAATCGTCGCCCTATGCATATTTGAATGACAATGGAAAAGCTTATGAAATGCCCAAAATGTGGAACAGGACTGGTCAAGAAATCATACAAAGGCATGATGGAAGTGGAATGCTGCCCGAATTGCCGCGGCATGTGGCTGGACTTCCACGAACTCGATCGTCTCGAAGATGTGGCCTTTGACCAGGATGAATACAAAGGCTCGCTTTTGCATCGCGAAACCGAGACGAGTTATTCGTGCCCTCATTGTGAGACAAATTTGCAGGAATTCCAATATCGCCTGTATGACTTGAAACTCGACTATTGCGAAAACGAGCATGGCTTCTGGCTGGATGCCGGGGAGGATGTGCGCGTGATGGGCATCATGGCGACACGCGCCGCCGAGATCGAGCGCAAGGTGGATGCCGAATCCGAGTGGCGAGGGATTCTCAAAAGCATGCATGCTTTTTTCAAGGGCTCAAGATAGGGAGAGAAAAGTTGTCCAAATCTAGTGATACAACCAAGAAATGTATCTTGTGTAATGTGGTTATTGAAAGTAGTTCAGACCAAGAAATTCAATCAGATCATCACTGTCCTAATTGCATTGCCCAAATAAACATGAAATGTCCAGTGTGTGGTTCTATTGCCAGATTTTCTCTGGATGATAAGTCAAGTAGATATTTTGGCTATCACTGTTCAAAATGCAAAGGTACCTGGTTTGACACGGATGTTTTAGAGTTTAGACCGGATGGTAGTATGTTTTTCATGCGATATAAAGATAATTCCGAGTAAGCTGATATTGGACTTACTAACGTATTACCGCAAAGACCGCAAAGATGGCGAAAAAAAAGAACGCGTAGCGCAGGTTGCGGAACATAGTAAACGAGGATATTTTATGAACTGTCCAAAATGTATCTACGCTGGTCAAGAAATCCTACAAAGCCATCATAGAAGTGGAATGCTGCCCGAATTGCCGCGGCATGTGGTTGGACTTCGATGAGCTTGACCGACTGAAGATGTGGCTTTTGACCAGGATGAATACAAAGGCTCGCTTGTTACATCGCGAATTCTGAGACCAAATATCCCTGTCCGCATTGCGAAGCAAAACTCCAGGAATTTCAGTATCGCCTGTACAACCTGAAACTTGAGCATTGCGAAAATGGGCATGGCTTCTGGCTTGATGCCGGAGAAGATGTGCGTGTGATGGGCATCATGGCAACACGTGCAGTTGAAATCGAATAAAAAAAAAAAAAAAAAAAAAAAAAAAAAAAAAAAAAAAAAAAAAAAAAAAAAAAAAAAAAAAAAAAAAAAAAAAAAAAAAAAAAAAAAAAAAAAAAAAAAAAAAAAAAAAAAAAAAAAAAAAAAAAAAAAAAAAAAAAAAAAAAAAAAAAAAAAAAAAAAAAAAAAAAAAAAAAAAAAAAAAAAAAAAAAAAAAAAAAAAAAAAAAAAAAAAAAAAAAAAAAAAAAAAAAAAAAAAAAAAAAAAAAAAAAAAAAAAAAAAAAAAAAAAAAAAAAAAAAAAAAAAAAAAAAAAAAAAAAAAAAAAAAAAAAAAAAAAAAAAAAAAAAAAAAAAAAAAAAAAAAAAAAAAAAAAAAAAAAAAAAAAAAAAAAAAAAAAAAAAAAAAAAAAAAAAAAAAAAAAAAAAAAAAAAAAAAAAAAAAAAAAAAAAAAAAAAAAAAAAAAAAAAAAAAAAAAAAAAAAAAAAAAAAAAAAAAAAAAAAAAAAAAAAAAAAAAAAAAAAAAAAAAAAAAAAAAAAAAAAAAAAAAAAAAAAAAAAAAAAAAAAAAAAAAAAAAAAAAAAAAAAAAAAAAAAAAAAAAAAAAAAAAAAAAAAAAAAAAAAAAAAAAAAAAAAAAAAAAAAAAAAAAAAAAAAAAAAAAAAAAAAAAAAAAAAAAAAAAAAAAAAAAAAAAAAAAAAAAAAAAAAAAAAAAAAAAACACAAAATACCCTCTACCTTCCCAAACTCACCATTCACCTACCCCCACCATTAAATACATCTCAAATAAAAACAAAACCTTCAAACAACAGCATCCAATATTCGATCAGGTGTCCCGCGTGCCAAATCCGTTGCGTGAATCGCTTACGAAATTCGATTATTTTGTTAAGGTGCTCTTGGGCAGTTTTTTTCACACAAATTCTACCCTCATCCCACAAACTACCCTAATTTATCTAATGCAAGTAATATTGCGCAAGGCGGACGCCGAGACTCAGTGGCGAGGGGTCTCAAAGCATGCACGCTTTTTTAAAGAGATAGAACGGCTCGAAAGGGCGCTGTTCAAAATGCAAGGGTACTTGGTTTGACACGGATGTTTTAGAGTTTAGACCGGATGGTAGTATGTTTTTCATGCGATATAAAGATAATTCCGAGTAAACTGGTTTTTTCTTAGTTTCACATGCACATCACGTGTGTTTTGTTTTTAAATTCGGTTATACTTTCGCACGCAACTATGACTAACAATATTCGAAACTTCTGCATCATCGCGCACATTGACCATGGCAAATCCACGCTGGCAGACCGCCTGCTGCAACTCACGGGCACGATCTCCGACCGTGATATGACCGAGCAGGTGTTGGATGCTATGGATATTGAACGCGAAAAAGGTGTAACGATCAAAGCCTCCGCTGTGCGTATGAACTATAAGGCCAAAGATGGGATCGAGTACGAACTCAACCTGATCGATACCCCTGGTCATGTGGATTTCGGTTACGAGGTCAGCCGCGCGCTGAATGCCTGCGAAAGCGCTGTCCTGGTGGTGGATGCCTCCCAGGGCATCGAAGCGCAAACGCTTGCCAATCTGTACTCGGCCATCGAAGCCAATCTCGAGATTATCCCTGTCATCAACAAGATCGACCTGCCTTCCGCATCTCCTGATGAAGTGGCCGAAGATATCGGCAGCCTGCTCGGGGTCGATGCTGAAGCGGTCATCCAGATTTCGGCCAAGGCCGGGAAAAACGTCGAAGCTGTCCTGGAAGAGATCGTGAAGAAAATCCCGGCGCCTCCAGTCGAAACCGAAGCGCCCCTGCGAGCATTGGTTTTCGATTCGCATTATGATTCCTACAAAGGCGTCATCGCCTATGTGCGGGTGGTGGAAGGCGAGATCAAGCGGCCGAAACGCTGCGCATGATGTCCACCAAAGTGGACATCAAACCGGTCGAGATCGGGATTTTTTCGCCTGGGATGAAACCAGTCAAAAGCCTGGCTGCCGGGGAAGTGGGATACATCGCCACCGGACTCAAGACGGTGCATGAATGCCGCGTGGGCGATACCATCACTCACCCGTCCGCACCAGCCTCGGACCCTTTGCCGGATACCGTCCCCCAAGCCGATGGTCTTTGCCGGGATCTATCCCGTCGAAGCCGACGATTACAGCGAACTGCGCGATGCGCTCGACAAACTGCAACTCAACGATGCCTCCCTGACCTTCCAGCCGGAAACCTCGCAGGCGCTGGGATTTGGTTTCCGCGCCGGCTTCCTGGGTCTGTTCCATATGGAGATCATCCAGGAACGCATCGAGCGCGAATACGAAATGAATATGCTCTTCACCTCGCCATCGGTGGAATACGAGGTCTGCACTGATCGATAACTCGACTGTGCTGATCGATTCGCCCGCTGAACTGCCGGATGAAAGCAAGATCGTCGAGATTCGCGAACCGTGGATGAACATCGAAGTCATCACGCCCACCGATTATTATGGCCCGATCATGGAACTGGTCACCAAGCGGCGCGGGAGTTCAAAGGACAGGAATATCCGGCCCCGCATCGTGTGCAGTTGAATTACGTCATTCCGCTTTCCGAGTTGATCGTGGATTTCTTCGACGAGTTGAAATCCCGCACCAAGGGCTATGCTTCACTGGATTACCATTTCGCTGAATACCGCCCGGATAAACTGCAGAAACTGGAAATTCTGGTCAATGGCGAACCGGTGGATGCGTTGGCGTCCATCGTGCATGAGAAGGATGCCTATCACAAAGGGCAGCGCTTTATCACCAAGCTCAGGAAAATCATCCCGCGCCAGTTGTTCGATGTGGCTATCCAGGCATCATCTGGTGGGCGCGTGATCTCGCGCGCCAATGTCAAGGCCACGCGCAAGGATGTGTTGGCCAAATGTTATGGCGGCGATATCTCCCGCAAGAAGAAATTGCTGGAAAAACAGAAGAAGGGCAAGAAACGTCTGAAGATGGTTGGCAATGTGGAAATCCCGCAGGACGCCTTCATGGCGGTCTTGAAATTGGATGATGAATAAATTTTACTTTTTCGAAGTCGCTTTGTAAATTTTTTCACAGTTCTGAGGATATTAAATTATGAAAGACGCAAAACGCTGGTTGCCGGGCGCGCTGGTCAGTATCCTGCTTATCGCGGGCATTTTGTATTTCGTGGATTTTCGCCAGATGGCGGAAGCATTCCGTTCGGCAAATTATCTGATTCTGACTGTCGCATTGTCGCTGTCATTTCTCTGGATGGCGGTACGCGGCATTGTCTGGCGCACGTTGCTGCGAAACCGCGCTTCATACAGAGATGTTTTCCTGACGGTTGGCGAAGGTTACCTGATGAACAACTTCCTGCCTTTCCGGTTGGGAGAAGTCGGGCGCGCCTTTTTGCTCAGCCGCAAGTCAGATTTGCAGTTCATGGAAATCATCCCGACCATCGTGATCGAGCGCGCCGTAGACCTGGCCTTCTCGGCGGCGATTTTGCTGGTTTCCCTGCCGTTTGTGGTTGGCGCGGAAGGCGCAGGCCAGATCGGTGCGATTGTCGGTGTTGTGGTGATCCTGGGCCTGGTAGCGCTGTATTTGTTAGCCCGTAACCGCCAATGGGCGCTCGACCTGTTCAACAGGCTCAGCCAGCGCTGGCCGGTATTGCAAAGGGTGGGCGGCGGCTTTATCGCCCCTTTCCTGGAAGGATTGGCTGTGCTTACCGATGGCTGGTTGTTCGCCCGCTTCCTGTTCTGGATGATGGTCAACTGGCTTGTTGCAATTGTTTCGTACTACCTGATCATCCGCGCCTTCTTTCCGCATGCGCAGGTGATCTGGAGCTTTTTCGGGTTGGGAGTGGCCGCTTTCGGGAATGCCATCCCATCACTTGCCGGGCGCGATTGGCACCTATGAAGGCGCTTTCGGCGGCGCGCTGGCGATGTTGACCGGCGACCAGTCCACTGCCTTTGCGGCTGCATTGGCCGGGCGCCTGTACCTATACATCGCTTCGCTTACCATCGGATTTATCGGATTGGCGAGCGAAGGCCAGACGCTTTCGGGGATCTACCAGCAGTTGCGGGAGTTCAGGGCAAAAGACAAAGCATAATGTCCAGGCATTATCTCATCACCGGCGGGGCCGGGTTCATCGGGTCGAACTATGTCCATCGCCTGCTTTCGCGCGGCGAGCAGGTGACCATCTATGACAATCTCAGCCGGGCGGGCGCGCCGAAGAACATGGCCTGGTTGCAGGAAACGTTCGGGGAAAACGGATGCAGGCTGATCGTCGGGGATGTTGCGGATGCCGCCCTTTTGACGGAAGCGGCTAAAGATGCGGATGTGATCGTCCATTTGGCGGGACAGGTGGCAGTCACCACCTCCGTCACCAATCCCAGGGAAGATTTCGAAGCCAATGCGCTGGGGACCTTCAACGCGCTGGAAGCGGCGCGCGCTTCGGGGCGGGACCCGGTGTTTCTGTACGCTTCGACGAACAAGGTCTACGGCGGGATGGAGGATGTGGCGTTAACCGAGGAACCGACGCGCTGGCGCTACGCCGACCTGGAACTCGGCTGCCCGGAAACCCAGCCGCTGGATTTCCACTCGCCCTATGGCTGCTCGAAAGGGACCGGGCGACCAATATGTGCGTGACTATGCCAGGATTTACGGTCTGCGGTCTGTCGTTTTCCGTCAGAGTTGCATTTATGGACCGCGCCAGTTTGGGATCGAAGACCAGGGTTGGGTCGCCTGGATGATCATCGCCGCCCTGACCGGACAGCCAGATCACGATCTATGGCGACGGCAAACAGGTGCGCGACGTGCTGCATGTGGATGACCTGCTGGATGCCTACGATGCCGCGATTGAGAATATCGATGTGGCTGCCGGGCAAGTGTATAACATCGGCGGCGGGCCGGAGAACGTGATGTCGGTCTGGGCCGAGTTTGGGCCTGTTGGAGAAGCTGCTGGGGGAGGAAATCCCGGTGGCGCGCGATGACTGGCGGCCGGGTGACCAACGCGTTTTTTATGCCGATATCCGCAAGGCTGAACACGAGTTGGGCTGGAAACCGAAGATTGGGGTGGAGCAGGGGGTGGAGATATTGTTTGAGTGGGTAAGGAGAATAAAAAGTTGTTTTAGTCTGGAATAGTTGAAGGGAGCGCCCACCGTAGCGCGCTCCCTTCTTTAACTGACATCCTTCCTGGAGGATGGGATGCCTCTTGGGTATTTCCGGGGAGCGCCAGAAGAACGGCGCTCTCCCTTCAGCTTTCTTGCATTGATCTTACTTGTGGACCTTGATACTGCCGCCGCCCAGAGACTGCTGTGAACCGTTGTCATAGACGATTCCCATTATCGCCCCAGATCTGAATGCGGAAGGTGTCCGGGTTGTCATCATCGGCCCAGATCTTGAACTTGTAACTTCCCTGTCCATTGATCGTGCCTTCGCCCTTGAACTGGGCTTTGTTGCCGGCTACCACCAGCCATTCGTAGCTGCTGGAGTGGAAGTTCAGATCGCCCGCTTTGAACTGGAACTCGGTCTTGCCATCCGGCACGTTGGCGCCCTTCTTGTACTTGGCGACGAAGCCGAAGTTGGCCTTGCCGGTCAGGGTCTGGATCGGCTTTATAGGCGCCTACGGGTGAGTCGATCCAGCCGCCGCCGGTGACGAAGCCGCCGCTCGGGTCGTAGACAACCACATACTGGTAGACCGATTCGTTCGACATGCCGCTATCCTTGTCAGTCACGGTCAGTTTGACGGTGTAGACACCGGGTTCGCTGTAGCTATGGCTATCATCGACTGAACCAGAACCTGCACCTTGCGTAACATTGCCACACTAATGAACCATCACCCCAATCCCAGGTCGGCTGTATGTGTATCGAGCGTGCCGGGATCGGTGAAATCTGCGCTGGCCATGATATCGGCGGTGCCAACCGGAACGAGTGACTGGTCAATGCTGATCTCACCTATCGATGGGGAATGTTCAGTACACTAACTACCGTATCATCGCTGTCTGAAGCGATGCCGTCGTTCACCGAGATGTCTGCAGGAAACTCGCCATTGTCATTGCAGGTGAGAATTGGTTCCACTGCGGTCGGGTCATCGAATGCACACACACTAGGATCGCTCACGGTCCAGTTGTAAGTCAAAGGCTTACCATCCGGATCGTAGGATGCTGAACCGTTCTAGGGCGATGGCAAGGCCTTCACCGCCTTCGTATGGGCCACCGGCATCAGCGTGACAAGCTGTGGGAATCGTAAGCTGAACATTAGCCACGAGAGGATCGCGTTGCCTTGTGGAACCAGCTCTCGATAAACCTGATGACAATATCATCTTCAGCAGGTGTGAAAGTCAAACTGATTTGACGCCAATTAATTGCAAACTGATAACCGGTCTGGGCGATTGGGCTGTTCAGGTTTGACGCATGGTACACCAGTACGTTCATATATGGACCATATCCTCTACCAAGTGCACCAAGGTTATAGGTGAGTGTATGGGGAACACTGGCTACGGATGAAACGTTCTGGTAAAAGCTTGCGGTGCCTGAGTTAGAACATAGTTGTAAGAAATGGCTGCCGTTAGGAGCTAGGCCATCCAAATTTGAGGTGGTATCTCGATAATAACAGTCCTTATATCCAGGCCACTTTTCCCATCCTGTTGGCAAGGGTTTGCCGGTGAAAACGCTAGGTTCCCAATCGACAGGGTCTTCAAAGCTGCCGTTAACGATTAGGTTTGGGCTTGCTGCAGAAGCCGGGCTGAAGCTGGCAAAACTAAATAGCATTGCCAGAACAACTAAAATTGACATCGAACGAAATTTGTTCATGATTTTCTCCTTTATTTTTTGAATAGTAGGGGTTGGGTTTTTACTTACGGTGGGTTGCGGTTGAAATAATTCACCTCCAGTTGAATAGTTCTTGTATGATTGCTCAAACTGATAAAAGTGTTTGCTATTTATGTTAGATCAGTCATTGTTTGTAATTCTCTTTTGCCATAACAGTTCGTTCTGTAGGGGAGTACCATTCCTCGTCGGCACTCCCCTTCACAGGTATCCCCCGGAAGAGGGGACAGAGCAAGTAGGGTCTGCAAGCGCGTTAGATCTGTTACCGTCCTGGCGACGATAATGCATCTGTGGCATTTACTGCGCTTGCGAGGCGAGCGCAGCACCCATCCAACGGGCACTTTCAACGTTTCTGATTTGTTGTTCTGTTGCCTGTGCCTGTGAGGCAAGGGCAGCACCCATCCAACGGACACTTTCAACGTTCCTGATTTGTAGATTTGTCGCCTGTGCCTGCGAGGCAAAAGCGGCACCCATCCAACGGGCGCTTTCAACGTTCCTGATTTGTAGATTTGTCGCCTGTGCCTGCCCAACGGAAATCGTAGGCATAACCCCGGACTGGTAAAGCGCGATTACTGATACCATTGCAAGAATTACTACAGCAATCAGCAAATATTGATATTGAAATTTGGATTTATTAGAAGTGGATAACATGGTTTGATACTCCTTATAGATATTAAATGAACGATTTGGTTGTGTATTTCTTTGTTCCAGTCCGCACACTCTGACCAAAGAATGGCGCTGGATCAATCGTGCCTAGATAGATATTTGTCCCAAAATGTTGAAGATATTCACCTCCAGTTGAATATTTCTTGTATGGATTGCTAAAACAGATAATTAAGATGATGTTAGTTTAGTTTGTCTAGCGCTTCCAAAACGCTTCCAAAACGATTGAATCCCGCCCCCAAGGGAAAAATTTAGAGTAACTGAATCTTATTTTTAGCGTCTTGAAGATACATATCAATTAATTTGTGTGGAATTAGCGTATTCTGCGTTAAAATTGAAATCAAGTCATTGCAATATCCCCTTGTTTTGGGAGCTCAAAAACACATTTTTATGCAAGAAGCAGTGGGAGAAATCGATTCCGATTGGAAGATACATGCTTGAGATAAACCTGCTAGGCGAGATCAGTATTCATTTGGACGGGGATTCCATTAACCGCTTCCGCAGTCAAACAGAAATTGCCCTGTTGGCGTATCTGGCGCACAGCGGGCAAATCCATAATCGTGAGGCATTGGCTGATCTGCTGTGGGATGCAAGTACCGACCGGGCAGTCGCTCTCCAATTTACGCACTGCCTTAACCAGACTGCGAACGCATGTGGGGGATCATCTCATCGTCACGCGCAAAACGATCGCAGTGACTCCAACCGTCCATCAACAAACTAATTCAGCACGCTTCCAGTCCCTTCTGGCAGGCGTCGGCAAGGACGAGTCGGCAGGCTCATCAATCAACTGTCGCAGGGGTTGGATCTGTACACGGGGGAATTCATGAAGGGCTTCTCCTCCCGAATGCGTCGCGCTTCAACGATTGGCTCGTGATCGAGCAGGAACGCCTCCGTCAACTCGCCTTATCTGGATATCGTCAACTGACCGACTGGCAGGAAGAACAAGGCAGTTTTACAGCCGGGATTCTCACCGCCCAGCAATGGCTGGCATTGGATTTGTGGGATGAAACAGCACAGCAAAAACTGATTCGTTTGCTTGCTTATGATGGGCGGACATCGGAAGCGCTGGCGGTCTATGAAAAATATCGGGACCATCTTCAGGAGGAAATTTCCATTTCTCCGGAGCCAGACACAACCGCCCTGTACCGATCCATTCAAGAAGGCTCCCTGTCTCCACCCGTCATCGCCTCTACCCCGCTCCATAACCTGCCTCGCCCCCTTCTGCCTTTGTTTGGTCGAAAAACAGAACTCACAAAACTCCACCAATACCTGCTAAACCCCGAATATCCACTGGTCTCCGTCACCGGCATCGGCGGCATCGGCAAGACCAGCCTGGCCTTGGCTGCAGGCCGTCAATTGATCAGCGATGAACAAACTCTGACGAACGAGGGACGCTCATTCCCGGATGGCATCTGGTTCATCCCCCTGGAAGGTATCGAAAATGATGTACCGGAAATGGTCAAGGAAGAAGTAGCCGCTCTGATCGGAGGGGCAATAGGTCTCTATTTTCACGGCAAAAGCGATCTCTGGACACAATTGCTCGGTCAATTAGCCGACAAAAAGCTTTTGCTCATTCTGGATAATATCGAGCAATTCATCACCGTCGCATCAGACCTGACCGTGGAACTGCTCGGCGCTGGCGAGGGCATTCATCTGCTGACCACATCCCGCACCACCTTGCCTTTAGCAGCCAGTATCGCTTTTCCGCTGACAGGTCTGGAAACCCCGACAATGGTTTCGGCGGAGGCATTACAAAATGAAAGCGTGCGTCTGTTTGCCGCACGGGCTGCCAGGTTGCCATCCCCATTTGATCTGAAAAAACATCTGGCCGACGTGGTGGAGATCTGTCATTTCATGCAGGGATTGCCCTTGGGCATCGAGCTGGCCGCCGCTTCCTTGGGAAGGCTGATGATCGGCGAGATCATGCCCGCCTTAAAGAGCAACCTTCGGCTGATCAATTCATCCCGCTACGATCTGCCGCCACGCCAACGTACGTTCCATGCCGTGTTCGAATACACGTGGAAGTTACTCGATCCCCGCGAACAGACCCTGCTGGCACAGATCTCCGTTTTTCGTGGCGGCTTTACCCTTCAGGCAGCTGAAGCAGTTGTCCATGATACCGGACCCGGCTTGTACAATCTGCATCTTCACGCCTTGCTGAACCGCGATGAAACAGGACAATTCAAAATGCACCCGCTTCTGCGTCAACTGGCGGGCGAAAAACTAAGCGCCACGGAATTGAGGGAGACCCAAAATCGTCATAGTTCCTATTTCAGCGATTTGATAGGATCATTCGAAACAGAGTTACGGGGCGGGATAGGCAAGGAAGCGTTACAAACCATTTTCCCCGAGCAGGCAAATTTGCGTGCCGCCTGGAAACATGCAGTTCAAACAGCGCAGTGGCAGATCATTGCCAACTGCTTGGATAGCGCCCACTACTTCTTCCAGCGCAAAGGACTTTTTAGTGAAGAAAGATCGCTTGTGGATGGCGCCATCAACACCTTGCAACCAGTTGTGGAAGCAGGGAATGTTCCCTTAACCGGTTTGCTCAGTCGTTTATTAACTTTGCAGACCTGGGGATATCTTAGTTTGGCTGATTTTGAAGAGGGGATGAAGGCCGCTGAACAGGCCTGTGAACTCGCACAAAGCGTGAAAGATGCTGGCCTTGAGGCTCAGGCTAGAATTGCCATAGCCAAGTTCCTCATTCGTGATCACGCCAAGGCTTTATCTCAATATGAACAAGTTGTTGCCCTGGCAAAAATCGCCGAGGAACCTTTCCTCGAAGTGGATGGCTTGTGCGAAATTGGCAATCATCTTTCATGGCAAGGGATGCATGAACAGGCACGAAAATCATTAGAACATGCACTCGCTCTATGCCAGTCACTGCCTTATAAATCAGGAGAACTGGATACCCTCATTTATTTAGCGACGGTTGTAGAGAACCAGGGGAACTATGCTGAAAGCATGGCTATCAAGGAGCCAGCGTTACAGTTAAGCCGCCTGATGGGAGATGTAACAAAAGAAGCGCTAATATTGGGAAACATGTCGGTTACTTTAGTTTACCTGGGTGATTTGGTTGGCAGGCAGCTTATAAAAGGAATTTTTGCAATCTACCGCCGGCTCAACTTGCCCACCGAGTATACAAATTTTACCGTGGGTGAATTGGGCTATACCTCACTCGAGTTGGGTGACTACGTCTACAGCTGAAAATCAATTAACCGAGGCATTGGAGATCGCCACGCAAATCAAGGATGAGTTTCGGCATGCCTGGGTAAAGCTGCGGTTCGGAAAGTTGTGGTATGAGCGTGGGGATCTGGAAAAGTCTCTATCCATCATCGTTGAAGCGTTTCAGACAATAGAAGAATTACAAAACATCCCTTTACAGGCAAGAGCTTTATACGATTGGGGTAATGTGATGGTTAGCCTGGAAGATTGGAAAGGTGCCGAGAAAAATTTCAAAGAGCATACGATTTATGGCACGGACGAGGAAATACTAGAAAATGCCTTGCTTGCTTTAGCAGGGTTGGCCTATGCCGCATATCAACAAGAATCCAAAATACACTGCCATCTCTCACGCGGAGCATTTGTGGCAAACCTTGCCAGAAATCCCCAGAATGGGCTGAAAAAGCCAATCTCAAACTATATTGGATGTTGGGAATGGTGTGGCAGGGATTAGGAGACAGCAGAGCGAATAATTTATCGAAAAAAGCACGCACCTTGTTGCAACAGCGCAGTGAGAAGATCGAGGATACCGGGGCAAGACAGATGTTTCTGCAGAATGTGCCAGCCCATCGGGCTATTTTGGAGAGTTCGTAACTATTCAGTTGTAAGTGGGTGAAAGAAATCAAGAAATGTTTTGATTATTTTTTGCTCTCAACAAAAATGTAGGGACACGGTTACCGTGCCCCTACGTTTTTATTGGCTTCGCGAAATTTTATGGCCAGAACAACGCGCCAGACGCGCGATAGTTCGCGGCCAGGTCTTCCAGGTCGAGCACGTTGATGATGCCATCCGCGTTCAAATCAGCGGCATCCGGAGCAACCATATTGTAATTCATCCCGATCGTCATCGCGTCATACTGGTCGATGACGCTGTTCCCGTCAATATCACCCGCGAGCAGGCTGATAGTTCCCTTCGTGGTAGTTGTTCCTGCCGTCAAAATGGCCGGGCCTTGCGCGCTCAGGAATCCGCTGGCCGTGGCAACAACGGTGTAGGACCCGGCTGGAGCAGTCATACTGAAGGTGCCGTCCACATTCGCAATGAGGGATGTGGTGAGGGCGTTGCCCGCGTCGTACAGGCTGACTGTCACGGGTTTGCTGGCAAGCACCTGTCCGGTAAGAAGCGGTGCGGTCGTGCCCGGGTCAGTTGTAGGCGTTGGTGTCGGGGCACCACCGACCGTTATGTCCATGGTGACCGGATCGAGTTCTATAAGCACACCGTCTCCCGTTGAAACACGGGTAGCACACGTAATGGAGGCCTGCCCCACCTGCAAACCGGTCACATTGAACGAGAAGACAGCACCGTCGGTGGTGGCTCGTTGTCCGTTGCTGCCTGCAATGGCGACGATAAAGTTCCCGCTCTGTGGGCCAAGAATTGCAACCACAGGATCTGTGCCGAACAGGTCGGTCACAAGGATATTGCTAACCGCAACCAGATCAGATGGATAGGTGCAGGTGAATTCAGCGCTGGTGTATCCGCTGGGCGGCACGTTGTTCAAATAGACTGTCACCAGGATGGTTTCGCCTACGCCCACATTGCCGGGTGTATCAATTGTGGTAGATGGATCATCAGGATCGGTTGTAGGCGTCGGGGTCAGCCCGGCGGGGTCTGTTGTAGCTGTTGGTGTCGGCACGCTGGGATCGGTCGTAGGCGTTGACGTCGGCCACGCTGGGATCCGTCGTAGGCGTTGATGTCGGAATGCTAGGATCCGTTGTAGGTGTTGGTGTGGAACGCTGGGATCCGTCGTAGGTGTTGGTGTCGGACCGCTGGGATCCGTTGTAGGCTGTTGGTGTCGGACCGCCAGGATCCGTTGTAGGTGTTGGTGTCGGGCACGCTGGGATCAGTTGTAGGCTGTTGGTGTCGGGCCGCTGGGATCAGTTGTAGCTGTTGGTGTCGGACCGCCGGGATCAGTTGTAGCTGTTGGTGTCGGGCCACCTGGATCAGTCGTCGGTGTTGGTGTCGGGCCGCCCGGATTAGTTGTAGCTGTTGGTGTCGGACCGCCTGGATCAGTCGTAGCTGTTGGTGTTGGGCCGCCGGGGTCAGTGGTAGCTGTTGGCGTTGGACCACTTGGATCAGTTGTAGCTGTTGGCGTCGGGCCACCTGGATCAGTGGTCGGCGTAGGTGTCGGGCCGCCTGGATCAGTCGTAGCCGTTGGTGTTGGGCCACCAGTACCGCCAAAAACCTGCAGCAAGAGATCATAGAACCCCTGCCCTGCTTCAGGTTGAATTTGAGCGAAATAGCTCCCGGCAGGCTGCGTACTGGTCAATGTGCCAGTGCCACGCGCAATTTCATTTCCACCTGCATCCAACAAAACGATAATGGGAATCAGGCCGCTTGTAGTGGCAGTGGCGGTTAGCGTGAATTCTTGGTTGTCTGTGAGTGTGAACGGCCACCTTTCATAACGGTATGCGTCCAGGCTGCCGGTGTAGACCGTGTCCGATACTATTGGATCGCGCAAAGCGATTTGCAGGTCAGGCACGTTTAAGATAGGCTGGAAAGACCAGGTTTGAATCGTTTGACCATCTTTTGAAAAGGTAGTCTGGTTCGTGGTTGGGAAAAAGTCAACCAACCAGCCTGCGAAGGTTACATGTTCCACAGTAGGGCGCAGGGAAAAATGCACGTGTGGATATGGAAATTTATTTCCAGGACATACTTCCACCCCATCATTATTATGAATTATTCCCAGGCGTTGGTTGCGGTAGACAGCATCGCCCAGGCCCACCTGGATGTCCCCCAGGTTGCGATAGTCTGATATCCAGCCATTTTCGTGGAGGATATTTATGTGACAACTGGATGCAACGATAACGGTCCCTGCCGCTGTCGCCGTTACCCAAAAATCGGAAGTATCACCCCCAACGTGCACATTTGGATCTTTGGTAAAGTCCAATGCACCGCCATTTTCTTGGATGTGCGGGCTTCCCGGGGGACGTCTGCTACCGTTATCTAAACCATCCAGGGCCACCCAGGCCTCCCCTTGCTGCCATGGCAACTGGAACATATCAACAGGTGGAACAGCAGACTGAGCGTCGGCATTGCCTTCCGGGAATAATGAAAATAGCAAAACCAACAAACTGATTATCCGAAGCGCGTATTTGGATTTCACGATCTTGTCTCCTTACCTGCAATTGGCATAATCTTTAGCGGGGTGTGCTGGCGGACCTATTCCGCCAAAGTATGTAAAACCCAAACATAATGCCAACTGTGCCAACAACAACAACCAGAATGATCAATAAGGCTGTTCCTCGATTGGGGCTTCCTTCTGACGTTGGAACAAGTGCCAGCGGCGTTCCCAGTAACGGTTGGTCTGCCTGGGACTCTCCTGCGGCACGATCAATATTCAAAACGATGTTCTTTTCACCGATCGCCACGCCAGGAAGCGGAGCGGCAAATCCTGATGCATCGCGGATCGCAAGCCCGGCGCTTTCAAGTGTGAGATTCGTTTGACAACCTGCCAGTGCCGAAAAATGTACTTCTGCCAACACCCCATTGGCGGTTTGAGGCGTGGTGCTGGCAAAAGAAGCATCCACCAAACCCTCGGTTTGGGGTAAATACAAACCATTCATACCCTGGATCGGGCTGGCAGCGTTAATCGGTTGCAGGCAGGCGGGGTCATATCGAATTTGAAACGTAAAACCCTGAATGGGTGTGGCGGAAACAGCTTTTACGGTGGCTACGACCGTCTCCCCGGTTTTGTATGCCGTCGTATTGGTTTCGATCCAGATGCTCTCAGCGGATTGAGCACCAGCGCTCGACACGATGGAAAATATTAGAATAAGTGCAAGGACGAATACAGTAGTGTGTTTCATAGGGGTTTCAAGGGGCGGGGCGTACGAATTCGTACGCCCCGATTTTTTCTCTAACCGAAAGTGATTTTATTGCCAGTCCTGTGGGCCAGTTGCACGATAGTTAGCGGCCAAAATCTCCAGATCCAGCACGTTAATGGTGCCATCGGCATTCAAGTCCGCAGCATCCGGAGCAGCTGTGTTGTAGCTCATGCCGATTGTCATCGCATCGTATTGATCGATCACGCCGTTCCCATCAATATCGCCAGCGATCAGGCTGATGGTTGCCTTTGTGGTGGTTTCCCCAGCGGTAATCACAGCAGGCCCCTCGGCGCTCAGGAAACCACTGGCTGTGGCGGTCACTGTGTATGTCCCTGCAGGAGCAGTCAGGCTGAAGGTTCCGTCAACGTCGGCCTGCAAGGAGGTAGCGAGCGAGGCGTCTGGATTGTACAGACTGATCGTCACTGGCTTGATAGCAAGCACCTGCCCGGTGAGGGTTCCATCCACAACCACATCATTGATGGTTATAGTTGTGGAAAAAGATGGAAGGTCTATAAGGACATCGTCTCCCATGGAGACACGCACATTGCACTCGATCACTGCCTGACCAGACTGTAGCGCTGTGATATCGAATGTGAACGCAGCGCCGCTGGTCGTGGCCCGCTGGCCGTTGCTGCCTGCAATGGCGACGATGAAATTGTCACCCTGCGGCCCGTAGATCGCTACAGCCGGATCCGTACCAAAAAGATCGGTAACAGAGATGTTGCTGACCTCTAGCAGGCTGGACGGATAGGTGCAGGTGAACTCAGCACTGGTATAGCCTTCGGGGGGCACATTGTTCAAGTTTACTGTGACCGTCATCGTCTCGTCCACATTGAAAGTATCTGATGGGACTTCAGTTGATACAGATGGATCCTGGCCTGCTATAACTTCCTGCCGGATCATCAGTTCGTAGTAGCCACTGCCTGCTTCAGGTTGAATCTGAACATAATAGGTGCCAGCAGATTGGGTGGTAAGCAATGAACCGATGCCAGTTGCCAGTTCAGTGCCACTCCCATCCATCAGTGTTATCAAGGGGGCCAAGTCGCCGGATGTCGTCGTGACAGTCACAGAAAAATCATACGTGTCGTCCAGCACAAACGGCCATTTTTCGTAGCGTGTGAAATCTACATAGCCATAGAAGGTGCCATTCCAAAATGTAAATTCACGTGTGACGATTTCAGGAGTTGGGTCTTGTGCCCGCACAGATTGGGCACTTCCAACCATGCTGAACAACACTGCCAGCAATACAAGAGTTTGAAGTAAGTATTTTGGTTTCATAAGCATTTTTTCCTTTTATTTGTTATTTCCTCGATACATGATGGCCTTGAAGCACACAGAGGTGAGTACCCCATATAGATAGGGTTGAACGTTTGTATTGCCATACTAATTAATAACATTTTTGCAAACAATAGTCCCGAAGTACCAAGGCACGTTTTCTAAGGGTAAAAAAAGCTGCGTATCATGAAGTTGTAATGTTTCAAGGGAAAATCTGGAAACAAAAAAGTGTAGGGACGGGTTTCAGACCCATCCCTACACTTTTCTATGCGCTCTATTTTTCTATCCTTTACACCACAATATTGACCAATCTCTTCTGCACCACGATGACCTTGCGCGGCTGCTTGCCTTCCAAGTACTTCTGCGCGCCTTCGGTATCCAGAGCAGCGGACTTGATATCTTCTTCGCTGGCATCGGCGGGAACTACTACTTTATCACGCAGTTTGCCGTTGACCTGCACCGGGATTTCGATGCTGTCTTCTTTCACAGCTTCATCATCCACTTCGGGCCAGGGCTGCTGATGGATGGAGTAAGGTTGGCCCATGTACTCGGTCCACAACTCTTCGGCCATGTGCGGGGCAACGGGGGCCAGCATGCGCAGGTAGATATTCTTGGCTTCGTCCCATTCATCCGAGCCGACCGCTCCGGATTCGCGCGCCTTGTACATTTCGTTCATCAACTCCATCAGCGAGGAGATGATGGTATTGAATTCGAATTCTTTGAAGTCATGTGTGACCGACTCCAAAGTCTGGTGCACTTTTCGGCGCAGGGTTCGCAACGTTTCGCTCGTCGGGGTCTCAGACCCCGACGGAACATCGTCGGTAAATAGCGTCCACACGCGGCGTACCCACCGCACGGAGCCTTCGATGCCCTGCGAGTTCCACGGGCCGCCCATGTCCCATCTTGCGAAGAACATCAGGTAGGCGCGCACCGTGTCGGCTCCGTACATCTTAACCAGTTCATCCGGCGCGATCACGTTGCCGCGGCTCTTGGACATCTTCTCGTGGTCTTCGCCCAGCACCATGCCCTGGTTGCGCAGTTGCGCCATCGGCTCGGGGCCTTCGGTGATGCCCATGTCGCGCAGTGCCTTGTGGAAGAAGCGCGTGTAGATCAGGTGCATGGTGGCGTGCTCGATACCGCCGGTGTAGATGTCGACTGGCATCCAGTAGTTGTACTCGGCTTCGTCGAACGGGCCGTCGTGATAGTCGGGGCTCAGGTAGCGCAGGTGGTACCACGACGAGCACATGAAGGTGTCCATCGTGTCGGTTTCGCGTGTGGCAGGCTCGCCGCACACCGGGCAGGGCGCGTTCTTCCAGGTCGGATGCAGTTTCAGCGGGCTTTCGCCGGTCGGCTTCCACTCCACGTCGTCGGGCAGGGTCACGGGCAGTTGGTCTTCCGGCACCGGGTTCCAGCCGTGTTCCGTGCAGTAGATCATCGGGATGGGCGCGCCCCAGTAACGCTGGCGGGAGATCAGCCAGTCGCGCAGGCGGTAGTTGACGGCTTCTTTGCCAACGCCCTTATCCTCGATCCAGTCGATGGCGGCAGCAACGGACGGATTCTTGCGTCCCTTTTCATCGTTGACCGGAGTGCCGTTGATGGGTCCCGAGTTGACGATTTTTCCGGGGCCGATATAGGCTTCTGTTTCGATAGCTTTTTCCGCATCTTCCCCGCCCTCGGGCAGTATGACCGGAACGATAGGCAGCTCAAATTTCCGGGCAAACTCGTAGTCACGCTCGTCATGTGCCGGGACCGCCATGATCGCGCCCGTGCCGTAGGACATCAGCACATAGTCCGCGATCCAGATCGGGATGCGTTCATCGTTGACCGGGTTGATGGCGTAGCCGCCGGTGAACACACCGGTCTTCTCTTTGTCGGTGGCCTCGCGCTCGATGTCCGTTTGACGGGCGGCCTGTTCTTTGTAGGCTTCGACTTCGGCTTTTTTATCGGAAGCAGTTATCTCGTCCACCAGCGGATGCTCCGGCGAAAAGACCATGAAGGTCGCGCCCCAGAGTGTATCCGGTCGGGTGGTGAAGATTTCGATGTCGTGGTTCCCAACTTCGGTTTTGAAGATGACCGAAGCGCCTTCGGAGCGATGGATCCAATTAGTCTGCAACGTTTTGACGCGTTCCGGCCAGTCGATATTCGAGAAGTCCAGCAGTTCATCGGCATATTTAGTGGTGCTGAAGAACCACTGGTCCAGGTCTTTCTTGATGACCGGCGTGCCGCAGCGCTCGCAGTGACGGTCCTCACCCCAGACCTGTTCGCGCGCCAGGGTGGTGTTGCAGTTCGGGCACCAGTCCACGGGCGACATCTTGCGATAGGCCATGTCGTGCTTGTACAACTGGATGAAGAACCACTGGCTCCAGCGATAGTATTCGGGATCGGATGAGACTGCTTCGCGTTCCCAATCGAACATGGCGCCCATGGTTTTCATTTGTTCGCGCATGCGGTCGATATTCTTGTAGGTCCATTCTTTTGGATGAATGCCGCGTTTGATGGCCGCATTTTCAGCAGGCAACCCAAATGAATCATAGCCCATCGGGAACATCACGTTGTAGCCCTGCATGCGCATAAAACGGGCGCGCGCATCAGAGGGCGTCATCGCATACCAGTGACCGATGTGCAGGTCACCGGAGGGGTAAGGCAGCATGGTCAGCGCGTAGAATTTGGGTTTGCTCTCGTCAATGACCGAGCGATACAGTTGGTCCGCTTCCCATTTGTCCTGCCATTTCTTTTCTATTTTTGCATGATTGTAAGATTTATCAGTCATTCTTGCCTCGTTGCTTTTGATGTCAGATGAAGTCAGTATTTTACCTTTAGGCTGGAAGAAGACAAAGGGAAAGGAGCGGCCTCGCTTTGCAGAAGAAATAATTAATTCGGATATTCGCTTTCATTTCGGCCTCCTTTCGTTTGGACCGTGGACCGTTGACGAAGGACGGTTGCTTACGGTCTACCGTCTATCGTCCACCGTCCAATAAATAAAAAATCCCTTCATCCACTCAGGGACGAAGGAATGCTTCGACAAACTCAGCACAAGCTCCGCGGTACCACCCGGATTGTCTAACAAGTTTCTTTGTCTTATTAGTCTGACAGGTCAGACCTGTTAGACTTATGGACGTGTTAGACCACTCGAATTGCTGTAACGGGCTGACCCGGCGTTGGCTACTTGGTTCACCAACGCAGCCGTCCTTGCGGACAAACAGGCGAGTTCAGTCTCATATAGCGCTCCGCTGGCACCGCTGAAGGGCTTCCACCTCGCTCTCCCTTCTCGCTGACGGGATGACCTACTACTCCTGTCCTGACTTTTGAGTTCGGCAATTATAGCATATGAGCACTTGGTTTCCTAATCGCTCTTGTCAGATGCAGCAATTCCAAATATGAGGTCTCATTATCCTGAAAAAGAAAGTAATGCAAATTTCAGGGATAAGTTGATTCAGATTACCAAATAAACGAGAAGCCTCCAAACTGCTATTTTCGGGGCACAGGAAAGGAGTTTTTCAAAACAATTCGATAATTCATCTATGATTTTCTTGAATGCTTTGTTCTTTTTCACAACCAAAGATTATCACATCTTGCCCTTTTTATTTCGGATACTTTTGTCTTCTTCATAATTGGAGTTGCTGTATGCTTCTAGAAAAACTAACCTGTAATTGACTTAGGTGTAAAATTGAAGGAATTCCTTATCAAACAGCCAATTGCAGGAAACTCAATCATGCCCCTTAGAGAATACATTCAGCGGCTAAAAGAACAGAAGAAACTCACCCAGGCCAGCAAACCGATTTCAAAGAGACTTGAAATCGCCGGCGTGCTGAAACAGATAGAGCCTGCTCCGATACTGTTCGAACAGGTGCGCGAATCTGACTTCCCGGTGATTGGCAACCTGTTCTGCTCGAAAGCCGCGTTTGCAGAGTACTTTGGCATCCAGGTAGTGGAGCTTATCCCCTTCCTGATCGCTGGCATCCAGAACCGTATGCCCCCTGAAATCGTCACAAGCGCGCCCTGCCAGGAAGTTGTCGAGATGGAACCGGACTTGGATAAGCTACCCATCCTGTTCCACTGCGATCAGGACGGCGGCAACTACATTAGTTCGGGCGTGGTGATGGCCAAACACCCGGTCCACGGGCAGAATGCCGATTTCCACCGCTGCATGCAGTTCTCCAAAACCGAGATGGCTGTGCGGGTGGTCAAGGGCCGCCATTTCGACCAGTTCCTGCAGGATCTGAAACAGGTGGATGTCGCCATCTGCATTGGCAACGCGCCCAACGTGCTGGCTGCGGCGGCCACCTCGGTGGACATGGGGGTGGATGAACTGGAAATCGCCAACGCCCTCGAGCCGTTCCAGGTGGTCAAAGCCGTAACCAGTGACATCCTGGTCCCGGCGGAAACCGAATTCGTGATCGAGGGCACCATTTACCTGGACAAGACCCACGACGAAGGCCCCTTCGTCGACCTGACCGAGACCTACGATGTCATTCGCCAGGAGCCAGTGCTGGAGGTCAAAGCCATCACCCACCGGCGAGATGCCATCTGGCATGCCCTGCTGCCGGGAGCGCTGGAGCACAAGCTGCTGATGGGCATGCCGCGCGAACCAACCATCTTCCGCAAGGTCAACGAGGTGGCGCGCTGCCTGGATGTCAACGTCAACCCCGGCGGATGCTCCTGGCTGCACGCCATCGTCCAGATCGACAAGCAGCATCGAAGATGATGGCAAGAAGGCCATCGAGGCCGCCTTTGCCGGGCACAGCTCCTGCAAGCATGTCTATGTGGTGGATAAGGATATCGACATCTACGATCCGCTGGAGGTGGAATGGGCCATGGCGACCCGCTTCCAGGGCGACCGCGACCTGGTATGTCGTGAACGCGCCCCCGGTTCCAGCCTGGACCCTTCGGCTGATTCCGGCACCCATATCACTACCCGCCTGGGCTTTGACCTGACCGCCCCGCTGGATACGGCCGGGAAATCCTTCCGCAAGGCTGATTTTCCGATGGTGGATTTGAAGAAATTTGTCATAAGGTCTTGTGAGGATACAACTTTATCGAACCGCTAAGCTCGCGAAGATTGCAACGAAGAGATTGACTTAGCAGTGCTTTGCGTTCTTCTGCAGTTCGACTATGAACAAAGAATGAAATATGCAACTCACCCAGAAGAACAACCAAATGCTCGCCGGCGAACATGGCCAAGCCACCCAGAAAGCCATGGAGATTTTGAATGCCTTAGGCACGATCTACGATGCCGAGGAAATGGTTCCGGTCACCTCGGTGCAAATCGCCGGGGTCAGCTTTGCCAACCTGGGCGAGGCCGGGCTGGAATTTCTGGCCGAGATGGCCGATGGCGGCGGGCAGGCCAAGGTGCTGACCACCCTCAACCCGGCCGGAATGGACATCGAAAATTGGCAGGCGCTGGGCATCGACCCGGAATTCGCCCGCAACCAGAAACGCGTGATCGACGCTTTTGCCAGGATGGGCGTGATGACCACCTGCTCCTGCACGCCCTATCTCTTCGGCAACCCGCCACACTTCGGCGAGCATATCGCCTGGGCGGAGAGCAGCGCCGTGTGTTATGCCAACTCCGTTTTGGGCGCGCGCACCAACCGCGAAGGCGGTCCCAGCGCGCTGGCCGCATCCCTGACCGGGCGAACACCCCGTTATGGCCTGCATCTGTCTGAGAACCGGCGACCAGGCCTGACGGTCCGGGTAGATGCGGATCTGTCCGGTACGCGTGGTTTCGGCGCATTGGGCATCGCCATTGGTCGTGAGATCGAATCCAGGCAGGTGAAAGCCATCCCATACCTGCGTGGCATTCCCGCCGCGAGCGTTGACGAACTCAAATCCTTCTGTGCCAGCATTGCGACCTATGGCGGCCTGGCAATGTTCCACATGGAAGGGATTACGCCAGAAAGCAGCCAGCACCCCGCCCCGGACGAAACGCTGGTCATCAAGCAAGGAGATTTGGATAAAGCCATCCGCTCCCTAGAGGTTCCCGCGTCAAACGATGAAGTGGACTTCGTCAGCCTGGGTTGCCCGCACCTATCGCTAAACGAAATCCAAAGAGCTGCCGAACTGCTGAACGGACAGCGTGTCCGCAAGACATTTTGGATCACCACTTCGCGCCCGGTCAAGCGCATTGCCGACCAGATGGGCTACACAGCCATCATTGAGGAGGCCGGGGCCCTCTTCGCTGTGGATACCTGCTGCGTGGTCGCCCCGATCAAGGGACGCTTCAAGCTCATCGCCACCGACAGCGCGAAAGCCTGCTACTATGCTGGCGCAAAAAACGGATTCAAAACCCGCTTCCTGCCCTTCGAGGATGTCATTGCGGAGGCTTTGCGTTAATTATGTCGTTGCGAGGAGAGTGCCCTTCTCGACGAAGCAACCCCCAGTTAACCGGGTAATTCTATTCGATAAAATTGTTCCATTTAACCGGAGACTGCTTCGCCTGCGGCTCGCAGCGACATGAAAGTAGGTGGTTTTTATGGTTGGAAAGGAATATTGTGTTTACATCATGACCAATGTCCATAACACGGTTTTATATACGGGAGTGACCAACCATTTGCAGCGTCGCGTGTATGAACATAAGAATGGCCGAGGCGGCATTTTTACGAAGAAATATAATGTTACCAAGCTGGTCTATTACGAAGTGACAGATAATGTCCATTCCGCCCTTGCGCGCGAGAAACAGATCAAAGGCGGTTCCCGAAAGAAGAAGATTGACTTGGTGAACAGTCTAAATCCTGAGTGGAAAGATTTGTATGATGAACTTTGATTTCATGTCGTTGCGAGTGAGCGCAGGGCGCGAACGAAGCAACCCCCAATTACATAGAGGATACTACTCGATAATAATCT
The DNA here is from genome assembly GCA_963791785.1 of uncultured Chloroflexia bacterium. GTDB lineage: Bacteria > Chloroflexota > Anaerolineae > Anaerolineales > Villigracilaceae > JAABUE01. The sequence continues at coordinate 36,591 of CAWBTW010000011.1, read as the reverse complement.
CCCGTTAACCGGAGACTGCTTCGGGCTTCACAAAGAACGTTCAGCCCTCGCAGCGACATGAAAACATGAGGCACGACATGAAACTCATTGGCAGAAAAATCTCGGCAGGCCGCGCCAGCGGCAAAGCCCTGGTCACTTCGATGGGCATCTCATTCTATGGAGGCGTCGACCCGGAAACCGGCCAGATTGTCGAAAAAGGCCACGAATTGGAAGGTCAGTCCATCAGCGGCCGGGTGCTGGTCTTCCCGACTGGCAAAGGCTCCACGGTTGGCTCGTACACACTCTACCGCCTGAAGAAGGCCGGGCTGGCCCCAGCAGCGATCATCAACGCCGAATCTGAGACGATCACTGCGGTGGGCTGCATTATCTCGGATATCCCCTGCGTGGACCAAATCCCAATCGAGCAGATCGAGACCGGGATGCAAGTCAACGTGGATGGCAAAACAGGCAGCGTGGAGGTCCTATGACCCAGCAACCGAAGAGGATCATCCTGGCGATTACCGGAGCCAGCGGCGCTGTCCTGGGCATTCGCACGCTGGAGTTATTGAAGGAAGCCGGGGTTGAGAGCCATCTGATCATCAGCCGCGCCGCCCAACGCACCATCACCAGCGAAACGGACTGGAAGATAAAGGATGTAGAAGCACTGGCATCTTTCAGCTACGATCCGGGAGACATCGGGGCGCGCATCGCTTCGGGCTCGTTCTTGACCGATGGCATGCTGGTCGTTCCCTGCTCGATCAAGAGCCTGTCGGGGATCGCCAATTCCTATGCCAACAATCTTGTCACTCGCGCGGCGGATGTGTGTATGAAGGAAGGACGCAAGCTGATCCTGGGCGTGCGCGAGACCCCCTTACATTCTGGTCACTTGCGACTGATGCAACAGGCAGCCAAATCAGGCGCGGTGATCTTTCCTCCGGTGCCTGCCTTCTATGGGGGTACTCAGACGGTGGATGGTCTGGTTAATGGTCTTGCCGGGCAAATCCTACTCCGGATAGGTATCGAGAATGAACATTATCATCAGTGGGATGGGGATGCAGACCCTGACCTGGGGTAGGTTGTGTTTTATTGTATTTTTGATGAAAGGCAATGGTTGGGTGGGCGAGGGCGAGTTTTCCATATCATCAGTTTTTATATGGCCCACTGGGCACTTCGATCCTGATTACATGTTTAGGCTAGTATTAGAGTAATATAGCCTTTGATGCTCAGCAGATGTACTATGTTTATAATTAGGAATGTTCTTTTGGATTGTTACCTTTTATGTGGATAACCGTCATGTATATGGCGGATGAAATGTTTAACTTCGAAATGGAAAATACATCCGCCTTACTAAAAGCTGCCAGGCGACTTGATCAAGTTGCACTGGAGAAGATCTTCGATCTATATGCGCGTGTCATCTACAATTACACCCTGCGCTTATGTCAAGATCCAATACAGGCCGACCAGATCGTTGGAGATGTCTTTTCCAAGTTTTTGGATCAGGTAGCAGCCGGGAAAGGGCCGCGCAAGAATTTGCGTTCCTACCTTTACCAAATTGCTTACCACCTGTTCATCGACCAGGCTCGCTACAGTCAGCGCGTTGCGCCGATTGAAATCGTTGAGCTTATTGCAACTGACAATAATTCGGTGCAAACCGAGATTGAAAATCGTGCACTGTTAGATACTGTTATGTTGGCGATCAACAACAATTTGACCGAAGAGCAGCGTCACGTGGTCATATTGCGTTTTTTGGAAGGCCTAAGTCTTAAGGAAACAGCAAAAATCGTTGGTAAGAACACAGATAGCGTAAAGGTTCTTCAGAGTCGTGGAATTGCCAAGTTGCGTCAGGCATTGTCAGATATTGGTTCGGGTGCTAAAGGATAATTTGTGAGCAAGAAATTTAATCCTACTGAAAAAAATATCCAAAATCTGCTGAAGGACCTGAGTGCAGACCAGAAGCCCTATCCAAAGGATTTATTGAATTCCAGACGAGCCGCTTACCTGTCGCAGGTGACTTCAGTGGCTAGCGCTGGCCCGCAACTCAAAAAGGGGAAAGGGCAGGGTGGTTCGCCAAATGCTGCCCCTATGACACCCCTTATGAAGGTAGTTCTAACTGCTCTCATAGCCGCGAATGTTGCCCTGGCAGGTTACCTGGCAACTGTTGCATATGAGAATTGGGACAAGATACAGGAGTTGCTGTTTGGGACTCCTTCTGTAAGCGATACATCTCCGGCCCCGCTTGATGCGCCAACCCAGCCCCCTCAACTGGAAATGACACCTGAAGCGACTATCTCACCCGAAGGGAGCGTTACTCCTGTTTCAACCCCCGAGCCAACCAGCCCATCGGGAGGCCCTCAATCCTCACCCGATGATGAAATCACAAGTGAGCACTCCTGAGCCAGATGGAAAAGATAATCCAGGAAAACATCTTGGACAAACTCCAGGCAGTCCCCCTGGGCAAGATGACAAAGATAAGGACAAAAAAGACAAAAAGGATAAAAAGGATAAGTGACGGAGACCTTCAGACCGCTTCCTGCGCGGACTGTAGCCTGCCTCACCACCCCGAACTGTCCCGCCTCTGAACACAACCCTTTCTACCAAAAAGATGGATTACTCGGAGCATCCCTGATCTCTCGGCTTCTCGAAGCCATGGGATCAGGGATTTTTGCAAGCAAATCATCACGACCATATTTGCGATTTCCCCTGTCAGTATTGCAACTGCTTCCACAAGCCCTACGACTGTTTTGCGACTTGAAATCTTTATAATGAAAATGCTCAGAAACTTCAGCTTGATCTACCCAGCTTATATCACTCTGCTATAATTTCAAACATGATACTCATCACAGGCGGAACTGGTTTTATTGGTCGCGCACTGGTGCGCCAGTTCTTTGATTCCGGTTATCCGGTACGGACATTATTACGGCCGTCCCCGCGAACACCTCGCCTACCCAAAGGTGTCCCGGTGGAAGTCGCTGTTGTTAGTCTCGGTGATGTGCGGGGTTTGCGGGCCGCCTTGCGCGATGTGGATATCATTATCCATCTTGCGGGTGCGGAACATCAGGGTCGAAATGCCAACCTGCTTGCAACCGATATTCAGGGCACACAAAACCTGGCGCAGGCTGCCGCACAGGCTGGTGTGAAGCGTTTTATCTACTTGAGCCATATCGGCGCAGATCGCGCTTCTGCCTTTCCTGTTCACAAAGCCAAAGGCATTGCCGAGGAACACATCCGCAAGTCCGGGGTCCCGCACACGATCGTGCGCTCTTCTATTGTCTTTGGCCCTGAGGATCACTTCACCACGGTTTTTGCAAAGCTCCTGCGCCGCGCGCCTGGCATTTTCCCAATTCCTGGCGATGGGCAGACACGCATCCAGCCTTTGTGGGTGGAAGACCTGGTCACCTGCCTGCTGTGGGCAATGGAGAGCCAGGAAACGATCAACAACACTTATGAAGTTGGCGGCAGCGAGTATTTCACCCTGCGCCAGACGCTGGAAAACATTATGCAAGTAACTGGTAAGCGCCGACTTTTAGCGGCCGTCCCGCCTCCTCTCTTGCGAGCGATGGTTGTCATATTTGAGACAGTTTATTCCTCGTTTCCCGGCTTCATCGTTCTGGATCGATTATTATGCGGTCCATCGCACCTGTCCAGTGGATAACCTGCCACGCACTTTTGGCCTGATGCCAGCCCGCTTTACTTACCGGCTGGATTACCTCGCCCATAAACCCTGGTATGCCCTTTGGTGGAAAAATCTTACGAATGCGACCACCAAAATGAGCGCCAGGATCCAAAATCTTATTTCGTCCTGTGCGCTAGAGAACATGGCTGATTACACTATCCGCTTGCTTGAAACTCCCGAAGATATGACCGCGCTCGAAGACCTCCAGCGCATTGTTTGGCCCGGCAGCGAGACCGATGTGGTTCCCGCACACCTGCTCATCACCGCTATCCACAACGGTGGTCTTGCGATAGGAGCCTTCGTCGAAGATGAGATGGTTGGCTTTGTCTTTGGGTTCCCTGGCCTCGAAATGCTTCCTGATGGCCCGCACCCAAAACATTGCTCCCACATGATGGGTGTCCATCCCGATTGGCGCCAATCCGGCCTGGGTTTTGCGCTCAAACGTGCCCAGTGGCAAATGGTGCGTCACTCAGGAGTCTTGACCCATATCACCTGGACCTATGATCCGATGCTTAGCCATAATGCCTACCTCAACATTGCCAAGCTCGGTGCGGTCTGCAATACCTATCGTCGCTCTGAATACGGTGATATGCGCGACGGCCTGAACGCTGGCCTGCCCAGTGACCGCTTCCAGGTAGATTGGTGGCTTAACACCACCCGTGTGGAACGCAGACTTGGCAAACGTTCGCGCGGAGCACTCAACCTGGATCAATCTACCAAAGCTGAACTGCAACATCTGTACACGCCTCAAACCGGGACCGATGGCCTGCTTCACCCTCCCGAACATTTTTCACCCTTTGACGGCGCCCTTCTGTTGGCCGAAATCCCGTCCTGACTTCATGACGCTCAAATCCGCTGACTTTCCCCTGGCCCGTGACTGGCGCTTCTTTACTCGTGAACTCTTTGAAACTGCTTTTGCAGAAGGCTACCTCGTGACTGATTTCATCTATGACCGCGCCGGGGGAGAACCCCGCAGCCTATATGTGCTAACAGATGGCGAAACAACTCTGGAAGATCAATAATGATGGACTTCGTCGTTAAGATCAAAGACTGGTGGGCTGTAGAGGGTATGATTGCATCCTACAATCATGCTTATCAAGTTGCATACAAAACGACCTACGAAGTATACGGGCCAATTGGAGTTACAAAATACGGCAATTCACATATTGCCCCCTTCCAGTTCGAGTTTCAGGCGCTCAGTTCCAACCCCCGCGTTGTCACCGAAGCCATCCGGCAACTACCCAATGGGAGAAAAGGATAAGTTCATCCTGAATGTGTTCCATGCATCGCCCACCGTGCCTGAACTCAAAGCCAAATATCAGTCTCTTGGGTACGATTTTATTCGCACCGGCCCAGTTCTCAGCCGCGAACTGCCGCCCAAAAAACAACGCAACGATGTAACCCATATCCACAAAGCGGATACCATCCACAAAGCCGAATTTGCCAACGAAAGCCTGACCGACGAAGGCGAACGCATTCCACTCGACACTTTGCGAGATAAGCAGCATTCACAATTTCTACGCAGAAGTTTCCGGCCATGCTGTTGGCTGGATACAACTGGTTACCGTTTATCCGAATGTGGGTTATATCCAAAATATCTACACAATGTCGATGTATCGGGGATTGAAAATCGGCTCTGCCCTGGTAGAACGCGCGCAGATTGCGGCTGTCCAGCTTGGGCTCCAGCACATGGTTATCGTGCCATCGGAAATGGCTATGGGGATGACGATCCGGCTCGGTTACCGCCCACTGGCATATTTCACCGCCTTTCGCCTGGGAGAAGAAGAACACTACGATTAAACGAATAGAATGTTTGTATAATGCGCAAAGACGGCCAGGCTTGGCCGTCTTTGCGGTTGGATGGGGTGGAAGGAGATGAAGTATTTATCTTATTGTCGGCGCATTCCCTGCCTTTCATCGTAGGGCTGCGCGCTCATCCCAATTGGGTGATAAGTTGGCTCCACTCGGGAATACCGATCCTTGTCAGGCGCTGCAGATAGTGGTTTGGGTGAAGGGCGCACGTATGCAGGTGAGAAGCGCGCAGCAGGTTGTGGGCTCGGACGCCGGGTATGCTGCCGCGGACGAGGGCGTTCATCTGCCAGGCTGAACAGGTTTTCACCCGCTACGGAGAAAGTTCCAATGATCAGCACGCGGATCAACCAGACCATGACTGCCACAAAGACCGGCACAACCTTAGTCATTGTGGTCTGGCTTCAAGCAGCACACCCCCTGCAGGTGTGTGATTGATGACAGCCACCGATACGCCCCACCAGGTGAGACAAGCATTCATTGCCGCAGCCAGCAACCAGGCTCCGAAAAGGTACCAGACTTCGGCGGGTTCGTCGCGTCCCTTTTCTGGTGTAAAGAGACGGGCGATCCCGGCAAAATCGATCCCGCAGAATGCCAGTGAGAGAATGGTCGACCAGCGCATCCCGGCAAAGCGCAAATCGCCAAGTACATCGCGCAGTGCGAAATCGGTGGTCGAATAGTTGAACACTTCAAAAGCCAGCAGCGCCCCAAGCAGGATTCCGCCAAACAACAGCACCGCGCCGTATGGCAGTACCACGCAAGAAAGGGAGCAACTGAATAGGGAAGGAGCGGTTCATGGCAACCTCCTTTTTGGAAAAGCCATGCAAAAAGGATCAGACATTCATATTATAGAACAATTGTTCTATTTGTCAAGCCCCAAAATGTTCGTTTTTTGCAATTTCCCCTTCACCTGCTGCCGAGGTCATATAAAAACAGATACACCGAGGTGCCCGGGCTCCTGAATTCGCGCTTTTTCTTCCCAATTGTATCGAGATAGCTTAGCAGATAATCCTTTTCATTGAAGTCGTCCCGCTCGTAAACATGGGTTATCAATATCCAAACCCTTGATTCTCCGTCCATCGGATCCAGATGAGACAGCATTTTCTCTGGCTCCAAATAATCAGAAGCATCACTGGCTAATAACTGACTTCACCCAACCCATAGCGTTCTGCATAGAAACGGAAGGCAGGCACCGCCCCATTGGAGATAAACAAGTCATCTCCTGCCTGCCAGTTGTCAGAAAGCATTTCCATGGATGGGCGAATATGTTCAAAGTATTTGGGATCGCGATAATAACTGAACGCATCAACCATAGGTGCATAGACCAGATAGACGCCGACCAAAAATGCGATCAGGCTGCTCCATCTAAATTGCGCTTGCAGTTTATGCTCTAATGCATCAACTGCCTGACTGATAAAAATGATTACCATTGGAACCATGAAAAGAGAAAAACGCCCACCCAATGGATACAACCACAACGATGAAGCAATTGTGGCAAAAAAGAAAATGGCCAATATTGCACCGGTATATGCTTTGTTTTTATTGAACAGAGAGATACAGCCTAAAACAACAAGGATGAATACCAGCCAGGCCGAGACGGTTATCCCAATCTGGTCTTGAAGCAATCCTCTAAAGGAAGTTGCAAACCAGCCCCAGTTTGACCAGGGCGGCACAGGTATAAAATTTTCCTGCCAGTATTCTCTTAGAAACTTATTCTGGGTTAAATGCTGTAATGAAAACAGGTATAGCAATCCCAGGTTTGCCACCCAGGTGATTCCCAGCATGACGACCCTGCCGATTTCGGAACGGTCTCGTTTCCATAGGGCTTGTATGAGCAAGGTAAACCCAATTCCGGCCAATACAAACAACGCGGGATGTGAAAACCAGAAAGCCAATATCCCTGCCAACCAAAGGTAAATCCAATGCCGTTTCTCCCTCTGTCTTTCAAACAGGGGAAATGCCAGATACAACATCGTCGTTGATATGGCTACATCCAGAGTGTACTGCTTCACCTCCGAAGCGTAATAAATTAACTCGGAGCCCACGGCAAATAAAGCCAGGCCTGTCAACAGGCCGATACCGGAGACAGTGCGGCGCAGCAACAAATAAAACATGCCCAGCCCGACGACACCAACGAAGAAGGGAAATATGCGCAAGACTAATTCATGCTCGCCAAACAGGATATTGAAAATCTTTTCGACCAACAAAAATCCGATAGGTGAGCCTTGATCATAGTCAAGGGTTTGAAATAGCTCGATAAAATTCCGGTTGACGATATTCAAGGCCAGCATGGCTTCGTCTAACCACAGGGAGCGGCCGGTAAGATACTGCCGCAAACGCAAAACAAATCCCAGTAACAGGAGCACGCCAGCAGCAAAGCCCTCCCAGGAAAATTTCGATTTACCCTTTGAAAAGAATGAAGACATCATATTCACCTTGGGACTAATTATAGAGCAATAAATCTATTCATCCAATTGGTTGTAGAAATCTCTCAAAAAGCGTAAAATATCTTTGCCAGTATTGCACTGGCAAGGATAACTATCATGTTGCCCAAAGAAGAGAGCGACCCTTCCCCCGCGGACAAGCCGCCCAGTCCAGACCCAGGCGGCAGGTACGCGCTTAACTCAGGCAATTGCATCGCGTAGGCAGCCATCATACTCCTGCGTGATGTGATTTCACGCACAGGAGGCTGCCATGCTCACCGTTTATAAGACCACCCCCGAAGGGCTGGAAAGTATCTCAAGCGTCACCAATGGATGCTGGATCAATGCTACTGGTCCAACCCAGGAAGAAATAACTCAACTGGAAAACTGGGGGATCGAGCCGGACCTCATCACTTATTCCCTGGACCTAGACGAGATGGCTCGCGTAGAGCGAGATGATGGCTACACCCTCATTCTGCTGCGCATCGCCTACCCACAGGGAGAAGGACACGACATCCCCTACGTCACGATCCCAATGGGCATCATCATCAAAGACAATTTCATCGCCACGATTTGTAAACATCCCAACGACATCAGCCGCATACTTACGAATGGGAAATATCGCGGCTTCAAAACCGCCAAACGCTATCGCTTTGTACTCTACGTGCTGCTGGAAACCGCCACGCGCTATCTGTCCTATTTGCGGGATATCAATCGCAGCATTGATGAAATCGAAGACAAGTTGCAACAATCCACGCGCAACCGCGAATTACTTGAACTGCTCAAGTATCAGAAAATGCCTGGTCTATTTCACCACCGGCCTGCGCTCCAACGAAGTCATGATGGAACGCCTGCAACGTATGCGCATGTTCAACCAGTATGAAGAAGATGAAGATCTGCTCGAAGATGTTCGCACCGAAAACCACCAGGCGCTCCAGACCACCAACATCCAGACCGAGATACTCAGTTCCACAATGGACACCTTTGCATCCATCATTTCCAACAACCTGAACGCAGTCATGAAAGTGCTGGCCACGCTCACCATTGTGGTCAGCCTGCCAACGCTGGTGGCCTCGTTTTATGGCATGAACGTCAGCCTGCCCGGCGAAAGCCATCCGTTCGCCTTCCTGGCTATTTTCGCCTTCTCCCTGGCGCTCACCAGCACCGCTGCCTTCATTTTCTACAAACGGGATTGGCTCTAATGAAACCCGAAATCATCCACGATGCAAAAGCCACACTTGGCGAAGGCCCGGCCTGGGATGCCAAAACTGATACGCTCTACTGGGTAGATATCCTGGAGAAACGCGTCCATTATCATCGTGACGATGAAGACGGATTCATCCAACTAGATGAAATGCCCGGCTGCCTGGCCCCCTGCAAAAACGGGAACCTGCTCGTCGCCGCCCGCGCATCGATCCTGGAACTTCAACCTGCCACCGCTGAAACGACAATTCTCGCATCCATAACCGAACCCGCCAACAACCGCTTCAACGACGGCAAATGCGACCCGGCCGGCCGCTTCCTGGCTGGCACAATGGACATGGACGGGGAAATCCCCAGCGGTGCACTCTACTCATTTGATGGTAAGCAGGTGACCTGCCTGCTGGATGGAATCCGCATTTCCAACGGCCTGGCCTGGAGCCCGGATCACAAAATGTTCTACTACATTGACACGCCCACGCGCGAAGTCAAAGCCTTCGACTATGACCTGTCCACAGGCCAGATCGCGAATCCGCGCGTGGTCATCACCGTTCCCAGAAGCTCTTGGCTCCCCGACGGCATGACATCCGACACCGATGGCAATCTGTGGATCGCGATGTGGGGCGGCGCGCAGATCACACGCTGGAATCCGCATACGGGGCAACTGCTGGAGCAAATTCCCTTCCTGCCAAGAACGTCACATCCTGCGCTTTTGGCGGAGAAAACCTGAATGAACTCTATATCACATCCGCGCGCGTGGGGCTGGATGATGCTGATTTAGCGGCATACAGGTATTCGGGAAGTCTGATGCGTTTGAGTACCAAAGTCCAGGGGATGCCAACATTCGAGTTCGGGTAAAATCAAAGGCAGCATGAACTCGTCTACATCATCAAAACGAACTAAGTATATTGATGTGACTAAAGGGATTGGAATCCTTTTAGTGGTCTTGGGGCACAATGATATTGTTTTGGTTTCACCGTATCTGAAACTTTTTATTTATGCTTTTCACATGCCATTATTCTTCTTTATTTCAGGATATTTCAGTTAACACATCGACACCTTTTTCCCAGTTCCTGAAGAAACGGTTTAACAGCACACTAAAACCCTATTTCTTCACTGTTTTTCTGATTTATGCAGTATCCCTGTCTTTTTCAAATATGGGATTCCAAAGGGCTTTCGAACGGATTATCAAGGCATTCTATGGAAGTACCACATATATCGACTGGACACACCTTTGGTTTCTCCCAAGTCTTTTCGTTACCAGTTTATTTTCTTATTGGATGTATCGTCTTGTATTATCACGTCTAAAAAGCATCTTACTCCGATGGCTGATATTGCTCGGATTACTAGCTGTTGGTGTTTATTCGATTAGTTATTTTTTTCCATTCTCCATCACCGTTTTTGAGAAAGATTACGAGTTGTTCGGGTTACCTTTTAATTTGGATTTGGTTTTCGTTACAAGCTTCTTTTATATTCTTGGTAATGAAGTGCGCCAAGTTTCATCAGAAAAATTCTTTAGCAATATTTGGTTGTTGCTTGTGACTGGTGCGGGTTTAGTAACATTACCCCTTTTTTATACCGAAGGGATTGACCTTGCATTCCGCATCTATCCTTCGCTTGCAATCAACACGGCTGAAGCCATTCTTGGGATTCTTTTTACGCTTGCATTATCCAAACAAATTGAAATGCATTGGTCAAAGCTTTTTGCATTTTTTGAGTACATTGGCCACGCATCTTTGATTATTTTTATATTCCATGGTCCTATCCAGGAGTTTTGGGGAAAGAAAATCCTATTTATGACCAACATCCCTGTTGCTTCCACAATAGCAGGATTTGTGGTTAGCGTTTCGCTGTCTCTGTTAATTTATGAAATCTTCATCAAGCAAAATCCAGTAGCAATGTTTTGGTTTGGAAGAAGACCTTCATTACCTGAAAAAACGGATAAAAAGAAAAATCTCCGAGAAAATCTCGGAAGATTTTTACTAACTTACCATCCGCCAAAACCTGGGTGGTCAGGGCTTATGTATTGTAATCCATGTATGCCAGCACAAGGATCGTTGCTCACTTCTTGGATGGTGGCAAATTCTCCCCAAATGACTGGGCCCAATTTCTACGCCGTCTGCAGTGATACCAAACGCCATCGCAATGTCTGCATCAGCGGGTGCAGCAACGATCTTGACGAAGTAATTCCATTTGCAAATTTTGCCATTCTCATCTTCATATTCACCCGACATGTGATTGGTTAGCCACGCACCAGAGCCAATGTAGGAGGGATAGCCATAGTGACGATCTAGCAAGCCATCACCATCACAATCCTTGTTGGAAATCCAGGCATCGTTCCACTTCATGGACAAGTTTCACATCTTTATAAGGTCTGGCACCAGGCCGCATCATGATAGAGAATCACAGTACTTTCCATTGAAAAGATGTGCTTGATAGTTATATCCCCATTCGTCATAGCCTACTTCAATGAGTAGATCCATCAGAAGCGAGCAATGTCGCCAGATTGAATGGTAGTGCAGGCATTGCCTTTCTTCCACTCCGCAGGGCTGGCCTGGATCGTTGCCAGGCTCAACGCTGCTGCGAGAGCCACAACTAAAATTAGAAACAGTTTCTTTTTCATTTGATTTTCCTTTCCTTATTGTAACAAGAAACAAAGAACTAGTTGAATCTCAACCATCAAATGTGTTCGATGTGCCTCCTTTCCATAAAAACAAATAACCGGCCAGAATCGGCCGGTTTCGCTATTGGCTCCCCAAAAGTTTACCCCTGTGCAGGTTGTTTGCTTCGATGAAAGGGCAAGCGACCAGATCACACTTTTGGTTCTTTGCCGCCTGATACAGCTAGATTGTTTTGCTCGGAAACTACACCACTAAAGTCCCGCTCACATATGTCAACAATTTTATTATATAGTGTAAAACAATAAATTACAAGCCGTTTTCCCCACGCATCAAAAGTACTATGCGGCAGGTAATGCAACCCGCCGCATAGTATAATCAATTTCTCAATGCTACTTCACAAAAATCACATTGTCGTATCCCAGCGCCTGGAAGAAGCGGAAGAGATAATTCTCCGCGTTGGTTTGCGCCTGATTGAGAATGCCATCTTCCAGCGCGGCTTTGCGGATTTCATCTTCGGCGGTCTGGCGGGCCAGGGTTTCCAGGTCCTGCACGCCCTGGCTGAGGAAGCCCGTATCACGATCATAGACGTAGGATTTCTGGTTATCCAGCGTGGCAACGAAAATCTCCGCCGGGGGCAGGGTTACGTACAGCACGCTATTTTCCAACCGCAGTTGTTCAGGGCCAAGCTTTTCCATGTCGATCCCGGCAATGACCACGCCATGCGCCACGAAGAGCACCCGGTCACCAAACAGGAAATCAAAAGTTCCCTGGCCGATCTCGGCAGTGATGACCTTCTCAATGCTGTACTGAATGGTTTCCAGCCGTGCCAGGGCGCGCACTTCGTTGATATATGTTACCGGGTCCGGGATGATGGTGGGGGTGGGGTTGAGCAGTTCCGACACCTGGGTTTGCAGGGACTCATTGGCCTGCCGAACCTGTTGAAATGGCGCCGAGGCAGCGTCTGCGGCTGACTGCGCGCTTTCGCGAACAGTTTGTACGATAAAATAAGCAGCAGCGATGACCGCGATAAGGACAAGGAGGGAGAGCCAGTTTTGTTTCATGCTCTCCATTATAAAACGTTTTTCCAGATATCAAGCACACTCGTTTACACATTTCTGGCAAATTTATTATAGAATTACTACGCTTAGAAGAATTTATGATCGGAATCGAAAAAATACTTCTTTTATGCTTGATATTGTTCCTACTGACCGCCTGCAACATTCTTCGCATAATCAGCGCATCAGACAAACACGCCTGAGCCTGTATCACCCCGCAGGGGCCCTCGCTATGGAAACAGCCCTGACCAATTGCAGCCTGCTACCGCTGAAATTCCGCGCCCACGCCTACCGCTCCTGCAGCCCTAGGAACAATCGAAAATCCATTGATCCTGGCCTTGCCGCCAGGCAGTTCTGTCGAATGCAGAGCGCGTGGAGGCTGGCAAGGCCTTTGCCGAGCAGCTTTCCGAAGTGACCGGTTATACCTTCGTGGTGGTTGTCCCGGAATCCTATGCAAAGCTGGTCGAGGCCATGGGGAAAGGGAATGCGCATATCGCAGTTTTGTCGCCCTATGCCTATGCCCTGGCCTATGAAAAAGGATATGCAAATGCAGCCTTTGCCAGCCTGAAATCGGGGGAAAAGGCCTACGGGGCGCAATTCATCGCTCGCACGGATGCAGGCCTCCGGTCCTATTTTGATGCGCAGACAGGGGAAAATATCGCTGATGCAGCTACGGCCCTGTCCCAGTTCCGTGATAAAAAGCCCTGCTGGCCTGATGAAGTTTCCCCTTCCGGGTATGTCATCCCGTCCGGGATCCTGGCCCAGAATGATATTCCCTTGCGACCTCCTGCAATTTTGCAGGGACAGCCCACAGTGGTACGGGCGGTCTATGTGGGCGGTATCTGCGATTTTGGCGCTACCTACATTGACGCGCGTGCCTTCCCCGCTGTGCTGGACGAATATCCGGATGTGCTTGATGAGGTAGAAGTGATCTGGCGCGTGCCTCCTGTCATCCCCTACGAAGTCCTTGCCATCGCCCATGATCTGTCACCGGAGATCGCGCAGGCTATCAGGGATGCGTTATTCCGCATAACCGGCATGCAAGCCGGGAGACAGGTACTGGGGCAGGCTTATGGGATCGAGGAATGGGAGCGCATTACAGATGCGTTCTATGAAGAATTTCGAGTATATCTGAAGGCTTCCGGTGTTGATTTGGAGAGTTTGTAGATTAGCAACCTTAAAATTCCAGTTAATGCACTAGTTATTATTACAAAAAGCACTTGCCCACCTTGCAATTTTGTTATATCATCAAGGCAGTAAGGGGTAGCTAACCCCGCTTATCCTAAATCTTCTGAGAGGAGAAGAAATGAATAAACGCACTACCTATCTACTGTTCGCTCTTGTAACCGTGCTGGCTTTACTGTTGCCGGCCTGCGGCCCCGGCAAACTTGGGACCGAGAAGAACCCCATCATCTGGGCTGTTGTCCCCTCTGGTGAGACCGAGCGCGTCGTCACAGGCTTTGAAGAAGTTGCCGCCATGATCTTTGATGAGACCGGCTTGGTGGTTCAGCCCTTGGTGGCCACCGAGTACGCTGGTGTGATCGAAGCCATGTGCAGTGATCCTCCCAAGGCTCACATGGCATCCCTGGCGACCTTCTCATACATTCTGGCCGCCGAAAGAGGCTGCGCCGATGTTGCGCTGGTTTCCGTACGCTTTGGCAGCGCGGTCTACAATGGCCAGATCTTCGTCCGTGAAGACAGCGGCATTGAATCTATAGCCGACCTGGCTGGCAAGACCGTTTGCCGCCCTGACCCACTGTCCACCAGTGGTTGGATCATCCCCAGCATCACGTTTAAGGCCGCTGGTATTGATCCTGACACCGATCTGGCTCAAATTGTTGACGCTGGCTCCCACGATGCTTCTGTTGCCGGCGTATACAATGGCGACTGCGACGCTGGCACATCCTACGTGGATGCCCGTGGCACGATCGAAGAAGATTATCCTGACGTCAAAGACGTCATCAAGGTCATCGAAGTTTCTGCCGACATCCCCAATGACGGTGTGCAGTTCGTTCCCAGCTTTGACGCTGAAGTACGCGCTCAGATCGTCGCCGCCCTTCTGGCAATCGCTGAAACCGAAGCCGGCGTGGAAGCTCTTGACACTGCTTACAGTTGGAACGCTCTGGAAGAGCACGACGACACCTTCTATGATGCCTTCCGCCAGGTGCTGGATGCTGCTGGTGTCTCCGCTGAAGATTTTTAGTATTCTTCGCACACCAGTAACATAACTGGTTATTACCCAGCGGAGGGATGCGTTTTGCGTGTCCCTCCGCTGGTGTTCTTAACTCCCGCAATTTGTTTTGCAAAGCAATCAAAGCACCAAAAATTTAACCGCATTTGATTTCTGTGCAAAGTAAAACTGCAAGTTCATCAATACATATTGAGGAGTCGCATATGCTAGAAGTCCGTCACCTGACAAAGGTTTACGACGATGGCACCAGGGCGTTGAAAGATGTTAGTTTTTCAGTGCCAGACGGAGAGTTCCTGGTCGTCATCGGCTTGAGTGGTTCCGGTAAGTCAACCATGCTGCGATGTATCAACCGCTTGATCGACCCTACAGAGGGTGAAATCCTGTGGGACGGGGTTGACCTTGCCCTGCTCAAGGGGGAAGATTTACGCAACACTCGCCGCAGGATCGGTATGATCTTCCAGCACTTCAACCTGGTAAAACGGTCCCCTGTTCTGACCAATGTTCTCACAGGTCGCCTGGGGTACACATCATCGTGGAACAGTTTGCTTGGGCGGTTTTCTGCAGAAGACAAAGAGAAAGCGCTGGTTGCACTTGAAACGGCTTGGCATCCTCAATCAAGCCTACAAACGAGCCGACGAACTCAGCGGTGGTCAGCAACAGCGCGTGGGCGTTGCCAGGGCACTGATGCAAGACCCTGAAATGATCCTGGCCGATGAGCCCGTTGCCAGTTTGGATCCTGTCCTGGCGCACTCGATCATGCAATATCTCGAAATGCTAAACCAGGAAGATAAGATGACAATGGTTTGCAGCCTGCATTACCTGGATTTGGTGCAACGATATGCCACAAAAGTTATTGGCCTGAAAGATGGTGAACTTGTTTATGAGGGCAGCAGAGCAGATATCATCGCCATGACAGATGAACAATTCAAAGATATTTACGGCCAAGAAGCCGAACGAGTTGGTGGTGGACTTGAGGGAGATCTTTCCGCTCAAGAGGGAGGTGCAGCATGACTGACGACAAACTCCAATTAGGTCATGTTCCTGAAGACGCTCGAGAACCCAGTTTGGTGCCCCCGCCAGTCGCAGCATTAGCATCTCTGGTCGTTCCCGGCCTGGGACAAGTTCTGGCCCGCAGTATGCGCCGTGGGCTGATCCTGTTCTTCTCATTCATAACTGTCATCGGCCTGACGATGTGGCGCTTTAACATCGCTGCACCGCGTGACACCGGCTGGTGGGCGATCTTCAAAAAAGGATTATATCTCGACCCCTTCTTGATTGTTGTCACCATCCTGTTTGCCGTCTTATACATCTGGATCGCCTTTGATGCCTATCTCATTGGCAAAAGATCGCACGAAAACCCCACTGGGAGTTTTTATCGCGCTAACAATTATGTTCTTTGCTTTAGGCTGGCAAATCGCCCAAATCAATCTGGTTAGCTTTGTTTCTAACGCTGATGATGCACTACCCGCTCTGGGTCGGGTTGGCTGGCCCTGGAGTAAAGCGATTGATTACGATTTGACTGAAGTCCGGGCAGATGCAGATATAGAAGTTCCCTGCTCAGATGCGCCTCCCGCTGAAAACACCGTTTCAGGAGATGAGCCTACAATCATTTCGACGCCAACCTGTGGAAATCTGCGTGACTCAGGATGGAACCGACAATCCGGGCACAGAACTTCACCTGGAAGGCTACAACTTCTCGCCTGGCATTGAAGTCGATATTATGTGGGAAGACCCAATTGGCGAAGAATTCCGCCAGCGTCAGGGTGGAGAATATGTGATTGCTATCCCGGATGAAAACGGTTACTTTGAAGTCGATATTGAAATGCCCTACGCGCTTTTGCCCCCCAGTGCCAGGGAACCAACCTATATCTGGGAAGTGTTCGGCCATCAGATTGCAGAAGTTGGGGCTGCAAAATTAAGCGACGATTTTAAATTGATCGTTGAAAAAATGATTGAAACCATCTTCATGGGCATGATGGCCACCTTCTTTGGTATCTTGTTTGCGTTGCCGGTAAGTTTCCTGGCAGCCCGCAACCTGATGTCAGTATCGCCACTTACACTGGCAATCTACTATCTGGTTCGATTTATCCTGAATATCATTCGGTCAATCGAACCGATCATCTGGGCCGTCATTTTCATAATTGTGGTGGGCTTGGGGCCATTTGCAGGCGTCCTGGCTCTGGTTTTACACTCGATTGCTGCCTTAGGCAAACTATATTCTGAAGCAATCGAATCAATCGATCCCGGGCCAATTGAGGCTGTGCAGGCTACCGGCGCTAACTGGATTCAAACTGTGGTTTATGCGGTCGTTCCACAAATTATCCCACCCTTTGTTTCCTTCACCATCTATCGCTGGGATATCAATGTGCGCATGTCCACCATCATTGGTATGGTCGGCGGCGGCGGTGTCGGTTTCCTGCTGATCCAATACATTCGTGTGCTGGATTACCGCTCGGCCGGAATGTGTGTCTGGTTCATCGCTATCACAGTTGCCATTCTGGACTACGTCAGCGCCGAAATCCGCGCGCGCTACACATAATCCAAACTATCACATAGCCCATTTGTAGATGCCGTCCGATGCAATGGACGGCATCTTTTTTCTGGAGTAGAATCCCCGCCGATGTGGAAAAAGTTTCTCAAATGGACCTGGCGCGTCATACGCACCCTGATCCTGCTCGGCCTGCTGGTCTTCTTTCTGCCCCGCATCATCACCTCGATCTATGCCGCATTCAAGACGCTATTCCGTTGAAGATGTTCCCGCCGACAGGGTAGCCATCGTCTTCGGCGCAGGCCTGCGCCGGGACGGACGCCCACCGCCGTCCTGCGCGACCGCGTGGAAACCGCCGCGCAGCTATACCTTGAAGGCAAGGTCGATAAACTGCTGATGAGCGGCGACAACCGCTTCGTGGACTACAACGAGCCTGAAGCCATGCGTCAGTACGCCCGCAGTCTGGGGGTCCCGGATGAAGCGATTGTGCTCGATTACGCCGGTCGTCGCACTTACGATACCTGTTATCGCGCCAAAGCCATCTTCGGCGTCGAGTCCGCCATCCTGGTGACCCAGAAGTTCCACCTGTCGCGTGCGTTGTTCACCTGTAATGCGCTTGGCGTAAAGGCCGTGGGCGTCGAGGCGGACAACTATTATTTCCTGAAACGCTCGCGCCTGTACTGGAACATCCGCGAGCAATTTGCCACCGTGACCGCCTTTTGGGATGTATACTTTAAGCAGCCGTTGCCTGTGCTGGGTGAGCCTGAACCGATCTTTCCGGTGACTTAACCGCAAAGCACGCTAAGAACGCAAAGTCTTTACATTTTGTCTCCGGCGTGCTTTGCGATGCTTCGCGAGCCGTTTCAAAAGGAGAAATGAATGACCCGTGACGAAGCCCTTGCCATTGTGCGTGAATATGTCAAAAACGAGAACCTGGTCAAGCACATGCTGTGTGTGGAAGCCGCCATGCGTTTCTATGCCGAGAAATTCGGCGAAGATGTAGAGACCTGGGGATTGCTGGGCCTGCTGCATGACTTTGACTGGGAGATCCACCCCACGCTCGAAGAGCACCCGACAGCCGGTGCGGCCATCCTGCGTGAGCGCGGACTGGACGAAGAACTCATCCAGGATATCCTGAGCCACGGCTATGGTCCTGACATCCCGCCGCGCGATACCCTGCGCCGCAAAGCGTTGTTCGCCTGTGATGAGATCACCGGCCTGGTGACAGCCGTCGCGCTGGTGCGGCCCTCGCGCTCGCTGCTGGATTTGAAGGTCAAATCGGTCAAGAAGAAGTGGAAGGATAAGGCCTTTGCCGCCGCTGTCAACCGTCAGGAGATCGAAGAATCAGCGGCAGAGTTCGGTGTAGAGATCTGGGAGCATGTGGATAACGTCATCCAGGCCATGCGGAAGATCGCCCCGGAGTTAGGGTTGGTGGGAAATGTTGAATAATTTCTGTCATTCTGAGCCCGTAAGGGCGAAGAATCTCCTAACGCTGTGCGTGGGGAATTCTTCGCTCCCGATGGTCGCTCAGAGTGACATGGAATATTGCTCATTTTACTCATGGCATTTATACTCTCGGCCTGTGGAGGCGAGAACCCGTACCCCGATTGGACCCCGGAAATCGATTTCGAACCGCCAGCAGACTACTCGGTCACGATTTTTGAAGCGCAGGACCCGGAACCCGCATCCGAAACGCGGCTGGCTGATCCGCGTCCGAACATCATCTTCATCATGACGGACGATCAGCCGCCGCAGACCGTGGCCTATATGCCGACCGTCAAGAACGTACTCATGTCCGAAGGGATCAACTTCGAGAACGGCTTCCTGACCACGCCCCTGTGCTGCCCCAGCCGCGCCAGCATCCTGACAGGCGAGTACGTCCACAATCACGAGGTCTACACCAACCGTTACCCGATGGGCAGCGCGTTGAAATTTGATGATGTGTCCACCGTGGCGGTCTGGCTGCGGGAGGCCGGGTATCGCACGGGCTTCTACGGGAAATACCTGAACAGCTACGACATGCTTGAGCCAAAAGGCGTTGTGCCCCCCGGCTGGAGCGATTGGGGCGTTTTCCTGGGGAACGATACCGGGCCTGAAGAAAAAGGCAACTTGCAGTATTTCTTCGACTTCTCGATGTCGGAAAACGGGGAAACGGTCGTATACCCAAAGAAGAAATACAACTTCGGCGCGGACGTGGTTACCAACAAAGCCGTGAACTTTGTCAATGATTCCCGCGACCAGCCATTCCTGTTGTTCATCAGCTATTACAACCCGCACTCGCCCTATATCTGGGCGCCGCGCCATGAGGAGACCTTCCGCCGGGGCTGGGATTGGGAGCAGTACCGCCCGCCCAACTTCAACGAGGAGAACATCCGCGACAAGCCGGACTACATCGCCGACCTGGAGCCTTTCTCACCTGAAGAAGTGGACATCACCTACAAGCAGATCTTGCGCTCGCTTCTTTCCGTGGACGATGGGGTTGCTTCCGTTTTGAACGTCCTGGAACAAACCGGCCTGACGGAGAACACCGTCATCGTCTACATCACCGACAACGGCCTGACCGCCGGAGACCATCGCTTTGGCTTCTCGAAAAACTGTCCCTACGAAGCCTGCATCAAGACGCCGTTCATCGTCTACGCGCCGGGACGCTACACCCCGCGCACGGACCCCAGCCTGGTCGCCAACATCGACCTGGCGCCCACTTTCGCAGATCTGGCAGGCGCATCCATCCCTGGGAGCGTGAACGGCGTCAGCCTGGTGCCCTTGCTGGAAAACAGCGCTTCGACCTGGCGGGATGCCATCCTGCTCGAACACTGGCCGACCGAGGAAGGCGTAGGCTCGATCATCCCGGAATTCTATTCGGTTCGCACGCATGACCTGGAAATACACCGAATACGTGACCGGCGAATGCGAGTTGTACGATCTGGTGAATGACCCGTATGAGTTGGAGAATTTGGTTGATAAGTGGAAATTCAGGGATGTTCAAGTGGATTTGCAAGCGCGGCTCGAAGAGTTGAAAGAAGAATAATTCTTATAGGGGCACAGCATGCTGTATCCTATAACCTTATTGTTCAAAAGACTTCCGAAGTCTCCGAGACTTCGGAAGTCTGCTTTCCAATTAGCTAATCTTCCAAAGATTTCAAATACAACCGAATATCTTCCGGTAATTCCCGTGAACGAAGATATTCCAGCACAAAGCCACGATACTCGTTTGGATCGGGAAATTGGCTTTGGACAAAATCACGATCAACTAATTTACCATCACGTTCACCAATCCATTCAAATAATTAGAATATCGGCCATTCCGCTGGGTTAGCAACCAGTTCATCTTTGACCGGGTTAGCATGAATATAACGGCACAGATGCAATAGGTGTTTTGAGTTCGTGATTGGCTTGGCCTGAAACGCACCCTGAAATAATGAACCTACACGTTCAAAACGTTTGTTGATAGCTTTGGTGTAGGAAATTGATAATTTTTGCATAGCAGATGAGACTTCCGAGTTCTTAAAAACTTCGGAAGTCTGGTTTCCAAGATTTTTATCCTTACCATCAAATGATAATGCGTTGGCATCAGGCAATACGCAATCATATCCACAACCGGCAACAAATACTTCTTGATCCCATTCAAGAAATACAGGTAATTGTCAGTCTCGAAGAAAATGGTCTGTCGGTTGTTTCCGCGATTATAGATATGATAATAACAATCAGGCACAAAGGGGATATTTCTGCGGGGCATATTTTTCTACCAAACAGACTTCCGAGATTTCTAAAATCTCGGAAGTCTTATTTTCAACTCACTTTTTCTGGCAGTAGGTTTCTTAGCCGTTGTTTTTTTCGTTGCTGGTTTTTTGGTCGGGGCTTTCCTCGAAGCAGTTTTCTTAGCCGAAGTTTTCTTCGCAGCCGCCTTCTTCTTCGCCGGAGCCTTTTCTTAGCAGGTTTTTTCTCAACCAGCTTCACAAAGTTCTCCACTTCCCAGCCAGTGGTCACAGCTTGCATGGCATCACCGGCTTTCACGTCCACGGCCTGGTCGCCGCGCACGGCAGCGCGCTTGCGGATCGGGCCAGCATCCAGGCGGGTTGATTTGGGCGCAGCTTTGAGCAAATGCACGGTTGCAACAGTATTGGGTTTACCAGTCGCCAGACCTGCCAGGGTAATACCCCTTGGCAAGCTCCAGAAGATCACGCCGCGGCCATAACGTCCCTGCGTGGGGATGTCGCTGGAACCGGGATGCGTTTGGCTTTGCCATCTGATGAGATCACGAACATATCGCCGCCTTTAGTCAGGCACAACTTCCGCGCCGGTGACTTCATCTCCCACCCCCAGCTTGACGCCGTTCACGCCCGCAGCCACCAGCCCCATCGGGCGCACATCATCTTCCTTGAAGCGGATGCCAAATCCGCTGGAGATGGATAACGCGATTTGCCTTCGTCCCATCCGTCAACAGTACCCAGCGCAGCGTATCGCCGTCATTGACCTTGACCAGCGTGAACGACTGGGCGGAAGGCCCGGGCAATTCGCTCACCAGCGATTTCTTGACCATGCCGCCGCGCGTGACGGTGAAAACACAGGTTTCTTCCGGTAAGGTCGCTCGTTGGGCTGGCAGCGTAAAGACAGCTGCTAACTTGTCGCTCTCGCGCAATGGCGCAACCTTATGCCAGGGCGCGCCATCACCAAGTTTGTCGGTTTGCGGCAACGTATGCACGGCTACGGCGGCGGTCTTCCCGCTTTCGGAAACCAGGTAGAGTGTATCGGTTGTGGATGCTTTTACCAGCCAGCGCGGGGCTTCATTGCCGCTCGGGCGTGGCGCTTTCTTCTCATCGCGGGTGCGCGATGCCAGCCCGTCAGCGGTCACGCCTACCCACACGCTTTGTTCGGGCAGCAGGTCACGCGATGTTAAAGGCTTGCCGGTCTTGCCCTTCTCCACGCTCACGATCTGCGTGCGGCGGCGGTCGCCATAGTCCGCTTTGACCTCGATCAATTCGTCCGCAACCAGGTCGCGCATCTTCTTGGGCGATTTGAGCAACGTTTCCAGCGTTTTGATATCCTGTTTTAATTCGCGGTATTCGGTGTCTATCTTTTTACGCTCCAGCGCGGCCAATCGGCGTAACTGCATCTCCAGGATCGCGTTAGCCTGGATCTCCGTCAGCTTGAACTTTTTCATCAGTTTTGTCCGAGCAGTACCAACGTCCGATGAGGCGCGGATCAGCTTGATGACCGCGTCCAGGTTCTTGAGCGCCACCAGGTATCCTTCCAGAATGTGCGCGCGCTGTTTGGCCTTGTCCAGGTCATATTCCGCGCGTCGCTTGATGACCGTCAGCCTGTGTTCGAGATACACCCGCAACGCCTGTTTCAACGAAAGCATGCGCGGCTCGCCATCCACCAGCGCCAGCAAAATAAGGCTGAAGGTCGATTGCATCGGCGTGCGTTTGTATAGCTTCTCCAGCACCTTCTGCGGCTCCACGTTCTTGGTCAGTTCGATCACGATGCGCATGCCCTGGCGGTCAGATTCGTCGCGCAGGTCGGTCAGGCCATCGATCACGCCATCGCGCGCCAGGGTTGCGATGCGCTCGATCAAACTGGATTTGTTGACCATGTACGGCAGTTCGGTGACGATCAGGCGCGACTTGCTGCGTTCCATTTCTTCGATGTGGACTTTGGCCTGGATGCTCACGCGTCCACGCCCGGACCCATAAGCTGCTTCCAGACCCTCTTCCCCCTTCTGCTGGACAATAACCCCGCCTGTCGGGAAGTCTGGTCCCTGCACGAAATTCATCAATTGCCCGACAGAGACATTATCCAATTTCTCCCAACGATCGAGCATATAGACCAGCGCATCCACCACCTCGCCCAGGTTGTGCGGCGGGATGGATGTGGACATGCCAACAGCGATCCCCGTTGAGCCATTGACCAATAAATTCGGGATAGCGGCAGGCAGCACAGTTGGTTCTGTCAGTGTGTCGTCAAAGTTGGAGACGAAATCAACGGTGTTTTTTCCAAGATCGGTCAGGATATCGAGTGCGGGCGCGGCCAGGCGCGCTTCAGTGTAACGCATGGCAGCCGGGGGATCGCCATCAATCGAGCCGAAGTTGCCCTGTCCGTCTATCAGCATGGTGCGCATCGAGAAGTCCTGGGCCATGCGCGCCATAGCTTCGTAAACAGCAGAATCACCGTGCGGATGATATTTTCCCAACACCTCACCCACGATACGAGCAGATTTCTTGTAAGCTGTGTCAGCACGTATTCCCATATCGTACATCGCGTAAAGGATGCGGCGATGCACCGGCTTGAGCCCATCACGGGCGTCTGGCAGCGCGCGCGCCACGATGGTGCTCATGGCGTAATCGAGGTACGCTTGCTGCATCTCTTGATCTATATCTATTTTTTTTACCAGGCCAAGTTCCATTGGAGCTCCATATTCCCCTCACCCCAACCCCTCTCCCACTGGGAGAGGGGCAAGGGGTGAGGGCGAATTAATGTTCTATATGCTTACTTATCTTAAGTGAGAAGGGAAAAAGCGTCAAGGTGAAACACAGGAAATTGCTATTTTACCTGCTCACTACCCGCTCCTTAAAAACAAAGGACGGTCGCAATGACCGTCCTTTTGAGCTTACTGTTTTTTGCTTAGTCTGCGGCTGTGGGTTCAGGAGCTTCACCAGCTTCTGCTTCGGCTGGCTGTTCCACGCTTTCTTCCACTTCATCTTCAGCGCCTTCAAGCTCGGCTTCAGGTTCTTCTTCCGCATCACTGAAGCGGCCTTCTTTAAAGCCTGTACCAGCGGGAATCAGCTTGCCAATGATAACGTTTTCTTTCAAGCCGAATAGTGGATCAGTGCTGGAGGCAATAGCCGCCTGTGCCAACACCTTGATGGTGTGTTGGAACGAGGATGCCGAGAGGAACGAATCAGTTGACAGGGATGCTTTGGTGATGCCCAGAAGAATTTCAGCGAACTTGGCTGTTTGCTTGCCTTCAGCCAGGAGTTCCTCGTTCACACGCCGGATCTCGAGTTTGTCTACCGGGTCACCAGGCAGATACTTGCTATCACCGGGGCGTGTGACCTGCACCTTGCTCAGCATCTTACGGATGATGACCTCGAAGTGCTTGTCGTGGATATTCTGACCCTGTGAGCGGTACACTTGCTGCACCTCGGTCATCAGGTACATCTGGCAGGCATCACGCCCTTGAATGCGCAAGACTTGATGCGGGTTGAGTGAGCCTTCGGTCAATGGTTCACCGGCCTCTACATGCGCACCATCTTTATAAAGCAGGCGTGCTGTAGTAGGAATGTCGTAGGTTACCTCTTCGCTCTGATCATAGGAAACAACCACCTGACGGGCTTTCTTCTCTACGCGCACACGTCCATCATGCTGGGCAGTAATGCTGGCATCATCTTTGGTTGCCAACACATCACCCGCGTTGACTTCATCTTCACTCGTGACCGCAAACTTCCACTCTTTAGGGATGTCATACGTATCACTGATTAACTCGCTGTGTTCAATGGTAACTTCACGCAGGTCGGCATAGCGTTCAGACTGCGTAATCTTCACCGTGCCATTGATCTCCGCGACCACGGCTTCACCCTTGGGCTGCTTGCGCGCTTCGAAAAGCTCTTCCACGCGAGGGAGACCGGTTGTGATGTCAGCACCACCAGCGGCAACACCACCAGTATGGAAAGTGCGTAGAGTAAGCTGTGTGCCGGGCTCACCAATGGATTGGGCGGCCACGATACCGACTGCGGAGCCAAGAGAAACCATATCGCCACGTGCCAGGTCGATGCCATAGCATTTCGAACAAATGCCATGCTTTAGTTCACAAGTCAACGGTGAACGCACTTTGACTTCTTCAATACCAACTTGCCCGATTATGCGTGCCATGTCATGGTCAATGATATCGTCGAATTCGCCGATTACCTCACCAGTCTTGGGGTCAATCACACGTTCAGCCAGCAAACGGCTGTATAAGCGGCTGGACATAGATTGCCCTGCCACATCATCTTTTTTGCGAACGTAGATACCCTCTTTTGTGCCACAGTCGTGTTCATTGACGATGATGTCCTGGGCAATGTCCACAAGACGGCGGGTAAGGTAACCGGCATCTGCTGTACGCAGGGCGGTGTCTGCCAGACCTTTACGCGCACCGTGCGTAGACATGAAGTATTCCATAGCTGTCAACCCTTCACGGAAATTTGAGCGGATTGGGAAGGGGATAATACGCCCGGAGGGGTCTGCCATCAGACCGCGCATCCCGGCTAGCTGTGAAATTGTGGAATAACCACCTTTGGTCGCACCGGAGTTCGCCATCACTGCCAGATTGCCATCTGGATCCATGTGCTTTCGAACAGCATCTGAAACACGATCGGTGGTTTCCTGCCAGACGTTGATCTCGCGTTCGTTCTTTTCCTGCTCGGTCAACAGGCCACGGCGGAAGTCTCGGTTGACCACTTCTATCTGTTGCAATGCTTCTTGGATGATGTCGCGGCGCTCGGGCGGGATGGTGATGTCGCCCACAGCCAGTGTAGTGCCGGAACGCGTGGCAAATTCAAAGCCCATGCTCTTGATGCGGTCCGCAAGCTGGGTGGTAACTTCCTGTCCGCACAGTTCGTATACTTCAGCGATCAGGTCTTTCACATCGCCTTTATCTAATTTCCAGTTTACGAATTGTACGTCTTCAGGCAGGATGCGGTTGAAGAGCACACGGCCTACAGTTGTATCAAGAACTCGGGTCTGGGGCTCGAGTAAGCGGTTTTTTTCATTGTCATACCAGGTGGTTGCCTGCATTTTGATCTCAGAGTGGATCTCAACTTGTCCGAGTGCATAAGCCATTTCGACTTCATCCATATCGGAGAATGCGCGGCCATCACCTTTATGGGCGGCTTTGAGCAAAATAGTCAGGTAAAACACACCCAGAACCATATCTTTCGACGGGGAAATGATCGGTTCACCGTCAGCAGGCTTGAGCAGGTTCCTGGATGCGAGCATCAATTCGCGAGCTTCCTGCACAGACTTTTGTGAGAGCGGTACGTGCACGGCCATCTGGTCACCGTCAAAGTCCGCGTTGAAGGCAGTACACACCAACGGATGCAACTGGATGGCAGACCCTTCGATCAGGACTGGCTCAAAGGCCTGGATACCAAGGCGATGCAGCGTTGGCGCGCGGTTGAGCAAAACAGGTCGTTCTTTGATGACCTCTTCGAGCACTTCCCAGACCTCGGGCCTGTTACGCTCGATCAAACGACGTGCGCCCTTGACATTGGCCGCGAAGCTGTGCTGCACCAAACGCGCGATCACGAACGGACGGTAAAGTTCCAGTGCCATGCTCTTGGGCAGGCCGCACTGATAAAGTTTCAACTGCGGGCCGACTACGATCACTGAGCGGCCAGAGTAGTCCACACGCTTGCCGAGCAGGTTGCGGCGGAAGCGACCCTTCTTGCCCTTGAGCATATCGCTCAAGGATTTGAGTTCGCGGCGGCCACGGCGGGAAAGCGCTTTGCCTCGCTGGGAGTTGTCGATCAGGCTGTCTACCGATTCTTGCAACATGCGCTTCTCGTTACGGACGATGACGTCCGGTGCGCCCAATTCCAGCAGGCGCTTGAGACGGTTGTTGCGGTTTATCACGCGGCGATACAGATCGTTCAAGTCGGATGTAGCAAAACGGCCACCGTCCAACTGCACCATCGGGCGCAGGTCAGGCGGGATGACCGGTAAAGTAGCTAAAATCATCCACTCGGGGCGATTGCCCGAACGACGGAAGGCTTCTACTACCTTCAGGCGTGTTGTGGCTTTCTTGCGCTTCTGCTTGGATTTGGTCGTGCGCACCTCGTGCCAGAGTTCTTCGGAAAGCTTATCCAGATCAAGGCGGCGCAAAATATCAAAGAAGGCCTCGGCACCCATATCGGCGCGGAAGACCTGCCCCCAGCGTTGCTTGAGTTCACGATAGCGAACCTCACTCAGGAACGTGAAAGGACGCAACTCTACCAGTTCATCACGCACGCGCGAGTTTTGGTTCTGAGATGAAGTGGATTGATCTTCGAGTTGCCCGCGTATAATTTCCATCTCTTCGTCTGCTTCGGCTTTGATGCGGGCTGCTTCCGTATTCAACTCTTCGATCTCTCGAGCTTTCTGGTCTTTGAGTTCGCCTTCGATCTCTTCAAGTTTCAGCTTGACAATCTTCTGCACTTGGCTGATATGCTTGGCAGAAATTTCTACACCAACTTCAACAACTGTATCACCAGTGACTTCGAAGACAAGCGTTTTTTTAGCGGGCTTACCCTTTTGATCCTGAAGTGCCTTCTCCAGTTTTTGACCTTCTTTAATAACCGGGTCAAGCTGGTCAGCAATTTGCTCATCGTACGATTGTTCAAGAGCTGCTTGTTTTTGTTTACTTCTCTTTAAGGTATGATCGCGTCGCATTTTTGCTTCCGCAATCTTGGCATTGATCTGGTGTTGCTTGCTCACGCTCGGCCTCGGATATTTCTTCTTCCAGGCGTTTGAGCGCCTTCTCACGAGCATCTTCATCCACGTAGGTGACGATATACTGGGCAAAGTACAGCACACGATCAAGATTACGGCGTGAAATATCAAGCAGTAACCCCAGGTAAGAGGGAATACGCCGTGAATACCAGATATGCGCAACAGGCGTTGCCAGACCGATATGCCCCATACGCTCACGGCGCACAGCGGCACGGGTCACTTCAACGCCGCACTTGTCACAAACAATGCCTTTAAAACGGGGATTTTTATATTTGCCACAATAACATTGCCAGTCACGAGTTGGGCCAAAAATAGCTTCACAGAACAAGCCATCTTTTTCCGGTCGCAAACGGCGGTAGTTAATTGTCTCGGGCTTGAGCACCTCACCATACGACCAGGACATGATCGTTTCAGGCGATGCCAGGCTGATGCGTAATGCGGTCAGTCCTTTAGTTTCCACTGTCACTCCTCATCCAATTGAAACAGAATTGCTCTCGAGCGACGTCTCTGTATGGCGTGTAGTCGGCGCATACCAGAGACAAACAAAGTCAAGCGCTTCGAGACTTATCGTCTCAAGCGCTCGCTGTTGTTTTGCTCAAATTTTTACATCCAATTGAACAATTATAAGCGGATTTGGGCTAAAGTCAAGGGCATTATTCAAACGGTGTGCACGCAAAAGATGTCAGAGAAGAGGGAGCCTGAGGTAGGATTGAGTTTTCCGAAACCATCCCAACCGGAGGCTCCGCATGAACTATAACACTGAAGCAATCAATCATATGGCACAACAACTGGCAGAAATGTTCAAAACTGCGGTAATGGCACAACAGGGAAGCGATGGAAGAACTCCACCGATTGCGCAAGTTGAGGCCGAGATGCGCGAAGCGTTGAGGCAAGTTGGAAATCAAGCGTTGGGTTTATTCTTAAGTTCCATGCAAACCACACCGGAGAAAGAGATAGCCTGTACGTGTGGAGGCACATTGCACTACCAGCGAATGCGAGAAGCGATGGTGATCAGTGTGTTTGGGAAAACGCTGTATGTGCGTGGCTACTATGCAGGCTGTCACTGCAAGCAAGGCAAAGCGCCGCTCGACGAACAGTTCGGGTTGAAACCTGGGGCGGTAACGGCGGGGTTAGCCATATTGTTGGCGTTGGCTGGGATTGAGTTCTCGTACGACAAAAGTCCAAAGTGGCTACAAGCCTACCTGTTGTTTGACATCTCAGAGAACACGGTCCGCTCGGAGACAGAGCAGATGGGGGCCTTGCAAGCAAAGCGAGAAGAAGCGTTAATCCAACAAAGTCAGGATGAGCAGTATTTGCAGGAACGACAACGCAACCCTGGGCGGATCGCCCCCCGCTTGTACGGTTCCATTGATGCGGCTAAGGTGCGCACCGAACCTCGCCCAAAGAAAGGGGAAGAGAAAGAAGCACATGAAGATTGGCGTGACATGAAGATGTTGTGTTGGTTCGAAACCGAAACGGTGCCACCCAGTCAACGCTCCAAGCGTCAGCAGAAGAAAGCGCTGCGAGAGCAAGCTGCTTTGCGTGCCAGGAACATGCAATACTTCTGTGACATCACCACAGCAGAGATATTTGGAAAATTGCTGTGGGCTACCGGCTGCACAGTCAATGCCGATTTGTGCCCTGATCTGGTTTTCCTGGGGGATGGGGCAGTCTGGATCTGGAATTTGGTTACCCAATACTATCCCAATGCCAGACAGATTGTGGACTGGTACCATGCTGAAGAACATCTTGAAGTTGTGGCCACCGCTGCCTTCTCCGACTTGACCCAACGCGCAATCTGGCTCGAAGATGCCACTCAAGCCCTATGGGATGGACAAGTCGAAGATGTCATTGTCGCCTGTGAGGCTTTGGCTCAGACCTGTTTACAGGCTTCACGGGCAGTAACCTATTTCACCAACAACATCGAACGCATGCGTTATGACTGCTTCCGGGCTGCTGGCTATATGATCGGCAGTGGCACAATTGAAAGCGGCTGCAAACAGGTTGTTTCTCAGTGTCTCAAGCTGCCTGGTGCTCAATGGATTGTCTCTGGCGCTGTTCAAACCGCAAAAGCACGCGCCGCCTGGCTTAGCGAGCAATGGCACATCCTTTGCGCTCAACGTTCGGCTTTGCCGCTCGTTATCTGACAACATTTGCGTGCACACATTCAAACGGCAGCGATTCCAAATATGGGGTCTCTCTATCCTGAAAGTGCAGATCAGCGAAAATTTAAGTGAATGTTGCTCTCAAATCAATAAAATCAGAAAGGTCTCCAAACAGTTTTTTTCAGGATGCAGAGAATTGAAAATCGCCGCTAATCGCTATCAGTAAACTCCCCGCTCTTTGGAAAAGCTCAAAATCATCATCCATACCCTGGTACTTCGAGTGCCCGTAACATGAAAATCATCAGAGCCTCCCAACTATCAAAAACCATATAACGTAGCAACGCTCGTAAGTCATTGAAGAAGTCCACGCGCGTTACGAGTTCTTTTCGCAAACGTTGATATTGCTCATCTAATAAATTCAGGAGCGTGTGCAAGAAAAAGGCAAGCAGATTCAAAGTTGCCAAAAAGTTCGCCAGGTGTTCTTCCCCGTGTCCGAAATTATGCTCGAAATGATAGCCTTGATTTTTTAGCGTGTTATTTGTTTCGTTCTCACTTTTCCAGCGAGTTCGCCCGTCTTGGGCTAAGGCAGCTACATTCATAACGCTAACTTTGTGGTTTGTCACAAAGCTGTTGTGGTAGTCTTCTTTTCCAGTGCCTTCGTTTATGATGATGACTTCAATCCAGTTCACCAACAAGGGGTCTTCTTGACGTAGAGGCACTTCATTTGCAAAACGATAGATGTGCTTTGCATAGTAGCGCCCGTTCCAATGACGTTCTTCCACTTCTTCTACGAGACCATTTTTGGCAAGAAAATCAACGCTCTTGTAGAGTTCTTTGTGTGAATCCGGTTTACAAACCAGGATAAAGTTCAGTTCAGCCGCTAAAAAGGTTTCGCAAAGCGGCTGGTTCGAGTACAGATCGTCCCCCAACATCGTATATCGCCAACCTTTTAGCATATCTGTGTTTCGTTTGACCCAGCGTTTGGTGGCAGCCCGTTCACAGTCTTGTTTCTCATGCCCATCCTGAGGGGTCATAAACTCTGGTGATAAGGGCAGTACACTTGAGTTGCCTGCCTTTACGATCACAGGAAGAATTGCGGAATGAAAATACTGCGTCTCTCCGTTTCTCAATTCACGGTGCGAGCAATTCTGGCAGTTTATCTTTTGGGAGGAGATCGTCTCTGTCCCATCTGTAGAGATCAGTATCTGCCCCGTCTGACTTTCAAAGTCTTTCAAACCCACTTTTTCACCCAGCATCTTCAGCGCGTAAGAAAAAAGATCGTATAACAGCGATGGTTCTAATGTGTCCAGCAAGTTCCGCGTTTGCGTGTCTGTTGGGATACGTCCCACACCAAATAGCTTGAATAAATTGTTCTTTCCCTGCCTTTTCTGCAAAAGACGCTGCGATGCCAGAAATGAGGGGGATTGTGTGAAAAACACACTGAAGGCAGAGACTGCTGCATCTTTTATCTCGTAGCGCGTGTTTACACCTTGACGGTAATCCGGTAGTTTTTCAAAACAATCCGATAATTCACCAATCAAGTCGTCAAATACTTTGCTTTTTTTCACAGATCAAGAGTATCACAGCTCTCTTCTTTCATATCAGATACCGTTTGTCTTATTCATACTTGGAATTGCTGTTCAAACGGTGTGCACGCAAATGTTGTCAGATAACGAGCGGCAAAGCCGAACGTTGAGCGCAAAGGATGTGCCATTGCTCGCTAAGCCAGGCGGCGCGTGCTTTTGCGGTTTGAACAGCGCCAGAGACAATCCATTGAGCACCAGGCAGCTTGAGACGCTGAGAAACAACCTGTTTGCAGCCGCTTTCAATTGTGCCACTGCCGATCATATAGCCAGCAGCCCGGAAGCAGTCATAACGCATGCGTTCGATGTTGTTGGTGAAATAGGTTACTGCCCGTGAAGCCTGTAAACAGGTCTGAGCCAAAGCCTCACAGGCGACAATGACATCTTCGACTTGTCCATCCCATAGGGCTTGAGTGGCATCTTCGAGCCAGATTGCGCGTTGGGTCAAGTCGGAGAAGGCAGCGGTGGCCACAACTTCAAGATGTTCTTCAGCATGGTACCAGTCCACAATCTGTCTGGCATTGGGATAGTATTGGGTAACCAAATTCCAGATCCAGACTGCCCCATCCCCCAGGAAAACCAGATCAGGGCACAAATCGGCATTGACTGTGCAGCCGGTAGCCCACAGCAATTTTCCAAATATCTCTGCTGTGGTGATGTCACAGAAGTATTGCATGTTCCTGGCACGCAAAGCAGCTTGCTCTCGCAGCGCTTTCTTCTGCTGACGCTTGGAGCGTTGACTGGGTGGCACCGTTTCGGTTTCGAACCAACACAACATCTTCATGTCACGCCAATCTTCATGTGCTTCTTTCTCTTCCCCTTTCTTTGGGCGAGGTTCGGTGCGCACCTTAGCCGCATCAATGGAACCGTACAAGCGGGGGGCGATCCGCCCAGGGTTGCGTTGTCGTTCCTGCAAATACTGCTCATCCTGACTTTGTTGGATTAACGCTTCTTCTCGCTTTGCTTGCAAGGCCCCCATCTGCTCTGTCTCCGAGCGGACCGTGTTCTCTGAGATGTCAAACAACAGGTAGGCTTGTAGCCACTTTGGACTTTTGTCGTACGAGAACTCAATCCCAGCCAACGCCAACAATATGGCTAACCCCGCCGTTACCGCCCCAGGTTTCAACCCGAACTGTTCGTCGAGCGGCGCTTTGCCTTGCTTGCAGTGACAGCCTGCATAGTAGCCACGCACATACAGCGTTTTCCCAAACACACTGATCACCATCGCTTCTCGCATTCGCTGGTAGTGCAATGTGCCTCCACACGTACAGGCTATCTCTTTCTCCGGTGTGGTTTGCATGGAACTTATGAATAAACCCAACGCTTGATTTCCAACTTGCCTCAACGCTTCGCGCATCTCGGCCTCAACTTGCGCAATCGGTGGAGTTCTTCCATCGCTTCCCTGTTGTGCCATTACCGCAGTTTTGAACATTTCTGCCAGTTGTTGTGCCATATGATTGATTGCTTCAGTGTTATAGTTCATGCGGAGCCTCCGGTTGGGATGGTTTCGGAAAACTCAATCCTACCTCAGGCTCCCTCTTCTCTGACATCTTTTGCGTGCACACATTCAAACTTTAACAGCAGCAAGACATCCTCCAGCGCGGCGTTCAGGATTTCCTGCATGATTCCGTCATCGACACGGTATAGCCCACCGAAAGAACCATCGCCATACACCTCGCGAGTTGTTTTTGCATCCATGATCGCACTGGGTACTTTGGGTGGCATCTTGCTCCCCTCTGGCAACTCCCCCACAATTGTGAAAGTGAACGCCTCCAGCCAATTAGCATGGCCGGGTTTGATGTTGTGCTTTTGTGCAACTGCCTCGATGGAATGGGATGTCCACCAATCGTACCAGTTCATTTTCAGGTCGGGCAAATCGTTATTGATCTCGTTCAGACGTTGATAGACCGCCGAGTTCCCCCCATGTCCATTCAGCACGAGTATGCGGTGGAATCCTTGTCCGTACGCCGAGCGGACGATATCCTCGACCGCCGAAATCATGGTCTTTACGCTCAGGCTCAAGGTGCCGGGATAATCAAGAAAGTACGGAGAGACGCCAAAGTTCAAGGGCGGGGCAACCAGGGCACCGGTCCGGTTCGAAGCGGAATTGGCCAGGGCCAGGGGAATCTTGATATCGGTTAGCAGGCTCAGGTGTCCGTGCTGTTCGCACGCGCCCAGAACCAGAATCAGGCGGTCATCCTGCTCCAGGTAACGTTCCACGTCCATCCAGTTCAAGTCTTCCAGTCGCATTTCAATCCATCAGGGTACGGTTGTCGCGCTTGGGGAGGGTGTGGCGCTTGGCGTTGGCGTGTTGGTTGGCACGGGAATTGCAGTAGATGTAGGTGTTGCTGTTGGTGTGTCGGTTGGCACGGGCAGCAGCGTAGCTGTTTCCGTCGGCGTCGGAGGCGGGGTTGGTGTGGGCAAATTCAATTTGACCGTGATCGTTTGCTCCGCATAGCCTTTTTCGCCGGTCACATAGATACGCAATGTGATCGTATCTTCACCAATATTCTCATCCTGCAAATTCCAATTAAGCAATGTGGTTGGATTCTCAACCGCGCCTTTCCCCTCGGCGATCTGCTTCCATTGCTTTGGATCTTCACCCAGCCCGTATTCAAGTGTCCAGCGTTTGACACCATCGGGAGCATCTATGACAGCTCGTATATCAATCACATAATCTGTAACGATATCATCGTCTTTCCATCCGCGAAATTCTATTGTAGGTTGCGGATCGTTGTTATTGCACTCACGCTGAGGCGCAAAAGCGACATCGCGTGGGAAGTCGTGCGCTTCCAACCAGTCCTTGCCTGCTCCCGTTTGCAGCCATTTTTCCGCCCATGGATCGCCGCCCGTGTTAATGACCGTCTGTTCTTCGGTGAAATCCTTGCAAGCATCAGATGCTTCCAGGCCGGTCCAGGTGTCCAGTGTGGTTTTACGGTATAGGTCTTTCCCTGCAGGTAACGGCGGTTGGTCGGCAGCGAAGATTTCGTTGCGCTGTTCCCTGCACCAATTGGAGGGTTCCGTACCCGAAACGGCGCAGATGATCTTGTCCACAATCCCGGCAGGACGTGAGAAAGGCGTTGGGTTGCCGCCGCTCATATACGGGACAGCCGCTTCCATAAACTGCGACCAGATTGGTGCCGCGCCGCTCAATCCGCTGGTATTGAACATAGGCGTGTAATCGGCATTACCCACCCACACGCCAGTGACGAGATCGGGGGTATAGCCAAGCGTCCAGTTATCGCGGAAGTCGTTGGTGGTGCCGGTTTTGGCTGCCACAGGGAAAGTCAGGTTCAAGGCCGAGTTAGGGCCCATCATCCAGGAGCGGGCTTGGTTGTCTGAAAGGATCGAGTTGATGAGATAAGCATGCTCGGCCCGAATAACCTGCTCACCGGGCTGCGGCTCATATTCATAAACCACTTCCCCGGTGTGATCCACGATCCTGAGAATGGCAACCGGCGGGATGCGCTGTCCGCCATTGGCAAAGACGGAGAAAGCGCCTGTCATCTCGATCAGGCTAACATCGCCCCCACCCAACGTCAGGGACAGGCCGTAGTCTGGTCGCGTCGAGCTGGTGATGCCCAGCCGTTCGGCCATGCCGATCATGCCTTCTTTTTCGGGTGTTTCAGGATTGTCGTGAATGCCGACAAATTGCAGCGTCTTTACAGCCGGAACGTTGAAAGAGTTCGAGAGGGCAGTGCGCACGGTCATCGGGCCATGAAATTTCTCATCATAGTTGACCGGCTTGTATGGCTCACGCGGATCATTGGGGTCGCCAGAAGGCGGGAACTCAGAAGGCACATCCCAGATAAGCGTGGAAGCTGTCCAGCCTTTTTCGAAAGCTGCGACATATGTAATGGGTTTGATGGACGAACCAGGCTGACGGGTGTTGCTGGTCGCCATGTTGACCTGCCCGTCGATGGCTTCATTGTAGAAATCAGCCGAGCCAACCATCGCCAGGATCTCCCCCGTAGAAGGTTTGATTGCCACCAATGCGCCATTGTGAGCATTATTTGCAACCAGCGCAGCCACTTGCTGGGCAACAATTTGTTGTGCGCGATCCTGTAAATTGGGGTCGAGCGTGGTGTAGATCGTGAAGCCGGAACGGTAGATGGTCTGCGGGTCGTACATCTCTTCTAATTGTCCGCGCACGTAGGTGACCCAGTGTGGGTAACGAATTTCGATATTCGGTGGGCGGAACGGATAAACTTTAACTCGTTGGCAGCGTTAGTAGCATCCGGCGGGGTTACGCAGACCGGATCGTCGCTGTTGCTGACAGGGATGCAGCCGCGCTCCGAACTTACCTGGAACATAAGCACCAATACCTGCTGGTGACGAATCAGCGTATCTTCTGGATTGGTGTAGATGTCATAGATGGACGGGGATTGCGGCAGGCCAGCCAGGAAGGAACCCTCAGCCAGAGTGAACTGGTCGGCAGTTTTGCCGAAGTAAGTTTCAGATGCAGCTTCAATACCATAGGCCAGGTTCCCATAATAATTTTCGTTCAAGTACAGCTCAAGGATTTCATCTTTATCGTAACGACGGGTTATCTCTGCCGCCAGGATGATCTCACGTGCTTTGCGAGTATACGTGCGCTGGACGCGCTCTTCTGGCGAGAGTAGCAGGTTGCGCGCCAATTGCTGGGCGATGGTGGAAGCGCCACCGCCCTGCCCCCAGTGCGGTAGTTCTCCCACAATGCGCGGACAATGGCCCACGCATCGAAACCGGGATGGCTATAGAAATCCTTGTCTTCTGTAGCGATGGTTGCCGCCACAACGTTAGGTGAAATCCTATCAAGTGGTACATAGGTACGCCGCCCGGCATTTGGGTCGATGATCTCGTAGAGCAGGTTGCCGTTGCGATCCAGTATGCGCGTGGTTTCAAATTGTGACGCGCGTTCACGCAGGTCACTGACGCTGGGCAGCGTGCGGGCGATCGCATAATACTGATATAGGGCAATCGAGCCGCCCAACAAAGCCAGCCCCACCAGACCGAACAGG
>CAWBTW010000010.1:0-241773 GCA_963791785.1 uncultured Chloroflexia bacterium | reverse complement strand
TGTTGGAAAGATTGAAACCGATGCGCTCGATCCTTATAATTCATTAACGGTACGGGAACGAGAAGTTTTACAGTTAGCGGCTGAAGGGCTGTCCAACAGCAACATCGCCGAGCAGCTTTCCATCAGCACAAGAACTGTGGAGCAGCATCGGCAGAGCATGATGAACAAAATGGAATTCAAAAATCAAACTGACCTTATCCGCTTTGCGCTCAAGCGCGGCATCCTTTCTATGGAAGATTGAATTTATTGATTTTCGAATTGAAACATTATTCCTCGTCATTACATCTTTAGTCCTATTATTCTGAACGTGAAACAATCTAGACAAATAAAATGATTGCCAAAAATATGGATAAACCATTCGCATTGATTATCGAAGATGAACGTGATGTGGCCGCCCTGTTTCGGCATGTGATTGATCTGTCCGGGTATCGGACAGAAGTTGCTTTGCATGGTGATGTAGCAGTCAAGCGTCTATCCAACAGTCAACCTGATATTGTGATTTTAGATTTGAATTTGCCAGGGGTTTCTGGAAAAGAAATTCTGGAAATTATCCAAAAAGAAGAACGATTACGGCACACCAGGGTGATCGTGGTCACCGCGCATGCACACATTGTAGCTGGATTAGAAGTACAACCCGACCTTGTATTGCTAAAACCAATTAGCATTGAGCAATTAACATCTTTCATTAATCGTTTCAATCTAATGGATGGTTCACCAAAAGTAATACCCATGCAAGAGAAGCCTTTGGATATCTATACAGGCCTTTATAATCAGCCGTTTTTCCTAAACCGACTGGAAAGCGCACTTAAGCAGGCCCATGAAATTGATGGGTATCTTTTTGCGGTATTTTTATTTACAGTGGATCCAAAAAATAAGATAAAAGCCCAAGTTGACACACGCTATTGGGAACACACGCTGCGTGAGATTGCTGAATTGCTAAAGAAATTGTTGCGGCCTACGGATACACTTGCCAAATTCAATCCGAACATTTTCTATGTTTTGATCGAAAACATTCCCAATGAAGAGGTCACAACTTTGATTGCAGATCGCATCCAGGCCAGGCTTTACCGGGATATCGTGGATATTGAAAACAAGATTAGAGTGCCCATTCGGACTGGCATCCTGCTTTGTAACAACGGATACAATAATACGGATGAAATCCTATCTGATGCAAAATACGCACAGTCGCTGGCCAGTGTGCAAGGGGATGAGTATTCTAAATATTATTATCGGTTCTCTGTAAAAAAGTAATGATGCATCATTATCCTTTTAGGGTTGAAATACGCTCGATCTAACTCCAACAAGAACTCATACAATTGAATGACAAAAAGCTTTCGAACTGTACTCTCGAAAGCTTTTTTATATGAAAAATATACGTAGTTTCCGCGGTCAAATATACGTAGGAATACGGATATGCACTCGAGCGGCTACATGTCATACTGGGTTGGAAAACTAGAAATTTCTAGATGGAGCGTGCTATGAGAAATCGAAAAACCTTACAAATCCTGATCGCGGTCATATTTGTGCTGAGCACCTTTGGCATTATGCCCAGCAGCCCGACTGCTACGGCTCAAGCCCAGCCTATATTAGTTGAACTAGCTGCTGAAGAACCGGGCCAGATGGTGCGTGTGATCGCACAGAAGATGGCCGGAGCGCAGGACGTAGAAGCGCTGGTGGCCAAACTGGGCGGCCGGGTAGTTTCTGACCTGTCCATTATTAATGCCTTTGCGGTCGAGATGACGGCTGAAGCGGCCTTGGAACTGGCTCAATCGGATGCAGTCCGTTGGGTCAGTCTGGATGCGCCGGTTAGAAGCGCAAGTTTGCAAACCCAATCAGAAACCCTGCTCGACCGTTTCAGCGTCCGTCAGTACAGCAACAACGACGGCAGTCAGGCGTGGTTGGGAGATTGGATCGAGTTCAACGACGATGGCGAATCCGATGGTGGCAAGGTCAAGATCGACAAAGATCAGCTTAAGTTGGAAGACAAGAACCGTGGCATCCAGCGCAGCGCTGATCTTTCCATGGCTGATACAGCGACCCTCAGTTTCGACTACCGCCGTGATAAATTGGATAAACCCGCGAAATACGTTAACCTGGAGATTTCCACTGATGGCGGCACTACCTGGATCGAGTTATACCGTTTTCAGAACGGTAAAGATTCAGACATGCTGCCTTTCAGTGTTGACATCACTCCTTATCGCACCGAAAACACCACTATTCGCTTTCTAACCTCTCCGGATGACGCTGGCAAGTTGTATGTAGATAACTTTGAGATTGCTTATAGCTACCAATATGATGACGGAGACGTAGGTGGCGGTGGTGATGATCCAGTAAATGGTACCGAATGTTCAGAAAACGCATATACAGTGCGTGATGAGTTCAATTCAGGCGCTTATTCAGGGAACGATGGCTCTAACGCCTGGGCATCGGATTGGGTGGAATTGGACGACCGTGAAGACCCGGCGCAGGATCCTACGGTTGGCCTGGTCAAGGTGGTCAATGGAGAGCTGAGCCTGCACAATCTCAACTACGACGACCCCAATCCTGGTGTTCAACGCGCGGTTGATTTCACTGGCAGCATAGCCTGCGCCAAGTTAAGCTTTGATTTCCATACCAGCTCTCAGGTTGGGATTGCCGATAGCATTGCAGTGGAGATATCCCCCGATGGTGGCGCCAACTTTATCATCCTGGACACCATCGATTGGATTGATGGCGCTGTATCCGACTCGCGCGTTTACGATATCACTCCCTTTGCTACACCTGAAACTGTAATCCGTATTCGAGTTGAGCAGTTTTATGGCCTTGATGGGAGAGAGTTCTTCGCAGACAATATTCAGGTGAGCTATAGCTTTGGACCTGAAGTGCCGCGCTGCAACGTCCAGACAGTCGCAGACGGTTTTCAGGCTTATCCGTACACTTACGAGAACAACAGTGGCACACGAAACTGGCTTACCCCCTGGGTTGAAGTTGGTGAAAATGATGGGCCCATTTCAGGTGATGTTTCAATTGTCAATGACACGGCATTTGGTAGAGTCTTGAAAATTTGGGAAACCTACACTGACGGCAGTTGGGATGCTGTGGACGGGATTTGGCGCACTGCCGATATCTCCGGCGCATCTTCTGCGCGGCTGAGTTTCCTGTATTCACGCACATCAATGACGGCGGACGATTACTTATCTGTCGAAGCCTCGACGGATGGCGGGGCTACTTGGGATGAAGTTGGGCGTGTAGCAGGTGGGGGCACATCGAATGTCTCCACAAGCGATGAAGGCTGGCGCTATGCCGAATTTGACCTGAGCGACTTCATTTCTACGAATACCGGCATACGTTTGGCATCCAATTTTGTCCACGATGATTATTGGGACAAGTTCTATATTTCCGATGTCAAGATCACCTTTGATGATCCTTGTAGTGATATGCCGCCAAACACCTATCTTGAAACACTTGGCGTACCGCAGGTATGGGATATGGGCATCGATGGGTCTGGTGTCACCGTGGCGGTAATAGATAGTGGCATTGCTATGGATGATGACTTCAGCACTGTCCCCGGCGAATCGGGTTCGGAACGTCTGACCTTGCAACTGGGCTTCAACCCCAGCGCCTACACCGAGCAGGATATTTATGGTCACGGCACCCACGTGGCTGGGATCATTGGCGGTAATGGCACCAAATCTGATGGATATTACAAAGGCATCGCTCCAGGTGTCAACCTGATCAGCATGAAGATCAGCAATGACTACGGGATGTCCTACGAATCCGATGTTGTAGCCGGCATGCAGTGGGTGTACGAGAATAAGGATCTCTATAATATCCGCGTGGTCAATCTGTCACTCAACTCTACAGTCCCTATGTCCTATCATGAAAGTCCTATGAATGCCGCCGCAGAGATCTTATGGTTCAATGGCGTTGTCGTGGTGGTCTCGGCTGGGAATGCCGATCCCAATCTAACTTATGAAACCATAAACTCTGCACCGGCAAACGATCCATTCGTGATCACCGTCGGTGCCGCGGATGAGAAAGGTACAACAAAAAGAATTGATGATGTTGCGACTAGTTTTTCCGCCTGGGGCAATACCTATGACAGCCATTTGAAACCTGATATCTATGCCCCTGGCAAGAATATTGTTAGCGTTTTGGCAGCCAGTTCGTGGTGGCGCAATGATCATCCTGACCGCTTTGTGGATGGTGGTTATTTCAAGATCAGCGGCACCTCGATGGCCGCTCCGATGGTGACTGGTGCAGTAGCCCTGCTCTTACAAGCAGAGCCCGATCTAAACCCTGATCAGGTCAAGTATCGACTGACGCATTCTAATGGCTGGGTTTCCGGTTGGAAATACCTGGATGTCTATGCCATGCTGACGACACCCACAACTGAACATTCAAACCAAGGCATCATGCCCAGCTTGCTGCTTGCTACCGGTCCTGATGCAATTGATTTTGCAAGCGTCGGTTGGAACACGGTCGGCTGGAACACAGTTGGTTGGAATACGGTTGGCTGGAATACGGTTGGCTGGAACACGGTCGGTTGGAATACAGTCGGATGGAACACGGTTGGCTGGAACAGCACCTACTTCGGTGAATAGAAAAAAACACACTTAGCAAAGAAACGGCAAACCTGCTGAAAAGCAGGGACGCAAAGTCACAGACCTAAAGGGTGCGGGTTCCGCACAAGCCCGCACCCCAAGGTGGCTGGACAGCCTCTTGCTCTCTGAAAAACAAGCAATAAGAACTTTGGAGAGCACTTTTGAAGAATTTATCAGCGGCAGCAAAAGTTTATATCATTAGCACCATCCTGATCGGTTTCGGGCTGATCGTATGGACGCTATTGGAATTGAACTGGGCGAATACAGGACTGTATCTGTTGGCAGCCCTGGGAGCCGTGGCTCAAACCCTCAAAGTGGAAGGTCCAAACGATCGAACCAATTACAGTATTGCCTGGTTCTTCTATGGGTATGCCTTCATCACATTGGGTCTGGGCGCTGCGATTTTTGTCATCCTCATTTCTCATCTGGTGGAATGGGCCTGGCACAAATATCCCTGGTTCATTCAGAGCTTCAACATCGGAAACCATGTCATCTCCGTTTTTCTGGCCGGGCTGGTATTTGATACGCTCAGCCAGGGATCGCAAGTGCTCGATCTAAACTGGACATTGGGATTGGTTGCCGCCAATTTGGTTTTTGTCTTCGGGAATCATTTCCTGGTGGGGCTGGTTGTGAAGTTAGCCCGTGGTCAAAGTTTTGCAGAATCGGGTGTCTTTGAACTTCTGACCCTCTCTCTCGATTTTACGGTGCTAACGTTGGGCAGTGCCACTGCGTTAGCCTGGTCTTTCAATCCTTTCTTGTCGTTACTGAATATCCCACTCCTGTACCCGCTCTATCGTGCCTTACGAATTCCGGCGATGATGCGCCGGTTAGCAGGTACTGATTAGGCCCTAAGGTATTCAGATGCTGATATGCACCCAAACAAGATACGTAGAAACCGCAGCCAAATATACGTAGAACTACGGATAGTAACAAGCGGCACAAAAGTGCATAATGCTAAATGAAAGCAATCTATTTGAAAGTTATTTTCGATAATCGGAGGTACATAATGAAAAAGTTCGTTTTGCTCGCTCTCGTTCTCAGCATCAGCGTTGTTTTTACTCTCGCAGCAATACAAGTGTTTTTCGTAGGGAACCCCACTCCGGATGTGGGTTGGAACACGTGGGTACCCCAATACCAGGCTTCAACTCCTTCCGTAGAAACAGTTTCGTTCCTGATCGCTCCGCCACCGCCTCCCTCACCAAATGTAGGCTGGAATACCTGAGCCGGCATGCGTGGAAACTGGCAATTAGATTTCGTACAAAGCCTTACACCAACTCGTGGTGTGAGGCAGTAACTCAAGAATAGTTAGGAGAAAGAGATGACAAGAAAAAGATGGCTTTTCAACAGCCTGCTCGCTCTGGTCCTGACCTTCAGCCTGCTGGCCGGTGCTACAGGCACCGCCCTGGCTGGAAAGAATGACCCGCCCAAGGCCGACCCGCGTCTACTGCAAATGGCAGAAGAAAACCCGGATGCCATTTTCAGGGTCATTGTTCAGAAAGACGCCAAGAACAAAGATCTGAAGGACATGGAGTTGGAAAAGGCGGTGAAGAAAGGTGGCGGTAAGGTCACCAAGCAGCTTGACCTGATCGTCAGTTTCTCGGCTGAAATGACCGGCAAGGAGCTCACCAAGCTGGCCAAAAACCCCAAGGTGCGCTGGATCTCGGCGGATGCCCCCATGGTATCAACAGCGGCTCCTGGTATGGAAACTGTCCTGGACCGCTTTGAACAACAGGCGTATACCGGTGATGATGGCACAGAAAATTGGTCTGCTGGATGGTGGGAAGCGGGCCACTATCAACCAGTAATTCCACATGGTGGAGTTTTCATGGTTGACTATGGCACTTATTGTGCAGATGGTGCAGGGTATTGCCTGCGGATGGATCCTTATTTTGTAGGTTCTTATGTTTACCGTTCAGCGGACCTGAGCGGAGCTGCAATCGCCACACTGTCGTTCCATCGTAACAACCAGATCCTTGACGATACTGGCGCGGTGGAATTGCAAGTTTCTGGCGATGGCGGCGCCACCTGGACAACCCTGCAAAGCTATTCGAGCGCAAATCTGGTCGGCAGCGACACAGACACTTTCGATATCACCGATTACGCCAGCCCGAACACTCAGATCCGTTTCTACGTTTCCAGTTCACAATCTGCCTTTTACTATATTTATTTCGATGATATCCAGATCGAATATGCGGTTGCCAGCGCTTACGTGCCAACAGTCAAAGCAGACCAACTGAGTTTGACTGGCGATGGTGTGACTGTCGCAGTGATTGACAGCGGTATTGCATACCATAATGATTTTGATATTACCGACAGCAAAAAATCGCGCATCGAGATGAACGAGTACTTCACCGAATCTGGCGGCTCAGAAGATCTGTACGGGCACGGCACCCATGTAGCCGGCATCATCGCTGGAAATGGCAAGGAATTCCAATGGAGAGTATAGGGGTATTGCGACCGAGGCCGGACTTATCAACCTCAAAGTGGCTGATAAGGATGGTAGGATCTACGAATTTGATGTAATCGACGCCTTGCAGTGGGTCTATGATCACGAAGATCAATACAACATTCGCGTCGTCAATATCTCACTCAACAGTACCGTTGCTCAAACATATCACACCAGCCCGTTGAACGCGGCTGTTGAGATCCTGTGGTTCAACGGCATCGTGGTGGTCGTCTCGGCGGGCAACAATGGCACCGGCGATGGGCCCGTCACCATCTACCCGCCCGCAAATGATCCCTTTGTGATCACCGTTGGCGCAACGGAAGATCATGGAACATCCAGCCTTGGGGATGACAACCTGGCGATCTTCTCTGCCTATGGCGTGACCGAAGACGGCTTCGCCAAACCCGATCTTGTCGCCCCCGGACGCAACCTCGTCGCTCCGCTGGCTGATAAAGCTACCACGGTTTACACAGAGCATCCCTTACACCGCGTGGGTGACTATTACTTCCGCATGTCGGGTACTTCCATGTCCGCACCAGTAGTGACAGGTGCAGTGGCCCTGCTCCTGCAGGATGAACCAGGACTCTATCCCGACCAGGTCAAGTATCGCCTGATGGCTACTGCCAGTCAGAACTGGGGTTACTCCGCAGATCAATCTGGCGCAGGTTACCTGGATGCGTATGCAGCGGTCACTGGCTCAACGGATGGGTACTCCAACCAGGGCATCATGCCCAGCCTGATGCTTTCTACAGGCGAGGACGGCATTGACTTCGCAAGCGTCGGCTGGAACACGGTTGGCTGGAATACAGTCGGTTGGAACACAGTTGGCTGGAATACCGTCGGTTGGAATACGGTTGGTTGGAATACTGTCGGTTGGAATACTGTCGGCTGGAACACGGTCGGATGGAACACATCCATCTGGGATGATTAACAAGGATATATGAGAAAATTCGGCAAACCAATTAACTCGGTTTGCCGAATTCACTTCACGCTTAGCAAAGAAACGGCAAACCTGCTGAAAAGCAGGGACGCAAAGTCACAGACCTAAAGGGTGCGGGTTCCGCACAAGCCCGCACCCCAAGGTGGCTGGACAACCTCTTGCTCTCTGAAAAACAAGCAATAAGAACTTTGGAGAG
This sequence comes from uncultured Chloroflexia bacterium, assembly GCA_963791785.1. Classification (GTDB taxonomy): domain Bacteria; phylum Chloroflexota; class Anaerolineae; order Anaerolineales; family Villigracilaceae; genus JAABUE01. Next base: position 233,608 of record CAWBTW010000010.1, on the reverse strand, counting down.
CACTTTTGAAGAATTTATCAGCGGCAGCAAAAGTTTATATCATTAGCACCATCCTGATCGGTTTCGGGCTGATCGTATGGACGCTATTGGAATTGAACTGGGCGAATACAGGACTGTATCTGTTGGCAGCCCTGGGAGCCGTGGCTCAAACCCTCAAAGTGGAAGGTCCAAACGATCGAACCAATTACAGTATTGCCTGGTTCTTCTATGGGTATGCCTTCATCACATTGGGTCTGGGCGCTGCGATTTTTGTCATCCTCATTTCTCATCTGGTGGAATGGGCCTGGCACAAATATCCCTGGTTCATTCAGAGCTTCAACATCGGAAACCATGTCATCTCCGTTTTTCTGGCCGGGCTGGTATTTGATACGCTCAGCCAGGGATCGCAAGTGCTCGATCTAAACTGGACATTGGGATTGGTTGCCGCCAATTTGGTTTTTGTCTTCGGGAATCATTTCCTGGTGGGGCTGGTTGTGAAATTAGCCCGTGGTCAAAGTTTTGCAGAATTGGGTGTCTTTGAACTTCTGACCCTCTCTCTCGATTTTACGGTGCTAACGTTGGGCAGTGTCACTGCGTTAGCCTGGTCTTTCAATCCTTTCTTGTCGTTACTGAATATCCCACTCATGTACCCGCTCTATCGTGCCTTACGAATTCCGGCGATGATGCGCCGGTTAGCAGGTACTGATTAGGCCCTAAGGTATTCAGATGCTGATATGCACCCAAACAAGATACGTAGAAACCGCAGCCAAATATACGTAGAACTACGGATAGTAACAAGCGGCACAAAAGTGCATAATGCTAAATGAAAGCAATCTATTTGAAAGTTATTTTCGATAATCGGAGGTACATAATGAAAAAGTTCGTTTTGCTCGCTCTCGTTCTCAGCATCAGCGTTGTTTTTACTCTCGCAGCAATACAAGTGTTTTTCGTAGGGAACCCCACTCCGGATGTGGGTTGGAACACGTGGGTACCCCAATACCAGGCTTCAACTCCTTCCGTAGAAACAGTTTCGTTCCTGATCGCTCCGCCACCGCCTCCCTCACCAAATGTAGGCTGGAATACCTGAGCCGGCATGCGTGGAAACTGGCAATTAGATTTCGTACAAAGCCTTACACCAACTCGTGGTGTGAGGCAGTAACTCAAGAATAGTTAGGAGAAAGAGATGACAAGAAAAAGATGGCTTTTCAACAGCCTGCTCGCTCTGGTCCTGACCTTCAGCCTGCTGGCCGGTGCTACAGGCACCGCCCTGGCTGGAAAGAATGACCCGCCCAAGGCCGACCCGCGTCTACTGCAAATGGCAGAAGAAAACCCGGATGCCATTTTCAGGGTCATTGTTCAGAAAGACGCCAAGAACAAAGATCTGAAGGACATGGAGTTGGAAAAGTCGGTGAAGAAAGGTGGCGGTAAGGTCACCAAGCAACTTGACCTGATCGTCAGTTTCTCGGCTGAAATGACCGGCAAAGAGCTCACCAAGCTGGCCAAAAACCCCAAGGTGCGCTGGATCTCAGCGGATGCCCCCATGGTATCAACAGCGGCTCCTGGTATGGAAACCTACCGGGATGAATTCGAATCTGAGAGCTACAACAACAGCGACGGCACGAAAAGCTGGGCCGGTACTCCCTGGGTAGAGTTCGGCGATTATGGTGGCCCAGGCAGTGGAGACATCGAGATCCAAAGCGATTGGGCCTGCGATAGCGGCGACTGCCTGGAACTTGAAGGTGGTGACGACGACGGCTGGGGCATTTACCGCCCAGCAAACCTGGACGGTGCTGTTTCGGCTGCCTTCACGTTCGAATATTCTCGTGTGAGCAGAGGTGACAGAAGAGATAAACTGTATGTGCAAGTTTCTTCTGACGGCGGCGCTACTTGGGCAACGCTGGAAACGCTGGCAATGAATGTCACAGACGACGAAGCCCAATCTGCGCAATATGATCTGTCTCCCTACGCCAGCGCTGACACCGTCATCCGTTTTATATGTAATGATGATGCTCATATCCATTTCGATAACGTCGAGATCGCCTTCGCCTACCCCAGCGCCTTCGTTTCTGCGGTGCGCGCCGATCAGGTTGGCCTGACCGGTGATGGCGTGACTGTAGCAGTGATCGACAGCGGCTTGAACTACCATGATGATTTCATGACCAATTGGAATTGGCGCATCAACGAAGTCATGAGTTTCACGGACGGGGGCTCTGAAGACCTGTACGGGCACGGCACGCACGTATCCGGCATCATCGCTGGAAGCGGGTATAAGTCCCAAGGAGAATATCGCGGTATTGCCACCGAAGCGGGGCTGATCAGTCTAAAAGTTGCTGACAAAGATGGCATGATGTACGAATCTGATGTGATCGAGGCCATGGAATGGGTGTACAACAACAAGGATGCCTACAACATCCGTGTTGTAAACGTGTCGTTGAACAGCACTGTTGCCCAGTCCTACCACACCAGTCCGCTCTCGGCAGCGGTCGAGGTTCTGTGGTTCAACAGCATCGTGGTGGTGATCTCGGCGGGCAACAACGGCACCGGTGATGGGCCTGTCACCCTCTACCCGCCTGCCAATGATCCCTTTGTGATCACCGTTGGCGCAACCGAGGATAAAGGAACAACAGGTCTGGGAGATGACACGCTGGCCGTCTTCTCAGCCTATGGCACCACCGAAGATGGCTTCGTCAAGCCCGATCTGCTGGCGCCCGGTCGTAACCTGATCGCGCCGCTGGCAGAGAAAGCCTCCACTGTCTACACAGAACATCCATTACACCGCGTGGATGATTACTACTTCCGCATGTCAGGCACGTCCATGTCCGCTCCGGTGGTCACGGGTGCAGTCGCCCTGCTCCTAGAAGATGAGCCCAGTCTGAATCCCGACCAGGTCAAACAGCGCCTGCTGTCCACAGCCAATTACAACTGGTCATCGGCCACATCTGATAGCACCGGCTATCTGGATGTTTATGCAGCCGTAAACGGCACCACCACCGATCATGCTAATCAGGGCATCATGCCCAGCCTGATGCTTGCTTCCGGTGAAGATGGCATTGACTTTGCGAGTGTCGGGTGGAATACGGTTGGCTGGAATACGGTTGGCTGGAATACTGTTGGCTGGAACACGGTTGGTTGGAACACAGTCGGTTGGAACACAGTTGGCTGGAATACAACCACTTGGGATGATTAGGGCAGGATGAAAAATGATGAAGCGCACACGAAAAATTTTAGGGCCTACCCTGTTGATTGCCGTGGTCGTTGTTATGGCATTTGCCCTGGCCGGAATTGCCCCCACATTGATGGCAAGCGTTGGCTGGCATGATCTGAGCAGTGTGGGTTGGCACGATATGGCCAGTGTGGGTTGGCATGATTTGCCAAGTTAGGTTGAATATAGCGCAAACGTTGGAGTAACAAAAAGGCGGTTCATGTAGGTTTGAACCGCCTTCCCGCAATGTTACAGGTATTTACCTTTTGGCTTTTCAAGATCATAGATGTTCTTAATTGATAGAGTTTATTTAGGAGCAACACTCATGAATAACACGACAAACACCTCTCGAAAGTATTCTCTCGTAACGGAGCTATTTGGCAGGCGAAAACAGCCAGTGAAATCGTCTGCAAAATCCCGTCCGGCAGAAAATCTGAACAGGGAAAAGCACAATAGGCAGGAGAGAAAGCAATTTTCCTACTACATGCAGTTGATTGACCACGATACACAGGAACTTGTTGGTCATCTCGCTGACATTAGTACTGGGGGATTTCAAGCTGGACAGCCTGGGTCCGATACCGCCTAACAAAGATTTTCGATTTGCCTGAACCTGACCAGTGAAGTCGCCAGCAAGCCATCTATGGTCTTTGTGGCACGTAGTAAGTGGTGTAAGGTTGATCCACTTGATCCCTTTTGTTACAACGTCGGTTTTCAACTGATCAATATCTCCCCCGAAGATATTGAAATCTTCAATCGCATGATAGAACTGTATGGAACAAAGAACGAGGCTAAGCAAATCGACCTTCGCCGCACCAATATGTGGTAAGCCTTACATCAATTCGCATACGGTCTTTCACATCTTCATTCTAACAACCAAAAAGAAGAATACTGAAAAATCCGCCTTTTTCTGTAAAAAATATTGTTAAGTCACCAATGAAATTAATATACAATAACAAAATCATCATTGATAAAATTCGATAGGTAATCGCCAAGGAGCCTATATGAAAGAAATGACAATCCCTGCCCGAGCGTACATGTTTGCAATTTATATTGTGGGTGCGCTGATCTTTTCATGGAACCTGCTTCACTGGCAGATCAAAGAACCAGTAATACTGGCTATTTTATGCCTTCTGGCGTCCCTGGCATTGATCGTCAAGGTGGAAGGCGCCACCAACCGTTCCCATTACGCCTTCAGTTTTATTGTCTACGGGTTTACATTTGCACATTTAGGGGTTACAGAAGCAGCGATTGTCATCTTTGTTTCCAACATGGCAGAATGGCTATTCAACCGCCCGGCCTGGTTTGGTCCGATATTCAATACGGCTAGCTATATTATCGTCATCAATATTTCTGGCCTGGTCTTCCACTCATTCAACCCAGATTTGTCTCTGGCAACCTCTGTTGCCATACTGGCAATAACTGCCAGCATGACAGTGTTCACGTTGCTCAATCATCTTATGGTCGGGGTTATCGTTTGGATGGCCGATGGCGAAAACTTCAGAGAATCTGGTATTTTCGATCTGCATCCTCTGATCATTGACTTGTCGCTGCTTTCGCTTGGCGCGATGCTGGTTCTTATTTGGGAGTACAACGCATACGCATTGCTCTTATTTGCATTTCCAATCTACCTGGTTTACGGCACCATGCGTGTTCCGGCATTGGAACGTCAATCAGAAACAGACCAAAAAACGAACCTGTTCAACCATGCCTATTTTATGCACCATCTGGAAAGTGAACTCAAGCGGGCTAACCGCTTCGATCGCCCTCTCACGCTCATCATGGCTGACCTTGACCTGCTGCGTAATGTCAACAACACCTACGGCCATCTGGCAGGCGACGAGGTCTTGATCGGGATCGCAAACATATTGAAACAGTCCGTGCGCGAATATGATATTGTTGCACGCTTTGGCGGGGAAGAATTTGCCATCCTGCTGCCCGAGACCACGCTCGACCATGGCTACGAACGGGCGGAAGTTATTCGCAAGGCAGTCGAAAAAGCTGAATTCACCATACCCACGAGTGTGACTCCCATAAAAGCAACCCTCAGCCTGGGAGTTGCGCACCGGGAAAGTTTCGACCAATCCGGCAAGGACATCATCCACTATGCCGATACTGCGCTCTACCACTCCAAGCTGCAGGGCAGGAACCGGGCCTTTGCCTTTACCCAGGAAACATATGTAAATTTCGCCAATTTAGAAGGAGAAGCGCCTGCCCTGGAGGACGAATCGACAAACACACCTTTAGATCCGGGCACAGCCACAACCGCTCCCGAAGCCAACGCCTATCTGGCTGGAAACGCAAAGAAGGTGCCGGTACCCGAACTACAATCCCCCCCGCCACCCACGCATGATGAGAAACCGCAGCAATTACCAACCTCCCCATCCAAAAGTACATCAAGAGCACCTGTGTATGCTTACGTTGGTGGGCTTTTTGTATTCTCCCTTCTATTTTTTGGCAGTCTGTATTTCATTGCGCCGACCCTTTACCAGATCACCTCCATCCCTGCCTGGTTGGGGCTTGTAGGTTGCGTTGCACTTCTCATGCTGACAGAATGGTACTCAATCGACCTTTACACAAGAAATATGTCTCTCTCCACTTCAGCGGTGCCTATTCTGGCAGGTACGTTGTTGTTCGGTCCCATAGCCTCAGTCGTGCTTAGCCTGACGTACGCTCTGATTACAGGCATCAAGCACCGCAGCCAATTCAATCGCTATGTGTTCAATTTCAGCAATCACTTGCTTGCTGGGATGACCTATTTGACCATCATTTTTCTAACCGGAAATTCTTTCGTTGATTCGCCCACAGCCTTACAATTGGGATTTACTGTAACAGCTGCTGTCATTAGTTTCGCGATGAATACCAGCCTGATCACAATTGGGATGCATTTAGAAACAGGTCGGCCCATGATGGTATTTTGGAAGGAGAATTATAGCTGGCTATTTATCATCTACATTGGTATGGGCATTGTTGCAGCTGCATTCGTGTTTGGCTACAAACATGATCCCCTTATCGGATCTCTGTTAGTGATTGTTCCACTCGTTCTTTTACGAATCAGCCAGGTGCAATACGTAGAACGCACTCGGAGCATGGTCGGTGAACTGCGCAAGAAAAATATCGATCTTGAAAACCACTCGGATGAGATCGCAAAATTAAATGAGGGACTGCTGGATACCCTGGCACAAATCATTGACCTGCGCGATCCGTATGTGCTGGGTCACTCGCAGGGCGTTACCGAGCTTGCCACCAAAATTGCCAGGCGATTGGGGTTACATGAAAAACAGGTGGAGCTGGTTCGCAAAGGCAGTCTGCTGCACGATATTGGCAAACTGGGAATTCCACAGGAGATTCTCGCCAAGCCTTCTCGCCTTACAACTGAAGAATACGATGTTATCAAAACACACCCCAAATTAGGCGCGACCCTGCTACAGAAAAGCCCGCACCTGCGCCCGCTTATTCCTATCGTATTTCAGCACCATGAATTTTACAATGGGGAAGGTTATCCGAATAAAATCGCTGGCAATCAAATTGCCATCGAAGCGCGTATCGTCTCCGTAGCGGATGCTATCGAGGCCATGTTATCTGATCGCCCTTATCGCAAAGCGCGATCTATCGAATATGTTCGAGAAGAATTGCTACGTTGCTCAAGGACACAATTTGACCCGCTTGTTGCTGAGACGGCTATACAAGTCCTTAAAGAGATGGAAAGTGCGAAGGTTACAGAAAATGCCATCAAACAATCTAAACTGCCGTTGAAAAATCCGACAACTGAAATAGGTTCTATATAATTTAGAACAAAGGCACAATTCATCAATCCCAAAAATGTGCATTACAACATAAGCCCTCCCCCATTCTCCTTCAACCATTTCCGTCGCGCTTTATAATCAGGCAATATCCCTTCCACCCGCGCCCAAAAAGCTTTGGAATGGTTCATCTCTTCTAAATGACATAACTCGTGCACGACCACATAATCGATGATTTCCAGCGGGGCCATCACCAACCGCCAGGTGAAGCTCAAGGTCTTTTTTGGGCTGCATGAGCCCCAGCGTGTTTTTGCTGAAGAAATCCGAATTCTTCCCGGCTTGACCTTTCGACTACGCGCAAAATGCACAACTCGTTCGGTCAGCACCACCCGTGCTTGCTTTTTGTACCAGGCTTCAAAATAAGATTTGGCCAGGGGCTGACTGGACTTTGTCAGCTTGAAAACGCCGTCCATAACGAGGGCAGGCTTACCGTCTGGGACGATGCGCAACAGGATCTCTTCACCCAGATATGTGAACGTTTCCCCGTCCACATAACGTCGAGGAGTTGGCGCATCTTCCAGCGCCCTGGCCTGCTTCCGTTTGATCCAATCCTGCTTTTCCTCGACGAACTTCTGGATATCGGCTTTTTTCATCCGCAGCGGCGCACGGACCGTGAGAGTTCCATCTGGCTCAACGATCAGTGATAGAGTCTTGCGCTTGCTGCGCACAAACTTGTGGATTTCGATCATGACGGCCAACTATACCATAATCAGGTACAGTGTATAATCGCCAAAAACTTCGCGGAGGCAATATTTTATGCGCCCTGACTGGGACTCATACTTCATGAAAATCGCTGCAGCAGTTTCCGAGCGCTCCACCTGCGACCGCGCCTTCGTGGGCTGCGTGCTGGTGCGCGACAAACGCATTCTGACGTCCGGCTTCAACGGCTCGCCTGCCGGGCAGGAACACTGCGACGAGGGTGGTCACCTGATGGTGGATGGGCATTGCGTGCGCACCATTCACGCCGAGACAAATGCCATTATCCAGGCTGCGCTGCACGGCGTTTCAACGCGCGACTGTACTTGCTACGTGACCCACCTGCCTTGCATCAACTGCACCAAGGCGCTTATCAACGCCGGCATTACCCGCATTGTTTATGGTGAAGCCTATCGCACAGATGAGAATGCAATGGCATTTTTGAAGGCCGCTGAAATCGAGGTGGTACATCACGATAATGGGCTTCAAAAGATTGGGTAGTTTTTTATGAGCCAGGCAAAACCCCAGATAGAACCAATCTATCCCTACGAGTTCACCATCCCCGAAGATGCAGTGGACGAGAACGGCCACGTCAACAACGTGATGTACGTGCAATGGATGCAGGATGCCGCAGTCCGGCATTACGAAGCGATGGGAGGTAGGCAACTTACAATGGAAATTGGAGCCACCTGGGTAGTACGTTCGCACACGATCGAATATCTAGTCCGGCCTACCCAGGGGAACGCATCAGGGTGCTGACCTGGGTTGTGAACATGCGGCGAGTACGCTCTTTGCGGCGCTATCGCTTTGTCCGCGTAGAAGATGAGCAATTGCTAGTACGCGGCGAAACGGACTGGGTCTTTGTGGATGTAGAAACTGGTCGCCCACGTGCCGTTCCGCCGGAAGTAACAGGTTTATTCACCCTCTTACCGGACAGTGAAGAACCATAGCATCGTATTGTGTTAGTATTCCTATAACAGGAAAGGTCAGGCCAACAATAACCACTGAAAATGTCATCTTCTGGCTGATACTCGATCCAATCACTTTCGGACTGGGCTCCATCGGGGGCTATATCCTCTTCCGAGAGTTTGTGGAACACGAACGCTTACCCAACCGGGATGAGTGGCTGCCTTTACTCAGGAAACACTAGTTCGCCATCCTGGCCCTGGGCATGGCGGTTGGATATTTCTTCTACCGATTGTTTTATGTACTGAACGGCAATTGAGACAACCTCTTTATCCACATGAGGCATAATTCATCCCGAATTTAATGGGGTGGTTACTGATTCTATAGCGCCATTTTTTTGCCCCCACCCGCCCTCCCCCGTCAGACACACAAATTGGTCGATTTTGGTGCTTTTGGCAGGAGAGTTGGGAGAAGGGTAGCTCTTCCCTTCGGGAGAGGGCAGAGGGTGAGGGTGTAATAAAGTCTACAAAACGCATTTTTTGAGTACATCAGTAAATCAACAATAATGCTTCGACTATAATTTGCATATGAAAAAATTCTGGCTACTCATTCTCCTAATCGTATGTGTGGCTTGTACACAAAGCGATGGCACACCAGTAACAAAAATAGCTAAAACCAGGCAATACCTTGTTCAGCAAAAATTATCGCTGGTCAACGAAGGGGATGGTCAACCAACAAAACAAAACTTGTGGGTAGCACTCATACATGATATTCCACCTTACCAGAAAGTTTTATCACGATCTATTTCACCGGATAACTATACGCTATCAACCGATGAGTATGGAAATCAATACGCAGAATTCGATTTCTCTGACCACCCGGCAGGGTCAACCATCAATGTAGAGATTGAATATAAGGTTTCGGTCAATGAAATGATCTATGATCTCTCCACCTGTCAGGGGGAGCCGCTGGGTGAGTTCACGCAACCCGAACTTCACATCGAATCAGCCAACCCGCAAATTATCTCATTGGCTAAAGATTTATCTCAGGGTAAAAGGACGAACTGTGAACAAGCCCGTGCTTTCTACGATCATGCTGGGGATGAATTAGTTTACACGTACAATCGCAACGCCTGGGGAGCTCAGGCCACTTTCGGTTTGATGGGAGCCGACTGCACGGAGTATGCTTCCCTGGTCATCGCGCTCAGCCGGGCCGAAAAAATCCCGGCACGCTATTACGAAGGTTTGTTATATCTGGAAGACGCAGAGAAGGAAACTCAAATCGCTCAAACTGAACATGCCTGGCTGGATGTATATCTGCCCGGAAGTGGCTGGGTAGCCATGGACCCCACCTTAGGGCGTTCAGCAACCCATCGGGATACTTACTTCGCGCACTATACTCCCAATCACATCATCGTCACGACCGGGCGCAATCCGTCCACTTTGCGAGGGGCAAGCTACTGGTCACATCTATACTGGCCGGGGAATATCACGTCGATCAGCGTTACAAAATCCGAGTGGACCATCACGCCCACAGAGCCTTAAACAAAAACCACCTTTGACAAGGTGGCTAAGCTGGGGGCAATGGATTCGAACCATTACTAACTGTTCCAGAGACAGCCGTCCTACCATTAGACGAGCCCCCACTTCTTTACTCCAGCGGGCAAAATTCTACCATGCCATGATAGGGAAGTCAAACAAAGGCCGCTATTTTCGCGCTGCCCGACGGGTGTTATCTTCGATATCCATGAACATCAACAGGATCTTGGCGATTGCCTGCAGCCCTACAAAATAAACGATTCCGCGGAAAGGCTGTTCAAGAACAAATAGAAGTTGCTGTGCAATATCAGTAACCCCAGCCCACTGCATAAATCCACGCAAAATTGTTAAAACAAACACAGTTGCCGAAAGCAGTAACTGAGCGCCATACACTACCAACACAACCCAGGATGAAATTTCCGCTACCTTCACGATGCGCAAAACAACCGAGCGGTCAAAATAAGTCCCTATGAAACCTGGTTTATGTTCCTTATTCTCATCCATTGCAAACTCCTCTTATAAGCAACTCATGTTACACATGGCTGTGCTCTCGCAGGGTCACAGACCCTGCGAATTTCCTGAAAAATACGGTGGTCAGAGACCACCTGTGAGCGATACTGCGTAACATAACTAAGTAGTGTACAAATTATACTGTCTCTGCATCGTTTATAATAGACGCCATACCTTAGAAGGAAGTTCCACAGAGGACAATCAATGACTGAAGAAACCCGCCCAACCGATTTCATCCGCGAAGCTGTTGCGGAAGACCTTGCAACCGGACGCTTCGACTACGTCCGCACCAGGCTGCCACCTGAACCCAATGGCTATCTGCACATCGGACATACCAAAGCCTTCCTGATCGATTACCTGGTGGCACACGAGCAAGGCGGGGAGTTGTACCTGCGCTTCGACGACACCAACCCGGTCAAGGAAGATGTTGAATACGTGGACGCTATCAAAGACGACGCCCGCTGGCTGGGGATTGAATGGGTCAAGGAGACTTACGCGTCTGATTACTTCGACCTGCTTATACGAATGGGCTGTCAAACTGGTCAAAAAAGGCAAAGCCTACGTTGACGACCAGACGCCGGAAGAAGTCAGCCAGAACCGTGGCACACTAACCGAACCGGGCGTGGACAGCCCCTACCGGGACCGCTCTGTCGAAGAAAATCTGGATCTTGCTCGAGCAAATGAAGAACGGCGAGTTCCCCGATGGCACACGCGTGCTGCGCGCCAAGATCGACATGGCGCATCCCAACATCAACATGCGCGACCCGGTCATGTACCGCATCATCCACGAGCCGCCGCATCACCGCACCGGCTCCAAATGGAAGATCTACCCGATGTACGATTGGGCGCACGGCCAGAACGATTCGATGGAAGGCGTCACCCATTCGTTGTGCTCGATCGAATATGAAAACCATCGTCCGCTGTATGAATGGTTTCTGAAAGAATTGGAAGTGTTCAAGCCGCGCCAGATCGAGTTCTCGCGCCTGGTACTCAACTACACCATCCTGAGCAAGCGCTACCTGCGCCAACTTGGTGGATGAGGGCCTGGTCAGCGGCTGGGATGACCCACGCATGCCCACCCTGAGAGCGCTGCGTCGCCGCGGCTACACCAAGGAAGCCATCCACGACTTCATCCGCCGTGTGGGCGTTGCCAAGGCCAACACCGTCGTCGATATCGCCCTGCTCGAAGCCTGCATCCGCGACGACCTGAACAAGCGCGCCCCACGTCGTATGGGCGTGATGCGTCCGCTCAAGCTGGTCATCGAGAATTATCCCGAAGATCAGGTCGAAGAACTGGAAGCCATCAACAACCCCGAAGATCCGGATGCCGGAACCCGAATAGTTCCTTTCTCAAAGGCTTTATACATTGAGCAGGATGACTTCCAGGAAGAGCCGCACAAGAAGTTCTACCGGCTCTACCCCGGAAACGAAGTCCGCTTACGCTACGCTTACTTTGTGACGTGTACCCGCGTCGTCAAGGACCCGGAAACTGGTGAGGTGACCGAGGTGCATTGTACCTACGACCCGGCCACGCGCGGCGGCGACGCCCCCGATGGACGTCGAGTTAAAGCCACGATTCACTGGGTTTCGGCGCGAACATGCCCTCCCCGCCGAAATCCGCCTGTATGACCGCCTGTTTACCGTCGAAAATCCGGACAGCGACAGCTTCAAGGAATATCTCAACCCCAACTCGCTGGAAGTGCTGAAAGCCTTCGTCGAACCAAGCCTGAAAGATGCAGAACCGGGCTACACGCTGCAGTTCGAGCGCCAGGGCTATTTCTGTGTAGACCAGGACAGCACGGATGAGAAACTGGTTATCAACCGTACTGTCCCGTTGAGAGATAGTTGGGCCAAGATAGCGAAGAAACAAAGATAGCCTTGACACAATCAATGGACTAGAGGTAAACTCTTTTGGCTTTAAGCTAATTCTAAGGAAAGGAGACGCACTACATGTTCACGTTTTATATCGTGCAAACCGAAGTTCCCGCCACATACCCTAGCCGTAGTGCGCCTGTTGACCATTATTAGGTCATCATTCCCCTGTCTGCTTTTCAGCCACGGCGCACCCGCACCGTGGCTTTTTATTTAGTTTGTCATTCTGAGTGACTGAAGGACGAAAATCCTGAGAAAACTCCCGCGAGAAGGAACGCTCGCTCAGAGTGACAAAGCAAGAGAGTAAAACATGGCAACCCTAACACAACCATCCACATACTTTGATTACCGCACAGCCCAGAACAAGAACCGCTTGAAGGGCTTGTGGCTGATGATGACCGATTTCCGCCAGTATTACCTGGCAGCGGTTGTCACGCTGGCCGTTTCAGCTATCGCCAAAACAGCTACATTTTTCTGCTGCGCTACTTTGTGGACGATGTTATGACCGAAGCAATCGCAACCGGCGCATTATCACACCGGATTAAGCCGCACTCTGGTCTTCCATTGCGCTTGGCTTTGTAGGCTTGGCGCTTGTTGAAGGTGGATTCGCATATTTTTCAGGCCGTCTGGCTGCCTACACAGCCGAAGGTATCACGCGGCGGCTGCGAAACTTCCTGTTCGACCACATTCAGCGGCTGAGCTTTTCCTATCACAGCACCACGCTCGACCGGGGACCTGATCGAACGCTGCACATCGGATGTGGATGCCCTGCGGCGCTTCTTCAGCGAGCAAGCCATTGGCGTTGGGCGGATCATCTTGCTGTTCCTGATCAACTTCATCGCCTTGCTCAATTTGAACGCCAGAACTGGCCTGGGTTTCGATCATCGCGATCCCGATTCGTGCTTGCTGGTTTCGCATCTGGTTCTTCAAGCAAGTGACCAAGCGCTATGAAGAATACCAGAAGCAGGAAGCGATCCTCTCCACCACCTTGCAGGAAAACCTGACCGGTGTGCGTGTGGTCAAAGCCTTTGCCCGCCAGGAATATGAGAAAGGCAAATTTGAAAAAGATAACTGGGAGAAGTTCCGTCGCGGCAAGCTGCTGCTGCTCGATGCACTCGCTGTTTTGGCCGCTCTCAGATATTGTGCTTGGGCTCCAGATGCTGGGCGGGTTTGTCTTTGCAGCCATCATGACATCAACGGCGAGATCACGATCGGCACTTACCTGGCCTATGCCGGACTGGTGGTCTGGCTGATCTGGCCGATCCGCAACCTGGGACGCCTGATCGTGCAGACATCCACCGGTATGGTTTCCTACGGACGGCTGATGGAGATCATTAAACAGATGCGGGAACCGCTCACGGATGGCAAAGTGCAGCCCAAAGGGCCGGTGCGAGGCGAATCTGTCTTTGAGGATGTTTCGTTCATGTATTCGGACGGTGAAACGGATGTGCTCAAGAATGTTTCTTTCAAGGTCGACCCTGGACAGGCCGTTGCCTTACTTGGTTCGACCGGCTCGGGCAAGACCAGCCTGGTCAACCTGCTGCCTCGTTTCCATGAGTACACCGGCGGGCGCATCCTGCTGGATGGCGTTGAGTTGAACGATTACTCGCGCGAGTATCTGCGCCAGCAGATCGGCATTGTGGAACAGGAACCCTTCCTGTTCAGCCGCTCGATCCGCGAGAACATCACCTACGGCGTTGGACGGGATGTGCCCGTGGAAGAGATCGAGCAGGCCGCCAAAGCTGCTGCCGTCCATGATGTGATCCAGTCCTTCCCGGATGGCTACAACACGCTGGTCGGCGAAAAAGGCGTGACGCTCTCCGGCGGGCAGAAGCAGCGTGTGACAATTGCGCGCACCCTGCTCAAGAACCCGCGCATCCTGATCCTGGACGATTCAACTTCATCTGTGGATATGGAAACGGAAGCAGAAATCCGTGCGGCGCTTGAACAGCTTGATGGAAAACCGCACCACCTTTATCATCGCCCACCGCATCCAATCGGTGATGATTGCCGATTTGATCCTGGTGTTGGATAAAGGCGAAGTCGTTCAGATGGGTACCCATGAAGAAGCTGGTCGCCCAGGAAGATGGCATGTACCGCCGAGATGTATCGATATCCAGACTCGATCGATGCGGACTGAAGAGAAATTGGAGATTAGATAGTATTGCATGAGCAAGCCAGTGAATCAATACTGTTAGACATCGATGCCTTGTCACCGATTCGAACCCTGATTAGTGGATGGAGAACAATGTCTGAAGAACTTATCGAACTCGAAGAAGAAGAATTACACCAGCCAACTGACCTGGCCGGTGTTCAAGCGCATTGTGGGTTTGCTCAAACCACATTGGCGCTGGGTGGTTGGATTTTTTGTGACCGATCGCCGTTGTACTTCTGCACCGGATTCGCTACTTCACCTATATCAACAAAGCAGATCATCGACCAGGGCATCTCTGCACAAAGATGTTGACGCACTGAGGCGTTTGGCACCATCTACGGCGGCATCAGATCGTCACAGGCTAGCATGGTGTTTGTTTTCATTTACCTGGCGGGCGTGCTGGGCGAGCGTGTGCAGTACGACTTGCGCAAGATGCTGTTCAACCACCTGCAGGAACTGTCCCTCTCCTACTACTCGCAAAATGCCGTTGGCCGGCTGATGGCGCGTGTCACTTCGGATACCGGCCGCGTATCAGATCTGGTCACCTGGGGCATGCTGGATGTTACCTGGGCTTTCATGAACATTTCGACCGCCACCGTGTTCATGCTGATCATCAACTGGAAACTGGGCCTGATCGTGTTGGCTGCTATCCCTGATCCTGATGGTCATCGCCATCCAGTTCCGCAAGAAGATCCTGGTCGAGTTTCGCGCTTCGCGCCGTGCAAACTCCAAGATCACCGGCGCCTATAATGAAAACATCGCGGGGGTGCGCGTGGTCAAAGCGCTTGGGCGCGAGGATGAAAACCTGAATGAGTTCCAGGTTTTGACCGACTGACATGTACCGCTGCATCCTATCGCGCCGCCTGGCTTTCCGCCCTGTTCCTGCCGACTGTGCAGATCATCTCGGCCATCGCGCTTGGGAGCATCATCTGGTATGGCGGCTTGCAGGCGCAGGTCGGTGTGATGACCATCGGCGGCATTCACGCCTTCGTCTCGTATCTGACCTTCATGCTGTGGCCGGTGCAGGACCTGGCGCGCGTCTACGCCGAAATGCAGCACTCCATCGCTTCGGCGGAGCGCATCTTCAAACTGGTGGATACAGAACCTGAAGTGCACGACAAACCGGATGCCATCCCTGCGGAAACGTTGTTGGGCGAGATCGAATTCGATCATGTGGACTTCTATTACGAAGACCGCAACCCGGTTCTGACCGATTTCAACCTGAAGGTCAAGCCGGGCGAGATGATCGCCCTGGTCGGGCCAACGGGCGGCGGCAAGTCCACCATCGTGAATTTGCTGTGCCGCTTCTACGAACCGCGCGACAGGCACTGATCCGGATCAACGGGCAGGATTACACCGATTACACGCTCGAATCGATCCATTCGCGGATCGGCATCGTGCTGCAGACGCCGCATCTGTTCTCCGGCACGGTGCGCGAAAACATCCGCTATGGGCGGCTGGATGCAACCGATGAAGATATCGAAGCCGCAGCCAAGATCGCCGGCGCGCACGACTTCATCGTCACGCTCGAAAAAAGCTATGACAGAACGTTGGCGAAGGCGGCAACCTGCTCTCGGTCGGCCAGAAGCAGTTGATCAGCCTGGCACGCGCCGTGCTGGCCAAACCGGAACTGTTCATCATGGACGAGGCCACCTCCAGTGTGGATACGCTTGACCGAAGCTCTCATCCAGCGCGGGATGGAAGCATTGATGAAGGGCCGCACTCATTTGTGATTGCCCACCGCCTGTGCACCATCCGCCGCGCAGACCGCATCCTGGTGATCGAAGACGGGCGTATCACCGAACAAGGCACACATGCTGAGTTGCTCCGCCAGCGCGGACATTACTACCGCCTGTATACTCAGCAGTTCCGCCACGATCTGGAAGTGCAATACGGCGTGACCGATCTGTTGGAAGACAAGAAATCCGCGCCGGAAACATTGGCAGCGGATTAACCGAATAGCCCCGACAAAATTGTCGTGGCTATTTTGTAGGAGATTGAATGATGGGAACACAAACTGATTCCTTTTACACAAGATATGATCCCGGAAGCGGGCAAATTGCTAGCAAAACGTCACAAGCGGAATCGAAAGATACTCCCCGTCTTGCCTGATGCGCTTTGAAAATGCAGACATAGCTAAAAAAGCGGTTGAAATCATTATTTGAAAAGAAAAACACTCAGCGGATATGCGGCTTTTCGAAACAGGAAAATGGTTGCATATTTTATGGGGACAACCACTGTCCAACCCTGGGGGCGCTGCGGCTGGGTTTACTTGCCTGGCTCTGCGCTGGCCGAAGACGAAAGTGTAGAAACCCTGCAAGATCTGTATGTTTTGCTCGGTGATAACTGGGTAAAACACGGCGTGTTCATTCATCACACTTATTTATCGTCAGCAGACAAAGACCTTGTGAGCGCCTGGTTCAACCTGGATTTCGGCAAGGAGCGCATTGATGCCATTCTGGATTTCAGCAAAATTGAAATACCGGAAATCAAAATGCCCGAAGAGATTCAAATTCGCCGCGCAGGGCCAGGGGATAACGAACACTTAGCAGGCATGTCGCATTTGATCTTACCGTGAACTGGAAAAAGCGCCTTACTGGCACCCTACCCCGCCGGAGGAATGGGATGAACTTCGTGAAGGCTGGGGAGAACTAGCAGATGATGAGGATGTCAACACCTGGTTAGCTTTGGACGGCAAGAAAGCTGTAGGGACAATTGCATCCTGGGCTGAAAATGAGTTAGATACGGACATGCTGGTGGGCCCCAATATGTTTACTTTATCGGTTGCAGCTACTAGTCCGGAAAGCCGCGGGAAAGGGGTTGGCACAGCCCTGGCCTGGACATGCCTGACACATGGGCTTAATCAAGGCTTCAAATATTGCCATTCCGACTGGATCAGTCCAAACCTGGCCGCATCCCGTTTTTGGCCGCGTTTTGGCTACCAAAAAGTAGCATACAGGCTAACAAAGAACGTCAATCCCATGATCTCCTGGACGAGAGAGTAAGTGTCTTTTTGCATTTCCGCGTAAAAAGAAATTCCGACCTGTCGCTGCGAAAATCGTCAACCCCAGGCCCATTGCATCGGTATCTGAATTGACAATACTAATAAATTGTTGTCGCCACGGAATCAGCATAAAAGATATGATAATCTTGCAAGGCCTCGTCAACTTCCCATGAACCACATAGTTCCATAGCCACTGGCGGTTGTGGCAACAGTTTCGTAGGGATGAGAACCAAAACTTTGGTGTTGAACCGATACTCTAAACCATAAATCAGGGATTGTCCTGGCTTGACCACCCCCGACCAATTGATAAACGCTGTGTCTGGAAAGTTGTGAACATTCTTCCTGAAAACGCCGATATGAACTTGAGGCGCCCAATCCAGAAAAATTTCCTTTTGAGGCAACAAATTGATGACTGTTCCAGTGTCATACTGCACAACGATTGAAGATGAAAAATCAGCGCAGCCAGTCCCGTCCAGCGGTGGTTTGTCTTCTATTCCCTTTACAAGGAAGGGCCCAAAAACCACGCTGATTACTAGGAAAACACTAAACCATTGTGTTATCCCCGCCCAATTGGACCCAATATTGCTGGAAGTAGCGGTTTGTTTTTTCGCAATAGTAAGCTTTTTGAACAGACGCAGAGCAGAGTATAAACCAATAGCCGGCAACAACCCGAATACAACAATACTCGCGGCATATGCTCTGACACGATACGTATCTGTCGGAGGCAGGAAAGGTACTGAAAGAAATAACCCAGCCGAAGCCAAAACAACGAAACTCGCGTAAGCATCCCTTACATTTTTCAACCAGCTTATAATCCCTAACAGAGCAAAAGTTAGCAATCCCCAGTAGACTATCCCATTGATAATTGCTGTATTTCCCATCATAAAAGAGTACACTCCATAGCCTGTGTTGGAAAAGAAAACAGCCCAATTCTTGAGCGCACCCTTAACTAACAAAGTTGGATTGTCCAGAATTAAATCCACAATAAGGCGATATATCTCCATTTCACCGGCGGAATCAGCCTGAATCTCGGGATGCGCCTCAAATACATATGTCCAGGAATTTCCTCCAGAAGCTAACCCGTATAAAGAATAAGAAAAGTTCCCGAAAGGAACGGTATCAGGGGAACCAAAAGATTAAATCGCAAATTGGTTGATCGCAAAAGCCGCCGCAATTATGACAATTCCAACGACAAGAAATCGCCAGGATAGCTTGCGCGAATTGGGACGAAAGAACCAGGCACCCCAAAGAAGAATGAAAGGCAATACAAAGAATGCGCCAGCACGCGCGATAAGGGCCATGGTCATCAAGAATATCCCAAACCAGACTGCTCGCTGGCAAATCTCTCTAATTCCCTGCCAGATCAGCCCTGTCCCAAGCGCACTCAACGCAACGCCAAGCGCCTCCGTTCGGGCAGCCCCACTGTGATAACGATAGTAGAAAAACACGACAAGAAAAACAAGTGTAGCCGCTTCCGCTCCATGGGTAATTTGAATCTCTCTGGCAAGCACATAACAACTGAGCGCAACGATTAACGTCATAAGCCCGTGTGCCACCATAAGATTGTGACCTGAAACCTTCAACAACACTGCAAAAAACGCTGAAAATAAGGGACGTCGAGATGATGTGATCGAAAACACATCTCCTGTCAATAATCTCACTGCGTCTGTGTAGTATGTTGCAGAATCATACATCGGGATGACACCGTTCAGAAGTCCCGCCTCTGTGTTTACAGATGCCCACAGACCGGCAAGTGCCAACGAAAAGATTGTCAGTGTTATTGTAAGAGAGAGCAAACGTCCAATCCACCCGGGAATACGAAATGAAAGGTAAATTAGCACTACTACAATCAAAATCGTCAGTGCAAAACCAGATCGAATAACCATGCTCGTTGAGCGGAGAATGCCCGAAGAGCGGGTTACAAGAATGAGGGAATAAACGAGAATCGCAACTGACAAGGTCAGAGAATTCTGGAAAAATGAATTCCTGAAAATTTTGTGTATCATAGTTTGAGTATGAGAACACCTTCTGCAAAATAGTTTATCATACCAAACCGCTGGATAGCAATTCTGTTCGATCGACGTGGAAATAGAATCAACTACATTCGTTTTACAGCAACTTCAACATGCTCAACCAGATTTAATTCTCGGCGTAGAAAGCAATTCCCACCGTCCCAGGCCCAACGTGTGTCCCAACCACCGGACTGACGGTTGTTCTGTGAAGCTGAGTTGGATCAAATCTCTCCCGCACCATATCAGCGACCATGTCCCCTTCTTCAGGGGTATTGACGTCCATGATAGCTGTTTCATACATGCGCTTTCCACCCAAGCGTTCCTCAATGATTTCGAGTAATTGATTCAGGGCTTTGCGTTTCGTGCGGGCTTGAGAGAGTGGCCTGATCTGTCCCTCCTCAAAATGCAGGATGGGCTTGATATTCAAGGCTGAGCCAAGCAGGCGCTTGCCCCCACTAATACGCCCGCCTTTATGCAGATACTCCAGCGTATCCACAACAAAAATCGTGTTCACACGATCGCGCATGTTTTCTGCAGCAGCAACAACCTCGTCAACAGATTTCCCATCCCCTGCCGCGCGTGCCGCCGCCAGAACAGTCAGACCCAGGCCCATTGCGCTGGAATACGAATTAACGATTCGCACACCTAACTCCGGATGCTCAACCGCTGCCGCCTCCGCGCTGGCAATTGTTCCACTGATTTTGGATGACACCAACACGCTGACAATCGCGTCCGAATCTGACAATACCTTTTGATAGAAATCAACAAATTCCTGCGCTGAAGGCTGCGATGTTGTCGGCAAGGTTTTGGATTTTACTAATCTTTGATAATATTCAGTCGGAAATATGTCTATACCATCTTGATAACTTTCACCATCCCAGAGGAGCCAGAGAGGAATGACAACAATGTTCAAACCCTCCTGCGCTTCAGGTGGAATGTATGCAGAACTATCTGTTACGATCGCAATTTTTTTCTTGCTGCCCATTGTCTCCTCCTCCCGAGGATGTTTCTAGTTTTTACGAATCGCCTAATGCGACCGCCAGCACATCGTAGTAAGTGCCTGCCCCAAAACCATCGAACAGGATATGATCCCCTGGCTTCAGTTGCGGCAACTGCCTGAGAAAAGCGATCATATTGGAGGCCGCACTTACGTTCCCAAAATCACTTACCAGCCAGGGCATAGGAAAACTGATGCCAAGCTTATCTAAATGCTTTGCTTTCAGTTTATTGATCTTGTAATTGGCGTGATGCACGATAGCCACTGCAATGGACTTATCCGGCATATCCATCTTTTCCATCAAATTCTGATACGCCTGGTACACATCAGTCACAACCTGAACCCCGGTTCTGACAAATAACTTGACCATGCCCATCGGGCCAGCCATTTCAATCGACTCGCCATTCTCAGGTTCGTGCATAAGCCCTGCTACACGGATATGTGATTGCCCGGTTTGGGATACATCTAAAAGTGATTGCCCCGAATGTGGGTAATGCATGCGGACAGCCAGAACTCCTTCGCCATCAAACACTTCATGACTTTTGCCCACTAAAAATTTCATTGTTTTCCCAGGAACAACGCCAATTACGCCAGCGCCATTTCCAAATAGCTGCAGGGCATTCTTATCATGTGCACCGCTGGTAAACCGGCTTAATCCTTCGATACCACCAACCAGCACTTTCTTTCCCTGAAGTTCTTCAGCGATATTCATCTGCCCGGAATTCCCCAACCCCGGGTTTAGGGCCAGATTCAATCCGCCAACCGATCCATCGCAAGCTTTGTGCACACTGACTTTTAGGGTGCTATCAGGGATTCCAGCTCGCTCGCAAATTCGCTCGACATAATCATCCGCGACTGGGCCGCTCATACCAATCAAAACTGCCTCAACATCACTGGGCTTCCATCCGTTCGCGAGCGCAGCTTCCCGTAACAATCTTGAACCGACTTCAAGCTCTAATTCAAGGTGTTCGGCATCGGTCAAATCCTGGATATGATGCCGGGAGACGAAGCCCAACTCCGAAAGGTTCATCTTGTCTTCTTCCTTCAGAGGGCTTCCCATTCTATGGGCAACAAACTCCGGCAAAGTCAGGTTGTCGTAGCTTTCTCCCCATGTGCCATAGGCGCCGCCAATACCAACTTTGGAATTCGAAACACGCTCGACGCCAAATGGAACACCGCCTGCAACGGGGATAATTTCCTGTTTCACTTGCGGGCGTTTGAAGAAAGACGGAATTGCTCCGGCCAATTGTTCTACAACTTTGTTTGTATCCATTTTTATACTCCTTACCAATGAAAGTGCTGCTAGCTATAACCCGTTGAACTGGAAAGAGCCTCTCTAAAAAAAATCGGGCAATTTGCCCGACTTCCCTTATGCTTTAGACAGCGTCCTCGCCGCTGTGGACGGCATGTTTTGAATGAATTCGCTTCCCTTCCCTATCAAATCTTCATAATCTTCTGGAGCAGACAAATCCGTCAGCATGGACTGTGTTTTCTCGCTTAGGACCTGTCTCGCTTCGGGCTGCCCTTCAGCCTGCCAGCGTTCCATCGACCAGCGCGGGTAGATTTCACTGGTGAAGTATCCATCCTTGTAATTCTTGCGCGTCGAAGGCGACGACAGAAAACTGCCTCCCGGCCCGACTTTGGCGATCTCATCCAGCACGGCCTGGGCATCGTCCAGTTGGAAGCCGTTGGCGAAACGCAGCGTCTGATCGATGATCTCATGCACATGCACCACCGTGCAGGGTGAGATGGATTTAGACCCCAGACTATCGCCCACAAACGGAGCCAGACCACCCTTCGTCAGCGCGAAAGACAGGGTGTTCATCCAGTAGGTGTCGGCAGAGATCAAGTCCATGCCCCAACCCGTGCCGCTGCCGGATGTGCCACAGTGCGGCAGTTTGTAATGTGCCATGATCTCAGCGCAGGCCAGGTTGATCAATAAACTCTGCGGGTCATAGAATGTTTGCAGCCCCTTCATATCAAAGTAGACCGGCAGCATCCCTAGCACGATCGGCGCTCCGGGCTTCATCACCTGACTGACAACCAGCCCGGCCAGCAATTCTGCCAGCAGCAGGGAGAGTGTCCCTGCCGGGGTCAACGGCGTGGACGCGCCCGCCATGCTGTAGTTCGAGAAAATGAACGGCAGTCCGCGCTCGATGGCAACATCCATCTTCAACAGCGTGCCGGAGTCCATCACCAGCGGCGAGACCGGGTTGAAATATGGCAACACAAACGGCTGCTCACCTAACTCACCATGCAGATGCTCGAACATGTCCAGCACTGGTGCAAAGTTCTGTTCATCCGAAACCAGCAGCACAAGCGGTTTGGTGGTGTTCGCAAAATGCTCCAAACTCCCATACAGATCCCCTAGGTGCTCCGGCACATCGCGGACGATTCCTGGCGTGGAGATCACATCGTACAGCGGCAGCACGCTCCCTAGACGCGTCAGGTCGCGCATGTGCTGGCGCGTGAAGGGTTCCAGGTTGTCGCTGACAGGTTCCTGATAGTACAACGCCGTCACACCCACCCCAAAGCGCAGACGGCCGTCGCCCAAGTTGAAGACGGGACTTCCGCGCCGGTCATACATCTGGATTGTAGATGGCGCTGATTGGATAGCGCTCTCCACCAATTCAGCCGACAGCTTCACGCTTCTCCCCTCAACTTCAACCTGCTTCATCTTCTTCAGCATTTCCACCACCGACGGCGAGTCCACGCGCACGCCGGTCTCGGAGAGAATGCGCAAGGCGTATTGATGCGTCTGCTGGATTTGTTCTTCGTTGAGTAAGGTTAGTTGTGGACGGACGTTGTTCATAGCAACTCCTGAAGCAAGTGTTGAGACAGCAGTTGAACTGCTGTTTCAACAGAGTGGCATTGTCATTTCACGTACTCATCAAAAAAATGTGCCGAACGTTCCATAAATGCCCACCACTGGTCACCAATAAATGAGTGTCTTCGCCTTCGTAAGCGAAAAGCTCAGATTGTTTTCCAGCTTCAATAAGGCTTCATAGGCCTTCTGCGACCATTCCGGTGGTGTGCCGCTGAAGAACCTGTCCGTCTTCTGTGCCGTAGTTGATTTGAACGGGAGCAGACACATCGTCGAAGTAATAAAGCGCCGCGACTTTTCGCAGCAGTTCGGCGTCCCTGGTGGCATCCTTATAGGCCTGGATCAGGCCGGGCGGCAGGTCGAGCGGGAGAATGTCCGATGAATTGCAGCCATACAATCTCTCCCCGTGAGATAGTCGCCGATGCAGCCAGGGCCCCAACGGTCAATGATGTCGGCATCGTCGGCGCTGACGGTGGAGTACAGCACGGCAGCTTTTACATGCGTCCTGTCATTCAGGACGGGTCGATTGCGAGCACCTTGAAGGTGACTCCGCCGCCCATGCTGTGACCCCACATGCCGATGCGCTCGGGATCGGCTTTGGGAATCGATGGGATGGCATCGAGCAGATTGATAACGTCGATTACCAGGCCAGAGTAGAAGAGACTGTAGCCAACATCGGAATCGCCCCAACTGCGGTAATCGGAAGAGAGCGTGAGATAGCCATGCCGGTTGAGAAACTCGGCGGCGCGGTCGGTGCCATCTCCGGAAGCGTAGATGTAACGGCTGAAGAAACCATGGTTCATCACAATAACCGGGAACGGTTCCTTCCCTACTTTAGGAATTTGCATAATCCCCGTGATGGTCAGCCCGTCGGATGGATAGTCGATCGCGTAGCGCGTGTACAGGTCAGTTTCCTCGAGCACATCCCCGACGTTGATCTCCCCGCCTTGATACTCATGCTCGCGCAGACCCTCGATGGTGTAGGGATAGATCCATTCTGCGGTGGTAGGGACAGGCGCAGGGCTGGGCGTGAGCGTTGGCGGGACGCTGGTGACAAGTGTCAATTGCGGTGACGGCAAGGTCGGAGTCGGAGAAACCGCCTGCGGGGCGCAGGCGGTAAAAACCAACAGAAACGCTACTATTACATATCGTTGAACTTCATAGTTTACCGAAACAGCGGAAAGAAGATTGGTATCGCGATCATAGAGACGATGAACAGGAAGACGGTCAGCAGTGCGCCGACGCGCGCATAATCGAAGAACTTATAGCCACCTGGTCCAAAGACAAGCACATTGGCCTTGTGCCCGACCGGCGTCAGGAAGCTGGTAGCCGCACCAATGACAACCGCCAGGGTAAACGCCAAGTGGTTCGCGCCTAGGCTGAGGGCAGTGTCCAGCGCAATGGGGACAACTAACACCATTGCCGCCGCATTCGACATGGGCTGGGTAATGATAGCTGCCAGCAAGTACATACCGGCTAGGGCAGCCATTGGGCCCAGGCCTCCAATGGCATTTAACATTAGGTCGGCAATATAACGGGCAGTACCAGTTATTTCCATGGCGGTACCGAGTGGCAACATTCCCGCTACAAGGAAAACAGTACGCCAATCGATACTCTCATAGGCCTCATCCATATTCAGGCAGCGGGTCAATACCATTCCCACAGCTCCCAACACCATTGCGATGGCAATGTCAAGGCCGGCAAATAATACCAAGCTGATAACCAGCAACATCAACCCAATAGCAATGGGCATGTTTCGGCTGCGGCTTTCCGGGATGTCGAGCGGTTCCAGAACCAAGAAATCGTTTTTTTCCTGCAAGGCAGACAGGCGATGTCGCGGCCCTTGAAGCAGTAAGTCATCGCCAAATTGTAAGCGCACACTGCGCAGCCGCTTGGTGATAATCTCTCCCTGGCGTCGAATAGCCAACACTGTGAAACCATAGCGTTCACGAAAATTAAAGAGCGTAGGTTGCAATTCACCATCGACGAACGTGGTGCCAGGTGGCTTCCACAAGGTTCACATCTTCCATCATCAAGGTTTCCATGTCAACCAAACGCTTGCTTTCATTAGCAGTCATCAGGTCCAGATCGTTCCTGGCTCGCAGCAAATTTTCAGCTGTACCTTCGATTAATAGAATATCATTTGATTGGATAACCGTATCTCGCTCAACGGGCTTGATAGTTTTATTGGACCGCACCAGCGCAAGGACTGTTAAATCGTATTCTGCGCCCAGCTTGGATTTCAGCAACGTTACTCCTGCAAGGTATCCACCTGGTAGTACACGCACTTCTGAAATAAAAGTACGGTCCTGATCAGTTGCTTCTTCATCACCTGGTGGCCTGCGAACCGGGAGGAAATGCCGCCCAATGAAAACCATGTATAGAATACCAGTCCCCAAAACTACAATCCCTATTGGCGTAAAATCAAAAAAGCCAAAAGTGGGTAGACCGTACCTGGTCACAATACTGGTCGCCAGAATATTGGCAGGCGTACCTATTAGGGTCATCTTTCCACCCAGAAGGGACGAAAACGAGAGCGGAATCAGCAGCTTCGATACCGGAATCTTGGTCTGCTTCGCCACGCTGACCACTGCTGGCATCAGCATGGCTGTTGCGCCAACGTTGTTCATGAAAGCGGACATTATGCCACAAGTCAGCATGATGACCGCGATCAGGCGCATCTCGTTTTCACCGGAGATTCGTAAGATATATTTCCCCAGAATATCAGCCACACCGGTCTTGAACAATCCCCCGGAGACGATATAAACTGCCCAAACTGTGATTACCGCCGAGTTGGAAAAGCCGGCGAAGACTTCCTTGGGACCGACCAAGCCTGTCAGTCCAACCGTTAGCAGCACAAGCAAAGCTACCACGTCAACGCGCAGCTTTTCGGTGGCGAAAATAATCAATGCTCCTACGATGATGGCCAGTGTCAGGGCGATTTGAGGCGTCATGCCTTTTCCTTACTCAACAATACGAACACAGCTGTCACAATTGTATACTCCACATCATGTTTTATGCAAACAAATATCCACTTTCTACTGTAGCTGAAGGTGGGGTTGGTGCCTTTCGGATTTACCTGTAAGCAGGCTGTGAATGTAGTTTTATGGATAGAGTGGGAAAAAGATGGGCAAAAAGATCATGGTACTGATAAATATGAAGAACGTTAACAGCGCGCCAACGCGGGCATAATCAAAGAATTTATAACCGCCCGGGCCAAAGACCAGTACATTGGCTTTGTGTCCAACCGGCGTCAGGAAGCTCGTGACACCACCAATAATAACTGCCAGGGTAAAGGTCAGGTGGTTAGCGCCCAGGCTCATGGCCGTATCAAGTGCAATAGGCACCACCAATACCATCGCAGCCGCATTGGACATAGGCTGCGTAATCAGGGCTGCCAACAGGTAGATGCCTGCCAAAGCAGCCAGGGGGCCGTAACCCCCGATTGCGCTCAACATGAGGTCTGCTATGTAACGTGCCGCGCCGGTGGATTTCCATGGCTGCACCTAGCGGCAGCATCCCGGCCACCAGGAATACAGTGCGCCAATCGATGCTTTCGTAGGCCTCGTCCATGCTCAAACAGCGTGTAATGACCATTCCCACAGCCCCCAACACCATGGCCAGGGAAATTTCGAGCCCGGCAAACAGTACCAACCCGATGACCAGCAGCATCAGCCCAACAGCGATAGGCATTTTTCGAGTACGACTTTCCGGGATCTTGAGCGGTTCCAACACCAGAAAATCGTTCTTTTCCTGCAATGCGGGTAAGCGATGGCGCGGCCCCTGGAGGAGTAAGTCGTCACCAAATTGCAGACTTACACTGCGCAATCGTTCGGTGATGATCTCTCCATGCCGCCGGATGGCCAGCACGGTGAAGCCATAGCGCTCACGGAAATCCATAGAACGCAAGCTGCGCCCAACCATAGACGATCGCGGTGCTAGTGTGGCTTCTACCATACCGATTTCCTCTTCACTGAGCTTGTCCAGTTCCGCGTGTCGCTTGCTTTCGTTGGCGGTGGCCAACCCCAGCTCTTTCCGGGCGCGCAACAGGTTCTCGGCAGAGCCTTCGAGCAACATAATATCATCCGCTTCGATCACGCTATCGCGTTCAAGCTTGGTGACCGTCTTGTTGCCGCGTACCAGGCTGATGACGGTCAGATCGTAATCTGCTCCCAGTCTGGATTCCAACAGTGACAAACCAGCCAGTTTCCCGTCTGACTGTACGCGCACCTCACTAATGTAACTGCGAAGCTGCCCTTTTACCTGCGCTTCGCCTGGGGTCTGCCGGACAGGGAGTAAATGCCTCCCGATGAATATCATATACAAAATTCCCGTTATAAATACAACAAGACCGATCAAAGTAAAGTCAAAAAATCCAAATGTGGGCAATCCGTTTTCCGAAACAAGATTGGTGGCAAGGATATTGGCAGGCGTGCCGATCAAGGTCAAACCACCGCCCATCAGGGATGAAAACGAAAGCGGGATCAGGAGCTTCGAAACCGGGATTTTGGTCTGCTTCGCGACACTGACAACAGCCGGCATTAGCATTGCTGTTGCGCCTACATTATTCATAAAAGCAGACATAATGCCACAGGTCAGCATGATGACCAGGATCAAGCGGATCTCGTTTGCTCCCGAGAGCCGATAGATGAATTTCCCCAGAATGTCAGCAACGCCCGTTTTAAACAATTCCCCCGAGACGATATAAACCGCCCAGACGGTGATGACCGCAGAGTTGGAAAAGCCAGCAAAGACCTCTTTCGGGCCGATCAAGCCTGTCAACCCAACGGTTAGCAGCACGAGCAGAGCAACTACATCAACGCGCAGTTTTTCGGTGCCGAAGATGATCAGGGCAACAACGATGATGCCTAAGGTGAGGGCAATTTCAGGGGTCATGAATTTTGTCCTTTAGAAAATATTCCTTTGAAAGTGTCCGATTTTTACCACAAAGGCACGAAGGCTCAAAGTTCCAAAGAATAAATTTTTGTCTTCGTATCTTGGTGACTTAGTGGTAAGGCTTAATGCTCTCCTAGAATGGCCAGAAAATCGGCATGACAAGTAATACGACTAATAACACCACCAGGGTCAATGGGATACCGACTTTTAGATAGTCTGAAAAGCGATAACCGCCCGGTCCCATGACGAGAACGTTGGCTGAGTGCCCAACCGGGCTGAGAAATGCAGCTGAAGCAGATACCGCCACTGCCATCATGATCGGATAGGGCGAGATGCCCAGGTCGCTGGCGGTACTCAGGGCAATTGGCGCAAGCAAGACTGCCACTGCCGGATTGGGCATAAACTGCGAGGTTAATGCCGCCAGGATGAAAAATCCTGCCATGACTGCTACCGGGCCCATCCCACCGATCAACCCAACCATGCCGTTCGCCAGGAATTGGGCCGCACCGGTCTGCTCCATAGCGATACCCATGGGCAGCATACCTGCAATGAGAAAAATGGCTTTCCAATTGATGGAGCGATAAGCTTCCTCCATCGTCAGACATTTGGTCAGGATCATGAGCGCAACGCCGATAATAGCTGAGATTGCGATTGGCAACCAATCAAAGATGGCGGGCACCAGCACAATCGCCATAACCAGCAAGGCCACCGGAATTTTCTCCTGGCGCGGCGTTTCCTGGGCTTCTTCTGTCAGCACCAGAAAATCCGGTTCGCTGCCAAGCATCCGTAATCGCTCGCGTGGGCCGTACAGCAGGAGTGCATCTCCAAAGTGCAGTTCCATATCTCGCAAATTTGACCGGTAAGCGCGCCCACCCCGCCAGATGGCAAGCACGCTCAAGCCATATTTGAAACGAAAATTCAGGTCACGTAGAGTTTTACCGACCAGTGTGGAATGCGGTGAAAGCACTGTTTCCACCAGGCCAATCTCTTCCGATTCCAATTCTCCCATGTCTGGAAGGGGCTGGCTTTCGACCTCCAAACTCTGCAAGCCTTCCACCAGCAACAGATCATCCTGTTTCCCTTTGACCAGCAGGGCATCCCCTGCCCGTAATTTTTCATCCGGTGATGGTATCAAGTGGGTTTCCCCGGCGCGGATGATACCCATCACGCCCAATCCATATGAATCTCCGAGGCGGCTTTCGATCAGCGATTTGCCCACCAAGACGGAATCTTCGGGCACGTGAACGGTCATTAAACGCTCTTCAAGCCGATAGTCCGCGAGCGAAGCGGGGGTGGTAATGGTCAGGTCGGGGTCGTTCCGCAGTTCGTCCAATTGTTCTCGGCGGCCCTGGACTAACAAGACGTCATCCCCCAGCAAAGGGATAGTCTCCAGGTTAGTGCGGTATGGGACACCTTCGCGCAGGATCGCCAGCACAACCACAGAGTAGCTGTGCCGGAACCCTATCTGCCGCAAGGTCTGCCCGATCAGGCTGGAGCCGGGCGAGAGCCGTGCCTCGACCAGTTCGACCTCCGCCGATACCAGGCGCTCGACCGTGAAGCCTTCTTCCTCCAGCACCAGGTGGTTCCTGCGATGCAATTCGGAGAGTTGCTCGAGACGCCCTTCTACCATCAGGCGGTCGCCTGTCTGTAACGCAAAAGCGGACTCGGGGAAAGCTGTGTGCGCCCATCCCGGATGACGGCTACCACGTTCAGGCCCAGAACTGACCCCAGGCGGCTTTCAGCCAGGGTTTTGCCATGCAGGATCGACCCTTCAGGCAGATGCAGCATCACCATGCGGTCGTGCAGTTCATACAGCGATTTGAAATCCTTCGCGCGCGCCGACGAAAACTCGCGGGCAGGGTCGCGGCTGGGCAACAATCGGCGGCCAACCAATGCCACGAATGCTGTTCCCGCCAGCAGCACCGTGATGCCCACCGGGGTGTAATCGAACATCTGGAACGGACGCAAGCCGGCATCTTTGAGCGCCGCGCTGATCAGGATGTTTGGTGGCGTACCGATCAGGGTGTTCAACCCGCCCAGCAAGGCGGCAAAGGCCAGCGGCATCAGCAGTTTGGACGGCGGTTGTTTTGTCCGGCGCGCGATATCGATCACAACCGGCAAAAACAGTGATGCAACACCAATGTCATTCATGAAGCCAGACAGGATGCCAACCGTCAGCATGATGATGACCAGCAGCGGACTTCGCTATCCCCGGCCAAGCGCATCAGACGCCGCCCGATCAGGCTGGCTACTCCTGTGCGGGCCAATCCGCCGCTGAGAATTAAAACCGCCCACACCGTGACCACAGCAGGATTGCTGAACCCGGAAAGTGCCTCCTCTGGCGTGACCAACCCCGCAACCGCCAGGCTCCCCAACACCAACAACGCGACCACATCCATGCGCACCCACTCCGTAATAAAGAGCAGGATAGCGATGGATAGTATGGTCAAGACGATGATGATCTCAAGGGTCAAGGCACATTCTCCAGACGTATTCTGGCGGCTCAATTAACTTACAAACTTACAGATATTTATGATTTTGCAGCCCCCACAAAAGGAAAAATCATTGAAAATAGTATAACATGGCTGTCATTAGAATGGCCAGAAAATTGGCATGACGAGCAGCACAACAATTAACGTCACAATTGTAAGCGGTAACCCAACTTTGATGTAATCAGAAAAACGATAGCCCCCCGGTCCCATAACCAGCACATTAGCAGCATGCCCAACCGGGCTAAGAAGGCAGCAGAGGCCGACACTGCCACGGTCATCATCAGTGTGTAAGGCGAGATTCCCAGATCGTTGGCTGTCTGCAAAGCAATTGGCGCAAGTAATACCGCCACCGCCGGATTGGGCATGAATTGGGAAGCCAAGGCCGCCAGCAAAAAGAAACCAGCCATGATTGCCAGCGGGCCGAAATCGCCGATCAGACCAATCATGCCGTTCGCCAGGAACTGGGCCGCGCCTGTCCGTTCCATAGCAATGCCCAGGGGCAGCATCCCGGCAATCAGGAAGATGGCCTTCCAACTGATATAACGATAAGCTTCCTCCATCGTCAGGCAGCCGGTCAGGATCATCAAGGTCACACCGGTGATGGCGGTGATGGCAATCGGCGCCCATCCGAAAATGGCCGGGAGGAGCACAATTGCCATGACCAGCAGAGCTATCGGGGTTTTCTCCTGACGTGGGGCTTCCTGCGCTTCCTCGGTCAACACCAGGAAATCAGGCTCGCTTCCTAACATGCGCAAACGTTCACGTGGGCCGTGCAACAGAAGCGCATCCCCAAAATGCAAAGGCATATTACGTAAATTCGAACGGTATGCACGTCCGCTGCGCCAGATGCCCAAGACGCTCAACCCGTACTTGAAACGGAAATTCAAGTCGCGCAAGGTTTTCCCGGCCAGAGTGGAATGCGGTGAGAGCACGGTTTCTACCAGGCCGATCTCTTCTGATTCCAGTTCGCCCAGGTCTGGCAGGTATCCATTTTCGACTTGCAGACTTTGCAAGCCTTCCACAAGCTGCAGGTCGTCGCGCTTGCCTTTGACCAGCAGGGTATCGCCTGCCTGCAAAATTTCAGTTGGCGGCGGGATCAGGCGCGTCTCCCCATCTCGGATAATGCCCATCACGCCCAGTCCAAACGAATCGCCCAGGCGGCTGTCGATGAGCGATTTCCCGGCCATGGAAGAATCCCGGGGCACGTGAACGACCATTAAACGGTCTTCAAGCTTATAGTCCGCGAGAGAGGCGGGAACTGAAAGTGTCAGGTCAGGCTCGCCCCGCAGAGTATCCAGGTTTTCACGGGTACCCTGCACCAGCAAAACATCATCTGGGACGAGCGGGATGGTCTCCAAATTTGTGCGGAAAATGACTTCCCCGCGTCGGATCGCCAAAACAACTACCTGAAAACTGCTCCGGAAATCCACCTGCCGAAGGGTATGCCCAACCAGGTTCGACCCGGCCAGCAAGCGCGCCTCCAACACATCCACATCCGTGGAGAGCAATTGCTCTATCGCAAAGCCTTCCTTTTCAACGACCAGGTGATCCTTGCCGTGCAATTCCTCCAACTGTTCCAACTGCCCCCCTACCAGCAAACGGTCGCCAGCTCGCAAGGCAAATGCAGGTTCAGGGGAAAGTTGGGTGCGTCCATCCCGGATAACAGCCACCACGTTCAAACCCAGCGCCGATCCCAGGCGGCTTTCGGCCAGCGATTTGCCTTGCAGAACTGAGCTTTCCGGCAAATGCAGGAGTACCAGGCTATCGTGCAATTCGTACAACGACTTCAGATCCTGACCGCGGCTAAGCTCACGGGCCGGGTCGCGGGATGGCAGCAGCCGTCGCCCGATCAGGAGCATATACAGTGTGCCGGCTAACAGTACCGAAATGCCCACCGGTGCAAAATCGAACATCTGGAACGGGCGCAAACCAGCGTCCTTGAGCGCTTCGCTGATCAAAATGTTTGGGGGTGTACCGATCATGGTGTTCAGCCCACCCAATAACGCAGCAAACGCCAGCGGCATGAGCAGTTTGGATGGCGGTTGTTTGGTACGACGGGCAATATCCAGCACCACGGGCAGGAACAGGGATACCACACCGATGGTGTTCATGAAA
Source organism: uncultured Chloroflexia bacterium (assembly GCA_963791785.1). GTDB lineage: Bacteria > Chloroflexota > Anaerolineae > Anaerolineales > Villigracilaceae > JAABUE01. The sequence goes on along the minus strand of CAWBTW010000010.1, from coordinate 200,610 downwards.
CCGGACAGGATGCCGACGGTCAACATGATGATGACCAGCAGTCGGGTGTGACTGTCCCCCGCCAAGCGCATCAAACGTCGGCCGATCAGGCTGGCTACCCCTGTGCGGGCTAATCCTCCACTGAGAATCAGGATCGCCCAAACCGTGACAACAGCCGGGTTACTGAACCCGGAGAGCGCTTCCGCAGGCGTGACCAGCCCAAACAAGGCCAGGCTCCACAGAACCAAAAGCGCGACCACATCCATGCGCACCCACTCGGTGATGAAGAGCAGGATGGCGATAGACAGGATGGCTAAAACCAGAATGATCTCAAAGGTCATGGTGAATATATTTTGGGTGCACCACCCTTGGGGTGGAATGTCAGAGGTTAGTATAGCATGATTGATAAATACCAATAACAAATGTCTTTTTACAGAAAAATTTCTCCTATCCCACCTATGTGTCACTCTCACCTAACAATTATGCAAGGTGATTTACACGCATCTTACATATGATGTAGGTATGAACCGCATTGCTATTACCAACCAAAAAGGTGGTGTCGGTAAAACGACAACAACCGCGGCCCTGGGCGCGATCCTGGCAGAACAGGGCTGGAATGTGTTATTGGTCGACCTGGATCCGCAGGCCAGCCTGACACAGATGTTCGGAGTATATACCAACGGAAAATGCATGGCCGATGTTTTAGGGGGAGCGCAAGAAGGAACACTCACACTCAAAGAAGTCATCCAGCCTGTCCGCGATGGCTTGAGCCTGGCTCCCAGTCATTTGCGTCTATCCGCCACCGAACTGGGACTGGTACAACGATGGGGGCGGGAATCCCTGCTGAAATACGCGCTCGACAGCCTGGTCGGTTATGATGTAGTCTTGATAGACTGCCCGCCCAGCATAGGGATGCTTACAGCGAACGGGATAGTGGCCGCACAAGGCGTGATCATTCCCAGCATGCCCGCCGAAGCTGATGTTTGGGGCGTGAACCTGTTTTTGAACACGCTCAACCGCGTCAAGGCCGAAGGCCTGAATGTTGACATAGACTTGCTCGGCATCCTGCTCGTGCAATTCGATGGCCGCACCAGAGAACACAATCGGATCCTGAAAATGCTGGACTCGGTAACACATCCTGTGCTCGGGGTTATTCCACGATCCGTGAAAGCCCAGGAAGCGGTAACGGCCAAGAAGGCGATCACGGAGTATGCGCAAGGTTCCAAACCAGCACAGGCCTATTTTGATGTAGCAGAAAAAGTTACCAGGTGGTTGAACAAGAATAAGAGAAGCGAAACTTTCCTGCGCGATCTCAAGTTTCAAGATACAAAAGTCAGATAATTTTCCACCAAAAAACACAAAAAAGAGAGTCCGATTTGAAGATCAGACTCTCTTTTTTTGATCAGGGATGTTTTCTATCCGCCGAACAACCCTCCGAGCAAATTTGCCGCCCCTGAGTCGCCGTCAAGCAGGGCATCGATCTGGCCAGCAACTGGTGCCGGGAGTTTGTCTTTCACATAGTCCAATACCAACTTAACTGCTGTCTCAGCCATTTCATCGCTCAGGCCAGTCTTTTCAGCTACAAGTTTAACAATTTCGTCCATGATTCTCTCCTTTTTGAATTAATATTCATTTGTTACTCTATTGTACAATATGTTGAAGAAATTTATGCTATAGTATTTCTATCAAATAGCAAAGGGAATTTTCTATGATTGACAATTTGATAGGGCGAGAAATTGACCGTTACAAAATCCTTGAGCAGATCGGGAAAGGCGGCATGGCAACCGTATACAAGGCCTATGACACCCGCCTTGAACGTGAAGTAGCGCTAAAAGTCATCCGCCGCGAAGTTTTTACGCAAGAAGAAATAGACATGCTGCTCAAGCGATTTGAACTGGAAGCCAAGTCGTTAGGCCGGCTCTCGCATCCCAACATTGTTCCTGTGATCGACTACGGTGAATTTGAAGGTGCCCCATATTTGGTGATGGTTTATTTGCCCGGAGGTACCCTCAAAGACAAGCTTGGAGAGCCCATGCCCTGGCGAAAAGCTGTTCGGCAAATACTCCCTGTAGCCAACGCCCTGGAATATGTCCATGATCGCAAAATTATCAATCGGGATATTAAGCCCTCAAATATATTGTTGACTGAAAACGGGGAACCCTTACTGACAGATTTTGGCCTGGTGAAGGTGTTTGGCGAGAAGGGCAAGGACGCAACCAGCCTGACCGGTTCCGGCCAGGGGCTGGGCACCCCCGATTATATGGCCCCCGAGCAATGGACTGGCGAAGCCACAGCTCAATCTGATCTGTATTCACTGGGCGTTGTCCTTTATGAGATGATCACCGGTTACCGCCCTTACGTGGCGGATACGCCCGCAGGCGTGCTGCTCAAACAGGCCAGTGAACCCTTGCCGCTTCCAACCACCTACATTCCAGACTTACCCAAAGGTATTGAATCAATCCTGCTGAAGGTACTTGCCAAGGATCCAAAAAATCGTTATGCAAACATCCACGAATTCGTAAGTGAGCTGGAGAACCTGCTGGCTGGCAGGGAAGTTGGCGCCTCAACTATAAAAACGAAAAAGCTGCGCGAGCAAATGACAGGAACAATACCTACACCTCACTCCTGTCCCATCAACTCCTGCCGTTACGCCCACCCCGCCTCCCTCTTATGTTCAGCAAGCACCTCCAACAACGCCAGTACCTGCACCCAGACGCAGGAACTGGACACTTTCAATCGTTCTTGGTTTGTTGATAGGTGGAATTGTTATCGTTGGAACAGTGGGTGTTGGATACTGGTATTTAAATCCCGATGCGTTTTATGTTAGTTTTGGTTCAACACCCCCCGCTCCAGTTACACAGGTCAAAGTTGTCCAAACGGAAACACTAATTCCAACAGTGGAGCCTTCACCCACAGAGACAGAACAAGCAACCGAGGAACCAGCAGCCACCAGCCTGCCGACCGAAGCACCCCTGCCAGAGGAAATTGAAGACAGTAAAAATGTCACAATGCGGCTTGTTCCTGCGGGCGAATTCACCATGGGAAGTGATACCACCGGCGATGCAATATCACGCCCCAGTCATACAGTTTATGTGGATGCGTTCTATATAGATAAATACGAAGTCACAAACGAGATGTATGATGCCTGCGCATATGAAGTCGAATGCAGGAAACCACAAAACCCCGGCTCTGTCACGCGCTCCACATATTACAGCAACCCGGTCTTTGCCGATTACCCCGTACTCTATGTGACCTGGGCCATGGCCTTGGATTACTGCGAGTGGAGAGGCGCGCGCCTGCCCACCGAAGCTGAATGGGAAAAAGCCGCGCGCGGCACAGACGAACGCGTTTACCCCTGGGGAAATCCCAACCTGGATTGTTCATACGCAAATGTACCCGGTTGTGTTGGCGATACGTCCCCGGTGGATCAATACGACAAGAGCGCCAGTCCGTATGGCGTGTATGGCATGGCAGGCAACGTCTGGGAGTGGACCAGCACCCTGTCCAAACTCTACCCTTACGACCCCGAGGATGGCCGCGAGGATTTGAGCGCAAGTGGCAAACGCATCGCCCGCGGCGGCTCATGGCATACTTTCGGCGGCAATGCTGGGAACGCCCGCACCGATACGCGCTTCGAATTGGATCCGGCCTACTACGGCGCGTATGTGGGCATCCGTTGCGTGCGGTCAGTTGATCAAGTAGGTCAGGAACAGGTGGGGCCATGAAATTTCTGCTAAAACGGAAGCAAGCCTTAACATCCGGTTTGATGCTGCTCCTGGCCGGGTTGGCATGCAACCTGCCAGGGTCTGGGGCGAATCCGCCGCAAGAACCAGCACCCACGTCCATCATTGAAGAAGTCCCCGCGTCCGCCACACCCGCGCCTACCGAAACCGCAATCCCATCCCCTACTCCTTCGCCCACCGAGCCCCCTCCTACGGCGACGCTCCCCGTCTCACACGTGCTGGTGCCTCCGTCTTCGGTGAAAACCGGTCAACTGATCTATGATGTGGTCTCTGTGGACACCGCCGCGGAGACAGCGCGCGCCTTACGGGGATTTCGTACTGACATCAATCTGCTCGAGCGCCCCTTTCTGGAGGATATGAGCTATGTCGCTGACCTGGACATCGCCGGGTACAGCCTGAGCATGGACGAGAAGTTTTACTTCGTTTCGATTTCCCTGATCGGCACGGACCCGAACAACGAAATTGGCATTCAATATGCGGTGGAGTTGGATCTGGATGCCGATGGCTACGGCGATTACATCATCATCGCCCGCCCGCCCCACAGCGTGGAGTGGAGCACGGACAACGTCCAGGTGGTCTGGGATACCGACCACGATACCGGCGGCCTCTCGGCCGCATTATCAGATGCGCCTCTTCCCGGCGATGGATATGACACCGTTATCTTCGACGGTGGACGCGGCCCAGACGATGACCCTGACCTGGCCTGGGTGCGCGTGAACGCTGGCAAGCACGCCACCGTGCAGTTTGCTTTCAAGCGCGGGCTGGCGGAGAACCGCTTTATGTTTGGCGTCATCGCGGACGCGGGGCCAAAAGAGATCGAAGACCTGGACTACGTAGACCGCTTCACCAAAGCAGAAGCCGGCTCGCCCATCAAAGGGAATGCCGATTACCCGCTCAAGGCCCTCTACGGCGTGGACAACACCTGCCGCACGGCCCAGGGATTTGAAGGCAACTGGGAAGAGCCGCAGCGCTGTCCCAGGAAATGACGATAATGTGGGGATACACTGTGCAATACATATCGAAACTGAATAAAGCACATTTGTGGAAGAAACTATGACTGATGGATTGATTGGACGAGAAATTGGGCGCTATAAAATCCTTGAACAGATTGGGGAAGGTGGCATGGCAACCGTGTACAAGGCTTATGACACCCACCTTGAACGCGAAGTTGCGATAAAAGTCATTCGGCGCGAAGTTTTTACGCCAGCTGAAATGGAAATGCTGCTCAAGCGTTTTGAGCTTGAAGCCAAATCATTGGGCCGGCTCTCGCAGCACCCCAACATTGTTTCTGTCATTGATTATGGTGAGTTTGAGGGTGCACCGTATTTAGTGATGGTCTATTTGCCCGGCGGCACGCTGAAAGACAAGCTTGGAAAGCCCATTCCCTGGCGAGATGCGGTTCAACAACTCCTTCCCATTGCAAAGGCTTTGAAATACGTGCACGCTCAAAACATTATCAGTCGGGACGTAAAACCATCCAATATTTTGTTAACCGAAAATGGGGAGCCCTTGCTAACAGATTTTGGGCTGGTGAAGATTTTTGGGGAAAAGAAGGGGATGGATGCTGCAACTCTAACCGGTTCCGGACAGGGGTTAGGCACACCCGATTATATGGCACCGGAACAATGGACTGGTGAAGCGACGGCCCAATCTGATCTATACTCACTGGGGGTTGTTCTATACGAGATGATCACCGGTCATCGCCCATATAAAGCTGATACTCCGGCAGGCGTGCTGCTCAAACAAGCAAATGACTCCTTGCCTCTCCCAACAACCTATATACCTAACTTGCCAAGGGACATCGAATTAGTAGTACTCAAAGTGCTTGCTAAGGATCCGGAAAATCGTTACGTAAATACACAGGAATTCATAAACGAGTTGGAGAATTTACTGGCTGGCAAGAATGTTGCCGCATCTACCATCAAATCGAAACGCTTGCGAGAACAGATGACGGGAATAGGGGAAGAGCAACGAGATGATGGCAGAGAACTCGAAATTCGTTTTTTAGTTTATCATCCAAGAAAATTTTTGATTGCATCTACATATAAAATGCCGGTGTACATTTATGAAAAAAATTTAGCTGATTTCATATATATGGATGCTCAAAAAGAGGTCGGTAAAACTTTCGAAGATTACATCAAAGGCCAACAAACTGCTTCTCAAGAAATTTTACATGGCACTCGCATTAGAATTGTACCTTCTTTGCCTGGAGTGACTTTCACTCCACTTGAAGCTGTAGTTGAATGGAATGGTGGTTATGAACGGGTTGGTTTCCGAATGGCCATTAACGCAGATATTGATGAGGATAGGATTGATGCGGTAATAAATGGTAATGTGCGATTCTTTGTAGATCCAGTTTGCGTTGGAATAGTTGACATTTCTACGATCTTCGTTGAGGAAATTTCGGAACCGGATAATGAACAAATTGTGGACTCTGGCAGCAGGATGTTCCGAAAAATATTTCCTTCCCACTCCCATAAAGACCTAGAAATTGTTTATGCTCTAGAAGAAGCTTATAAAGCACTTAACATGGAATATCTGAGGGATGTTCAAAAACTTCGCAGTGGTGAGGATTGGTGGGAGGGATTAAAGAAATCTCATTGATAAGGCAGATGTTTTTCAATTATGCTGGTCAAATAACTCCAAGGCATCCAAAAATGTTGAGGATGAATGGCGATATGCACTTTCAAAGAATAAGAAAAACTTTATCTTACCTCTCTATTGGGAAAAGCCAATGCCATCTCCTCCTAAAGAGTTACAGCGATTTCACTTTGATTTTTACAATCCAAGGGAAGGGCAACCTACGCCCACCCCCGAGCCTTCTACGCCTGCCGTTACGCCAGCACCCAAGCGCAGGAATTGGACACTTACTGCTGTTCTTGTTATTTTGTTCGGCGGAGCGATTCTCGCTGCCGCGATTTTCGGCGGCTGGTTTTTGTACAACAACCCCGATATTTTTACTTTTATCTTTGGCACAACGCCCATTCCTGATACGCCTGTGGCAGTTTTACCAACGGAAACTCCGGTCCCCCCGGCAAAGCCCTCCCCGACAGAGTTCGTCCAAACGCCTGTGGAGCCCACAGCCACCACCCCGCCTACTGCAACGCCCCTCCCGGATGAAATCAAGGATGACAACGGCGTTCCTATGCAGCTCGTTCCCGCCGGGGAATTCACCATGGGCAGCGATGACAGTGTCGACGTGGGATCGCGCCCGGCCCACACGGTTTATCTGGATGCGTTCTATATTGATAAATTCGAAGTCACAAATGAGATGTATGCCGAATGCGTCGAAGATACGCCCGAATGCAGGAGACCGCGACTATCAGGCTCTATCACGCGCTCCACATATTACAACAATCCAAACTTTGCGAATTACCCGGTGCTCTACGTAGACTGGTATATGGCCAAAGCCTATTGCACCTGGAGAGGCGGACGCCTGCCCACCGAAGCCGAGTGGGAGAAAGCTGCGCGTGGCACGCAGGGACGCATCTATCCCTGGGAAAGCCAGGAGCGCAACTGCTACTACTCCAACCTGGCTGGCTGCATGGACGATACCACCGCTGTGGACGCGTACTCGCAAGGACGAAGCCCCTATGGCATCTACGACCTGTCGGGCAATGTCTGGGAGTGGACCAGTTCGATTTTCCAGTCCTACCCGTATGATCCCGAGGACGGGCGTGAGAACCCGACCGGGAAAGGAGCGCGCGTGGCGCGTGGCGGCGCCTGGCATTCCTTTGGCGTCCAAAGCGGAACCGCCCGCAGCGACACACGCTACGACCTGGACCCAAGCTATTACGGCGCCTACGTGGGGATGCGCTGTGTTATGGATATTGAGACAGAATAAGACTGGCTACACAAACTACCGCACCGCCCAGGGATTTGAAGGCAACTGGGAAGAGCCGCAGCGCTGCCCGAAAAAGTGATATCCACTTGATTTCTATTACCATACTCTAAGAGGAATATCAAATGTTCCGTCATCAAAAAGGTGTATTACCGTTTATGACACAAATTGTAGCGGTAATATTAATGCTATTCGTTTTTCTACTTATTCCTGTAAGTATTGCTGATACGGCAGCCAATAAAGATACAAATCATACTGTTTCACAGTACTTGATTGATATTGTAATTACTCTTATTTTTGCGTTTCCGCTTTTGTATATAGCCGGATTTCTGTTTTGCCTGTTTCCCGAAATTCGGATTGTGTCAGAAGGGAATAAAGTATCGGTGTGGGTTATTTAGAGGTCTGATCCAGTGGAAAGAAATCCACAGCGTAATAGAATATAAAAACAGATTTGTCGCGATAGCGATTACTCGAAAAGGTTTTGCACTTTTTAATGGGCTATATTACAACAAATTGAATAGTCTTTTCATCAATCATGAAAACCCTGTAATATTTCTCGCACCAAAACTTCAAAATCGAGAAGATATTTTGAAGGAAATTCTAATGAAAAGCCCTGCAAAATCTTTAACAAAACAGAATGATGTTTATACGTAGCCTGTCCTCCTCCATATTCCAAGGTTCGTGGAACATGGAGGATGTGGCCGAAGGTTGGAGGAAGTCCTACTCCTGAAATCCAGACTTATAAAACTCGTAATACATTCCCACCCCTCCCAGCCTCCCCCAAATCCGACAGTTTATGCTTTGAATCCGCATCTAAAGTATCTGTCGTCGTATTTGGGGGAGGTGGCCGTTAGGCAGGTGGGGGCTTCTACTCCTGAAATCCAGTTTTATACAACTCATAATACATCCCCCGTTTCTCCAACAACTCCTCATGCTTCCCCTGCTCCACGATCCTCCCATCGTGGATGACCACGATCCGGTCGGCGTTGGTGATGGTGCTCAGGCGGTGGGCGATCACGAAGGATGTGCGCCCCTCGAACAGCCGCGCCAGCGCACGCTGGATGATGCCCTCGGTCTGTGTGTCCACGCTGAAGAAGTGGCTTCATCTAAAATCAAAATGCGCGGGTCGGCCAGCAGCGCGCGCGCGAACGAGATCAACTGTCGCTGCCCCACGCTCAGCAGCGCGCCGCCCTCCTCCACCGGCGAGTTGTAGCCCTGCTTCAATCCCGAAATAAATTTGTGCGCGCCCACCGCTCCGGCAGCGGCGATCACATCTTCGTCCGTGGCCTCCAGCCGCCCGAACAGGATGTTCTCCTTCACCGTGCCATTGAACAGGAACGGGTCTTGCAGCACGATCCCCATCTGTCGGCGCAGGCCCGCCTGGGTCACCGTCCGCAGGTCGTGGCCGTCCACGCGCACGCAGCCCGAAGTCGGGTCATGGAAGCGCGCCAGCAGCTTGATGATGGTGGTCTTCCCGGCCCCGGTCTCGCCCACGAAGGCGACCGTCTCACCGGGTTGGATATCCAGATCAATATCTTCCAGGACGATGGTTGGATCGTCACTATAGTGGAAGTGGACATTCTCGAATTGCACCGCGCCCTCAATTGCATCCATTTCATGGGCATCTTCCGCATCCTGAACTTCGACCTCGGTATCCATCAACGCCAGGATGCGCTCCCCGCCTGCCATGGTCGATTGCAGCGTATCGTACCGACGCGACAGGTCACGGATGGGGTCGAAGAAGCGGTCGATATACAGCACAAAGCCCACCAGCACGCCCGCCGTGATCGACTCACCCAGCACCGCCGTCCCACCCAAGTAGATGACCGTCGCGGTTGCCAGCGCCCCCAGCACATCCACGATCGGCAGGAAGGAGGCCGCCACCTTCGCCGCGCGGACGAGAGTTTGCAAATGATAGGCGTTGGTGGTATCACGAAAGTTGGCATAATTGTGCGCCTGCCTGCTGAACGCCTGCACCACGCGAATGCCGTTGATATTCTCCGCCAGCACCGAATTGACCCACGAAATGGCCGCCCGCACCCGTCGGTAGGCGATGCGCGCCGTACGGCGATACAGGCGCGTTGCCACCAGCATCAGCGGCAGGGCGATGAAGGTCAGCAGCGAGAGTTTCACATTCAGAGCCAGCATGGCAATGATGATGCCCACCAGCGCGAACAGATCGCGTCCAATGGCCAGCACCGCCCAGATGATGAACTGGCGCAAGTTTTCCACATCATTGATCACGCGCGTGATGACCCGTCCCACTGAATAGCGCGAATAGAAACTGAGCGAGAGCTTTTGCAAACGCTCGAACAATTCCTTGCGCAGGTCGTAGATAACCGCCTGTCCCACCCGTGCCATGATGTTGACGCGGGTGTAGATGAATATCCAGCGCACGATTGCCAGTACCAGATACAGCAGCACCGCATTGCGAAGCGCATCTGGATTATCTGCTATCAGGCCATCGTCAATCGCTACCTTGACCAGATACGGCCCCACCACTGATGAGGCTGTAGCCGCCATCATCAGGAAGGCAGAGAGCACCATCTGCCAGCGATATGGGTTGACGAAGGCAAACAGGCGGCGCGCGACAGCCGGGTCGATGGGCTTGTCGTATGCCTCCTCGGATTCGGTCACGTAGGCGGGGGGAGTGATGGTTGTTTGTTGGGTCATAATTTTTCGTTGAACCGCAAAGATCGCGAAGCTCGCATGAAGTCTTTTTGTTCTTCTTTGTGTTCTTTGTGTCCTTCGTGGTTAACGGTCTGTCTCAACTGCAAATCATGGATCTCGCGATACAGCCCGCCCTCCTCAAGTAATTCTTCATGCTTACCTTGCTGCACGATGCGGCCTTTATCCAACACCAGGATCAAATCCGCGCGCCGGACAGTGCTCAAGCGATGCGCGATCACAAAGGTGGTGCGGCCTTCCATCAGTTTGTCCAGCGCTTCCTGGATGAGCTTCTCCGTTTGCGTATCCACGCTGGAAAGTGAATTGTCCAGGATCAGGATGCGCGGGTTCATCAGCAGGGCACGCGCGATAGCCACGCGTTGGCGCTGTCCGCCGGAGAGCGTGATGCCGCGCTCGCCAACTACGGTTTCGTAGCCTTCGGGCATTTCGGTGATGAACTCGTGCGCCTGGGCGGCTTTGGCCGCGGCGATGACATCTTCCTGCGTCGCATCCGGGCGGCCATAGGCAATGTTCTCGCTGGATGCTATCGGAGAACAACAGCGAGGTTTGCAGCACGATCCCGATCTGGCGGCGCAACTCCACCAGGTCCAATCTGCGGACATCCTGCCCATCCACCAGCACCGCGCCTTCCGTCGCATCGTAGAAGCGCGGGATCAGGTTGACCAGACTGGTCTTGCCCGAGCCGGTTGCACCGATCAGGGCGATGAGTTGATTGGGCTGGATGCGCAGGTTCACGTCCGAGAGCGAAGCGGTTTTTTCATCCTGGTAGAACAGGGTTACATCCTCGGAATTCCACCTCGCCTCGCATCTCGCCCAATCGGACTGCATCCGTTGGAGAAGCGATTTCTGGCTCGGTATCCAGCACTTCCAGAACGCGGCGCGCCCCGGCAGCCGCCTCCCCCGCGCCGTTGACCAGCCAGGTCAATTGCTGGGCGGGCCGGGCCAGCATGAGCACGTAGGCGTTGAAAGCCACCAGCTCCCCGATGGACAGTGTGCCCTTGAAAACCATCCCCCCGCCAACCCACAGGATCAGGATGGTGCAGGCCGTGACCAGAAAATCAGTGGTTGGCATGACCTGCGCCCACGAGCGGATCACGCGCACGCGCGCATCGTAGTAATCGCGGTTGGTCTCGTCGAAACGTTCGATCTCGTAAGGTTCCCGGACAAAGGCGCGCACAACCTGCACGCCACTGACGTTCTCCTGCAAACGGGCAGAGAGATCGCCCAGGGCAGTGTCCACGTTGAAAAATAATTCGGAAACACGTTTACCAAAGTTGATCGTGATGATACTTAACGGGACGATGGGCAGGACGGCAATCAGGGTCAGGTTCCAGTTTTCGGAAAGCATGATCGCCAGCGCGCCAAAAAGCAAGAAGAGCAACTGCGCCAACTCGACGATCGAACTGCCAATAAACATTTGCACCGAACGCACATCCGCGATGCAGCGTGAGATCAGTTGCCCGGTCTGGGCGTGGTCATGGTAAGAAAATGACAGGTGTTGAATGTGGTCATACAGGCGGTTGCGGATGTCGTAGCCGATGTGTCCGCCGATCCACTCGGTGATGTAACGTTGGAAACCGTTCAGGGCTGCGGTCAGCAGTCCCAGGCCGAGCAGCAGCAAAGCCGAGCGGACGAGCACGCCCGACTGGTTACTGACAATGCCTTCATCGATCACCCTCTGGATGATGCGCGGCACGAGCAAGGATAATCCTGTCAATGTTGCCAGTGATAGCAAACTGAGAAGGATTTGTGGAAGGTAAGGTCGAACAAAAGTGCGGAGTTCGGAGGATGGAGTTCATTGGTTTTATGAATTATAGTTTAGTTGAGAAATAATTGCAGGCTAATGGCTACGCGAAGTTTGCTTATTTGAATAAGAAAAAGCAAGGCACTATTTACGGGAACCTTACAAATTCACTCCTTGGTACTCCGGCTGTATTGCCAAGACCGCACTGTTCTGTTCTAATTACAATATCCTTATATTCCGGGGAGTTATGAACCAATACACAATATTCATCATTGTTGCACCGATCAGCGCGGTATTCACCCTCGCAGTCCTCCTATATGCGCAGTTGGCATATCCATCACGTGAAACGCGGGCGCTCTCCTGGCTGACCGCGAGTGTCGCGGGGTGGCTGGTCAGTAATTCTCTGGAAGTGCTCATCCCCTCCCAAAGCGGCACACTCCTGTGGGCAAAAATCACCTACATCTTCATCGCCACCACACCGCTGGCCTGGTTCGGTTTCGCCATGCGTTATGTGGGGCAAGATCGATGGTTGGAATGGAAACGATTTGTATTGCTTGCCCTGATTCCCGTACTAACAGTTTTCCTTGCCTTCACAAATGACTCGCACCTGATTCTCTGGAAGGGATATCACTACACCCCTGTTGGGGACATGCTGGCCTTCAGCGTCGACCGTGGCCCGTGGTTTTTCGTCCACATGCTTTATTCTTACATTTTGACCTTCGGGGGAACAATCCTTATTCTGAATAAATATGTCCGGTCGATTTCTCTTTATCAGAAGCAGTCTGTCTGGCTGGTCGTCGGTGCGGTTACTCCAATTATAGTCAACGTCATATTTGTGCTAGGAATGGTTCCCGGCTTAAAAAGGATTACACGCCAGTTAGTTTTGCGGTGGGCGGAATTGCATTGATGCTGGGAATGCTGCGCCATCAACTGTTCGATATACACCCAATCGCCAGGGATATGGTGGTCAATGGGTTGGGCGATGCAGTTTTTGTTTTGGATGATCAAAATCGGGTCATCGACGCAAATCCGGCGGGGTTGAGTTTGATTGGGCTTGGTGCAAGCAAGATCATCGGGCAATCTGCCAGAACAGTTTTTGCCCCCTGGAAGGGTTTGCTGGATCGCTTCGCGAACGAAACCGAAGTACGCACAGAGATTTCTGTTGGTGAAGGAGAATCCGTTACGTTTTATGACTTGCGGTTGTCAACTTTGTTGGATCGTGGAAAGAATTCCATTGGCAAAATAATCGTTTTACGTGAAATATCACAACTCAAGAAAACGCAGCAGGAACTTTTAGACAGCAATCGCATGTTGGATGCCTATGCCAGTGCAGTAGCAAAAGATTTCAAAGAACCGACAGCCGTCATCTTAGGAACCAGTCAACTACTGCTGGAGAAAAAGCATCTGGCATCTCAAGAATTCGATAGATTACCTGATCGAGCGGATCATTTCGAATGCTGACCACCTGTCATCTATAGTCGATAGCCTGCTGATGCTGGCCAAAACTGATGATGAGAATATCGGCAAAATCACGCTCACTTCTGTAAAGATCCAGGAGAGTGTTCAAGCTGTACTCGATGCGCATGATAAACCAGTCCAGCTTGTTAGCCCTGAAGAGGACATCCCCGTAATGGCTTACAGGGTGTGGCTCGAAGAAATCCTAAACACCTTCATAATTATCGCAGAACAACATGCTCTCGACACCGAAACACTCAAACTAAAGATTGAAACAGAGAAAACAGACCAACACGTTCGCCTGTGGCTGGAATATCAGGGCGAAGAGATAACCAGCCCAACATCGAGAGTGCAATTTCTCCTGGCCCAGCGCCTGGCTGCCCACATGAATTGTCAGGCCAACATCGATCGCGTGAAGGTAGATAACTGGAGATTGTCTTTGAAATTACCCCGCTTCTAGTCTCGTCAAACCTACAAGTGCGGAGCCCGCCATTTCTTGATGAACTGAGAAAACGGCGGGTTCTTTTTTTCTTTCCTGAAGGGATACCACCCCAACTCCGCGCGGACAGCTTGTTCCTTCAGCTCGGTCGAACCCCAGATCAGGCTTGCTCCCGTTACCCCAAGCAGGGCCGAAACCCAATCATTGTTCAAGAACAAAGAAGCGATGATGAGCAGGATGCCGAGTCCCATCACGTACGGCCACCACAAATAACCGAAATAGCGTTCCCCGCGGATGACCCACACAAATCCCAGGCCGATGATAAGTAACGTGACAATACCAAGAAGGAGCCCAAACCAGTTCATTTTGCATCCCCTTTCATTGCTTCTAGCTCATCTTGTGTGTAGGCCTGTCCACGAGGGTTTCGATTTAACCAGTCAAAGGTTGTGGCTTTGGGGTATTTCGCCAGAATTGCAGCATGCCGCGGATTATCCGGATTGGCTGGTGCGTGTCCCCGCTTGACACGGTTTTGTTGACGATAGAACTCAAATGCATCCCAAAGAAAGACCATGCCCAGGATGCCACAGGCAGCAGAGAGATAAATATTATTTGTCCGAACCGCAACAACTTCAAAAATTATTCCTAACAAGATTGTTCCAACTATAGACGGCCAGAGTTCGAACTGATGTGGCCTCAATCTTGCGCACGCCGACATGTCCCCACCAGATGCTCAGGAAGGCCGCTAACGCAGCTACCACCCCAAGATAATTCAATTCCATTATCACCTCGTTTACAAAATATCCCTGACATTATAAATCGTGATTTTTGTCAATTGCATCGCAGCGCATTTTCCTCTATACTAAACATGCCGAATGATGTCATTGCGAGGGCGAAAGCCCGTGGCAATCTCCTCATAAAACAGGGAGACTGCTTTGTCGCCCTTCGACTGCGCTAAGCTTCGCTCAACTGTGCCTGTGGCATACCATCCATGCCGGATGGCACGGGCAGGGCTCCTCGCAGTGACAGACATAATTATCTCATTGGAGGACGAATGTCTGAACCCCGCAAGAAAATCACGCTCCCGTATCTCTTCAAAAAAGTCGCAGACGGAGAACCCATCACCTGGCTGACCTGCTACGATTATCCCACCGCCTACCTGCAGGAGCAGGCTGGCATCGAGATGATCCTGGTCGGCGACAGCCTGGGGATGACCATGCTCGGCTACGACTCGACCCTGCCCGTCACCATGGACGATATGATCCGCCACACGCAGGCTGTGCGACGCGGCGCGCCGACCGCTTTCGTGATCGGCGATATGCCCTACATGACCTACCAGCCATCCATTGAGACTGCCATCCGCAACGCCGGACGCTTCATGGCAGAAGCCGGAACGGATGCCATCAAACTGGAGGGCGGCGCTTCGATGGCCGACCGCATCAAAGCCATCGCCGACGCCGGCATCCCGGCCATCGGCCACCTCGGCCTGACGCCGCAATCCGTCAGCGCGTTGGGCGGATTCAAGGTCCAGGGCAAGGATGCTATGCTGGCCAAACGCATCATCGACGATGCCAAATCGCTCGAAAAAGCCGGAGCGTTCATGATCCTGCTCGAGATGGTGCCAGACCGCATCTGCAAGATCATCACCGAGCGTGCCGAAGACTGCATCATCATGTCTCTTGGCTCCGGCCCAGACGCACATGGCCAGTTGCTGATCTACCATGACATGTTTGGCCTGTATCCCAAGTTCAAGCCCAAGATGGCAAAGGTATTTGGGAATGCAGGTGAAGTCATCCTGAATGGGTTGAAGGCTTATCATGATGAGGTCATCGACAAGACCTTCCCGGCCAAAGAGAACTGGTTTGGAATGAAGGATGACGAGTATGATGAGCTTATGAAAATGCTTGATTGATTCGCCCTGAGCGGAACCCCATAGGGGCGCAGTCGAAGGGCAATTGCTAAGATAGAGCAGGCGCTTCGACTGCGGGCTACGCCCTCCGCTCAGCGAGGAAAAAGGAGAACTATGAACAACAAATACCGCGAGATGCTCAAGATCCCCGCTGAAGAACTTCGAAGCCATCAACGCCGTGCTACTCGACCCAAGCAGTAAAGTCATGAATGCTTTCATGGACGTGGTCGCCAAATACGGCACGCCGGAGGAGATCAACGCCAAGGCCGCTGAAGCGCGCAAGTACGAGAACCTGCTCAAGAAAGTACAGCAGAAGAAGCCGGAATACGTCAAGGATCTGGAGTGGTTGGCGGAACAACGTGACAGGGGCGCATTCATTCCAGTAGCGGAATACAGGCAGAAGGTCCTGGGAGATGCGGCCAAGACGACCAAGTTCAAAGACGAGTTTGCCGTCACGCTGGAGGTCAGCGCTGCGCAATACTTCCCCTATGTCCGTGCCGCCGCGGAATGGGCGCTCGAAGGACGCGACCTGATGCCGGCGCGTTGGATTCAAGTCCGCAGCATGAAGGAACAGGAGGCCGACGGCGACCTGCCCGCCTTCAGCGCAGCCATGCAAATCCTGGGCGCTTCGTTTGTCGAGACTCTGGATACCAAGGGCACCGACGGCTCGAACCCGCACCTGGGCGGGCCGGCGACCATCACCGGCTACTTTGGCGGCATCGGCCAGCCCAACGAGCACGCGCTTCAATGGGTGGATGAGCTGCTGTATTACTACACGGAGTATGGCGTGAAGTCGGTGCTGAACTTCAACGCCGGGACGATCCTGCTGGGTTTCCTGCTATACCGGATGGGCATTGACAACGAATTCAAGATCTCAGTCTACTTCGGCAGCGACAATCCCTATCACGCGCTGTGGATCATGATGGCCGCCAAGCTGTTCAGCCGCGACGATGGCACCAGCCCGCTGATCGGATTCAACTGGGCCAACTCGGTCAACAACGAGACCATGGAGCTGACCGCCGAATTTCGAAAAGCGCTCGGCTTCGAGGATGTTGTGCGCTTTGAGCATCACATCGTGGAGACCTACAAATCCATCGTGGTGCAGCCCTACAACCGCCGCGACGAACTGGTGGAGATCGCCGACCACGTGGCGAACATCTCGGCCAAGCACGAAGGCGGCGACCCGGAAATCGATGCCGAACTTGAGCACCCCTCAGATATCCTGGATTATTTCCGCGAAAAACAGGAAGTGATCAACTCCGGTGATTGGGATCACCTGCAGCGCAACTTCCTTGAGAAAGTGGTTGCTACCAATAAAACAGCCCGGGCGCTGACCGAAAAGGGGCTGTCGTTTGTCGCCGCGCCGAATTTGCATAAGTAGGGATTCACCACAGAGATACTGAGAGCACAGAGATAAAATACTGAAAAGAGAGACCGAAGGGCCGATGTGCCCTTTGGTTTCTCTTTTGTCACGTCATACTATCTAAACACGCACGCGCTTCAGAAAAGCAAACTCAATCTCATCTGCCCCCAAAGGATATGCCAGATGGCATAATACACCAGTCGGAAGGAATACATCGAGACGAAATCATAGCGCTTGAAAATCAGCAACTGGAATATATTGATCAAAAAGATATTTGCAAAGACACCGATTGTCACCCAGGTGGGATAAGGTTGTGAAAAACCCAGGGCAGTTTGAAAGATGGGTTCTAACAATGCGATAACCAGAATACAAGGCAATATCACTTTTTCGAAACTTTAAATTGAAAATTGAAGTCAGAATGAACAAGAACAACGCCAGCGGCAGCATGTGAAAGACCACTTCGACTACATATCCAAAAATCGGATAGAAGAACAATGAATCTGGAAAAGGTCGGTTGGTATCTGCGGGGAATACCGCTTTGAGATCGATCAGAATAATCACCAATCCCGGCAGTGCAGCCAGGCCGGCTGCGACGAGAATTCCTTTGAATTCTCCAGCTTTGTAAATCGAAAACCATCCACGCGACAGCAGGAAAACGGACAGGATGGTCCCCAAAAGGATGAGCGCAAGAATTACAAGGAAGGGGTTGAGTTTCCCAAAGAAGGCTTGAAACAAAACTGCGTTTCGGAAGTACAGGATTCCGGTCAGGATTGCGATTGCAAAGGATATGCCAAGAAAAGCCAGAATCTGGTTCCGTTCGGTTGAGATGAGTTCAACGAATTTTGTCATTTCTCCTCCCGCATGATTGCTTTGTTATTCTGAGAAACTGTCTAAAAATACAACCACAAAGTCACAAAGACATGAGGTCACAAATTTTTCCCTTTGAGTCTCCGAGACTTCGTGCCTTCGTGGTGGAAGAACAAACTTTTCAGACAGTTTCTTATGAAGTGCCACAACATTTTGTATAATAATATCCTAACAACAGAAGACCTGACAGGTTTCTACAGAATCTAGGGTTCACGCAGAACCATTGTCCACACGCAGATTGTGGTGAACTCAGGTTACGTAAAACCTGTCAGGTCTGGAATAGCGGAGGGTATTATGAGCTTCATCAAACGGATCTACAAGTCATTCATGCACGGTCCCATCTACGTCATCCTTTTCGGGCTGGTCTTTTATGGCATCGGATTCGGGCTGAGCTACAGGCAGCGCTCCATGGAACGCCAGGGGATCGAGGCGCCAGGAGAAGTGGTCAGCTTCGTTCAAAACTGCGATGATGATGGCTGTACCTACGCGCCCGTGGTCCGTTTCAAAACCCAGGAGGGGCAAAGCGTCTCTTACGAATCGAGCTTCTCTTCAAGCCCGCCCGCATATGATGTAGGTGAAAGCGTGCAGGTTTTTTACTCCCCGGAGAATCCTGAAAAGGCGGTTATCAAAGGTGAAGGGCGCGTGCTCCGACTTATCTTCACAATCGTCGGTGGGCTTATTGTCCTTTTCGGCTTTAGCATTTTTGGGTCGAACATAAAAAACAGTTATTTAGAAGGAACTGCGTAAATATCCAAAGGACCATCCGCTAATCTTCACTAATCTGCACGAAATTTACGAAGGCTAAGCGAAAATTAGCGCAAATTCGCGGATAAGAATTTCGTGACAATGTTTCTCATCAATTTTTGAAAAAAAGTCTAATCATCCAAAAAGCAAATCGAAAGGTCAAATCCAGACAGCACCGCGCAGCCATCGATAAAATCCCCCGGTCGCGTTCCCCGCGGCCAGTCCTATTCCCAACCCCCATACCAGTTGGATAAACGGTATCCTGTCTGGGCCAATACTGTAATACGCATCACGGATTGATGGCACGAAAATAAACAATCCCAGCAATACAGCCACAAAAGCCAATCTACTCATGCCCTGGGAAGGTTCTTTGCAATGGCGCGCTGCATACGACTCCACGGAAATGATCGAAAGCTTTTCTGACCAGTGCATGTCGGTTCTGGAGAATAAGGCTTGGTCGCTCATTATCCTGTGATTTCGGCGCGCCCATGCGTCAAACTCGCGATAGGAAAGCCTGGTCATCCCCTGCCGCAGGGGAACTTTTGTTGACTTTCCCCTGATGAAGCTATATATCCCCGCAGCAATGGCCATAAGCAGGAAGAGCGGAAAATCCTGGCCAATCTTTACGGATGCACCGATGCAAAAGATGAAAATAATGCCGTATTGGATGACTTGATGCGTGTGAGTTTTCATGAATTCTTCTTCATAATTATACAGGCAGAAAGTTTTCTTTTTTGTATAATATCCCAAAAGGAGACCAATGCCCGAATTCAATTTTCTCACCACCCATGTCGGTTCTGTCCCCCACACAGAAGTTCACGAATTGAACGCACGCCTGCTAGCCACGCTGGATATCCCCTGCTGGCTCCAACTCGTCCAGCGCGATTTCCGCGAGAACATCTACACCCAGTATGCCCCCACCCTGCCCGGCGCGGTTGTGCTGGAAGAAAAAGAGAAGGCGATCATCGATTTCAGCGCCAATGATTTCGACACAGAACTCGAAAGCTTCTACCAGGCTGTCATTGATGAAAACGTAGAAGCCTTCGCCCTGCATCCTGAATATGCCCAGGGGTTCTTCGTCTTGCTCGAATCGCTCAAGATGAACCCGGTCAAGTTCGCCAAAGGGCAGGTTATGGGGCCAATCAGTTTCGGGCTGACCGTCACAGACCAGGACGGGCGCGCCTGCCTGTACAACGATGTCTACGTGGATGTGCTGGTCAAGCACATGACCTTCAACGCGCGCTGGCAGGTTGAGCAATTGGGCAAATTCAGTGAACAAGTCATTATGTTTGTCGATGAACCTTACATGGCGTCTTTCGGTTCCGCTTATGTCAGCCTGGGCCGGGAGCAGGTCATCGCCTGGCTGGACGAGGTCTACGAAGCGCTGCACGCCGCCGGGGCGCTCACCGGCACGCATTGCTGCGGCAATACTGATTGGGGCGTGCTGCTCAACACGCAGGTGGATATTCTCAACCTGGACGCCTACAGCTACATCGAGAACCTGGCCTTGTATCCGGTTGAACTGCGGGAATTCCTGGACCGCGGCGGCGCGGTCTGCTGGGGACTGATCCCTAACACCGGGCAAATCTTTAACGAGACTCCCCAGTCACTGGCGAAAAAGTTGCGAGACGGAATCAAGTTGATCTGTGAGAAAGCTGCGAACCGCGGTATCATCATCCGCCCTGATGAATTCGCATCCCGCAGCATCATCGCACCCGCCTGCGGACTTGGGCCTGCTACCGTTGAAATCGCCGATCGTGCCTTTGAAGTATTGGTTGAAACAGGGGCTATCCTTAGCAAAGGGTAAAGCCCCTACTCACTTTCCTGTCGAGGCGTATAATAGGCTGGCAACCATACAAAAACTAGCTCGACAAGTGCTATCTCAATTTACTAAGGACAAACTCTATGACAGCCCCACTCCCTCCACGCAATGGAAATTCATTCGACCCCGCGCATGACGTTTACCGCTATACACCCCGTTCCCTGCAATCCATCTTTGCGCCGAAATCCGTCGCTGTGATCGGCGCAACGGAAAAAGAAGGCAGCGTTGGTCGCACCGTCATCTGGAACTTGATCAGCAGCCCCTTTGGCGGCACGGTCTATCCTGTCAACCCCAAGCGGGAGAACATCCTGGGCATCAAAGCCTACCCCAACATCAAAGACCTGCCCGACCAGATCGACCTGGCAGTCATCGTCACACCGGCACCCACCGTTCCAAGCATTATTGAGGAATGTGTGGAAGCGGGGGTGAAAGGCGCGATCATCATCTCCGCGGGATTCAAGGAAGTTGGGCCAGAAGGCGCAAAGCTCGAAGAGCAAATTCTGGAAAATGCCCGCAAAGGCAAGATGCGCGTTATTGGCCCCAACTGCCTGGGCGTGATGAACCCGCTCACCGGCCTGAACGCTACTTTTGCCACCGCCACCGCCCAGCCCGGTAACGTGGCCTTCATCAGCCAATCGGGCGCGCTATGTACTTCTGTTTTGGATTGGTCGTTCAAGGAACATGTCGGCTTTTCGGCTTTCGTCTCCATCGGCTCCATGCTGGACGTGGGCTGGGGCGACCTGATCTACCACCTGGGCGACGACCCGCACACCAACAGCATCGTGATCTACATGGAAACCATCGGCGATGCGCGCTCGTTCATGTCTGCGGCGCGCGAGGTGGCGCTGACCAAGCCCATCATCGTCATCAAGCCCGGACGCACCGAAGGCGCAGCGCGGGCAGCCGCCTCCCATACCGGCTCACTGACCGGCTCGGACGAGGTGCTCGAAGCTGCCTTCCGGCGCTGCGGCGTGCTGCGCGTGAACACCATTGGCGAGATCTTCTCAATGGCCGAAGTGCTCTCCAAGCAGCCACGCCCCAAAGGCCCCAACCTGACCATCCTGACCAACGCAGGCGGCCCTGGCGTGCTGGCTGTGGATGCCCTGCTCACCAGCGGTGGTCAACTGGCCGAAATCTCTCCCGAAGCCATGCAGCAGTTCAACGAGATCCTGCCGCCGCAGTGGAGCCATAACAACCCGGTCGATATTCTCGGAGACGCTTCGCCTGAGCGCTATGCTAAATCGCTGGAAGTCGCTGCGCAGGACGAGAACAGCGACGGGCTGCTGGTCGTGCTCACCCCCCAGGCCATGACCGATCCCACCGCCACCGCCGAGGCCCTGAAAAGCTACGCCACCACCTACGAAAAACCCATCCTGGCTTCCTGGTCTGGCGGGCAGGATATCGCCGCAGGCGAGTCGATTCTCAACAAGGCCGGCATCCCAACCTTTATGTATCCCGACACGGCTGCGGAAGCCTTTGCGTACATGTGGAAATACACCGATAATCTGCAGGCGTTGTATGAAACCGTCAGCCTGCCGCAGGACAGCGCTTCAAGAATCGACCGTGAGGCTGCTTCCGCTATCATCGAGGCAGCCCGTAACTCAGGTCGCTACCTGCTGACCGAAGCCGAGTCCAAGCAGTTGCTGGCATCCTATGGCATCTCGACCGTTCCCACGCTCATCGCCACGACTGTTGATGAAGCAGTCGCCAAGGCTGAAGAGTTGGGCTATCCTGTAGTGCTGAAACTACATTCCGAAACCGTGACCCACAAAACGGACGTCGGGGGCGTACAACTCAACTTAAACAACGAGCAGGCCGTTCGGTCCGCGTTTGAGGCGATCAAAAAGGGAGTCAGCGATAAGCATTCCGTGGACGATTTCCTGGGCGTCACCGTCCAACCGATGATCGATCTGGGCGAGGCTTACGAGCTGATCGTCGGCTCCAGCATCGATCCGCAATTTGGGCCGATCCTGTTGTTTGGTATGGGCGGCATATTGGTCGAGGTCTTCAAAGACCGCGCGCTGGGCGTGCCGCCGCTCAACACCACCCTGGCGCGCCGCATGATCGAACGCACAACCATCTTCAAGGCGCTCAAAGGCATACGCGGACGCCCACCGGTGGACATTCCCGCATTGGAGGCTTTGCTGGTGAAATTCAGTCAACTGGTGGCCGAACAGCCCTGGATCAAAGAGTTGGACATCAACCCGCTGCTGGCATCCCATGAGGGCCTGTTGGCACTAGATGCACGCGTGCTGATCCATGATGTTAAAGATGAAAGCCAACTGCCCAGGCTGGCGATCCGCCCGTACCCGAGCCAGTATGTGGCTCCCTGGACGATGAAGGACGGTTCGCAGGTGATCATCCGCCCGATCAGCGCTGAAGACGAAATGCTTATGCGCGGCTTCCACGAGTCGCTTTCTGACAAGACGGTCTACATGCGCTACCTGTCGCCCATGCTGGCCAGCATGCGCACCACGCACGCGCGCCTGGCCCGCATGACCCACAACGACTACGACCGCGAGATCGCGCTGGTGGTGGAGGGCGAAGAGAACGGAGAAAAAGCCATCTTCGGGGTCGCCCGTCTGAGCAAGCTGCGCGGGACGAACGAAGAGGGGCGCTTCACCATGCTGATCTCTGACAATTATCAAGGCAAGGGGCTGGGAAAAGAATTACTGACTCGCATCATCCAGATTGGCCGGGACGAGAAGATCAAGCGCATCATCGCGTTGATGTCACCGGACAATGAAGCGATGAAGAAGCTGTGCCGCAAGGTGGGTTTCTCATCGTTCGAGACCGATTCCCAGAATGGGATGTTGAAAGCGCAGATTGAGTTATAGCTTTTAACAGACTGAAAGGCCGGGGGCAAGTTGATTGCTCCACCGGCCTTTTTTTGTACGTATGAGAACTTATCGCGTTTATAGGTCTACTAATGCTGCGACCAACTCCCGGCAAAAATCGGGAATATCCGCAACTACCCGCCCCCAGACCAGATTCCCCTCGCGAAATGCAGGTTCGTCCACCCAAATTGCTCCGGCATTGACCAGGTCATCTTTGATGCCGAGGGAGCCTGTTGCGCGTCTGCCTGAGAGAATGTCAGCAGAGATAGGCACCAGCCCGCCATGACAGATAATGCCGATAATCTTTCCAGCTGCATCCATCTCTTTGACCAAGTTTGTCACAGCTTTGTATCGCCGTAATTTATCAGGTGCCCAGCCGCCGGGAATTACTAGACCATCCAATTCGTCACTTTGTAAAGATTCGATGGTTACGCTTGGGGTGATTTCCAATCCGTTTTTGCCGATGACAGTATCAAGACTTATCCCTGCCCCAACAACTTCGGCTCCTTCTTCCTGCAAGCGCATAAAAGGTACATAGAATTCCAGATCTTCAACACCAGATGCGACGAGGACCGCTATCCGGTTTCCATTCAAACGCATAATGATATTCCTTTCAATATTGGTTAGAGAGTTTCATTATAGGCATTCCCCCGATAAAATGCAACAAAAAGAGTCTTGTTTAGCGTTAGCCAAATAAGACTCTTAGCACTCTCAAAAGCTTGTTGAGCTAAACTAATATAGACTCCATCATCCCCGCCACCGCCTGATAAACCGGTGAGTCGTCTTAGCGCACTCTCATTTCTTGCGCGAAACCAACTTCCGCAATTCGTCAAGTTCAGGCCTGGTCAGGTGACGCCACTGACGGGGCTTCAGGTTGCCCAGCCGCAAAGTGCCGATCCGCGTTCTCAAAATGCGCACCACCGGCAGCCCAAGCAGGAATCCGATCTCACGGATCTGACGTTTCCTGCCCTCCCCCATGATGACCTGCACCCAGGCACCTTTTCCAGAAATTGATGAAAAACGCACGACCGCCGGCTTTGTGCGATGACCATCTTCCAGCACCACCCCGCGCGCCCAGGCCTGTAATTGTTTATCATCCGGGCGGCGCGCCAGGAGCACTTTGTATTCCTTTTCATGCCCGTAGCGGGGATGGGTAAGTTTATTCGCCAGATCACCATCGTTAGTCATCAGGATCAGGCCTTCGCTGTCAAAATCCAGGCGGCCAACGGGATAGACGCGATCAGCCACGTTCACCAGGTCACGGACGGTTTTGCGGTTATCCCCTGGCTCGGGCGCGACCGTTGATAACACATTGCGTGGCTTGTGCAAGGCAATATAAACTTGCTCAACATCGGCTGTAACAGGTTTGCCATCCAATGTGATCTTGTCTTTGGATGCGTCAGCTTTCTGGCCGATCTGCGCCACCTGCCCGTTGACGCGTACACGTCCGGCTAGAATGAGTTGTTCACAAGAGCGCCGCGAGCCATGACCGGCTTTGGCAAGTATTTTTTGTAGTCTTTCCTGGGGCATATTATCCTTTTAACAATGACACATCTTCATCGCCGTTCTCTTTCTTTTCCAATGGCGGTAATTCAGTTAACGAATTCAGCCCAAAGTGCCCCAAAAACTCCGGCGTAGTGTGATACAGGATCGGGCGCCCTGGCCCCTCCGCGCGGCCACCCTCCTGAATTAGCCCTTTGCTGAGCAGGCTGCGCATCACGCCGTCGCTGTTCACGCCACGTACCGAGTCCACTTGCGGGCGTGTGACTGGCTGTTGGTAGGCGATGATCGAGAGTGCCTCCAAAGCAGCGCGGCTCAGGCGCGTGGTGGCTTCCAGCCCGAGAAAACGCTCGATCGCTTCGGACGTTTCGGGGGCGGTGGTCAGTTGCACGCGTCCGCTGTGTCGTTGCAAACGCAGGCCGCGGGTCTGGAGTGATGCGTCCAATTCGTCCAATGCCCGATCCACTTTCGCTGTGGTGGTTTCCAATGTAGTCGCAATTTGTCCCGGCGTCACCGGCTCAACAGCGATAAATAACAGCGCCTCGATCTGCGCGGCCAACGATAACCCCGGGGTGTTTTCAGATTCGCTCATGCTATAATTGCTCCCTGTAAAAAATTCTTTTGTAAAAGAAAAAAAATGACTCGAATTCGTATCCTACTGGCGCTAACTGTCTTGCTGTTTACTACCCTGGCCTGTTCGATCTTCGTCGGCGGGCCTGATTATCCCGAGGGGACCATCCCGGTTTCAATCGAGGCCGTCCAAAGCCTGAAAACCCAGATCGAAGAAGCCGTGCTGGCTGGCGCTGAAACTGGCGTGGTCACGCTTCAGATCACCGAAGAACAGATTACTTCGTATATCGCCTTCGAAATGGCTTCGCAAGAGGAGCCGGCCTTTCAAAACCCACAGGTGTACCTGCGCGACGGCCAGATGCAAATTTACGGCACGGTTATTCGCGGCTATCTGACTGCCAATGTGCTGGTTGCGCTAACCGTCAATGTGGATGAGCTTGGCCAGCCAAAGATTGAAATTGCAAGTGCGGATTTTGGTCCGTTCCCGGCGCCGGATGGGCTGAAACAAAGCATGACAGCCATCATCACAGAAGCCTACACCGGCTCGCTCGGCCCGATCGCAACCGGTTTTCGTCTCGAAAGCATCCTCATCGATAACGGCTTGATGACGGTTTCAGGCCGGATAAAATAGCGCCTGGATTATACCGCAAGACATGTTCAAGCGCTTCCGACTCCCCCAAGACCTGCTCCCCCTATATCTAGCCCTTTCTCTTCTGCTGGCTGGATGCCGCTCCCCGCAACTCGGACCGGATCTGATCACTGTGCAGGTCATCGCTGATGGGCGCACACAGCAAGTGGAGATAGGGGCGGGCAGCACAGTTGGTCAGGCGCTGGAAGCAGCCGGGGTGAACGTCAGCAACCTGGATAAGAGCGACCCGCCCGCCTATACGGTTTTGAGCGACGGCGATGAAATCCAGCTGACGCGCGTGCGCGAAGAATTCATCACCGAAGAAGTAACCATCCCCTTCGATCAGCAGATCGCCCGCAACGAATCTCTGCCTGACGGCGAAACCCGCCTGGTGCAACCCGGTGTGACTGGCCTGCAAGAGTTGACCTACCGCATCCTGCTGGAAGATGAGGAAGAAGTCAGCCGCACGGTGGTCAAAAACGTGATCCTGCAGGAAGCTGTGCCAGAGATCGTGATGGTCGGGGCGCAGTCCGCTTATGCACCGCTGGTTATCCCCGGCAAACTGGCTTACCTGGCAGGCGGAAACGCCTGGCTGATGGAAGGCACAACCGCCAACCGGCGCGCACTGGTCACGTCTGGCAACTCTGGATGGACGCATTTTCTCGATCTCGCCGGATGGACGCTGGCTGCTTTTCTCACGCAAATCAGACAAGCCCGCGGACGAGGAAATCAACTCACTGTGGGCGATCAGCCTGTCACGCGAGAACGCCAAGCCCTTCAGTCTGGGCGTGAAAAACGTGGTACATTCAGCCGTCTGGACGCCCAGTTCCGCTAACGTAGCCTATTCGACGGTTGAGCCGCGCTCCACAGCGCCTGGCTGGCAGGCCAACAACGACATCTACAAAGTGGTCATCGGCAACGGTTGGGCGGGAACGCCACAGCGCGTCCTGGAAGCCAACAGCGGCGGCGTTTATGGCTGGTGGGGCATGGAACTGCACTACTCGCCGGAGGGCATCCTGAGCTACGCCCGCGCTGACGAGATCGGACTGGTAGACCAGCAGGAAGGTGAACTCAAACCCTTGCTGGAAATCACCCCCTTCCAAACCCGCAGCGACTGGGCCTGGGTGCCCGGCATGACCTGGGGCGCGGACAGCCAGACTATTTACGTGGTCAGTCACGCCCCGCCGCCCAACCTGGTCAACGCCGAAGAGTCGCCCTTCTTCGACCTGACCGCTGCCTCCACGGCCAACAAAGCCACCATGCGAATTGTCCAGCAGACCGGCATGTTTGCTTACCCAACCGCATCTGCTTTGCGCCCCAGCGGCGAGGAAAAATCCTATCAGGTTGCTTTCCTGCAGGCCATTTTCCCCGAGCAAAGTGAGACCAGTCGCTATCGCATCGTCGTGATGGACCGGGATGGCTCCAACCAGCGGGCCATCTTCCCATCGTCCGACGCGCCTGGACTGGCACCCCAGGCGCCTGTCTGGGCGCCGGAGCCGCTTGAAGGACAATCGGGTGACTTCCTGGCGCTGGCATATCAGGGTAACCTATGGCTAGTAGACTCTGGCAGCGGACAGGCCTTTCAAGTCACTGGTGATGGGCTGATAAGCAGGATAGACTGGAAGTAGTAAGAAACTCAGGTCACCTTGAGAAAACACATGAATGACGAATATGCACATAACCTTTTAGCGCAGATGTTTCAACAAGCGCAGGCCCAATTTGGCGATGCAGTCAAGTCCCATTGGTTCAACAGCAGTGACTTTTGCCCTGGATGTGAGATGGAAATTGATGCAATGAAATTCAAGGGAAAGGATGCATTATCATTGAACGCTTTCATCTACCGAGAGCGCAGCACATTGATCGGCTATTTTCTTTGCGGACGTTGTGCGGGTAAAATCATGAAAGACGCGCAGAAGAACCCTTACAAGGAAACCGCGTTACACGCGAAAATCGAGAAAAATCTGATCAAAGCCTATAAGCAATATATTCGTACACTGGATGCTTGAATTCAGGGAAGAATTAGTAATCCGGATGCGCGAAAATAACCTAAACTGATAAGAGGTATCATGAGGATTTTAATCACAGGGGCCGCAGGATTTTTAGGCTCCCATCTGTGTGACCGCCTGCTGGCGGAGGGACATCAAGTCATCGGCATGGACAATTTCATCACTGGCAGCCCGGATAACATCGCCCACCTGGCAAGCGATGAAAATTTTACTTTTTACAAACATGATGTATCAAATTACATCTTCATTCCTGGTAAGGTAGATGCGGTCATGCATTTCGCATCCCCTGCCAGCCCAAATCCCAAATCACCGGTCGGCTATTTCAACCTGCCCATCCAAACGATGAAAGCCGGCGCGCTGGGCACGCATAACACCCTAGGCGTGGCCAAAGCCAACAACGCCAGTTACCTTCTGGCCTCCACCAGCGAAATCTATGGCGACCCGCTGGTACACCCGCAAAGGGAGGATTATCCCGGCAACGTTGACCCGGCCGGGGAGCGGGCTGTGTACGATGAAGCCAAACGTTTCGCTGAATCATTGACCATGGCATACCACCGCACACATGATGTCAATACGCATATTGTGCGCATCTTCAACACCTACGGCCCGCGCATGGACTTGGAAGATGGCCGCGCGCTGCCCAACTTTCTGAAACAAGCCCTGCTTGGCCAGCCGCTGACTGTGTTTGGTGATGGCGGCCAAACGCGCAGCTTCTGCTATGTGGATGATTTGGTAGAAGGTATCGTGCGCTTACTCGTGTCGAATGAGCACGAACCGGTCAATATCGGCAATCCCCACGAAATGAGCATCCTGCAATTTGCCGAAGCCATCAACGAGATCACCGACAATAAAGCCGGCATCACCTATTTACCCGACGACCGTTCCACGCGCGACCCGCAGCGCCGCCAACCTGATATCACGCGCGCCCGGGAAATTCTGGGTTGGGAACCGAAATACAGCCTTGAAGAAGGCATCAAGAAAACTATTCCATACTTTAAGGACAAACTGGGACTGGAATGATTCTGGTAAAAAACGTCAAAGAACGCAATCGCTTTCTGAAATTTGCCGTTGTCGGGGTGATCGGCGCGGTGATCGATTTCGGGACGATGAACCTGCTCACGCAAACGGCGGGCATGCAGCTCGTCCCGGCTGGAACGATTTCCTTCGTCTGCGCGATCATCAGCAACTTCATCTGGAACCGCTACTGGACGTATCCCGACTCGCGCTCACGTCCCCTTGCCCGGCAACTGGTCATGTTCTTTGCGGTCAACATCGCCGGGGTCGCCATCCGCATCCCCATCCTGCACTTTATGGAACCGCCCCTGCTCAACCTGCTAGAAAATATGGGCATAGGAGGGCCGTCATCAGTGGAATTTCTGGCAAAGAATTTCACCCTGGCCCTGGCGGTCGGAATTGTAATGCTTTGGAACTTTTTCGTGAACCGATATTGGACGTATAATGATGTAGATTGATTTCATCACGAGGCAGGTTTATGAGTGCTGCAAATCGAAAACTTATCCCAATTTATACATCAAAGGGCGATGCGGAAGCTTTCCTCGTCTACCCGTATATATACAATCGTCTTGGCGATTGGATCGGTTTCGTGACGCCAAAACGTGAAGTCTATTCTGTCATCGGGTACTACGTCGGCATTTTTTCTGAAGACTTCCGAATCATTGGACGACGAGCGACCAACACGCTCAAACCGCGCCTCAAGCCGCCTCCGGCTCCCAACAAAGTCTATCCCCCGGCCACGGTTCCGTTAGCGCCCATGATGCGCGAGTTGACCCACGGCCAGATCGACATATTGCTCGATGAGCCGGACCGCCTGCACCCGCTCGATAGCGGAGAATTCCGCCAAGATATGGATTGATATGCCCGAAGAGCTAAAAGCAAAACCCATGAGCGCTTCGCAGATCAGCATTGCGCAGTTGATGCAGCCTGAGCACGCCAACAACCTGGGCAACGTGCACGGCGGCTGGATCATGAAATTAGTGGACGAAGCCGGAGCATTGGCATGTATGCGCCATGCCCAACGACGCGTGGTCACCGTGGCAATCGACCAGATGGTCTTCCGGCAACCTATCCGCATTGGCGATCTGGTAAATTTAAAAGCCGAAGTGACCTACGCTGGGCGCACATCTTTAGAAGCCGAAGTGCAGGTGACTGCAGAAGACCCTGTCACTGGCAAACAGACGCATACAAATACTGCCTATTTAGTCTACGTTGCCCTGGATAAAAACGGACAACCAGCACCCGTCCCGCCCCTGCTCGTTGAAACGGATGAAGAGAAGCGGCGTATGGAAAAAGCCAAAGAACGGCAATTACATCGTTTAGCTCAAGGCAAAAATGAGTGAAAAACACCTAGAACCTGAGACCACCCCGGGCGATTCACCGCGACCTAGTTCTGAAGGGACGAACTTCGGACACCTTCCGCTCCCTGCGCGAACTGATCGATTACGTTTCAGGTAAATCCATACCGGTCCTGCCCCAGGAAGATAGCGGTCTGGCAGAAGCCATGCCTTTCCCCTTCCTGGCGATCGTTGGGCAGCGCGAGATGAAGCTGGCGCTCCTGCTGGGACTTGTAAACCCCAACCTGGGCGGTATCCTGCTGATTGGCCCGCGCGGCACCGCCAAGACCACCGCTGTCCGCAGCCTGCTGGATTTGCTCCCGCAGGTGGAACGCAGCACCTGTCACTATGGCTGCCTGCCCGAAGATGTGGAAACCGGCGGCATCACCGCCATCTGCCCGGACTGTGCCGAAAAGTACGCCGCGGGCAAACCACTGACAACATCAGACCGCGTGCGCCTGGTGGAACTGCCGCTCAACGCCCGTCTCGAAGACGTGGTCGGCGGCATAGACGAGCGCGCTGCCGTAGAACACGATCGCATGCGCATACGGCGCGGCATCCTGGCCCAATCTGACCGCAACCTGCTCTACATCGACGAAGTCAACATGCTGGCAGATGAGATCGTGGATGCCATCCTGGATGCTGCCGCGCAGGGCACCTACACCGTCCGACGCGGCCCGGTGACGGCCACCTACCGCGCGCGCTTCCTGCTGATCGGCTCGATGAACCCGGAAGAAGGCCGACTGCGCCCGCAAATCCTGGACCGCTTCGGGCTGCGCGTGATCGTGCAGGGACTGGAAAAACAGGCCGAGCGCCTGGAAGCCTATAAGCGGGTGCAATCCTATCTTACCAACCCGCACCAGATGATCGCTCAATTCGCGGACGAAATCCATGGCTGCCAGTGAAGAGATCCAGGCCGCCCGGCAACGACTGCGCGAAGTGACCATCCCGGACACGGTCGCCAACCCGGCCATCAAACTGGTGCAAAAAATGGGCATCGACTCGCTGCGCGCTGAAATCACCTGGTTCGAATCGGCACGTGCCCATGCGGCAGCCGATGGACGCACGAAAGTTACCGCTGAAGACTTGAAGACAGTTGCACCGATGGCGCTGCGATTGCGCCGTTCCCCCTTCATGACCGAATACATCAACAATCAGCAGGATGAAGAAGAAGAACTGGGTGCTTTATTGAAAACATTGGGGAAAAAGCCGAGAAAGAAGAAAACTCCCTGAAAAAACGTTTGATTACTGTCTTTCACCATTAAGGCACAGAGAACAAAGGAAAAATTTTTGCGACTTTGTGCCTTAGTGATTTAGCGGTAAAAGTTATGGATATTTTCCAAATCAGTTCAGGGTAAAATCTACCCGCCATGCTTCAACAACGACTGCAACGCTTCCTTCAAAGCAAACAAGTTCCTATATTATTTCTTATATCCATCAACCTGATCGTCGGCCTGTTCACCTTCCAGGATTACGGCCTGTCCCTCGACGAGCCGTTGTTCTACGGCTACGCCGACGCCATCGGTTATGCCTACTCGCCAGCTGAATGGTTCAGTGGCGATTTCGATCTGATCAACGCTTACGGCCCCAGCCCCGGCGATCATGCTAACCGCGGCCCAGCTTATTTGCTCATCGCCAGGATTCCCGCCCTTCTGCTGCAATGGTTGGGCCTGGATATGGCCTCTTCCTGGCACCTGGTCAACTTCCTGACCTTCCAGGTTGGCCTGTATTTCTTCTACATTTTCTGTCTTCGCTGGATGCGTCCCTGGGCGGCTTTTGGTGCGACAGCCTTCATGTCCACCCAACCCATCCTGTGGGAACATGCCTTCATCAATCCCAAAGACCCGCCCTTTCTGGTCTTCTTTCTGATCACACTGGAACTGGGATTCCGTATGGCCGATAGGCTGGCAAATCCAGGATCTGGTGAAACAAAATTACAAAAACGTAGTAACGACTTCAGTCGTTCAGATGCAAAGGCGACTAAAGTCGCTACTACGGCTACTACAAAGCAGACCCTGAAGCACATTTTGCTGCCAGCCATCATCCTTGGGCTGACAACCAACATCCGTGTGTTGGGGCCTTTAGCCGCGGTGCTGGCTGGCATCTACTTCCTGACGCTGCGCAAACTTGGGCGCATCTGGTGGTTCGTTCCATACGGTTTGATCGCTTATGCGGTCATGGTCATCACCTGGCCGTATCTGTGGGAAGCGCCAATCGGTAGGTTCATCCGCGTGATGCAATTTATGGCCGACAACCCGACCACACTGAACGTCTACTTCTATGGCGACATCTACCAGGCGGACAAGCTACCGCTGCGCTATCTCCCGGCCATGATGCTTTTCACACTGACCGAGCCTGTCTGGCCGGTAGCAGGCCTGGGCTTCGTCATCGCTGCGGTCAAGACTTTCCGCAAGAGTATCCAATGGAAGACCTTGCTGCCAACCTTGGGCTGGTTTGCGATTCCCTTTGGCTATGTGCTGCTTCGTCAACCGCCGATGTACGATGGCTTCCGCCATTTCCTGTTCATCGTCCCGCCCCTCTTTGTGCTGGCTGGCATTGCCCTGGATGCAGCTATTCGGCTGGCTGAAGCGAACCCTGGCTCCAGGCTGCGCTTATCCTTGCACTGCTCCTTCCGGGAATCATCCCGGGCATCCGCTTGCATCCGTATCAATATACCTATTACAATCAATTTGTCGGCGGGACGGGTGGGGCCGCCCAGCGCTTTGAAAC
Source organism: uncultured Chloroflexia bacterium (assembly GCA_963791785.1). Classification (GTDB taxonomy): domain Bacteria; phylum Chloroflexota; class Anaerolineae; order Anaerolineales; family Villigracilaceae; genus JAABUE01. The sequence continues at coordinate 167,397 of CAWBTW010000010.1, read as the reverse complement.
CGACTACTGGCTGACCTGCTACAAAGAAGCAGTTGAACAACTAAGCCTTGTTGCTGAAGAACCGGTCAATCTGTTTGTGAGACGAGAATTTTACATCGCCGCCTACTACGCGCCAGAAAATGTAAATGTATTCGATCACAAATTGAAGCTGATCCAACCGGACGATTACGTCCTGTATCATTCCCGCGCTTTTCCCAACCTGCAGCGTAATGCCGACACCAATATATATTTCCAAAGGGTAGAGCGCGACGGCGCAATATTCTGCGAGATAAGAAAGAGATAAAAAATGAGCATTTCTCATCGTGAACGTTTACAAACCTGCCTGAATGGCGAGGGTACAGACCGCCCACCTGTAGCCCTGTGGCGGCACTTCCCTGTTGATGACCAATCACCGGATACGCTGGCCGCCGCCACCCTCCAATTCCAAAAAACCTACGACTTCGATCTGGTCAAGGTCACGCCTGCTTCATCTTTCTGCCTGAGAGATTGGGGTGTGGAAGACGCTTGGGAGGGCCACACTGAAGGGACGCGCCGCTACACAAAGCGCTTGATTCAAAAACCGGGGGACTGGGAAACACTCCCCGTGCTCGAACCAGCCGCCGCGCATCTCGCCGGACAATTGGCCTGCCTCCGTCAAATCCGTGCGGGACTTGGCCCCGACGTGCCCATGCTGCAAACCGTTTTCAGCCCGCTGGCACAGGCCAAGAACCTGGTCGGTGGAGATGTACTGATCGCGCACATCCGCAAGTATCCTGAAGCGGTGCTGAAAGGCCTGGAGACCATCGCCACGTCTGCGCGGCGCTTTGTGGATGCAACCCTCGAAACCGGGGTTGACGGCATCTTCTACGCCGTCCAGCACGCCCAGGCGGGGCTGCTGACCCTGGACGAGTACAAAACCTTTGGAATCCCATTCGACCAGCAAGTTCTGGAACCAGCCAGCGACCTGTGGTGCAACATGCTGCACTTGCACGGCAGAGACGTTTATTTCGAGATTGTCGACGAATTCTCATTCCCAATCGTCAACTGGCATGATCGCGAAGCGCCGCCGTCTTTAGCTGAAGCTTTTAAGACATCCGAAGTCTTGAAGACTTCGGATGTCTCAACCGGTTTCACAGTCTGCGGCGGCTTGAGACAGGACACGCTGGTATACCGGGAGCAGGCCGAAGTCCGTGGTGAAGCGGCTGATGCCATTGCGCAGACCAAAGGCCAACGGTTTATCCTGTCTACTGGCTGCGTGGTGCCCGTCATCGCACCGCACGGAAATCTGATGGCAGCTAGGAAAAGCGTCGAATGAGCTTACGCGTTATCTCCGGCTCGGCACGCGGACGCAAGCTGAAATCCGTGCCCGGCGACACCACCCGCCCGATCACAGACCGTGCCAAGGAGGCACTGTTCAACATCCTGGCCGGGGATGTGGTGAATTCAACCTGGTGGGACCTGTTCGCCGGGACCGGCGCGGTTGGCATCGAAGCCTTGAGTTGGGGCGCATCGTTGGTGCGTTTCAGCGACTTGAACCGCGCGCCGATCGAGACGATCAAATGGAACCTGGAACACTGCAAATTGGCAGAGCGGGCTGAAGTCCGGCGAGGGGATGCCTTCACCATGCTGGTCCGGCAGCCTGACAGGCAGTTCGAATTCATCTACATCGCTCCCCCCCAATTCAAGGATATGTGGTCGCGCGCGTTGCTGGCGCTGGACGAAAACTCCGGCTGGCTGACCGAGACCGGCTGGGCGATGGTGCAGATCGCACCCCGTGAATACCGCGATTTGGAGCTGATCAATTTGGAAAAGGTTGACGAGAGAAAATACGGCAGTACGCTGCTCGTGTTTTTCGAACAGAAGGAGAGTTGACATGAAAACTTGTCCTTATTGTGCAGAAAATATCCAGAACGAGGCAGTCAAGTGTCGTTACTGCGGCGAATGGCTAGATGACCGTCCGCGCGCCGAGGCTACACCAAATATTGTATATTCCGGTTATGGCTATGGTTGGAATTACGAATACAAATCCGAAGCCGAGTTGTTCGGCTGGCCACTCATCCACATCGCGCAGGGCATCAACCCGGAAACCGGCGCACCGCGCGTGGCAAAAGGGGTGATTGCCATTGGCAACCTCGCCATCGGCGGATTGGCGCTCGGAGGCATCGCTGCCGGCGGCATCACGCTGGGCGGATTGAGCCTGGGGTTGTTTTCGTTCGGTGGTGTAGCAATTGGAATATTGGCCGCAGCAGGTGGCCTGGCATTGGGCGGCGGCTTTGCAGTTGGCGGACTTGCCATCTCACTTGCGTATGCCATTGGCGGGCTGGCATTGGCTCCTTACTACCTCGGTGGCAATGGTATCGATCCGGAATTTTTGCAACAGCTTGAAAAACTGTTTCCTGGTTTTTAGGGAAAAGTGCAACGCACTTCGATGTTGAAGTGCGTTGCACTTGTAAGATCAGTACAGGTTACAATCAGATTCAAAAAGGAGGCACCCAATGGAACTGAAAACCGTCAAAATCGAGAAACCTGAACCCATCAATTTCATCCTCGGACAATCCCATTTCATCAAGACAGTCGAAGACATTCATGAAGCACTGGTGGGCGGCGTGCCGGGAATCAAATTCGGCCTGGCCTTTTGCGAGGCCTCCGGCGATTGCCTGGTGCGCTGGACCGGCACGGACGAGGACATGATCGAACTGGCCAAGAAGAACGCCCTGGCCGTTGGTGCCGGGCATTCGTTCATCCTGTTCCTGGCGGAGGGCTTCTTCCCCATCAACGTGCTAAATACCGTCAAGATGATCCCGGAAGTGGCTTGCATCTTCTGCGCCACTGCCAACCCGACCGAGGTGCTGGTTGCTGAAACCGAGCAAGGCCGCGGCATCCTGGGTGTGGTGGATGGCTTCTCACCCAAAGGTGTGGAGGATGATGAAGGCATCACCTGGCGCAAGAATTTCCTGCGCATGATCGGCTATAAGTTTTGATGAAAAGCTACGACTACGCCCACCGCGAAGGCATCGAAGAAATTTCCTGGGAACGATTTGGGGAACTCAGCCGGGCATTGACCGAGCAGTTGGCCGACAAAAACATCGACATCGTGATCGGCATCGCTCGCGCAGGATTGTTTCCTGCAACGGCTGTGGCCTGCGCGCTGCGGCGTGAGCTGTATCCCGTGCGCGTGACGCGGCGGATCAATGATGTGGTGCAATACGAGAGTCCCATTTGGCGGGTGGATGTTCCGTCAACGGTAGCAGGCCAGAGGCTGGCCGTGATCGACGAGATCGCTGACTCGGGCGAGACGTTGGCCATCGTTGCAGCCCGAGCGCTTGAGCGTGGTGCGCGTCGTGTCTGGACCCTGAGCCTGGTCACCCATTCATGGGCCGATCCCAAGCCCGACTTCACCGCCCTGACCAGCGACGCGCTGGTCATCTTCCCCTGGGATAAGGAAGTGCTCACTGATGAAGGCTGGCAAATGCACCCGGAGATTGTCCAGGCCATCCGCGCGCAAAACTTTAACCCAAATGGATGAAGCTCTTTCATAAATCTGCGTGTAAAATTAGTTTATGATAACCAGACGCGCCCCCAGTACGGTCATCCCGAAAGCCTTTCCTGGCATCACACCGGACGAAGTACAGGAACTGGTTTTGCACAGTCAGGTGCAAAACTACACAGCCGGGACTGTGCTGTGCCAGGAAAACAAAGTCGAGACCACCTTCTATATGATCCTGGAGGGGGAGGTTGAAGTTACCAAGAACATCAACCAATCAGAGGAACGCCCGTTGAAAACGCTCCGCCCGGGAGATTTCTTCGGCGAAATGGGGCTTATCCACAACGCGCCCCGCGCAGCCACCGTAACCGCCAAAACCGACCTGGCCGTTCTCGAACTGGAGAAAGAAGCCTTTGAGGATGTGCTCCAACACAGCGCCAGCGTTTCGATGGCTATGGTGCGCGAGATCAGTAACCGCCTGCGAGATAACGATGAAATGGCGATTGAAGATCTGCGTCTGCGGGCACGCGAACTGGCGCAGGCCTACCAGAAGCTGGCCGAGCATGATGTGGCCCGGCGCGAGTTCCTGACCAGCGTAGCGCACGAACTGCGCACTCCGCTGCAGGCAGCCGGCGGCTACCTGCAGATTTTACAAAGCGGCATGCTCAACAAGGATCAACTGACACAGGCGGTAGACAGAGTTGCAAAGAACATACATAAAATTGCCACCCTGGTCAACGACATTCTCTTCCTGCAAGAGCTGGATTTGGTATTACCCGAATTCAAGGCTGTGGACATGGGCGAAGTGGCTTCAGCCGTATTAGAAAAATACAAGTCACATGCCGCCAAAGGAGGTGTCCATCTCAGCCTGACGGAAGATCGCAACCTGCCGCCAATCTTGGGAGATGCTGAGTCATTAGAGCACGCGCTGACTGCGCTGGTCGATAACGCGATCAAGTTCAGTCCTAAAGGCGGTGATGTGGAAATCCGCCTGAAAAAAGGCGAAGGGCGGGTTTTCGTCACGGTGGAAGATCATGGCATTGGGATCTCGCCCAACACACGCCCGCGCATCTTCGACCGTTTCTACCATCTGGAGAAAGATGGCGAAGAGCTATTCAGCGGTATCGGCCTGGGACTAGCCATCACGCGCCAGGTCATTCAGCAACACCAGGGCTCCCTGGAAGTGGAAAGTGAACACGGCAAAGGCAGCACATTTACGATGAGTTTGCAGGAATGGAAAGAAGATACAAATCGCCAAGAGTAACTCTTTTTTGCAATACCAGGATAAAACTGAGGGCTTGTGTAGGAGGATGCAAAATGAGCAAGAAAAACTCACCGATTTATTTCATCGCAATAATTTTGGTTTTGGCCTCCCTATCCTGTAGTCTATTTAGCAGAGCAACCAGAGGGGATGAGCCGCCGGAGGCAGCGAAAGCAGCAAAACAAGAGCTTATCCGCCAGTGGGCCAGTTCCGCCCATGCCAGTTCGGAATATGACAATCCGGATTGGGGCGCACAACAAGCCACCGGCGCGCCTGATACGCTCGAATGTGGGGACAGGTCAACGGCCTGGGCTTCGTACGGGGATTACACCAAAGAATGGCTCGAGGTTCGCTACGATACCCCGGTGATCCCAACGGAAATAAATATTTACGAATCCCACACCCCTACACAGGTTTCCCGTGTGGAAGTGGTCGATATGCAGGGCGTCTACCACGAGGTGTTTACCGCTGAACCAGAACTGGCGTCTGATTGCCCATACATCCTGTCTGTTTCAGTGGGGATGTGGACTATCAAGTTGTTAGTGTCAAAATTACGATCGACCAATCCGTAATTGGCCTGCCCTGGGACGAGATCGATGCGGTTGAATTGGTTGGATATGGCGATACAGTCGGTAGCAGAGCCAAGCCTGCTAAGCAACCTGATGCGGCAGAGCGTCAACCTGCATGCAGCGCATCGGATAATCCACCCGAAAATGGCCCCTTGCTCGAACTCCCAATCGCCAACCCTGTCAAGACCCTAGTTTCGATATAGCTTTTTCCGGATGCAACGAAGATGGACAGGAACAAGGAACAGAAATCGAAGTGTCAGTGCACGATGACCGGATCGATCTGCGTCTTTGGGGAGCACACGGGAAATATGCGCTAATCACCCTGCCTCGGAATCTGGAAGATAATTTCTCTGACAGGCTAGTGCCGTTTGCGCTCGAAGGACGCGTCCCTTCTGCTGCCGGCTTGTATATTCGGTCGGTCTGGTGGTATGGAGAAAAAGGAAAGGTTTCAAGCTACTACAATGAAGACGGCACCCTCAGCGGCGAGGTAGAATTCGAAGGAACGCGGAAGAACGGCTGTGAATTTAAGGTAAAAGCGAATTTTGAACATATTGTACTGCGCTGATAACTTACACAGAGTCCATTTCGGAAAAACGCTTGTATTTGTTGAGAAATTCTGTATAATGAAATTGGCCACACTATGCGGGATTTTTAAAAGTAAGTACACAAACCATTTATTGGTATCACTACCAAACACTACGACTTCTTCTGGTTATTTCTGCGACCATATTTGCACTTTTTGCGACCTTTTTGTGACTTATAACAACTATAATGTTTGTGTAGACATAAAAACTTTACAGTTAGATTCGGGGACTTTCCTTTAGTGGTACGGGGACAATTGAATATCCAGCAAGTTTTGGAAGCCTAGATCCAAAGACCTAATTTGGTCGCTTCACCTGAAGCGCAGCTAACATTCATAATAACCCAGGAGAACGTCTTTGGGGAGCCAATAGCGAAACCGGCCCTTGTGGCCGGTTATTTGTTTTAAGTTGGAAATAGGAGGTAAAGATATTGAAGAAGCTCGTTCAAGTTACTAATCTCATGCTCATCTTTTTCATATTAGATATTTCAATTTCAAAAGGAGAAATGTAATGAAAAAGTTTAGATTATTATGCCTTGTCGGCATTCTGGTATTGTTAATTACCGCCATGTCGACGATGAGTGCCAGTGCGGATGATCCCGAACAAACCATCACGGTCAACTTCACCGGTGTCACCGTAGGCAATGTCTGGGTCCGTCAGGCGGGCACGAACACTGATGTGATCTCGCCACTTGGCCCTCAAACCGACTCGGCGATCGCTGGTGTGCCCTACGGTACCTACGACGTGTGGGTACAACAAGGGAGTGGATCATATGAGAAGGTATTCAATGTTGACTGTACCTCTGGCGGCCCTTGCACGGCAACCTATACGGTGAGCGCGTTGACGGTTAACTTCCCCGGTGTCACGGTAGGCAACGTCCTCGTCCGCGTCCCCGGCACCAACAGCGATGTCATCCCCTGGTCGGGCAGCAAGACCAACTTATACGGCCCGGTCAACCTACTGGCCAACACGTACGACATCTGGGCTCAGCAAGGCAGCGGCAATTGGGAGATCATTTCCGCGAACTGCTCTGGAGGAGGCACATGCACAGCGGATTACAGCATTGCCAACCTGACGGTCAACTTCTCCGGCGTCACCGTGGGTAATGTCCTGGTCAGGGTGCCGGGCACCAACAGCGATGTCGTTCCATGGTCCGGTGCCAGACTGACTCCTATGGCCCTGTCAACCTACTGGCCGACAACTATGACGTGTGGGCGCAGCAAGGAAATGGCAAGTGGGAGATCATCTCTAACGTGAACTGTACCACTGCCAGCGCTTGCACAGCAACATACAATGTGGCCAACCTGACGGTCAACTTCAACGGCGTAACCGTGGGCAATGTCTGGATTTGTCAATCAGGCGGGACCAACAATGATGTGGTCACTCCATTGGGATCCAAGATCAACTCGGCTGGGCCGGTCAACTTATTGGCCGACACGTACGATGTATGGGTCCAACAGGGATCCGGTGCTTATGAAAAGAAGCTAGATGTTGACTGTACAGCCAATGGGCCATGTAAGGCAGATTTTATCGTCAAGACCTTGACGATCAACTTCCCCGACGTCACCGTAGGCAACATTTGGGTACGCAAGCCAGGTACCAACAGCGATGTGGTTACGCCGTTGGGGTCAAATACGGATTTGGCGGCGACCAACGTTCTGGCAGATTACTACGATGTGTGGGTGCAGCAAGGGGGCGGTGCGTACGAAAAGAAGCTGAATGTTGACTGCACAGATACGGGATCATGCACCGCTGATTACGGCGTTGCCACGCTGACAGTACCATTTGCCGGTTTCAGCGGTGTCAACATTTGGGTCCGCGTCCCTGACGGAACAGCGTGCTCCGCAAACGGCGGGACGGCAATCCAGGCGTCTGGTCAGACGGATCAGGCTGTCTTCAAGGTTTTGCAGGATAGCTACGATGTCATCACGCAAGTTGCGGGCAATTACTATACCTATGACAACATTGACTGCACCGGCGCTACTTGCACGGCGCAACCAACGCTGACGGTAAACTTCCCGGGAATCAACGGTGTGCACACTTACATCAAGAAAAGCGACGGCGTGACCGGTGTGGCCGGCGGCGCTAACGTTGCGAATCAGACCTACAAAAACGACCAGGCCGTATTTACCACCCTGGAGCCCGGCAAGTACGACGTAGTGGTCGTCCAAGGAGCCATGAATAAGGTCATCGACGATGTCATGGTCTTCGGCTCTTGCGCCAGCATAGACAACATCGTGGCGACGCTGACGGTGGATTTCCCTGGCATCAACGGCGTGCACACCTACGTCAAGACGGATGATGGTATTGCCAACTCATTCACGGGCGGCGACGTAACCAACACCACCTACAAGAACGAAAATACTTCGATGACAGTGCTGAAGGGCGTCTACGATGTGAAGGTGATGCAAGGCGCGCAACAGAATATCTATGATGGAGTGGACTGCACCAGCGGAACATGCTCCATCACTGACATTGTGGCGACGCTTACCGTGGATTTCCCTGGCATCAACGGCGTGCACACCTACGTCAAGACCACCGACGGGAATCCCATCGCATTCGGGGGAGGGACGTAACCAACGCCACCTACAAGAACGATAATACTTCGATGAAAGTGCTCAAGGGCATCTACGACGTGAAAGTGGTGCAAGGCGCGCAGCAGAACCTCTACGAGCCGGTCAACTGCACCAGCGGAACATGCTCCATCACAGACATTGTAGCGACGCTGACTGTGGATTTCCCTGGCATCAACGGCGTGCACACTTACGTCAAGACGAATGATGGCATTGCCAACTCATTCACGGGCGGAAACGTAGCCAACGCCACCTACAAGAACGACAATACTTCGATGAAAGTGCTCAAGGGCATCTACGATGTGAAGGTGGTGCAAGGCGCGCAACAGAATATCTATGATGGGGTGGACTGCACCAGCGGAACATGCTCCATCACTGACATTGTAGCAACGCTTACTGTGGATTTCCCCGGCATCAACGGCGTGCACACCTACGTCAAAACGGACGATGGCATTGCAGGCTTTGGCGGAGGAGATGTCGATAACCGCACCTTCCAAAACAACACAACATCATTAGTCCTGCTCAAAGGATTCTATGATGTCAAGGTCGTCAAAGGCGCTCAAGCGAATATCTATGAAAGCGTGGACTGCAACGGTGCAACCTGTTCCATTGATAATATCGTTGCAACCTTCACTCTGAACTTCCCGGGCAAAACAGGTGTCCATACCTATATCAAGACCAATGATGGCATAGTGAACTCAGCCACAGGCGGTGATGTTGATAATCGCACCTATCAAAACAATTCAACCACCATGACCTTGCTCAAGAATTACTATGATGTAGTGGTCAAGGTTGGCGCTGAAACCTACATTCTCGATAACGTCGATTGCACAGGTAACACCTGCACCTACAGCCTGACGGTGGTCAAATTACTGAACTCGAGCGGCGTTGGGATCGCTGGTGGTTTCGCCGAGTATTACAGCGGTGGATGGAAGACCATTGGCACCACACCCGCCAACGGCGTGTTGAGTTTCGCCATGCCGGGCGCACCTGCAACATATTCCTTTAGGATGTCTTACGCGGGTTTCACACAACAGAAGTCGAATATCAACATTACAACAACCAACCCGATTATCTTCCAGACCCTCCCTGCGGTGGTCCACTTCCAGAATTTCTCTGGTGCGCCGCTGGCTGACGGAGGCATCGAATATTACGCTTCTGGATGGAAAACCTTCGGCTCCGGTCTGACCGATACATCTGGCGACGCTTCGATGGAACTTCTCCCCGGCTCCTACTCCTTCCGCATGAATTGGGCAGGCTACAAACAGCAACAATCGAACGTTCAACATCACGACAACAAACCCTGTGATCTTCCAGACCTATCCGATGGTGGTCCACTTCATGGATTCATCCTCAGCGCCACTGGAGAACGGAGGCGTCGAATACTATGCTTCTGGATGGAAGACCTTCGGCTCCGGCTCTGACCGATACATCTGGCAACGCTTCGATGGAACTTCTCCCCGGCACCTACTCCTTCCGCATGAGTTGGGCAGGCTATAAACAACAGAAGTCGAACATTGACATTATGGCAACAAACCCGCTCAACTTCCAGACATTGAGCGTCTATGCCAAGCTTGAGCAAAAGACCCCGCCGCATAACGGCATTCCGGGAGGCTTTGCACAGTACTACGCATCCGGCTGGAAGGACATCGGCACTACCGGCGCAGATGGTTACACACCCCATGTGGAATTACTGCCCGGAACCTACTCATTCCGCATGTCCTATGCAGGTGCTACCGAGCAGAAGTCCAATATCAATATTACAACAACCAACCCGGTCATATTCCAGACCGTCAATGAAGTGATGAGTGTGACACTGGAAAACTCCGTTGGTTCTCCGCTTTCTGGTGGCGTGGTTCGGTACTACGCTTCTGGTTGGAAAGATTTTGGCACAACCGATGGCTCCGGCATTGCCACTGGCCCAGATTTACTACCCGGAAAGTATTCCTTCCAAATGACCTTTGGCGGCTACACCCAGCAGAAGTCGAACGTTGATATTTCCCTGGATGAAAACAAGCCTTTGGTGTTCACAACAACAAACATGCTCGTGACATTCGAAGAGTCTGATGGCGATCCCCATCGAAGGCGGCATTGTTAAGTACTATGCTTCTGGCTGGAAGAATTTCGGAACTACAGACCTAAACGGCGAAGCCAAGCTCGAACTTCTACCTGGCACCTACTCCTTCAGAATGAACTTTGGAGGTTACACACAACAAAAATCGAATATCAATCTCAACGTAACAAACCCACTCGAGTTTGAGACTGTGGAAATGGTGGTGAACTTCAAAGACTCCGGCGATAACCCCATTGAAGGCGGAGTGGTCCAATACTACGCATCTGGTTGGAAAGACTTCGGCACCACAGACGGAAATGGCGAAGCCAAGTTGCGAACTCCTCCCTGGCATCTACTCCTTCCAGATGACTTGGGCAGGATACACACAACAAAAATCCAATATCGCCATCTCAACCACAAACCCGCTCGAATTCCAGACCGTTGACATGGAAGTCAAGCTTGACAACCTGCGACAACACAGGTTTGGAAGGCGGAGTAGTCAGATACTATGCATCTGGTTGGAAAACCTCGGCACAACAGATGCAAACGGCAGCACATCGCTCGAACTACTCCCCGGAAAATATTCATTCCAGATGAAATGGGCCGGTCAAACCGAACAACGCTCCAATATTGATATAACATCGACGAATCCACTGACCTACAATACAACCACTGTTAAACTTGCAATATCCCGGCACAATACAATATTACGCCAGCGGCTGGAAGACATTCACCGGCCCAATGGAACTGCTTCCCTACAACTACACTTTCAAATTCGGCAGTTACCAGACCAAGCTGGATGTCAGCGGTTGTAGTATGACAAAGAGCGTGATCATCCTCAGCCTGAAAGACCATGCAGGCAAAGGACTGGCAGGCGGAACGGCGCGCGGTGGATATGGGTCAGCCTACGGTACATGGTTTGTTCCCGGAAGCACAGATGCAAATGGGCGCTTGTTTGTCTACCAGAACGGTTTAGCCACAACCATGTCCTACGAGATGCGCTTCAATAACACCACGCAGGTCATAACTCAGGATGTTTCGGTTAATTCTCTCTTCGAATTCGACACTAATCTGCTAACCTTGAGAATGGAAACGTGCGGCAGTGTACCGATCGATGGAGGCAACCCACGCTATGGTGTGGGTAGTACCTACTCCACCTGGTGGTTCCCCGGCGGCGCGACAGGCTCCACCGCTCCCGGAGAGACGGCGGCTGAGTTCTTCCCCGGCACCTATTCATTCGAGATGCAATATAAAGCTACTGCCGATGTCAAAGTCAGCGTGGCGGTTCCGGATGCAGATACACAGCTCACATGGCAGACAACCAATGTTGCCCTCGGCTATCCTGGTCAGATCTCATACGGCGGCAGCACAGGAGACTCAACCTTCTTCATCAAACCATCCATGGAACTGTTGCCAGGTACGTACAAATTCAACTTCCGACCGGACAATCGTATGGATCTGACTTTCAGTGGCTGCACCTTCAACAAATCCTATGTGGCGCTGAAAGTATTGGATGAAAACGGAAATGGAGTATCTGGTGCTAAAGCTCAGCCGGCTTACGGCGGCAGTTGGGGAGCGGAACTTCCCGGTGCAACGGACGCTAACGGCAAGCTCTTCTCCGAAATACCGTCCGGGTATACAAAGATCAGGATGATGGTCAATCAGGGATCAGTGGAGCAATTGCTCGCTCAACTGACTGCATCCAACTATACATGGTATACCGAGATCCTGCGCATCTGGCTGAACGATCACACCGGATCAGCAATCACCGATGGCAATGCCATTCTCGATCAAGGTGGCGGATACTGGTACAGCTGGGGCAACTTGAACACATCCGGTTACAAGGACATACCCTTGTTCGCCCGTCCTGCAACATATAAGTTCAAGGTAACTTACAACGGCAATCACAAGAGTTATTCCCGGTTGTGAATACATCTTCGGGCATTGACAACTTCTACTTCCAGACCGGGAAGGTTTTCGGTCCATGCATCACTCAGTATCAAGGCGCTGGTTGGAGTACATTCACCAGTGGAATGGAACAGATGCCCGGCACTCGCACCTTCAGGTATCCATCACAGTCCGGCACCGTAACTGCGGGTGGGGTTACTTACCTCGTTGGCTGTCCCGGTGTTTCAGGCAGCGGCACGCTCGGTAGCGTTTACAGTTCGCCCACAGTCACCTTTAACACTTACTCCGGCGAGCCCGATAGCGGGATGTTTATCATTTTCTATGCCGGCCCCCAAGGCACATACGGTGAAGCGGGGACAACCGTCACTGGTGACATTGCCTGCCTCAGCATCGACGGGACAAATGCCTACCTTGGCGGCTTGGTAACCCAAACCAACAGCACTGGTGGCTGGCAAGTCGGACAATATGTACGCTTTGGGGTCTCCGCTACCATGCTGAACTTCACTGCTGGCGAGGTAGCCGTACCGGACTGTGTCACGAATCGCCTCTCGCCTAGCTTGCCACTGGTTTCTGGCAACTATTCGGTAATTCCATAATAACAACGCTTTCTTAGAGGTAAAGACAAAATCCCTCCGAATTGATTGGAGGGATTTTGTGCACGATACAGAGGTGACTGTCATCTCGGAGATGACAGTCACCTTAACTATCACACCACCGCATCCACCATCAAGGCCAGAAAAATAAAGGCCAGATACATGCTGGAATAACGGTACATCTTCCAGGCGATCTTGTTGCCCTCTACCCGCCAGACCTGCCAGGCTGTGTAGATCAGCCACAGACCCAACGCCACTGCCGAAACCAGATAAATCGTGCCAGTAAATTTGAACACAGGCATCAACAAAGTTAGGGCAACAAGTTCAAGCGTGTAAATCAAATATCTGCCAGCGGGTCTCTTTCTCGCCACGCACGACCGGCATCATCGGCACGCCTGCGCGGGCATAATCCTTTTTGCGGACAATAGCCAACGCCCAGAAGTGCGGCGGGGTCCACATGAAGACGATCGCAAACAGGAACAACGCCGGGATATTCAGGCTCCCCGTCGCAGCCGCCCAACCGACCAACGGCGGGATGGCCCCCGCGCCGCCACCGATGACGATGTTCTGCACAGTCGCTTTCTTGAGCAGGATGCTGTACAGCACCACGTAGTAGATGATGCCTGCCAGCGATAAAAACGCCGCCAGCAAATTGACAAATCCCGCATAGATATAAAAGCTCAACACCGACAAAGCCAACCCGAAAGCCAGCCCTTCAGCAGGCGTCATGCGCCCGGCTGCCAGCGGACGTTTCTGTGTGCGCTGCATGTTCTTGTCCAGATCGCGGTCGATGTACTGGTTGATGGCCGAGGAGCCGCCTGCGGCCATGAAGCCGCCCACTAACGTCCAGAAGGTCAGCGAGAAGGAGGGCCAGGCTTTGCCGCCCACCACCATCCCGGCATAGGTTGTCACCAGCAAGAGCAGCACCACGATAGGCTTGGTCAGCGTCAGGAAATCGCGCACTCGTTGGCGAATATCCAGGGGCGGAAATGCCACCGTCTCACGCGCCATGAAACCAGAAGCCAGCAACCAATCCCAACAAGCCAGCCCACAGAGCTACAACAGTCAACGCGTGCAGAACCGTCAAGTAGAGCGGGAAGCCGCGCGTGACTTCCATCGCGCCCACGAAAACCTGCGCGAAGAACAAAATAACGGTGATCGTAGCAAGCGGCAACAACACGCGATGGTCGCGCACGTCACGCCAGGCACGGTAGAGCAGGTAGAGCATCAAGGCGCTGGCAAAGGCAACCGAAGCGCGGTGGAATAACTGCATCCAGCCCAACACACCCTGCGGCTGGCACAACGGCCAGCCTGTGCAGGCTTCGGTCGCGTCGCTCAAAGTCACCAGGCGTCCGCCAATGGTTACCAGGAAAACGGCCACCAACACGAACAGCGTCAGGCGGGCAAAGGATGACGAAAGTGAAAATTTCATGATTGCTCCTTCATTTGCTTGCGCACATAGAAAGGATACCCTAGCCACCAAGATGGTCGCATACGTGAACCACTGGAAAGCATAACCATGATGCGAACCTTCGGTCAGTTCGATTTCAGGCTGATAAGGGACCGGCGGCTCGACATCATCTGCATCAATCTCAGGCTGGACAAACACATTCAACAACGGATAAGGAACCTGCCCCTGGATGCGCTCCAGATTGACGATGTTCCAGAAATCCAGCCTCGTCTGCCCGGGAGTCAGAGTTGGATCGGGGACGCCCCCCATATCTGGTTTGGCCCGCCCAAGCCGAATCTGTCCCTGAAGCGTGACCGGGCCGGGCTGGTCGTATTTACGCCAATCGGCGGGCGAGTCATTCCCGTCAGCGGGAATCCAGCCCCGGTCTACCAGCACAGCAGACCCATCGTCCAGGAGAAGAGGCGTGAGCAGATGATAGCCGTACTCGTCCTGGAAGTAGCGGTTCCGCAACGCAATCTGGTTCTCAAAGTCATATGTCCCGCTGACTTCAACAGCGCGGTATTCCATCGCTGTCAGATCTTCAGATGGCTGCCCTGTCAGGG
Source organism: uncultured Chloroflexia bacterium (assembly GCA_963791785.1). Lineage (GTDB taxonomy): Bacteria > Chloroflexota > Anaerolineae > Anaerolineales > Villigracilaceae > JAABUE01. The sequence continues at coordinate 152,383 of CAWBTW010000010.1, read as the reverse complement.
TTATCGGTTCAGCCGCCCACATGGATTCAACATGCGCGTTGAAGGCGCGGCGCTGCTCGAGACGATCCAACTGCCAGATGCCCAGGCGCACGCACAGCGCCCCACCAGCCAGGACCAGCAGTGTAGCCAACATCCATTGACGCGAGAAGATAGCTCGGAAAACTTTCACGCTTCCTTCTCCTTCTTTTTATCAGACGTCAGCAAAACGCTGTAGACGGCAAACAAAGCGCCCAGCGGTAAGCCCGCAAACAGAATACTCCGGTCAGGCGCGTGCCGAGCGTGACAGGCTGGAGCACATCCAGGCCAAATATCCTGGTGGCCTGGAAAGAACACTCATAGCGAAATTTTCTTCCACATCCAGAGTGAGGCTGGCCGAAGTGCCCGGCGGGATCCACAACGGGCCAAGCTGGTGATCGACCTCGTCCTGGTTGAGCACCACAAAGGTGTCGCCAACCACGAAGGTCATATCTTCAGGGATGCCGGGAGGCGTCTCGCCGTTCTCGATGCTCTTCGCCGTGCCAGCCGGGATGACCAGCTCCACACGCGTAGGCTCGCGGTTCTCACGCTTGAGCACCTGATATGAGACCTCGGTGGTGATGGCCGCCAGGATAATGCCCAGCAGCATGGAAATAACGATACGTTTGATGGTAGACGGGTTCATTTTTGTTTTATCCGCAAATCCACGCTAATCTTCACGAATTTTTTAGCGTTCATTCGCGAAGATTAGTGGATGAAAACTATGGTTCTCGAACAACAACCTCTAAAGTCTTTTCACCAGCCATCTCAAAATTGAGCGTAACCGTGAACGTATCGCCAGGATTCAGGTTGTTTTTCAGGCCGATCAACATGACATGCAAATCGCCGGGCTTGAAAACCGTTTCACCAGTCGGCACAGGCACATTCATCTGTTGCATCATCTTCATGTTTCCATCTTCCATGATCGTTTTATGCAGTTCCACTGCACCAGCCACATCGCTGGAAGCCGATAAGCAGAAAATCTTCCGCGCCGGGGTTATCGATCACGAAGAACACGGCGCTGTTACCATCGGCCAGGCCTGGCCGTGCCCAGACGTCATTGACACCCAACTCGCCACTGCCTGACGCGCCACAGGCGGCCAACACAAGGGCGAACAGCAACAAAAACAACATACAAACGAACTTTGAGACATGCGTCCCTCCACTACTTGAACAGGATTTTCAGGTCGTGCACAAAGTCATCCGTGGGCGTGCCATAACTGTAAGATAAACGCAAGTTCCCATCCCGATCGATCAAATACACGCGCGCAGTATGATTTACAAGATAACCGGTGGCCGAGTTAGGCATTTGCTCCTCTTCCCGGTAGACACCATAATCACTCCAAACTTTTCCCAGCTCTTCCATCGAGCCGCTCAAGCCAATGAAAGCCGGATTGAAAATAGAGACATATTCCTTCAACTTTTCGGGCGTATCGCGTTCCGGGTCAACAGTCACGAAGACGACCTGCACGCGCTCCGCATCCGCGCCCAGTTCAGCCATCACCCGCTTCATTTCAGACAAGGTGGTCGGGCAGACATCCGGGCAGGAGGTATACCCAAAGAACAACAGGACGATATCGCCCCGCTTCTCGCTCAGCCGGAAGCTGCTTCCGTTACCCTGCGTTAATTCAAACTCAGGCGCGGGTTTCGCCGGGTCATACAGACGTCCCGCGAAAAGTATTCCGTTTTTGGAAATAAGATTGTTACGGCAATGACCACCCCGATCAGTGCCAGGATCCCCAACCCCACCTGCACAACTTTCGTATTCATTTTGCCCTCGAATTTCATTCAGACCCTAAAGGTTTAGCAAACCTTTAGGGTCTTCACATTTTATCCAATCACTGAACCCATCAAATACAACGCCGGGTAGAAGAAAATCCAGACCACGTCAATGAAGTGCCAGTATACAGTGGCGGCTTCCACAGCCCAGTGCTTCTCTTCGCTATACAAACCGCGCGCGCCATTACGCAAGATGATGATCAGGAAGATGACGCCCGTCAACACGTGGAAGGCGTGCATCCCGGTCATCATGAAGAAGATCGCGCCAGCAGCCCCCGAAGAAGGTGTAACGCCTTCGTGAATGGCCTGCGGCCACTCCACGCCAACCACGCCCAGCAAAAAGCCGATGCCCAGGATCAGTGTGAGAGATGTGCCAATCAGGAAACCTTTGCGGTCCCCATGCGCCATGGATGTCTCTGCCCGGTTCATGAAGAACGAGGAGATGAGCAGCACCGCGGTCACGATCAGGCCCAGGGTCTGGTCCAGGTGCGGACGTGTCATTCCCAGCAGGTTGAAACGCGATACAGCCAACCCGCCAAAGACAAAGGAATCTGACAGGATGAACAGCCATAGACCAAGCCGATTGGAACCGGTCTTGTAGGCGTGAGAATTCTCGTCGCCTTCATCTTCGGCATTGAGCTTGTAAATGTGCATGTAGTAGTACATCACCAGCCCGGCCTTGACCAGCGCAACGATGGCCAGCAGCGGAACCGCATCCATCGCAATGGCGATGAAAAACTCCAGCGCCGTTAGAACTGCCAGGAAAATGAAGATGATCATGCCCTGGTTGAGAGCCGTCTTTTTATCAGTGTGTGTCCATGAATTAGTCTCCTCTCCCTCTATTTCCCTTTTTTGCTCTTCGCAAATTCAACATATTTTGAACCTTCCAGACCATAATCATAGGGTTCACCAACCACTTCAAAAGCCTGATCGTAGTTATGGACAGGCATCGGGGAAGGCACCTGCCATTCCGGCGAACGCGAATTCCACAAGTTACCTTCGGCTTTTTCTCCATGTTTCATGCTATGGAAGAAATTGTACAGGAAGATGACCACCGAAATGAAGATCAGGTATCCTGAAACGGTGGTGATCAAATGTGTCAGGTCAAAACCCAGCATGGGGTCATAGTCCGCGATGCGGCGGCGCATACCAAGCAAGCCGATGCGCATCATGGAAAGGGTCATCACCAGGAATGCCGGGGTCATGATCCAGAAGTGCAGCTTACCCAATTTTTCGCTCATACGACGACCGGTCGCTTTGGGGAACCAGTAATACAGCGCCGCAAAGAACGGGAAGATGTAGCCGCCGAACATCGTGTCATGGAAGTGACCGACGATGAAGTATGTATCGTGCAGGTGCAGGTCTGTCGAAACGGTGGCATTTGGAGGCCCCGTAAGACCGCCCAACAAGAAAACGATGATTCCGCCCAGGACGAAGAGCATCGGCGTCGGCGTGGTGATCTTGCCTTTCCACAATGTCGCCACCCACGAGAAGAATTTGACGCCCGTGGGAACAGCCACCAGCAGCGTGCTGTACATGAACGGAACCCGCAGGTATTCGTTCATCCCAGATGTGAACATGTGATGTGCCCAGACCAGGAAACCGACCAGCGCAATGCCCAACGAGGACATGGCAATCCATTTATAGCCAAATAATGGCTTGCGCGCAAAGACCGGCAGAGTTCTGAGATCACGCCCAAACCAGGCAGCACGAAGACATACACCGCCGGGTGCGAGTAGAACCAGAACAGGTGCTGGAAGAGCACCGGATTGCCGCCTCGAGCTGCGTCGAAGAAGCCCATGTCAAACAGGCGCTGGAACATGACCATCTGGAACGAGAGACCGATCAACTGCGTGGCGGTCAGGGAGATGATGGAGGTGGCAATCGCCGCCCAGACGAAGATGGGCATACGGAAAGCGCTCATGCCTTTGGCGCGCATACGGATGACTGGTGGCGATCAGGTTGAGCGCAGCCGAGAATGGACGACCAGCCTGCTACGAACACACCCAGGAAGAACATCTGGATGCCCACCGGGGAGCGCGTCGAAAGCGGCGGATAGCCTGTCCAACCAGTGTCAAAGCCGCCCAGGAAGAGTGCCGAGAGCAGCAATACCGCCGCCGGTACAGCGATCCAGTAAGAGAAGGCGTTCAAACGCGGGAAAGCCATATCCTGCGCACCCATCAGCATAGGGACCAGGTAATTCATCACACCCGCAATGCCGAGCAGGATCGATACGATCATCACCATGCCATGCAAACTCATCAGTGTGTTGTAGAACTGAAGACCGTTCTGGTCAAAGGCTTTGAATGTGGTTGTCAGGAACTGCAATTGCGAGGCAGCCAACTCCGTACGGAAAATCAGCGCGAACAAACCGCCTACACCCAAAAGCACAATCGATGTAATAGTGTATTGAATACCAATCACCTTGTGGTCAAGCGAAACACCAAAGTATTTCACAAATCCTTCGGGATCTTCATGGTGTTCAGACGTTTCTTCACCTTTGGCCCACTTGAACCAATCGGTCAATGCGCCAACACCAACCAGGAAGGAAATTGCCCCGGTCAGCGCGCCAAAGACCCAGGCTGGTTCAGTAAAGAAGAAGCCGCCAAAAGTTGATAGACCCATCAATGCTCGGATGCCAGTCACGAAGAAACCGCCGACCAACGTGCCGATTACTTGAAAGACCAGACCACGCGTAATGCCACGATAGCCGACCAATCCAAAGAAAAAGGCCACCGCTGCACCCAGCAGGGAAAACATACCACCCAGAGGGGCAACAAAATCCAACCGGCCACCCACCAGGGCATCAAGCCCTACGCCAACCGCGTAGCCTACAACACCGCCAATCAAAAGCAGCAGCAAGCCGCGCCAAACTGGTTTCATATTTTTCATCGTTGCTCCTCCACCTATTCCAATGTTTGCAGATATGCGATGATGTCTGCAATCTGTTCGTCCGTAAATTCGATATGCGGGCATCAGAACAGTTTCAAACCCAGATACGATCGTCGCCTGCGGATTCCAAAATGGATTCAGCAATAAACGCATCATCGGCTGTCACTGTGGTGCCATCTGCCAGTTCAACCTGCGAACCGTATAACCCTTTCCAGGTTGGGCCTTGCCCGGCGCTGCCATCAATGGTATGACAGGCCGTACAGGCATTTTGCGAAACAAGCGCCTCACCACGGCCTTCAGGAGTTTGTGCAGCAGCCTCTGCTTCCACTAACCGTTCGCCTACCCAGCTTTCAAAATACGCTTCGGGAAACTACTTGAATTGGCGCCAGCATATAAGCATGTGAAGCGCCGCATAACTCTGCACAGCGCACCTTGTAGCTGCCTTCTTCCGTCGGCGTGATGCGGTATTCGGTCGTGATACCAGGCACGATGTCCTGTTTGATGCGGAATTCAGGCACCCAGAATGAGTGGATCACGTCTGTCGAAGTCATGTTGAGTAAGTACCTGTTTGTCAACCGGCAGATACAGTTCAGTAGAAGTAATTCCATATTCCGGGTATTCAAACGCAAAAGCAAACTGCCGCGCCGTTACGTTTATCTTCATTGCCTGCGGGTCTATCCGGCGTGTTTCTCCCAGTGAATATGCGCCAAGATACGCAAAGCTAAGCACCACAAAAAGTGGAATGACCGTCCAGGTAATCTCTAACGGCGTATTTCCCTCAATGTGTTCACCCATCGCCGGTTTCGCCCTTTTTGCGGCGAAAAACCACCAGGCTATAAAACAAAGGAACAATGATCAGCGCAAATAAAAAGGATATGGCAATCACATTCAAGTTCCACATCCAGTCAACCGGGATCGCCTGGGCGCTGGCTTGAATAGGCATCAGGCCCACAGCATCCAGCCCAACATATGTAAGGGCTGCCATGGCGATGACTAAAATTCCTACAATTACAAAGTGGCGCATACGCACTCTCCTAAGAATAAAATTGGACTATTCGTCCCATGGGTTTGCAAGCCAGTCTTCCGCCTGGGCTGCCGTTAATTGCACACGGTTGTAAATCACAACCGGCTCGGAAGAAGCCAGCGAAACAAGAATCACTTTCATCGGCATTTCACCGGTTACAAAGCGGTTCAAGAATTCGTCACGATTGATGGTCTTATCATCGTGGTCAACAATCACAAGGTCTGGGCTGATGGCTTTCAAGTAAGTCAAGTGTCTCCTGCATGGTTGTCGCCATGACCACATCCACTTTCTGCCCATTCCATCGCTCGGCATAGACCTTATGCAATCCTTCGCGAAATAAAGCGTTGGCAGAAGCGATCAGAATTCTGCGTGAAAATTCAGGAAATTAGACTCATTTCGAAATATCCAGTTAAACAAATAACCTGACAACCTATAATTTACCAAATATTCTCCGGTTTGTCATGTATTTTACCTGCGCAATGCGAGGGATTTTAAAAACACAAGCGGGTGATTTTCCTATCACCCGCTGTCATCACCCATTTGTCACCTCAGTCAAATCAAGCCAAGCCGAGTTGCCTTCGCAACTGCCTCAGCACGATTGCTCACTTCCAGCTTTTCAAGAATATGACGGATATGTGTTTTGACCGTATTCTCTGAAATGAACATTTCGGCCGCCGTTTGCGCCGTGGTCAGACCGCGCGCCAAAAACCGCAAGACCTCAACTTCACGTTCGGTCAAGACACTTGCCGATCCCAATTGCCCGCTTCGCACCAGACGAAAAACCTGCTCGGTGATCTCAGGAGCAAGGACCGACTTCCCAGCCACCACATCCTTAATGGTCTTGCGCAGTGTTTCCGGTTCTGCGTTTTTGAGCAAGTAACCGCTGGCACCAGCACGAATGGCGCCGATCAAATCCTCCTCGTGCTGGGAGATGGTCAGCATCAACACCGGTGAATCCAGATGCTTTGCCTTCTCAAGGCAGACAATGTTTCAACGCCGCCCATCTCTGGCATGTTGATATCCAGTAAGACAACATCGGGTTTTTGCGTCTGCAATCACTATTCATCGCTTCCCGTCCGTCCGCGGCTTCACCAACTACCTTAAAATCTTGCATCTCAGAAAGTAACCCAACCAATCCACGCCGGAAGAGAGCGTGATCATCAACCACAACAATACGAATCTGACTCGCTCATGAGCTGGCTTTATCTCGAATTGGAATTTGCAAGCGCACAGTGGTCCCAGTGCCCGGCGCGCTGATGATCTGGAAATCAGCATCAATAGATTCCGCACGCTCTCGCATACTGCGCAAACCATATTGCGATGCTGGCATCGCTTCTTCAGGAGAAAAGCCAATCCCGTTATCGCGTATCTCAATCACAACTTCACCTTCACGCTCAATAGCTGAAATTGTGACCGTACACGACTGCGCATGTTTACGGATATTGGTCAGCGCCTCCTGCACGATACGGATCAGTTGCGCCTTCACATTCGGCGGAAATACATGACTCAAATGGATATTTGAAACATCGACATCTATGCCGGTAGCGTTTTGAAATCGGCTGCAGTCATTTGCAGCCAGTCGCCCAGCGCTTCATCCGGAACATGACGCAAGTTGTCGATGGCCTGACGTGCATCCAGATAGGCATCTGACAGGGTCTGGTAGCAGGCCTGAAGCGTGCGTGTGACCGCGTCCACTTCCCCTTTCGAAACATAACCCTGCATGCGCGCCGCCTCGATTTTTAGAAAGGCCAGCGTCTGGGCCAATCCATCATGGATTTCTCGCGCAAGACGAGTGCGCTCATCCAGCACTGCCTTGTATTTTCCAATTGTTCCAGCAACTCTTCGTTCTTTTCATCCAGCGTAAGTCAGTTTTTTCTTCAAATCCAACAGGTGAAAAAGCGCGTCGGGTTGCTTCCATTTCTTGTTCATGTGCTGCGCAGAGCATCCAGAGCCAAATCGGCCAGGCGTACCATCTCTGCCAGGAACTGTTGTTGGTCATCGCTGACCTGTGGCGGAGCAGAAAAGAAATAACTGATCATCCCAATCTCACGCCCGCCACAACGCAGACTGACACAGAATACATTTTGAGAATCAGCCGGTTCCTGCAGCAGGATACACTCCGAGCCAGCCTGCTTGCCCTCACAGACACGGCAGGCATGCCGCGTAGCAGGAGCAGACAAACGCGCCTGCCAATCCTCATTCTGCAGAAAGGCTGCCTCGCCATATTTAACGATCGGAAGGGACTGCTTCCATTCACTGAACGGGACAAAGGCACAGCCTTCAGCGTCCAGCAAATCATTACCAGACACGCATGGCTGCCAGGATAGCTGCGCCTTCATCCTGAGCCTCCAGTAAATATCCAGCGAGCGAAAAGCTGGCATCCAACTGCTGGTGAATTCTTTCGCTTTCAGTTCCAGTCTTTTTTCGTGGCATGTGATCAGTTGCTTAGAGTTATCCTAAAGTTCTCGGAGTGCAGGCTGAAGTCTGCAAAATGGCAGACTAAATAGAAACTTACTCTACCTTCAAGGCTGCCAACAACTCAGCACTGTGCTCGGCAGGCTTGACGTTCTCAAACACCTGCATGATCTGCCCTTCTGCATCGATCAGGTAAGTGGTACGCAACACACCCATGTATTCGCGCCCCATGAACTTTTTCAACGCCCAGACATCGTACATTTCACATACCTTGTGGTCTTCATCTGCCAGCAACGGGAAAGTCAAGTCAAATTTCTTCTTGAACTTGACATGCGACTTGACTGAGTCCGGGCTCACGCCGAGTATCACCACACCCGCCTTTTCATAAGCGGAATAATCATCCCGGAAATTGCAGGCTTCGGTTGTGCAGCCGGGTGTATCATCCTTGGGATAGAAATACAACACCACCGGCTTCCCCCGAAAATCAGATAACTTTCGCATCGTACCTGTATCATCTTGTAATTCAAAATCAGGAGCAGGAATACCGCTTTGAATGGGCATAAACACCTCCAACACCAATTATATCAATACAACAAAACAAAAAGCCGGGAGTAACCCGGCTTATTTACATATCTTACATACAACCTATTACAAAATTTTTGCTTTTTTCAGCGCGCCTTCCAATCCGTCCAGTGTGGCAGGCTTGATGAGCATTGCAGTGGCGCCATCTTTCATCACCCGGCTCGCGCGTTTCGGGCTGATCGTCAGATGTGATCACAACCACCGGAACGGGAGCAAGCCGCGGTTCCCGGCGCAGGAACGACAGGATCTCCAACCCATCCACGCCCGGGCATATTGATATCCAGACAAGATCAATCGCGGCGTTAGTGTCTGCAAAATCGACATGGCCGGGCTGGAGCCATAAGCCACGCGCGCTTCCACCCCCAGTACGTCCAGCATTTGGTGCAGTGCATCCGCCGTCTGGCGATTGTCATCAATGATAAGGGCTGTAGACATTCTCTAATCCTCCACGACCAAGTTTCCCATCATACTCACATCGTAACCAGGCAAGGCTGACACCGCTGCGCGGAATTCCTGATTTTCCAACACAGCGAATAGCGGCGCAAGCAAGTCACTTTCAGCGTACTCTTTTGGGATGACCAGATCGTAACGTTCTTGATAGAGTGGGATAAAATCCAACTCAAGCGCCTTGGCCGCAGCTGCAATCCCCAACCCGCAATCCGCTCTTCCGGAAGCGACCGCCGCAGCCACACCCAGATGGGTATATTCTTCCTGATTGTAGCCAATTATACTATCAGTAGCTATCCCCAATAAGTTCAATTGATAATCCAACAGGACTCTTGTACCAGCCCCTCGTTGACGGTTTACAAAGTGGACACTTTTCGCATCTAGCTCCGTCCCCGGCCTGCTGAGGTCTTCCAGGCTTTTGATGCCCTTCGGGTTTCCCCGTTTCACCAGCAACCCCTGCTCGCGCCCCACCAACGTCACCACTTTGACCGGCACATCCGGCAGGTACTGGCGAATATATGAGATGTTGTATTCGCCCGTTTCCGGGTCGAGCAAATGCGAGCCAGCCAGATGCGCTTCGCCGCGCCGCAAGGCCACCAACCCACCCTGCGAGCCGACATTGGCCGATGCCAAGCCGGCGATCATGCCCGGCCAGGAACTGCGCGATCAGGTCGAGGGTCATATCGTGCGAGCCGATGCAGAAGATGGTTTTATCCAACTCGGCCTTGGGACGATACAGCCGCACCTGCACCTGTTCGCCAGCTTCCGCGCCCTGTGTGCCACGCGGCATCAGGACCAATCCATCCGCACGGACGAGCGAGGTGATGACACCCGCCCCACGCGAAAGCGGCGCGGCCAGCAACTTCTCTCCCACGCGCCCCACCGCCACACGGACAAAATCGTCATCGCCACCGGGGGAGGCGATCTTGCGCGTCAGTTGGGCGGTTTCGGTTGGCAATTCTTTCGGGCGGCGACCCAGCCATTGGGCAATGAGTGGTTCGGCGAAGATGTCGATGGTCAACGCGGCAGAGACGGGGTAGCCGGGGACGCCAATTATTGGGATTCGGGATTCGGGATTCGGGAATTGTGCATTGGTAGTTGAGTGCTCGTTTTCCGATTCCCGATTCCCAATTTTCGATTTACGATTTACCATTCCTAAGATTACCGGATGCCCCGGACGGACAGCAACACCATGCACTAATAACTGCCCCAAGTTTCTGAACCACGCTCGCAGAGAAATCTTCCGCGCCTGCGGAGGAACCGGCATTGAGCAGGATCAGGTCATGATCTTGAGCAGCTTCGGAGACGCGGTCGCAGATCAGGTCAAAATCATCTTTTGTGATGGGAAAGCGAGTCGGCTTCGGCACCCATCGCTTTGACTTGCGCCGCCATGACCAGCGAGTTGTATTCCAAAATGTCACCCGATTTGAGTTTGGAGCCAATGGGGACCAACTCTGTGCCAGTCGGTAGGATGGCTACGCGCGGTTTGCGAGAAACATTGATCTCGCTGTGCCCGGAGGCCGCGATAGCGCCCAGGTCGGCAGGGCGCAGCACATGACCGGCTGGCAATACCAACTCGGTCGCGACGATATCCTCCCCCAGCGGGCGGACGTGCTTCCACGGCGGGACACTTTCGCGGATGCGAATGTTAGCCGGATCGCGGATGGCATCGATCAGGTTTCCATGCTCGTCGAGGGCTTCGGTGTTTTCAATTTGGATAACGGAATCAAAGCCGGGAGGCAATGGATCGCCTGTATCGAGGTAGCAGGCCTGGTCGGGGATCTGAAGCGTGACCGGCTTGGTTTGCAACGCGCCAGCCGTCTCAGCCGCACGGACCGCGAAACCATCCATCGCGGAGGCATGATAATGCGGCGAGGATGTCTTCGCCCAGACCGGTTCGGCCAGTGTGCGTCCGAGGGCGTTCTCGTCCAGGGAAATGGTTTCGACATCCAACACACGCCATAAGTCGGCATCGCGCAGCGCGGATTCGAGGCGGGCCAGGGCGTCGGGGAGCGGAATATCGTGGAGGTAAACGGACATCTTAGCCCCCACCCCGGCCCTCCCCCAGATCGGGGGAGGGAGAATTATCATGGGACAATTTCAGTTCGCGTATTTTCATTCGTATCACATCCAAAACAGCGGGCAGGTCGCGTTCAACAAGTTCGGCCTTGACCCGCAAAATATTCAACCCCAGCGTTTCCAAAATCGACCTGTCTTTCCTGATCGGCGTCTGTCTGAGTTACATGAATTGGCCCGTCCACTTCGATGACCAGACGGTAATCGGAATTGTAGAAGTCCACTACGAACATGCCGACTGGCTGCTGCCGGCGGAATTTCAGCCCGTCCAGTTTCTTGCCACGCAAAGCCTGCCAGAGCATATCTTCGCTTTTGGTCGGATTCTTACGCTGCTCGCGCGCCGCATCCAGAACTTTATGGCGAAGGTCATTAGAGATTTTGATGCGAGGGTAATCTTTTTTGTTTGACATTGGCTGCCTATTGCCCTCACCCCCAGCCCCTCTCCCAAAAATGGGAGAGGGGTGCTCTGCTCCCCTTCCCCGACTTGTCGGGGAAGGGGCCGGGGGATGGGGAAAATGTTCGCCCCGATTATACCCGCCCCCTGCGTGATAAAATCGCGAGATGACAAGCGCACCTTCCATCCTTTTGACGATCCTGGTAGGCGGGATCGCTTTTTTGTATGCCAGCGTGGGCTTTGGCGGCGCGACCGGCTATTTAGCAGTCATGAGCCAGTTCGGGATCGAGCCAAACCTGATGGCAACCACATCCCTGATCTTGAACGTGGTCGTTGCCGGGATCGCCTTCGTGAATTACGCGCGCGCCGGGCATATGCAGCGACGCTTGCTGCTGTCGTTTCCACTGGCATCTATCCCGGCGGCGTTTTTGGGTGGGTACTTCAAGCTAAACGTAGAGCTATATTTCGTATTGCTCTACAGCGTACTGACCTATGTGATGTTCCGCATGTTGTTTCCTCCCCCACTTAGCCTCCCCCAAGATGGGGGAGGAAAAATTCTCCCCCCTTATTGGGGGGAGTTAGAGGGGGGCCAAAACCACCACCATTTTGGCTGGCATTGACCAGCGGAGCCGTGATCGGATTACTTTCAGGGATGGTGGGAATCGGGGGCGGTATCATCCTGTCGCCGCTGATCATCCTGATGCGCTGGGGAACACCCAAGCAGGCAGCTTCGACCGCAGCCGGTTTCATCTTTCTCAATTCGCTGAGCGGATTGCTGGGACGATTTCTCGGCGGCAATTTTATGTTCGGGGAATTGGGCGCATGGCTGCTACCGGTGGGAATTTTGGGCGCATTGGCAGGATCTTACCTTGGCGCGCGACAGATTTTCCGGCTTGTGGACGCGGCGGGTGTTGGGAGTGGTGCTGTTGATCGCGGTAATTAGATTTTGGGTGGGGTATGTAAGATAAGAGCGCGCCCTGCACAGACGGTCACCACCGGGTTACTGGAATGCGCAGGGCAATTTTATATTTGGCGCCTTGGCGCCACGATAGGAGTTTTTCAAAATCATGTACTTTTGGGTAGAGATTTTTGTGGGTTTTCACAGATTTCCTTCAAGATTTACCCGCCTCCGGCGGGAGGCGGGCAGAACGCAGAAAACAGAAAACCCCGCACCGCTATCGCTAAGCGGGGCAAGCAGAAAACAAAAACTAACTGGGGAAGGCAAGCACCCGAAACCCGATGCTGAGGCTCCTGTCGTGCGGGGGGCGTGGTTGCGGTCAGACACGCGCGCGAGTTCCAATAGCCGTTCCACGAGCCGCCGCGCAAACCCAACCAGCCATTCTTTCTGATTTCGGTAATTTGCCTGCCACTCCCAGACATTGCCGCCCACGTCCATCAGGCCGTGAGGTTTACTCGCTCCCTGTGGATATGTCCATACTGGCGTAGTGCGGTTGATACCGCTTTCAGATGTATTGGCATACAAAGATATATTTTCTTTGGAAGTCACTTCACCCTGTTTATCCCAGGCAAAGCGGTCTTCAGGTTCCACCCCGCCAGCAGCAGCCTGCCATTCTGCTTCGGTTGGCAGGCGCAGTTCACCCGGCTTTTCCAGGCCACGTTGCCCTTCTGCCAGATCATCCCAATTCAGGCTGAGCCATTTGCAATAGGCATTGGCCTCGTACCAGGTAATCCCCACTACAGGAACAGTCTTGCGGGCGATTCCAAAACGCGGGTCACGCCAGTAGCGTGGCAGCAGTGCTCCATCCTGGATGTCATAGTCATCATTTTTCAGAGCATCTTGCAACCACTTCCAGCCTTCTTCGCCCCAATCGCCTAATACGCTCGATCTCCCCGTCTTTATCCGGCTCGGAGAATTTGGGGAAGGCAGTCCACAGATCTTTGTTCGTGAAATTTTCGGGTTTCAAAAAGCGTTCGTATTGGAGGTTGGTTACGAGGTATTTTGCCATCCAGTAAGGCGGGATGGCAAAGTGCCCAGAAGGGTATTCCGCCCTGCGATTTTTACGAAGGTATATAGGTCTTCGGGGGTGTAGCTGAGCCGGTCCAAACTGTCCATGGCTGCGGCCATTATTGTTGGCGTCCACTGATTGCTCTTTTCTGTCTGCCCATGCAAAGCAATTAATCGCGCTCTTAATTCTTCCGCAAGGTCAGAAGCCTGGCTTTTACATTCCATGTAAGCTGTCACCGCCAGCTCACAGGCTGATAATTGACAATCCAGGGTTCATCTTTTCGCTTCGTTCGCCTGTTCATCCAAACCAGCCAGACGAAGCAGTGTTCGGCGCGCTTGAATAGGTGCACTCAAATCTTGATAGCCAACCATCAACAAAATTGGTTCTCGCCACCAAGGGTCCTGTACAAGCCCATCTTCCAAAAATACAACCATTTCGTCTGCATCTTTATAATTTTGGGCAAGATAACGTCCCACAAGAAACTCTTGAAATGAAAGGTGCATGAAGCGATACAAACCGCCGCTTTCTTCTAACAAAGTTCCGCGCTGTCTTGTTTGTTGAATTAAGTCATTGACATGGGGTTGGTAAGTAGGTTCGGATTCAAGAATTTTTCTCAGGCCTGCTTCGTCAATTTCCCGACCTTGTTCATCTCCTCTTGCGTGCATGTGAAATGCAAGATGTTGGAGCATTTCGCGGTTCATTGGCAAACTGCCAGCAATTCTTTTTTCTATTTCTTCACGAACTTTTATGTCAGGCACATTGTCAGGACGCAATATTACATCCACCGACTTTTGATACAAATCAGCACGCTGGTCTGGAAGTTTTCGATCATTATAATGAACAATCAGCAACATGCGAATCATAATGGGGGCATCCACCAGAGATTTAATGTTATCTCCCTAACCTCATACGTCGCTCTGCTTCCAATTGCTCAATATTGTCCAGCAGGTCATCTGCCTGTTGTTTGGCCTTTGCTGCACTTTTTTGATAAATCGAGCCATAAGCCGCCCGTACCAGTTTTTCTACCTGCTCTTTTTCAAGGGCAAAACGGTAATGTGCTCGAAATCTCCGCCAAATACCGCCTCGCCTTTATAGGCGGCTGTTCTACTCGTCACAACCACACGCAAATTCTTTTCGCCAGAAACCAAATCTACAATTTTCGAACGGATCAGTACACGCTCGGCCTCAGTAGGCACTTCATCCATGCCATCCAGTAACATAAGAACCGTATTTCCATCTTGCAACAAATATGCCAGAAAATCCTGGTCAAAGCCTTCAAGATTCGCACCTCTTTCATTCAAGTATTCAGCTACATAAGTCTTGAGGACCTCTTCTTCTGCGCTGGCAGATGCTGGTAATTTCCGCAAATAATCTGCATAACGTGTCAATGGAATATAAATAGGTAAGGGCAAATCGCCAGTAATCCCTAATTTTTCATGCGCCAAATTTGGATTTTCCTGTAATGAATGAGCAAGTGTCCATGCCAGATGCAAAAGCACAGTCGTTTTTCCGCATCCCGGACCACCAGTAATGATGAGTTTGTTGCCAACAGAAAGAACTTGATTTAGTTTAATCTGATTATCAGATCGCTCGCCACGAGAACGAACACTTTCCTTGATCTGTTCATCAAGTATACCTATTGCATCTTCAGCCTGCCGTGATTGCACATCTGCTTTCAAAGGCACATAAACGACGTCTAACGGTAAATTGACCGCCTGCTCACCTCCCCGCTCAATACCTCGCAAAACAATCGTTCCAAAGCTATCTTGAACCCAACTTAGATATTCATCAATCTGCTGCTTGATAGTTTCCTTGCTCACCCCAGATTTCTGCTTTTGAATATTGCTCGACAATTACATTTACTTGATCAGACTTTGTTTCCCCAAATAGTGCACCCACCCACCCTTTTATTGAACCACCTCCCAACCCTGCAACCGCCAGGAAAATCCCTGCAAAAAGGGCAACAATGCCGCCCGGTTCCGACAACAAATCTGGAGCCAGAAACGCCCCAATAGATGTCAGTAAAAGCGAAATGCCGATGATAATTACTAGAACAATTACAACTCTTTTTGACGCCATGAGATCCTTCCAAACCTGCAAGATCGATTTTCTTTATTCTACTTCTAAATCAACAACACTTCCACCATCTCCCCCGCGCTCAAGCCGGTGGCATCTGGCGGGATGCGCAGCAGGCCGTCCGCGGCGGCGAGGGTGAAGATGAGATTGCTCTTTCCAAAGATTGGCTCCGCGCGCCATTCTCCATTAACCATTCTCTCATCCCCCACACCGGATGAATGGTTAATGGTTAATAGTTTCACCGGCCACCAATCTTCGCGGCCAGATTGTGAGGGCAGGTTGACTGTCAGCCTGGCCTGGACGGTGGCTTTGGGGCGCGGGGTTTGGCCAAGCAGGCGTTCGATCAGCGGCACGACCAGCATGTATCCATTCACCAGCGCGCTGACGGGGTTGCCCGGCAGTCCGATCACAGCTTTCCCAGCGCACACGCCCAGAATGGTCGGCTTTCCGGGGCGCGTGTTGATGCCATGCACCAGCACCCCCGGCTGGCCCAGCGTCGCGATCACATCGGCGGTCATATCGCGCGTGCTGGCCGACGACCCGGCCGTGATGATGACTGCGTCACATTCGGTCAGCGCTTTGGCGGCGGTCTGCTGCAAGGCTTCGAAGGTATCCCCCACGATGCCATACAGGATTGGTTCGCCGCCCGCCTTGGTCACCAAAGCAGCCAGCGTGTGTGAGTTGATGTCACGGACTTGACCGGGTCGCGGGGATTCTTCGGGAGGAATGACTTCATCACCGGATGAGATCAGACCGACACGTACCTTCTTGGCTACGCGCAGCGACGTGATTCCCAACGCCATCAGCCCGCCAATCTCAGCGGGGCGCATCAAACTCCCTTTGGGCTGCACCACCTGTCCCTGGGCCACGTCCTCACCGATAGCGATCACGTTCTCCCCCTCCGCGACAGATTTCAGGATCTCCATCTCGCCATCCCGTGCAGATTGGGTGTATTCCAACATCACAACCGCATCCGCACCCTCGGGCAGCATGCCACCGGTATGGATGGTCATGCACTGTCCTAGCTCCAGCGCTATCTTGGGCGCATCCCCCATCGGGACTTCACCAATCAAGTTTAGATACGCAGGCAGCGAGTCACTGGCACCATGCGTATCCTTTGCCAGGACGGCAAACCCGTCCACGGTGGAGCGACGGAAGTCGGGTAGCGGATGCGGCGCGGCAACATCTTCGGCGGTCACACGGCCGAGAGACGAGGATGTGTCGATTATTTCGGATCAGGTTCGGGCGCGGGAAGATGCGAAAATAGTTTTTCGCGGGCTTCTTCGGGGGGCAGGAGAGGTCAGGAATTCGGGCATGAGGAGGGTATCAGGTTTCAGGTTTTAGGTGTCGTGGTAGGGGCGACCCGTTCGGAACGACAAAAAGCTTTATAGACCTTGAAGGGTCGCCCTTACTAGCGGAGCCAGAAGGCAAAGGTCAGCAAATACGCGGTCAGGCCGAAGACGGCCAGCGCATTGACGGTCAACAGGTTCCAGATCGGCTTGGCTCCGTTGCTAATATTCCGCAGCCAATAGATTTGCAAGAGTCCAAAAGGCAACGTCAACAGGGATGGCCAGATCAGTCCCCAGGCCAGGCCAAAGAGAGTAGCGCTGCCGAGCAAGAGATATGCGCCCAGCACCAGGCCATGATGCAACGGGACAGCGCGCTCCCAGCCGATGCCCCGCAGGAGAGTACGGCGGTCAAATTTTTCGTCTTTTTCAAAGGTTGGAAAATTGAGTACGAGGAAGTAGGCCAGTGCCAGCAAGGCAAGCGGGAAAGAGACGATACCAACCACGCGATGATACTCGCCTCCCTGCAAAACAAAGCCAACCGCGGGAGCGATCAGCGCAATGTGGACGGCCAGTGCGTACTCGCCAAACCCGGCGTCAACCATTCGCAAGGGCGGGACAGCATAAGCCAGAACAATCAGCAGCGACAGGCCCAGGAAAATCATGGCGACTGGCGAAAGCGCACCCACCCACCCCAGCATGAGCGCGATAGCAGCCGCTGCCCCCAACGCGCCGATAGAAGCCGCCAGGCCCGCATTGCGCAGCAAGACTCGTTCGGGGCGATTTTTGTCATCTTCCGATGGCTGCTCCACGGGACGAAGGGCTTCCGCGAGCAAACTCATACTGAACTGTGCCAGCACTATGCCCCCCAGGCCAAGCCAGAAAGCGGCTACATTCTGCGTGATACCAAGATAACGGGCAATACCAGCGCCGAGTATATAGGTCAACACGGCAAAAATGGCATTTAGGGGTCGAGACAAGCGCAAGAGAAGGAGTAATCGTTGCATAGATTTACCTTTAGAATTTTACTGTTGATTTCCCTGGCCCGTCGGCCAGGACGGGCGATACTCCGCTACGCACCCCTTCGGGGCACAGGCGATACTTAACCAACGGCCGCTTATGGCACCAACATTTTTATTACTGGAATCTTTTGCAAAACAAACACAATCGCAAATGATAATGCAAAAACCACCAACCCTGTCAAGGGAATCATGTACACAGAAGGCGCCATCCAACTATACAACCGGAAGCCCAGATCGCCATTGCGCAGCAGTTGAATCACAAAGATATGGATGAGAAAAATCCCGAAACTGGTGGATGAAATCGTACGCACCAGTGCACCAGCCTTACCAAGATTTTGACCCAGGTCTTTCAGCAGGAGAAAACCACAAATCGAAGCCAAAACCGTCGGCGGGCTGAAATAACTGTAAAAATAAGCATCAATCGGGCCTGCGTTCGCAGAGAGCAAATTCGTGCCAAAGAAAATGACAGCTATCGCAATGATACACCCAATTGCAGACAGAATACGCCCACGGCGCGTTAATGAAACATCTGCCAACAAGTACCCCATCATAAAATAACCGACATATCCGGTCACGACCGGGATGACTAAAGCTGCCCGAAAACCGGTCAGGCGATTGGTCGCTTCGAGAAGCGGGGTCGCCACAAACCAGATGACAATAAAATACGTCAGATCCCGGCGGGATGCGGCTGAGATAAATATGCGCAGGATAGGCACCACCAGATAGATCCCGATCAGAACATATAGAAACCACAGATGAATTTCAACATCACCCAGATACATGGTCTTCAGCATCGAAAGCATAACCGCCAACGGGCCCATCGTTCCGTTGGAATAGGCTTCCACAGACCAAAACAAATAGAAAACCGACCAGAATAAAGTTGGGATGCCAACCTTCACAAAGCGCTTGCGAAAGAAATCGGAAATCGGTTCACTTTTGCCGAGCAAGAGATAGCCACTCACCATAAAGAATAGCGGCACACCCATACGGGAGAATGAATTATAGAAATTGGCTGCAACCCAATTAGGAGATAAAAGGTCTTCCTTGAAAAAGATAACATACGACAGGTGCACCAAAACCACCTGAAATACCGCCACCACGCGGATCAGGTCGATCCAGTACAAGTGAGCAGAATCTTTTTTTCTGGAAGGCTGTCTGTCAGTCATTGCAACAAAAATTACTCAATCAGCTTGCGAAAATCCCTGAAATGTATCTGGTTATGCAGGTAGATCATCTTGAGCATTTCGCCCAGGTTCACCTGCCCCATATATGGATGACGCCCTTCTACTGCCAAATCTTCCTGTGAGCGCTTTGAAACCCATTTGACCAAATCCGCACGCACATCGGCGAATTGCTCCAGCAATTCATCTGATGATAAATCCTTTGTCTTCTCTTGCTGGCGGGCATTGTAATAGTCAATGGAGAAGTCATCCGAAACCCCCACACCATCTTCCAGAACCCTTTTGAACAACTTATGCAATCCGCGTTCGGATGTGACAAAGTGTGCCAGCACATTGCGGACTGTCCAGGTGTTTCCCTCAGTGTACACTTCGGTGCTCCATTGCTCATCGGTCAGCGCAGCAAAATAAGCGACCACTTTCTCCCCTTCTTTCTTCAAGCGTTCAGCAAGCCAGGCAGGTGTTATCTCGGGCATGGGTTCTCCTTACAACAATGAATAACCGCCATCCACTACGATGGTCTGTCCGGTAATATACTCGTTCTTGAGCAAAAATTCGAGCGCGGAAGTCACTTCTTCGGTCTTGGCCGGGCGCTTGAGCGGCAGGCGCTGGACAAGCTTATCCCATTCCTCATCCGTCACATTTTCCGAGGGCAGCACCAATCCCGGCGCGATGGCATTGACTCTCACCGATGGAGCAAACGAACGAGCCAGCACCTTTGTCAGGGATTTCGAGAGCAGCCTTACTGACAGTATAGGATGGGAATCTGCTCCAGGCCTTTCCCGCCGCCACATCAGATACGTTCACAATCAACCCTCCACGCTTCATTCTCAGGGACGCCTGCTGGGCGCAAAGGAACGGAGCCCTCAAATTCAGATCGAGTGCCATATCCCATTTCTCAACTGGAAGCGTACCCGCATCCCCGCGCGGCATCACTGCAGCTGAGTTCACCAAAGCGGAAAAATGAGAAAGTTTCGAGTTCAGGGGCTTCAAGCAGCGAATCAACTAGCTGGAACAGCGACTCCACATGCTCGGTCCGGGTCAAGTCTGCTTGCATGGAAAAAGCCGGGACGCCAAAGGTTTTGATCTCCGCTACTGTCTTGGCGGCTTGCTCAGCAGAACGGTGATAATGCACCAACACAGCAAGTCCCTGATATGCCAACGTCAGTGCAAAAGCACGCCCCAAGCGATGCGCACCGCCGGTCACGACAGCGAGTGGAAAATCAGCCATGGGTCTGTTTTACCACAAATTTCCCCTCATCCCCATACCGGTTACTTTTCTGGTATTCTAATCTTACAAGTGCAACGCACTTCAATATAGAGAATGTGTTGCTGAAACTTCTGGTCAAGTGCGTTGCACTTTAACATTCAAATTTACTACATCCCTCTATAGGGAATATTTTTTACTTTCTAAAGAAATTCGAGATAAAAAACCAGATGTTGGCCGGGCGTTCTGCCAACCTGCGCATAAAGTAAGGATACCAATGGGTGCCAAATGGAACGTATACGCGCACGGGGTAGCCTTCCGCTGCCAGTTGCTCCTGCAAGTCACGGCGAATGCCATACAGCATTTGGAACTCCAGGGCTTCCTTTGGATAGCCGACCTTTTCGGCATATTGCTTGGCAAAATCAATGCGCTTCTCGTCATGAGTGGCAATTGCGGGAATTGGCGGAATGCGCCCGTCTTCACTGATTGTTGGAGACTTCAGCTTCAAGCGCGGCATCGATCAAGATTTTGCTCAACAGATCGAGGTTGGCATCCACATCCGCCTTTTTGGGGTAGGCTTTCTCAGGAGGCTCCTTGTAGGCACCTTTCACCAGACGGAAGCGCACACCCCGCTCGAGCAGCTTGCGGGTATCTTCCTCGGTGCGATAAAGACAGGATTGCACGACCAGGCCTACGGTCCGGATATTGAAGCCTTCATCGAGGGCGCTGTTCAGCATTTCGATGGTAGTATCCGTATAAGGGGAGTCTTCCATGTCGATGCGCACAAAATTCTTGTATTCTTTTGCACGATGGAGGATGCGAATCAAATTATCGCGGCAGAGCGTGTCATCCAACCCCATACCGATCTGGGTCAGCTTGATCGAAACGTTCGCTTGCACCCCGGTTTTATCGATCTCATCCAAAACTTTGAGAATGCCCTCTGCCGATTGTGTGGCCTCCTCTGCGGTGGTGGTATGTTCCCCCAGTTGGTCTAAAGTGGCGATAATCCCCTTTTGGTTGAGCTCCTGGATAACGCGAATTGCATCCTGGACACTCTCCCCGGCTACAAATCGAGAAGCGGTCTTCCAGGCCAGTTTCCAGCCAGTGACCATGCGCTGAGCCCAGCCAGCTTGTGACAGGTAGATCAGGAATGAACGAAGCATTTGGGAAACCATCCTTCAACGGAAAGATTGGGATAAGCTGATTCTATTCTAGCATAATTAGCAGGTTTGCTTATGTTATACTTTTTGGTGACATAAGTCACAATTTTTCCAACCTTGAAACTTTTTGAAGTATGCAGTTGAACGGGAGTGGTCCGAAGATAAGGGTGGCGGGCGTCGCCCGCCACCCTTATCTTCGGTATCCTTTCGTAAACTGTACAGGTTCTAAACTCAATGAAACTAAAGAATTTTGCGCCGTTTACCTGGGGGGTGCTCGCCTGGAACTTGATTGTTATCTTATGGGGAGCCTATGTACGCGCCACCGGTTCCGGAGCCGGCTGCGGACAGCACTGGCCGTTATGTGATGGACAGGTGCTTCCCCAGGCTCCTGACGCAGAAATGACCATCGAGTTTACTCACCGCATGCTTTCTGGAGGAGCCATCCTTTTGATTGCAGCAATGGTATTCTGGGGATTCCGTATCACAACCAAAGAACATCCTGTCCGCAAAGGATTGACTGCTGCAGGGATTTTGATCGTTGTGGAAGCCCTTCTGGGTGCCGGGTTGGTGTTGTTCAAGCTGGTCGAAGAAAATTCATCGGTCGGCTCGCGCTATTGCAGTGGCCTTACATCTTGCCAACACCTTCCTGCTGGTTGGCAGCCTGGCATTGACAGCTTACTGGGCATCGGGCGGCAAACCCGTTCAAATCAAAGGACAAGGCCCCAAAGTATGGCTGCTGGGAGCCGGGTTGCTGGGCATGCTGCTGATTGGCATGAGTGGTGCAGTAACCGCGCTTGGGGATACGCTTTTTCCGGCCAGTTCGTTGGCCGAGGGCCTCGCCGCTGACAAAGACCCAAACGCTCATTTCCTTATCAGGTTGCGCGTGTATCATCCAGTCATTGCAGTACTTGTGGCCGGGTATTCCTTATACCTCGTACGTATGCTATTCAGTCAGAACCGAGGGTTGGCACGCAAGTTGCTCGCAACTCTGGTTGTTATTGGTCTTGTACAATTATCCGCCGGGTTGATCAATCTAATCCTGCTTGCACCCATCTATATGCAAATGATACACTTACTGACAGCTGATCTGGTTTGGATCACGTATGTTTTGGCTGCCGCCGCCATTCTGGCAAAGCCACAAACAGAATCATAACTATTCGGAGACCGTGTGAGACGCCGCAATACTTCTGTCCTTGTTCGAATCATATCGATTCTCTTCCTGACTGCCACGATCATCCTGGCGATTGTGACGCTGATCGGCTACAGTCGCCAGCGCAATAACTATCCTGCCGGGATGACAATCGGCGGCGTGCCCGTTGGCGGCTTGAGCCCGCAGGAAGCACCAGAACGCATACTACTTGTCTACAACACACCGATCCAGGCACAATTCGGGGAAACGATCATACACATAGATCCAGCCATCGTTGGCTTTGAATTGGACCTGGAAGCAATGCTGGCTGCAGCAGACCTTTCACGCACCAGCGAATCATTCTGGGGGGGCTACTGGAATTATCTCTGGAATCAGGAACCCGCCCCCGTTACCATTCCACTCCGCGCCACGATTGTTGAAGAAGACTTGCGCACGTATCTGCAGAATGAGATTGCTTCGCGCTACAATATCCCGCCCGAGCCTGCCCGGCCTATCCCGGGAAGCGCAGGATTTGCCCCGGGCCGCTCCGGGCAAGAACTCGACATTAACCGCGCCGTCATCTTGATGGAAGATGCGCTGCGTTCCCCGTTCAATCGGACTATTTCATTAACATTCCAACGCAGCACAGCAACACGCCCTACCCTGGAAAATTTGGAAATTCTCCTGCAACAAACCATTACACTGGCCGGATACGACGGCGTCTTTGGCCTGTATATGCTGGACCTGCAAACAGGGCAGGAAGTTCACTTCGCCATGGATCAGGGAGAGCAAATCTCCGTCACGCCGGACGTAGCTTTTACTGCTTCCAGCACGATCAAAATCCCCATCATGATTTCTTACTACATTAAGAACGGGCCATCTGCACTGGATGAGAACACATCCGAGTTGATTTTGAACATGATCCGCAAATCGGAAAACCCGCCTGCCGATGCTTTAATGGAACGCCTGAACGCCTTTAACGGGCCTCTCATCGTGAGCGAAGATTTACAAAAAATTGGATTGGAAAACACATTCATCGCAGGTTTTTTCTGTAATGCCTTTGAGCCCTGTCCACTCTTGCAACGCTTTTCCACACCTGCCAACCAACGCCTGGATGTGTTCACCGACCCTGATCTGTATAATCAGACCACCACATCTGACATGGGCATGCTGCTGGCAGATATGTATCAGTGTGCTACGACCGGCGGCGGCGCGTTGGTGGCAGCCTTTCCCGGACAGATCACGCAGGAAGTCTGTCAGCAAATGATCAGCTTTTTAGCGGCAGACAAGATCGGGGTCCTGATCGAAGCGGGCGTACCTGAAGGTACCCAGGTCGCGCACAAACACGGCTGGATCAGTGACGTAGGCAGCGGCGTTATCAAAAACATCAGCGATTCAGCTATCGTGTATACTCCTGGTGGGAACTATGTTCTTGTCATGTATGCATACCATCCCGTTCAAGCGGTTTGGGAGCCGGTTTCAGAATTATTCGCAGATCTCTCACAGGTGGTCTATAATTATTTCAACCTTCCGGTACAATAGGATTCCAAACAACACCAAACAAAGATGGATAGTTCGTATATAATTAAAGTATGAGCGCAGCACTCGGTCTCTATCGCCTGCAATTGTTGGACAGCCGCATGGACGAAATCCGTGCACGGCTGGATAAAATCCGTCATACTCTTGAAAATGATGCTGAACTGCGCCAGGTCAAAGAACAGGTAACCAAGGCAGAGTCAGCGCATAAATTGACCCAAAAGCTACTAAATCAGGCGGAAGAAGAAGTAAACAAACAAAAAGTAAAAATCGAACAGTCTGAAGCGACCTTATACAGCGGCACTGTAAAAAATCCCAAAGAATTACAGGATTTGCAGGATGAAGCTGCAAGCCTTAAGCGATACCTGGGAACTCTTGAAGAACGGCAGCTTGAAGCCATGGTAGAGGAAGAAGCAGCAGAACTGGAAAATCAAGCCGCAGTGAATGAACTTGAAAAGGTTCGTGCCCGCCTGGAGAGTCAAAACGTGACGTTGACAGCAGAGCAGGCCAACTTGGACAAGGAACTGGAGCGGCTGGCATCGGAACGACAGGCCGCGCTCTCACCCCTGGACACAAACCTGCTGACCGTTTACGATGAGTTGCGCCAGCAGAAACGAGGCCTGGCTGTTGCAGATGTCAGTGACGGAGCCTGTGCAGCTTGTGGCACAACCCTGACACCATCCCAAAATCAAAGCGCCCGCTCAGCTGCACAAATTTACAACTGTCCTACCTGCGGACGCATTTTATTCGCAACCTAACGCTTATGTCTTTGTCTTCTTTTTCCTTAGAAACCTTCTCTTTCCTGGTCGGCTTTATCACCGCCACGATCTTTTGGTGGTTGATGGGGCGCATGCGTCCGCTTTGGAGCGAAATCCGGGCAAACTGGGCACAAAACCGTGAAGAGGCTAAAGCACGTCGCTCCACCGGCGTAGAGGAAAACCACCGGCGTATCACCTTGCGCCGCGCGCAGGGCATGCATTTAGCAGCTCCACTTTTTGCGCTAGATGAGATTGTTGAAACACCTCGTCTACTGGCTCCCCCTGTTCGACAGGCTCCCGGGGAACCGCTTCTAACTGAAGACATCGTTGCCAGAACGCTCCCTTATATGCCAGCCTGGCCGGAACTGGCAGCCATCTATCATGCGCCCAACTTGAGTTTGCCCCAAGCCCTTGCTGGCGGAACTAATTTGATTGTTACGGGTCAACCTGGTACAGGAAAAACGGTTGCATTGGCTTATTTAGCTTCCCTGGCTGCCAATCGTGATCCGCAACTGGGGACACTGAGTGAAAGCGTCCCCTTCCTCTACCACATTGCAGAATTGCGTTTGCCAGAGGGCGATACGAAAGATATCTTATCCCCTATCCAGGATACAGCTGCTGAACACGCGCCTATCCGGGATGTGACACGCTTGCCCAACTTCATCCAATACACTTTCAGCAGTGGCCAAGCACTTTTGCTGCTTGACGGGTTTGATGAATTATCTCCCAACGAGCAAGCCAAAGTTTCCAACTACCTTAAAAGCCTTGCTCAAAGCTTATCCAGAAACCCATGTTGTGGCAACAGCTTGCCCAGAACAACTTGATGGCCTTACTGGTCTCGGTTTTGAGCCCGTCACATTGATGCCCTGGAAATCCAGCCAGTGCGACAATTTCATCGAAAATTGGGGTCAGCTTTGGTCCCAGACAGTTGCAGTTGAAACCTGGGCGCAAAACAACCTGGAAGAGATCGATCCTTTACTCATCAACACCTGGCTGAATACGGATAACCAAACACTCACCCCCCTGGAACTCACACTTAAAGTATGGGCTGGTTATGCAGGCGACAGTTTAGGCCCTGATATTTTGGACGCTATCGCAACCCACATTCGCCGCCTGGCCCCCAGCGGCACCCCCCTGGCAGCCCTCGAAACCCTGGGAATGCAAGTGGCGCTATCCGCACAATCCATCTTTGATTCGCGCTCGGCCCGCGATTGGGTAAAGAATTTTGAACTTCCCGAAGAAGAAGATGTTGAAGTCGAAGAAGATGAAGAAGGCAATCCCGAAACCCCGGATAATGAGAAGCCCAAAACCGGGCGGCTCAAGAGGAAAGGGAGAACAGGCCCGCTTGGCAGGACGGGGCCACTTGGTAGAACCGGGCCACTCGGTAGAACAGGTCCGCTCGGTGGTGGAACAGGCCCACTTACTGCCACATCCAGATTGCTGGCGAAAATGACCGACAGCGGCCTGTTAACATCGCACTCTGGCAACCGTCTGCGGTTTGTGCACCCTGTCTTTGGCGGGTTCCTGGCTGGAAGCGCCATGGCCGCCATCAACATGGATGAAACACTGCTCGAACAACCGGATTGGTCCGGAAAACTACTGGCAATGCGTTATATCGCTGCACATGGTGATGCATCTGGTCTGGCAGATGCCATGTTGAGACAATCGGAAATGCCTCTGCACCAACCGCTTTTCAGTGCGGCACGCTGGCTGCGCGATGCGCCTCGTGAAGCCCCCTGGCGTGGCAAAATATTTGCGCTGCTGGCAGGCTTGCTGCAGACGGATAGTATTCCGCTTGCGTTGCGGGCACAGGCTGTTTCAGCCTTTTACTGGAGCGGAGACCCTGGTGCTGCGCCGCTCTTCCGCCAGTTTTTGCGAACCACATCTTTTGAACTGATCCAATTGGCTGCGCTTGGCAGCGGGGCAGTTCACGACTCAAAAGCGATAGAGTTTCTTTCCAGCACCCTCCACGCCCCCAGTGTTTCTGCGCAACAGGCAGGCTGCCTAGCATTGGTTGCCATCGGGACAGGCCCCGCCATGGAGTCCGTAGCCCGCGCCCTGTTGCATGGAGAAGAAGATTTGCGTCGTGCTGCAGCCGAAGCACTGGCAAATGACCCGAATGAAGGGCACGACATGCTCAAGGAAGGCATGGCACTGGCCGATATCCTGCTGCGCCGCGCTGTTATCTATGGTCTCGCTCGCGTCGAGGATGAGTGGGCAACTGAAGCCTTGCAAACCATTCAAGTGGAAGATGACCAATGGGTTGTGCGCAATTCGGCCAGCGAAGTGCTCGAAAGCAAAGATGTGATAGATCCGCGCATACCGCGCCCCTTGACAGCGCCATCCGAAACGCCCTGGCTGATCGAATTTGCTGGCCAACAAGGGGTGGGCATTTCACCCGGGTCGCCAGCCACAGAAGTTTTGTTGACCGCCCTCAAGAACGGCAGTGAAGAGGAGCGTCTGGCTGCGCTGCCATATCTTAAACGCATGCCCACCGAAGGTGTGATCACCAACCTGTACCATGCCATGTATCGGGATGATCCCAAACTGCGCGAAGCCGTCTTCCTCGTTCTGTGCGAGTTAGCCGCAAGCGGAGTAAAACTTCCCGACCCGCAACAATTTGGATTGGCCTGATTTAACCCGATAATATAAACAAAATACCAACCATAAAAGTGCGGGGACGCTACGAGGAAAATCCATATGAAAAATACTGTTCGTGAAACTATTGCTATACTCGGTGGAACCGGCAAAGAAGGCAAGGGACTGGCCTATCGTTGGGCAAAGACCGGTTACAAAGTGTTGATCGGTTCCCGCACGCCGCCCAAAGCAATTGATACTGCTGAAGAATTAGCCAGATGCTGGACGGAGGATCACGCATCGAAGGCCTGTCCAATCCTGATGCCGCTAAAGGTGCAGACATCGTGGTCCTGACAGTACCCTACTCCGCACACCGCCCTACGCTTGAAAGTGTGAAAGATGCCGTGCAGGGCAAACTCTTCATCGACGTGACCGTCCCGCTCGTACCGCCAAAAGTCAGCAAAGTGCAGATGCCGGAAGCAGGTTCAGCAACGCAAGAAGCGCGCGATATTCTTGGAGAAGGCGTAGAAGTGTGCGCCGCCTTCCAAAACATTTCGCACGAACATCTGCTCGGAGATGGTGACGTAACCTGTGATGTGCTGGTCACCGGCACCAGCAAAGAAGCACGCGCCGAAGCCATCAAGCTGGTTGAAGCCGCCGGGCTGACCGGCTGGGATGCAGGCCCGATTGAAAATTCGGTTGTGGTCGAAGGTCTCACCAGTGTGTTGATTGGCATTAATAAAAAATATGGTTCTACGCATGCTGGAATTAAACTTACAGGGGTGAAGAAGTGATAAGCGAAACGTAAAAAGTAAAACGTAGCGCGCTCACGAATTACGTTTTTCTCATCACATTTTATGCAGTATCCATTACACCAAACATGTCACTCGTCCTAACCCCCCTCAAATCCATCCCCTTCATCCGCCAAGGTGACAACCTGGCGGATGTTCTTGTCAAATCTCTGCACTACACATCCATCCAAATCCAAGATGGCGACATCCTGGTGCTTGCCCAAAAAATCGTCTCCAAAGCCGAAGGACGGATGATGGCCTTGAAGACCATCGCACCTTCCGAAAAAGCATTGGAACTGGCAGGCCAAAGTGAGAAAGATCCGCGTGTTGTGGAATTGATCCTGCAAGAGAGTAATGAAATCCTGCGCGTTAGGCCGGGCGCGATCATCGTCGAGCACAAGTTGGGATTTGTATGTGCCAATGCGGGCATCGATCAATCAAACGTAGGTGATGAGAATTCAGTCTTACTCCTCCCCGAAAACCCCGACCGCTCTGCCGAAGAACTTCGACAAAAAATCGAGAAGGCAACGGGAAGCGACATTGGGGTACTCATTATCGACTCACATGGACGTGCCTGGCGCGAAGGCACTGTTGGCACATCCATCGGTGTCGCCGGGATGCCCGGCCTGGTTGACCTGCGGGGTGACCCTGATCTCTTCGGGCGCACCTTGCAAATCACCCAGGTCGGTGCAGCGGACGAGTTGGCCGGAGCCGCATCCCTGATGATGGGACAGGCCGCCGAGGGCACACCCGCCGTCCACGTGCGTGGATTTCCGTATCCGCTGCGGAATGGAAATTTGTGCGAACTCCTGCGCCCAAAAGAACAGGATTTATTCAGATGACAGATTTAACGGGAAAAGCTTTTTGGGACGAAATGGCCGATTTAGTGGTCAGCAGGCCCATCGTCATAGACAGACCGCGTGGCGAAGCCCATCCACGTTTTCCAGAGTTGATCTATCCGTTTGACTACGGCTATGTGGAGGGCACGCTTGCCGCAGATGGGGATGGCATCGATGTCTGGATCGGCTCCCAAGAAGGGCGCGCGCTTACAGGAATCTTATGCACGTATGATACAGTTGACCGCGACGCTGAGATCAAGCTGTTGCTCGGCTGCACAGATGATGATGTAAAAGTGATCATCGATTTCATCCCTGATTTCATGCGCTATCTTTACATTCCAAACCCCAAGGAACAAAAATGAACTTCCCCGAAAAATATCAAGACCTGTTCAAACCCGAAACCAAAGCTTTTCTATTTCTGACCACCATCATGCCCGACGGCTCACCACAGGTTACACCCGTCTGGTTTGACAACGATGGTGAGCACATCCTGGTCAACACCAACGAGGGACGCACCAAAGACCGCAACATGAAAGAACGACCAAAGGTTGCGATGGTTATTCAAGATCCGGCGGACCCTTACCGTTACCTGCAAATTCGCGGTGAAGTGGTGGGGTATACCCGCGAAGGTGCCGATGAGCATATTGATATGCTCTGCCACCGATACCAGGGCAAGCCCTGGGACTACCGACCGGAACAAAAGCGCATTATATTCAAGATCAAGCCGGAACACTTCGACAAGCATTAATCATCATTGATTAACCCTTCTTTTCCTTGCCGCTCCAGGCCTGGATATCAACGCGGAAAACGGCCGTTGCTTTCGCATCATCATCGGTAATTGGTTCATAGTCTGCGCCGGGTTTCAATTCCGGAAAATGCTTGTCCATGAGCAGTTGCAAGCCATGCCTGGCTTCCTGAACATTTTCCACAACAGTTAGGCGGCCAAAAACTACTACGCCTTTGTAATTCACCCCAAAATCTATCGCGCGCTTACCAACACTCAACTCACCCATCTCGCTCACGTTCAAATTCACCGGCGTACCGTCACCCACATTCTCAAACGTCCGTCCCTTGCGCGCGCCATGAAAATAAATGGCATGTTTCTCAGCATCATAGGCAAAATTGCGCGCCACCGTGAACGGCTGTCCGTCCTTACAAGTGGCAAAAATGCCATAGTCTGCTTTCTGCAAAAAGTCCGCGACCCAGGCATCATCTGTGATCGCACGATCTTGTCGGCGGATTTTGGTCAATTCGTTTTCAGTCATAACATCTCCAGGTGAAGGGCTGCGGGAGATTATAATCCCACATTCTGTTTCTCTTTTTATTCATAAGGAATGTGGGATAATCCCACCATGAACGACTACCAATCCTTCTTACGGACTCGGCGCTCCATCCGCCGCTTCCAACCAACCCCTGTGCCTGCTCCCGTTATCGAACGGATTCTCAAAACGGCAACCTATGCCCCGTCTGCGCACAACCTGCAGCCCTGGCGCTTTTGCGTAGTAACGACTTCAGTCGCTAGAACCCGCTTGGGCCAGGCACTGACAAACAAAATGCGCACCGACATGACTGCTGAAGGCGCATCCCAAGCAGACATTGATAAACGCGTCAAAATCTCCCTGCGCCGCATCGATGAGGCTCCCATCATCATTTTGCTTTGCCGCGACATGACTGCCATCCGAAAAGAAGAGCCTGAAGAACACACCATGGCCGTGCAATCTGTGGCCTTGGCTGGCCTGCAACTGATGCTGGCCGCGCATGCTGAAGGATTGGGCGCTAACTGGATCTGCTGGCCGCTGTATGCGCAGGAAGCCACACGCGTTACGCTGGATTTACCAGACGCCTGGGAGTCGCAAGCAATGTTCTTTCTCGGCTATGCGGATGAGGAACCGGGGGAGAAAGATTTGCGAGTCTTGAAAGATGTGCTGAAATTTATTTGACCGTAGACGGTGGACTATAGAACGTGATTTTAATCCGATTAAATTCAAGGAGGCAAGGTGACTTTTAAATTTGAACGGTTAGATGTATGGCAGCTATCCTTGGAGTATATTGATTTGATGTATGAAATAGCCCACAAGCTTCCCGCTAGCGAAAACTACAATCTCAAATCCCAACTAACTCGCGCCGCAACATCAATTGCCCTGAACATTGCCGAGGGATCAACTGGACAAAGTGACGCAGAACAAAATCGGTTTCTTGGTATGGCGGTCCGATCCTTAATTGAAACATTTGCCTGTCAACGAATCATCCATCGAAGAAAATATCTGAAGGATCCCACGCTTTTCAATGAAGCAGATAAACAAGCACAGACTCTGGCTAAAAAGCTTCAAGCCTTCCGAAAAGCTCTTAATCCATCTGGCGTTCGGGAAGAAGACGCTTTTTACATTGCGGTAGACCAGCAATGAGCAATCATCGTCCATCGTCTATCGTCAGCCGTCCAAAGATCGTCGCATTGGCTGGCGGCGTGGGCGGCGCAAAGCTCGCTCACGGACTGGCCCAAATCCTGCCCCCTGAAAACCTGACCGTCATCGTCAATACCGGCGATGACTTTGAACACTATGGCCTGTACATCTCGCCCGATCTGGACACGGTTTGCTACACACTGGCGGGACTGGCAAATCCCGAAACAGGCTGGGGGCGTAAGAACGAAACATGGGGTGCCATCGAAAACGCAAAAGCGCTTGGCGGCCCGGATTGGTTCAACCTGGGCGATCAGGATTTGGGCACCCATCTTGAACGCACACGACGGATGCAGGAAGGCCAGACCCTTTCACAAATCACGCGTGATTTCTGCAAAGCCTGGAGCATTGAGCCAACCGTTTTACCTATGTCCGATCAACCGGTGCGGACAATTGTCGAGACGGATGAAGGTGAGTTGGCCTTTCAGGAATACTTCGTCCATCGTAGGTGTGAGCCGAAGGTGAGGGGCTTTCGCTTTGAAGGTATCGATACAGCGGAAGCAGCCCCGGGCGCGGTTGAAGCGATAGAGGCAGCCGATGCGATTGTGATCTGCCCGTCGAATCCCTGGGTGAGTATCGATCCGATTTTAGCGATTCTCTCCCTCACCCCAACCCATCTCCCTCAGGGAGAGGGGCGAAGGGGTGAGGGAAACCCAGTCGTCGCCGTATCCCCCATCATCGGCGGAGAAACAGTCAAAGGTCCAGCGGCCAAGATGTATGCGGAATTGGGCATCCAGCCCTCAGCGCTGGCCGTTGCGGAACATTATCAAGATATCCTAAGCGGCTTCGTTTTGGATAATATTGATGCTGAGCTTGCAAAAAAGTTAGCGATTCCGACGCTAACCACCGATACACTTATGAATCTCTTAACAAAACGTGCAATACTGGCACAAGATGTGCTACACTTTATTGGGAGACTTCTATGACACTTTGGGCTATTGTGCCTGTAAAACCTTTACGGCGCGGCAAGTCCCGCCTGGCTGGAACTTTATCGGAAGACGAACGAGCGCACCTAAACCAACTGCTGTTGGAACATACCCTCAAAACCCTGACAGACCTGAGAGAAATCGAGCAAATTCTGGTTGTCAGCCGTGACCCGGCTGCGCTTTCGCTTGCGCGCGACCATGGAGCACGGACGGTGCGCGAGGCGGCTGGTTCACCGCAATTGAATACTGCATTAGAACGAGCAACCGTTGTGGCACAAGTGTATGCTACTCGGGGGGTACTGGTCTTGCCTGCTGACCTGCCTTTGATAACCAAAGATGACATCCTGACACTGGTCGAGCATGCCACAAAACCACCGGTGGTGGTGATCGCCCCTGACCGGCGCGAGGAGGGAACCAATGCATTGTTGATCAGCCCGGCTGGCCTGATCGATTATGATTTTGGCCCCGGTTCATTCAAACGCCATTGTGAGATGGCCCGGCAGGCCGGCGCTCGGTTGGAAATAGTCACCTTACCGTCTCTGGGCCTCGACCTGGACCTGCCCGAAGACCTTGAAGAGGTTCTCAAGCTGGAAGGCCTGGATTTTGAAGAGCTTTCTGTTCTGGAGAAGTCTTCCTGACCGAACATAAAGCACCTTCCCTACAATATTTTCATCAACAGGTACCAACAATTCACTTCCACTAATTGCACTTGGCTATAAGCCAAGTGCAATTTTGATGCACCCGGCGCGCAAAAAGCGAAACTCAAAGAGAGTTGTTTCCTCTATTCTGATGAGTTATGTTACTCAACTGTCCATCTGTAAAATGCTATAATCGATAGTGTAGTTGTTCACAAAACTTCCAATCTATCAAAAAAGAGGTGTCCCATGGCAAAGAATGAAGGCCCTGATGCTCTCATGATGACCAAGCATCAGTTACAAGCAGAGCTATTGAGATGCGAGTATTGCGAAGAAAAGCCGTGCAAGGAAGCCTGCCCCGTCAATTGCTCGCCCTTTGATTTCATTATGGCAGCCCGTGTGGGAAATCCATCCGACATCAAGCGCTCTGCCGCAGAAATCATGCATAACAATCCTCTTGGCGGTGTCTGCGGTATGGTCTGTCCTGATACATTATGCATGGCGGCCTGCACGCATAAGAAATTCGATGGATCAATAAATATCCCCCTGGTTCAAGCTACCATCGTCCAAATGGCAAAGGATCTGGGAGGAATTCCAGAATTTTCCATACCGGCTCAAAATGGGATGAAAGTTGCAGTGGTGGGCGGCGGCCCGTCCGGGCTGGGAACTGCAGCCGCCCTGGCACAGATGGGGTATGCCGTTGACATTTTTGAAGCCCGCGACCAACTTGGCGGCATGATGAACCTCATCCCTGACGACCGCCTGGACAAGAAAGTAGTCGAGACAGATATCGAATTCCTGCTCTCGCTCGGCCAGATCACAGCGAAAACCGAAACAAAGGTCGATGATCCGAAATCCCTGCTAGATCAAGGCTATGATGCGGTCTGCGTCACGGTTGGGTTGTGGAAACCCATCGAACTGGGCATCGAGAATGAAGAATTGGCAATATCGATGGCCGACCTGCTCGCTGATCCAGAAAAGTATAAATTCGATGGGCGTGTGGCAGTAGTCGGTGGCGGCGCGACCGCGGTCGACTGCGCCATCACGGCCAAGGCGCGTGGCGCCAAACAAGTCGGGCTGTTCATGCTCGAGAAACTATCTGAGATGCCGCTCACGACACGTGAACGTCAGGATTTGGTAGATTATGATATCGAGGTCAATGGCCGCATGCGCGTGACGCGTGTGCTCAAAGACGCCCAGGGGCTCTGGGGCATCAAGACCCTGAAGGTTGAACTCCCCGAGGGTAAGCCATTCAGCCCAGCCAATGTCCGCGACGTGGATGGGACCGATTGCCTGTGCGCGGACATCGAGGCAGTCATCATCTCGATCGGGATGCGTTCGACATTGCCGCGTGAAGAGGTCGATGGAGTCTTCTATGCAGGCGACATGCTGACCGGTCCAAAAACAGTGGTCGAAGCTGTAGCTTCCGGGAAAAACGCGGCTATCCAAGTCGATGCATATCTAAACCAACAGGAAGCACCAAAAATAGAGAAGGTATCTAAGTCTTACTACGCCCTGCCGGGGTACAACCCAATACCTGTCTCGCTCGAAACCGATTTCTTCGGGCGCACCATTCGTTCACCATACCTGCTCTCCGCCTCGCCGGTCACAGATGGCTTGGAACAGATGAACATAGCTTACAAAGCAGGCTGGGCTGGCGGCATTATGAAGACTGCCTTCGACAATCTCCCCATCCACATCCCGTCAGAGTACATGGTCTCATTCGATCCGCTCACATACGGCAACTGCGATAATGTGTCAGGGCATCCGCTTGACCGCGTCTGCCAGGAGATCGAGCAGCTTGTCAAAGAATGGCCCGACCGGCTGACGATTGGATCCACCGGCGGACCGGTAACAGGTGATGATGAGTCCGATGCGAAGGGCTGGCAGTCTAACACCAAAATGCTGGAAGGGGCCGGCACCATGGCGATTGAATACTCTTTATCCTGTCCGCAGGGTGGGGATGGCACCGAGGGCGATATCGTCTCCCAAAACGCTGCCCTGACCGCCAAAATCATCGATTGGATCATGGATATTGGCGATCCAGATATCCCGAAATTGTTCAAATTGACCGCAGCGGTCACATCCATTGTGCCAATCCTGCGCGCCATTCGGGAAGTACTCGAGAAATATCCAAACAAAAAAGCAGGCATCACGCTGGCTAACTCCTTCCCAACCTTAGCTTTCCGCTCGGCATCCGGGCGCAGTTGGGAGGAGGGTGTCGTTGTAGGCATGAGCGGTGAAGGTGTAACGCCCATCTCGTACCTGACGCTGGCAAATGCAGTGCCGGAAGGCATCGAGATTTCCGGCAACGGCGGCCCAATGAACTATAAAGCTGCAATGGACTTCCTGGCGCTCGGCGTCAAGACTGTTCAGTTCTGCACCATTGCCATGAAACACGGCGTGGGCATCATCCGCGAACTTGAATCCGGCACATCCTTCCTGATGCAGGAACGTGGGCTTACTTCCATGAGTGAACTGATCGGGATCGCCCAGCCGCAACCGATCACCGACTTCATGGATCTCACTCCGGTGAAGAAAATCTCGAACATCGACCACGAACTGTGTACCCTGTGCGGAAATTGCGCCCGCTGTCCATATCTGGCCATCAAACCCGATGACCAGGGTCATCTCCAAACAGACCCGGCGCTTTGCATTGGCTGCTCGATTTGCGCTCAAAAATGCTTCGTCGGCGCAATCACGATGCGGGAACGCACCCGAAAAGCGTGACAGAAACTTAGAAGATGTTGGTAGAGAATTAGAGAAAGGAAGTAGAAAATGGCAACTCGATTTGAAAACGGGATTGTAGTAACACTTGGAAATAACAACCGCGTCATCTGGAATGGTTCGGTTGTTACCGAAGGAGAGACCATAGCGGCTGTTGGTGATACAACCGAGATGAAAAAACGGTATCCTGATGCAGAAATCTGTGGATTGCGCGGGCAAGATCGTCCTGCCCGGTTTCATCTGCGCCCATCACCATTTCTATTCCACCATGGCGCGCGGGATGGCCATCCCTGGCGAACCTGCCTCGAATTTCGTAGAAATCCTGGAACGCTTGTGGTGGAAAGTGGACAAGGCTATCGAAGGCGAAGACATCACGCTCTCTGCGCAGATCCCCCTGATCGAGTGCATCCGCAACGGGACCACTACCATCATCGACCATCACGCTTCGCCCTCCATGCGGGACGGCTCCCTCGACCTGATCGAAACTGCCGTGCGAGAAGCAGGCTTGCGCGCCTCGCTGTGCTACGAGGTTTCAGATCGCAACGCAAAAGGCGGCGGAGTTGCCGAGAATGAGCGCTTCATCAAGAAAATAGGCAAAGGTGACGGTCAGATCGCGGCCATGATGGGCTTGCACGCTTCCTTCACCTGTCTCAGACGAAACTGTCGAAGCCTGCGTGGGCATCGCCAAAGATGCGGGCGTGGGCTGTCACATCCACGTGGCGGAGGATGCCGCTGACCGAGAAGATTCTCTCGACAAAGTACGGCGTCCCCACGGTCGAACGGTTGCACAAGTTGAATGTCACGGGCGAGAAATCCATCTTCGTTCACTGTGTCCATGTTGACGAAGTCCGAGATGGATACGATCGCAGCCACTAAAACCATCGTCGTCCATAATCCCGAATCGAACATGAACAACGCAGTCGGCGTCACCACAGGTTTTAAAAATGCTGGAAAAGGACATCCTGGTCGGTCTGGGCACAGACGGCATGGCCTCCGATATGCTCTCCCAGATGCGCTGCGCTTACCTGCTTCACCGCCTTGACAACCGCGACCCGCGCGTCGCCTTCATGGAAGCGCCGCAACTGCTGCTGGGAAACAACGCCGACATCGTCGAGCGCCAGTTTGGGATCCGCGTAGGCGAACTGGCCGAGGGTCTTCCCGCCGACATGGCCATCCTCGATTACCAGCCTCCCACCCCGCTCGATGAAAACAACTTCCTGGGCCATCTGATCTTCGGCCTGACAGATGCGACTGTGGATACTACCGTCTGCCGCGGCCAGATCTTGATGAAGAACAAGCAAATTCTCAGCATGGACGAAGAGCGCATCGCAGCCCGCTCACGCGAACTTGCACCGCAGATGTGGAAGCGGTTGTAACCCTCATGCACGTTTATAAGTAAAAAACACCGTTCCCGTCAAACGGGAAACGGTGTTTTTCACGGAGTAGATCAGAGAAAATAAAAGGGGAAATCTCTGTCGCTCTCGGCACGAACGGTGTGTGCTCTGTGGTGAAATTCTTTCAAGCCCATCTTTTTAGCCACTCCCTTTTTAAAGTCCGTACAGATATTTACACCAATATGATACAATTTCGCCCTATCAGAGAAGAGAACATAAAAAGCATATGGAGGCTAGTCCGTGGAACGAGTAGCATTATATCTGCAAGATTCCCATGATCTTCGGGATGGTCTGGATTATGCCCGCTATGCAGAACAGCGCGGCTTCGAAGCCGTCTGGCAGGCGGAATCACGTCTGGTGCGTGATGCCATTGTCCCGATGGCCGCTTACGCCGCTGTGACCGAGAAACTGAAAGTCGGCTCGGGTGTGATCAACAACTGGACGCGAAATATCGGGCTGTTGGCCGCCACCTTTTTGACGCTGGATGACCTGGCCCCGAACCGCGCGATCTGCGGGATCGGCGCCTGGTGGGATCCGCTGGCAGCCAATGTGGGAATCGAACGCCGCAAACCACTGACTCGCCATGCGCGAGACCGTTGAAGTGCTGCGCCGCCTGCTCAATATGGAACGGGTCACCTTTCACGGCGAATTCCACCATGTCAACGAGATCGAACTGGATGTAGTGCATGGCCGTCGCGAGCCGCGCAACGTCCCGATCATGATCGGTGCCACCGGTCCCAAGATGATGGAACTAACCGGCGAAATCGCCGACGGCGCGGTGATGAATTACTGCGTCGCCCCCGAATACAACGACCGCGCGCTGGAACAGCTTGAAACCGGCGCGAAGCGAGCAGGCCGCAGCCTAGATGACATCGACCGCCCGCAGCTGATCGTCTGCTCGGTGGACCATGATCACGACACAGCCATCGAATATTCCAAGATGCTGCTCTGCCAGTACATGGCCCAGCAGCCGCACATCGCCAAAGCCTCCGGTGTTTCGGATGAGGTGGTGCAGGAAATCCAGTCCATTTTGGGCTGGCCCGCTACCAAGGAGCAAATCAACAAAGCCAAGCACCTGGTCCCAGACGAACTGGTATACAAGATCACGGCCTCGGGCACACCCGATGAAGCGCGCGCCAAAGTGGACGAATACGTCAAGCGCGGATGCACCTGCCCGATCCTGTATCCTGTTGGCGGGAACTTCAAGCTATTGATCGATACGTTTGCGCAGAAGTAAACTCATCGTCATGCACCATCACAATTAACTAACACAGATAAACGCCCTCGGATGAGGGCGTTTCAATAATAAAATAGATACCTGGAGAGGAGAGACACGATGGCAGTAACACACAAAAGACTTGGGAAGCATGGGGTACTAGTCAGCAACATATGCCTTGGCACCATGAACTTTGGTTGGCACACGACCGAAGAAGACAGCTTCGCGATCATGGACCACGCGCTGGAGCTGGGAATCAACTTCTTCGACACCGCAGATGTGTATGGCTGGGAAGTCGAACACGGGCACACCGAAGAAATCATCGGCCGTTGGTTTGCCCAGGGCGGCGGACGGCGCGATGCAGTTGTTCTGGCAACCAAAGTCTATAACCCGGTAGAGCGCAAAGCCAATTTAACAGAAGTCAACAGCGACGGGCGCAGCCTGAGTGCTTACAAAATCCGCAAGCATTGCGAGGGCAGCTTGCTGCGTCTGCAAACCGACTGGATCGACCTGTATCAAATGCACCACGTGGACCATGAGTGCCCCTGGGATGAAGCCTGGCAGAGCTTCGACGCTTTGGTTAAGCAAGGGAAAGTGGTCTATGTAGGTTCCAGCAATTTCGCGGGCTGGGATATCGCTACTGCTTGCCAGGAAGCCTCGAAACGCAACTTGATGGGACTGGTCAGCGAACAGAGTATTTACCATCTCGATAATCGCATGATCGAACTGGAAGTTATTCCGGCCTGTCGAGAGTACGGGCTGGGATTGATCCCCTGGAGCCCGCTAGGCAGAGGGCTTTTGGGTGGAGCACTGGGGAAATATAACACCGGTCGTCGCAAGGACGAGGAGTTTATTAAACTTGTTGAAGAGAAACGCGATCAACTTGAAAAATACGAATCACTTTGCAAAGAGATCGGCCATCCGCCCGGAGAAGTTGCCATAGCCTGGCTGCTTCACAACCCGGTTGTGACTGCTCCCATTATCGGGCCGCGCACCATCGAACAACTTGAGAGCGCCGTCCGTGCGGCCAGCATCGAACTTGACGAGGAAACGCTCAAGAAGTTGGATGAAATTTTCCCCGGCCCCGGTGGCGAAGCGCCGATGGCTTATGCCTGGTAATATTTCAGCTTAACTCAATCTACCCAGAGAAAAGCATCCTCTTGATGCACAGAATAGTTCGGGATGGATGAGTTAATCTAAATTCACAAAGTGACAGTCGTCTTTCAGGTGACTGTCACTTTGTTACCGAAAAGCTCCCACTTTTTCAAGCGGGAGCTTTGTTTTTGTAACGGTGTTACAGCTTAGAGCGGTTTGACTTCAGCAGCCTGCAAACCCTTGGGGCCCTGGGTGATTTCGAATTCCACCTGCTGACCTTCGTTGAGATCGCGGTAGCCTTCGGTCATGATGACGGACTGGTGGACGAATACGTCCGGGCCGCCTTCACGCTCGATGAAACCAAAGCCTTTTTCTCCGTTGAACCACTTGACCGTGCCGGTAATACGTTCTGACATTTTGCCTCCTATGGCAATAAAAAAATATGTTGAGGATCTTGCGGTATTCTAGCGTTCGGTCAAAACAAAACGACCCGGGCTGCATGAGCCACGAGTCGTTATTTCTACGTCCAACAAGAACTTACAGGCATCCTACTGAAGTTCAGTATAACAGGGGTTATCCGATTATAGGGCTTTGTGAAAATTCTCTTATGAAACTCTTACATACTAGACTCTATCGGCAATAAAGATTGGGACGCAGATAAACGCTGATTGACGCTGAGAAAAAGAGAAAAAATCCGCGTTTTCTGCGTTCATCAGCGTCCAAAACAGACTTTCAACTTATTACCGATAAAGTCTACTATTTGCGAGAGATTCCAGGTTCATTTGCCAGTTGTAAAGACTACACCTACCAACCCCGCACCGGCATGGATTGCCAGTCCGGGATTCAGCTCAACGTGCATGATCTCGTCGGGGCAATCCAACTCGGCGCGCAGCAGGGCTTCAAGCTCTTTGGCATCTTCCGGCGCGGTGATATGGATCATGGACATGCGCTCGATCGGACGATCGCCGACAAATTCGACGCACAGCTCCACCACGCGCGCCCAGGATTTCTTCTGGGTGCGGACGCGTTCGAGCAGGTCAAGCTTGCCATCGCGGATGGTCAGGATGGGACGGACAGATAATATTCCAGCCACCCCCGCAACCAGATGGCCGACGCGTCCGCTCATAGCGAGATATTTCAGGGTGGGTAAAGCGGCGAACAGCTTGGTGCGCCCACCGGTATCCATAGCGACAGCAGCCGCCTCGTCGATGGATGAACCGGCAGCGAGGGCTTCGGCAGCGGCCAGGACCATCATCCCCTGTCCAAGCGCGATGCTGCGCGTGTCCACTACTTTTATCTCCCGGTCGGAAAACATTTCGCTCGCAGTCAAGGCGGCGGCATAGGTGGCGCTGACTTCGCTGCTGACGGTGAGGCACAGGATGCCCTCGGCGCCGTCATCGAAGGCCGCCTGGAAGGCTTCGGAAAACTGACCGGGCGAGGGCGCGGATGTGGTTGGCAGCTTGCCTTCCTTGTCGATACGGGAAAAGACGGTTTCGCCGTCGATCTCGTAGACATCGCGGAAGCTCTCTTCACCAAAGAGCACGATGATGGGCACCTGGGTGATGGCGTGTTGCTCGGCAAGCTCCAGCGGCAGGCTGGCGTCGGTATCGGTGACAATTGCGATTTTAGGCATTGAGTTTTCTCCAGATTGGTTTCGGTTTGTCTCTTTCTATAACCCCGGATAATCTAAATAGTTTGGAATGATTGTATCTTCCACATGATAAAATCTCTCCCTAATAACATTTCTTCTAAATATTCCGACATATAAAAATTCCGGAGAATCCATAAATGAAAAACAACCGCTTATTGTTCATCATCGTTTTATTCGCACTGTTCATCACAGCCTGCGGCCCAGGAGCCGTACCGGCTGAAACCGTTGCGCTCAAGATCGCCGTGCTGCCCATCATCGACACGCTACCGCTGTACGTCGCCCAACAGCAGGGCTTCTTCGCAAAGCATGGCGTGGAAGTCGAACTGGTCCCGGTGGCATCTGCGCCCGAACGCGTGCAACTGGTCGCATCCGGTCAGGTAGATGGCACCATCAACGAGACACTCTCGGTGATGCTCTTCAACAAAGAAACCATCCAGATGCAGGCCGTGCGCTACGCGCTGCGCCCCGCCGAAGGCTACGGACACTTCTTCATCCTGGCTTCTGGGCCGAGCGGCATCACCGCGCCCGAGGGCTTCAAGGGTGTTGAGATCGGCGTTTCGCAGGGCACCATCATCGAATACGTCACCGAACGACTGCTGACCAACGAAGGCCTGAGCGCCGACGAAATCGTGACCATCCCCGTTCCCAAGAATTCCCGACCGCATGGCGCTGCTGGCATCCGGCGAACTTTCGGCCGCCACCCTGCCCGATCCGCTCGGCGCGCTGGCCGTGCAATCTGGCGCGGTCATCGTCCTGGACGACTTCCGACCATCCCGAATACGGCTTCAGCATCTACTCCTTCCGGGAAGAAGTCATCGACGCGCACCCCGAGG
The DNA here is from genome assembly GCA_963791785.1 of uncultured Chloroflexia bacterium. Classification (GTDB taxonomy): domain Bacteria; phylum Chloroflexota; class Anaerolineae; order Anaerolineales; family Villigracilaceae; genus JAABUE01. The sequence goes on along the minus strand of CAWBTW010000010.1, from coordinate 110,297 downwards.
CCATCCAGGGTTTCCTGGCCGCCATGGACGAAGCCATCGCGCTCATCAACGCCGACCCCACCCAGTACACCGACATCCTGAGCGAAGCCAAGATCGTCCCGCCGCCGCTGCTGGAAGCCTACAAAGTCCCGCCCTTCCCTGCCGCCGGCGTCCCCACCGAAGCTGAATGGGAGGATGCGCTCAGTTGGGCCAAAGAAAAAGGCATGCTGGATGTTGACGTTTCGTATGCAGACTCGGTCAACGGCTCGCTTCTTCCCTAGCTCACAATTGTCTCAGTTATAATCAACGGGAGGCCGTTTCCGAGCGATCTCCCGTCTAGTTTTCCCTCACCCCTACCCTCTCCCAATGGGAGAGGGAGTAACTGCACCCAAAGTCCCTCTCCCTGAGGGAGAGGGCCAGGGTGAGGGTGATTTCTTCAAATATGATCAACCTCCACTCCCTGACCTTCGCCTACCCCCACTCACCTCCGCTCTTCCACAGTTTCAACTGGAACGTCGAACGCGGCGAGACCTGGGCGGTTCTGGGCACATCCGGCTGCGGCAAGACCACCCTGCTCTACCTGCTGGCTGGATTGCAACATGCCACATCGGGCAAATCCTGATCGATGGCACAGCCGCTAACCCGACCGCGTCCGCGCACGGGGTTGATCCTGCAAGATTACGGACTGCTGCCCTGGGCCACTGTCCGCGAGAACGCCGAGTTGGGATTGAAAGTCCGCAATTTCTACGGCGCAGACGGAGTCCACACCCCGCAAGATTACCGCCCCGAACGCGATGTCACTCCCTGGCTGGAACGTCTCGGCATCGACAAATTCGCCGATAAATACCCATCCCAAATCTCCGGCGGACAACGCCAACGCACAGCCATCGCGCGCACCCTGGCCCTGCAACCCGACCTGCTGCTGATGGACGAACCCTTCTCCTCGCTGGACGCCGTCATCCGCGAAGACTTGCAACGCCTGACGCTGGAACTGTGCGCTGAGAATGGCATCACGCTGGTCATTGTGACGCACAATATCGAAGAAGCTGCTGCGATGGGAGGCAAAATCCTGCTGCTGGGCGAACCGCCCAACCAGCAGGCGCGCATGTTCGATAATCCCACTGCCGGGAAAGCTGGTCATCGCGAGAGCCAGGAATACCACGCACTGTGCCAGACACTGCGCAAGGAGCTATCACATGAAACGGCGTGACGTGCTGCTTGCCAGCCTGGGGATTCTGGTGATCTGGCAGATTGCGGCGATGATCGTGGACCGTCCGATTTTGCCAACGCCCGTCGTGGTGCTGGATGTCTTTTTCAAAGAATTGGGCGGGGAGTTACCCGGTCATTTTGCGGCCAGCCTGTGGCGCGTGCTGGCGGGGATGCTGCTGTCGGTGCTGACAGCGGTCCCTGCGGGGCTGGCAATTGGCGGGTCCAGGAGCTTGAACCGCTTCTTCTCCCCCGTCATCTATCTTGCTCTATCCCATCCCAAAAGTGGTTTTTGTGCCAATCGTGCTGCTCTTCCTGGGCATCGGCGACCTGGCCAAGATCACAGTCATCTTCCTGATCCTGTTCTTCCAGATCGTGGTGCTGGTGCGCGACCAGGCAGCGGGCCTGCCCCCGCAATTGCTGCAAAGCCTGCGCAGCCTGGGCGCGGGACGGCGGGCGCTGTTCCGCTTTGTGTACCTGCCCGCCAGCCTGCCCGCCATTTTGACCGCGCTGCGCCAGTCCGTGGGCACAGCTGTAGCGGTGCTGTACATCGCCGAATTGTTCGCTACACGCAAGAGGACTTGGGTATTACATCTACTATAACGGCAGCACACTGCTGGATTACCCTGCCATGTACGCGGGCGTGCTGGCAATGTCAGTTTCTTGGGGTTGGGGTTATACTTTACGGTGGATTGGATGGAGCGAAAGCTGTGTCCATGGAAGTTTGTGGGGTAGGTAAGCGTTTCGGGAAGGAGTAACAATGAACGGGGAAACCTATAATGAAAAACTTTCGTCGGCTAAAACAGAAACTCTGTTCATCGTGCTAACGCTTGTGTTCCTGGTACTTTTCGCATGGCGTTGGCCGAGCGTTGGATGGAATGGATGGACGATCACATTTCTATGCTTTTCATCTTCTTCCTGTTCTATTCACTCAATTATCGAACGCTCAAAATCCAACTGACAGCGGATACCCTACAACTTACCTTTGGCATTTTCACCTGGAAGATTGCTATTTCAAATATTAAAAACTGTTATCTCGACGAAAATACGATATGGCGCTTTGGCGGCGCAGGTATCCACTTCATGTTTGTAAAAGGTAAATATTGGGCATTTTTAACTTTCTGGAATATCCGCGCGTAGTGGTAACCCTCAAAAAGAAAAAGGGGCTTGTGCGGGAAATTGCATTTTCAACCAGGCAACCCGAACAGATCAAGGACTTTATCCATCGATATTCCAGTTAGTCAATCGATGAGCAAAAAGTTTCTTTTCGCCAGCACAATAGCTGGCCTAATAGCCTTGTCATTTACGCTTCCCGCAATGCAATGGCTCATGGGCAAACTCATCGCGCACCCAGAATACAAGGGCTTGATCAGCAGCATCGCAATAATTCTTTGTACCGGTTTTTATCTCAAGAAAACAGAGGCATCCCCCTTTCAGGCGCTCTCGTTCAAATGGAAAGTATTCAATTACCTTGCACTAATCGTTACCCTGGGACTACTCATATTCAACTTTCACAATCAACCAGTATCGAAAATCACAGGACAGCCCAGATCACCACTCGAAATTCTTGACATCATCATTCTTCTTCCGATTGCTGAAGAAATGGTTTTTCGGGGCGCAATTTGGGCAATGCTCAATAAATTCCTGGCGGGCAACAATGGGCGTGCTATTGTGCTTGCAGGAACTTCACTGCTGTTCGGCATCGAACACCTTGGCTATTGGGCGCAATCATATTGGCCCTTGCCTCCCGACGCATATATTCATGCCATTTCAATGGTTTTTGCAGGAATATTCTTTGGTTTTTTTAGACTCAAATCCGATTCACTTGCGGTCTCCGCTATGTTGCACATGCTCGCAAATGGTGCCATTCTGCTTACCCAGTAAAAGTTTCATTACGCTCATCAGGCTAACAGCATCCCCACAAAAAACAACAGACTGTAGACCAGAGTTGTCTGACCAGTACCTGCCAGCGCTTCATTCAACGGACGTCCGGCCTGCTTCCGCACAATTTGCCATGTCCGCCACCCAAGCGGGAATGAGAGCCAGGCCAGCAGGCTTGTCCACGGTAGGATGCCGAAAAACGCTAAAACGGGCAGAATCAAGTAAGAAGCAAGCAGCAAAACAATATACTGCGTCCGTGAACCTCGCTCCCCAAAACGGACGGCCAGCGTATGCTTGCCCGCCGCACGGTCGGCATCGATATCTCGCAAATTGTTGACCACTAAAATATCCACGATCAGCCAGCCGATGGGCAATGACATCCACCAGGCCCCCGCGCTGACCGAACCGGCCTGCACGAAATATGTCCCGGCGACGGCAGCCACACCGAAGAAGATGAAGACGAACAAATCCCCCAACCCATAGTATCCAAGCGGAAAGGGGCCACCTGTGTACGCAATCGCGGAAAGAATGGCCGCCAGGCCGATCAGGATCACCACCCAGCCTGCCACAAAGGCCAGATACAACCCCAACAAAGCCGAAAGTCCAAACACCACCCACATCCCAACCTTGACCTGCTTGGGCGTAAGCAACTGCGCCTGCGTCACCCGCATGGGACCGTGGCGCTCGCCTGCATCCGCGCCGCGCTCGTAATCGTAGACATCATTGGCCAGGTTGCTGCCAATTTGCAGTAACAGCGCCACCAGCAAAGCAGCCAGCGCCGGGCCAAAGCGGAAGTGTCCATCATGCAGAGCCAGCGCTGTACCGGTCATTACACCAGCCGCGGCGGCAGGCAGAGTTTTGGGCCGCGCGGCCAGCATCCAGATTTGGAATTTGGATAAGGGCTGTTCAGATTGGGACATGCCCGCGAGTATATCACCGTTTATAATAGCCCAGTTTAGAGGAGCATCATGACACATTTGACTGGTAAAGAACGCGGCGAATATGTGCAGGATATGTTCACGCGCATCGCCCATCGCTATGATCTGATGAACCGCCTGATGACCGCCGGGCAGGATGTGCGCTGGAGGGAGCAAGGTTATCCAGCAGGCCGGATTGAAACCCAATGCGCGCCTGCTCGACCTCGGTGCAGGAACGGGCGACCTGGCACGCGAAGCGCTCAAGCAACAACCGGAAGCAAAAGTGGTGGCAGCTGATTTCACGCTTGAGATGATGAGAGTTGGTCAACGTAGGAAACGGGAGCCTGCCCTGGTCCGCGGCAGATGCGCTCAACCTTCCGTTTGGAGATAACACCTTCGATGCAGTCGTCTCCGGTTTTCTGATGCGCAACGTGGGCGACATCCAGCAGGCACTGAAAGAGCAGTATCGCACGCTCAAACCCGGCGGACGCATCGTCATTTTGGACACGACCAAACCCAAGCGCAACCTGCTTTCGCCGTTCATCTGGCTGCATATGCACGTGGTCATCCCGCTGGTCGGCGGGCTGCTATCCGGTTTCAAGGATGCGTACAACTACCTGCCAGACTCAACGGAAGAATTCGTTACAGCAAAAGAAATGGTTGTTCGCATGGCGGCTGTGGGATTTAAGAAAATCAATTTCGATGTAGTGATGTTTGGGACAATTGCCATCCACTGGGGAGAGAAAGCGCGTGGCTAAAGGAAAATCACAAATGCTAAATGGCGACCAGGCACTGGCTTATGGAGCATTGGCCAGCGGGGTCAAACTTGTAGCCAGCTACCCCGGATCACCAAGCTCAGGAACAGTCGAAACGCTGATCGAATTGGCAAGAGATCATGATATTTACGTTGAGTGGTCAAGCAACGAAAAAGTCGCGATAGAGATGGGGATTGGCGCATCCATTGCCGGACGCCGGGCGCTGGTCTGTGCCAAGAGCGTGGGCATGAACCTGATGATCGATCCGCTCATGGCGCTGAACCTGACGCCTGTCAAAGGAGGCCTGGTCATTTTGCTGGGAGATGATCCCGGCGCTTACGGCTCCCAAAACGATCAGGATACCCGGCCGCATTGCACTCATGCTGGAAATGCCAATGCTGGAACCTGCCAGCCCTGCTGAAGGGTATGACATGATGCAGGAAGCCTTTGCAGTTTCAGAAGAATTCAATACCGCGGTGATCATTCGGGAAACTCGCAGCTTCACACAACAGACAGGGTCAGTAGCATTGGCGGATGAACTTTATCCAGAAATCAACCAGGGCTTTGAAAGAGAACCCTGGCGATTTGTCCCTGTGCCCAAGAATGCGGTGGAGAAACACAAGGAACTGCACGAGAAACTTTTGGAAATAGGTCAATGGGCTGATAGCACACCATACAATCAAATTAGTGGTTCTGGAAGGCGTGGCATCCTAGCTGCTGGCTTCGCTTATCAGAAACTTATTGATATTGTGGGCAATGAAGTCAGTGAAGAATTTCAAGTTCTCAAATTAAGCACTCATTATCCTTTGCCCGAAAAAGTCATCTCTAAATTTCTGGCCAGTTGTGATGAAGTCTTAGATGCTTGAAGAAAATGAACCTTTTGTAGAAACCCAAATAAAAGCTCTCGCTTATGATCTCGGTTCGCGGACGAAAATTTTTGGAAAACAAAGCGGTCATGTCAATCGGGAAGGCGAGTTGTACCGCTGGCAAATCCAGCAGGCCCTAGCAAAATTCTTGCCAGGCTTTGTTCCTGCAAATAGCTATCTGCAAGAGAACGAAGCAGATGAAATCCCGAAGAAAGAAAGCTATTGCACAGAAGCCGGCTACGGTGAAGTCCTTGATGCGTTGGAAACAGCAGCCGAGAGTACAGGGCAGAAACTTGTGTTGGTCGGCGATCCCGGCTGCCTGGTGACTGTGGCAGAGCGGCTGGATGCTAAATATGCCATCGGCTCTGCAATAGGTGTGGCGGACGGTATGAGCAAAGCTGGGATCAATGAACGCGCAGTGGCCTTGTTCGGCGACTCGGCATTTTTCCACACCAGCATCCCGGCGATTTGCAACGCCGTCCATAATCGCAGCGACATCCTGATGGTCGTCCTGGATAACAAGTCCACTGCCTCGACAGGCCATCAACCCCATCCAGGTATTGGGAAAGATGCTATGGGGCAAGAAGCGCCAGCATTGAGCATCGAACAAATTGCCCGCGCTTGTGGAGTGGAGCATGTACATTCTGTTGCTTTTGCTGATCTCGATGCAAAGCTGGTTAGATGTATTTAGGGAAACATCTAGGCAATCGCAAGCTTGCTCTGGTTATTGTGCAAACAAGACCCATCAACAAGGGAATTTAGCAGCGCGATACATCAAGAACCGAAAGGGAATTAGAAACATGCAAAAACAAGAAAAAAAGATAACCGGTGAAAAACAACCCAACTCCCGACACTGCTTCATCTGCGGACTTGGAAAATCCTGTCGGTTTGAAACTACACATCTACCAGACCGAACCAGGCGTGATCGAGACTACCTATACCGCGCCGGATCATTTCCAGGGATATCCGGGTGTGCTGCATGGTGGCATTGTCGCAGCTATTCTGGATGAAATTTCCGGACGCGCTCACATGGGCGACCCATCAGAACCGCGTTTTATGTTCACCGGCAAAATGGAAGTGAAATACCGCAAGAACGTGCCGATTGGAAAGCCACTCAAGATCATTGGCAAGGCGGGCAAAGCCAGAAGTAAGATGGCCGAAGGCTGGGCCGGAATTTATGACGAAGAAGGCATGTTGCTGGCCGAAGCCACAACCCTACTGATCGATGTCCCTGAAGAGATTCTCGATAGGTGCAGATCTGGAAGCACTGGGTTGGAAAGTGTATCCAGATTAGAATCTGCACCCAAGGCAAAACAAGGTAAGGAATTTAGCTCTGAGAATTTCAAAAAGGTATCTGCGATACTGCGAAAGGAAACCGTCATGATTGACATGCAAGCCACCATCACCTGCTCGGAATGCGTTTTCCAAGCATGAAGAAATGCCCCCTGACACTTGAGTGATTTAGTAGAGGGATGCTAGTGGTGGCTAACGAAAACTCCTGCGCCCCAACCAAGGCGATATGCCGAATGATTTTCCAGATGATTCCTTTGAAATCATCACGATTGCGCTTGCGCTCCATCACATGCCAGAGGATGTTCAAATTCGGGTACTCGCTGAAGCTGCGAGAGTGACCAGGAACCAGGTCGTGATTGTTGATTACAACCTACCCAAAAACAAAAATCTAAATACCCTCTGGGGCATAATCTTTAGCTTCCTCGATCAGTCGGAGCTTATGAAGGAATGGGCCAAGCAAAATCTCCGCACTACTTTTGCGAAGGCTAATTTGAGAATCGAAAAAAAGGTAATCACTACCATGGGATTGCATCAGATTTTGGTTTTAGAGCCATATAAGAACTAATCTCATTTGCTCACGAAGGGGCTAAGCCCCTTCGTGAGCAGGTATAGAAAAAGAGCGACGCCCCCTCAAACGTCGCTCTTTTCGTTTGTTGTCTACGTAGGTCAGGCTAAAAGCCTGACAGCATCGTGATTTTGGCAGGTTGAAAACCTACCCAATAGCCTTTTAGATGAAGACGATCTGCGCGCCTTCGGTCATGTCCATGAAGTCGCCAGCGGTGACGACACTGTCTACGCAGGGGAGGAAATCCTCGTCCTTGATGTCAAACATGTCAACGGTCATCTTGCAGCCATACATTTTGGCGCCAGCATCTGACAGCATCTCCATGTATTCGCGCACAGGCGGTACACCCAGGGCTTTCATCTTCATTTTCATGAACCAGGTGGCAAAAGCCGACATACCGGGGATGATACCCAGGATATTGGGGATACCCAGGTTGCCAGTCGGCAAGCCCATCATGCTCATCTTGAAGCTGGTATTGGCAACGGGGGCAATTTCCAATTTATCTACACGCTTTTCGGTAACCAGATCCAAGCCCCAGAAGGTAAAGAAGATGGTTACATCAATACCATTGCCCAGAGCGGCCCAACCCATAATCAGGGCAGGATAGGCCATGTCGAGGTCACCTTTTGAGCAAATGAACGCAATGTGGCGGTTCTTTTCTTCAGCCATGATAATTCTCCTTTATTGGTAGCAGTTATGAAGTCCGGGGCGATGCGATTAGACGCAGCCTTCGGGTTTGCCCAATCCGGAAACCTTGGCAACTTTCTTGGCAGGTCCTTTGGGGAACAGCTTGAACAGTTCCTTGGTGGAAAGGCCGGTGCCGGTTGTGATCTGGCGCAGCGTGGGAGCGCTTCCAGATTCCTCACCAGCCTGACGGCAGAAGTCGATGATCTTCCAGTGATCTTCAGTCAGGGTTTCAATGCCTTCCTGCTTGGCGATCGCTTCGGCGATCTCCTTGGTCCATTCGTTCGGATCGGTCATGAAACCTTCATCGTTGACAGTAATATTTTCTAATACAGCGGTCATTTTTTATCTCCTTATATTTCTTATTTTTGTGACTTGTTAGTCACCGATAACCTTGAGTAAATTCATGGAGCGATACAGTCCACGGCGGACTTTCTGATCGCCCATGGCGCGCAACAGCGCAAATAACGAAATTTTTTCGGGGACATCTTCCTGAAGGGCATCCACCATACGATTGCCCATGGCTTCGACATCATCCGCATCAAACTCTTTCACGGCTCGTTCCGCCACGCTCCAGCCTGCCCGGGCAAACCCGAAATAGCCTTCACGCTCCAGGCGATCCAACTCCATCGTGATCTGGTGGAAGATGCGTTTGCCCATCACCTGGCCTTCTTCAGCCAGGTCTGCCACTGCTTCCACCTGATCGAGCAAGCCAACCAGCATATGCGTATCGCGCAGGATGCGTTTGAGCAGGAAGAGCAGGTCTTCGAGTTGGAAGTCCGAGCCGATCTCGGCCAATTCGTCAATCGAGAGCTTGATCATGTGATTGACAACCGGGATGGCATCTTGCATCAATTCATTCATGCCTTCCTTCTGCTTATTTTGCGATTCAAGCTGCTCGGTCAGATAATCCAGTTTTTGGTGTAAGAGAGCAAGGTCTTTATCCATCGCAACTCCTATTGCCACTTACCGGCCATGGACATCTGCGATTCAAAGGGCAGTTCGCCACCTTTGAGCAGCACGTTCCAGTAGGTCCACTTGAACATCATCTTGCCCCAGTGGTTGGCAGCCGATTCTTTCAAGAGCGAGAAGGGGCCAAATCCGGGCAACGGATATTTGCCGGGCAGCGGTTCCACATCATAGTTGAAGTCGATCAGCACGCCTTTTTCAAAACCCGATTCGATGAAGCAGTTGGCATGGCCATCGAACTTGGGCAGCGGCTCCAAACCTTCCATGTGGCGCAGGATATTCTCAACGACCACATCCAGCATGAAGTGGGCCACCGAACCAGCCTTAGAAGCGGGCACGTTGCTGCCATCACCGATCAACCAGACATTTTCCCATTTGTCGCTTTGCATGGTGTTTTTATCCACCGGGACAAAGTTCAACTCATCACCCATCCCGGAAGCGCCGATCACTTCTGCGCCCATGTTGGTTGGGATAGTAACCAGCAAGTCATAAGGGATTTCTTCTTCTTCATAGGAGCGGATGACCTGCTTGTCATTATCCACTTCCATGATCATGAACTCGGGTTCCAGATTGATGTTCTTCTCTTCCAGCATGCCACCCAAAATGGAGGATGCGCGCGGCTTGGTGAACGCGCCGGGCAGCGGCGTGGCAAAGGTGATGTCCACTTTGTCGCGAATGCCGCGCTCGTGGAAGAACCAATCTGCCAGGAACAGGAATTCCAACGGCGCAACCGGGCACTTGATGGGCATCTCGGCCACGTTGAGCACCACCCGCCCACCCTTCCAGAATTTCAAGAATCGCGCCAGCGCAGCAGCGCCTTCAGGGGTATAGAAATCAAAGATGTTCTCGCGCCAGCCGCCGCCGTCCAGCATTCCATCAGTTTGGTCCGGGCGAATGTAACTACCGGTGGAAATCACCAGATAATCGTAGTTGATCGCCTTCTTGCCGCTTACTTTGACACGGTTCTTATCCGGCTCGATCAATTCGATTTCACCGAAAATAACTTCTACAGAAGGCGGCAGAAAATTGCGCTTGGGCTTGACCACATCAGCCGGGGAGTAAATCCCAAAAGGGATGAACAGAAAACCCGGCTGATAATAGTGATTCTCATCTTTGTCAACAATGACGATTCGCCATTCCTGCGGATCCAAAGACTCGGCCATTTTGTTTGCCATCATGGTTCCGCCGGTTCCTGCGCCTAGAATAAGAAATGTTTTCATCAAATATTCTCCTGATTTGATTTTTTATTCTTACGAAATTGCATCAACCAACTCAGCCCGTTTTGCAAGTCCATCACGCAATACAGATCGCAACAAATCCAATGCTTCTATTAAGCGCTTGTCAGCCAAACTATATTGAACAATCGTGCCCTTTCGTACAGTTGTCACCATCCGTCGCTCGCGCAATATTTTCAGGTGGCGCGAAACGGAAGGCTGAGGCATCTCCAGTGCGTTGCAAATTTCGGTCACATTGTGCGGGCCATCAGATAGCGCATACAAAATCATGATACGACTCGGGTCTGCCAACCCGGCGCAAATTTCTGCATGTAATTGCAGGACTTCAGTTTCCAGTGCTGTATTCATAAGACTTCCTTTTCATATATACATATATCCATATATTGTCGTGAAAATAATAACAAATAGCACGCCAGATTTTATAGTGCATACTGTCACAATCGAATTCTGACAAATGTAACAAGACTAATTAGGTCATATTACGGTTGTTACAAAACATTGTGACAAATATAACTTATATGTCACACAAATAGGACATTACTAACCTGGGATTTCCCTGTATACTTAATGTATCCAACCATATGGAGTTCACTATGATCACTGATTATTATCGACCTGAAACCCTCCCCGAAGCGCTGGAATTGCTCAAGCAGCCAGACACCCTGCCCCTCGGCGGCGGGACGCTTCTTTCCACACTCAAATCTGCTTCCGTCAAAGTAGTTGACCTGCAAGCCCTGGGCCTGAACACCCTTGAAAAGAAAGGCAACAATCTGGAGATCGGTGCGACGGTTACCCTGCAGCAATTGCTCGAAAGTGAATACACGCCCGAAGCGCTGAAAACCGCCCTCAAGCTGGAAGCTCCGCTCAACATCCGCAATGCGGCCACCGTTGCCGGGACGCTGGTCGCCGCAGATGGACGCTCCACCTTTGCATACCGTCCATGCTGGCATTAGACGCCAGATTGACCGTGCAACCAGATGATCGAAACCATCGAAATTGGGAACTTTCTGCCATTACGCGGCTGAGAACTTACGCGGCAAACTGATCACCGCCATCACCATCCCCCTCAACGCCAAGCTGACATTTGAATCCGTTGCCCGCACCCCTGCCGATAAACCCATCGTCTGTGCGGCGCTGGCGAGTTGGCCTTCCGGGCGGACGCGTCTCGCCCTGGGCGGATATAGGGCAAGCTCCCCTACTCGCCATGGATGGCACCGAATCCGAAGGCCTCGAAACCGCCGCCCGCAACGCCTTCCACGAAGCAACAGACGAATGGGCCAGCGCAGAATATCGCATGGATGTGGCTGCAACGTTGGCAAAGCGATGCTTAGATAAGCTTATCTAAAATCATGCGAGCGAAACCGGGCGACATTCTTACTTATCTCGAAATGTGCCAAATTGAAAATGTTAAATCTTCAACGAGGTATGAATTACCGCTTAAAGCCAGATTACTCTGTCATTTTGATGAGCGTTCGTCCAGGAGCACCTTATTCAGACCAAGTACTTGACGATGGACAAACTCTAATCTATGAAGGCCATGATATACCTAAAACAAAGGGGATTTCAGACCCCAAAGAACTCGATCAACCAATGGCAACTGCTAGCGGTAAACTAACCCAAAATGGATTATTCCATGCCGCAGCAAAAGGATTCCAAAACAAAGAAAACTTACCCGAAAGAGTAAAGGTTTATGAAAAAATTCGTAACGGCATTTGGGCGTTCAACGGCATCTTCCATTTGATTGATTTTTGGGTTGAGCAAAGCAAAGGAAGAAAGGTTTTCAAATTTCGCCTTGAATTAGCTTCCAGTCAAGAAATAGAGAAAGACAAAAATTTAGAGCTAGAACATACTCGCATGATTCCAAGCTCTGTGAAAGCAGAAGTATGGAAGCGGGATAAAGGAAAATGCGTTGTGTGTGGGGCAATTAACAACTTGCATTTTGACCATATTATCCCCTTTTCAAAGGGAGGCTCATCTTTAGTTGCTGAGAATATTCAGCTAATGTGTGCTCGACACAACTTAGAAAAAAGAGACAAGATCGAATAGCTTACAACGGAGTTGTAAATGAACATCACCTTAACCATCAATGGCACCACCCACGAAACAACCGTATCCCCTAACGAAACCCTACTCACCACCCTGCGCGGACTGGGCTTCCACGGCGTGAAATTCGGCGATGAGCAAGGCCTTTCCGGTTCAGACACCGTCCTGCTGGACGGCAAACCCGTCAATGCGGGTTCGATGCTGACGGCACAGGCCGAAGGCCACAAAGTTGTCACCATCGAAGGGCTGGGCGAACACCCCGAGCAGGGCTGGAAGAAAACCGGCGGGCTGCATCCGCTGCAGCAGGCCTTCATCGAGACCGGCGCGATCCAATGCGGATACTGCACGCCCGGCCAAATTCTGGCTGCAAAGTCACTGCTGGAAGAGAATCCCAATCCCAGCGAAGCGGAAGTCCGCGAGGCGATTGCGGGCGTGCTGTGTCGTTGTACGGGCTATGTCAAGCCTGTCCAGGCAGTACTGCGCGCAGCGGCCGTGATGCGCGGTGAGGTAGTTGATCCCATCGAAGGAAATCGTGATTTGTTATTCGAGATTCGTGATTTGGGGACAGAACCAATTCCCGATGCACCAACTCCCGATTCCCCGTCACACGCTAACCGACGTGCGTCCCAAAATCGTTTTGACCCAAAAGTCTTCCCCGTGGCAAATCGTCGGCAAACCTGAAATCAAAGTAGACGCCGTCAAGCTGGCGCAGGGCAAACCCGCCTTTGCCGCAGATATCGAGAAGCGCGGCATGTTGGTTGCCAAGGTGCTGCACAGTCCGCATGCGCATGCGCGCATCAAAAACATCGACGCCAGACAAAGCCAGGGCCATCCCCGGCGTGGCTGCCGTGCTCACCTGGCAAGACATCCCGCGCGTGGTCTACTCCACCGCCGGGCAGTCCGACCCCATCCCCGGGCCGCTGGACACCTTCTCGCTCGACAACAAGGTCCGCTTTGTGGGCGACCGCGTGGCCTTCGTGGCAGCCGAAACGGCGGAAATCGCCGAATAAGCGCTCAGCAAGCATCGAGGTCGAGTATGAAGTGTTGGATGCGATCCTGGACTTGGAAGATTCGATGAAACCGGGCGCGATCCAGATCCACGACGAGCCTGAATATGTCAACTTCGCCGATTCAGACCCGACCCGAAACCTGGCCGCCGAAATCCGGATAGATATCGGCGACGTCGAGAAGGGCTTCGCCGAGGCCGACAAAATTTTCGAGGCCGAGTACGTGGTGCCGAAGGTGCAGCAGGCGCACATCGAGCCGCATGTCTGCGTGACCTACTGGGATGAAGATGACAGGCTGGTTATCCGCACTTCAACGCAGGTTCCCTTCCACGTGCGCCGCATGCTGGCTCCCGTGCTGGACTTGCCCATCAAGCGCATCCGCGTCATCAAACCGCGCATCGGCGGCGGATTTGGCGGCAAGCAGGAAGTGCTGATGGAAGACGTGGCCGCCCACCTGACCATCGCTACCGGGCGACCGGTGATCTACGAATACACGCGCGAGGAAGAATTCATCGCGTCACGCTCGCGCCATCCGATGAAAATCCGCATGAAGACCGGCGTGAAGAAAGACGGCACCATCACAGCCAACGAGATGTACGCGCTCTCGGACACCGGCGCAAACGGCGCGCACGCCCTGACCGTGACCGGCAACACCGGGCACAAGTCCATGGCGCTGTATGTGGGCGATGGCGAGTATCGCAAGTCACCGAACATCCGCTTCTACGCGGACATCGTGTACACCAACACGCCGCCATCTGGCGCATATCGCGGCTATGGTGTGCCGCAGGGCTACTGGCCGCTCGACCGTCACATCGAGAAGATTGCGCGAGCGATGGGCTTCGACCCGATTGAGTTCCGCCTGAAAAACGCCATCCGCCCGGGCGAGTATCATCCCTTCAGCACCGCCTGGAACGAAGGCCGCGAACCACGACCGGAGATCGTCCATACTGTGGGGCTGGAACAGTGCGTGCAGCAAGGCAAGGCCGCCATCGGCTGGGATCAGAAGTTCAACAACGAGGAGTGGAAGCGGGTTGGCAACCTGCCCCACCAAACGCAAGGGCATTGGTATCGCAACTGTCATGCAGGGCACGGCCATCCCCTACCTGGACATGGGCGGCGCATCCATCAAGATGAACGATGACGCCTCCTTCAACCTGCTGATCGGCGCAACCGACCTGGGCACCGGCTCAGACACCGTGCTGGCGCAGATGGCCGCCGAAGTGCTGGGCGTATCTGTGGAAGATATTCTGGTTTATTCATCCGACACCGATTTCACGCCCTTTGACAAGGGCGCATATGCGTCTTCAACAACCTATATTTCGGGCGCGGCAGTGGTCATAGCAGCGGAGCAGGCCGCAGAGCGGATCAAAATCCGCGCGGCGAAGATGTTTGGAAGGTTGAGGTGACCACACCAGCATCAAACTGGCCGACAAACAGGCTTTCGCGCCGGACGGAAAATCTATCCCGCTGACCGAAATTGCCCTCGATACGCTGCACCGCAACGAGCAGGAACAGATCATGGGCATCGGCTCGTATGTCTCGCCATCGTCGCCGCCACCGTTTGGGGCGCAGTTTGCGGAAGTGACCGTGGATACGGAAACCGGCCAGGTAACGGTGGACAGGCTGGTTATGGCGGTCGATTCGGGCGTCATCATCAATCCGCTCACGGCCGGCGGGCAGATCGAAGGCGGCATGACCCAGGCGCTCGGCTATGCCGTCTGCGAAGAGATGCGCTACGATGAGAAAGGGGTCGCCCTCGAACGCGACTTCGACCGCTACCATCATCTTCCGCGCGGATGAAATGCCAGAACTGACCACGATCTTCGTGGAAACGTTTGAACCCAGCCATCCATTCGGCGTCAAGGCCGTGGCAGAAATCCCGATGGACGGCGTTGCGCCCGCAATCGGGAATGCCGTCCGCGATGCGGTTGGTGTGGATATTGACGATAATCCGATCACACCGGAAAAAGTCTGGATAGCGCTAAAGCAAAAATCAGGATAAGCATTGGGAAAAACCCTCTTTCTCTTGCCCTACTTTCTTTCGCTGGCGATTTCGTTGGGAGTTCTCGTTTACTCCTGGCGGCATCGCCATGTGCGTGGAGCCATTGCACTTATGCCTGGTATGTTGCCGGACAAAGTTTGTGGATTTTCGGGTTATATCTTTGAATTGATCTAGTCCAAGCCTTGAAGGAAAAATCTTCTGGGATCAAGCTCCAATGGGTTGCTGGGTTTTTCATTACAGATTACGTTTCCAGTCTTTGTCATTCAATATACGGAGACAAAGGTTCGTCATCCTCGCTTGCTTTTCGGTAATCTCTTTTTGTGCCGCTATTATGTTTTTGGAATTGGCTGCTAACGGATAACCAACATCATCTCCTTTACCCTAATCCATATCTAGATAATTCAGCTATCTTTTCTGATCTTGAAATATGATTTCACCTGGGTCATCTATGCGTACGCAATTTATAGTTATCTATTACCTTAACTGGCTTAGGCATCCTGATAAGGCGGTTACTTCGACCACATAACTTTATAAACATCAGATACTGACAGTCGCTATTGGTTTTTTCATCCCCATCGTTTTTACGATGTTGACAATCGTGGGTGTAGATTTCAAGCCATTTCGAGATGTAAGTCCTTTCACTTTTGCGATTGGAAATCTGATCGTCGCTTGGGGATTGTTCCGCTACAAACTTTTCAATATCGTTCCAATTGCACGCGACATTGTAATGGAAAACATGGATGATCTGGTGATCGTTCTGGACACACAAAATCGCATCATCGACGCCAATCCGGCTACACTTTTTGCACTCAACCGCAAACCAGGACAAGTTATTGGGCAATCCGCAAATATATTTAAGGAGTGGCCCGAATTTAATCGAACGATTTAACGAAATCGAAAATATTTCCACAGAAATTTCTGTAGAGGCATTTGGAAGTACATTTCTCTATGAAGTCAAATCAACCGTTTTGGAAGATAAACGTCAACAATATCTGGGACGCGTTTTTGTAGCGCGTGATGTCACCGAACGCATCAAACTGCAATACAGCCTGCAAAAAATAAATGAAGAGTTGGAAAAACGCGTTGCAAAACGCACAGAAGAATTGCGTAAAAGCGCGGAGCGTTATCGCGCAGTTGTTGAAAACCAAAAAGAATTTATCGTACGCTGTAATTTGGATGGAACGAGAACATTTGTCAATGAAGCATATTGCCGGCATTTTGGAATCGATTTTCACGAAAGCACTTGGAACCAACTTTTTCAATCTTGTCGAAGAAAGTGATAGAGCATCAATTACTTGAAAAGTACCGCCCGCTTGAAGTCGGGAATATCGACTCAGAAACAGATATTCATCGGGTTATCAATCCAGATGGCAGTATCGGATGGCAAGAATGGAACGATCAGGTCAATCCGTGATGAAACCGGGAAAGTAATTGAAATTCAATCCGTAGGGCGAGATATTACCGAACGAAAACGAGCAGAAGAAGAACTTCGCATTAGCGAGGACCGCTACCGGCGGCTGGCTGAAAATGCCCCAGATATTATCTTTCGATACACACTCAGTCCAATCACCCAAACTTGATTACATCAACCCCGCTGTCGAAAGAATCACAGGTTACACTCCTAAAGAATTGCTACGCTGACCCACTAATCATGCTGAACATGGCTCATCCAGAAGATGCGCATCTAATGTCAGAACTTATGCAATCTCTTGGCCCATTGAACAAACCGATTATTATGCGCTGGATCGGGAAAGACAAGGTTATTCGTTGGATGGAGAGCCGCCTTGTAACTGTTTATGACAAATCGAAACAACTGGTTGCAGTAGAGGGACTTACACGCGATATTACCGAACGCAAGCGCAGCATTGCAGAGAACAGAAAACTTATATCAAAGAGCCATAAACGCGGCGGGGGCTGTGCCATATATCATCAGGCACGAAGCACATGGATACACATTCATTTTCATCAGCGAGAACATCCTTCAAATGACTGGTCCGAAGAAGCCATTCTCAATCAGCTGGCCTTCAATAAACTAATGACCGATTTGTTAACTCGCTTTGCCATTTGCACAGGTAATGAAGTTGACATTGCTATTCAATTAGGCTTGCAAAAGATAACTGAGTTCATCGACGGTGATCACGCTACTGTTTCTTATGTTGCCAAGAAAACGCAAATTCTTGGAGCATTCTTCACGAGTGGCATGCTCCCCATGTCAAATCCATAAAACATTTTTACCAACAATCCGCTTTTGGGACATTTTCATGGACCGAAAATGAGATAGCAGACCGGTAAGATAATAAAAATAAATACACTAGACGACTATCCACCTGAAGCATCAACGAACCGAAAATTTCGAGAAGCAGAGGGAGCTTTATCAATTCTTGATGTATTCCAATTGTTGGCCCCGCAGGAATTGATCAATGGCAATATCACCGTCAATTCCCATGCTAAACAGATAAATTGGTCTGACAACGATGTTGAACGCCTGACAATGGTAGGAGATTCCATAGCCAATCTGTTAGAGCGCACACGCGCGGAAGAGAACTTACTAAAGGCGTATGATACAACACTCGAAGGCTGGGCCAAAGCACTGGAATTACGTGATAAAGAGACCGAAGATCATAGCCGCAGGGTGGTTGAACTCACGATTACATTAGCCAAGGCAATGGGCATCGAGGAAGAGGAATTGCATCACATCCGTCGGGGCGCCATCCTGCATGATATTGGAAAAATGGGAATCCCCGATGAAATCCTGCGCAAACGCGGCAAACTCACGATCAGCGAAAGAAAAGTTATTGAACAACACCCGGTCTACAGCTATGAGCTGCTCTCTAGCATTCCATTTCTTGAAAAAGCTCTGGATGTCCCTTATTGCCATCATGAGCACTGGGATGGGAGCGGTTATCCGCGCGGCTTGAAAGGGGAAGAGATTCCGGTTGCTGCCCGTATTTTCTCGGTGGTAGATGTGTGGGATGCCATCTGCTCAGACCGGCCTTATAGCAAAGCCTGGCCAAGGGAAAAAGCTATCCAATATCTAAAGGAAGAATCAGGGAAATATTTTGATCCGGAATGTGTTTCTGTTTTTCTGGATTTAGTAGAGCAGGGCAAGATATAATTCGGGATATGGATGATATCATCAATTGGCTGGGGGCTTACCTAGGGATAGACCCTGCCGCGCAGCGTAAGCTCTTCATCTCGTTCGGAATCGTAGTTTCGCTATGGGTGATTCACCGTTTATTGCTCAGCAATGTCGTACAACGCATTAAAACAGCGGACAGGCGCTATCAGTGGAAAAAAGCGTTGGGATACACTTTCACCACCATTGGCATTTTGTCCATCAGCCTGGTGTGGATCGAGGGGATACAGTCGGCGGCCACTTACCTGGGATTGGTTTCTGCCGGTCTGGCGATCGCGCTGAAGGACCCGATCACTGACATCGTCGCCTGGATATTCATCCTATGGCGGAAGCCGTTTGAAGTCGGGGATCGAATTGAGATCGGCGCTCACGCCGGAGATGTCGTCGATCAGCGCGTCTTCCTTTTTTCCATGATGGAAATTGGCAACTGGGTCGATGCCGATCAATCCACCGGTCGCATCCTGCACATCCCAAACGGCATGATCTTCACCAGTCCGGTTGCAAATTTCACCCACGGCCCAAAATACATCTGGAACGAGATCCCTGTTTTGATCACCTTTGAAAGTGACTGGGAGAAGGCCAAAGGTATTTTGCAGGAGATCGCCAGATCGGCACGATGTTTCGCAAGAAGGGGCGGCTGCAAAAGAGTTTGAGGCCGCTGCACGAAAATTCCTGCTCAAGTACGACAAGCTGACCCCCATCGTTTACACCAACGTGCTGGACTCCGGTGTGTTGCTCACCATCCGTTATCTATGCAGGCCGCGCCAGCGCCGCGGCTCGGCACAGGTTTTGTGGGAAGACATTCTGCGCGCCTTTGCCCAGCACACCGATATCGACCTGGCTTACCCAACAACCCGTTTTTACACGTCGGAGCCACAATCGAGAGGTAGGAATGGAAAACATTTATGTGATTGGACACGTCAACCCCGATACCGACTCGATCGCCGCCGCGCTGGGTTATGCCTGGTGCCTGCGAGAACGTGATGGTATAGATGCCGTCGCTGCGCGCGCCGGAGCGCATCAATCCGCAAACGGCCTGGGTGCTGAAGAAACTGGAACTGGACGCACCCATGCTGCTGAACGACGCCTCGCCGCGCTTCGAAGCCGTGACCCGCAGGCTGGATACCGCCACACCAGATTCTCCGTTACGGGATGCCTGGGCGATCGCCTCGCGCACCTGGGGAGTTGCTCCCGTTGTAAGCGAAGATGGCACGCCCTTCGGCCTGGTGAATGGGGCCAGCCTGTTCGCGTATTTGACCCAGATCGTAGGCCCACACCCGCGCCGGCAGGAAACCCCCATCTCAGAAATCCTGGAACTGCCCTGCAAAGATGTGTGCGACACGCAAGTGCCCAAATTCAAGATCGGCGGCCGCATCCGTGATTCGCTCAACCGCATCCTGCGCGAAGAAGGCGACGATTTCTGGGTGGTGGACGAATCCGACCAATACGTGGGCGTCTGCCGCCAGCGGGATGTGCTCAACCCGCCGCGCCTGCAAATCGTACTGGTAGACCACAACGAGCCGCGCCAGGCATTGGCGCATCTCGAAGATGCCGACCTGCTCGAAATCCTCGATCATCATCGCCTGGGCAACCCCTCCACGCATACCCCTATCCGCTTCACCGTGGACATCGTCGGCAGCACCAGCACGCTGGTCTCCGAGCAGATCGAGGAGGCCGGGCTGGCCGCGCCGCCCCAGATCGCCGGGATGCTGCTCTCCGGGCTGGTCTCCGATACGCTCATTCTGACCTCCCCCACCACCACCGAACGGGACAAGAAAGCCGCCGAGCGTTTGGGACGCTGGGCCTTTGTCAAAAGCGGACCGCTGGCAGACGAAACCGTGCAATCTTATGGTGAGCAAGTAGTCAGCGCAGGCGCGGGACTTTCCTCGCGCGACCCCGGCGATGTGGTCAGCACCGACCTGAAAGCCTACGAAGCCGGCAACTACCGCTTTGCCATCGCCCAGGCCGAAGTGACCGACCTGTTGCAACTGGCCAAGCATCTCGATAACCTGAATGCCTCCCTGAAAGCCCTGCGCGACAAACGCGCCTTAGACTTCGCCATGCTGATGGTCACAGACGTGGTACGCGGCTCCAGCCGCCTGCTGATCACCGACGAACCGCCCGAACTGAACGACCTGCCCTACCCCACCCAACCCGACGGCACCCGCCGCGCCGAAGGTGTGGTTTCCAGGAAGAAGCAGTTATTGCCGGTGGTGTTGGGATTGTTGGAGAGGTGAAAGTATTACTTATTCCCTTTTGATCCTTGGCGCATTTATGCTAAGGCTTTTTTTGCTAACCACGGAAGAAATAGAAAGTAGTAAAAGACTTCGTAGTTTTTGGAAAACTCCGAAGTCTAGTGGATGCCCTAAAATGATACGGAGTACCAAGGACTACTGAAGATCCACTTTGGGATCGTGCTCTAAAAGTCAGCGGCGACCTTCCGGTCGCCGCTCTTTTCTTACCGTATCTTGAACATTTGCGTCAGTTTCATCGCCAGGTTCAGGTCTCCTGCCAGCTTGAGCTTGCCCTGCATGAAGGCCTGCATGCCGTCAATTTCACCGGTAAATATTTTGACGTAGTCGCCGGAGTCAGCGGTCAGGGTCATCTTGGGGTTTTCATGCTCACCCTGTTTGACTTCGACTTTATCGTCTTTAATAGCAGCATACCAGTCACCGGGTTCTTCCCCGGTAAACTTAAACTGGATAACGGCATCCAAACCGGGGGCTTTCTCCGGCAGGAACGCGCCGGGCATCTTGGACATCAGGTCTGTAATTGTGAGGGGCATATTTTCTCCTTTGATTAGCCCTCACCCCTGCCCCTCTCCCTAAGGGAGAGGGGTTGGGGTGAGGGAATTTTATTGTAAATTCTCAAAAACCGCCGCGGCCCCCATGCCGCCGCCAATGCACATGGTCACCATACCATACTTGGACTTGCGACGACCCATTTCGTAAAGTAATTGCGTGGTCAGCTTTGCACCGGTGCATCCCAGCGGATGACCAAGAGCAATCGCGCCACCGTTGACGTTGATTTTGCTCTCGTCCAGCTTTAGTTCGCGTATGACCGCCAGCGATTGGGCTGCGAAGGCCTCATTCAATTCAATTAGCTCGATATCTTCGAGCTTCATCCCGGCCTTTTCCAAAACCTTTGGGATGGCTGCAACCGGGCCCATTCCCATGATCTCCGGTGGAACGCCACCCACCGCGAAATTTACAAAGCGCGCCATCGGCTTAAGCCCCAGCTCTTCCGCTTTTTCTGCGGACATGATGACTACACCCGCCGCGCCATCCGACATCTGGGACGAGTTACCGGCTGTGGCTGTGCCGCCTTCCTTGAAGGCTGCACGTAATTTTGCCAAACCCTCAATGGTTAAATCGCCCCGCGGACCTTCATCGCGCGCAACGGTAAATTTCCTGGTTTCAGCTTTGCCGTCCACATACTCAACCACTTCCACATCGATCGGGATCAGTTCTGGATCGAACAGTCCGCTTTCAACGGCTTTGGCAGCTTTCTGGTTGGAAGCCAAGTGCAAAGGCGTCCTGATCTTCACGGCTGATATTGTATTTCTCGGCCACGTTTTCAGCCGTCAATCCCATGTTTGTGAAGTACTGTGGATAATCCGAAGCAACAATGGGGTTGGGCGAGAACTTATAACCCGTCATCGGCACCATTGTCATGGATTCGGTACCGCCTGCAATGGCAACGTCAATATCGCCGGATTGGATGGCATAGGCCGCATGCGCAATGGCCTGCACACCCGACGAGCAGAAACGGTTGATAGTCTCAGCCGGGACAAATTCGGGCAAACCCGCGGTCAGGGCAACCATGCGCGCCATATTCATACCCTGCTCGCCTTCTGGGAAAGCGCAGCCAATGATGACATCGTCAATTTCAACAGGATCAAGTTTCGGTGTCCGCTTGAGTAATTCTTTGATAACGGCAACAGCCAGATCGTCGGGACGAACCGTGGCGAGTTCCTCCACGTTTGGCTTTCCCAATGGGAGTCCGCACCGCGCTTACGATAACAGCATCTCGTGTCATATCACACCTCCTAATTCCGCAGTGGTTTGCCGGTGTTCAGCAAGGACCACATGCGCTCCTGGGTTTTCTCATTACCGCACAGTGACAGGAAAGCTTCACGCTCCAAGTCGAGGACATATTGCTCGCTGACCCAGGTCGGTTTGCTCAGCTCACCGCCTGCCAACACATTTGTCAGCTTGCTGGCGATCACCTGTTCGTACTCAGTAATGTAGCCGCCCTGCGCAAACATCCAGGCACCCACTAGCAGCGCGCCGCGCATATCTCGCCCGGCAGCATAGATCAGTTCTGGTGCGGGCGGGGCATAACCCGCGTTCACCATGTGCAGCACTTCTTTCTTGGCTTCGGTCAGCAGATGGTCACGGTTGAGCACGATGCGATCTTGCGGGCCAAAGATACCCATGTCGCGCGCTTCCCAGGCGCTGGTGGCCACCTTGGCCTGTCCAATCTGCAGGAAGGCTCGCTGCAAGAACGGCAGCACTTCAGCATCCTGGGTTTTCATCGCGGGATTGATCACGCGGCGCATAATCTCTTTTGTACCAGCGCCAGCCGGGATAACTCCCGCGCCCAGTTCCACCAGGCCGATATAAGTTTCGGCTGCGGCTACGATACGGGAGCCGTGCATAGTCACTTCGCAGCCGCCTCCCAACGCCAACCCGGCCGGGGCGATCACCACCGGCTTGGGGAAGTAGCGCATGCGCATGTTCATATCTTGCAATTTCTTGACGGCTCCTTCAAGTTGATCCCACATTTTTTGCTGGGCGGCGACCACCACCATGAACAAGTTCGCTCCTGCGCTGAAGTTGTCGGCTTCGTTGCCGATCACCAAACCGTCAAATTCAGTTTCGGCGCGGTTCAGAGCCCTCGTTGACGATCTCGAAGATGTCATCATCGAGCGCGTTCATCTTGGTATGGAACTCTACGCAGGCGATGCCGTCCCCCATGTCGTACAAGGTGGCGCCAGCGTTCTTAGTGATTTCCTTTTGTTCACTAAGCAGAACCAGGCCCGGGGTACGTTCGATGCGGACATAGTCTCCTTTAGTGACATCGTAGACGCCGACCTTGGTCCCGTTCTCGTACTGATAGAACGCATCCTTCCCGGACTTGAGCATGCCTTCGACCCAATCAGCAGGAGCGTAGCCCTCGGCCTTCATCACTTCGACCGTGTCCGCCACACCGAGCATGTCCCAGGTTTCAAAGGGACCGGCTTCGTGCATAAAGCCCCAGCGACTGGCGTCATCCAGCGGTTTGGGCGTATCGGCCACCTCGGGAATAATGGTGGATGCATACTGGAAAGACTGATAGGTCAGGGCCTGAACCAATTTGGCGGCCTTGTCATCTTCATTCAGCATGACCTTGAGTTTTTCACCCAACGTTTCGCCCTTTCGCGCCTTGCCAACAGAATCAAAGCGCGGCTTCTCCGCAGGCGTGTGTTCCAGCGTTTCTAAATCTAATGACAGGAATTTCTTCTTCCCATCTTCGCGCACCATCTTGTAGAAACCGACCTTGGTCTTATTCCCCAACCAGCCTTTTTCAACCATCGCAGAAATCAACTTGGCCGGTTTCTCCGATGCAAGGTATTTTTGTCCCAATTCATCGTGTGGAATCGCAGGAGCTAAGTTCTTGCCGACATGCTCCCAGACATCAATACCGACCAGGTCAATCAATCGGAAGGTAGCTGTCTTCGGGCGTCCAATCAACGGGCCGGTGATGTTATCCACCTCGTCAACGGTGTAGCCGTTTTCAAGGATGTAGTGCATGCTGAACGAGCCCGTCCCAAAGGCCAGACGGTTGCCGATGAAGTTGGGCGTATCCTTGCACAACACGATGCCCTTCCCCAACCGGAACTCGCCAAAATGACTAATGAACTCAACCACTTCTGGCGAAGTATCATCGGTTGGGATGACTTCCAGCAGTTTCAGGTATCGCGGCGGATTGAAGAAGTGCATCCCCAGGAAGTGCTGCTTGAAACCATCCGAGCGCCCTTCTGCAATATCTTTGACCGGGATGCCAGACGTGTTGGTGGCAATGATGCCGGTTTCCTTGCGAATCTTATCGATACGCTCCATCAAGCTCTGTTTGATCTTCAGGTTTTCGATGATGGCCTCGATCACCAGATCAGCTTCGCCAATGACATCAAAATCATCTTCGAGATTGCCTAGCGAAACAAAGGTCTTCAAACCCGAAGACATGATGTTGGCGGGTTTTCCTTTCAGGCAGGCATCCCAACCCGCTTGTACGATCTTATTGCGTGCTTTTTTGTCATCCTTCGGCGCATCTTTTGGAACAATGTCCAAAAGCGTGACCGGGATGCCCGCATTGGCAAAATGCGCTGCCAACGAAGCACCCATAGTCCCTGCACCGATGACGACAGCTTTATGAACGTGATATTTCATGTTTTTTTCTCCTTCGGAACGGGAATCGGTATTTGGGAGTCGATATTTGTCGGCACCCAAAACACGATTCCCAATTCCCATTTCCCAATTATCGGAGTTCGCGTCCGCTATAGCCCAGAATCTGCCGCGCTACAACGAGACGGTTGATCTGCCCCGTGCCCTCGTAGATGTCGGTAATCTTGGCATCGCGGAACCATTTCTCAAGCAGGAATTCGCGGCTGTAGCCCAGCGGCCCAAGCAACTCGACTGCCTTCTGCGTGATCCTGGTGGTTACATCCCCAGCCTTGACCTTGCTCATGGATGACTCAAGCGCATTGGGCTTGCCATTGTCTGCCATCCAGACCGCCTTGATAATCATCAGCCAACCGGAGCGCAGCATGATCTCCATATCAATCACTTCGCGCTCGATATTGGTCAGCTTGTTGCGCGGTAGCCCATAACGGATCTCAATGCCGTTCTCGGCCAGCTTCTCCTTTACGAATTCCAGCGCAGCCCGCGCCACGCCGATACCTGTCGCCGCCACAAGCGGGCGGGTAGCATCGAAAGTAGCCATGGCTTTCTTAAAACCCTTTTGTGTTTGCTTCTCAACCGTTGGACTGCCAAGCACATTTTCAAAAGGCACGCGCGCGTCCACCAGCGAGATGGCCGCCGTATCACTGGCACGGATGCCCAATTTATGCTTCCAACTTGGTGACCGTCACGCCCGGCGTCCCAGCTTCGACCACGAAGCCGCGCATCCCAGCCCGGCCCGCGCTCGGATCAATCGAAGCCCAGACCACGATAAACCCCTTGCCAAACTTCTCATCCGGCACCATGGACTTGTGTCCAGCCGTGACAAATATCTTCTCGCCGTTAAGCACCCATTCATTGGTTTTTTCATCCAGCACAGCAGTTGTTTTGATGGCTGAAGTGTCCGAGCCAGCGCCAGGTTCGGTCATACACATGGCAGCAAAGGTCGGTTTCTCCTCGCCGAAGCGCGCCAGGAACTTTTTCTTCTGTTCGGGCGATGCAGCAGCTTCCACCGCAGCCGCGCCCAACCCGCCGCCGGGGGTTACAAGATACATACCCACGTCGCCCCACGAGAGCATCTCCAGCATGTGAGCCAACAACTGATACCCGATCGGAGGACGTTTTGGTTTGTTGGGATCTTCTTCTTTTTTCTCATCTTTAGGCGCCAGCGAGCCGGCACCGGTAGCCTTCATAGCCGCATGCATAAACTCGATGTAGCTGTACGGGATCATGTGCTCGTTTTCGTCCAGTTGACGTGAAACAGAGCGCATCATTTCCTCGGCAACGGTTTTCAGTACAAATTGCTGTTGCGCTATCGGTTTGGGGGTCTCAAATTCAATACTCATCTCTCACCTCCACCTATACAATCGCCAGGCCGGTCAGCATGGCAAAGCCACGCCCGTTGCGCATCCACATCTCAACCGGATACTCACGGATGTAGCCGTAGCCGCCCAAAATCTGCACTGCGCGGTCGGTGACCATCATGGCCATATCCGCTGCGCCGGTGGCCGCCAGGTAAGCATCCTTGAAAGCGTCCTCTTTGCCGGTATCCAGTTTCCAGGCCGCTTCCCAGGTCAATATGCGGCTGGCTTCGATCTCGGTTGCCATCTCAGCCAGCATGAACGCGATGGCCTGCTTCTGTGCCACTTTGACGCCGAAGACTTCGCGCTCCTTGGCATAATCTCGGCTGTACTCGAAGGCCGCCTTCGCCACACCGACCGCCATCGCAGCCAGCGCCACACGCATGGACGCCAAAACGGGTTGGAAATCATGACCGCCTTCGCCACCCAGACGATTAGCTTTGGAGACTTTTACCCCATCCAGCTTGACCCGGTAGGTTGGCAGCGCATTCAGGCTCATGAGCTTCTCCGCCTCATCCTCGACCGATAGGCCTGCCACGCCTTTCGGGACAATGAATCCCTGCGTGTCCCCCCCAGACTGGCATAGACAATCATCGCTTCGGCATCTTTGGCATACGGGACAAAAGCCTTTTCGCCATCCAGCACATAACTATCGCCGGAGGCTTTTGCGGTGGTCTTGAGTTCGAGCGGATCGAAATCCAACGCGTACTCGATCAAGGCGGCGGTGTAAGGCTGCCAATCCATCTCGATGACTGGGGGGATATATTCCTTCTTTTGCTCTTCCGAGCCAACCAACAGGATTGGCGTTACGAACAACGACGGCACGTTAACAGCCAGCGTCCCGGCCAGGTCGCCAAAAGCCATTTCCTCCATTGCCAACACGCCAGTCACGGCCGAGCGTTCGCCGAAGCCGCCGTAAGCTTCCGGCACGGAGGCTTGTAATACACCCATCTCCCAGCCCTTATTTACAACTTTTTCCGGCAAAACACCTTCTTCCTCGGCGTCGTGCCCGGCTGGACGCAGGTCGTTTTCGGCGTAGCGCCCAACCGCTTCGAGCAGCATTTGTTGCTCTTCATTGGGTTCAAACGAATACATAAGCCCTCTCCTTTGGTAGTATTTTTACAAAATCTATTTGTGTGGCTCGCTCCCGTTGGGTCTATGACCCAACAATTTACCATGGAACATGCCGGTCAGAGACCGGCCTAGAGCAAGTTGTGTACGACAATACTTAATCGCGGCCTGCAGATCACTTTCCAACTCGTCCGCATTGACGATTTCGGCCAGGCCGCGTTGTATCAGATATTCAACATACGCACCGATCTTTTCGATAACCAACAGCGCGTTGTAACCATTCATCGCGCCATACACCTGCTCCGTGACCTGAGCCAGCGTGCGCGGTTCGGATAATGCATCCAGAGTCTGGTCAATCCGGCGGGATAGGTTGGCGCGGGTTGTTGCGATTCGGGCGGGCAGGTCGGTGATAGGGTCGTCGTGCCCATTCAGGATCAGGGAAGCGTCTTTCGCCCAGCGCTCGAAAACGGACAGAGAGTCCAGGTAATGGCGGACGCCCATAAACGGAAGCAGTTCTTCGGGAGATTGATGCGGGGTCACCTTTTCCAAAACCAGGTCACCACAAAAGATCACATCGTCCAATTTAAGCGCTACATGTCCAGGGCAATGTCCCGGCACATGGATAATCTCAAACGGGCCAACCTGCATGTTTTGCGCTTCATAGGTAAAGTCGACCGGCACGGAGTGATGGAACTGCTTGGTGAAGCGGTACATGGTCAACAATTCGGTGCGGCGTTCAACCGGGATACCAGCCTGTGCCAGGAAGGTTTCGAGTTTGCGACTCAGGATGGCCAGACGTGCTTCATGTGTGGTGATTGTTCCCAGGTCGAGTTCGTGCACACCGATCTGGGCTTGGGTGCGTTCGCGCAAATAAGTCAGGCCGCCATAGTGATCGATATGACCATGCGTGAGCAGGATGTGAGTCAGGTCTGACGCGCCCAGGTTTGCTTCAGCCAGCCCGTTTTCGAGGCCCGCATTAGAGCTTTCGCTGCCAGAGCCAGTGTCGATCAACACATTCCATTCGCCCACTTGAACCAGATAAGCGTAGGCCCAGAAACTGGGAAACGCTTCCAGCGGTATGCGCTGAATACGGATGCCAGAAGATGTCTGGTACCGGGTGGACATGTGGGTCTCAACCATTCGTTCCATGATTACTTTTGCAAGCCGTTCAAGAGCAACCGGGTATATTGATCGGCGATCTGCTCAATCGAGAGCGGCCCGTCCGGGTGGTACCAGGTCAGGGTCCAGTTCATAGTGCCCATCAGGGCACGAACGGCCAAAGCCACATCGTCACACTTGAACAGGCCAGATTGCACTCCATCTTCGATGGCATCTCGCCACAGCGCTTCGAAGCGGTCACGTTGTGGAACGTGGCGCTGACGCTGTTCACCTTCGAGGGAACGATGCTCAAATAGAAGCACGGAAGCCAGGTCGGCATTATCGGCCAGACCTTTAAGATAGGCACCAATCATCTGACGAAGTTTCTCGTCAGCGGCCAGGTTTTGGTTTGCAACTGAGCCAATCCCCTCGATCAGCATGTCGAGAGCACGGTCGAGCAGCGCGAGTAAGATCTCCTGCTTGCTGGATACATGGTGGTACAGGCTGGCTTTTTGCAATTTGACAGCTTCGGCAATGTCGGCCATGGATGCGCCATGAAATCCTTTCTGGCGTATGACCTGCGCAGCAGCGTCTAATATGTCATCTCGTGTCATGAAATCTCCCTACCGACCGGTCGGTAGTTTTAGTATATCAAATTTTTTTCTTGGATACAAGTAGTTTTGAAATATTTAATGATTTTCCCCTACTGAATATCTCGCGCTCTGTTACTTTGTCCTATACAAGTGCAACGCACTTCATATTGAGAGTGGTTGAGAAAACTTCTAGTACCCGGACAACATGTTATTGATGGGTAAAGTTTCTGTACGCAAAAGGAACTTCACAATCAAAATCAACTTGGACGGGCACTAGTCAAGAGCGTTGCACTTATCCAACAGATGAAATCACTCTAGCTCATCGAGCAACGCTTTTGCTTCGATCAAATCAGGAGTATCGAACCCTTCGGTGAACCAGTTGTAGATTTCCCTTAATAATTTTTTAGCCCTGGATCTCTTTCCCTGTTCTCTCCACACACGTGACAAGCTCATCGCTGCGCGAAGTTCTAATGATTTGGCTTTCTGCTTTTGGGCAATCTCTATGGCCCTGTTCATGCAGGCTTCTGCGCCAGAAATCTCACCGTCCATGATCAACAATTCGCCCTTTAAGCGGAATAATTCTGATTCCCAGTAACGCTCATCCACTTCTTCGACAAAAGCAAATGCTTTGTCCAATGTAGTACGGGCATCTTCCATTAGGCCCGCTTCTAGTTGACCTTCAACCAGATTTGCATAAGTACCAGACAAATACAAATTGATCCCTTCCAAACCCATAGCTTCAAGGCTTTTATTAATTTGCGCCATGCTCTCTTTTATCTTTCCGCGCAAGGCAAGAGCTTCGCCTGAATAGCGTTCTCCTTGTGACATCCACCCGGCTAAACTTGCCCGCTGCGATAATTGCATCAGGGCTTTGGCTTCACGTTCCAAACTGTTCGCATCACGTCGCATGGAACTGAGCAGGCAACCAGCAAAACTGAGCACATCAGCAAGGGTAAACGGGTGCGACAACTCCCGGCTAAACTCCAGAACTTCCTGTGCTAATTTAAGAGCCTGATCTGTGTAACCCAAACACCATAGACAACAGGCTTCATACGCCGCTGCACCCAATCCGGGATCTGAACCGCGCATTTGGACAAGAGCCTGGTGATGCTGGCTGAAATCATAAAACTCAGCCACTTGCTTCAAATACTCTATAGCCTTTGGAAACTCCCCAAGACAAAAGTTAATAAAACCAAGATACCAGCGACACAAAAGGACGAGATATTTATCATCGATAGATTGCGCTAAGTCCAGTGCTTCGAAAGCAAGTTCCATAGCCCTGTGATGTTCGGCTTTCACATAATGAAAAATCGACAACCCACCGATCACTTGAGCCAATTCAGCCGGCTTATTTAGCTTTTGACACAGTTCACGTGCCCGCAGATATGCGTTCCTAACCTTTGGCATTTGCCCCCCCGCTGTGCCCTGCAATCCAATTCCAAGCGCGATGCGGAATTCCAGCTCTTTCTCATCCCGAGATTCAGAAGGCGGTAAGCGCTCCAAAAGTTCAACACCCCGCGTAAGATGAGCAACACCTTCCTGATACGCAGACATATTTATGGCGTTGTTTCCTGCCTGATACAAATATTTGACGGCCTTATCCACAATGCGGGCTTCCTGAAAATGCAGTGCTAGTTGCACGGCAACTGCTGCCGCAACATCGCTCTCCCCATCATACAAGTCTTCCAAGGCTGAGCCAATCTGTTCATGCAAGTGCACCCGCTCGACTTCATCCATGTTGGCGTACAAATACTTCTGGGAGAGAATGTGTCTAAACTGGTAACGGGAGATAAGGCGGTCATTCACACGCTGGACACTTTGCGCCCGTATTAGGCGGTGCTTTCGATTTTAATTCCCCGCTCAGGCATTCCATCATCTCCCCTTCAGAACTTCCCCGCACACGGGAAACCACCTCAGCTGTGAAATATTCCCCTTCTACACTGGCCACCTCTAATATTCTTTGCGTGGCTTCGGGCAACCGACTGATACGTTCCTGTATTGCGGCCTCAACACGGACCGGTAAAGTATCCCAATCCAGTGATGGCCCAACAATCCAACGCCCCTCGGAATCCTTGAGAATATCGCCTCGCTCCTGCAAACCGCGCAGCAACTCGATCGTGAAAAGCGGGTGACCCTGAGTTTGCCGGTAGAGCATCTCGCGGAAAGACTCATCCAACCGATTTGGTTCTTTATCCAGAACTTCGTTTACGAACTCCCGGCTCTCATCTTGACCGAATCCCTGACCAAGATTCAGGAGAATTTCGCCAAAACTTCGCCTGAACTCGTTGACCAGTGGCTCCAACGGATGACGCCGCCCTTCTCTCCCCAGAGCAACCTCTTCTGACCGGTATGCACCTAATATCAAAATTCGACATCCCGAAAGACGCCGACCAAGATGGAAAAGCAAGTTGATCGACCCGGTATCTACCCATTGCAAATCATCAATCACCAGGAGCACAGGATTCTTCTTCTCTAAAAATTGCAATACCCTGACGTACTGTTCATACAGGTTGATTTGCTGCAATGCACCAATACTAAGAGCTGTAACAGGTTTTCGATCGAGGAACGCATCAAGCCGATTCAACCATCCTTGTTTTTCAGAAACACTTGAACGGGCACGCTCCAGCAATGCCGCACGCTGAATGAATGTATCGATCAAGTCAGGTCCGACTTCCACAAGCGCCTGCGCAGCAATCGGCACGTTCTCCCAGAGCCGCAGTGCATGGTCTCGCGTAATTGCGCCGGCTGCCCATCGCGGTTCCACATCACCTGTCAAAAATTCCAGGATCTCTCGAAAGGGCAGATGCGGATCACCGATGCCTGTATAGGCATTGCAATTTCCCGCAGCAACAAGCAAATCTGGGTAAGTTTCCTGGGCACGGCGTGTGAATTCCTGAAGTAATGCTGTCTTGCCACTGCCCGCCTCCCCGGCAACGAAAACTACACTCCCTTTTCCTGAAATTGCATTGGACAGGTGCTCATCCAGCTTGGATAATTCTCGCGTGCGTGCAACGAAAACAGGGGTTTCGACACTGGATGTTTTTTCTCCCAAAAATGCAGGCGGCTTGGGGCTGCCTTCATCCTTGATAGATTGAGGAGTATCTTCCAGGCTCAACTTACCATCACGGATGCGCTCATAGAGCATGGTTGTTTCAGAAGATGGTTCGACACTCAACTCACCTGCTAACAATTCTTTGCAGGTTTCATATTGTGCCAGGGCAGCGCTGCGCTTACCATCGAGCGCCAGCGTGCGCATCAATTGCTGGTGTGCTGTTTCGTCCCAGGGCTCCAGTTCGAGCTGCCGCCAGGCACAGTTCTGTGCCTTCTTATACTCACCATTTTCCTCGTTGGTTTCAGCCAGAGCGTGCAACAGGGATGAAGCCTGCCGGGCAAGCCGTTCGCGAGTCAGCAACGTCCACTCTTCGAAGGCGGCACTATCTTCCAGGGAGAATCCCTCCAGGAAACTACCCTGATACAAGGCAGCAGCTTTCTCCAGTAGATCAACTTCATCTGCATCTGCAGCATCCACAAAGGTTTTTACATCCAGACTATAGTCACTGTCGGGGTTAAATTGGAGGTTGTCACGCGTAATCAGCAAGAAAGGCGGATCCGCTTCGCGGTCACCGATTGCGCGACGTAGGTCAGAAAGGGAATAGCGCAGGTTGCTCAGGGCATCCCGGTCCGGCCAATCGGGCCAGAGCAGTCCGGCTAACGTCTCACGACGATGCGGCCGGTCCGCTTCTACGGCCAGATAAGCCAGCAATGCCCGCACCCTATTGGATTTGAAGCCCTTGACTGGTTGTCCATCCAGCGTCACCTGGAAGGAACCCATCAAGGAAATTGATAGATACGCCATACCCCTCCTCCCGAAATTTGAAGCAAGCCAGTATCTATAAACATTGTACACGAATGATGAAGTGATTCCAAGCGACACGAATCCTCCACGTTTACACCACGCTTGCACCACCTTGATTTTCTATACTGAATGCGTAACCAGTAAATTCTTTCTACACAAGGAGGTAGAGATGTCAGCAAATACACCCGTTGTCAATAGATGGACCAAGCGAATTCCATTCGCCCTGATCATCCTGGCAGTCGCTTTGGTACTGAGTTACCTTATGATTGCCCCGCTTCCCACTTTTTCCTTGCCTGCTTCCGCTCCCGCAAGTGTACCCACCCTTCAACGCGGGCAGGAGGCCTATGCAGCTCGATACACTGCCATGGCTCAGGCATTCGCTGCTAAGGAAGCAGCCAGCGCCAACATCCAGCGTTCCCGCGAAGCAGAGACCGCCCGCTACAACGCTATGGTCGTAGCCTTTACAGCACAAGAGACTGCTGGGATCCAGCGTGGCTGGAACGCCTATGCCGCTCGATACACTGCCATGAGCAAACCATTCACTACTGTTCAACGTGGCTGGGATGCTTATACCGCCCGCTACAATGCCATGGCAGAAGCATTCGCTTCAAAAGAAGCCGCCGGGATCCAACGTGGTTGGGATGCTTACACCGCCCGATACACAGCCATGGCCGAAGCTTATGCCGCGAAAGAAGCCGCCGCTATCCAGCGCGGCTGGGACGCTTATGCTGCTCGATATACTGCGATGAGCAAACCGTTCACAACCGTTCAACGTGGCTGGGATGCTTACACCGCTCGATATGCAGCTATGGCCGAAGCCTTTGCAGCGAAAGAAGCCGCCGGAATCCAGCGTGGTTGGGAAGCATACGCCGCCCGGTACGCAGCTATGGCCGAGATGGCTGAGCACCTGCCGAAGTAATTTACAGAACTAAGCCATCCCACAGTATAAAAGAGTTCTTAGCCAGCGAGAGTGCCTGACTAAGGACTCTTTCTATTTACTTGTCAGTCTACTGTAGTTGATTTTGCTTGCTTATTTTTTCGTTTTCTTGTATCCTCCAGTCATGTCCAAAAACCGCACGGTCTGGTCTTCTGAGCAGGGAGACTTACGAAAGAAAGAGAACAAATTCTCTCCGACAAAATCCCTGCCACCTCAGCAACAGACCGCTTACCTGCACCGCGAATCAAAAGGACGCGGCGGCAAGGCTGTCACGCTGGTCAAGAATCTGACGCTTTCCGAAGTAGATATGAAAGCCCTGGCAAAAAAGCTTAAAGCCGCCTGCGGCAGCGGCGGGACGGTAAAAGGCAGCATCATCGAAATCCAGGGCGAACATCGCGAGAAGATCGCCGAAGCGTTGGGAAAGCTGGGCTACAAAGTCAAGATCGCGGGAGGTTGACATGCAAATTTCACGTGTTGAAGTTACTCCTACAAACTTACACTTACGCGTGCCGTTTCGGTCCGCGGCACATATAGAACCGATTACACAAATCAATGTAATCTTTGTGCGCGCCGAAATGGTACGCGACTTCGGAGATGCCTGGGGTTGCGCTGTTCTGGACCCAGCCAGTGATGATTCACTACAGCAAGTAACACAGGTTTGCCAAGATTGCGCAGACCTGCTGCCTGATCTTAATCCCTTGAACACTCAGTACGCCCTGGCTGAACTCTCAAGGCTCACGGCCAAATTCCCTGCCGTACATTGCGCTTTCGATATGCTCATTTATGACCTACTGGGACTATGGGCCAAACTGCCACTTTATCGACTGCTAGGCGGTTACCGGGATCGCATCCAGACTTCCATCACGCTCGGGATCGATGATGTGCCTGCTACCGTTGAAATGGCCCGGAAGCGTGCTCAGGATGGATTCCGCATCCTTAAGCTCAAGGGCGGCCTTGACCCGGAGCAGGATGTCCGCCGGGTACGGGCTGTAAAACGCGCGCTCCCAAAACTGATCATACGATTGGATGCAGACCAAGGCTATAGCGTAGAAACCGCTCTGGAAGTGGCTCGTGCACTGGACGGCAAGCTCGAATTCCTGGAACAACCCACTCCGGCTGATGACCTGCCTTCATTGCGCCATGTGACTGACAATAGTCCGATCCCTATCCTGGCGGATGAAAGCCTGCGCGGGCCGATTTCTGCGCTGGAGATCGTCAACCAGCGGGCTGCACATGGGGTCAGCACCAAGCTGGCATCTTGCGGCGGCCTGGACTGCGCCCGCCAGATCGACACGATTGCTCGCGCGGGGCATCTCTCCACCATGGTCGGCTGTATGAACGAGCCAGCCCTGCTGATTGCCGCAGGATTGGGCTTCGCCTTGAGCAGCTCTAACGTCCGCTACGGCGACCTGGATGGCCACTTTGACCTGGAAAATGACCCGACCGTGCCCGGTTTTACATTTGAAAACGGTTGGCTGATTGCCAGCAAATCGCCTGGGCTGGGGTGCAGGGTCGATCTATGAGAATAGTTAAAATCATTCTCGCCCAGAACACAAATTTTGAATAAATAGATGCGATGCCTAAAAAAACTTATCCAACTCGCGTTGACCCAATCAACCTGCCGCGTCGCCTGCGTGAAGGGCTGGACGAATGCAGAAACCCTGCTCGATCGCCAGCACCCCCAAGAAGCACTGGAGCTTTTGCGCGAATTGGACAAAAAATACCCTCGCAGCCCAGATGTGCTGGGTTTGATGGCAAATGCCCATATAGACATGCAAAATCAGCATGGCTATCTACATGCCATGCGCAGGCTGCATGATTTGACGCCCAACCGGGCAGAAGTCAAGCTGGGGTTGGCAGGCGGGTATCTCAGCAATGGTCGCTTGGCGCTCGCTCTGCAAACCTTTCAACAGTTCTTGAAAAAGTGGTCAAATCATGAACGCGCTTCAGAAGTGCGGGAAACAGTTGCGAAGTTAGAAACCGGGCTTGCAGATATTCTTAGCCAACTCGGGCTGTCAATTGAGAACGGGCTTGAGTTTGCTGCCAAACACGAAGAACTGCAAGTGCTGATGGAAATCGGAGAGCTGAAACGCTGTAAGCAACTGGCAAAGCAACTCATCAACCAAAAACCGGATTTTGTTCCACCTCTCAATAATCTCAGCCAGGTATTTTGGTTGGATGGAGACCTGTTAGCCGCTATCGAGACAGCACACAAAGTGCTGGAAATCGAGTCTGATAACATCCACGCGTTATCTAACCTGACCCGCTATTTGTTCATGCTGGGGAAAAAAGATGAAATCCCTGGCCTTTGCAAAAAGCTTGAAAAAGTCACAGGCTGACGCAGCAGATTTCTGGGTCAAGAAAACCGAAGCGCTCAGTTTTATCGGGGATGATGAAGGCGTTCTGGCATTATTGGATCAGGCAAAACAATCCAAAGAAACGGATTCATTGACAGCAACAGTCTATCACCAGTGTGCTGTGGCCGCTTATCGAAATGGACAAGCGGCACAGGCACGCAAACACTGGCAAAAAGCGCTAAAACTTGCGCCGTACTTTGAACTCGCTATCGCAAACCTGGATGAACTGAAAAAGCCCTTGCATTTACAACTCTGCCCTCAAACGTTTTCTCTGGAAGCATGGCTGCCTCGCGTGACGATTGACAAACTAACTTCCGTGACAGAGCGTGCGGCTCGAAAAAAAGATGACCAAGCCTTTCAGAAACAAATAAACTCTTATTTCGATCAGCATCCCGAATTGCTTCAATTCGCCCCTGCGGCGCTGAAAGATGGGGATGCCCTTTCAAGGAATCTAGCCATGAGGCTGGCGGATATGTCTGCACATCCGGCCCTGCTTGCCAGCTTACAGGAATTCGCTCTCGGACAAGATGGGCCCGACGACTTACGCTTGGAGGCTGTGCAAACCCTTTCGAAACATGGTGTTTTCAAATCAGGCAACACAATTGAGATGTGGCGGGAAGGTGAGCAACACTCCATTATGACAATGGGGATGCAGATCAACTACGATCCACCTGAAAAATCACCGCTCAAACCGGCCGCACAGCGTTTGATGGAAAAAGCTGTTTCTGCTCTCAATGAAGAAGATGGAGAACTGGCCGAGAAACATCTGCGCAAAGCTATTGAGATCCAACCGGATGATCCCAGCATCGTAAACAATTTAGCATACGCCCTCAGCCTGCAGGGCAAAACGGATGAATCGGACGCCCTGGCTGCGAGCATTCCAGAAAAATTCCCCGATTATTTCTTTGGCTGGATCATTTCCGCCAGGCGGGCCATGAACAGGGATGACCTTGAAACAGCCAGGGAATATATCGACAAAATGATGGCCAAGCAGGAACTGCATGTGACCGAATTCAGCGCCCTATGCAGTTGCCAGATCGATTTCATGATCGAAGACGACAAACCCGAAGGCGCGCTTTCCTGGTATGAGATGTGGCAGCAGGGTTATCCTGAAGACCCGCGCCTGGAAGATTACGAAGAAAAAATGGAGATTGTCGATATAATGACAAAGGCGAAGAAATTGGCAAAATTCGGGAAGCAACGCAAGAAAAAGAAAAAATGAAATCATTGAAACCCGGCCTAGGCGCCGAAGTAGAAACCACCGTCACCGAGACGGACACTGCCGCGCATCTGGGCAGCGGCTTGATAGCTGTCTACGCTACCCCGGCGCTGGTTGCGTTGATGGAAAATGCCGCCGTCCGCACACTGGAAGAGCACTTACCTGACGGTCAAACTACGGTCGGTGGGAAATCGAAGTGCAGCATCTGGCAGCTACGCCGGTCGGGATGAAAGTCCGCGCCCATGCAAAATTGATCGAGGTAGTTGGGCGCA
Organism: uncultured Chloroflexia bacterium; assembly: GCA_963791785.1. Taxonomy (GTDB): domain Bacteria; phylum Chloroflexota; class Anaerolineae; order Anaerolineales; family Villigracilaceae; genus JAABUE01. The sequence goes on along the minus strand of CAWBTW010000010.1, from coordinate 72,555 downwards.
AGCTCACCTTCCACATCCAGGCCTGGGACAATGTTGAACTAATTGGGGAAGCGAAGCATGTTCGCTTTATCATTGACGAAAAAACTTTATGGAACAAACTAATCAAAAAGGAAAATGATGCCACACCAAACCATAGTTGGAAAAAATGGCACAGTCCATTATTGGACAAAAGGAAAAGGCGAAAAATGTATTTTGTTCACCCACGGAGCGACAATGGACCATGGTTTGTTCCAACCACAAATGGAATATTTTTCCAAATCCTATCGCGTGATAAGTTGGGATACCCCCGCACATGGACGTTCCAGACCTTATCAGAACTTTACAATTCAAAATGCAGCCCAGGAATTAGTAAGTATCCTGGACGAAGAACAAATCAAAAAAGCTAATTTAGTTGGGCAGTCTATGGGAGGCTATATCAGTCAGATCGTTGCGCTAGAGCACCCTGATAAAGTCAAAGCGATTGTTTCTGTCGACTCATCCCCAATTCAACCATCCTACTATTCTGCACTTGATAACTGGTTATTGTCCATTACACCGCCACTCTTGAAGTTATACCCCTACAAATACCTGGTAAAAACAATCGCATCACAAATCGCGATGGAAGAAAAGGCCATTGCCTATGCAAAAGAAGCCTTACACCAACTATCTAAAACAGAAATCGCAGATATCATGGATTCTGTATATCACGGCTTGCAAGAATATAAAGTTGATTTCCATTTGCCATGTCCGATTCTTATTGTTTATGGTGAGCATGACCATTCCGGCAAGGTGCAAGCCTATAGCAAACGCTGGGCAGAAATAGAGAACAGGGAATTGAAAATCATTCCCAACGCAGCTCACAATGCAAACATGGATAACCCTGATGCATTCAACAAAATATTAGAAGAATTTCTATCAAAGGATCATAAATGACAACAAATCCCCACCTCCCCCTCGACCAAAAGATCGTCGGCGACATCTACACCAGCCCCGAAGCGATGGACAACCTATCCAAACTATGCGATGAATTTGGCTCCCGTTTCGGCGGCACTGAAGGCGAACGCCTGGCGGCTGAATTCATCCGGGACAAGTTCGAAGAATACGGACTGAAAAACGTCCACATGGAACCGATCGAATACCTGGGCTGGACACGCGGCGAAGCCAGCCTGGAGATCGTCAATCCCGATCCAGAAGAGCATCCCCTGCATCAGCCTGCCACACTCGCCGCCCGTCGATATGGAAGCCGTTATCATCGACATGGAAGACGGCGCACCCGATGACTTCGACTCACGTACAGACGAGATCAAGGGCAAGATTGTAATGACCACCAGCGTCTTCGAGCCAAAGGACACCAAGCGCTGGGTACATCGTAACGAGAAATATGGCCGCAGCCTGCTGGCCGGTGCGTCGGGTTTTATCTTCGTCAACCATTATCCCGGCTACGGCCCGGCCACTGGCGGCATCAGCCTGCTTGGCAAGGCTGGCCCCATCCCCGGGCTGTCCATTGCCAAAGAAGACGGGGCTTTCATCCAGCGCCTGATCGCGCGCAAGGGCCCGGTCACCGTGCGCATCAAGACAACCGATAAACTTGCTCCCGCTACATCCTGGAACATCGTCGGCGAGTTACCCGGTGACCGACTTCCCGACGAACTGATTCTGCTTGGCTCCCATTACGACGGGCACGACATCTCACAGGGCGCGGTCGATCCGGCTTCCGGAGTTGCGGCCGTGCTCGAAGCCGCGCGCGTACTGGCGAAACATGCTGCCCCGCTGCCGCGCACCGTCCGCTTTGTGGCCTGGGGCGTCGAGGAGATAGGCCTGCTCGGTTCCAAGGCCTATGTCAAGGAACATGCCGATGAACTCAAGAACATCCGCTTCTATCTCAACATGGACGCTGCCGGCGGCGATATGCCCAAAGACATCAACCTGCATGCCTGGCCCGAACTGGGTGAAACCTTCGCGCGCTACCAAAAAGAAATGGCGCTCGATTTTGCCATTGGGCAGAACTTCCATGATGCATCCGACCACTACCCGTTCCTGCTGGAAGGAGCCATCACGGGCGGCATTGAAGCTGTTCGAAAAACACGTTCCGGTCGCGGTTATGGACACACCTGGTACGACACGCTGGATAAAGTAGACCAGACCAACGTGCGCGACGCCGCATCCCTGGCCGCGCGCCTGGCCCTGCGCATCGCATCCGAGGACGATTGGCCTGCTTCCCCGCGGGACAAGGACACCGTCACCAAACTGTTAACCGAGCCGGAACGCATCGAGCTCTACAAGCACCGCCAGCGCATCATCGAATACTTCGAGCAGCTATGACTCAAACACCAAAGTGGCGTGTATAATAATAATATAAGCGCAGGGAATTTATTTCCAGCTTCAACTTAGCGGTGAGTGGAAAGAACGCTGTCATAACTGACCCAACGAACGGAAAGGAGTTCTCCCATGTCAAAGCCCCTATCACCACGTATCATCGCTGTTGGCCTGGCATGCTTGGCGCTGATGCTGGCCTGCAGCCTGTTCTCGGCGCCCGCTGCCAATGAACCGCAGGCGCCTCCCGAAGAAGCCCAACCTGCCGCCAGTAACACCCCGCGCCCAACAGACCCACCAAAACCGACGAACACGTCTGTTCCCCCAACTGAGCCGCCACCGCCACCGGAACCATCCTGCTACAAATGGGATCAGATCACGCTCGATATGGCCGGCGAAGTGGTTTGCGTTTACGGAGTCGCAACCTCGCATCAAGGCCAAAGCCGCATTGATTTTTCGCCTGAAAAGAACTCCTTCTTCCTGATCGACGCCACGTATTACTATCCAAATCTTGCCGAGGGCGTTTGTGTCGTTGCCGAAGAAAAAGTCGAAGTTTTTGACAGCAAGATTCCATTCATGACCATCAACGGTGACCTCTACAAATGTGAACCCTGGATGATGGAATAAAGCTGCATTTGCAAGGAAAGCAGATTTTTCCGCATCCCAATCATAGCGCTCATGCTATAATAGAAATATGACAACTCCCGACCCTGAACCCCCCGAACTGACCGAAGAAGTTGCCTTGTCTCCGGAAGAGGAAGCTGCAAAACGTGAAGCCGAGCAACAGCAGCGCACAACTATAATCATAGCAACGATTTTCGTTGTTGTAATCCTCGGACTTTTGGTCGCAGGCATCTTCTACTTGTTCCGCCCTCAAACACCCGTTGAGCAAGTAGAGCGCATTAGAGACATCTTTATCATTGTCCTGGCACTAGTGTCCTTGCTAATTAGCACGGCATTGATTATCCTGATAATACAATTCGCCAGCCTGATCAACCTGCTACAGAACGAAGTGCGTCCCATTCTGAATGCCACCAACGAGACAGTTAATCACCTGCGCGGCACCGCTGAATTTCTGGGAGAAAGCGTGGTCGAACCAGTTGTCAAGCTCAACGGCTACCTGGCCGGTATGCAACGTATGTTAGAATTGTTAGGCGTAAAGAAAAAATAAAAATACTTATCCCAAGGAAAGGAGATAAATAATATGTCTGATCGTGATGAATTTGGAGCATTTTTGGTCGGGTTCCTGGTCGGTGGTCTCACCGGCGCAGTAGTTGCCCTGCTCATGGCTCCGCAATCTGGCGAGGAAACACGTGCCATTATCAAAGATAAGAGCATCGAAATCCGCGACAAGGCCCAGGTCACTGCTGAAGAGGCCCTGGCAAAAGCTGAAGCCTCCGCTGCCGAAGCCCGCGCCCGCGCCGACGAACTGGCCGCTCAACTCAAAGAGCGCGGCACCGAAGTCGTTGCCACAGCCAAAACCAAAGGCCAGGAAGTTGTTGATACAGCCAAGGCCAAAGGAACAGAAGCAGTCGAAAGCGTAAAGAAGGCCACCGCCCGCAAGAAAAAAGGTGGCACCGAGGCTGCCTAAGTCACAATTCGTTTAGAAGGGGTGAGGGTTTGACCACGACAGGTCAAACCCTTATTTTATGTACATGCAATTAATTGCCCGCTTCCTGCGTTTTTTCTTCCACCTACTCTACCATCCCTTCGCCTGGACATATGACCTGGTCTCGTGGACGGTTTCCCTGGGGCGCTGGAAGGACTGGGTCAAAAGCGTGGTTCCGTTCATTGAAGGGACTCGCGTGCTCGAGCTTGGTTATGGCCCCGGACATTTGCAACGCACCCTACTGGGCCGCGGCCTGCTACCATTTGGATTGGACGAATCCCGACAAATGGGATTTCTCGCTAAAAAGAACTTATTCCAAGATGGCTATGCGCAAATCGGCTTGGTTCGCGGCATCGGGCAGGATTTGCCATTCCCAACTGACGCATTCGACAGCGTGGTAGCCACCTTCCCCGCTGAATATATCTTCGAAGAGCGGACTTTGCTCGAGGTACAGAGAGTGCTGACAAACGGAGGCAGGCTCATCCTCCTGCCAGTTGCGTGGATCACAGGCACAGGCCCCCTGGACAGATTCGCAGCCTGGCTGTTCCGCGTCACTGGTCAAGCGCCATCCGATCTCGACAACGAATCGATATCCCGGCTGGTCGAACCATTCAGCATTGCGGGCTTTGAAGTAGAAACCAGGTTACTTGAAGTAAAATCAAGCCATGTTCTGATTGTGATCGCTAAAAAGAAACTAAAGGGAAATAATGCGCACTTTCGAAATTCTCATCCCCGTCACACTAGGCATCTACATCCTATGGCCTTTTTTCACCGGCAGAAAAAATCCACGCCTGTTTACCTGGCTGCCAGTTCTGGCCGCAGCGCTGATTGGCGCACACCTGTTGATCGAAGGCTATCGCTGGCAAATGATTCCGTTATATGTTTTGACCGGAGTTATTCTGCTGACCGCCATCCCAAAATTGTTCCAACCAGCAACTGGAGAATTCAAACGCATAAGTTGGACCGGGGCGGGTCTGGCCGGGACCCTGATCCTGCTGGCCGCCTCGATTGCATTGCCTGTTCTGCTGCCAGTCCCGAATGTTCCTACCCCCAGCGGACCATATTCCGTTGGCACACAGACCTTCGTGCTGACCGACACTCCCGCCGCGAACTATATTCCGGTCAGGATGGACCGCGCAAGTTCATGCTCCAGGTTTGGTATCCGGCAAATCCCGACACCGACACACCTCATGCGCCCTGGATGAACAATGCGCCGATCTTCGCGCGCGGGATCGCAACCTACCTGGGTTTGCCTGAGTTTTTCCTTGACCACCTTGAACTGGTCAAAACCCCGGCCTATCAAGATGCACACCTAGAAGCGTCAAGCGATGCCTACCCTGTTATCATCTTCTCCCACGGCTGGAATGGGTTCGCCGCACAGAACACCGGCCAGGCGCTGGAGCTTGCCAGCCGCGGATATATCGTGGCAGCCACCCAGCACACGTATGGCGCAGTTGTGACCGTTTTCCCGGATGGCGAAATTGCCAACAACAACCCGGACGCATTACCGGACAGCCTTCCCGATGAGGAATATGACAAAGCCGCCCGCATCCTGGCAGACCAATGGGCTGGGGATATTTCTTTTGCACTTGATTTTCTGGAAGAGCAAAGTTTGGACTCAGCAAGTCAATTCTTTTCCGCTATTGATCTGGATTCTGTAGGGGTGTACGGTCATTCAACTGGTGCGGGAGCAGCCATCCAGTTCTGCGGCACGGATGCGCGCTGCAAGGCCTTGCTCGGGATGGACCCCTTCATGACTCCGGTCTCGGAACAGGTGCTAGACGGCGGTGTTTCCCAATCAGCCTTCTTCATGTTCAGTCAGGTCTGGCTAGATGACATCGACAGCAAAAACAATCGCCTGTTCAAACGGTTCCATGAAAATATTGACCCCGCCACGCGTGTGATCGGCATTCAGGGAACTAAACATTACGATTTCAGCGACCTGCCCATGCTCTCCCCCATTGCTCCGCAATTGGGGCTGAAAGGCCCAATCAATGGGGAGCGCGCCACCGAAATTGTCGATGCTTACCTGACTTCTTTCTTTGAATTGACTTTTAAAGGAAAGCCCACCGCTTTATTCGATGGGCCATCACCTTATTCTGAAGTGATCAACTTGCATAGTGCCCAACTACCTTAAGCTGTAGAGGGCTCTGCTAGATTTCAAGGCATAAAATGCATTGTGATCCTACAACTTAATATGGTTGCGGTACTAGTTTTTTCGAATAAAATCGCTTCAGTAACCAATGAATAAAACGAAAGCAGCCCGTGCCTTCATCACGGGCTGCTTGTCTCTCACCCCCCTAGTTACGCTCCAACCAGAGATTGGGCCCCCTTTGTCTGCACAGGAAGCGTTTTTCGGTCATAAACTTTGAAACCGTTTTTCTTATCTTGCCTGGCCATACGCAGCGCAATCTGGACATCGCGCAGCACTTCATCCGCATTCCTATAATCGGCAGTGCAATACATCCCGCCTATGTTTATCTTGATGCGGTTTTTCAAACCAACGCTCACCAAATACTCATCAAACTCGATTTGCATACGGTCTGCGATGGAGGCCGGCGCAAAACGATCTACGGCATCTTCGATCAGGATCAGGAATTGATCATCTTCAAAGCGGGCAACGATATCGGAGAGCCGCAAAACCTTTTTTAGAACCTTCGAAACCCCCAGCAAGATTTGCATCCGGTATTCTTTCCCAAATTTTTTCTCATACTTCAATAACTGTTCCAGATTGATTGAGAAGACCATGAATTGATTCTTGGCAACTTTCTGCGATTGTTTAATTACATGCTGCAAGCGCGCCGTGAAAAATGCGGGACTAAACAACCCGGTCAGCGCATCCCAGGGATCTCGGTTTGCGGCGCGACCAACGGAACCAAGCAGGGAAAGCAGGTTGGCAAGCCGCTCCTGGTCAACCGGTCGCAGCAAAACAGTGTCCACATATGAGACCAGACTGGTCGCAACATCCTGATACGTTACCAACCCCACCGTTGGGATGCTGCGTAAGAGTTCATGTTCACGGAGTTCTGTCAGGATTTCAACGCCCGAGAGTTCGGGCAGGCTTAAGTGTACAAAGATGATATTGGGCTGGATTTGGGAGATTTGCTCCACGCTGACCTGGTCGTGCAACACTAGTTCTGTTGAATAGCCAGTAGCATCCAGAGTTTGCCGGAAACCCAAGGAGGCAATATCGAGATCGTCCACAATAATCAGGGCATAAGGATTGTTCATACCTGTAACATCTTTCTCCAGTACCATGACGGAGAAAAGCCCATTTAGTTACCCTTTTTAGGGAGGAATTTTTATTATTCGAGTTAGGTTCGAGAATTAAATTCAAGATGAATGAGGTAGTAGTAATTCATCCCATAAAGTTGTACAATGGACATAGAATTCGTCTGTTTTATCTCAAGCCAAGGAGGAAGAGAAATGTCTACCAAACGCCTAATCCAATTAGCTGTCATCTTAATTTTGTTGTTCGCATCCCTCGCGTTTACCAGCAAGGCAACTGCCAGCGGATATTGTGCCAGCACATATGTTGTACAACCCGGTGACTGGTTAGCGAAGATCGCCCGGAAATGTGGTGTGACCTTATCACAAATGTATGCAGCCAACCCGGGAGTTGGTTCTCGCATCTACCCCGGACAGGTAGTGAACATCCCAGGTGGCTATGATTATGGATACAATTATGGATACTATTACTGCGGCCCTAGCTACAGCGAATATTACGGAAATTACTACGTGGTCTGCCGTGGCGACACCCTGAGCGGGATCGCAGCCTACTATGGAGTAAGTACATCTTACCTGCAATGGCGAAACGGCATTCCATATGCCAACCGGATCTATGCCGGGCAATTCATCTATCCTTAAATAAATAACAGTCAGTGGTGGGAATTTTGTTGTGAATTGCCTATAACCTTTCACTGCCGAGCTAGACCAGCAAGGCCCTCACATAAAACAGTATGGATGAGGGCCTTATATGTTCCTTGTTTGTTTCTCCATCATTCAATTGTGAAGCACCCTTCAGTCATTAAACTCATCAGTACCGAATACCTTCACACACCAAGTGCCTGTTTCGATCCATTCATCATCAGCATACCAACTACTTGCTCCATATGTCCAGCCTTCCTGGAATTGATGTGATGCTGACATTTATAGCTTGCCATCATGGTACCACTTCACCATAACCTGCTCGTTACAAGAATTAGATATTGACCATTTCGCCCAGACTTCTTCTGTCTTATTTGCAGGGAAAGTTGTATCCGGATTGACAAGCTCATCGCCTGCCCATTTCTCAGCAAATTTGGGTTTTCCTAATTCAGCACAGACCGGCATTGACAATATCTCTTCCACTTCTGCCCAGCCCTTCCTCCGCCTCAGCTTTCTTATCTCCTTCCAACCCGGCTACGGCACATTCCAAATCCGCTTTGGCCTCATTCAAGTCTTCTTCCAGATAGAGACGGCTCAACCCGCGATACAAACAGGCTTCGGCATTATTTGGTTCGATTTCTAACACTTCAGTAGAGCTCTCAATTGCGGCTTCCAAGTTTCTTATCCCTGCTTCGCAATCCCCTTCTCCTGTTTCATCATGTGCAATGAGCTGAGTTTTGCCTTCTTCCAAGGAAACAATGCATACTTGCAAAATTTCATCCACCTCGGCTTCTGTCATTACTTCTTCAGCTGGTGGGGTCGAAGTTGAAGCTGGCTCTTTGACAGCTGTAGAAGTTTAATTCAACTCGGTACCATTCCTCGATGTTCCATGTATCTCCTGCTAGTGAAGGATTCTGCATCATATCAACTTCCATCGTCTCAACTTTAATGCCCAGGTTCTCTTCCCAACTCTCCGCCATTCTAACCACAATATCTTCCATCCAATCAGTATAGGGCCATTTGAGTGTAATTTCGCTCGGGTCATCAATCCCCATCTCTTCGATTGCTAAATTAAGATTTTCCAAGGCAAAACCAAAACCATCGGAAGTGACAGATGGATCGCTCACAGCCAGCTTTGCACACCAATCAATTTCCCATTCCCAAAAATTGTGGCTTTCCCTCAAAGCTATACGCAAGTTCTTATTATCTGTGGGAAAAACATCTGGATTGAGAGAAGAGATCAACTGCAATGGAGTGCAAAGGTATAAAAGCAGGATCATCATATAGCCATAATTCTTCGGCATCCCCGCAAAGGGTAACCCCACCCAGTTCATCAATTGGTGTGAGACAATCGCCAATCATGACATCCAAATTACCCTTTTTGAATTCTGAAAAGACTTCATTCGAGTCTGGATTGAAAAGGATTTCTATCTCATTAATCTGCAACTCATTAGCATCGTGGTATGCAGGATTCTTCTCCAGGCGCACGGTCAGGGTGCCATCTCTTTTTTCCTTGATCCCCTTCTTATCCAGCATGTATGGGCCATTAGTAGGCAACAAGGCAATTTCACCGTAATCATAATCTTCGCGATAAGGCCAAGCCGCAGGCATGGATACGGTTGAAACCCAGCGCAGAAATTCTTCTGTAAATTCAAAGTTGTCGCCACTGATCGGTGTTCCATCAAAATCCACCTGCAGGGTGAAATCATCGATCGCAGTTGCACTTATCTTTTCAGGGTCAATAATTCGATAAGGGCTGCCATATTTTTGCGCCCATAAAATTCCATGAACATAATCCTGAGCGACGACCTGTGCACCATCGGACCAGTAAGCATCCGTACGCAAATGGAATGTAATCGACGATTTATCCTTGGAAATATCATATCCTTCTGCACCGCCATTTACCAGTTCTCCATCGATTACATAGAAAAGGGGCTCATACAGTTGCGCAACCAGAAGTTGAGAGCCAGGATCGCAGGCGTAAGGGAACGCCGTCAGGGGTGGATATGGGATGGCAACTTTCAGGCTATCCTTGCCCTAAGGTAGGATTCCAAAACCTGAATACAGGCACACCTGAAAGCGGCATTTCAGGCTTCACATCAGGATTAACTAACGCGATTTGTTCATAATACAGAAGCGGCGTATTGGTATACGAACTGTTTGGCAAAATTGAGGCTCCCGTTTCGAGCGCCTTTTCTTCCTCGTAGGTCAGCACTCGCTGCACCAAGGTAATATTGAAATCTTCAACAGGTTTTTCGTGTGGCTATGTTACACGCAAGGGAAACCATAACCGGTACCAGGATGAGAATGCCAATCAACCACAGCCATCCTTTCCGCAAAATAAATCCGGAAGATATATTTCGATTATCCATATTTGATTACTCCAATATAAAAAGGCCGCCGAGTTTCTTTCTCAGCAGCCTTTGATGTATCCATGCGAACGATTTATTGAATTTAATTCTATCTTGCATTGAAGCGCACGGGTCTGTAATTTTTTTATTATATCATGATCATAATTTAGTACATCATTTTTCTCTTGACATCACTCTGGTTCTTTGCTAAAATAATTTAGGCTTACCTAAATTTGTATTAGCTATGATAAAAGACCCACTCACCCAATCCACTCAGGACTACCTGAAACACATCTTCGAACTGACCGAGCATGGCGCATCTGCCAGCACCAACGACCTGGCTGCGCGCCTGGGGGTTACGCCCGCCTCGGTCACTGGCATGGTGCAAAAATTGGCCTCCGCAGAGCCGCCTTTGGTTGACTACCGCAAACACCAGGGCGCCACGCTCTACTGAAGAAGGACAACAGCGCCGCGCTGGAAGTGCTACGCCACCATCGCCTTTTGGAGAGCTGGCTGGTGCAATCCCTGGGATACACCTGGGACGAAGTCCACGAGGAGGCCTGCCGTCTGGAGCATGTTATCTCGGAAGATTTCGAAGCGCGCATGGCTGCCGCACTCGGCCATCCCACCCATGATCCGCACGGCGATCCTATCCCGGATGCTGAACTGGTCATGCCCAGCGATGACAGCCCTTCCGCTTTCATCCTGCGCCCACACGCAGGGCGCGATCATCCGGCGCGTCAACGACGAAAACCCGGAACTGTTGCGCCACTTGGATGATCTGGGTTTGGTTCCCGGTGTGCAGATTGAAGTCACCGCTCATTCCCCGTTCGACAACAACCTGACTATAAAAGTTGGGGATCAAAACTTCCGTGCTCGGGTTAGCTATCACCAGTAAAATCCTGGTTGAAGAAAATTAGAGGTAATCACATGAACGAAAACATCTTCCGCATACTTGCTGCCCTCATCTTCCTAACGGGCATAAGCATTTCCATTTACTTCCGGGGAAAAGCAGACAGGGATACCGGCGAAAAGGTCTCCTGGGAAAAAGAAGGACTTTTCATGATCCTGGCACTGCGCATCGGCGGTTTGGTATTGTGGTTCAGCATGCTAGGCTACCTGATCTACCCGCCCCTGCTGGCATGGTCACAGGTTGGTCTACCTGAGTGGGCACGCTGGCTGGGTGTTGGTCTGGGCATTGTTTGCGTTGCTTTGATCTACTGGATGTTCAGCAGCATCGGAACAGGTATCACGCCGACAGTTGCTACACGCAGTGAACATAAATTGGTTACCAAAGGCCCCTATCGCTGGATTCGTCATCCGCTATATACATTTGGTACCTTATTTTTCATCTCTTTCGCTTTGATAGTTGACAGCTGGTTCATCGCAGTCATGGCCGTTTTGGCCATCATCCTGCTGTCCATTCGCCTGCCCACAGAAGAAGCCCTCTTGATCGAGAAATTTGGCGATGAATATCGCGATTACATGAAACGCACGGGTCGCTATTTACCCAAGATTGTAGGATAACTTCGCAGGGAGTTTCACATGAATTCAGAAAATACATTCCGAACGCTATTCATCCTATCCTTCATTGCTATGTTCAGCATCAGGATTTATTTCCAGTTGCGCGCAAAACAGGCTGGAGGAAAAGTTGAAATTCACGAGAAAAGTCCCAGCCTGATCGCCGGGAGTATCGCCGCGCTGGTAACGATCGTTTTTGGAGCAGAGTACATTTTCTCTCCGGGCACTTTTGCTTTTGCCTACGCCTTGAACTATCCCTGGGCAATTAGATGGATAGGCGTCATTCTTCTATTCGTTGGCATTCTGCTGCTGGGATTGGCTCATTACCATCTTGACAAGAGTTTTCATTCCCTCGTAGTCACAAGAGAAGACCAAAAAATGGTGGAAAGCGGCCCATATCATTGGATCAGGCATCCCATATACACCGCTTATCTCTTGAATTACTTAGGCGGCGGATTGTTAGCGGGCAATCTAGTCTTGACTTTCGTTCCCACAATCCTGTTCGGGATACTGGTCGCACTACGAGTAGCCCCAGAAGAGGGGATCATGATCGATCAATTTGGCGATGAATACCGTAACTATATGAAACATACAGGTAGATTCTTACCAAAATTTGGAGGTAGCATATGAATATCTGGAGAACTATCATCCAGCAAAAAATTAATCACTTAGAGGTGGCTCATGCCTGATCCCTTGATTTCTTTATTGATTGCCGCAGCGATTACGGCCATTGGTATGTTCGTTTTCTGGCCCGAACGAGGCCTCTACTGGCGCTGGCAACGCACACAATAAGATGACCGACCGCGTCTTGATCGAAGATGCCCTCAAGCATCTCCAAGATTGCGACATACACGGACAGAAACCATCTTTAGAAAGCCTGGCCGGTGTGCTGAGCATCAACACCAACCAGGCCGCTGAAGTAATCTCTGATCTCGAATCGCATCACCTCATTGAAATGCAAGGGGCTGAGTTCAAGCTTACGCCTGCTGGCCGTGAGTATGCCCTGCGGATCATCCGCGCCCACCGTATCTACGAACGTTATCTGGCTGAACAGACTGGTTTTGAAGAAGCCGAATGGCACACTAAAGCCCACCAGCTAGAGCACCAGCTCAGCCCTGAAGAGGTTGAAAAACTAGCCCATGAACTCGGAAATCCGACTCATGACCCGCACGGCGATCCTATCCCCACCGCCGACGGAACCGTGGTCTACTCCGAAGATCGTACCGTTCTCACCAATCTGCCCAGCGATACCCTGGCTCGCATCGTTCACCTGGAAGATGAGCCTGAGGCCGTTTATGCTCAACTTGTGGCAGAGGGGCTGCACGTAGGGCAAGAAGTTCGCCTGCTGGAGATTTCCCCCCAGCGAGTGCGGTTCTGGGCCGGGGATGATGAACACGTGCTGGCGCCCATCATGGCAGCCAATATCGCCGTGATCCCGGTGGCGGAAGAACCTAAAGCCGAGGAAACTCATGGAGAACCACTGACCAACCTCAAGCCCGGTCAAGAAGCGCGAGTTATGACCCTCTCCCCCCGGATTCGCGGGGCAGAACGCCGCCGTCTGATGGACCTTGGCTTGCTTCCTGGCACGACCATCGAAGTTGAAATGACATCCGCGGGCGGTGACCCTATAGCCTATCGAATCCGCGGAGCAGTAATTGCCTTGCGTAAATCCCAAGCACAATTAATCAGTGTATATTCCGACTCAGGAAATTGATAAAAGGAATAAATAAATGACAACTAAGGCAAATTTACCTACCGAAGAGTGCGCCACCTGCCCTGTTCACAATGCAGCCGCGCTACACAAGCTGGGCGTCGATATGACCGATTTCGATTTTGTGGTCGCCCTGGCCGGGAACCCCAACACCGGCAAGAGCACAGTTTTTAACGCACTGACCGGCCTGCGGCAACACACCGGCAACTGGCCCGGCAAGACCGTCACCCGAGCCGAGGGCGGTTTTGAATATGCCGATTCTCAAGTTCAAAATCGTCGATTTGCCCGGCACCTATTCCCTCCTGGCAACCAGCATGGACGAGGAAGTGGCCCGCGATTTCATTTTATTTGGCCAGCCGGATGTGACCATTGTGGTTGTGGATGCCACCCGACTGGAACGCAACTTGAACCTGGTCCTGCAGGTTTTGGAAATCACCAACCGGGTCGTGGTCGCCCTCAATTTGATGGATGAAGCCCGCCGCCACAACATCCAGGTGGATGAACGACGGCTGGCCCGCGATTTAGGCGTACCCGTCGTCCCAATGTCAGCCCGCCAGAGTGAGGGCGTCCCCGAACTTTTGCAGGCCGTCAGTGAAGTCGCCAAAGGGGAAACCATTGGCAAGCCCTACCTGGTGAAATACTCCTCCCCCGAACTCAAAAAAGCCGTAACACAGTTGACATCTAAAATCGAAGCCGCCTACCCCGATCTGCCCAACGCCCGCTGGGTGGCCCTGCGCCTGCTCGACGGGGATGACCGAATTGGTGAAGCTCTCCGTAAAGGGGAACTCGGTGATCTGACCTACGGCGATATTGAGGCTCGGTCAGCGCAATTACAGGTGATTGGAAATCAATAAAAACGGAGTATTTATGACTACACACAACAACCTCCCCAGAAGATATCCTCGCTACCGCCCAGGCCCTGCGCTGGGAAGTGGGAGTGGATTTCCATGAAAAATTGATGGAAGCGATGTATACCGACGCTGCCCAGATCGCCGATCGGGCAGTGACCCGCCCCGAGGGCAAGCAGCGGTTTGACTTCGATCGCACCCTCGACCGCATCCTGACCAGCCGGGTGTGGGGCTTTCCCCTGATGCTGGTGCTGTTGATGATCGTCTTTTGGCTGACGATCTCAGGGGCCAATGTACCCTCCGCGTTTTTGGCTAATATTCTGTTGGATACTGTTCATCCCTTTCTGAAAAGTTTTGGCGCTACGATAGGAATGCCCTGGTGGCTGTCGGGATTCTTGTTCGATGGGATGTATCTGGCCACCGCCTGGGTGATCAGCGTGATGCTGCCGCCGATGGCCATTTTCTTCCCGCTGTTTACCCTGCTCGAAGATTTTGGTTATCTGCCGCGCGTGGCCTTCAACCTGGATAATATGTTCCGCAAAGCTGGCGCCCACGGCAAGCAAGCCCTGAGCATGACGATGGGCTTTGGCTGCAATGCCGCCGGGGTGGTTGCAACCCGTATCATCGACAGCCCGCGCGAACGCCTCATCGCCATCATCACGAATAACTTTGCATTATGCAATGGGCGTTGGCCGACACAAATTCTGATTGCCTCGCTGTTTGTGGGCGCACTCGTCCCGCCAGCATTGGCCGGAATGGTCTCGGCATGGCTGTGGTGGGAATCGCCCTGCTGGGAGTTTTCCTGACCTTTTTGACCTCCGGTTTTTATCCAAAACCTGGCTCAAGGGTGAGGTTTCAACCTTTAGTCTGGAACTACCACCCTACCGTCCGCCGCGTATCTGGCAGACCATTTACACCTCTGTCATCGACCGCACGCTAATCGTGCTGTGGCGGGCAATCACCTTTGCGTTGCCGGCTGGCGCAGTCCTTTGGCTGGCCGCCAACGTCACCATTGCAGGTACCAGTATCGCCGAATACTTGATCAATTTCCTGAATCCGTTTGGGATATTACTGGGCCTTAATGGCGTGATTTTGGTGGCTTATATCGTCGCCATACCCGCCAATGAGATCGTCATCCCCACCATCATGATGCTGACTGTCCTGGTAACCGGCGTCAGTGGAGTTGGCGAAGGCGCGGGCGTGATGTTCGAGCTGGATTCCGGCACACAGACGATGGCCCTCTTCCAGGCTGGCGGCTGGACCCTGCTAACCGCCGTCAACCTGATGCTCTTCAGCTTGATCCACAACCCGTGCAGCACCACTATCTACACCATCTTCAAAGAGACCGGCAGCGCAAAATGGACCTGGGTCGCTTCCCTGGCTCCTGTGTTCATGGGCTTTGCAGTCACATTTGTCGTTGCGCAGGTGTGGAGGCTGATTGAAGGAATTTTATGACATTTCCAAATATCTAAAGGAGAGAGACCAGAGTGTAATCCTGGTCTCTTTTTTGATTCAAATCATTTCCCAGTATGGTGAAGGACAAGCTAATTCATGCTACGATAGAAATTAAGATAAAATTTGTCCACTTTACAAAGGAGATGCCAAATGTCTCGTAAACTATTGCTCCTGTTCAGTATTCTGGGGATATTAGCCGCTTGCGCTCCACTGAACTCTCCCAAAAAATCGGATGCCTGCCCGGTCATAACCCCTTCACAACAAACCTCTACGCTGCCCATTGACATTGAATACGAAGGCCGCTTTTGGTACGGCACGCCAGCCCTGTGGACAAATCTTCCATCAGATGGAATCTGGTCGGAGACTGCCACAAGATAATGATGGTTATGTGCAAAAAGCCGTTTTCTGGCGCGAAGGGTTTGTTGCACTCGAAGATCTCAAACCAGCCCTGACCGTCTCAGGCCGCAGACTGGACGCAACCGCTTCAACGTTCTCATTCTCCGACGCTACACACGGCTGGGATGATACCGGGGATTTCATGCTCGTGGGCATCAGCATCCCCACCGAGGGCTGCTGGGAAATTACAGCTGAGTATCAAGATACAAAATTGACCTATGTGGTCGAGGTAACCCCATAAAACATTATGCTCAAGGTGGGCTTACGCCCGCCTTGAGCACGGCAGTTAACTATCAACGCAGCTCAATCTCACCGCTTCCATTTTCACCCATTTTACGTTAACAACAGACAGGGCAGGTCACACTGCCCTGTCTGTTGTTTCAAGTTACAGTTTAGTACTGGCTGCCCTATTGAGCGGGGTTTTGCTGCCAGCGACCACCGCGTCCGCCGCCCATCACTCCCTGGCCGGGGCCAAATTGGCTATTCGGGGTTTGTTCGCCATCGTACATCGGGCAAGCACCGTTTCCGTAGCCGCCATACATGCCACCACGGCCTTGACCACGTGAGCCCATCCAATCGGCCTGGTCCTGAGAAATGACGCCGTCTTTCGCAGCAGCATCCAGCGCATTAGCGCGGGCGGCCTGCATCAGGGCGGGGATCTCTTCGGCAGTGAAGCCCTCGGCCAGCGCGATCTGGTAGAACGTCTCTCCAGCATCGTGGCGGGCTTCGAACGCGCTCACACTCAGGCCAACTGCTTCGGCCATGGCATTTTCCATGTAGTCATGCAAGGTGCCGGTGCCATCAGCAACGCCGCGCTGACCATAGGGAGGCTCCCCTTCCTGGGCAGCGACAACGCCAACGCCCAGAGCGCCAAGCGCCAAGATTACCAGTAGGACGATCCAAAGTGTCTTTTTCATTTTGATACTCCTTTTTAATGTTTTGCAAGGTTTGCCTTGCCCTTTATCTGCCTAAAGGATACACCGCCTTTGTAAAGGTTCTGTGAAGAAAATAATAAGGTTATACAAAGAAGCTTTCAGGCCACCTGACACTTTATTTTTCATGCTGTCATTGGTCGAGTAGGCGGTGTTGTTCCGCCGTATCGAGACCAAAAACACAAGAACTCTTGAGATTTGTGGTCTCGATACTCCGCTTTGCGGTACTCGACCAACGAAGCCCTTTTGAAACATACTGTCAGGTAGTTAGGAACCTTCCAACCATAATCTGCAAAAACCATACTTCAGTAGGGTAAAAAAAGACCAAGTTCATGATACTATATTGGCAGACGATATATCGGAAGGTGATATAGGATTATAGCCAATGAGCGCAGATTTCAAGAAATATCTCCCCTTGACCGAAGCAACCGCCTACATTCTGTTGGCGCTATCCGAGCCGCTGCATGGATATGGCGTGATGCAAAAAGTGGAAACGATGAGCAATGGCACGGTCAAGATCGGGCCAGGCACGCTGTATGGCGCATTTACAACCCTGGAAAGCGACGAAATCATCCAAAAGATAGGCGAAGAAGGCCGACGCAAAATTTATGCCCTGACAGATAAAGGCAAACTATTGCTCAAGGAACACGTCCGCCGGGCAGAGATTTTTGTGCAAAATGGAGAGATCACCAGGGATTGGTAATCCCGGGAGGCTTCGATGGAAGAATTAAAACAATTCCGCATGTTCTGGGCATGGGCTGACGAAAAAGAAGAAGCCTGGCTGCGAGAAATGGCACTGGAGGGCTGGCACTTCAAATCAGTTACATTCCCTGGCAATTACACATTTGAAAAAGGTGAACCGCGGGACGATTTCTATAAACTCGACTTTCTTGTCAAACACAAAGACAAAGATAATTATCTACAGCTATTCGAAGATGCCGGCTGGAGTCATGTCGGCCAATACGCCAGTTGGCAATATTTCCGCAAAACAGCTGTTGATGGTGAGGCGCTTGAAATCTTCACGGATAACGAATCGAAGATCAAGAAGTATTCGCGTGTGATGATGTTCCTGGTTGTCCTCTTCCCTATATACTCGATCATGCTCAACAACCTGAGTAAAGCGGAAGGCCTATTCTACGAAATCATAACCTTTGTATTCTTTCTGTTTATGCTGCTATATGCCTATGCGATGGTGATGCTTCTACACAGGATAGGGCAATTGAAAAAAAAGCTGTAAATTAAGACTTCCGAAATCTTTGCAAAGCATCCCGTAGGGAAAAGATTTCGGAAGTCTGCTTTTCAAAAGCGCTCCGGTGGTTGAGCATTCGTTAGTCGAGTAGCCCTGAGAAAAAGCGAAGGGCATATCGAGACCAACACGCCAGAAGATATTTTTATTTTTTACTGCGTGGTGGTTTCGATACTCCGCTTTGCGGTACTCAACCACCGGTGTATTTTATTCCTCCCCTACCATCAACTTGATCCGCTCCCAGGGCTTTAAATTCTCTTCTTCAGCCAAAATGTTCTTCAACTCATACATCTCATCGCGCATGGCGGCGGCCTTCTCGAACTCCAGGTTCTTGGCGGCTTCTTTCATCTGCTTTTCCAGCTCGGCGATGATCTTCTGCAATTCGCCGCGCGGCAGGCCGCTGCCCTTCACATCATATTTGGCCTGGCGTTCGGCGACGGCACGCGCTTCCAGCGAGAGACCATCGGTCAGGTCACGGATGGCTTTGTGGATGCTGATCGGCGTGATGCCGTGTTCTTCGTTATATGCGACCTGCTTGGCACGGCGACGATCCGTTTCTTCAAGTGCGAACTTCATCGAATCGGTGATGCGGTCGGCGTACATGAGCACCTGTCCGCCCACGTGACGGGCCGCACGCCCGATAGTCTGGAGCAGCGCGGTCTTGGAGCGCAGGAAACCTTCCTTGTCCGCATCCAGGATGGCAACCAGCGAGACTTCCGGCAGGTCGAGTCCTTCGCGCAGCAGGTTGATCCCCACGATCACATCGAAGACGCCCAGGCGCAAGTCACGCAGGATGCCGACCCGTTCGAGCGTATCAATCTCCGAGTGCAGATAATGGACCTTGACTCCCAACTCCATCAAGTAATCAGACAGGTCTTCGGCCATACGCTTGGTCAGCGTGGTGACCAGGACCCGCTCGCCTCGTTCTACCCGCTGCCTGATCTCCCCAACCAGGTCATCTACCTGCCCCTTGACAGGGCGCACTTCCACTTCGGGATCCACCAACCCCGTCGGCCGGATGATCTGCTCGACCACCGCGTCCGCTTTCTCCATTTCGTAGGGCCCCGGCGTAGCGGACGTGTAGATCGTGTTCCCCATCACCTTCTCGAACTCATCGAACTTAAGCGGACGGTTATCCAGCGCAGACGGCAGACGGAAACCGTACTCCACCAGCGTCTCTTTGCGCGAACGGTCACCATTATACATGCCACGGATTTGCGGCACGGTCATGTGACTCTCATCGATCACCAACAGGTAATCGCTAGGCAGGAAGTCGATCATCGTCCAGGGGGGCGTGCCCGCGGCGCGCCCGTCCAGGTGACGCGAGTAGTTCTCAATGCCGGAGCAATAGCCCACTTCCTTGAGCATCTCCAGATCGTAGCGCGTGCGCTGCTCCAGGCGCTGGGCTTCCAAATGCTTGCCTTCCTGCTTGTAAAGGGCCAGCCGTTCTTCCATCTCATTTTCGATGTTGCTGATGGCCTCTTTAAACCTATCACCTTCTGTCATGTAATGCTTGGCGGGATAGATCGAGGTTTCTTCGGGTTCGTCCAGAATCTCACCGGTCAGTGGGACGAACTGCATGATGCGCTCTACTTCGTCTCCGAAAAAGGTGACACGGTATCCGTTCTTGTCTTCGTAGGCGGGAATGATTTCCAGCGTGTCGCCGCGCACTCGGAAGGTGCCAGGCTTGAGGTCCAGATCGTTGCGGGTGTACTGGAATTCGATCAACTTTCGGATGAGCGCATTCCGTCTGTAAATTTCTCCTACCCGCAGCGTCACCGAGGCTTTGAGAAATTCGTCCGGGCTGCCCAATCCATAAATGCACGAAACCGAGGCCACGATGATGACATCCTTTCGCGAGATGAGCGCGGCCGTCGCAGCCAGCCGCATGCGTTCGATCTCCTCGTTGATGTCGGTCTCTTTTTCGATGTACAGGTCGTGGCGCGGAACGTAGGCTTCAGGCTGGTAGTAATCGTAGTAAGAAACAAAATACGAGACGGCGTTCTCCGGGAAGAAATCCTTGAACTCGGCGTAAAGCTGCGCCGCCAAGGTTTTATTGTGCGCCATGATAAGCGCCGGTTTCTGCAATTGCTGGATGACGGAGGCGATCGTGAACGTCTTGCCCGTCCCGGTCGCACCCAGCAGGACCTGGTCCTTGCTTCCGTTTTGGACGCCTTGTACTAGCTGGCTGATGGCTTCCGGTTGGTCGCCTGTAGGTTGAAAGGGAGCGTTAAGTTTGAATTCCATAAGAGTTTGTCTTTTCAATAGGGGAACAGCCGTTCTATTATAGTACAATCAGGGGTAAATTGACAGTCGCTTTTGCGCAGCATCCCCGAAACAAAGTGCAGGGGAATAAGTGACTGTCAATTCATAGCGAGTATAATTACTTCCGGAGGAACTTGAACAAAAATGGAAATTACCTGGTACGGACATTCTTGCTTCCGACTCACTGAGCGTGGCACCGCAACGGTGGTGACCGACCCATACGACAACACCAAAATCGGTTACAGCCCTCTCAAACTCAAAGCCGACATTGTGACCGTCAGCCACGATGCATCAGGGCACAATTACACCAAAGCTGTTAAAGGCACTTCACATGTTATTGAAGGCCCTGGTGAGTATGAAATCGGCGGCGTATTTATCACTGCTGTGCAAACCAATGGCCACGACAAGGACAACGGCGATGAACTGCGAAACACCCTATACGTATTCGACTACGATGGCATAACAATTGCGCATCTTGGCGACCTCAGACGTGTTCCATCACAAAAAGAAGTCGAGACGCTTGGTGCGGTCAATGTGGCGCTCGTCCCGGTTGGTGATGGTGGCGGATTAAATGCAGCTAAAGCGGCAGAAGTCATCAGTTTGCTGGAGCCTAACATTGTCATCCCAATGCACTATGCCACCAAAGATGGAAAGCTCAAACTTGATTCACTTGACAAATTCCTGAAAGAAATGGGATTGAGTAAAACCGAAACCGAACCTTCTTTAAAAGTAACCCGCTCTGGTCTGCCCCAAGAAACTCGGGTCGTCGTTTTAGAATATCAGAGCAAATAACATTAGGAGAAAAGTGTGCCAGTAAAAGTTTTAATGACCTGGGATATTTCACCTGATCGCGATCAGGAATATTTTGAGTTTGCAATCGGAAAATTCGTCCCTGGCGTGCAGCGCCTGGGGTTGCAGCCTATCGAGGCCTGGGCAACCATTTATGGTGAATATCCACAAATCCAGGTAGGGTTGCTGGCCGATGATGCCAATCGCGCAAATCATGTTATGAACTCCCCCGAATGGGCAGAATTGGAAGGGCAACTGCTCGACTATGTAAACAACTTTACGTACAAAGTTATCCCGGCCCGGGGAGGCTTTCAATTCTAAGACCGTATGAATAACAAACAACTCAGGTTGCTGGATTTCTGGCCGCTGTTCTTCCTGCTGGCATTTTTGGAAGCAGCGGTCGCTTTGTTTGCCTTGTTGAACATTCCATCCGAAGGAGCAGGGATTTCAGCTACACGCTGGGTACTGATTTTCCCCATTCTTGGAGTTTTGACAGCAAGCGCATTCGGGGCTTATTCTTCATGGCGCGATTTAAATTTTCGAGATCGTTGGCTGGATGTAAACGCCCGGCCAAGGCTGTATGGAATCCTGTCGTGGGCGTTTCCACTGCTCGCCGCGGTAGCAGGCATCGGGGCGTTTGTGCTGCGTTGGTGGGATCCCGAACGACTGCTCCCCTTCTTCGAACGCGCCTGGCCGCTTCTGGCCTTTGTCATCTTTTTCAGCATTCAGTCTACGTTGTGGCTGCTTGCCTTGCGTTTTGGTGTCCGGAAAGTTGACTTCACCGCACGTAAACCTGCCCTGATCTCTCTTGCTATCCTGCTATTCGTATTTGGATTTGTCAGCCTGACCAAACTGGGCGTAACGCCCGACCCGGCTTACTGGGGAGAACCGGGCGTCCCCATCCAGGGCTGGCAATTGGGACTTGCGCTGATATTGGGCGCTTCATTTCTTCCCATCAGCCTACTTCCCTTATTCAAATCCACTTCTCGCCGAACAGAATTCATCATCGGTGCTACTCATCTGGGCGCTGGCAGCAGGCATCTGGTTGAGCGTGCCCAACGAAGTGCTCAAGAATAGCTTCTACTTTCCAATTGACCCGCCAACGAACATGCCACTGCCATACTCTGATTCGGGCTATTACGATTTTATGGCACACAGCCTGCTGATCGGCACAGACTATTCCGGTCAAATTCCCACCCGCCCCCTCTATATCATTTTCCTGACAGCACTGCACTTGCTCTTTGGTGATAACTACAACCTGATCATCGCCGGGCAGACGCTGGTACTGGCATCATTCCCCATGCTCTTTTATGTATTAGGGACAAAACTTCACAGCCGCCTCGCAGGCGTGACTATTGCCCTGCTGGCCATCTTCCGCGAGTGGGCCAATCTGCTGGTCTCATCAGATACACGTGTTTCGAACACAAAAACCCTGTTGGTTGATACTCCCACGCTTTTTTTGATTCTCCTCGCCTGCCTGTTTGCTTTCAGATGGCTGGAGCGTAAAGACAAGCGCAGCGCGTTCATCGCAGGAGGCGTTTTTGGCATCCTTTTGCTGCTGCGCACACAGTCCATAATAATTTTGCCGGTTGTGTTTTTGGTCGCCTTTATCGCGCTGCGGACAGGGAAACATTCCCATCGAGTTCTCATTATTCGTTTTCATTCTGGGGATTGTGGTCAGTGTAACACCCTGGCTAATACGCAATTACCTGCACTCCGGGCATTTCACCTTTGACGCACCCATGCAGCTACAGGCTATCGCCAGCCAATATGCTTATACTGGCAATTTAGATCTCGCCAGCGTAGATTTGGAAAGTAAAAGCGCGAGTCAAATTTTGATCACGTTTATGCTCAAAGATCCGGGTTTTGTAGCGGGCTTTATCACCAATCATTTCCTCGCAACGAATGTGGGGGCGTTACTAGCCTTGCCATTGATCGCTCCGTTCAACGGCTTGCACGCTCCCATCAACCTGTACTGGACATCCTTTGACGGCACATTGACATGGCAAAACAATCTCCTGTTGATAGGCTATCTTGTCATCATTGCTATTGGACTGGGCGCAGCCTGGAAGCGCTGGCGATGGGCAGGACTGCTGCCACTGGCCTTCAGTCTGGGATACGCTTTGGCAAATGGCGTCGGGCGTTTTTCCGGCTGGCGTTATGATCTGCCAGCGGATTGGATCGCTTATTTCTACTTCGGGATTGGCTTTGCAGAAATCTTGCACTGGCTGGCAAATGTATTTGGGATCACTTCTTTGGACACAGATAAACGCTGGAACACACGGATAGAATTACCAAAGAAGAACTTTGCGCTCTCCATGATCCCAGCGGTTGGCTTCGTGCTGATCGGCGCCCTGCCCTGGATCGCAGAGAGCGTCAATCCACCGATACGTTATCCCGATCTTGAACCAGCCACTCTTCAGGCTAAAATCATAGAATCACAAACCGACATATCCGCCGAAGAAATCCAGGCCTTTGGAGACCAACCCGAAGCGGTTGCGCTCACCGGGCGGCTGTTATACCCGCGCACCTTCACCGCAAACTCAGGCCTTGTTTCATCCACATCCTGGGCCGCCTATGTGCACCGCGATTACCCTCGGCTTGGCTTCAGAGTGCTGAACCAGGGCTTGAAAGATATCGTCTTTCCAAACAAAGGGGTTTCTATTGGAAACGTTCAGGGAGAAGATGTCATCGTACTGGGATGTGAACGCGAGAAATATATAGAAGCCAGATTGCTCGTGTTCACAAATGCAAACCTGACTTACCTATCCAATCTGGCCCTTGAGCCTTGTTCGATATCTGACTAAATCGCCATTCATCTTAGTGGTTACACGCATGACATCTCGCATCGCACCCCGACTTTTAGCCTGGTACCGTCAACATGGCCGGACTCTGCCCTGGCGTGGACACCCCGATCCGTACGCTGTGTGGGTTTCCGAGATCATGCTGCAGCAGACACGCGTCGATACAGTAATCCCCTATTTTGAAAAATGGATGGGGCTATTTCCCAGCGTAAAAGATTTGGCAAAAGCGACCGAGCAAGACGTACTCAACGCCTGGGAAGGGTTGGGCTACTACAGCCGCGCGCGCAACCTGCACAAAGCCGCCAAAACCGTAGTCGAGCAGCATAACGGCAAGCTTCCACGCGACCTGAAAGAACTGCTCAACCTGCCCGGCATTGGGCGGTACACTGTTGGCGCAATTGCATCCATCGCTTTTGGCATGGACGAACCTACCTTAGACGGGAACCTACGTCGCGTGTTCGCCAGGCTATTCGATGTGAGCGAACCCGCCGATTCGTCAACGGGAGAGAAAATCTTGTGGGGATTAGCCAAAGAACATCTCCCCATTGGACAGGCTGGCGATTACAACCAGGCGTTGATGGATCTGGGCGCCACCATTTGTCTACCGAAAAAACCGCGCTGCCTGATATGCCCGTTGATGGAAGTCTGCGAATCGCGCATTAAGGGAACGCAGGAACAGCGCCCGGTTTTGAAGCCTAAAAAAGAAATTCCGCATTATGTCCACGCGGCGGGGGTGACTGTAAGGCGGTTTGGCAATCCACCCAACGAAGAGGTGTTGCTGTCAAAACGCCCATCGAAGGGATTGCTCGGCGGGATGTGGGAATTCCCAAATGGGCGGGTTGACGGTGAACCGGCTGAAGAACTGAAATCCGCACTGGAGGCGGGATACAGTCTCAAAGTCCAAAAAGGCGAAGCGCTGGGGATTGTAAAACATGCTTACACACATTTCCGGGTGACTGTGCATGCCTATCGTTGTGAACCGGTTTCCATCCCCAGAAATAAAAACCTGAAATGGGTTAAACTAAAGGCGCTAGACGATTACCCGATGGGCAAAGTAGACCGACAAATTGCCAGGATGCTGGATGGATAAGTACGAGCGAGATCGAAAACGGATGGTTAAAGAGCAGATCGAACGTAGAGGCCTGCACGATCCGCGTTTATTGGCTGCCTTGGAATCCGTTCCGCGCCACTTGTTTGTTCCTGCTGAATATCGCTACTCAGCTTATGATGATTGCCCGCTACCAATCGGCTTTGGACAAACAATTTCCCAGCCCTATATCGTTGCGCTGATGACAGATCTTTTGAAATTGAAGGGGGACGAACGCGTGTTGGAGGTGGGGGCAGGCTCAGGGTATCAGGCAGCGATTTTAGGGATGATGACAGAAGAAGTGCACACTGTTGAGTACGTGTCCGAACTTGCTTCAAGGGCCGACAAATTACTTAGAGAGTTGGGAATGGACAATGTACATTGTCATTTTGGAGATGGCTCACTGGGCTGGCCGGAAGCAGCACCTTATCAGGGGATTCTAGTTGCCGCCGCCGCGCCACAGACACCGAAGGTTTTATTGGAGCAACTGGAAGATGGTGGGCGGCTAGTTTTACCGGTTGGTGGAAGAGGTATGCAAAACCTGGAAGTGTGGGAGCGAAAAGGGGACGAGTTTGAGAGCAAGACGATCACAGCAGTTGCGTTTGTACCATTGCGAGGGGAACAGGGCTGGGACAGGAAAAAGTGGTAAAGGCATAATAAACAAGGCAATATCAAAAAAAATCGGGCGACTTTTCAAGTCGCCCGATTTTTGATTATTACGTCTTGCTCAGTGTCACAAAGACCATCGGCCTGCGCTTGGTCTCGTTGTACAAAAACGACTTGACTGCGCTGCCAATTTCTTTTTCGGCTTCCAAACCGCCGCCATTGACAATGTCCATGATGCGCCCGCGAACTTCGGGGAGCAGTTCATTCGCTTCATCAGGCGACAAGAAGCCACGTGTGATAATTTCAGGCTCTCCCATCAGCCGACCTGAATATTTATCTACATTCAGATCTACCAAGAATATGCCGTTACGCGCCAGCTTCTCGCGTTCACGCATCACGCCGTGATCGACATCGCCAATACTCTGCCCATCTACAAAGACATACCCACCAGGGATGCGCTCGCCTTTGCTTAGTACCCCATCGTATAGTTCAACGACTTCACCATTTTCCACCACCATGATATTTTCTTCAGGGACGCCCACCTGCTTGGCCAGATAGGCATGCCGCTTGAGCATGCGTAATTCGCCATGAATGGGGATGAAATTCTTAGGCTTGACCATGTTGAGTAGCAATTTTTGCTCTTCCTGGCTGGCATGCCCTGAAACGTGGATAGGGGCAAGCGCATCGTAAATCACATTCGCGCCGCGGCGGAACATGCGGTTGATCGCACGGCTGACGCTCTCTTCGTTGCCCGGAATGGGATGCGATGACAGCACAACAGTGTCGCCCGCTTTCAAATCGAAGTGCCGATTTGTTCCCGCAGACAGCCTGCCAATGATCGAAGATGGCTCGCCTTGTGAACCCGTGCACATCAACACAACCTGCTTCGGGTCCATGTTGAGAGCCTGCTCAAGTGAAACCAGCGTTTTTTCGGGCACATCGAGGTAACCCAACTCGCGCGCGATCTTGGCATTGTCCACCATGCTGGTACCGGCAAAGGCCAGTTTTCGTTTGTGGCGCACAGCCGCATCAGATACCTGCTGCATGCGCGAGATCAGGGAAGCGAACGAGGCCACGATAATGCGTCCGGGCGCGGAAGCAAACACTTCGTCCAGGGCCGGGCCGATAACCATCTCGGAGGGGGTCCAGCCGGGGCGCTCGGCGTTGGTCGAATCCGAAAGCAGCAAATCCACGCCGCGATCGGACAGTTCCGCCAGCTTGGCGTAATCCGTCGGCCAGCCGTCCACGGGCGTATGATCGAATTTGAAGTCGCTCATGTGGACGATCAAACCGGCAGGAGTGGTGATACCCAGGCCAACCGCATCGGGAATGGAATGACAGACGTGAAACAGCTCGACCTGGAACGCACCAAGCTGGATACTTTGGCCTGCTTCCACTGTATGAAGCGTGGCCTTGCTGAGGACTTTGTTCCGCGCCAATTTGGCCTCGATCAGGCCTCGGGTCAGGGGCGTGGCGTATATTGGGGCTGGAATATCATCCAAGATATGACGGATGGCACCAATATGGTCTTCATGCCCATGCGTGATGACAATTCCCACCACGCGATCAGCTTTGTCCAACAGGTAATCGTAGTCAGGAATGATGTAATCGATCCCCAACATGTCGTTCTCAGGAAACATGATACCGGTGTCCACGATCAGAATATCCCTGCCATACTCGTAGACGGTCATGTTCTTGCCCACTTCCCCTAATCCTCCCAGGGGAACAATTCTTAATTTGTTTTTCTTACTCATTATTTTCCTTTTCTCAGTGCTAGAACTTACGCGGATTGCGAAATGCGCCGAAAACAAGGTAGACGGGCGTACGCCCGTCTACCTTGTTTTCGGGCTTCATTTATTCAAATGCGTAACTTCTAAACATAAAATATCCACCGCTTTACGCGGGTAAAGTCAACATATATACCCTTCCGATCACAAAAACCATGACCGGGGGCATTACAGAAAAAGACCCCGAACATGCTGGCCGGGGATTTAGTCTCTATAAAACTGGCTTACTACTGCTTTCTGCATAAATGGGAGAACCTGTGTGCAAGTTTTGTTGAAAAAACGAGCTTCTTAGTTCAAATATGTACGCAGCACATAGTAAAAACTGCCTTTTGGCAGATAAAGTCTACAACCAACAAAGGGAGTATAGCAGTCGAATGGTGATTTGTCAAAGCAAGTTATGCGCTGTCTAATAAAAAATATATCTTTTTGGCTTATCGCTTGCGGCGTTCCAGGAGCAAATTGAACTGCAATTGTTTTTCTTTCAGCACTTTACGGGCTTTTTCTTTTTCAAATTCATCTCCTGTGGTGACAAGTATTTCTTTCAAAGCAGCGATCTCCTGCAATAATTCAATCTCTACCGGAACCATGCCTGCGTTCTTCAACATGGCCTGCGCCACACGGATATCTTCGGGTGTATTGAAATATTCTGTTAAATTAACCGGCTTTCCTTTACCGGGCAAATTGTCAAATTCGCCGCGCGCCTGGGCTTCTTTGATCAGGGATTCTATGGTTTCATCAAACGACATAATCTCGCCCAATAATCGACAGCTAAATCTGGCCGTTTCTGTTCTGAAGATCCAGGAATGCTTCCACCACCTGTGGATCAAAATGCGCCCCAGCGTTGGCAGTGATGTAATCAAGCGCCTTTTTCTTTGTCCAGGCTTTGCGATAGGGACGGTCACTGTTCAGGGCATCCCATACGTCAACCACAGCAAAGATTCTTGCAGACAATGGAATCTGCTCTCCTTTCAGGCCGCGAGGGTATCCTTTCCCATCCCATTTTTCATGATGACAGTGAGGAATGTCGAGCGCGGATCGCAGAAACTCGATTGGCTGGAGCATTTCGTATGCATACGTTGTATGCTGCTTCATAATCTCCCATTCGTCATCATCAAGCTTTCCAGGCTTGAGCAAGATGCGATCCGGAACGCCCATCTTGCCAATATCATGTAACAGCGCACCATGACGGATATGAATAATCTCCTCGCTTCTAACACCCATAGCCTGCGCAAGGCTGACGGTCATCTTTGCCACTCGCAAAGTATGACCCTCTGTTTCCTGATCGCGCAATTCAAGTGCACGAGACCAGCCCTCAATAGTAGCATCATAGGCCATTTCCAATTCGAAATTAGAACGCTGCAAATCGATAAACAACCGCGCATTATCAATAGCAATTGCGGCCTGTGTTGCCAAAGTCTGCAAAAAGCCAGCTCTCTCATCGTCCACCACAATTGGAGCACGGTTGAACATCTCCAGCACCCCCTGCAACTGACCTTTAGCGATCAACGGAGCCGCCTGGTAAGAAACAAAACCTTCTCTCAAGACTTCCTTGCGCAGCAACACATCGCTCCCCAAAAGATCGGGAACGTGCAGAATTTCCCTTTTCAGCGCAACCTGACCGGGCAGGCCCTCGCCTATTCTCAAGTTCATAGATTCTATTGCTTTTGTGCGAAAACCATATCCTGCTTCATATTCCAAAGTGTGTGTATGTGGATCCAGAAGCAACACGCTTGCGGCATCAACATCCAATTGAGCAGAGCCCTGTGCCAGCAAAACTTCCAACACCACTGATAGTTCCATGTTTGCAGATATTGCCATATCGATCGAGCGCAATGCCTGAACATTTTGTAAGCGTGCAATGGCCTGATCGTACAGGCGCGCACGCCGCAGCGCATTCCCTACCATTTCCCCAACGGCGGTCAGCAATTGCACTTCTGACGTAGAGAACTGAGAGCTAAACTCATCCTTAGTTCGCGCACAAACCAACACACCTAAGAAATCTTCTTCTGATAACAAAGGCACAACTACTGCGGGGCCCAATTCCTTGGTGCCTGCCACACCCGCCGCCTTTGCGGGATCAGATGACAGATCACTGGTCACATAGGGTTTATTCGTCTGCAAAACCAAGCCGCTAATACTTTCTTCAACCGGGAACTCTTTTTCCGTATTTTCCGCAAGCAGGCCTTCTCCAAAAGCATATTTGAAATGTTTTTCATCTGGATCAAGCAAAATTATCGCGCTGGTGTCTGCGCTCAGCACACTTCGCATCTCCTGTATTACCAGAGGCAACATCTCATCCGCCGACCTGGCAGCACGTAGGTGTTTTGAGATCGAAAATAACGTTTCTAATTCCCTAGTTTTCATACGCAGCGCTTGCTCTGCCTGCTTGCGATGCGTTATATCGGTGACTGCTCCCACACTTTTTACTACCTTCCCATTTCTGGTCTGTGTCGTCTTCCCCTGATCTTCCCAATATAGAATGGAACCATCCTTTTTTTGGATGCGGTATTCTGCATAAAAGTCATCCCCAGAAGCAAGGGATTTTTCATATGCATCATTTACCCTGTCCAGATCATCAGGATGAATAGCTGACATCCATCCCTCAATTGTGTGCGGAAATTCACCCGCTTCATATCCAAGCGCAGCATCTACATCACCAAACCATTCAAGTGTGTTTGTATCATGATCGCTTTCCCAGATCAGGTTAGATATCGCCATGGCTGCTGCGCGGAATCGCTCTTCGCTCTTTTGCAATCTTTCTTCAGTTTGCTTGCGCTCCGTTACATCCTCGAACATAGCTACCATCTTGCCCGGAGAAGTTTGAAAGGCTACAACTTCAAACGCACCCTTTATTCCATCGGCATCATAATCAATTTGTTCAGTTCTCCAGGAGGACACCTTTTTCCGCAGCTATCTTATATCGTTCAGGAACTTCTGTATTTACAAGGGGGGGAAAAGCTTCTTCAATCGTTTTGCCAACGAATATTGAGTTGTCCACCCCAAGGATTTCATCCGCTGCTGGATTTGATCCACTAAACACCAACTTGTTTGGGGCTTGCAACTCATACATATGCATTCCTAACGGAGATGAAACAACAATGTTTCGATACCTTTCTTCAGACTCTTTCACTGCTAATTCAGCCTGCTTGCGGTCGCTTATATCACTATAAGCGATAACCACACCATATCCTTCCAGTGGTAATAAATCGGCAGTAACGCTGAGCCATGTTATCACCTCCTTCGATTTGACAATACCCATTTCCACATTATCCACCAGGCGTTTTTCTTTCAATGCTCGCACGCTGGCGTACTCATCTGCGGGCATAGGCGTTCCGTCCGGGCGCACGATGCGCCACTCAGAGCCATCAATGGCTCGTTGCGCCTGCTCATCCGGCGAAAGGCCAAGCAATTTTTCTGCCATCGCATTGGATTTTAGAATATCGCCAGCCGCGTCAGATACGGTAATGCCCAAAGGAACAGCATTAAACAATGTTTTGTATTTGGTCAAAGCGACGCGCAAATCATCCTCCGCTTGCTTACGCTCCGTAATGTCAAGCGCTGTAAAAGTTACTCCTTTAGAGAAATCATCAGGATCAAGCGGGACAGAACTCAGCAAAATATCCCGGACATCCCCATCCTTGCGCTTCCACCGTGTTTCGACAGTACCGATCCCTCGCTCTTGTATCATGCGATATTTTGCATCACCAACATACTCGTATTCCTCTGTGGAAGGATAAAGCATACGCGCACTTTGACCGATCAGTTCATCCCGGGTGTAGCCGGTTATCTGACAAAGCATTCGGTTGGCTTCCTGGATCACACGGTCTATCGTCATGCCTATCCCAATAGGGGCAGCGCGAAAAATGCTTTGAAGCTCGGCTTCTTGCTTTTGAAATGTCTGTTCTGATTTTTTGCGTTCAGTGATGTCACGAGTTATGCCGAGAAGTCCTGTCACATCCCCCTCAGCGTTACGAAGCGGCACAGCATGGGTTTCAAGCCAGCGAGACGTTCCCTTCAAACCAGTTATCCGGAATTCAAGCATACCGCTTTGCCCTTTTTGACAGACATTATCAGTGAGTTTCTTAAAATCATCCCTAAATTCCTCGTCAATAATAGGGAGAATTGATTGGCCTTGCACCAAATCCAGGGATTCCGCCTCGATCATCGCTAACCCTGCCGGGTTCATAGTCACAAGGGTGGTATCGGGATTGAGCATCTTCACGCATTCAGGCTCGGTTTCGAAAATGGTTCGGAACCGTTCCTCGCTCTCTCTCAGATCAAACTCTGCCTGCTTGCGCTCGGTGATGTTCTCAACCACGGCAAGAATACGGGGGATAGAGCCATCCTCAGCATATAAAGGAACTATGCGGTAATATTGGTACTGATCGTTTACAAAAAGTTCAAACGAGCGTTCTTCACCATCAAACGTCTTTTCATAATGTCCCCTGACAATGGTTGCTTGATCGTCAAAAACCTGCTCCAGGGGTAATCCAATAAATTGTTCCGGGTCAAGGTTTTGTTTTTTAAATTCCTGCCCGGATGTAAACCCGGCTGTAAAATCTTTTTCGATAATGGATATATATGAATTGGGATAGTTATCGGCTATTGTGCGTAGTAGTTTTTCATTTTCACGTAGCGCCTTCTCTGCTCGCACCCGCTCGGTGATGTCCATTTGCGAAACCAAGTACCTGTCCCAGGTATCCTCGTACCCGGCAGCAATCTTCCCATTAATTTCACTATAGATTGTATTGCCTTGCGGGGACTTGCTGATATTTTCACCTTGAAAGACGCCGCCCCCTTCATACAACGCAATGATCTCTTTCTGGAAACTGTTATAAGATTTGTCTATAAACCGTTCGTCCAGGTTGCCCAACAACTGTTCTTTTGATTCAACTCCGGCCAGTTGCACAGCAGTTTCGTTGGCATCGATGATCTCTACCAGGCTGGCACAATGCACCAGATCTTCGGGATGCGCCTGGAAATACGCCTGCAGATCGGTCACGCCAGACGAGCGCAGTTCATCCAGATAGCTTTTCAGCTTAGAAATAATCCTCTTCCCACAAACAAACTGGGACCTTTTCGAACAAATCACGGTAGCGTTCCTCACTCGCCCGCAGCGCTCTTCCGCCTGCACCCGCTCGGTAATATCTGTAACAACTGCCTGCATACCTATAACTTTTCCCCTTTTTTATTACCCAACTCTGGCCTCCCCATTTCTTATTTCTCCATTTTTATGCTGCCACTCAAATTCTACATTTCCAACATTCTTTCTTTAATTATGTTTGAAAATATTTGAGCAACAGTTGACGAAAAAACTTTTGGCTGGTGGGCATTTTTGTAATATGCTTTCCTACAAAGTCATTTTCTGCAAAACCTGTTAACTCGGTGAAAGCACGATTGACACTGAGAACCATCCCCTTCAATTAATAGTTACAATACCATTGGGTGACAATTCAACGACTGGCGGTATTTTTCTTCACTTTCCCGCAATGATTTTCAACTTCCTTCTGCTCATTCGATCTATATTGCTCTAATTCAGAAATGCGTTGACGCTTCTTCCAATTCAACGATAAGCTGGTTTTTGGTTTTATTCTGGCTTTTCATTTCTAACTCCGCTTCTGATAGATTACTACCTGATCACGACCAAATTCTTTCGCATGATAAAGCGCCCTGTCGGCATTCTGTAAAATCCCATCGCCGGTTGACCCGTGGGCCGGGAATGCCGCCACGCCTGCTGAAAATGTGACCCCAAACTCTCACGTCATCGGATGTAATTTTTATCTTTCCAACAGTTTCTTGCCATTGCAATGCGCGTTCGTAAGCCACTTGCGCGGGAGTGTCGTATAGGATGACCAGGAATTCATCGCCGCCATAGCGGCAGAGCGTATCCTCCTCACGGCACATCTGCTTGAGAGTATCTGCCAGAGTTTGCAGAGCTTTGTCGCCGCCGGTCACATGACCGTAAGTATCGTTGATCTCTTTCAGATAGTCGAGGTCAAGATGACCACGCTGAGCGCTCCCTCCTTGCGCGAGGCCCGGGCAAGCTCCTGTTGGAGCACTTCATCCATGTAGCGGCGGTTGAACACCCCTGTGAGCGGATCGCGAATGGCCTGTTCGCGCAGTGCAATTTCCAGCTTCCTGATCTCAGTCAGCTGCTTGTTCAGTTGCTTATTTGCTCTCTGCAATTCCATCTCCGTCCACATCCGCTCGGTGACATCTTCCAGTCGACCATAATAGTACATTGTTTGACCCGAACTATCGCGGACGGCATTGGATGCTATCCTGCACCCAGATGATTGCGCCATCATAACGGCGCAACTGCATCCGATGGTTGCTGACAAAATCATCATGCTCTATCAAGGCCAGTTCCTGCTCACGGACACTTCCATCAGGATATAATTCCTTGATGTTGGCAGCCATCATAGTTTTTTGATCTGAATATCCTAATATTGTCCATTAGGGCGGGGTTTCCATCCAGGAAGCGGCCCTCCGGTGTAGAGCGATAGTCCCACCGGCACACTATAACAAAGCGCGATAGCGCTCCTCGCTCTCGCGCAGTTTTTCCTCCGCTTGTTTGCGCTCGGTGATGTCCTCTCCCGAACTGAGGGTGCCAATTATATTGCCTTCATCATCCACCAAGACGATGTTGTACCAGGCGATAACCCTTTTCTCACTGCCTTTGGTCACAACGGGATTTTCAAAGGATTTGACTGGTTCGACCTCGCCGGCCATCAACCCTTCAAAAATGGCTCTTGTTGGCTCCTTTATAGTCACCGGCAAAATAGCTCTCAAACCAATTCTTGCCGATTATTTCCTCTTGCTCATATCCAAGGATTTCGCTCCCTTTCCGGTTGATAAGAGTAATCTCTCCTTTGGCATTAAGGGTTATGCAACATGACCCGTGCAATGTCGTGATGATTTCTCTGCCCTGCTCCTCTCTGTGCCGCAGCGCCTCTTCAACCTGCACCCACTCAGCTTTAGACTGCTCCAATTCAGAGATACGCTGACGCGCTTCTTCCAATTTAGCGATAAGCTGGGCTTTGGTTTTATACTTGTCTTTCATAATGAACTCCACTAATAAATACCACCATTCGCGTCAGGTATTAGTCCAATCAGTATAGCCTGACAATTTGTATCTAAAAATTGACATTTAGTATCAACTCCTGTACACTTTCAACATGAACGTTGACCTGGATCTGTACCGGCATGAAGTGCGTGTTTCCACAGATCCGTTGGTGCGTCTATCTGCAATCGACATTTCACCCGATAGACCCCAGCGGACTTTCGTTTTCATACACGGCTTCGGCGGACAGGCGGGGCAATGGCATTATCAACTCCAGGACTTATCACAGAAAAATCGCGTCATCGCATTAGACCTGCGTGGACACGGTCTCTCCGACAAGCCTTCCAACGGCTACGATATGCCGCGTATGCAGGCTGACCTGGAAACTGCACTGGAAATACTTAAGGTTGACAAAAAATTCGTGCTGGCCGGGCACTCTTACGGCGGCGCTATCGTCACAGATTACGCCATCAATCATCCTGAGAGAGTCGAAGGCCTGATCCTGATGGCTACCGCCGGAGAATTCAAACTCAATCCGCTCTTCAGGCTGGGCCTGAACATGCCCATCTGGCTGCTGCGTCTCATCGCGCCACTCACGCGCGCCTGGCTCTCCGCCCCTCCCCACGCGCTCAAGCCCTTTTATCACACCAACCTGTCAAAGTGGATTGGCTGGGATAAGTTCGCCAATTTGCAGGTGCCGACGCTGGTCATCCGCGGACACCGAGATATCGTCTTTGAACGACCGATGTTCGAGAAGGTTGCGCAAGCAATTCCGGGCGCAGACGATGTCGATATAAGGGTATCAGGACACATGGTCATGCTTGGAGCGACGCGAAGCGGTCAGTCGTGCGATTGAACGTTTCCTCGAAGGCGAATCCCGCCGCACCTGGCGGGACGAGAAGCCTGCTTCCGCTAAATCAACCCGTGAGGCGCTCGAACAGGAACGCCCGTGGCTGGCGCACTATGAGAAGGGCGTGCCGTACACGATCGGGATTCCCAACATCCCCGCACATCACCTGCTGCGCTCGGCGGTACGCAGATTTCCGCGTCACACCGCGCTGATATTCGAGGGCAGAAAACTCTCCTACCGGGTGCTCAACCATGAAGTTAACCGCTTTGCCAACGCTCTGCTCTCGCTGGGACTTGGCAAGGGCGCGCGGGTGGTGCTTTTGATGCCCAACATCCCGCAAATGGTGATCGGATTCTTCGGTACGCTCAAAGCCGGCATGACAGCAGTTTTCACGCCGCCCATGAGCGAACCGGAACAAGTTATCAACATCCTGCGCGATGTGGATGCCAGCCTGCTGGTGACCATCAAACCAGCCGCCGGGTTGGCGCGTCAGATACAGGAAAGCGCGGGAATTCCGCATATCGTATTGACTGATCCGGGCGCATATACCTCGCTTCCGAAGAAACTAATCTCGCGCTGGCGCAATCGCGGGTTGGGTGCTCCGGGGGCGATCCGGTTTAATCGGTGGCTGGCTGGTCAAAGCTGGCGTTCACCTGCGGTGGACGTGGCACCTGAAGACATGGCCGTCATCCAATTCACGGGCGGCACCACGGGCGCGTCCAAAGGCGTGATGTTATCGCATCGCAACCTGGTTGCGAACGCGCTGCAAACCCGCCATTGGATGCCTGAAGCGAAGGAGGCCCGCGAGCGTTTTCTTTCGGCGCTGCCCTTCTCGCATTCCTACGGCCTGACCACCGCGCTGACCGTCCCGGTGACGCTGGGCGCAACACTGATCCTGAAGGCGCAGTTCCAGATCAAAGACATTCTGGAATCCATCAAAAAATATCACCCGACCATCTTCCCCGGCGTGCCCAGCATGTACGTTGCCATCAACAACTTCCGCGGCGTGCGCAAGTATGGCATCCGCTCGATCAACGCCTGTATCAGCGGCTCGGCGCCCTTGCCCGTAGAAGTACAGGAGGCCTTCGAAAAACTGACCAAGGGCCGCCTGGTGGAAGGCTATGGCCTGACCGAAGCATCGCCTGTCACGCATGCCAATCCGCTGCACGGAGAAGGCAAGGTTGGCAGTATTGGCATCCCGGTGCCGTCCACCGAAGCAGCCGTAGTTGACCTGAAACGCGGACGCAAGGAAGTAGAACCTGGCCAGATCGGCGAATTGGCTATCCGCGGCCCGCAGGTGATGATGGGCTACTGGAACGATGAAAAGGCCACATCCCAAACCATCACCAAAGACGGTTGGCTGCTGTCCGGCGATGTGGCCCAGATGGACTCTGACGGCTATTTCCGCATCATCGCCCGCAAAGCCGACATGTGGTATCCCGAGAAACCTGGCAATCCGGCCTTCCCGCGCGATGTGGAAGAAGTGATTTACGAAATTCCCCAGATTAAGGAAGTGGCAGTTGTGGCTGTGGCAGGGCATCCCTTCGCTTTTGTGATCGCTGGCAAAGAACGCCCCACACCTGATGCCGTATTGGCTTATTGCAAACGCCGCCTGCCGCCACAATTGGTACCCAGATTTGTAATCTTTATGGAAGATTTTCCAAGAACGTTTATTGGTAAAGTATTGCGACGTGAGCTCGCCAAACGATATGAAAAACAAATTAACGAATAACGCCAATTTCGTCCAGGCTGGTGAGGGAGCACCAGTCATCATGGTGCACGGGCTGGCAGCCTCCCTGCATGATTGGGATATGCTCTTACCAGAACTTGCCGCGCATGAATATGCTGGCTACGCGCTGGACTTATTGGGACACGGTGATAGTACAAAGCCACATAGCCTGGACCATTACACCAGCGATTCTGTTTTCACACATATGCTGGATTGGGCCGATTCACTCAAGTTGAACCAACCCGCCATCCTGATCGGCCATTCGCTTGGCGGCTATCTGTCCTTGCTGTACACTTTGCAAAATCCTGAGCGCGTGCGCGCCCTAGTTTTGGTTAACCCGTTTTATACCCAAAGCCAACTCCCAGCCATGCTGCGTTTTTTCCTGCGGCGTCCGCTGCTCAACACTGGCCTCATCGAGCGCACTCCTTACTGGCTCTTCCGCATCCTGATTGACGTGACCAGCCTGCAGTTTGGAGGCAGCAACGAGAAATTGCACACCTTGCCGGAAAATGTACGCATCCAAACCGCACTGGACTATAAACGGGCCGCGCCGGGCATCTACAACATTCCTCGCACGCTTCACGATCTGACCCCTGACCTGCCACGCATCAACAAACCGACTCTGGTCATCTGGGGAGCCCGTGATCAAACTATCAACCCAAAAACTTTTCCGGCACTGATCGAGAAACTACCCAACGCCCGCGGAGAAGTCATGCCCATCTGCGGACATGTGCCACATCAATGCCATGCGCCAGAGTTCAATAAAAAAATATTCCGCTTTTTAGATCTCTTAAACGAGTAGGATTTATGCAGTTCACGAAAAGAGATATTTTAAGCTCGAAAGCGAATTTTTTAAGGTAAATCACCCATTCGTCCTCTTGAATTGATGGTACAAGTGTGCTAAAATTTCATTCGTAAAATCGCCACATATACGGGGATGCAGAGCTTTTACGCCCATATCTGGCGGCAACAAACGTTCTAGTAATGGAGTGAACCAGATATGCGGTGTCCATACTGTCAACACGACAACTCAAAAGTGCTTGATACTACTCACGACAGCCAGGGCGGCATCCGTCGCCGGCGTGAATGCCTGGACTGTGGGCAGCGTTTCAGCACATATGAGCGCGCCATCCTGGCCACGCCCCTGCTGGTCAAGCAAGATGGCACACGCGAAGAATTCGACCGCGAGAAACTGGCGCGCGGCGTTCGCATTTCATGCGCCAAACGCCCGGTCTCCGCAGCGGATATCGAGCGACTATTAGGCCAGGTTGAATCTTCCCTGCAGAAGATGAGCAAGGCAGAAGTATCCTCACGCATTGTCGGAGACCTTGTGATTGACGGTTTAAAAGAACTTGACCAGATCGCCTACATCCGCTATGCCATCGTTTATCTGGGGTTGGATGATCTTCAATCCATACGAAAAGAAATAGATCAATTGCTTGAAAACTGAACACATCGACAGATAACTCCTTTCCCGCAGAGGTTCTGTTTCTGTTGATTTTTTGTCTATGCGTCGTGAAATTTTATTAATATAGGAGAGAACGCAATGGTATCCAAAGCAGCCGCACCAAGTAAAAAAAGCTTACTACCCACCCCGCCCCTACCAAAAAAACTACCCAAAATCAAGCTGACCGAGAACGCCCGCCAGGTGCTGATGCGCCGCTATGTGCGTCGCGGCGAGGATGGCAAACCGGTCGAGACTGTGGAGGAGATGTTCTGGCGTGTAGCGTATCATGTCGCCAAGGTCGAAGAGACCTGGGGCGGGGATGTGTTGGAGCGTGCGGTTGAGTTTTACCATTTATTGACCAGCAAGAAATTCTTTCCCAACTCTCCTACTTTTACCGGCGCGGGCACTCCCTTGGGACAACTAGCGGCCTGCTTCGTGCTGCCCATCACCGATGACATGGGACGCGATGGCGCAGGCATCTTTCAGACTCTGCGCGATGCGGCCCTGATCCAGCAGACTGGCGGCGGGAATGGATTCTCATTCTCGCGGCTGCGACCAGCCGGGGCATTGGTCAAATCGTCAGCCGGGCAGGCCACCGGGCCGGTCGGATTCCTGCGCGTGTACGACCATGCTTTCGATGAGATCGCGCAGGGCGGCACGCGGCGCGGCGCCAATATGGGCGTGCTGCGCGTGGACCATCCCGACATTGAAGATTTCATCGCTTGCAAGACGAATGAGAACCACATCACAAACTTCAACATTTCAGTCGGCATTACAGATGCCTTCATGCAAGCCGTGGAAGATGATGCCGAATGGGAACTGCGTTTCCCGGACGTGAACGACTCTAAATATCGAGAGTATGGTAAAGGCACGCTGGAACAGGCCGAGGCCGCGGGCGTACCCATCAAAACACATAAAAAGGTCAAAGCCCGTGAACTGTTCCAGAAGATCGTCGAGCAGGCGCATCATAACGGCGAGCCGGGCGTGCTGTTCCTGGATGCAGCCAACCGCGAGAATCCCGTCCCGCATCTGTATCCGCTGGAGGCAACAAACCCGTGTGGCGAACAATGGCTGGGACCATACGAGAATTGCTGTCTGGGTTCGGTCAACCTGAACGAGCATTGCGGCAAGGATGGAACGGTGGATTGGGAAGGTTTACGCCAGTCGGTTGTGACCGCCACGCGCTTCCTGGATGATGTGGTTGAGGCCAACGCCTATGTACCTGCTGTTGACAAACTCAAAGAAGCCGCCCATCGCGCGCGACGCATCGGGCTGGGAATCATGGGCCTGGGCGATCTGATGTATCACGTGGGTGTTCGTTATGGCTCAGAAAAAGGTCAGGAGTTCGGCGCGCAGGTGATGGAATTCGTCCGTTATCACAGCATGCAGGCCAGCATCGACCTGGCAACCGAGCGCGGACCCTTCCCGGCCATTCAAGGCAGCATCTATGATATGGACGACCTGGGTTGGCAGCCGCCGCAGCCGCTGACCCCGTATCAGGATAACTGGAGCAGGCCGGAAGTACGATGGGATGCAGTGGTCGAGGGCATCAAGAAACATGGCATCCGCAATGCAGCCCAGACTACCGTCGCACCGACCGGCACCATCGCTACTGTCGCCGGGTGTGAAGGCTACGGCTGTGAACCGGTCTTCGCGCTGGCTTACATCCGGCACGTCAACGACAACGGTACAGACCTGAAATTGACCTACGCCAGCCCGCGTTTTGAACAGGCTTTGAAAGGTGCCGGGTTGGGTAAA
The DNA here is from genome assembly GCA_963791785.1 of uncultured Chloroflexia bacterium. Lineage (GTDB taxonomy): Bacteria > Chloroflexota > Anaerolineae > Anaerolineales > Villigracilaceae > JAABUE01. The sequence continues at coordinate 32,142 of CAWBTW010000010.1, read as the reverse complement.
GAGAAGCGCGAAGAAGTGATTGCGCAAGTGATGCGCGAGGGCACCTGCCAGGGCATTGATGAGATCCCCGAAGACATCCGCGAGAATTTCGTGGTTTCGGCCGACATCACCGCCGAGGAGCACGTGCGCATGCAGTCGTCGCTGCAGGCCTTTGTGGACAACTCACTCTCGAAAACGGTCAACTTCCCCGAAACCGCCACCGTGGACGATGTGGCGCAGGCCTATATGCTGGCCTGGGAGCTGGGCGCGAAAGGGATCACGGTGTACGTGACCGGCTCACGCGACAAGGTGGTACTAGAAACCAAGGCCACCGCCGAGAAAAAGGAATCGCCTCAATCCGCCCCCAAGCCTGCTCCCGTTTGGCAAAGCGACAGCAAGAAACCGCGCCCGCGCGCGCTGGTCGGCAAGACCTACAACGTGGACACGCCGCTGGGCAAAGCTTTCATCACCGTCAACGAGAACGGCGGCGAACCAGCCCTTCGAGGTCTTCATCAACACCGCCAAGGCAGGTTCCGAAACTGCAGCTGTATCCGAAGCGATCGGACGCATGATCTCGTACATCCTGCGCATCGCCTCGCCAGTAGAACCGTTGAACCGACTGCGAGAAGTGGTGCGACAGTTGGGCGGCATCGGCGGCGGACGCTCGATGGGCTTTGGCCCCAACCGCGTGCGCTCCCTGCCCGACGGCGTGGGACAGGTAATCGACATGTACCTGCGCGAGAAAGACGGCTTGCTCGATCCCCCCAGCGAGGAAAAGACCGGCGGGAATGGTGGCCAGGCGAAAGAACCAACCCAGCACACCCTCAAGATCGGCGACCTGTGCCCCGAGTGCGGTGAGGCTGCCGTGGTGAACGAAGAGGGCTGCCGCAAGTGTTATGCCTGTGGGTTTAGTGAGTGCTAATATGTGTTCCAGTTAGTCAATCTCCGAAGTATTGAAAACAGAACTTAACTGCAATCGGGAGGCGTTTGCCTCCCGATTGTGATGTATTCTGAATTAGATAGGCTACTTCTTCATCTTATTTAGCCACTCCTCGGTCTGTTTCCCGGCAATTTCACGAGAACCAAGGCCAAAGGCAAGCGCGGCAGCTACACCAATTGTACCCAGCAGGATGCCAAACGCCAGGTTGACAATTTCACTGGCGATGCCAAGTTGCTGTAACGCCAATGCTGCGGCAAACACCAGAATGGCAATACGCGCCAGGTTGGCTGTAAACGCTGAACCTTCTCCGCTGGCTGCGACAATGACGTTCTTTGCCAGATTTGCAAGATATAGACCGAGACCAAAAATGACCAGAGCCAGCAAGGCCTGTCCGCCGAATGCGGTGAGATCAGCGATGATGGTTGCCAGGATGTCTAGACCAAGGATATTTGCAGCTTCAACAGCCGCTAATAGCATCACAGCGACAAGTACTAACAAGCCAACAATATCAGACAGTGAGCGTTGGTCATCTTTTCGCTCAACCTGAAGGCCAAGCTTTTCCAAGAGATTGTCAAAGCCAATGCCTTTCAGCAGATTGCTCACCAGGCCGGATACCAATTTGCCGGCAAAATATGCCACTGCCAGGACGATTACCGCGCCGAAGAAAGCAGGGATAGCATTAAGCACGGTGGTTAGCATCGTGACAGCAGGGGTAGAAAGCGCATCGATTTGAAGCGCGTTGAGCGCCGCGATCACCGCCGGAATCAGCACCAGAACATAGACAATCGATCCGATAATCTTGGAAAGCGGTTGTTCAGTAGCGCCCAGACCAACTTGCTCGCCGAAAGAATCCAGACGAGTGGCAGCCAACAGGTTCGTGACAATCTGACGAACAATGCGTGCGATAAACCATCCAACTATGAATATAATGGCTGCAGCGAAGATGTTCGGGATGGCTCCCAAGAATTGGTCCACAACACCCTGGACGGGCTCAACCAAACCCTGCATCCCCAGCGTGTTGAGCACTGCCGGGAGGAAGAGCAGGAAGACCAGCCAAAATACACCATTTGCAAGCGAATCGCTGACGCTGACTTTGCCTGTCTCAACATCCGCCTGGTCACTGACGCGTTCGTCAAATTTGCTCAAACGAAGCACGCGCTTGATAAGCATTCTGGCTACAGTCGCGATCACCCAGGCCACCAGCAGGATGAGTATGGCGCCAATCAATTGCGGCGCAGCAGCAAGCAATTGGTCCAAAAGAGCACTGAGCGGGCCAGAAACAGCTGTCAGTTGCAAGGTTTGGAAGAATGCTATTAACACAAATAGCATCAACAGGTAGAAGACAAAATTGGAAACCCAACGCTCAATTTTGAGCTGTGGGGTTTTCTCGTCGCCTTCTTCCTCTTCATCCGCTATCGCGCCAGCTAGGCGGTTATCCAGATTGATACGCTTGAGCAACCTGAATACGCCCCAGGCAATTAAACGGGCAACAATCCAGCCGACAATTAGAATGCCCAGAGCACTCAGCAGGTTTAGGAGATTGGTTCCTAAGAGCGCAAGTAACTGGTTGAGTAAGTCTTGAAACATTTTTCTCTCCTTGGAAACTAATAGAACAGTACTAATATACTATCACATTTCACTTCTGTTCCAAATGGTTGTATGTTGAAAATTACAAAACATAACATAAATACATCTATGCACCTGGGAAAATTTGTATCTTGCATGCGAAAGATGTAAAATAGTATCAGGGATTGGACGAAAAAAAATCCTATCTTGCTGTCCGTTTCTGACTGTTTGAAGGAGGTGCTTCGCTATGAACGACCAAGAGCTTTGTCAACTTCTCGAACAACTTCATACTGAAATTAAACAGACCGATTCTGTTGATCCAAATGAGCGCGAGCTTCTACATGACCTTGAAGTAGACATCCGCGAGCTTCTGGAACGTTGTGACGCCGACGAGGTGCAAATTCGCCCGGTGAAAATCCGTCGCCTGGAAGACGCCATAAGTTACATGGCTGTCAACCATCCCAAACTGACTGCCATGCCGTCCAGCATGTCGACGATCCTGAGCAATGCGGGAGTTTAGCATTTCCTGAAACAACATATGCAAAGCAAAGCCAAATCTGTAAACGCCTATTTAGATGAAGTCCCCGCCGAACGGAAGGGAGCCCTAACCAACCTGCGTGAGATGTGTCTTGAGTCGCTGAAAGGCTTCGACGAGTTGATGGTGTACGGCATGCCCTCCTACAGCCGGAACGGCGAAGTGGAAGTGGCCTTCGCCAGCCAGAAGAATTATATTTCCCTGTATATTCTCAAACAGGATGTGATGGACGCGCACAAAGAGCAGGTGGCAGGGAAAGGCATCAGCTTTGGAAAGGGGTGTATCCGTTACTCCAAACCAGAGAGAATTGATTTTGAGATCGTAGAGGAGATGCTAATCGCTACCGAGAAATCTGATGCACCGATTTGTTGAAATATAATGCAGAAATCGAAACTTGCTCTCAACATCCTTGTTCTCATCGCCCTGATCGCGACAGTCTCTCTCGGTTGGCTGGCCGGTCACATCATACGCTTTTCAATCCCAGAGTTATGGCATCCGCCCATCGAGAATATTATTCCCGGCGAAAAAATTGGGGTGAACCTGGAGTTGCCACCTGAAATCGTCGAGCGCAATACGATCACAAATTGGAGTACCAATGTGACGCCGATGATGCTGCTGAGTCAGTGCAAATCGGACGTGTATTACACTTCCCTGCCTGCAAAGTGCCGGTCCGTGGATGGGCGTCTGGTGCGGGTAGGAGGGGTTCAGCAGGAGATTATGGCAATCCCTTGGAGTGAAGCAAAGTGAATGTCACTTTTTTAATTCTTGTCTCGATATTATGGTGAGGTACAGAACCAAGGATTTGGACTTACATAAACCCAGTTACACCCTGCCACTACACAGTCTGTTTTATTATTGTAATCTGCGCAAGTTATCTCTACTTCTTCCTTTGTCGGCCTTGGGGTGGGAGCAATATAAACAATCACATCCCGCGAACAATGCAATTTTCCAGAATCCCATAAGTGTATTTGTATTCTTTCACCTCGATGAAAATCAGGTAACAGAATAAAAAGTCTTTCAGGATGCTGCTCAAAAGTAGACATATTAACCCTAAAATTGGTTTCCTAAATTGAATTTACGTAAACGGTTATGCTTTCTCCCAACTCTACATCGTAATTACTATCTATACTCTCATACTGAATTTCAAATGGAGCATCAAAACTTATTGAAACATCGTACTCCAGTTGCACTGCACCAACATATTTAATATCGTAAGTACATTCAACTGGCGTAGGTGTATTGGTGATCGTGGTTGTGGTGTAGGTTCAGGTGTTTCAGTGGGAACTGGTGGCGTTTCCGTTGGAGAGTGGGACAGGCACAACAAGAGGCTCCTCCATGGGAGCTGAGATACCGCCGTTGGAGACTTAGGTGGTGGCTGAGAAGGTGGCCCCAACATAATCACTGCAGCGGTAGCCACAGCCATTCCACCTACGATGAGGGCGGCTTTCAACAAAGGTGAAAGTCCACCCCCGGGAGCAGTTCCAGGCTGAGATGGAGGCGATGCAGGAATCGTTGTTGCCAAATCCAAATTTCCCCTGGTCACGGATGCGCCTGCCTGGTCTCCAAGTGATTCACGAATTTCTAATGCCCGCTTCAGTGATTCTTCTGCAGCAGGCAGATCACCCAGGCACAGGCCGCGCGTGCCAAACTGGTGCAAAGCCCAGGCCTGCGTGGCCTGATCGCTGAGCGAACCTGCAGCCTTGAGAATCCATCCTAGAACCTGGGACCATGCGCCCCAATGTTTGTTCAAAACCAAAGTTCTCTCGATGCCCCTGCCCAAAGCGACAACAGCCTCCCAGCGTCCGGCGGAAACAGCCCGCTCCACCAGGGCCAAGGCCAGGTCGAGCACTTCACCGATCTCTGTCACGGGTGGGCTTTTCCCAATCCACTGGACGAAATAATCTAGACTACGCGCCTCCCAATCGGACGCCATAGCCTGCTTCAAAGGTAAAGGCAAGGCCAGCGCCCCGGCCATGCTGACTGCGGAGCCGTGCTCTTTCACCAGGTGCAGTTTCTTTAGTTTCTTAAGTTGCGCTCCAATATTTTTTGTTTCGACCAGCTTTGTCAAATGTTTTCTGGGGATAGAAACGTCTTTGAACGTGCCCAGCAATTCCAAAATACTTCGCTGCGTTTCGTTCAATCTCTCAGAAATACTCTCCCCTAACGCGCCCACGACTTCTTCAAATGGTTTTCCATCCCGCACCAGGGCCGCGGCCTGGATCAGGAATAATGGCTGGCCAGCCCCAAGTTCGTGCAGGGCTTCAGCAGATGACCGCTCCGATGGTAATAATTCGCGTTGCAATTCGCGTTCGATCAAAGTCAAAGCTTCTTGCAAGGGCAATCCATCCAATTCCATACAACACCCCTCCCCCCACAAGCAACGTTCAGGTGAAGCCAGCACAAAGAGAGAGCCCGGCACGGCGTTGATCAGTTCGGTGACTTCATCCTTGTTTAGCAGCGCGTCATCCAGAATAATCAGCGCCTCGACCTCCTGCAAGAATTGTCGTAGTTCCGCATCGGTCGGTTTTGCTGGGCTGTCGCTTTCATAAAAGTGATCGAAAATGATTTGCAGTAAATCATCCACACCTTTTATATGCGCGGGGAAATAGAGAATACCATCCGGGAAATTATCCCCCGGCGCCTGGTACGCCAGTCGGCGCAGAAGCGCAGTTTTGCCCGCCCCGTTCTCGGCATACATAGAAACCGGCTCCCCGTTATTCAGCGCACCAACTATGGTGCCCATCTCTGTTTCACGGTTCAAAAAGCCAGGGAATTTGCGCGGTCGGAGCATGACCGGTCGCTGCCGCTGGCTGAAGGTTGGTTTTTTATCTGGCTGGATAATGTTAACAACACCCCCATGCACATCCCCGATCTGCAGGATGTTATCCCCGATGGCTATTTGTCCGCTGACATCCCCCTCGATTTGCACATTCACATGCCCAGCTTTTTTATCCTGAGTCATGTTCCCACCTCCCATCCTAACAACTAATTAATGGTTTCATTATACGTGAAACAAATCACGGATTCAAGCGCTACCCAGATCAACCACCAATCCCCGCTATAATAGGGGTTACGCAGTTGAACAAGAGAAGATTTGGAAACCGGAGCGAATGCACTGCTGCATTCCGCCCTCAAGCTGGCAAATAAGAAAGATTAGGAGTAGGTATGGCAAAACAAATCACCGCCGAGGAACGCATCATCCGTGCCCGCAAGTTGATCCAGAAAGCGCGCGATTTCCCCATCCCTGAGGGTGGATTAGGGAAGAGTGATCTCTCCTACGTGGCGGGAGTCAAAGACCTGCTGCGGCAGGCACGGGATATGGTCAAATTCATCCCGATGAGAGCCGGTATTTCCGAAGAGATAAAAGAAGAAGCTAAGAAGGTGCTCGAAGAGATCAACCAGGCCAATCGCGAAATCTTATCCCGATAACTCCCTCCGCAAACAGGAACGTACCAGATTTCTGCGTGAGAAATGTCCCAATGTAAAAACTTCAATGAACATTGGGCCACCAAATAAAGTCCGGGCAATAGCATCCACGCTTTTACCTCTGCTGTGCAATTTCAGCACTTGTTCTCCCATTTCTTCATAATAGGAGATTTTCTCCTGCATTTCATCGCGCGGATTTTCACGCACGCGGGCGCTGCCGGGAAACAACCTGGTCAATGGCAAATCTGCGATTTTCTTTAAAGATGCGATTACTCCCCAGATGTCAGCATCTGCGGATAAGGCACGGTCTCTGCCACCGACGAACAGGTCGCCACTGAACAACCATCCACGTTCAAGTTCGTACAGGCAAATGTGATCGGGGCTATGACCGGGGGTATAGATAACTTCGAAATTGAAATTCTCTGTACGGATCAATTCCCCGTTCGCAACCTGCTTCCCTTTAGACGCTTCAGGCCAGCCCCACATCAATTGCCGGTAAGGTTGTAAGCGTTGGAGATGAGGGTTCTCCAATATGCTCAATGCTAACGGATGGGCCAGGATTTCAAGAACAGCATGCTCTTTCTGTAACGCGCCATTCGCGCCAATATGATCTTCATGCGTGTGGGTGTTGAGGGTGTATGTCAGGGGCTTGCCGAGCAGGTAACGGGTCAGTTCAGATGCGCTGTGAGCGCAGCCGCTATCGATCAGTAAGCCGTCCACCAGGTAGGCTGTTGTCCAGTAACGTCCGCGCCCGGCAATCGTGCGCGCCAGGTCAATGCGGGTAATGGGGCCCAAAAGAGTTGTTTTTAGCATCAGCTATATTTTATCTTGAGAAAAGCAGGTACTATTATCGCCCCCTTTGTTTTTGAGTAATCTACCCATAGAAGCTGTTTGCAAATTCTTACACGTGTCATTCTGAGCGACCGTAGGGAGCGAAGAATCTCCTTCTTGGCGCTAAATCGTCTGGCTATCCGGGATTCTTCGCCGCTACGCGGCTCAGAACGACATAATAAAACGTGTTTTGGACTTTTTATAATCAGTCTCTTAGGTTGGAGCAAATACAAGCAAAACCCTTGTTGAGGGTTTATTCGCTCTTCGCTAAATTCTCTGTCAGGACATCATGGAGATAATCATCGATCTCTTCAGTAAAACCATTCTCGGCCGTTGTACCCACGAGAGAGCGGGTTTCAATGGTAGAGACGAAAGCCAATCCATCTCCAAATGTAACAGCGCTGTAGTGTATATGTCCCTGCCAATATCCGAAAACCAAGTAATTCTCTGCAGCATATTTGGAATTTGGAAATACATCATCTTCTTGGGTGTAGAATTCTTTAATTTCTTCCATTGTGACATCCGGTGCAGTGACTTGGACACAATTCGTCATGGAAACCCAGAGTACATCCGCATTCGTACGATCTTCAAACTCGCGGCAAATACGATATTTCGTAGCGTAATCACCTAGATGTTCCAGGCGACCGGGATACAGTGCATCCGCCTCTTCTTCTGAGATCAGCAGGTCACTGTGATCATCATAGTTGCTCTGCTGTTCCGGTGACATGGGCATCGGCGAAGGTGCGGGAGCAATCCTGGATTTCTGCATGCCAGCTAGGAGCACATAGTCCATCACGTCGGCGGCATATGCTTCATAGATCTCCTGCAGAGGTGCATCCTCCTCCACAGTGACATACATCTCGACTAGAAGGATATAGGGTTCCGCCTCCACGATCTCGAAAAAGGCGACCTGATTCTCTTCCTTCTTTTTCCCACTCAAGCTGATGCGGTCCGTGTTGGGAAAAACGGTTTTCGGTGTAATCTCTTCGAAGCCGCTCTCCAGCATCCCAGCAAGGATACCATCATAGGTCAGCGTGGGCACGTTTTCATTGATGATCGCAAAACATTGCTCGAAGTAACGTTCATAGTCATTTTGCTGGTAGCGTATGCAGGCATACATCTCTCCCCAATTATCGGTATAGTAATCCCACTGCTCGCCAAGAATCTCAACACTGAAATAGGGTTGGTTTAGAAGCATCCAGCGGGGTGTGGCTAACTCCGGCTTGGGAGTTGATGTCGCTTTCGGTGTGGATGTTTCCGTTGCTCGCGGTGTGGATGTTTTTGTTGGTGCCGGTGAATTCGTCGCGGTTGGAGGATCTGTGGGTTCCAATCCACAGGCTGGTAAAAGGATGGAGGCGAGAAGCGCAATTGCGGTCAATAAGCTTGCTTTGATGTGTGTAATTCTCATGATTGGTTCTCCAGATACTTCTGTTCCAATTTCGGGCTGACCAATCTCCAAAAACCGAGTGCCATGAAGGTGAAGATGACCGCGACTGCAATCATCAGGTTCAGGGGCAGGCCCAGCCCATGCGAGCCGATCAGGGTGAACACAATAGCAGTAGGCAGGCGTCCGATTAAATTGGCAATCATGAATTTACGTGGCGAAAGCCCGCTTAGCCCGGCGACGAAATTCATAACATCAGCTGGGAAGATCGGCGTTGTGAAAGAGAAGATAAAAAACGGGATGCCCTGTCTCTCGGCTCGCACTGTCCATTTATCAACAATATGGGCGGGTGCTAATTTCTTTACCAGCGGGCGGCCGTAACGCCGAGCAAGCTTGTAGCACAGGTGGCTGGCAACCACTGTGCTCAGGTAGGAAATCAGTGTTCCGGCCCAGAATCCGTACAAGTATCCTCCAGTGACAATGATCGCCTGCCCAGGAATGGTAGCAATGAAAACTTGCAGGAAAAGGAGGACAAATAAGATGGCGATGCCCAGGTCACCGTAGGGCCTGAGATAGGCAACCAAAGTTTCACGATCGGCAATAACGGCTGCGATGTTACTCAGTTCGGTCCTGAAAACCCACAGAAGAATGAAAGGGATGCTGACAAGCAGGATTTTACCGAGGTGCTTTTTGCCCCATTTCGGGCGGGATAAACAATTCGAAGCCGTACGTCCTAGGCTTGATATGTGAGTGACCATTTTTTTCTCCTTTGGATATTTGCTTTTACTTTCCAATATCTGACCTGCCAAAACAAGAGAAAAAACTGCCAAAAAGTGCCAATCCGATAAAAAGAAAAAAGCACAGTCAAAAAATGAACTGTGCTTATGAATGTAGAGGATTAAAAACGATCAGGTTTTTATAGTAAGGAACACCTTGTTCCTGTTATCTTTATTTATATGGAAATAATGAAAAAGGGTTCTTTCTACTTTGTCCTGCTATCCATTTTCCTTCTTTATGCGTGTACCCCTCAAACGCCGCCAACTTCCCTGCCTGCAATACCGATAGAACCATCACAAACGTCAACCCCAATCCCAACTGATCAGGTAGTCCCAACTATTCCAACCACAACAGCGACCGAGGTGGCCCAAATGACCCAAAATCAATTTGCCGACGTGCTCTCCGTCCGGGTGACCGGAAATCCAGGCATATATCAATTTGCAGTGGAAATTTCCAGTCCAGATACGGGCTGCGAGCAATACGCCGACTGGTGGGAAGTTTTCAGCGAAGACGGTGAACTAATTTATCGAAGGGTTCTATTGCACAGCCATGTGAATGAGCAACCCTTCACGCGTTCGGGGGGATCAGTGGACATCGCTAATGATGAAGTGGTTTACGTCCGCGTGCACATGAACACGGTCGGGTATGGAGGCATGTTGATGAAGGGAACGGTTCAGGCTGGGTTCAAGACTGCTGAGGCGGAAGCAGGCCTTGGTTCCGGCCTGGAGCGGGTTCCGCCACTTCCGGAAGATTGCGCTTTCTAAGCCAATTCAATTCTAGCCATGAAAAAATCCCCTCCAGTTTCGACCTGCTGGAGGGGATTTTGATTATCTCTCCGAAATGGTGATGCTTTCTATCGCATCTCCCACAAAATCGGGGTTCATCTGCGGGTCACGCAAGGTGATGTCCATGACCACATCCATGCCTTCAACCACCTGCCCGAAAATGGTATAACCACCGTTCAAATATTCCTGCGGGCTGAAAGTGATGAAGAACTGGCTGCCATTGGTATCGCGCCCGGCGTTGGCCATGGCAACTACACCGGCTTTGTCAAAGGTCAGGTCGCTGTCTTCGTTTTGGAAGACATAGCCCGGGCCGCCACCGCCTGTGCCGGTTGGGTCGCCAGCCTGCGCCATGAAATCGGGTAGCACGCGATGGAAGGTGGTACCATCGTAATAGCCATCTCGCGTCAGGAAAACAAAGTTATTGACCGTGATAGGCGCCTTATCCGGGTATAGCTGGATGATAAACTCGCCGCCCTTCGCCATCTTGACCGTTGCAAAATACTGTTTGCTTTCGTCGATCGTCATTGGAGGCGGGGCATCATATTGTAGCAGCTCCATTACCGGGGCTCCAGCCGGAGATTCTGCAACAGGTTCATCAGTTGGTGGTAGCAAAACCCAGACCAGCACAACCAGGACCACTACGATCACGCCCAGCGCGATCCATTGTGTGTTCCTTGTTTTGCGAGCAGCCTCCAAGGCGCGTTTTTTGCCAGATTTATGGTGTTTTCTTGATGACATACTAATTTCTCCTCAACAAAAATTTCAAGCTTGGGTTAGATTATACTGCTTGGAGTGAATAATTTCGTTGGTTTCTCCAATAACCAGATGTCATTCTGAGAGACCAACGGGAGCGAAGAATCGCCTGATTTCACCTGAAAAGTTCGAGATTCTTCGCCGCTACACGGCCCAGAATGACAAGTTGAAAAATCAACCCCACCCCTTTAGCCACTTTCATACTACTTCGCAGCACACAGCAAAACAAGCCGATGATACAATGACTCCTCTCTACAGGAGTTAACATGAAATCATCTCGCTTGCGCAGTCGTTATTTCCGTATCCTGACTTTTTTCGCGGGGGTTATCACCCGCTTCATCCTCTGGGAAATCGTCATCCGTTATCTGGGCCTGCGTGGCTGGGTACGCCGCACGCGTGGTGAGCGTTTTCGCCGCGAGGCCGTCCGCTTTCGCGCGTTGGCTATCCGCATGGGGGGCGTGATGATCAAAGTCGGGCAGTTCCTGTCTTCGCGGCTGGATGTGCTGCCACCCGAAGTGACCGACGAGTTAGCCAATCTACAGGACGAAGTTCCCGCTGAAGACTTCGAGGACATCCGCGCGCTGGCCGAGGCCGAACTGGCGGCTCCTTTAACGGAAGTGTTCGCCAGCTTTGACCCGGAATCCGCTGGCAGCCGCATCACTGGGTCAGGTACACCGGGCCAGATTGAGGGCGGAGCAAGAAGCGGACTTCCGGGATGTGGTCGTCAAAGTACAGCGCCCGGACATCGCATCTATCGTGGACACCGACCTGTCTGCGCTCCAAAAAGTTGGAAAATGGCTAATGCGGTATCGCCCCATCCGCGAACATGCAGATGTGCCTGCCCTGCTGAAAGAATTTTCGATCACCCTGTACGAAGAAATCGACTACGAGCAGGAAGCTAATAACGCCGAAACGTTTTTCGAGAATTTTGCCGATGACCTCGACGTTCACGTGCCACGTGTGGTGCGCTCACTAAGCACGCTACGGGTGCTGACCTTGGAGGATGTCTACGCTATCAAGATCACCGACTATGATGACATCATCGCCGCCGGGATCGACCGGGGCGAAGTGGCCGAAAGGCTGCTGGGCACATATCTGCAACAAATCTTCGAAGATGGTTTTGTGCACGCCGATCCGCATCCGGGTAATTTGTTCGTGACCCCGCTGCCCACAGAAGATGGTGAAAAAGTAAAATGGCAACTGACATTCGTGGATTTTGGCATGGTCGCACACGTGCCCGATTCAATAAGGGACAGCTTGCGCGAAATGATCATCGCTGTGGGCACACGCGATGCATCCCGCGTTGTGAAAGCCTACCAGATGCTGGATATGCTGCTGCCGGGTGCTGACTTGAAACTAATCGAGCAAGCCGAAGCGCAGGTTTTCGACCGTTTCTGGGGCATGTCCATGAAAGAGATCCGAAACGTTAACCCGGAAGAAATCCACCAGTTCGCGCACCAATACCGAGATTTGTTACTGAGTATGCCATTCCAGGTGCCGCAAAACCTGCTCTTCCTGGCGCGCACGGTCGCCATCCTTTCGGGCATGTGCACCGGCCTTAACCCGGACTTCAACCTGTGGCTGCAACTGGCCCCTTATGCGCGAAAGCTGGTCGAAGAAGAGACTTCCTCCGGGATTGACTACTGGCTGGACGAGTTGGGGGAAATGCTCCAAGCCCTGCTGGCACTGCCCGGTCAGACCAGCCGCGTTTTGACACAAGCCGAGAGCGGCGGCCTGGTAGTGCAGTCGCCACAGGTGGGGCGTGAAATGCGAAACCTGACCCGTTCCGTGGACCGGTTAACAGGAGGCATCATCTTCGCCGCGCTACTAATCGGCGGCGTGATGCTGGTCAATGCCGGGAATGCCATCTATGGCGGTGGCCTGCTGGGCGCATCGGGGCTGGCACTACTATGGGTATTATTTGGGAAAAAGGGGAAATAAAACGAATCAAAATGTCATTGCGAGCCGTCGGTGCTTTTCAACGGCGTGGCAATCCCCAAGTAACAAATGTACTTACGTAACAGGGGGGATTGCTTCGGCCTACGGCCTCGCAATGACACAATTTATCTAAGCTTTCTCGTCCATGCGCTCGATAGCCGCATCCAACATGCTGCGCCAGGCCATCAACATTTCACGACGCGCACCTTTGCGATGCTCAAGGAAACCTTCGGGCAACAAGGTTTTTACACCATTGCGCATTTCCTCGCGAGCAGCACGGAAATGCTCGCGAGCATCTTCAGGAATATGACTTTCAAACTTTTTTTCACGGGTGGTCTTTTCAGCCATAGTTAACTCCTTTTGTCCGCATTTATTATAGCATGCCAGTCATTATGGCGTTGGGGTAGGCGTAACTGTCGGGGTAGCCGTTGGACCCGTTCCAATCTCGATAAGCACATAAACACCATCGCCAAAGAAATTGTTATTAGCGTCAGACAAACGCCAGGTGCCCTTGAGTTCGCCAGTTTGATCTGTCGGCGCAACCATTGGGACGGAAAACTCATATTGCCGGCCCGGTTGCACGGTTTGATTCAAGGTCACTGCCACACCATTCATCGCATCACCGCCAACCACGTTGAAGATAAATCCTGGCTCCCAATCACAGGTACCAGTGTTGGAAACCAGCCAGGTTTTGGTGAAGGACTGGCCCGGCGTCACCTGGGTGTTGTCGGGAATGGTTACATCCTTGGCGTAAGCCAGATCGTAACATCCCGCCGATTGAGTATTACTTCCGGGCGTATTTGTTGCATTTGCCAAATCTTCCGGGGACGCAAACGTCACAACGGTGATAGGCGTTTCGGTTGGCAAAGGCGTGAAGGTCGCAGTCGGCATCGCCTGTGCAGTTTGCGTCAACTGCGCCTGGTAGGTCATCACCGCAAACGTCTGGATCTGCTCCACAGTCAAAGTCGGTGTGCCTTCATCGCTGCCGCCACAAGCGCCCAGGACAAATGCCCCAAGCAAGGTCAGCACGATGAACAGTATCATTTTTTGCATGCTCAAATCTCCTTTTGTTCGGGTAAAAGCAAGGGCATCATTTTAACCGAAAATGACCGTCATCCAAGCTTACGATTATCCTACGACTATTCTACTGCATTGAAAACGCCTTAAAGCAAAACCCGGCGAATCACGGTGACCCGCCAGGCAATATCGCATCAATCTTATTTAGTCTTCCTCAACCAACCAATCTTTTGCCAAAACTTCGCTATCAAAATACTTCAGCGGTTGGCCTGTAAGGCGCGTGAGCAAATCGGCCAGTGTGCGTTTGATACCCGTTACCCCTAATACTGCCGTCTTGCGGATATGGTCTTTTGTCATTGCAGAAGAAGCGTTCAGAAGTGGCATCATCTCATTGGTCATATTTGTATCCCTGAAATCTGACAAGATCAAGAGAGAGTTTTTTGGATGGCTGATCACTTCCGCCTGTACCTGAGTCAATTCCTTTTTCAATGCATCCGCATCGTACAACAAGCCTGAAAAATCTTGAAAGAATATTTTCTTGCCTTTATGTTCAATCCACTTCGAACGCATTCCAACCTCCAGCTAAATCTTCTTACTTCATTTTCAGCACTAATTTCGCTGCTTTAGTTCATGTTATTATACACACAGTTTGAATTTCACTGATAAACAATCTTGAAAGTAATACCCGCATCTACCCACGCCCGCGCCTGCTTCTGTTTTCATGCAGATTCATCCCGAAATCAGATGATTATATCTGCCTCTTGACAAGCAAGAAAAACCCCTGTATATTATAACAATTATTCAATAATTTGAATAATGTGAATAATTCAATCCAGCTACCCATTAGAGAGAAAAATGAATGCCATTGAAGTAAAAAACTTGCAACGTGTTTATCGTGCTCGCATTGGTGTGATTAAACGCTCGATCAAAGAAGTCATGGCCGTGGAAGATGTCTCCTTCGACATCAAATCCGGCGAACTCTTCGGCCTTCTGGGACCGAACGGCGCCGGGAAGACCACCACCGTCAAGATGCTGGCTACGCTGCTGATCCCTACTAAAGGAACTGCTACCATCATGGGCAATGATGTGGTCAAGGATGCACAAGAAGTCCGCAAACGAATTGGTTTCATATTCGGCGGCGAGCGCGGACTGTACTGGCGTCTCTCCGGCAACGACAACCTGCGCTACTTTGCCAGCCTGTACAGCGTGGAACCGGATGTTTCCAAGAAGCGTATCCCCTTCTTGTTGGAAATGGTCGGCCTGAAAGACCGCGGCAACGAGCGCGTGGAAGGCTATTCACGCGGCATGAAACAGCGCCTGCATGTAGCGCGCACTCTGCTGCATGACCCTGAAATCCTGTTCCTGGATGAACCCACCATCGGCCTCGACCCGGTTGGTGCGCGTGAGTTCCGGGAAGTAATCCGCAATCTGCAATCCGAGAAGAAAACGATCCTGCTGACCACGCACTACATGTTCGAAGCGGATTCGCTTTGTCAGCGCGTAGCAGTGATCGATAAAGGCATCATCGTCGCGATGGATTCGCCATCCGAACTCAAGAAGCACGTTGCCGATCTGTCAGTGATCGAGATAGAAACCTTTGGCGCGTCAAATGAAGTTGTGGAACGCTTGCGCGCCCTGCCCTTTGTGGACGCGCTCCAGGTTCAGGAACAGGACCAGCGTCAGATGCTGCTGATTCAGACATCTCGCGGGGCTGAAGCGGTCCCGGATGTTATGAATTCGTTAAACGGCCAACGCGTCGGTCGCGTTATCGTCCGTGAACCGACCCTGGAAGATGCATATGTTCGATTGGTAGGAGGACAGGCATGAACTTCAAGAACATCTTCAGGTACTGGCGTACCGTGATGACGGTAGCCGAAGTAACGCTGCGACACCAGATGAACGACAGCTTTATAATCTTCGGCATTCTGGTACAGCCCATCATCATCGCAACATTGGCATTATTCATGCTCAAAGATACTGCGGTCAACGCGGCCATGTTCGTGGTGGTTGGCAGCGGCCTGACCGGGCTCTGGACCAGCTTACTGTTCATCTCCGGTAGCAGCATCAGTGCCGAACGCTGGCAAGGAACATTGGAAACGCTAGTGGGTGTGCCAACTCCTTTCGATGTGATCGTCTTCGGCAAGAACCTGGCCAACGTGGTGCAATCGCTGCTCTCGATGATCGTGGCCTACCTGCTGGCGGCATTGTTCTTTGGTTACTCGCTGCACATTGACCAACCGCTATTATTCATCGCATCGCTACTGTTGAGCATGTTTGCTTTCATCAGTTTCGGCTTGACCATCGCCCCCGTTTTTGTAATGTACCGCGAAGTGCAGCAATGGCAAAACGCGATGGAGTATCCGGTTTACATCCTGGCTGGTTTTTTGTTCCCGGTCTTGTTGCTGCCCAGCTGGACAACGCCCATCTCATACCTGCTTCCGCCATATTGGGCAGCTGTCGCCCTGCATGGGACAACCACTGCCAATGCCCCCATTGAGCAGACCTTGTTCGCCTGGGGCATGATGATCGTCTTCAGCATTCTTGACCTGTTCATCGCCAGCCGCCTGTTCAAGATCATGCTCTACAAAGCGCGCGTAGATGCAACGCTGGATGTGCAGTAATGAAAACAATCAGTTCTAATCTCCGTCTTTTCTGGCAGGGAACCATCCTCTCATATGCTGCCCTGTTCGCCTGGCTACGCCCAACCACATATGCGGCGTCCAAGATCGTCATGCCACTGACCCAGATGCTGTTCTTCACCTTCCTGGGTAGTTACGCCACCAGCCCAGATAACGCACACTTCTATGTAATTGGAAATGCAGTGCAAATCGCAGCCATCAATGGTATCTTCGGCGTGACCATGAGCATCGGCGGCGAGCGCTGGTCCGGGACATTGGTCTACCTGTTCGGTGCACCTGCAAACCGCATGATGATGTTCTTCGGACGCGCGTTCATGCACATCATTGACGGCTCTATCGGCGTGGTGATCGCCTTCCTGTGGGGTGTGATCCTGTTCAATCTAGACCTTTCACAGACGAACTTGCCTGCGCTGGCTTGACCATCCTCGTGACCACTCTGAGCACCTGCGGGCTGGGGTTGTTGATGGGCTGCTTGAGCCTGCTGACTGCCAACGTGATGTTCGTAAACAACACGGTCTACTTCCTGCTGCTGATCTTCTCCGGCGCGAACGTGGAACTCAGCGTCCTGCCCAACTGGATGCAGGCCATCTCTAGCATCCTGCCGCTGACGCGTGGTGTCGCATCTGCGCGAGCACTGATTGATGGTGCGGCATTTCAAGAGATCTCGCCGCTACTTCTTCAAGAACTTGGCATCGGGATGGTTTACGGTTCGCTGGGCTACTTCCTGTTCAAATGGGTTGAGATTTCGGCCAAACGACGCGGCACGCTGGAAACGATATAGGTTCAATCAAACTCTGAATAATAGCTCTGGTGAGATTTCGCCAGGGCTATTTTGATACAATTTGTTTATGCTCAAAAAAATTACTCCGCTCCGGTACGGAACCATCATCCTGCTGACCGTTATCTTGGCAGCCTGCACGGCCTCGACAGAAATCCCACCTACAAGGACACCGACAGTTTATATCAGCGAAACACCCACAGCGACAACCTCCCCCACCCCAACAGAGAACTCCTGTCCCATCACCAACCGCGGTGCGCACCCCGCCAGCCCTGCCTGACATCTACTTCTCGGATTATCTAAACCCCATCGACACGCCTCATACTTACATCAATGACACCTGCGAGTACCTGAAAAACCGCTGGGATCCAAACAACGCCGCGCCGGGAACGGTTGTGATGATCATCATGTTCAACAACATCAATCGGGGCGATAAACCGAACAGTACCGACAGCATCACCGTAATCCAATTTGAACGCCTTACTTGAGAATATAAAAGAGCAGGGCTTTGAAGCCATCAATACAGAACAACTGGCAGATTTCCTGGAAAGCAACGCATATATTCCCCTGCGCTCTGTTCTACTCCTGCAAGATGGTCGCCGCACCGCCGGAAACTTCGAGCGGCATTTCCGCACGCCCTGGAATGCATGGGGCTGGCCGGTCGTCAACGGCTGGATCATCCAAACGGACACGCCTGACCCGCTGTGGCAGGAAAACCTGGCGCTGGAGCAGGAAGGCTTCGTTGACCACCAACTCTACAGCTCGCTGCACCGCTTCAGTGACAACGCATCGGAAGAATATCTCACCGGCTGAATTGAAGAAATACACCGACATTTTCGAAGAAAGATATAACAAAGCCCCCATCGCGATCACCTGGCCAGGCGAGCCCGGAATCAATTTCCCGAAAGCAGCCCGTAACCTGGGCTTCCACCTGGGATTCACCCAGAACGCGCGCGGACCGGTCATGTATAACTGGATTCCCCAGGCTAATCGCGAAGACCTATAACGGCCAGCCTACTACCCCGAGACACCCTTCAACGACCCACTCATGACCCTGCCGCGTTACTGGCCCGCGCAGGTGCGCGACCAATTAGACCAGGTGCGCCTGACGGGGAAAGATGCGGTTGTTTATGCGGAACAAAACAAAGAAATCGAGTTGGAATATTATGAGATCGTCTGTGCATCGACCTATGGGCCAGTTCTCGAAATCAATAAAAATTGGTTTCCAGCAATATTAATCAATTTCTTCTTCTGATTTCCATATACCATTTCCTTATAAACAGATTAATCGATTAAATCGTAGCGGTGTATACTAAACGATACCTACAATAATTCCATGAGCGTTGATGAAAACCACTCCCTGTGAAATAAAAGATACCTTCCTATCGCAATCCAAAGAATGCACCAACAACTGCACAAATCAATAGTAAATATCATCAGCGATTCCTTAAAGGAACCAGCAATCTTCTGGCGACGGTATCCAGCTCAATTAGTTTATCGAATTTTTGAACTACAACTGCTAGATCAAGGAAAGCATTATTCCGGCCTCATAAGCTGATGGTCCATGTAGAAATTCAGCCTCATCACACGGAATAACCTTTACAACGACGATTTTTACACAAAAAACCCCTGCCATAATTGATACAGCCCAAACCCGGCCAGCGCCAGCACAGAGAACCCCAACATGGCTTTACGCACCTGGTTCCCGAAACGGGCGGCCTGCCCAAAGAGCATCACAACGGTGAGATTCAACCCGATCATCGCAACATAAAAAGCCAATACAATAGACAAGGCATTCGCCGGGTTTTCCCGCCAGGCTGTGACAATCAGCGGGCCGATCACCAGGCTCCAGAAGAGATAAGGGCCGGGGCTGAGGGCATTCATCATCGCAGCCCGAAGCAGGCTCTGGGATCCGTCTTGAGGCGCTTCTGTATCTGGAGAGAACGCCTTCCAGGCTTTGTATGCGCCCCAGGCCAGGTACAGCACGAATAATCCACCGGCAATTTGCAATACGCGCTGGAACCAATCCGGTACCTGGCTGAGCACCAGCAGGGCAAGCGCCACAATTGGCCCGTCACTGATCAGCGGCGCAAAGGCCGCGATCCATGTGCGACGCCAGCCCTGGCTGAGTGTTTGACTAATCAGATATGTTTGGAATGGGCCGGGCTGTGCGCCAGCGGCAAAACCAAGCGTTAGGCCTTGTAATAGATAAGGTAGCATCGTGCGATTATATCGGAAGATCGTGCAATTTCGTTGTACAATAATCTATAGTATTATCCATCTCATTGTTTACGAGCAGTTGCACTGCGAGTTGGTTTCGACACCTGCACTTGCAGTGCGGTGCAAGTGTACGGCGGACAAACACCGCCCACTCAACCAACGGAAATCCAAAGGATGGAGCGATGACCAAACATCTCGTAGTCGTAGCCGGAAACATCGGCGCTGGAAAAACTTCTCTCACAGAACGTATCGGCTCGCGCCTGGGCTGGTGGACCGGTTACGAATCGGTAGCCGATAATCCCTATCTTTCCGATTTTTACGCCGACATGCGCGCCTGGGCATTTCACCTGCAAATCTTTTTCCTGGGCCACCGTGCGGACCAATATCTGGAAGCTGCCAATGACGCCCGCTCTGCCATCCTCGATCGCAGCATCTACGAAGATTTCCACATCTTTGCCCGCGCACTGCACAATATGGGCAACGTGGCCGAGCGCGACTATATGGCCTACAAACGCCTGTTTGACCTGGTCGTTGAAAGCCTGCCGCGCCCGAATTTATTGATCTATCTGAAAGCGCCGGTAGAAGTGCTGATGGAACGCATCCGCCGCCGCGCCCGCAACATGGAAACCGGCATCACGACTGAATACCTTACGCTGCTCGATTCTTACTATGAGGAGTGGCTGGGCGCCTTCGACTGGTGCCCGGTGCTCACCATCCGTACCGACAACCTGGACTACGTCCATCAGCCGGGGCATCTGAATACCGTCGTGGAACGCATTCAGGACAAACTGGCGGGTAAAGAAGTTATGGATTTGAGGGGAAGCTAGTATACAAGTGCAACGCACTTGACCAGAAGTTTCCTTACATACACTTAACATTAAAGTGCGTTGCACTTGTAAGGTTATCTTAGCAGAAATCTAGAGAAGAGTTTGTGAAAATGGAGATAAACATGCGCATTAGAAATATGATGATAGAACTCAAGCCAACTGGAAACGTGCAGCTATGACAACCAACGAATTGTCAAAAATCCCACTCTTTAGCGATCTGCCTGTAGATGAACTTGACCATCTGCAAAGCATGTTGCAAGTCAGACATTTGCGACCAGGCGAAATCCTTTTCCGCGAAGGCTCACGGGGCGAACATTTCTACGTCCTAACACGACGGCGAGCTCGAGATCCTGTTGGGGGCAGAGACCGAAGAAGAATTATTGCTCAACAGGCTCGGCCCCGGCGAATATCTGGGCGAGATGAGTCTCATCATCCCGGGCGGTGAACGCACTGCCACTGCGCGCGCCAGCAAGGAAACTAGCGCTGCTGGCTATGAGCCGCGATGAATTCAACGCATTGATCGAACACTACCCCATACTGTCCAAATCCATGGTGCGCGTGCTCAGCAACCGCCTGGACTCCACCAACTACGCCACCTTCCGGGATCTGACCGAGAAAAACCGTCAACTGCAAAAAGCATATGACGAATTGAAGGCTGCCCAGGAACAACTGATCGAAAAAGAACGCCTCGAACGGGAACTCAAAGTTGCTGCCGATATTCAATTCAGCATCCTGCCTGACGTATTACCCGCGCCCCCAAACTTCGATTTTGGTGCCAGCATCGACCCGGCCCGCCGGGTTGGAGGCGATTTCTACGACTTCTTCCGCATAGGCGAAAACAAGGTGGCCGTGTTGATCGGTGACGTGGCTGATAAAGGTGTACCATCTGCGATTTTCATGGCGCGCGCCCACGCTTTGATCGCCGCCGAAGCAGATAATATTGAAGACCCCGGTGATGTGCTGCGTAAAGTCAATGCGACATGTCACACATCTGGAAAAAGCCACTCAATTTGTGACTGTACTATATGGCGTCTTAAACGTTGATACGGGAGAATTTCACTATGCGCGCGCCGGTCATGAACCGCCATTGATGTTGCTGCCGGATGGAACTGTAGAACGCATACCCCATAAATCTGGTATGGCAATTGGCCTGTGGGAAGAAATCACCCTCGACGAACAAACCATCACCCTGCCACCCGGCTCCACCCTGCTGCTTTACACCGACGGCATGACCGATTGTCGCAACCCGGACGGTGAACCGTTCGGCCTGGAAGGCATTAAACACACCCTTAGTGAATATTTAGGGCTAGCCGCACAAGAAGTCTGTGACCGTTTGCTGCAAACTCTGAAAGATTACCAGCAGGGTTCCGCGCAAGATGACGATGTGACACTGGTAGCTGTTCACGCGAAAGAATAACAACTTAATAGCTCCTTCGGGGCTAAGCCCCGAAGGAGCGTGAGCGCAAAAGAGCATGGCCAAGTAAACGGCCAGGCTCTTTTGCGCATACAAAGCAATTATGCTTTTTCGAACGCCTGCTGCAAGTCGGCCAGCAAGTCATCCACATGCTCAACACCGACAGATAATCTCACCAACCCCGGCTCAACCGCGATTTGCGAATTTGCAGTTGAGAGATGTGTCATCGCGGCTGGCACTTCGATCAGAGATTCAACACCACCCAACGACTCGGCCAGCGTGAAAATCTTTGTCCCCTCGGCTACCTTGACTGCTGCATCCCGTCCGCCCTTCATTACAAATGAGATCATCCCGCCGCCGTTTCTCATCTGTTGAACAGCTATCCTATGCTGCGAGTGACTCTCGTGGAACGGATACATCAACCGCCCCACTTTTGGATGATCAGCCAGGAATTCAACCAATACTGCTGCATTCTCGGCATGCCGGTCCATGCGCAGGGGCAGGGTCTTGATGCCGCGCAAAACCAAAAAACAGTCCATTGGCCCCGGCACCGCACCAACTGCATTCTGTAAAAAGGCCAGCTTCTCGTATAACTCTTGATTGTTGACCACCACTGCCCCACCGACCACATCCGAGTGGCCGCCCAGGCACTTTGTCGTTGAGTGCACGACAATGTCTGCACCCAATTCAAGTGGACGCTGGAGATAGGGCGTGGCAAAGGTATTATCCACCACCAACAATGGGCGGTTGGGATGTTCACCAATGATCTCTGCAACGGCACGGATATCCGTCACACTGAGCAGCGGATTTGTGGGCGTTTCCAGCCAGACCATGCGAGTTGACGGAGTCAAAGCATCGGCTACTGATTCCGGATCGGTGGTATCAGCAAACCTAAAGTCCAGACCGTAGCGACCAAGGATTTTGTCGAAGAGACGGAACGGGCCACCGTATACGTCATTCGCCCGCCAGTACATGTGAATCTGTATCCAGTAAACGCAGCACTGTATCGGTAGCCGCCATGCCAGAAGCAAAGGCCAATCCGTGCGTGCCACTCTCAAGCGCAGCCAGGCAATTTTCCAGAGCCTTACGGGTCGGGTTTTGAGTACGGGAGTATTCGTAGCCCTGGCGCGGCTTCCCCACGCCATCCTGCGCATAAGTTGACGTTTGGTAAATTGGGGTCATAACCGCGCCGTTGACGGAATCAGGTTCCTGCCCGGCGTGGATGGTAAGGGTTTCAAACTTCATCGCATCTCCTCTGTGTGCTGCGTAAATTTCTGTACTGCGAAATTCATATTCTCGAACAAAATCCGGCGCAAGGATTCCCCCACTTTTTCGAAAAGCAGCGAACTGATAAAATTACGCCAATCACATTCTGCTGGCGATTATAAGCGAGGAAATTTTGACAACAAAAACTATTTTGGCCGTACTCGCCCATCCCGATGATGAATCATTTGGCATGGGCGGCACATTGGCTTACTATGCCCGCAAAGGGCATGACGTCTATCTCGTCTGCGCAACGCGCGGCGAAGCTGGCATGATGGACCCCGAGCATCTGGGAAATTTCAAAACCATCGCCGAGAAGCGCGAAGCCGAACTGCGCTGCGCTGCTCAAACTCTAGGCCTGAAAGAAGTATTCTTTCTGGACTACCGCGATTCCGGCATGCCTGGCTCGGAAGACAATAAACACCCCAATGCCCAGATCAATCATCCCGTGGATGAAGTGGCGGGGGAAGTTGTCAAACACATCCGAGAACTTAAGCCAGACATTGTGCTGACCTTCGACCCGATCGGCGGCTACAGGCATCCCGACCATATTCATACGCATAAAGCAACCACGCTGGCCTTCGAAAAAGCGGACGACGCATCTTTCTACCCCCAGGCCGGTTCACCGTTTAAGCCGCTGGCGCTCTACTACCACGTATTCCCGCGCTGGTTCCTGCGCGTGATGACCCGCATCATGCCCATCTTCGGGTTGAACCCTCGCAAATGGGGCCGCAACAAAGATATTGACCTGAAAGCCCTGGCAGATGTGCACTTCCCCACCCATGCAAAAATCAACATTCGACCTGTTGCAGAGATCAAACGAGAAGCTAGCGCTTGCCACGCTTCGCAGGGCGGCATCCAGATGAGACGCGGCCTGATGGGCTCTATCATAAAGATCTTTGGCGAACACGAAGACTTCATGCGCGCTTACCCACCCGTAAATGGGAAAACAAAAATCACCAGAGATCTGTTCGAAGGCCTCGCATAAAATAGTTCTCCAGTAGGGTTGACAGAAAAGAATATTTGTTCTATAAGCGTTGACAATATTCATCCACTTTATAGTTAGGAGATTGTCATAACAAAACGAAATATTGTCCACATCGAGATTCCCACCAAGAACTCAAAAGCATCTGCCGATTTCTATGAAAAGCTTTTCGGCTGGCACATGGAACATGTCGAAGAAATGGACTACACCATGTGGGACCCGCACGAAGGCCCTGGCGGTGGATTCAGTCAGGTTGATGAGAACGTCAAACCCGGTGATGTGATCATCTACGTCAACAGCGATGATATCGAAGCAGATCTCAAGAAGGCCGCTGAATTGGGCGGCACTGTCCTGCGTGAAAAAGAAGAGATTCCCAACACGGGATGGTTTGGTATGTTCAAAGATCCGACCGGCAACACCATCGCGCTATACACCAGCATGAACCCTGAATTCAATCAGTAAAAACCATAATAACAACAGCCCCAACTCAACATGTTGAGTTGGGGCTGTTGTTATGTTAACAGGGAGCATCTCTAAATAAAACGATATTTGGATTTGATCGCTAATAAATCTTTCTCCTCCAAAAAAGCTCTGTACGTGCTGCCGGATAGGAACTACTTCATAGTGATCTGTATAGATATCAATCACATCGCTGATCACCTTGATTTTTTTCTCGCTGGTAAGATCCATAGCCGGGAAAAAGGCCAACTCTTTTACATCATCACAACCCAAAAAATCCAATGGATGCATCAACAATGATGGCAGTAGTACGAGTCAACTTGCACAAACCAAGCGCCAATCTGAAGTAGAAGAGCGCCAGAGCAGGAGAAAAACGGCTAATATACAAGATATAACTTACATGAAAAGGGATCCTGAATATTGGCATCGTTGTTACCGGAATCTCGACCAGCATCTCGTTGGTTCCGTCAATCTGCCACCGATATGGACGAAGGGGCTGAAGCCCATCCCGGAATTCACCATACAAACGTCTTGCGGCTTTCCTTCTCCTCAGGGCTAACTTTGTGTTCATAAAGTAATAAGCACGCGCCAAGGGCCCAAGGAAAGTTGGCAATGTAGAAGCATCATATTGATAACCGTGCCGGCTAAAACTCGCAAAACCATTGATGAAAAACTATAGCCAGGCCCTCGGAAACCAATAGGTCTTTGGCCGGTTACTCGTTCAATATGTTCCTCCGCCCGGTTTAGATCTTCTTCAAATTGTTGCTCAGAGTAAAGATGCAACCAGGGTTCATGGTTAAAAGAATGGGTTCCAATCTCGTGTCCTGCATCTGCAATAGATCGAATGGCAGCATAATTTTTCTCCAGAGCAGCATCCTGACCAACAATGAAAAAATGTAATTTTCAGTCCGCGCTTTTCCAAAAAGTCTAAAACCCGCGGAACCAAAATATCCAGGTACGAAGGAAATGATTCCCATCCTGGATCTGCATGGGTTTTCATGTATGTCCATTGATTATCAAGATCAAGTGATAAGCTTGCAATAGGTTTTTTTTCAGTCATGATATTTCCTTTTCTACTTCATCAATGCAGGAAGCCCTGAACATATTATTGAATCTCACTTTCAATAAGATTTGAAACATCCATTGCTTTCTGACATATGGATTCGCCATTGGTTAAAGCCGGATAGATTTGGGCATTGGTAACAAGGTATAGGTTTTTAATTGGCGTATGAACTGGCGGTATAAGGTGGGTTCCGTTTAATGGGTGTAATGGCTCCACATAGCGCGCACGGTTAACCAGGAAGTATCGGATCCAATGACGCTCAAATTGCGGGAACATTGTCTCCAGGTAGCTGAGCCATAGCTCGCGAATTTCTTCATCCGTCTTCTTTTGCAATGGGCTATCCGGCGCTGTGTATTTAGGCAAATAAACCAAATGATGACCACCCACAAATTGAGGATCAATATATGATGTGGTCTCAATCACACCAGTAAAAGGGATTCGGTCGTCTGTAATATTCAAGGTCCAATACCCAGTTAAAGGTCGATCTAAAACCAACAAGGGACAGATAATTCCAAGATATTCAGTCTGTCCGATAAAATCTCTGTACTCGTTGCTCGCATCTGGAATCATGTGTTGAAATATTGGGGGTTGCAGAGTAGAAACCAATCTATCAAACGTATGCATTTCATCGTCGATTTGAATTCCTGTTGCCATATTCTGCTCAATTACAATTTTGCTTACTGGTGACTGTAAATGTATTTTGCCACCCGCCGCTTTAATATGCTCAGCCATGGCATAAATCAAAGTAATATATCCACCGATCAAATGGCCAGCTTCTTCTTTCTGATTAGCTCCACTGCGAGTGGATTTTATCCTTACCAAGCGTGACCAAATATAGGTAGCGGGGGTATCATCAAAATTCCCATCAAATTTAGCTTTGAGCATCGGCAACCAAATATTTTCATACGTACTCGTCTACCCCCTAACCATACTAACCATTTCTCTACGCTAATGCTCTCTAGACGATGCCAGTTCCGAATGAATTGAGCATATAATACAGTGAGCCCCAGGCGGAATCGATCTATCCATCCCAATGGCGGGAAAGCGCAAAAATTCAATCATATTATTCATGGAATAGATTTCATCTTTATAGTAGAAACCCATCTTAGTTTCATTAAATCGTAACTGGTCAGCAATCCCCAATTCATCGCAGAGTTGACGCAAATGGCTATCACTAGATAGAATTGCGTGATAGAAGCGATCAACTTTTGTTCCATCATCAAGCGTCATCGGCCCGGCCAGTCCTCCAAGCATTGGGGAAGCTTCAAAAATTTCCACCTGGATACCCTTTTTTGAAAGAAAATACCCTAAGACTGAACGCCCATGATTCCGCCACCAAGTATGCCCATCTTCATTTTGAGTTCATCTCCTTCAAACGGATGTAAATGATTCTCCGGATATTTCTTTTTGTTCCAGTTTGTGCACCACAGTAAGATCTTAAAACTTCAGCAATGTGCTCTCCTGCAGTTCCATTGCCGTAGATAGGCGGGTGTTCAGTTGGCGGAACAAAATTGAACCAATTATCTAATATCAATTTCTGGTCAGCCCCAACAAGTTTGTTCCAATCTGTTTCTATTGTTGCGATCCATTCAGTCTCATCTCTCAGAGTAAGGCAAGGAACTTCCAGGTAGTAGGCTTCACGCTGCACTCCGCCAGAATCTGTAGCAATTATGCGCGCATTTTCCTCCAAAACCAGCATATCGAAATAGCCCACTGGATCAATTATCCGCACATTGTCCTCTAAATGAACATTTATCTTAGAGAGTGCTTTTTGAGTGCGAGGATGAATAGGCAAGATTACGGGTTCGGAAACTTGATTTAGGGCTGTGATAATCTGTTTGAGACGCTTCGGATCATCCGTATTGGCAGCGCGATGGATAGTTACGAGAGAGTAATCTTGCGGCTCAATTCGCAAACGCTCAAGGATATTGGATTTGGCTCGTGCAACAGGTCGGGTGTATAACAGTGCATCCAACATCACATCACCCACCCAATACACAGAATCCGTGATGCCTTCAGCAGATAAATTGTATTCTGCTACTTGGCTAACACAAAAGTGTAAATGTGCCAAACGATCTGCCACGAGACGATTTATTTCCTCTGGCATACCTCGATTAAAACTACGCTCTCCTGCCTCGATATGCGCAAACGGTATATTTAGCTTACTGGTTACCAAAGCAGCAGCCAGAGAAGAGTTTGTATCTCCGCGCATAATTACAAAATCTGGTTTTTCTCGGAGAAGTACTTTTTCCAAGCTAACCATAATTTCTGCGGTTTGTTGAGACTGCGATGCCGACCCCACTCCCAAGTTATAGTCTGGAACAGGGATATCTAATTCATCAAAGAACGCCTGGGACATCCGGTAATCGTAGTGTTGCCCGGTATGCACCATAATTTCCTGATGGTCGGCGCGCAAAGCTTGACTGACCGGCATAGCCTGTATAAATTCTGGGCGCGCACCAACAACAGATAATATTTTCATTTACGGTTCTTTCCTGTAAGGTTGACTGGAATTCCTTGCATATAACGATAAATCATTCTGGGATGAATTAGTTGCGAGAAATCAGAAGAACTCCAATTCCAATCACCACTGTTCCAAGAAAGCGACCAAGAGTAATCTTCTCGTCGAACATCATCCAAGATGCCACAAGCATGACCACATAACTTAGGCTCGCGAAGGGGTAGGCATAACTCAAATCAACGCGAGAGAGTGCCGCCAGCCAGAAAATGGTTCCTGCCAAATAGATCACTAGGCCAATAAAAACATGTGGATTGGTGGCCATCTTCCAAGAAGTCGAACAGGAATTGATTCGAACTCAAGGTTATCGAACCCATGTTATTCATACCTATCTTAAGTAAGAGCTGTCCTACAGTACTGGTCACGACACTGATCAGTATGTATATGATCGCAATCTTCATTCCTGCTCCTTTATCAGTCGAAACTATATTGGCTAATCGCATAAAAACATCAGAGTATTACACATTTGAATTTGGACCCAATCAACATCAGTTCCGCTATCAAGATAACAGAAACAAACCTTGTACGGGTTATTTACATGACGGGTAAAGCACTGTTAAGTTACAATTTTTCATCAACAACTTTTCTCTTTTTATGTTTTTGATCTTCTACTTTCCCCCACACATTCTAAGTTGGTTATTTTGCTTATTACCTTGCTACTCGCATTTAGACAAATTTAGGGCAACTCCCTTGCAGGAAACTGCCCAAAGGTAGATACTTTATGTGTGAGTAAAAAGAACACTACCCAAGAGCACATTACAGGATAATCGAATTTCGTCAAGCAGTTCACACCAACGGATTTGGTAAACAGCGAGATGCCCTGAGCGAAGCGTTGGATGCGATCTGCCTGACAGGATCCTTATCATCGTTTCCACTGTTAGTTTTTCCAGGGTGTTTCAGCGCCAATGGCACAGTCTATAAGGCCGTTGAACGTGGGACTGTAAAGGGCGAATGGCTCAGTGCCCATCTGGCACACCAGGTGCCGCAAGCAAGCATCCAGTACTCTTCACTGGACAGCAGTGCCTGGGCACGGCCCAGAGCGCGCACAATGGATGACCGACAATATGTGTGTATCATCCCACAGCTACGATCAATGGCGGCTCCATTTGTGTCGGCTATCCTTACAGTCTGCTGGATTGGGTGCCGGAAGCACACCGTAGCTGGTCGCTTTCAGTGAGCGTCAAGCGTATCCCCTCAAGCATGACCGCCGGAGAGATGGGCATTGCTCAGATCAAGGAGCTCAGCCAAAATCGGGCAGACTTGAAAGACGTGCTGGATATTGTGTCCGCCGATGGCAAGTATGGCAATGCGCACTTTCTGCGTCCTTTGCAGGACCAAAATTGCGGACTGGTGGTGCGTGCTATTTTGACAGTCTACAAAAAACGGTGGCCGATCGAAATCTTCCATAAATCGCTCAAACAAAATGCTGCCTTAGGCAAAGCACCTGTTCGACGAGTAAGAACGCAAAACAATCATATCTTTGCAGCTTTGTATGCCGTGTTTAAAATTGGAGTGCCTGAAAATCAAGCACCATTTCAACCATTTTGCTTTGCGCTCCAAAATCTATCTCAAGGCCTTGAGAAGTGCTTTTGATGAATTGCAAGCTCTCAAAGCTGCGTAACATCAGGTACTAAACAGGTTTGTAAGCCTTTAGCGCTTCGATAATGCGTTCTGCGGCATGGCCATCGCCAAATGGATTGACCGCTTTTGCCATATTCGGCATGCGCAGACGGATCATCCAGCAGGCGCGTCGCTTCACGGACGATATCCCTTGCTTCCGTTCCGACCAGCTTCAGCGTTCCCGCTTCGACCCCCTCCGGGCGTTCGGTCACTTCGCGCAGCACCAAGACCGGCACGCCGAAGGCGGGCGCCTCCTCCTGGATGCCGCCTGAATCGGTCAGGATGATCTTTGCCCGCTTCTGCAAATGGACAAGCGGCAGGTAATCCAGTGGCGGCAACAGCGTGATGTGAGGCACGCCTCCCAGGATGCGTTTGACGGGCACCAGCACATTGGGGTTGAGATGCACGGGATAGACAATTTCCACATCGCCGCGCTTGGCCAAATCCCTCAGCGCCTGGCAGATATTTTCCAGCGGCTGGCCGAAATTTTCCCGCCGGTGGGCCGTGACGAGGATTAGTTGTTTCTCATTTTTCGATCGAAGACGAATCGATCCCCAATTTTTCTAACAACTCACTGGATTTCTTGCGGCACGGGTTGCTTCGCCACATACTGCAAAGCATCGATGACCGGATTGCCGGTCACAGCAATCGCTTTATCGGGGATCCCTTCCTGCAGCAGGTTCTGCCGCGCCTGTTGCGTGGGCGCAAAATGCAAGTCCGCTATCACACCCGCTACCCGGCGGTTGATCTCTTCGGGAAAAGGCTGCCACTTATCGTGTGTGCGCAACCCGGCTTCCACATGTCCCACCTTGATGCGGCGGTAATAGGCCAGCAGGGAAGTGATCGCAACGGTGGTCGTATCGCCCTGCACCAAGCACCCAGTCGGGATTAAAGTCGGCTAACACCGGATCAAGATGGGTGAAGATGGCTGCGCTCATTTCAGCCAGGGACTGATCATCACGCATCAAATCCAGGTCATAATCCGGCCGGATGTCAAACAGGTTCAATACCTGGTCGAGCATCTGGCGGTGCTGGGCTGTGACGCACACACGCAATTCTATACCCGGGGTTTGGGCCAATTGCTGCACCACCGGAGCCATTTTGACGGCTTCAGGCCGCGTGCCGAAAACGGAAAGAATTTTCATTGCACTGTTTTGTTTACACCTAATCGAAATACCTGAAAGCCGGCTTCCTGCCATGCTGCCGCACTCCAGGCATTGACCGTGTCCACCACCACACGGGCGGATGTCAGGGCTGCGACTTCCGATGGCTTCATCTCGCGGAATTGTGTATGGCGCACGAGCAGCAGGATGGCATCCGCATCTTTAATGGCCTCTTCGCAGGGATGGAGCCATGGGGATGCCCGGCAACCCATCAGTTTTGAACGGTTCGAACGCCCGAACACTTGCTCCCGCGTCGATGAGCAAATGCACAACTTCGGCAGCGGGACTCTCGCGCAAGTCGTCCACATCCGGTTTGTAGGCCAGGCCGAGTGCGGCGATCTTCTTGCCCTTCAACGAGCCGAGCGCCTTCTGGAGCAGCGACATCACAAAATGCGGCTGTTCGTCGTTGACCTTGCGCGCCGTGTAAATGAGCGGCGTCAGGTCAGGCGCAGTCTCGACGAAGAACCAGGGGTCCACGCTGATGCAGTGTCCGCCAACGCCCGGCCCCGGCGACAGGATGTTGATGCGCGGATGCAGGTTGGCCAGGCTGATGGCCTCCCACACGTCCACGCCGAAACGGTCAGCGAGACGCGCGAACTCGTTGGCAATGGCGATATTGACATCACGGGTTGTGTTTTCCATGATCTTGACCATCTCGGCGGTGGTGGAGTCGGTTTGGATGATCTCACCCTTGACAAAGGTGGCGTACAATTCCGCGCCTGCCTTTGCAGACTCAGGTGTCACGCCGCCGATGACGCGCGCGTTCTCGATCAACTCGCGCAGGATCTGACCGGGCAGTACCCGTTCGGGCGAGTAAGCCAGATGAAAATCGGAGCCAGCTTTGAGCCCCGTACGCTCGAGGATCGGTTGAACGAGGTCAACCGTGGTGCGCGGCGGGGAAGTCGATTCGAGTACCACCAGGTTGCCCTTCCGCAAATACGGGAGGATGGCTTCAGCAGCGGACGTCACAGCGCGCATGTCGGCCAGTTTGTATGGTTCGCCGTTGTGCTCACCAGTCTTGTCCGAATAGAAGGGTGTGGGGACGGCGATCAGGAAGGCGTCCGCTTCTTCGGGCTGGGCAGAGACGGTCAGCTTGCCGGATTTGAGCGCCGCTTCGACAAGGGTGCGCAGTCCCGGCTCGTGGATGTGGATCCCGCCGCTTTTGAGCGTCTCGAGCACACGCTGGTTGACATCCACCCCGACGACCTGGATGCCATGCGTGGCAAAGGTGCTGGCGGTTGGCAAGCCGATGTAGCCGAGAC
>CAWBTW010000009.1:0-93586 GCA_963791785.1 uncultured Chloroflexia bacterium | reverse complement strand
ATCTGATGAAAAACATCCCACCAGCAAAGCAGTTTTGAAAAGTTTTGTGATATTGAATCATGAAAACGAACCGGTTTCTATCCTTTCCCACGGAGAAACTTATACGATACGGATTTCTCTGCATTGTTTCGAAACGATCCGGGACATGTCTGTAAGTTTCCGGATAGAACAACCCAGCGGCGCGGCGGTATATGGGTTGAGCAGTGTTTTCTGTGATAAGCCTATATCAGGTGAGGCAGGCGAAACCTTAGTTGTCGAGTTTTCTTTACCTTGTTGGTTGCAATCGGGCAACTATTTACTTGGCGGTGGGATTGCGGAAACCCTCACGTACGGTGATTTCAACATCGTGCATATATTGCGAGGCGCGCAGCAATTTGAAGTAGTTGCCCCGAACAAATTCCAGGGCATTGTAGACCTGCAAAGCAAATTGCTTTCTGTACAAAAAAAATTACCAAAACTGGATCCGGCGAAGGAATGATCCGGGTAGCGATATGACTGCTTCTCAAATTTATTTTGTCGTAAGCTGTGCCAGGTCCCGGGTCGACCTCATTAGCGCGCATCCTGGATACGTCAAGCAATGGGCGCTGTCTAATGGAACCTGTACCAAACCTGAACGTCGAGTCGCGCGACCTGATGGATGGACGCCTGAACAATCCCCGCGAGATCTTGGAGCAGCAGGTCATGCTGCGTATCAATGAGGTGCTCAATCGGGGTCTGGTTTACGGAGAAAAAAACGTTACGCTAACCCCTTTTATTCCATATTTGTATGAAATGCTTCAATGCAAGTTCGTGTTCTTGATTTGTGATGGGCGTGATGTCGCCACTTCCTTAATGAACTGGCATAACGAGGCGTTTGGTTCCATCTATCGCGAATGCAAAGAAGAAAGTTCCCTGTCTGAAATTGCAAAGAAGGCAGTATCTGGTCTTCCTCCTGACCTGGACACATCAGATTATGCCCGCCCCCGTCCTGGGCCATCTGACCCTTTCTATGATGAATGGCCTGATCTAACACGTTTCGAAATGGTAACCTGGTATTGGGCGCACATCAACCGCCTGATTGCTTGCAATCTGGATGCTATTCCTCGCGAGGCCTGGACCAAGCTCAACTACACTGGGGTCCAGACGGAAGACATTGAAAACCTGTTCAACTTCCTTGGTTTGGAAGGTTTTGACAGGACACGAATTTCGGATATTTTGCACTCCAAGGTCAACTCAGTTGAGGAACGGTTTAACATAACAGGTCGTTTCCCAAGCTGGCGTATGTGGGATGATGATCGTTCTCATCGGTTTGACCGAATTGCAAAGGAAACGATGGATTTCTTTGGGTATTACAAATGAAGAAATTCGTTCAGAGGCTGGCCCGGGCATTTTCCAGGTATATATTTAAACAAAAAATGGAAATAGAACCCGCCGAATTATCTGCTGAGTTCTGCTCGGGCGCTTCCCTGCCCACTGCAGTTGGGATAAAGCCATCTACTTATGGAGCCTTTTGGAAGGAGCATGATGGGGGGTTGGAGTGGTACACCTGGATGTATAACAGTCGAATCGACCAGCATGAGTGCCTTCAACAGTGGTTTCGTTATGTCAACAACTCAGAACCTGTTCGCTCCGTGTTGGATTTCGGGTGTGGGTTTGCTGTGGGATATGCTGATTTCTTCAAAGATATTCGCTATGTTGGCGCCGACCTTGCGGAGACAGCTATTGCCTGGTGTAAGAAAAACCGCCTCAATGAAAAGCACGATTATGTTGCAATTGACTTTATGACTGAAAAATTCGATGAGAAATTTGACCTGGTATTTTCGCAGGGCACCATCGATAACACCTATGATATAGATGGCTTTATAAAAGCAGCTATTGCGGCATCGCAGCGTTGGATCTTCATCACCGCGTACCGGGGCTTTTTCCCCGACCTGCAGGAACACCGTTATAGCTGGAATGATCAGCACGGCTGTTATTACAATGATATTTCACCGTATCAAGTCTATGAACTCTTGAAAGCGGAAGGGTGCTCGGATATCACCATCGCTCCTAGCCATACGGGACGGCCTGACATTCCGTTTGAGACTCTCATTATTGCTCGAGTAAAACATGAATAAGCTGAGAAGGCGGATTGCGTATACCTTCTGTGATAAATTCCGTCCATATAGAACTGGCGAGAAGGCTTTCGATATGGAACAAATGCGAACAGAGTTTGTTCCGGTCGGCGAAAGTCTCGATAAATCGGGCTTGCGAAATAATATCGAGTATTACAAAAAGTTTATTGCGTTCATTGGATCTGTCCCCCGTTGTGAGGTGCGCCCCTTGAAGGATTTGTATCAGCCGTTGGAAGATGATCGCTTCACACTGGCGTTGCGGCACGATATGGACATGGATTTGTTTTCGTCCCTGGATACAAGCCGGATCTTGTTCAATGCCGGCCTGAGAGGAACTTTTTATATTCAACATACGGCAGGTTATTATGGAGAGTTCACGGACGGACGCTTCAGCCGGAACACGAACATGATCGAGCATCTGCTTTCTGTCCAAAATGACTTTCAGTGCGAATTGGGATTGCACACGGATGGCTTGTGGGTCTACCAGCAATGTGGGCTGGATGGTGCACAAGCCATCCGCTCGGAACTGGCCTGGCTGCGCAGTCATGGTATTCGCATTTTCGGGACCGCTGCACATAACAGCGCTCCCTTATACGGGGCTGAAAATTTTGAGATCTTTGAAGGGCGAGCCGTATTGAACCGATATTCCTTATAAAGAATAAGAAAAGGATTCCCCTGCAATCGTTGAGCGAAGACGATTTGGCCCTGGAATATGAAGCCAATTACGCGGAGGTTGGCAAATCCCGTCGTTCCTTGAAAATGGTCAGGTATCTGGGCTTCCTTCCTCCGGACGCTTTGCGAAATGAATCCTGGATGAGAGCCTATGCCTTTGACAACCCTTATTGTCGCTGGGGCCACGACTACAATCTATGGCTGATTGGCAAAGATTCGTTGGTTAATTTGTGGCCATCCGGAGCGCGATCCGCTATTTATGTGGAATGTCACGTTTGATGAACCGTGAATTTCATTAGGCAAGTTTCAAACGGCGCGCATGTGATTTGTCATATACATCCGGTTTATGTCAGCCAAAACTAGGGCGTTTAATTCTTTTTTATCTGCATTTGGATAGTCATTATGATAAACAAGATCAAATCCGGACTAAAGCAAATATTTTCCCTTCTTCAAACTGTGGATACCCTGCAATATGAAGTAGCGAATCTCCGCGCAGAATATGCTCATAAGCTTGAGATGCAACGACAGGATGCGGTAAAACTGATGATGCACACAAGATGGCTTGTTGCAAACAGGGAAAAGACCCTCAGCCGAAGCCGATCGGGAGGCTGTTACGGCGCAAAGCTTTAACGAATATCTGGAAAAATTCAAAACGCTACATCCGCATTTGTTCGAACGTTGGGCAGCTGCTAATTTAGAAATCAATATTGAAGAATATCGTGATAACCCTAGAAGCAGTTGTAGCACTGGCTTTAATGAAGTGGCATTGTTGTTTGGCGGATTTATTGCGCCATATTTACGCGGGCGCGTTCTGGATATTGGCTGCGGCCCGTACTCCGTCCCCAGTTATTTGGAGGGATACCCGCATTCGCTCATTTCCGGAATCGATCCACTGGCTCCATTTGAACCGCATCCCTTCGAGTTTATCCAGGGTTTTGCAGAATTCTTACCCTGGCAGGACTCGACCTTTGATGTTGTTATCGCTGCGACCTCTCTCGACCACATCCTGTCTTTGGATCTGGCGCGTTCGGAAATAACCCGCGTGCTAAATCCCGGCGGTGTCTTCCTTGTCTGGGAGGGATTTATCAAGGGTAGTATCCCTTATGAACCATCTAATCGGAATCTGGAATTAGCAGATGAGTTTCACTTGTTCCACTTTGATGAAGGTTGGTTTGAGGAGCTCTGGGCTGACTTTCGTATATTGGAAAAAGTAAAAGTCAACGAGACTTCCTTTTTCTACGCAATGCAGAAGAACCAATCGATTGCCTAACGGTATTCATGAACGGGAAGGTAGCAAAATGACAACCATCTCAACTTGGAAAGCGTTCGTTATGAAATCAAATAAATTTTTAAAATCTTTGGGGAAGGCCATGCTTGGATATCCGAGGAGATTTCTTCGACTATTGAAAGAGGGTAATAAAACGGTTGATTTAGTAACCTTGCAAAAAGAGCAAATCCAGTATTTATCTAATGAAGTAAGTGGGCTGCGTACAATTGTCAGACACTTGGCCGCTGAAATCATCCTCATATCAACAGTATATTGTTGAGACCCGTGATAGCTTTGATTTTCAATGGAAAAATCTCTCGGAAGGTGCACACTTACTGAGTGACCGATCCTTTCAGGAGAACGCCATAGCTTTGTTGGAACAGTATACGGAACTCTCCAGGAATGGTTCAACAACAAAAAGGTGCTGGACGCCGGCTGCGGGAACGGACGCTGGAGCTGGGCATTGTGCGCCAGCGGCGCTCACGTTACAGCTGTGGACGCGTCGCAGTCAGGTGTGGGGAAGACGCGCGAAGTGTGCCGTACTTTTCCGAACTTCACCGCGAAACAACATAACCTGCTGGAAAAACTTGGAATGGAAGCTCAATTTGACCTGGTGTTCTCATATGGTGTGGTCCACCACACGGGGAACACGTGGCTGGCCGTGCAAAACATTGCTGAATGTGTGTCTCCGGGCGGATACCTTTTCATGATGATTTATGGAGAACCCAGGATCGATCATCTTGAAGACTATGTGGAATTGAACCAATATACCCTCTTGCGGCGGGCCTTTGCGGCGATGAGTTTTGCGGAAAGAGTCTCTTATCTAAGCGAAGATAAGGGTAAAGATTATGTTCACGGGTGGTTTGACGCGGTTAGCCCGCGTATCAACGATCTCTATCGTTTCGATGAGATAAATGAATGGTTGCATATGCTGGGTTTTGATGCTGTCCGCCTTACTATTCAAAATCGAAATCTCCATGTAATCACCCAGCGTGTTCGATAATTATGAAGACAATGATACATGAAGAAAACAAATTGCCTGCACTCCGAGCCTTCCCAAAAAAGCTTCGCGTCTTGCACATCGGGAATATTGCTAATAACGCCTATCTAAACGCAAAAATCCTAAATGAAGCTGGGTTCGATTGTGATGTCTTGTCCAATTCGTATTATCACATTATGGGAAGCCCGGAGTGGGAGGATGCTGATTTTAGCGGAGAAACTGGGTCAGAGTTCTTTCCAAATTGGAATAAAGTGAATCTACGCGGGTTTCACCGTCCTCGCTGGTTTGCCCAGGGTCCATTGAAGGTATGTCTTTATTACCTGAATGCTCGCCGGCAAAAGAGACGTTTGCGAGCACAGGTGGGTTGGTTTTTACTTGAGGTTACGCAGTTTTTGGCCCGATATCCACGGTTAAGTCTTTATTTGGCTAAGTTGAGTTGGAAAATGACCAGTCTTCGGAAATTGGGGCTTCGGGTGTTGACAAAGGTATTGGATAGGAACCTTGGGATGAATTCATCATCTTTGTCCTCACTGACCGGAAACCCATCAGATAAAAGTGATTTAAACAGAAACTCGGTGAGCGATTTTGATACATCTCTCAAAGGCAAATTCTTGCGATATCTTACCGGTGCGTTTACTGAAAACGGGCATTATCGGGAACTCTCAATGAAATTCCTGCAAAATTTCCCTGATCGGGCAGATCAGTTTCTGGAAAAAGACATCGAACTATATTTGAACATCAATTATCATTGCAGAGCTAAATTACTGGACGGGCTATTCAGGCAATACGATGTTATCCATACCTATGGTATTGATTCAATTCTCGCTTTTCTCAGCGGTGTTCATCCCTATATCGCCTTTGAGCATGGCACAATTCGAAGCATTCCATTCGAGGAAAACCCTCAGGGCCAACTCACTGCCCTGTCTTACCGTATGGCTGATGGCGTGATAATCACTAATTGTGATAATAAACGCGCTGCGGAACGCCTAGATTTAATGGATTTTCGCTTTATCCCTCATCCGATAAACGAAGAATCGATTCAGCCAGGCATTGGCGAATCGTTGCGTGAAGGGCTGCATCAGGAGTTGAAAGCTGATTTCATCATTTTTCATCCATCCCGTCAACATTGGGATACCGAGCGCCATCCATCCTGGGAGAAAGGCAATGATATTCTGATCGAGGGAATGGCGCGTTTTGTCCAAGAAACTGGAATTAACCTGGGCGCCATCTTTGTAGAATGGGGGCAGAAGATTGCAGAGAGCAAAGCTCTCATTGCTCGACTGGGAATACAGAATAACATCAAATGGATCCCCCCATTGCATAGCGCCAATATGGCGCGTTATATCGATGCGTGCGACTTGCTCGCGGACCAGTTCTTTTTGGGCGCTTTTGGAAGTACCATGCCTCGGGCTCTAGCGCTCGGAAAACCTGCGATGATTTATCTGGATGAAGAAATACATCGTTGGTGTTTTCCGGAAATGCCCCCGATAATCAATGCGCGTACTCCTGATCAGGTCTATGAGGGGGTGAGGCATGCTATTGAAGATCCCAATTGGCTGGCGAACCTTGCCCGGGATGGACAACACTGGTATCAAAAATATCATTCCAATGCTGTTATTCGCGATCGATTGATGTCATATTACGAAGATGTATTGAACAAACATCAACGCCAGATATGAATAGGAGAACCCGTTCCAGGCGCATATAGATGTTCTTTGGACAGCTTGTTGACAATGTGGCTTAACAAACTTTGGCGTTGAGTACATCACGAAAAGAATTCCTGAAAGGCAAAATGAAATTACGTGAAGTAATGTTCCGAGTCCTCAAGAAAATAATAATCCTTGCTGCAATACCTGTTATGGTGACAACAGCGAGCATTTCTAGGTTTATTAAAAAAAAAGATAGACATTGGGCTTGGGCCTGAACCACTCATCAATAACATCTACCATAAAAAGGCGCTCGAAGGTTTTGGTTACTCTGTTGAGACATTTACGGCAGAGGTTTATCACATCACAGACCAATTTGATATTCGCGCGGATGTTGAAACTCTTCGGGAAGTTTAACGCACGGCTTTGGAAATCTTTCGCGGTAATTGGTTATCTCTATTTGTCCCTCTTGAGCATCTGGCGGTACAGGTGCATTTACATTTATTTTAAGGCGGCCCCTGGGGATTGCTGACTTTCGATGCCCCCGCCCTTCTGAAAAAGGTAGAGCCACTGTTCTATAAGCTGGCAAAGGTAAAGGTAGTTGTTTTGCCGTACGGTAGCGATGTACAGGACCTTTCACGTACTCCAAATTTGTTATTCCGCCATGCTGTCGTCAAAAATTATCCTACCTATCACTTACGTAGGAAGAGTGTAACCGAGGCAAATCGATCTCTGGATAAAATATGCCGATCATATAATCTCCGGGTGTGATTGGGTGGACTATTTATATCATTGGGATACATTGATGCTGGCGCATTTTTCAATTGATGTTGGCGTTTGGAAAGCATCTTCCGAAATTATGCGAGATAGATCCAAAAAGATTCGCCTGCTCCACGCCCCAATCACAGGGCCATCAAAGGGACGGATTACTTTTGTCAGGGCTGTGGATAAACTCAAGGCCGAAGGTCTCGATATTGAGTTCGATTCTGGCTGAGCGCGTTCCGAACGAAAAAATCCGGGCTTTGATGGCTACTGTGGACATAATTGCTGATCAGCTGATCATCGGCTGGTATGCAATGTTTGCGCTTGAAGGAATGGCTATGGAGAAACCTGTGCTTTGTTACCTGCGCGACGACCTTGAAAAATTGTATGAAGCAACGGGATTAATTCAAATAGACGAGTTGCCAATTGTTGGTTAATTGCACGCCGTTTACAGTCAAAGAAACAATTCGAGATTTGGTATTACACCCGGAGAAAATAACGGAAGTCGGGAAACGTTCCCGGGAGTTCGTTGTCCGCCATCACTCCCTGGAGGCGGTGGGTAAGGTTTTTGATGGGATCAACCGCTCTCTTGAAATCATGCCATCTTTCCCGAAAGCATAGATTATGGATATACTATTGACCGGTTCAAGCGGCCTGATTGGCCAGAGTCTGGTTTCACAGCTTTCACCTCAACATCGTGTTGTGTTATTGTTCGGCCAACTGGAACAAAAGGGAGCGTCGCCAGGGGGAAACTTTATCGAGCAAAAGACCTCGCATCAGACCTTGACTATAAGCGTCTACCGGTGCGATTGACGCTGTTATTCATCTTGCTCAATCGAGACGAATCCCGTGAATTTCCTGAGGCTGCAGCTGATATTGTTTCTGTCAACACCGATGCTACTGTGCGGTTGGCCGAATATGCCCGCGGGCCGGAGCGAGATGTTTTATTCTTGCGTCCACGGGCGGCGTTTATAGCCCAAGCCAAAAAAAGATAAAGGAAACAGACCAGGTTCACCCCTCCAATTTTTACACCAGTTCTAAATATGCAGCGGAGGTGTTACTTTTCAGCATTTTCTCCATTTTTCAGAGTGGTGGTTTTACGTTTTTTCTTCGTTTACGGACCTCAGCAAAAGAATATGCTTATACCTAATTTGCTTGGGAAGGTGTTGAAATGCGCCCGATAATGATTGATCGGGAATCCTAGATTACGTATAATCCCATTTATGTGGAAGATGTGGCCAATGTTTTTTCTCCGATTTTGTCGAACCCCTTCGAAGGTGTATTCAATATTGCAGGTGATGAAGTCCTTTCAACCTCTGAATTGGTAAAAATGATGGCTGAGATAAGCGGCAAAACTGCAAATATTTCATATGTTGATACAAAAAATGAGGGTGATTTAATTGCAGACAATCACAAAATGAAAGAGATTTTCAGGAGTTTCTCCGCAGGTTTCACTGAGACAGGGGCTATCAGAAATGTATGGTTTCAGTTCATCGCAGGAGTTTTAGAAGCTTATGGAGAAAATTCAAGTCCTCCATTGCCCGGGTATAGTGCGGTGGAAACCCTCAAGGCCTTGCCCGCGCCGAGCGTGAACTGGGGTTGGATAGTTGGTCAATTGCACTACGCCAGACAATATTTTCCTATCCTTTTGACGAAATCCTTCTCAGTCCTTTGGATAATGGAGTAGATTATATTCTTGCTTTATGGCGGTTGTTCCGTAAAGGCGTATTTGGCTACGATATCATTCACTACAATTTTGGGGATGCTATTTTTCCTGCCCATATCCCGAATAATCCGAATAGCAGTCTCCCCTGGAGATTTTTGGGCAAGCCTCTTTTTACTTTGTTACGCATGGTTGATTTATCTGTCTTTCATCTGCTTGGTAAAGGCATCGCTGTTACTTTCCAGGGAGATGATGCACGTCAGGGCGATTTCTCTCTCCAAAATTTTGAGATTTCCATTGCGCAACATGTTGCCCGGATTATTACGTGTCACAGAATGATGCCATTAAGGGAAAAAAATTGCAGAATTCGATCGCTTTTCTGATTTGATTTATTACTTAAATCCAGACTTCGGGTATGTCTTACCTGCTCGTGCAAAGTTTTTGCCCTATGCTCATATTGATTTGCGCCAATGGAAAGTAGTTCAACGAATTCACGAACGTAAACCTTTGGTTGTCCATGCCCCCAGTAATCGGGGAGTTAAGGGCACCGAGGTGATTGTTCAAATTGTTGAACGCCTTAAAGATGATGGGATGGACTTCAATTTCAGTCTGGTCGAGGGGATGCCAAATAACGAAGCGCGAAAGGTTTACGAACAGGCTGACTTATTAGTAGATCAGTTATACGCCGGATGGTACGGAGGAGCTAGCGGTCGAATTAATGGCTCTTGGGAAACCCGTTGTAACATATATAAGAGAATCCGATTGAAGTTTATCCCTGAAAAAATGCGGCAGGAGTTACCTGTTGATTAATGCTAATACTGAAACACTTTATGCTGTGCTTAGGCATTGGCTCGATGATAGAAAGGGGTTGGCGGAGATTGGTACGCGCAGTCGATCTTATGTAGAGCATTGGCACGATCCGCTTGTGATTGCAAGCACAACTCAAGCAAGAGTATGCGGAAGTTTTATCGAAAAAGCGATTTTTTCGGAGGATATGGCCGGGATGAAAAAACGAACTGTTTTGATACTTTGTGCTGCTGACCCAATTCCAATCCCCGGCCCAACAGAATGATTCGTTGGTTGATGGATGATTATGATGTTACTGTAACAGGTTGGAAAAAGGTAAAGCTAGATGAGTGAAATCGATACCACTTTTTGATGAGGATCAATCTGATGTTGAAAAAGTTGCTACCGGAAAATACCGTGGGATAAAACGCTACCTGCAGTTTTTGATTTACAGCTATCGGCTATTGGCCAGACGGTACGAAGACATCGTTTGGTCCAGACTTGGTCGCGCGCGCGAATTGCGCAGTGAACTGTGCAGTCAGGAATTTTGATCTGATTGTCTCACATGATATAAATTTGCTGCCCCTGGCATTTTACATAAAAAGTGCCCGTGCCAAGGTTGTGCTCGATGCTAGAGAGTACTATACCAGGGAGTACGAGGATAGATGGAAATGGCGATTACTGACAAAGCCCATGAATAAATACTTGTGTGACAAGTATTTGCACATGTGCGATAAACTTCTCACTATAAATGATGGGCTTGCTCAAGAGTATGCCAGAGAGTTTGGTGTTTTGCCAGAAGTGGTTATAAGTCTTCCTCATTATGTAGATGTAAAACCCAGCCTTGTAAGCGATACGATAAAAATAATTTATCATGGATTTGCCCACCCTTCGCGCGGAACTGAAACGATGATTGAATTAATGGATTTTCTTGATGAACGTTTCACGTTGGATCTGATGCTGATAGTTTCACATGGCCAATATTGGAAAAAGATTGTTTCAATGGCAAAAACTCGTAAGCATGTAAAAATTATCCCGCCTGTACCAATGCAGGAAATTGTGTCCTTCACAAATCAGTATGATATTGGTTTATACCTATGTCCGCCTACCAGCTTCAACCAGAAATATACACTCCCTAACAAGTTTTTTGAATTCATTCAAGCCCGTCTAGCTGTGGCAATCGGTCCTAGCATTGAAATGAAGAAAATCGTAGATACATATAATTGTGGTGTCGTTTCTAAGGATTTTGCTCGTCACTCATTGGCTTCTGAGTTAAATCGTTTGACGACCAATGAAATTAATCACTATAAGCAACAATCCCATCTGGCAGCCAATAGTTTGTGCTCTGAGATCAACCAAGAAAAGGTTCAGAGATTATTTCAAGGGTTGCTAGCAGGTTAATAAACCGGTATCTCGTCAATAACAGTTGTGGCTGGTAAAAGCATGTTAGCTTATCCAAGAGTGATATGTTTCATAACGATAATAAGGCAGGAGTTACGCATTTGAATGGGAGATGCCCGAAAATAAGGGGTACGGGCGACCGCCCATCCCTCTTATTTTCAGTTTCTTTTTGCGAACTGCGTAAGTCCTATAAGGAATAAACTATGTGCGGTATTCTTGGGTTATGCTTGCCCGATAAAAATACGATAGATGTAAAGAATTTTCATAATTGCGCATCAGCAATTCGTCATCGCGGACCAGATGACGAGGGTTATCTGTTTTTGGATTCGAGCAAGGAACAAATTACCCTTTGCAAAGGAGCTGATAGCGATCTACACTTGAAGCTTCCGGACATCACAGATTGTTATCAGAGTTCGTTTTCGCTTGCACTTGGATTTCGCAGGTTGTCGATACTCGATCTATCACCAAGTGGTCATCAGCCTATGTCCACCAGAGATGGCAAACACTGGATTGTCTTCAATGGCGAGATATATAATTATGTGGAACTGAGAGAAGAGCTTAAGAGTCTTGGTTATGAATTTACTTCCACTTCTGATACAGAGGTGTTGCTAACAGGATACAGTCATTGGGGAAGCGATATATTGAATAAATTGATCGGCATGTTTGCATTTGCCATCCTAGACCTGAATAAAAGAACTCTCTTTCTTGCAAGGGACTTTTTTGGGATCAAACCGCTATATTACACGTTTAAGAACAATACTTTGGCCTTTGCATCTGAAGCGAAAGCGCTTCTTGAAATGGAACATGTTGAAAGTGTGGTGGATCCAGGTGCGGCTTATTTATATCTGAGGCATGGACTGACGGACCATGATAAATCTCCATTATGGCGTGATATTCGTAAACTTCCACCAGCGCACTTTTTGGAAATCTCTCTAGACACACCGGGCATGATCCAACCCGAGCGGTACTGGTGTTTGGAGATTGGCCGGCATTTGAACATTTCTTTCTTAGATGCGGCGGCTCAACTCCGTGAGCTGTTCCTGCAAAACGTGCGGCTGCATCTTCGCAGTGATGTGCCTGTTGGCGCAGCGCTCTCGGGAGGAATTAATTCGAGCGCAATTGTTTCTGCCATGCGTAAAATTCAGGGAAAGGGGCTTGATCTTCACACGTTCACTTATCTGGCTGATGATCCGATTTTGAGTGAAGAGAAATGGGCGGATCTTGCCGGTCAAAGTGCCGACGCAAAAGCTCACAAAACGATCTTTTCAGCCTCTA
This sequence comes from uncultured Chloroflexia bacterium, assembly GCA_963791785.1. Taxonomy (GTDB): domain Bacteria; phylum Chloroflexota; class Anaerolineae; order Anaerolineales; family Villigracilaceae; genus JAABUE01. The sequence goes on along the minus strand of CAWBTW010000009.1, from coordinate 81,021 downwards.
ATCTGGTAGAGGATATCGATTCTCTCATATATGCTCTCGACGAGCCATTTGGCAGTACAAGCATCTATGCTCAATATTGTGTTTTCCGGTTGGCTCATCAAAATCGGATCAAAGTCATGTTGGATGGGCAAGGGGCGGATGAACTGCTGGGTGGGTACGCCTTTATTTATCCGGCAGCTTGCTCTCGCTTCTTTCACGAGGCACTTTTGCCCGCGGTTTTTCATTCTTACGTCAGGTCTGGAACCGTCCGGATGCGGTGGTGCAAGAATTTTCTTGCGCGCCGGAGGCTTGTTATTACCGGGTCATTTTCGAAGTATCGGGCATAAGCTGGTTGGGGCTGACCTGTTTCCCAGATGGATGAATGCTGCCTCGTTAAGACGCAATGATGTGGAGCCTCGTTCTATCATTTCCATGACCGAACTAAATAAAAGATACGCTTTGCGAAGCATGCTTTTCCAGTCTTTCACCACTACCAGCCTGCCGATGTTATTACGTTATGAAGACCACAATTCGATGGCGCATTCCATTGAGAGCAGGGTGCCTTTCCTTACACCACAGATTGTCAGTTTCATTTTTTCCTTGCCCGAAGAATACCTCATTGATGGAAATGGTCTTACGAAGTCGGTTTTTCGCCAGGCGATGCGGGGCATTGTCCCTGATCCCATCCTGGATCGACAAGATAAAGTAGGTTTCCAGACCCCTGAAAAACACATACTTACTACTCTCAGGCCTTGGGTGGAAAAGATATTCAATTCTCCCGTGGCTCGTGATCTCCCGGCTATGAATATTGAACAGGTGAAAAAGGATTACTATCAAGTCCTTGCCGGCAGACAAAGATTTGATTTTCGCATCTGGCGCTGGATTAATTTTGTCCGTTGGGCTGAATTGTTCAACGTAACATTCTGATACTTTCGCAACAAATCTTTGTAACGTACGTTATTCACAAAGCCATGACAAAAAATAAAAAGCTCTGCATTCTATCATTTTCGGAAATTGCCTGGGATAGCCGTATATTGCGTGAGGTTGATGGCGCACGAGATTTCTACGAGGTGGACGTAATTGCCTTTGGCGACTGGAATCCTCCGACAGGTGTCCGCTATCATCAATTGACGAAGACCAGGCGTACGTGGCCGCATTTGGCTGCATATGTTATGGCTCTGCTGGCTGGGCGTCTCTTCCCTGGAATGTACGAACGCGCATTTTGGATAAAAAAAGAATATTCTCTTGCCCGTGAGTTGTTGATAAAGGGGAAGTACGATTTAATCCATGCAAATGATTGGAATGCCCTACCCGTTTCTGTTAGTGCTGCCCGTACTTGTGGTAGTCAGGTTGTATTTGATGCACATGAATATAGCTTCACAGAAGAGGCGGATAAGTGGCTCTGGAGATTTCTGATTGTTCCATTCCGTGCCTATTTATTTGAAAAATATCAAGATACGCCTGGGGCAATGGTAACTGTGTCCAGGGGAATTTATGATCTTTATCATCGCGATTTTGGATGGCAAATGGAGATTATTCTCAATGCTCCGCCCTATAGAAAGACAGAATTCCGGCCTGTCTGATTCCGGTCAAATCAAACTTGTTCATCATGGCGCTGCAGTTGAATCACGTTATCTTGAGGATTTCATTCGCCTCATGTCACTTTTGGATGGCCGTTTTGAGCTCAACTTCTTACTATTGCCCACACAGCCGAAATATTTGGCTCATTTAAAGCAACTGGCTGCAAATTATGAGCCTGGGCGTATTAATTTTTTCAACCCTGCAGATCCTAAAGATGTGGTTGAGAGATTTAACAGAATTTGACATTGGTATCCCTTTGTTAGCGGCCACACAGACCACCTACTTTAATTCACTTCCAAATAAGTTCTTTGACTTCATCATGGCTGGTCTCGCAGTTGCAGTTTCGCCTCTACCAATGATGGAAGAAATTGTCAGGCATCATAATATTGGCATTTTGTCCGCCGATCAAACTCCAGAGAGTATGGCAAGCGCTTTGAGCAGGGTTCAACCTGAAATGATAAACACTTACAAGAAGAACGCATTGCAGCTAGCCAGAACCTTAAATGCAGAAGCGGAAATGGAAAAATTGAAACAAATCTACGACCGGCTATTGAGTTGAAGATGTGTTTTGATCGCATCGCGCACTTTTAATGGCGGCGCGGTAAAGAAGAAGCTTAAGGCAATTCAATGAAAACGGACTTTACAATCTTACGTATTTTTTGGCTTTCTTTCTACTATGGCTTTGCAAGATATTTGCCAGTTTCTTATCGGGTAAAGCCACTTGGAAACATCTTCATGCGTATCAGGCAATTAGCTTGTAAGGGCCTTTTCAAATCAATGGGGAAGAATGTCAATGTGCAACGCGGAGCCAGTTTTGGCTCTGGGGCTATGATCGAAATCGGAGATAATTCGTTGATTGGTACAAACTGTCAAATGCCTAACAATGTAAACATAGGGAATGACGTTATGATCGGGCCGGACGTTTTGTTTATTGGGTACAACCATAATTTTGATAATCTTGAAATCCCGATGCGTTTACAAGGGTTCAATGGAGATCTCCCGATTTCCATTGGAGATGATGTTTGGATTGGCGCACGTTCGATTATTTTGCCAGGAATTACGATCGGGAAGGGATCTATCATTGGCGCCGGATCGGTTGTTACAAAAGATGTACGGCCTTACTCGATTTGCGCAGGGAATCCAGCTCGTGTTATAAGATCAAGGCTTCCTTCGCAAGAAACATAATTGTACAAAATTTTTTATTGATAAGGAAACCTGAATAATGTGTGGAATTTTTGGTGTTTGGAATTCTCGTCAGCAGCCAATCGATGTAAACGCCCTGATTAGCTCTGTCTCTACCCTGCGCCACAGGGGACCGGATGATGAGGGATACCTGCTTGCAAACCTGTCTGGCAATCGTGCGGAAGCATGTCTCGGTCCTGACAGTGATGCGCATCCCGACTTGTCTAATATTAGAAATTTTGTTGGTCAAGAGTTCGATTTGGCCTTAGGTTTCCGTCGCTTATCCATCCTTGATTTGTCTCCTTCTGGACACCAGCCAATGTCAAGCACTGATGGCCGTTATTGGATCATCTTTAACGGGGAAATCTATAATTATCTTGAACTTCGTGCCGAGTTAGCAGATTTGGGACATAAATTTGTATCCACATCTGATACGGAAGTGTTGCTTGCCGGATACATTCAATGGGGAGCAGGTGTGCTGTCCAGATTGATTGGCATGTTTTCCTTTGCTGTATTAGATAGGCAAAAAAAGACCTTATTTTTGGCACGTGACTTCTTCGGTATAAAGCCTCTTTACTATACTTACAATGGATCACGTTTTGCCTTTGCTTCCGAGGCCAAGGCATTGATTGCGCTTGGGGATGTGAGCCGTAAAGTTAATCCTTCAGCACTTTATGTTTATCTACGCTACGGCATTACGGATAACAGTGATGCAACCCTTTGGAAAGAGATTAAGCATCTACCTTCAGCGCACTACATGGAAATACCCCTGGATACTCCCTCGCCTGTTTTAGAACCTCGAAGGTATTGGGATGTGGACATGGAGACAAACCGCGCCATATCTGCCCCTGATGCGGCTGAGCAACTACGGCATTTGTTTTTGGAGAATGTTCGTTTACATCTTCGCAGCGATGTCCCGGTGGGAGCTGCCCTGTCGGGCGGAATTGATTTGTCGGCCATTGTGATGGCGATGCGCCAACACCAGCCAGAACAGGAAATCCATACCTTCAGTTACATTGCATCGGATGCCAGGCTCAACGAGGAATCTGGGTGGATATGATCATCAATCGTGCGCAGACTGTCCCTCATAAAACGCGCATCTCTCCTGATAACTTCGTCGCTGACCTAGATCATTTCATCTACTCCCTTGATGAACCATTCAGCAGCACGAGCATGTATGCCCAATTCTGCGTGTTCCGGCTCACCCAGCAAGCTGGCATAAAGGTCATGCTCGATGGGCAAGGAGCTGATGAGGCACTGGGTGGTTACAACTATTTCTATTCCCTTCGTCTTGTTTCCATGTTGCGCCGTCATCGTTGGCGAGAAATGTTTGCATTCCTGCGAAACAACTGGAATTGCCCATACTTCGGCGGACCCAGACTTGTTTACCGGGCAGGTGCCTGGTTGCTTCCTGAAAAATTTCACGGCGTTGCAAGGAAAGTGATTGGTGAAGACCTGGTACCTGAATGGTTTAATCGCTCCTGGTTTGAAAAACACGGCGTGACAGCCACCGCCAGTTTACCGATGGGAGCAGGGCACCGACCCGTTTCGGCGGATGTTGTACCAGAGTGTGATGGAGACCAGCCTTCCTATGCTTCTGCGCTATGAAGATCGTAATTCCATGGCACATTCTGTGGAAAGTCGGGTGCCCTTCCTTACACCGGAATTGATCAACTTTATATTTTCGTTGCCTGAAGAGCAGATTGTTGATATTAAGGGCTACTCGAAATCCATTTTCCGTCAAGCCATGCAAGGTATTGTCCCAGAGCCAATCTTAGAGCGCAGGGACAAAATAGGGTTTTCGACCCCCGAGAAGAGTTGGTTGGAAGATCTGCAGCCATGGGTTGAGAAGGCTCTCAATAGCGAAACTGCAGCTTCGATATCCGCATTGAATTTGGAAAAAGTCAAACAAGAATGGCAGGATGTTTCCACAAACAAGAGGCCTTTCAGCTTCCGAGTTTGGCGCTGGATTAACCTGATCCACTGGTCTAAACGTCATGCAATTGAGTTTTAGCCTATGCGGATTGCGTATGTTTCACTTCATTGGCCGCGAACCACTTCAAGTGGCGTAGGGAAAAAAATCCTGCGCCAGATGGACGCCTGGCGTGCAATGGGGCACGATGTTCGATTTTTCATGCACACCCTGCGGCGGGAAACAGACGCTCCTTTACTTCCTGGAGAAGTATTCTTTTATCATGGAAAGGGTTTATTTGCTGAATGGGATCGGGTAAGGGCAGCACACCGTCTGGTGAAAGCCGCCCGGCGTTATGGGCCCGATATTATTTACCTGCGCTATGGGATGTACGTATTCCCAATTCACCGGCTGGCTTCCATTGCCCCTTTGGTAGAGGAGATAAATACCAATGACCTGGCACAGCACCGAAGGCTTGGAAAGTTCTATAGCCTGTACAATCGCCTGACACGCGGTTTGATCGTCTCACGCACTAGCGGACTGGTTTGTCTTTCCAACGAACTCGCAACAATTCCCCATAACGCAAAGTATAGGAAGCCGACCAGGGTGATCGGCGATGGCATTGATCTGGACAACATTCCGCCTCTTCCCGCCCCTGAAAATGCCCGGCCTCGAGTGGCTTTTATCGGTTCCCCTGATGCCCCCTGGCAGGGCGTGGACAAGTTGATCCAACTTGCAAGGTCATTTCCCGATATTAGTGTCCATGTTATTGGATATGATCAGATCGACGGATACGATTTTGTGCCGGAGAATTTACACTTATATGGGTACCTGAATACTGGGGAATACAAAAAAATCCTGGGAACAATGGATTGCGCTATTGCTTCCCTGGGATTGCACCGGATTTCATTGAATGAAAGCTCTCCTTTGAAAACGCGTGAATGCCTGGCATACGGTCTGCCAATGGTACTGCCTTATGTGGACACCGACTTGAGGGATTTGGAGGTCGATTTCCTGTTGAAGATTCCCAACAAAGAGGATAATATTCAGACGCACGGACAGGCCATCCACGATTTTGCTTACCGCATGCGTGGAAAGCGTGTTAACCGCAGCCTGATCGCATCCATTGATCAGACAGTCAAAGAAGCGGAACGTATCCGCTTTTTTGAAGAAATACTTCAGGCTATGTAAAAACAACTTCCCATTTTTAATGTTTGCGAGCGATTGCACTGCGAGCGGTGTGCAGTACAATCGCGTAGCATCCCTGTGGGACTGCATCCGAAACAAAGTACCTGTGAGCAGGAGATAAGAATGTCTGCGAAAACGCAGAAGAGCACACCCAGCGTCAGTGAACAAATTGCCAAAGTATCAGTGGCAGGTTTGTTTGCATACATCCTGGTCCGTGCCTGCCTTGAGTTCCATGCAATTGCCTGGGGAACGGGTGTTTGGTTGGGGGAGTTTTCGCTCAAGTGGGGTGTTGGCTTTTTTGCCTTTGTGCTGTTCTGCATTCTTACCTGGGTTGGCGCCCTGCTGGTTCTGTGGAAGCCATCCTTTTTCGGAGCTTTCCCTGACCGGGTTATTTCTTTACGCCAAAAGTTGGGCGGATTTCGCTGGCTCATTGTCATAATATTATTAATATTCCCGGTCTGGTTCTTGCAATACACGCCCTGGGGGGTTGTCTTTAGCGGGCTGTATTTCCGCCTGATGCTTTGGGGCTTTGTGGCTGCAAGTTTGGCAATCTTCCTGAAATCTGATCATGATTGGTGAGTTGGTATACCCTGCTGACTGCCCTTTTGCTAACATCGAGCGCCTTTTCAATCGCCTTTGCTTTCATCAATGTCAGCGATTACCCTTTCTCTATCGGCTGGTCCGAAGGAAATCGCATGTGGGATTACTCCCTCCTCTTTGGGCGCTACCTGTATGACTATCCTCTAGATCAGGGTATTCCTGCCACCACGGATACTGGTCGGCAGTTGGTGGGCGGACTCCCTTTCATCGTTCCAGGTGTAACGATTGTGGTGGAGCGCTTTTGGACGGCGTTGACAACCGTTCTCCCTTATCTGCTGCTCGGGCTGGCAGCTTTTCGCTTTACGGCAAAAGATAAGAAACTCTGGTTCCTATTGGGTTTGTGGTCGTTCATCTTGCTGAAACAAGGCCCAATCCATCCGCCGTTGGTCTTATTTGCATTTGCCGTTGCCTTGCTCTGGCGCAGACCGCTATGGGTTTCCATCCCTTTGATTATCATCACCAGCTATCTGGCGGAAGAAAGCCGCTATACCTGGATGTTTGCGCCAGGGTTGTGGCTGGTAATGCTGGAGTTCTCAGGGGCCAGGCTGCAAGATGGACGTCTGCGGGCATCAACCTGGCGGCGCGCGATTGCCCTGGGGTTGGCAGGCGCAATCGGTGGATTCTATGGGTCAGCGATCTGGCGATGGCTCCAGGCTGCCTGGAAGAGTATGGTCACCACATCCCGATGTCCTTGCTCCTGCGTCCTCGCCTTTGGCGCCTTCTGTCAGTGTGGGTTCTGTGACATCTGCGGTTACAGCACATCCCTTGTTGTGGTATCGGCTTTTTCCAAATGCGACCTATGGCATGGCATTTTACTCGCCTTGCTAATCGCTGTGGCTCCGACCATTTCATTGGTGCTCTATCTTCTTTCCACAAGAAAATGGATGTTGAATACCTGGCAAAAATTGGCGCTTGTTTTTCCGTTACTGGCATTCTTGACGGTGGGGGTGATCGTGTCCACGAAAATTGGCGGCGGCGGGGACCTGCACAATATGGACATGTTCTTAATCGGGATATTGTTTGTGGCCGTGATCGCCTGGGAAAACGGAGGCAGGCAATGGCTGCGAGAGATCGATGCGTCCCCAATTTGGGTGAAGAGCGTGCTTGTGCTTCTGCTAATTATTCCAGGCATCCAGCCATTATCCGCATTGCGTTCCTACCGCTTCGCAGAAGATGCAACCTGGCTGGTCACTCTGACGGACGTATCCAATGAGAAATTCCTGGAGATGCTTCCGGCCCAGGACGAAGTGGATGACATCATGCAGGACATCGAAAGGGAAGTTGCACTTGCGAAGCCCGAAGGGAGAAATCCTTTTTATGGATCAACGCCAACTGTTGACCTTTAGGTATGTCGAAAATGTGCCGCTCGTTCCTGAGTATGAGAAGAAGGTGCTCATGAACGCGGCTATGGGCGCAAATGAGCAATATTTCCACAGGCTTTATAGTGAACTTGCAGCTCAACGTTTTTCTCTCATCATTAGCGAACCTCTGCGCGCCCCTGTGAAGGACAGCAGCTACGAGTTTGGCGAGGAAAACAACGCCTGGGTGGAGTGGGTGGTAAGACCGGTGTTGTGCTATTATGAGGAAATTGGAACATATCGGAGCGCCCAAATCCAACTGCTTGTTCCGAAGCAAGGCGAAATCGACTGCTCATCTGAACTTCCGATTACGCTGGAACCGCAAGAATAAAGTCGATTCGGGGCTAACTGCATTATGAAATTTGATCTTGAGAAGACTTCTTATCAGGTACGAAAAATTCATTCCACTTGTGCTGTTTTTGCTGTTCCTTGCAGTGACAGTACCAGGCATATCCTGGGGCGCGCCCTCCCTGTGGAATCCGGATGAGTTGTTCTGGCGCGTGAACATGGCATTGGGCGGGGAAATGAAATTCGATGAAACTGAGCCCGACTATAACTATCCATCGCTGCCCAAACACATCATGTATGGCGTTGGATGGCTGGTTGACAAAGCGGGAGGCTCCCAGGTAGACGTATTGGTATCTGCAAGGCTGATATCGGTTTTCCTTGGCGGATTGACAATTATCTTGATTTATTTCATAACGAAAATGGCAAGCGAGAATATATACATCCGTTTGCTGTCGGCTTTTTTGGCTTTATCGAGCACGGTGCTCGTCCACAATGCCCGCTTTGCGCACAATGACTTATACCTATTATTCTTCATAACATTGTCTCTGTTTGCCCTGCTCAAATACAGGCTTTCCACGCACAGGTGCTGGCTTTACCTGGCATTCTTCTCGGTGGGCTGCGCCGCTTCGAGTAAATACACGGGGGCCAGTTTTATCGCTGTTTTATTGGTGTTCTTTTTGATCCAAAACTGGCGTAGCATCCGAACAGATTTCCTGCGCACCATCGAAACGTTCTTCATCGCCGCTGTTTTGACGGTTGCCGGGTATGTGGCAGGCACGCCCAAAGCCCTGCTGTGGATGTCGTTCTACTTCAAGCGCATGATCCCGGCTGCTCTGCGCTTTGCCAGCTACGGGCGCGGCCCGGACAGTGTGATCGGTTTCTTTGGGCAGTGGGGCACATTCCGGGCGGCGGTTGGGACCTGGGTATATTACTTATTCCTGCTCGCTTTCATCTGGTTCGCGATAAAACTCGTTTTGCACGCGCTCAAAAAGGTGGAAGAAAACGAGCGCCGTAAGAAGATCATCTTCACACTGTTAGCCGCTATTTTCATCTTCAACATCCCATTTTGGATGTCCTACAATTACGTTCCCAGGTTCTTCCTGCCCTTCCTGCCCATGTTTGCCGTGCTGGCAAGTCTGTTTGTGGAAGATGCGATTGCGTTTGTAAAGGAGAGGAAGTTCGCTTTTGCCGTTCCCTTGATAAGCGCAGCGATGGTTCTCGTCATTGTGGTTTCCTTCCTGCACGTTATCAGCGTTGCGCTTTTGTTTGCGAACGATGCCCGCACGCCAGCCGGGGAGTTTCTCAAAACGCTTGAGCCGGATACTGTTCTTGAATACACCCTGTATCCCCCATCGATCCCGGAAGACCATTTCTCCAAAGCCCGCAATTATCCAATTTACCTGATCAAATATCCCGGCGAAACGGTGCCCACCAACAAGGCCTTCGCATACAACCAGGGCAACGATGGACTGTACGAGAGAGATGTGGATTACCTGGTGATTGACAGTTTTACATACGCGCGCTTCCGCAACGAGCATATCTGCCAGACCAATCCGGTCGAGTGTGAGTTTTTCAGTCAGCTATTGGCCGGGGAAACCGATTTGCGCCTGCTGGCGTCCTTCGAGTATTCATTGCCATCCTTCCTGCCGCAGATCTCCCTGGCAGCAGTCAACCCCGACGTCAAAATTTACGAAATTCCTCATTAGCTCATGATTAGGCAGCCTTCCCTCTTATCTTTTTTGCGTTGCATTCTACTGATCACGGCAATGTTGATTCCGCTTTCCATCTGGCAATTGTTGATCTTGGCAAGAGAACTGGGAGTAATTCTGCTTGCAAGTAAATCCTGGATGGGTTTGTTGTTCTCTCTGGCCTTTGCAGGTCTGGCTATCTTTCTGATGCTTGGGTTGTCCTATTATCATGCTGCAAAAAGAAGATTTCTCTCGTTAGTGAATGAAAAATTCTCCTTCCATTTTTCTGCTAAATTTTATATTTTGATTGGATTATTCTTATTTGTTATCAGTTTGTTCTCTTACAGCATAATTTCATTTTTACCTGGATTCAGCTTGCTAAACCAGGCGTTGTGGGTACGGATACTTGGCTTTTGGATTTTCACTTTGCTTGGCACCATTGGCTTCAAACTTTGTTGGATGAAACAGCCTTGGACTACAGCCTTCGTTGTTACAATCTTATCCCAGGCCACACTACATCGTTTTCTCTCTGACCTAACTATCGCAACATCTTATCCGTTCTCTCTGGGTTGGACAGAAACCACGCGTTTTTATCTGGCATCACTTTTTGTATCCAGGCAGGTTTATGGGCAAGCTCTTAACTGGCCGATTATTAATCCCAGCCTGCACATTTTACTGATTCCACCCTATCTAGTTGATGCTCCGCTCTGGTTTCATCGTTTCTGGCAGATGATGCTGCGCTATGTTTTGCTGGGCATAACCGCTTTTGTATTTGCCAAACGCGTATCATTGCCAGGTCGCTTGACGCGTTTTCTAATTGCACTCTGGGTTTTTCTCTATCTCTTCCAGGGTCCGCTTTATTTTCATCTTTCCCTGATTGTTATTATCCTCATGTATGGTGTGTCCTTTGATCATCCAAAGCGCACTTGGTTGATAATCGTGATCACGTCGATATGGGCCGGGTTAAGTCGTATTAACTGGTTCCCAGTACCAGCAAGCCTGGTATCAATGCTCTATCTGCTTGAAACTCCCTACTCTCGCGGGAAGTTTTGGCAGTACGTTTGGCGTCCAATCGCGTGGTTAGGGGTGGGCTTATGGGTACAGCCTTTATCGCTCAACGCATTTACATTGTGGCTTCTGGCACCGACGTATCTGCCTATTACACCAGCCTGGTTTCTGATCTTCTCTGGTATCGACTGTGGCCGAATATTACCTTTTCCCTAGGTATCCTTCCTGGAATTCTTCTGGTTTCTATACCTCCTATGCTTTTGCTTGGATATGCTTACAGGAATCAGTCAATTGATTTACATCCATTGCGAACCTTTTTTATAATATTGGGAATCTTTACCTTTTTTGTGACGGGCGCCATTGTCAGCACAAAGATTGGTGGCGGTGCAGACTTACACAACATGGATGTATACCTGGTATTGTTTTTACTTGTTACGATGTATGTTGTCTTTGGACGTTATACGCCTCAATCCAAGCCCCAACCTGTCTCTGTTTCCTTGCCTTGGTCACTAACCTTGATTGCACTCCTCGTCCCGGTCTGGTTTGCAGCCCAAACACAGGCGGGGATTCGAACATATGACTCCTTACGCACACAACAGGTTATACAGAATCTGCAAAGTTATGTAGATGATGCCAATCGCAATGGGCAGGATGTGCTGTTTATTTCACAACGGCAACTAATTACCTTCCAAGAACTGGAAAACGTTCCCTCTCTCCAGAATATGAGCGTGAAGAGCTGATGGAAATGGCAATGTCCAACCAGGAAGATTACCTGAAAGCATTTCGTAGCGATATGGAAAACCAACGATTTGCTTTCATTATTGTGGATCCCCTCAAATATAAGTTGCTAGGACCAAAATATTTTATGGGCGAAGAGAACAACGCCTGGGTACGGCGCGTGATGAAACATATTTTGTGCAATTATCAGGAAGATGCGATTTATCCCGAAAATCAGATTGCTGTTTATATTCCCCAGCAGGGTGAGAGAACGTGCCCAAAAAAATAGCTTTGCCAATAATTTAGATGCAAAAGAGCATAAAATATTTGGGGCTGTACTCTCTATGGACTTCAGTGGCAACTAAACAAACTTGATACGCCGGGCCGCAAAAGCCACCATACGCATCAGCAGCAGTCCGTGTTTCCAGCGTGAGATGTTGGTCGAGCCGTAGGTCCGCTCGCGGTAGCGGATGGGCAGGTCCACGATTTTCAGGTTCTGCTTGGCTGCGCCAAAGATCAGGTCGAAGTCGCCGAAAGGGTCGAAATCGCCGAAGTAAGAGCGGTTGGCGGCAATTTGTTCGTAATCGGTTTTCCACAGCACTTTCGTGCCGCACAAGGTATCCTTGATGGGCTGCCCCAACAGCCAGGAAAACGCCAGGCTGAAGAATTTGTTCCCCAGGAAATTCAGGCTGCGCATGGCTTGCGCTTCCATCGGGTAGACCAGCCGCACGCCGTTGATAAATTCACCTTTGCCCGAAACCAACGCATCGTAAAAACGGGGCAGGTCTTCAGGCGGGACGGTCAGGTCGGCGTCCAGGATCATCAGCATTTCGCCGCTGGCACGCTCGTAGCCGAGCCGCACCGCGTCCGCTTTGCCGATGCCCGTTTGACGCAGCAGCAGGCTGGGGGTAGAAGGATGCGCGGCGATCTCCTTTTCGATGGTGTCATAAGTATCGTCCTGGGAATGGCCCTCGACGAAGACCAGTTCCGTGTCCGCTCCCATTTTGGGAACCCGTTCGAAAATCGCTTTGATGTTCCCGGCTTCATTGCGGGCCGGAACGATCACAGAAACGAGGGGCTTTACCTTCGCTTTTTCCGGTTGCGGGCGCGCCACCAAAAAATTGGACAGGGCGAATTCGCGAAAAGGCCAGAACCGGACAAGGAATTTGTTGAAAAAGCCGCCGAGCGGCAAGGGCCAGAGTACTTCCTGCCAGGTGCGGATGGTTTCGAAACCGGCCAGTTGGAGCATGTTGGCAGATATCGTGGCGGGTTAGCCAGTTTTGGGCCAGGGTGGGGGTGGCCAGGTTCAGAAGCTGTGTAATGGAGAGCGGGAGCTCCCACACGCGGCTGTAAAAGTTAAATATCAGGCGTGTGCGAGTCGTGCAAAGCGGTTTGATCTGCTCCAAAACTTGTTGAACATCCCACAGTTCGTTGACCAGGTCGGAAAGGATGATGATATCGAAGGGGCCTTTTATGTTCGGACAGGTCGTGCGCATCAGCCTGAATGAATTCGAGTTCAGGATGGCGACTTGTAGCGCGTGTGACGATTTCTTCTGAAAAATCAACCCCCACGCCATGCGCAGGCTGAACTGCGGCGAGCAGGTCCCCAGTGCCGCTGCCGAGTTCAAGCACGCGCTGCCCGGGGCTGACGAGGAAGCGATAGATTTGTTCGATGCGGCGGTGGTACCAGCCGCCCATGCCATGCCAGCCATCACGCTTGCGCGCGACAGCATCCCAGTGCGCCTGGCGGGTGGCCTGATATTTTTTCTCGGCGGGATCAATATATGTATTTTCTTTCATGGCGGCTTGATTGTAAGGGATGATGGGATCTTTGGAAAGGTTGCCTGTGCACTTGACCGATTCTCAAAGGCGATTACAATTCAAATATTGAATGCTCAAAGAAAAGGTACTAAGCTAGTTTTTTGGGAAAGTGCAACGCACTTGACCAGAATTTTTCTCAACACACGCTCAATGTTGAAGTGCATTGCACTTGTAAAATTATCAAGCAGATAGGAAAAAGTAAATATGTCAAAAAACTTTGCAATTATTGGGGTGGGAGGCTATATTGCACCCAGACATCTGCGAGCGGTCAGGGATACGGGAAACAATCTGATCGTTGCTGCTGATCCGAAAGACTCGGTTGGGATTTTGGATCAATTTGGGTATGATGTCAGTTTCTTTACAGAGATCGAACGCTTTGACCGCCATCTGGAAAAGCTTCGCCGCGGGCCGGAAGAAAGATCGCGTGCACTATATCTCAGTCTGTTCGCCGAATTACCTGCACGATGCGCATTGTCGCCTGGCGATGCGGGTCGGGGCAGATGTGATCTGTGAAAAACCCCTGGTGATCAATCCATGGAATTTGGACAGTCTGGAAGAAATCGAGGCCGAAACAGGCCAAAGGGTGAATAATGTTTTACAGTTGCGTGTGCACCCGGAACTGCTCAAGTTGAAGCAGACGCTTACAATCTGATACCAGCGGAAAGCAGCATGATGTGATGCTGACTTACATCACCAGCCGGGGAATCTGGTACCAGGTTTCCTGGAAAGGGCAGGAGGAAAAATCGGGCGGTGTGGCAACGAATATTGGTGTCCATTTCTTTGACCTGTTGCTGTGGTTGTTTGGCCCTGCGGGTGATGTGAAGTTGTATCATGCTGATGACAAGCGCATGAGCGGATATATTGAGCTTGAGAATGCGCGCGTGCGTTGGTTCCTTTCAGTGGATAAGGATGATTTGCCCGAATCTGCCGTGTCTGCCGGGAAGCCAACCTATCGCTCGATCACTGTGGACGGGGAAGAGATTGAATTCTCGGGAGGCTTCACCGATCTACATACGCGCGTCTACGAAGAAACACTGGCCGGGAGGGGCTTTGGCATCCAGGATGCCCGTCCGTCTATTGAGCTGACCCATCGCATTCGCACTTCGCCCATCTCGGCTTTGGACAGCCTGGCACATCCGAAGTTGTCTGAATAATGCTGTTGGGACAGCAGTTGAACTGCTGTCCCAACGGAATGATGATATTGGAGAATATTATGGATTTCTTTGTGCATGAATCCAGCTATGTGGATGAGGGCGCACAAATCGGCGCGGACACAAAAATCTGGCATTTCTGCCATGTAATGGGGAGCGTCAAAATTGGCGAACGCTGCAACATCGGGCAGAATGTCTTCGTGGCGGCGGATGTGACCATTGGGAATAATGTCAAGATACAGAATAATGTTTCCCTCTACACCGGCGTGGTCGTGGAAGATGATGTCTTTTTGGGGCCTTCGATGGTGCTGACCAATGTGATCAACCCGCGCAGCCACGTCAGCCGCAAGGATGAGTACAAGACCACGCTGATCAAAAAAGGCGCGACGGTCGGGGCCAACGCGACCATCGTGTGTGGGGTGACGTTGGGACAATATTGCTTCATCGGCGCCGGGACAGTGGTCACGCGCAGCGTTCCGGACTTTGGGCTTGTCTACGGCAACCCGGGCCGGGTCCAAGGCTGGATGTGTCAGTGCGGAGTCCGCCTGGAGTTTGAGATGGTCGATGGAGGGGAGCAGGCCCATTGTCCCGAATGTGGCGAGCGGTATGCGAAAAAAGGTGAGAATGTAATCCTAATAGGAGAAGATGCAGAATGAAAATCCCCCTGCTAGATTTAGTCGCACAATACCACACCATCAAAGCTGAAATGGATCAGGCTGTGATGGGCGTGTTGGAATCCGGTCGCTTCATCCTGGGGCCGAATGTAGATGCTTTGGAAAATGAAGTGGCCGAATACCTGGGAGTCAGGCACGCGATTGGGGTTGCGTCTGGCACGGATGCGCTGGTGCTGGCCTTGCAGGCGGCAGGCGTGGAGCCCGGGGACGAAGTGATCGTGCCGACTTATAGTTTCTTTGCCACCGCCGGGACAGTGATGACCCTGGGAGCACGACCGGTATTTGTGGATATTCACCCTGAAACCTATTTGATGGATGTGGCTGCGATGGAAGCGGTCATCACATCCAAAACCAAAGCAATCATCCCGGTGCATCTGTACGGGCAGCCCGCCGACATGGACGAGATCATGGCGATTGCCCGGAAACACGGGCTGAAAGTGATCGAGGACAACGCTCAGGCCGTTGGCGCGGAATATAAAGGGGTGAAAACGGGGGCGATCGGCGATGTGGGCTGCCTGAGCTTCTTCCCCAGCAAAAACCTGGGCGCGTATGGCGATGGCGGCATGGTCACCACGAATGATGACAAGATCGCTGAAAAAGTACGCATGCTGCGCACGCATGGCTGGAAGAAAAAGTACTTCCCTGAAATTTTAGGATACAACTCTCGCCTGGATGCGATGCAGGCGGCTGTTTTGCGGGTCAAACTGAAACACCTGGATGCCTGGAACGCGCGCCGGGCTGAGATCGCCCACACGTATTCACGTCACCTGGGCGCGCTGGGATTGCAGATTCCGGTAGAAGCGCCCGACCGCACGCATGTGTATCATCTCTACATGGTGGCCTTTGACGAGCGCGATGCGGTCCAGCAGGGGCTTAAGGATGCGGGCATCGCCAGCGAAGTGTATTATCCGCAGCCGCTGCACCTGGCAGAGCCTTGCCGCGCGCTTGGGACAAGCGAAGGACAGTTCCCTGTATCCGAGGAATGCAGCCGTACTCTGTTGGCTTTGCCGGTCTATCCTGAACTGACTGGCGCTCAGATCGAGGAAGTGCTGGCAACGGTGGAGGGGATCGTCAAGAAAGTTTGAGAAATATGCAAGCGCGACAACTTGTCATTTTTATTCTGATCGCACTTTCCCTGACCGGCTGTACAAGCGCCCGCACATACGAATTCCCAGACTCAATCGACCCAACACAACGGTACATGTTCTATCTGCACGGCAAGATCATCGAAGACCAGGGCATCCTGGCGATAAGCCCTGACTATGGCGAATACGAATACGAAGCGATTTTGGATGCGTTGAGCGGACACGGTTTCATCGTGATCAGCGAGCAAAGGCCAAAAGACACAGATAGTATCGCCTATGCAAAAAGAGTAAAGCAGCAAGTCCAAACATTGCTAGAAGCTGGCGTTCCGGCGCGAAACATCACCGTTGTGGGCGCATCCAAAGGGGCATGGATCGCGGTCTTTGTCTCTCATTTGCTTGAGAACGACAAAGTCAATTTTGTCATCATGGGGCTTTGTCACCCTGATGCGGTTGCCTACTTTATACATGACCAAATCGTTCTGCATGGGAATGTGCTGTCCATTTACGACTCTGTCGATCAGTACGCTGGCTCCTGCCAGGAATATTTCTCATTCTCTGAACTAACCAATTCCGATGAAATCGTTCTGGAGATCGGCACGGGGCATGGGATTTTGTATCAGCCTTTAGATGCATGGGTTTTACCGACCGTAGAGTGGGCAAGATAACCAGCTATAATCTCCTTATCACAATATCTTGCTGGGTAAAGCAAGGTTTAGGATAAAGATAAATATAAATATGAATAAGAAGAATCTTTTCATAAATGGGTTACTCCTGTTATTTTCTGCTGCCTTTTCTTTTCTTGCACTGGAACAATCATACCGTTTCTATCTGTTTGGAAATGCAAGTTTTTCAGTAGGCAAAATGAACAGTATCAATGGTTTGGGGGAACTTGGTTTAGTAATGCCATCAAATAATCCTGTACTTGTTTGGGAGCTTAAACCAAACTTGAACACTTTACATAAGTTGGTTAGTTTAAGAACGAACGCTGCCGGGCTTAGAGACAAAGAATACAGTCTCACTAAGACAGAGAATATTTTTCGAGTTGCAGTAATTGGTGATTCATTTGTAATGGCCGATGGAATTGAGATCGAGGAAACGTTTCACTCGGTACTTGAAGAACAGCTAAATAAAGAACAAAGGGATTTTACATATCAATTTATCAATTTTGGCGTTAGTGGATACAGTCTAAACCAATATATGGAGGTGATAAAGTATAAAGCTCAAGATTATGATCCAGACTTAATATTGATCGGATTTTGTCCTCGTAACGATCAATACGATCCCGGGGAACAACAATTCTGGGAGGTTTCCAAAACGTACCCATTCTTTCATTTTTACTCAATTGATGCAATAAAAGGGAAATATTACTATAATAAAAAAGACTTGGAAAAGGAACTTGCTCGCAAGGCTCCTTTCACAGGACAAGAAAGAAGATATATGTCCAGTATCTTCTCGGAAATGAGTGATTATAGTAAACAAAAGGATATACCAATAATCGTTATATATTTGGATAATTTCTATAATGAAAAGTATGCAAATAAATTAGAAGAGATAGTGTTGAAAAACGATCTCTATTTTGTGAATGTTAGTCTGCCTTTCAAAGGACAGGATATTGAAGAATATAGCATTTATCCAATCGATAGTCATCCAAATGGAGAGGCGCATCAAATAATGGCAGATGTACTATATGATTACCTAATTCTAGGGAATGATGAGAATATTGATTTTCTGAGCCGAGGAGATGAATAATCCAGGCTACTCCACCACAAACTGTATTTCCTCTCCACGCTCATTCCCCGCTCGATCTCTCGCCAACACCAACAAACGGTGTTCACCGCGGCGCGTGTTCCAGATCAGCGCGAAGGGGGCTTCTTCCAGCGAGCCGACCAGCACGCCATCCACAAAAAATTCCACAATTGACAAAGATAAATTATCACTCGCCGTCACCTGGAAGGTGATCTGGCGGTTGTTGGTGTACTCCAGTTCATCCCCATCCTGTGGGTAAGTGATGCTCAATTCCGGGGCGGTGTTGTCCACCGTCACCTGTATGACGGCCGTATCGACCAGTTGGTCTGTACGCACGGCTTGCAGTTGCACGGCGTACAGGCCGTTCAGTTCCCTGGTATCCCAGATGGCCAGCGTGTCATCTACCACTAATGAACCGGAGTCATCGCCCAACTGCACCCAGTTCGGCGGGTTGAGTCCCTGCCCGACCAGCACGCGATAGTAATCCAGGTCTGTGCCTATGGCTGTGCCGGTGATCTCGATCTCACCGCGTACGTCCGCGAACATGGATGGGGTCGTGATGTACACGTCCGGATTGGTATCCACGGGCTGGATGGCATCGTAGGAATCGGGCGGGGTCGAGAATCCGTTGGCTGCGGCCCAATCACGCGCTTCGGGAGGGAAGGCCATGTAGACGCGTTCTTCCACCAGTTGCGGCGGCGTGAAGACCGTTGCCAGGAAGCCGGTCTCGCGGTTGATCTCGTAGACTCGGTACAGGTTATCGGCCTGGATCGGTTCGCTGCCGTTGGCAAACACTTCACGCACGATCGTGGGACAGTCTTCAGTGGGCAGCAGGCCGGATGGGTCACACACGTCTATCTCGGTGATGCCCGCGGGCGCGTTCCAGCCATCGGGCGGCAGGTCGCGCGAAGCGGTTTGCATGAGCGCATACCACAGGCCAGCCGGGAGGCGCGGCGAAAGACGCATCTCTGGCTCTGCGCGCGTGCCCGTCCAGACGGTCACCACGCGGTAGGGGGTGTAGCCCACAGCCCAGGCGTCCAGGCCATCGGCCGTTTGGCCAATCTTCGCGCTCACCGGGCGCCCGATCTCGAACGAGTTGGGATGTCCTAGCGAGGGCCAGCGGGCAGGCTCGTCGCTCAGGATGTGGTTGAGCAGGTAGGCCAGTTGCGGCGTGACCACCGGCTGGGCGGCCGGGACGCTGGCGTCCAGCCAGATGGCATGATCGGCGGTTTCCACGCGCAGCACGGTCACGGGGGCCAGGCCAGCCTCGGTCTGGTTTCCGTATTTCACGCCGCCCGCAGCTAGCGTCCCGTAGGCGCTAGATAACTCGAGGGTGCTGAAGGGCATTGAGTTCGCGCAGGGGAACGGAGGCAGGTTCCAAATTTAGTCCGAACGATTTCGTCGTCTGCGTCACGTTTTCCAGCCCCATCTGCTCCAGCACCCCCGCGGCCGGGGCAAAATAGTCGTTCGCCAGCGCCAGCCGCAAACGGACGGGGCCGTGATAGGCGTCATCTGGATTTTGGATGGAGGCGGCTGTGGGGATATCCCAGACAAGCGACGCGGGACTTAGCCCACGCGTGAAACCGGTTAGATAGACGAAGGGCGTCAGGAGGGACCCGGAGTTGTGTTCTGCCAAAAGGGCCGTTTCCTGTCCTCGAAAGCTCTCGCCGAGGAGCGCCAGCACCTGACCATTCCGCGGATCGATGACAACCGCGCTGGCAATGGGTTCCGGTGCGAGCAGATCGGAAGGCAATGAAGGGATCAGGCGCGCGGCTTCGCAATCGGCGGGCATGGCTGGGCTGCCACCCAGGCGCGCCATGTAGACCAGCATGGCGCAGGAGGACTGGACTTGCAGATCATAGTCGAGACTGGTGGTGATGGTCAGCCCACCACGCTCGATACGCGCGCGGTCGAATTGGGTGTCGAGTTGACCCAGAACCAGGTTGAGGAAGGCCGGGGCGAAGTCCCCCTTCTCCCTGAGGGAGAGGGGCCAGAGGTGAGGGTGTTTCCGCCAGTATCTCACCCGTTTCATCTTCTGTGAGAAAACCCAGCGCTTCCATAATGTGGACGGTTTCACGCCCGCGTTGCAAAGCTACCTGGGACGCATCCAATGGATTCAAGCTGGGAGCCTGGCTTACAGCAGCCAATATCGCGGCTTCGGCAGGCGTCAGTTCCGCGGCGGATTTGCCGAAGTACAGTTGGGCCGCGGCCTCCGCGCCATAGGCATAGTTGCCATAGTTGGCTGAGTTCAGATACCACTCGATGACCTGTGAACGCCCATAGGTGGAGGTGATCTGTGCGGCCAGCAAGCGTTCGCGGAAAGCACGCTGCAACGATGGTTCTTCATTCCAGAGCAGCAAATCGTTGACCAGTATTTGCGCGATGGTGGGATGGGAATTGGGGTTGACCAAACCGGTCAATGCGTAGCCAGAATGTTCCCAGAAGGTCGGGTCTGCCATGGCGAGGGTGGCCTGCACAAGCGAATCTGGCAGGTGCTGTGGATTTTGTGGGTCAATTGGGATGTAACGGCGTGGGGATTCCGTTGGCGCGAAAGTCTTCAGGATGTGCTGACCCGTGCGATCGTAGACCCGCGTGGGTTGCAGGAGCAGGCCGTCGGGCGGGTTGAGCAGGTTTGGCAAGGCCTGAATCGAGGGCAGGTCACGGGTCAGTTCGGCGTAGTAAAAAACGATCCCAAAGATGAGCAGTACCAGGGTAATGCTGAACACAAATCCAACGCCGATCCCAAATCGACGTGCCCGTGCTTCCACACCCCGGCGCGCGGATTCGCGGCGGTCACGGCGGCGTCGGAGAATGGGGATAACGTCAGTCATAGCCCCCCTCTAACTCCCCCCAAGACGAGGGGAGAATTCGTTCTTTCCCCAAGATGGGGGAGACTAGGTGGGGGAAGCGTGGATTCTCAATCATCCAATAAATCTTCCAGCCAGTCGAACAGGCCGTTTTTATTTTTGGGCTTTTTCTCTTGCTTGGGCGTATCGCCCTGCACGATGCCGTTTTGTCCGTTGATGAGCACCAGCAGCTCCTGTCCGTTGATGGGGATTTCGGTGATCCAGACCGGCACGAGCACAAGCTTGAAAGATTCGATCGCCAGATTGGTAGAGAATGTTTTAAGATTGTACAGGGCGGAAATCTTTCCAGGCAGCTTACGTTTCAGTGTTGAGTAGGCCTGACTGCGCGCATCCAGCGAGGCATCCGCCATCGGGATGTCATACACTTCGGCAGCCCAGTTTGCCAGGTAGCGCGGATCGTAGGGTTTAGTGGCACTTAGCTCAAAGGTTGGCAGCAGGCGTGACAGGTGCCGGGCAATCTTGCGACTGGCGGGAATCGGCAGGTCATCAACGTGGATCGGGTGCTCACCATCGACAGTCACAACGCGACTTGCACGCTGCCGAAAGCCATCATCGGATTCGTATTTGTCGCCACGATAGCCAATGCCGCCGCCGATATCGAAGGTCCAGATGGGCAAATAGACGCCGCGCGGCAGGTCAACCTTTCCCTGCGGTTTGATGCCATTTCCCTCGACCCAATCCACCAGCAGTTTGGTGGCCTGCTTCTGAGTGAATGCCTGCGGAATGACGCCTTCCGGTTGCAGCAGTTCACGCGATTCTTCCAGGCTGACCACATGCGGCGAATTGCAATAAGCGCAGGTGGTGGAGATGACATCCGGCGGCAGGATGAATTCTGCACCGCAGCCCTCGCAGTGGAAAACCTGCATGGCGACCGGTTTGCCATGTCCGCGGGCGGTGGCCATCGCGATCAGGAAATCCTGCTCTTCGGCTTCGCCCCCTGAACCCAGATTCTGGCTGCTGGTACAGTGTTCGCAGATCAGACCTGATCCATCGGGGGCAAAGACCATTTTCGCGCCACATTGCGGACACATGAAACGATCAGCATTGGCTTGTGTCGGGTCAGTGGATGGGACGGGGAGCACATCTGGATTGATGATCTCTTTCTCGTCGAGCTTGCCATCCAGCACGGCCAGGTCGCGGCGCGCGCGGGCATGACGCAGATCAAGCGAGAGACAATTTTCCAGCGCAGTAGCGTTTTTCATCCGGGTCATCTGCGATTTTACTCATCCAATACCAGGCTTCAGACAGTAAGTCATGGTCGCCGCTGGTGTTGATGGCGCGTTCCAGATAACGGCGCGCGGTCTCTTTCACCCCCGCCTTGGCCTCGATGATTCCGCTGCGTAACAGGCTCTCTGCGAAGTCTCTTTGCATGGATAGATTTTACAACAGATTCCCCCGTTGTGTTGGACCGCTATGAAATCAGTTGGCTTGCTAGTTTTCTATCAGCATAATCCACCTGCAATAACCGATATCAACAAGGCTACTACAGTTACGGTTAGTCAATAACATCAAGACTGCAACATTTTTGAGTAGATGCTAACATCCATCCAATAGCACAACACGTATCTCCCGCTCATTTAACCGAATTAGTGCTCAATTTCATACATTGCCGTAATTGTGTGACTTGGAATTCGTCTGTTATTCTCAGTATAAACAATTTGTCAAAGTAATATTCCACTAACTGATTGGCCTGGACTAGATGCAATCCTATTGCACCCACAGATAAAAACATCCCAACTCTAATGAGCACTCCATGATATCATAGTAAAAATTGCTAAATATAATTATTTCAACGCACTAAGTATCAAGAATTGCGCATCCACATAAATCACTGATAATTGCCGCAATACTCCCCTAATCTTTCAAATGATCTCTCGAGTTTGATTAATCCCAACCATGGTCGAATAGGTGAATATCGGGATTCATATTATGTAGACAATACAAAATGCTAATACCAATAAAGGAAGAGAATAGATTACATGACACTTTATATAAAGAAATGTAGTAAGCCACGAACAATTTCGATGCCTAAAAGGAGCAGGATTATTTTTCGTATTTTAGTTTGCTAGAACTTGTTTTGTATGTAAGGTTGATTTGTACCTGTTCAGGCGCAATGCGAATCACCCTACCTTACGCACCATCGCATCCGTCATCTTTGCGCAGTGCGCACCATGTGCTCCACATCGTGCACGCGGATGATGTCCGCGCCGCGGGTGATGCCCACGGCGATGGTCGCGGCTGTGCCTTCCACGCGTTGGTCAGGGGGCAGGTCTAGGGTGAAGCCGATGAAGGACTTGCGCGAAGGCCCCAGCAAAACGGGATAGCCCAGGGCGCGGATCTCGTCTAAACGGTTGATAAGTTCCAGATTGTGTTCGACCGTTTTTCCGAAACCAATTCCCGGGTCCAAAATGATGCGTTCCTCCGGGATGCCGGCATCCTGCGCCAATTTGACAGAGTCCATCAACTCGCGCTTGACGTCTTCCAGTAAATCGTCATATTCCGCGCCGATGTAGGCATTGCCCAACTGCTCACGCACTTCGACCGTGGCCGGGTTGCTGCGGTTGTGCATCAGGATGACGGGGGCGTTGTGCTTGGCGGCCACGCCTGCCAACTCAGGATCAGCGCGAAGGCCCCAGACGTCGTTGACGATGTGCGCACCGGCCTTGAGCGCTTCCTCGGCAACCTTTGCTTTGTACGTGTCGATGGAAATCAGCGCATCGGGGAAATCTTTTGCCAGCGCCTGAATCACTGGAATGACGCGTTCCATCTCGGCTTCGGCATCCACTGGCTCCGAGCCGGGGCGGGTGGATTCGCCGCCCACGTCGAGAATGTCTGCGCCGGAAGCGAGGAAGGAGCGGGCCTGGTCTAGAGCCCCCCCCTCGATTCCCCCCCGCGAGCGGGGGGGAATCAGGGGGGGGCAAAAGCCCATCCCCAGAAAAGCTATCGGGCGTAATATTAAGGATGCCCATCACATATGTGCGGGCACCCCAGTCGAAAGTGTGGTTGGCGATGTTCAGTGGTTTCATATAGAGCACAGCTTCTTCAGGGTCTCAGACCCTGAAAGAACAGAAAGGATTTATGAAATATGATCGAGCGGACGCCCCAGCCAGGCTTCGGCTTCGTTCATGTCTGTGAAAATGCCCATATAGGCTGAGTCTCCACCTGAGAGCGCACCGATCTCCTGGATGGCTTCTTTCACCTTTTCAGACGAAACCACCACAGCCAGGCGGATGTTGCGTGTGCCCGGGTCGGTGTTAAGCTCCACCGCCATGCGCACGGCCTTCTCAGGGATCTCGTCCACCTGGCGCAGGTCATACAGGTTGCGTACGCGCTGGTCAGAACCAAGCAAATGGTCTGACGCAAACTCATACCAATCGGCCAGCGTTGCATCGGAAAGATCGGTAAAGGTGAGCGTCAGGCCGCCATCTCCACGGCGCACCGCGCTCATGCCAACGCCGGGTTTGGGTTCCCAGTTAAGCGGTTTTAGATCGGTCATCGGGTCCTCCTTGGGTATGTAAAAATTATAACGCAGATAGCGGTTGGATGCCGCTCATATCGGCCTTCAAAAGCAGTTCCCACACGAACTCACCCAATACCGGATGGACGTAATCAGCTGCGACATCTGCCAGCGGGACAAGCACAAACCCACGCTCATGCAAACGCGGATGCGGGATGACCAGCGGCGGCGTATCGATGATCAGATCATCATAGAACAGGATGTCAAGATCGATCAACCGTGGCCCCCAACGGATGGATTTCTCGCGTCCTAACCCCGCTTCGATCTGCTTCAGATATGTCAGCAGTTCTTCCGGCTCCAAATCTGTCTCCGCCTTGACGACCATGTTCAGGAAAGGGGGCTGGTCTTCGTATCCCCAGGGCGGTGTCTCGTAAACGTGGGATTTCGCCAGCACGATAACATCTGGTGCCATCAGCTCGATTGCCGCGCGCAGGTTGTCGATGCGTTCACCAAGATTGGTGCCAAGTGCGATGTAGACAGTATGGTTCATGGGGTGATTATATTCCAGGTTGAAGGTGGCTGTCACTTCGCCCCACTCCGCTTCACTTCGGGGGTGCTCACCTGCACTGCACAGACCGCAGTGAGGTGCAAGTGTCGCAAAAGTGACAGTCACCCAAGCGAAAAACTGTGCAATAATAGCAAGAACTCACAACTCAGGAGAGATCACATGGCAAAATCTAAAGACACAGATACTCTAACCATCGGCCTGGCGCAGATCGCACCCGTCTGGCTGAACCGCGAAAAGACGCTGGAGAAAATCTTGAAATCGGTACAAGCGGCTGCAGATGCAGGTTGTCAACTGGTGGCCTTTGGCGAGGCGCTGCTGCCGGGCTATCCCTTCTGGATCGAACGCACGGATGGGGCAAAGTTCAACTCCCCGGTGCAGAAGGAGATCCATGCCCATTATCTGGACCAGGCCGTTCAATTGGAAGCAGGCCATCTGGATCCGTTATGTGATGCGGCGAAGGAACGTCAAATAACCGTAGTGCTGGGAATCATCGAACGTCCGGCGGACCGTGGCGGGCACAGCGTCTATGCCAGCCTGGTATATATCGATGCGGAGGGCGTTATCCAATCCGTCCATCGCAAATTGATGCCGACCTACGAAGAACGGCTGACCTGGTCGCCGGGCGATGGTCACGGGCTGCGTGTCCACAAACTAGGTGCTTTCACCGTTGGCGGGCTGAACTGCTGGGAGAACTGGATGCCCCTGCCGCGCGCCGCGCTGTACGGACAGGGCGAAGACCTGCACATCGCCATCTGGCCGGGCGGCGTGCACCTGACCGAGAACATCACCCGGTTCATCGCGACAGGAATCTGCGTTCATATGTGATGTCAGTTTCTGGCCTGATGCGGGTGAGCGACTTCCCGGCAGACACCCCGCATCTTTCCGCCATCATCGAAAACAGCGCCGACGTGTTAGCCAACGGCGGTTCCTGCCTGGCCGGCCCGGACGGAAAGTGGATCGTTGAACCCCTCGCAGATGAAGAAAGATTGATCGTTGCCAAAATCGATCACAAACGCGTGCGCGAAGAACGCCAGAACTTCGACGTGGCCGGGCATTACTCCCGCCCGGACGTCACGCAGTTGACTGTCAACCGTGAACGGCAGAGCACGGTCAAATTTGATGAGTGAAAGTCAGCGATGAATAATTCCCCAAAAACCTACCCCAGTATATTCAACGATGTGATCGGCCCTGTTATGCGTGGGCCATCCAGTTCTCATTGTGCTGCCGCGGTACGGATCGGCAGGATGGCGCGAGATTTGATGGATGGGGAAATCCAGGATGTGCTCATCGAATTCGATCCGGATGGCTCGCTGGCGACCACCCACGAAAGCCAGGGCTCGGATATGGGGCTGTTCGGTGGCCTATTGGGGTGGGACGCAACTGACGAACGCTTGGCCGATTCTCCAGAGGCAGTTCAAGAGGCCGGGATCAATGTCAAAATCGAAATCACACCCATTGATGCTGATCATCCCAACACATACAAAATGAAGATTGCCAACTCCAGAGAAACTCACACGATGACTGCCATATCCACTGGCGGGGGCATTATTGAAGTAATCGAAATCGATGGTGTTAGAGTTTCGATGGCCGGTGATTATTTTGAAACCCTTATTTATTTCGAAACGGATGGAGATAAGCTCTTAACATACTTAGATAAGAATATCACGGCTGATGGAATAAGCCTATTACGGGGTGATGATACTCAGTTTATTGAGATCAAATCTCAGGGATTTTTGGGTCAAGAAAAGATCTCCGGACTGTACTCCCAGTTCGATATTCAAACCATCAAACAAATCGCACCGGTGCTTCCGGTTTTGTCGCGACAAGGAAATCGAAGTTCCGTTTATCACCTGTGCGGAGATGCTGGCCTATAATCACGATAAAAACCTAGACCTATGGGAGTTAGCCATCCATTATGAGCGCGCGCGAGGGGCTATCACTGATGAGCAGGTGACCCAAAAGATGAGCGGCATTATCGAAATCATGCAGGATGCTATCCAAGCAGGTTTGGCAGGCACACAATATGATGACCGAATACTGGGTTATCAATCTGGCAACTTCCAAGCCAAGATGGAAAATCGTCACTTGATTGATGGGGGTGTGTTGAACCGTATCACTTTGTATACAACGGCCTTGATGGAATCGAAGAGCGCCATGGGATTGATCGTTGCAGCACCAACAGCCGGGGCATGTGGCGGGTTTACCGGGAGCATGTATCGGAGCGGCTGATGCGATGGGTCTTTCGAAGGACGCTATGACGCGCGCCATGCTCGCCGGGGGAATGATCGGCATCTTTATCGCCGCACACGCGACCTTTGCTGCCGAAGTCGGAGGATGCCAGGCCGAATGCGGAGCCGGGTCGGGGATGGCCGCCGCGGCGCTGGTCACCCTGGCGGGCGGGTCAACGCAACAGGCGGTGAATGCGGCATCCATGGCGCTTCAAAATATCCTGGGAATGATCTGTGACCCGGTCGCCAATCGGGTGGAGGTGCCCTGCCTGGGCAAAAACGTGATGGCTGCCAGCAATGCCCTGGCCTGCGCCAACATGGCCCTGGCCGGTTATGATCCGGTCATCCCCTGGATGAAGTGATTCAAACCATGGACGAAGTCGGGAAGATGCTCCCATCAGCTTTACGTTGCACGGCGCTTGGAGGCCTGTCGATTACAAAGACTTCGAAAGAAATTGAAAAACGATTGTCTCAAAAGAATAGGTAAACAATGAATGACAGAAACAACGAAGGGGAAGATTTTCCTTTGTTGTCTGTAATTTTGGTGCGGTCCCGTTTCGCGCGCAATGGGATAATTTGAAAGTCTGGAATCTGGCAAAATAAAAAAACTTACCGTTGATTTTATTTTAGGATTTAATCGAAAGCAGCATAGTCCGGTAAACTCGAAAGTTGAAAATAATATTTTTGTAATTAGACTGCAGCAAGTTCCTTTGCGTGGACAAGCATGGCACGTACACTTTCGATCTCATCATGGTTGATCGTGTGTGCCATACCAGGATAAGTACGGAAATCGACGCTGGCACCCATTTTCTCGAACACATTAGAAGTTTCTTTTAGTAGGTGATGTGCCACCCAGGGGTCCACATCGCTGCCACCAATGAAAACGGGCATTCCATCGAAAGAACCTGCGTAGTCCCGGGGCATGCCGGGAGGTCCGATCAGCGCGCCGCTGAACACGAACAGGCCAGCGTATTTTTTGGCGTTGCGGGCCACAAATTCCGAAGCCAGGCAGGCGCCCTGGGAGAAGCCTCCGAAAAAGATTTGCTGATCCGAAAACCCTTTTTCACGGGCATCCTTCACTAATGTATCAATGGTTTTCAAAGCCAAAGATAGGTCAGGTTCATTGGCTTTCAGAGGACCAAAAGCTGTATTAGGATACCAGCGGTTCAAAGCCGCTTGCGGGGCTAGAAAACTAACTCCGTCCAATTTAAGCGCATCGGCAATCGAGATCATTGACTCAGAAGTTGCACCGCGTCCGTGCAGAAGGATAACAACCAACTGCGCATCTTCAAGCGCAGTACCAAACTGCAAAACAGGCTGTCCCTGATGGATATTGTCCATCATGGTTATGCTCCAATAGGAGTCAACCCGGCTTCTATCTCTTCGCGACGATTTTCCAGGAAGGGTGGCAAGACCAGTTTCTCACCAAGGCTTTCTGGGGCTTCATCGATGCCAAACCCGGGACCGTCGGTGGCGATTTCGAACAGAATCCCACCGGAAACCCGGAAATAGATCGAACGGAACCAGAAGCGGTCGATCAATTGGCTGACGTGATAGGCCTGCTTCCGTTAACTGAGCATGCCACTGTTTCTGGGCTTCAAAGTCCTTGACCCGGAAGGCAACATGATGCGTACCGCCTGCTCCTAACCGTCCGCGGCCCTAGGTTGGCTTGTTCCAGCAGCCACACTTCAGATCCGGGTCCGCCGTCCTGGTTCGGTAGTGTAGATTGATTGCGCTTGATTTCCCATCAATCCATTGTGCACTGTTTCTACTCTCTTCAAAATTCAGGATATCTGTGAAGATCATATCCAACTGGTCGATGGACTGTATGGAAAAGATCATACTGTAAAAACCTCGCAGAGTGTATTCATCCGGGATATCAGATCGCTGCCAAATCTCGCCTTCAAATTCCATACCCCGATCGTTGACCAGGTACAGCTGCTGGCCTTCAGGGTCTTCAAAAGGCAGAAGTTCACGCCCGGCAAAATCCATGATCTTGTCGTGAGCGACTTCAAGGTCATCAAAACGCTTGACCCAGAATTCAAGCGCCTCGCGGCTGCTCACCCGAAAGGCGGTTCCGGCAATGCTGTCGGCGCCACGGACGTTCGGCCCAACATGCGGCCAGTCGAAAAAGGTCATGTCAGTGCCAGGAGAACCGGCCTTATCCGCATAGAAAAGGTGATAGGCTGAGATGTCGTCCTGGTTGACCGATTTCTTCACCAGACGCAATCCCAGTATCTGGGTGTAAAAATCAACATTATCAGCAATTCTGGCGCTGACGGCTGTAACGTGATGGATTCCATTCAATTGCATAATATTCCTCCAAACCTAAATTGGGTTCCATTATTCTGATGTAGGAAACAATAGTTTTCTTACCAAGTTTGTCAAATAAATATCCATCTATTGCACAGGAATTAACCAGAATTTCAGTGTCCATCTGAATAACCTATGAAAATTTACAGCATAATGACCATGCTAAAATATTTAGAACTATCGGCGAGGGCAACTTGATGGTTCAAGCTTATAGAGGAGTAAAAAATGGATGCGTTGGAAGCGATCAGGAAGCGAAGGAGCGTTCGCGAATACACGGGAGACGCAATTCCCCGCGAAGATTTGGAGCAGATCGTAGATGCTGGCAGGCTGGCGGCAACTGGGCGAAACAGGCAGCCCTGGGATTTCATTGTTATCACAGATAAAGAGATGATTCAAAAGCTCAAAATCGTAGCACAGTGGATGGATAAAGCCGGGGCGATCATCGCTGTGGTGCTGGACCCGTCTTCGCGTTGGTGGCTAGAAGATGGCTCTGCGGCTGTAGAGAATATGCTCATCGCCAGCACCGCGCTTGGATATGGCTCCTGCTGGCTGGAGGGATACACCTTGCCGCGCGAAGAAGAATTCAAGAAACTATTAGGTGTCCCGGATGATAAACGCCTGTTGACCCTGGTTCCCATCGGTGTACCGGTAGAATGGCCGACGATAGAGAAGAAATCATTGGATGAAGTGATCCATTGGGAGCGATATTAGAAGAGCCACTTGTCAGTTCGTCTCCGATCGTGGAACAAAACTCGGTGGAGGAAAGGGGTTGTGCGGACGGCGGAGATATTTTTAGTACAGAGTTGTTGGCTTATTACTCTAGTGCGGGAAATATGACATTCATGTACAATAATTTTGTTAATCTTTGGCATGGGCCAAAGTTCAATTAGGAAAATAACAATGAGACAAATCGTGGGTAAAATAACAACAGAGATTATTGCATCAATCCTGTCTAAAATGAAAGTAATCCCACATGGATTCCCGTTTCCACCAGACCTTTGCAAAGTATGCAATTCTTATTTGGCGAGGCGCGATTTTTCAGAGTGGGAGCAGTTGGGTCTATGAAAACGCCCTGGAATCAAGTAGTACCCACAATTTAAGGAGATTACATTCAAAAAAAGAAATAAAAAGCGCTTTCGAGTTCTTGAGAATGCATCGTGAAAAGTCCATAGAACCTTTGGGATGTAGAAATTCAAGGATACGAAGAATTGGTATGGAAAAAGCATATCCAGTGGGTACCATTCAGCACTATGAAGGTCGTGAAAGTCATCTTCTTGATCTTACGCATTCATTGAGGGTTGCGTGTTCGTTTGCTCAAATTGAAGCAAACGATAAACACGGCTATGTCTATGTATTTGGTTTGCCATATATTACGAACCAGGTGACCCACAATTCCGAACATGATATTGCCAATGTGAGATGGCTGGAGCAATTGCCCACCGGAAGAAGTACGTCCGTATTTTCAAGAAGGTATCTTGGAGGTACAGAAATATTGAGAATGATTGATGACAATGGCAAACTAGATTTCAGAACCCACTTATTGCCATGGTTCATATTCAAGGCAAGCCAAGTTTTGGGGAATAGGTTTCTCAAAAATCGCCAGATGTGTTGATTTTCCAAGCGGCTGAGCTGGCTAGGAAAACTATGTAAGGAAACCGGAAGAAGCGCTCAAAGTCACACTTGTTGCCAGGGCAAATTGGTGAGTTTATTCAAGAATTGCCAGATATTGAAAAACATATTCTCACTCAAGCTAGAGATCGCGAAGAACGCGTGTATCAATAGTTGAAGCCATTGATGGTTTAGCATCGGTCCGCTTCATTACTGACAAATTAGCTAGTGATCTGCATAATTCGGAAAAATTCGAAACATTGTAGTTCATGAAGCCAAGAAAATATCTCCGGAAAAAATTGACGAGCAAATAAATCAGCTAAAAGAAATGAAACAACTCTGTTGAAGTATAGCGTCAAAAGCTAACAATTCCACCCGCCGCTCGGAAGGGTGATTTTGCGGCATTTTGCCGATCTCTTACTGTACGATGAACTCAATGCAAACCCCCGTAAATAATGATATAAAGTACACGTCATCTCATCGCAAATTTTTCTTCTCCTCGCTGGAGCATTTTTCTTGTACAGGAGCCCTCCATGACCAACTCACCCGCCATCGAAGTCCTGAACCTGCACAAGTCCTTTGGCGAGACCAAGGCTGTGCAGGGCGTGGATTTTACCGTCCAGCAGGGCGAGATCTTCAGCCTGCTCGGCCCGAACGGCGCCGGGAAGACCACCACCATCTCCATGCTGTCCTGCCTGCTGCGCCCGGACGAGGGCGATGCGCGCGTGATGGGGCATTCCATCCAAGACGGAGCAGATGGGCGTCAAGTCTGTCCTGGGAGTCGTCCCGCAGGAGATCGCCCTGTACGAAGACCTGACCGCGCGCGAGAACCTGGTCTTCTGGGGCAAGATGTACGGTCTGCGCGGCGGGGCGCTCAAGGCACGCGTGGAGGAAGTGCTGGATGTGATCGGGCTGCGGGACCGGGCCAAGGAACGCGTGGGCAAGTATTCGGGCGGCATGAAGCGGCGCGTCAACATCGGGGTGGCGCTGCTGCACAAACCCAAGGTCATCTACATGGACGAGCCCACCGTCGGCATCGATCCGCAGTCACGCCGCAACATCCTCGACAGCGTGGTCGCGCTGAAGGATCAGGGCATGACCGTGCTGTACACCACGCATTACATGGAGGAGGCGCAGGAGCTTTCGGACCACATCGCCATCATGGATCACGGCAAAATGATCGCCAGCGGCACGCACGATGAGCTGGTGAAGCTGGTGGGGGAGCAGACGCGCATCGACCTGACCCTGAACATGGAGGCCAGCGCCGTGCTGGATGCCTGGCGGGCTGTGGAAGGCGTCACGCAGGTTTCGGCAGAAAACGGGCTGGTCACGGTGCTGGTGGACGACAGCAACGCAGGTCCTGCCGCGCCTGTTCGATGTGACCAACCATCTCTCGGCGCGCATCACGTCGGTGGATATCCTGGAACCCAACCTGGAAGCCGTCTTCCTGCACCTGACCGGCCGGGCCTTGCGTGATTGAGGACGTCATGAAAGCCCTCGACATCGCCCTCAAAGATATGCTGCGCTCCTTCCGCAGTTTCTTTGCCATCGTCTTCATGTTCATCGTCCCGCTGCTGGTGACGGGCATGTTCTACTTCATGTTCGGCAACATCGCCGAGAATGGCGGTTTCAGCCTGCCGCGCACGAAAGTGATCATCGCCAATATGGACGAGGGCGGGCCGAAGTTCCAGGTCAACCCCAAGAACATCCCCGGCGGGAAGAAAGCCGAACTCGATGGGCGAACTGGTCGTCAGCATTTTGGAAAGCGACGAGATGGCCGAGCTGATCGAGGTCTCGTTCGCACCGGACCCGGAAGCTGCCCGCGCTGCCGTAGACGCCAGGAAGCCCAGGTGGCGCATCGTCATCCCGGAGAACTTCTCCAAAGAATTCGCGGATATCTACGGCGAGTCCGTCATCGAGTTCTACCAGGACCCCACCCTGACCATCGGCCCGGAGATCATCCGCGCCATCATGAACCGCTTCATGGACGGCATGTCGGGCGTGAAGATCGCCGTCAAAGTCTTTCTGGAGGATGCCGAACCCGAAGAGCACATGTTGACCGGGCAGGTCGTCCAGAGTATCTGGAGTTTCCCTGGCAGAAGCAGAAGATGTGGAAGATGAACTTGCTGGATGTGCGCTCCCGATCCAGCGCGGAGCCAAGCGAGGCCGAGCAAAGCGAAAATATGTTGCTGAGCATCATCAGCCCCATCATGGGCGGCATGATGATCTTCTATGCCTTTTTCACCGGCGCGTCCACGGCGCAGAGCATCCTGAAAGAGGAAGAAGAGCGCACCCTGCCGCGCCTGTTCACCACGCCCACCTCGCAGGCCACCATCCTGAGCGGCAAGCTGCTGTCCGTCTTCCTGACTGTCTTGGTGCAGGTGACCGTGCTGCTCCTGGCCGCGCGCCTGATCTTCAAAATTCATTGGGGCGACACGCTTTCGATCACCCTGATGGCGATTGGCATCGTCTTCAGCGCCTCGTCGTTTGGCATCTTCATCAATTCCTTCCTCAAAGACACCAAGCAGGGCGGCGTGCTGTTCGGCGGCGTGCTGACCGTGACCGGCATGCTCGGCATGATCAGCATCTTTGCCATGAACTCGCCCGCCGCAGCCAAGCTGGGTAACTCGGTCTCGCTGCTGGTGCCGCAGGGCTGGGCTGTGCGCGGCCTGATGCAGTCCATGAACGGGGAGCCGCTCTCGGCTTGCTCGTCAACACGCTAGTCTTGCTGGTCTGGAGCGCGGTTTTCTTCGTCGTTGGTGTGTGGCGATTTAATAGGCGCTATGCGTAGAAAAATTCCGGTGGTCGAGTAGCCACGAACGACAGTGAGTGGCATACGAGACCACCAGGCTCAAGATATTATTCACTTTCTTCCAACTT
Source organism: uncultured Chloroflexia bacterium (assembly GCA_963791785.1). GTDB lineage: Bacteria > Chloroflexota > Anaerolineae > Anaerolineales > Villigracilaceae > JAABUE01. The sequence goes on along the minus strand of CAWBTW010000009.1, from coordinate 47,122 downwards.
GTTGGTTTCGACACCTGCATTGCACCAGACGCAGTGCGGTGCAAGTGTACTCGTTTCGGACTCAACCAACGAGTGCTTCTGAGATAAAACCATGATCCGTATCCTCGACATCGCCCTGAAAGACCTGACGCAGTTCCTGCGGGACTTCAAAACCTTCATGTTCCTGCTGCTCATGCCGATCCTGTTCACCTTCCTGTTTGGCTATGCCTTTGGCGGGTTTGGCGGCGGGGCGAATCCAACTCGCGCCTGCCGGTCGGATTCCTCGAACGAGGACGACCGCTGGATCAGCGACACGCTTGCACGATCTGCTGGCGGACTCGGACCTGATCCGCCTGCACGAAAACGCCTTCCTCGAGCGCTTCAGACCTGGACCTTATGGTTGCTGAGGGCGACCTGGCAGCCGCTGTCATCATCCCAAGCGGATACAGCAAAGCCATCCTGGCCGACAAATCCGCCCGGCTGATCGTCATCGCCGACACCAGCACCATCCGCCTGGACAACCATCGAAGCGGAACTCTTGAAACTTGCCAGCCGGCTGGACGGCGCGGTCCGCACGGCCACCATCATGGAAGATGTTGGACTGGAGAGCGCATCCCCTTCAAGTATGGCTTCGAGCAAACCCTGGAGGCCTGGGATGATCCGCCCATCGCCATCGTTGAAACCACCAGCAGTGCGGTGACAGATGCCGACGAAGGCGTCGAAGCCCTGTCACACACTGCGCCGGGGATGATGCTGCAATTCGCCATTGCCGGGCTGTTGACCTGCGCAACCGTCATCGTCAATGAGCGCAAATCGCGCACCCTGCAACGGATGCTGACCACCAACACGCGCCGCATCCAAATCCTGCTCGGTCACTACCTGGCGATCTTCCTGCTGATCTTTATCCAATTTACCATCCTGATCGCGTTCGGACAGTTCATCCTGAAGGTCAACTATCTGCGCGTACCCGATGCGACCTTTCTGGTGGCCTTCAGCGCGGCCCTGTGCATCGCTGCGCTGGGGCTGTTGATCGGTGTGCTGGCACGCAGCGAAGAACAGGCCGTGACCTTCTCGCTCATCCCGATGTTCGTGTTCTCCGGTCTGGGTGGCGCCTGGGTGCCGCTGGAATTGACCGGCGAAACCTTTGCCGCCATAGGTCACATCTCGCCCGTCGCCTGGGCGATGGATGGTTTCAAGAACATCATCATTCGCGGCTTTGGGTTGGAGTCGGTTTTGGTTCCGGCAGCTGCTCTGGCTGGGTATGCGGCGCTGTTCTTCATCCTGGCGGTGTGGAGGTTGAGCGCGGCTGAAGAGAAGTAGTCAAAAGAAGTTTATATCTCGTCAGCCTGGTCTGGTTATTTCTTGGTCAACGGGGTGTTTTTCAGATATCAAAGTTTTAGTGGGATAACTCCCTCAAAGGTGAAAAGGAACACTTATTTTGACAACATATAAAGCTGATACCCGATTAGGAATCCGCGTTATTGCCGGGTTCATCCTGGTTTTCGTTTTGACGCTTATTTCCAATGCCGTTTTTGGTGTTGGAATAAATCAACTTATGAAGTGGATATCTGCTTCACCGAACGTTCAAGTCTTTGTAGGCAGCACGATCAGCTATCTGGCACGACTGGCAACGGTCGTTTTTTTCTCTGTGTTTGCTCTGCAAAAAGTGGTGGGGATAAATTCCAAATCTACCTTGTTCCCTTTCAAAGATGGTTGGTGGAAAAAATTGCTGTACGGATTTTTGCTGGCAGCCGGGATTATGACCTTACTTTTTGTTGTTGAAGTGGCAGTTGGCTGGTTGCTTGTAGACGGTTGGAACTGGCAAAAACTATCGCTTGATGCCTGGCTCCGTAATCTGTGGCTGGCAATCCTGGTCAACACCTTTGTAGCCGTTGGGGAAGAAGTTATGTTTCGCGGTTACTTACTGACCGGGCTAGAGAAAGCCTGGGGCAAATGGATTGGCCTGCTCGTCATGGCTATCTTATTTGCCTTGCCCCATCTTTTTGTGGAAGGCGCTCAGGAATCCAACTGGTTCCTGTTTACCGTTTTATTGGCGCTTCCTGGCCTGATGCTGGGGTGGGCATATTTGCAGAGTCGTTCTCTCTGGTTGCCAATCGGTATCCATTTTGGGTGGAATTTTTTTCAGGATGAAATGCTAAATCTCGTTGGGGAGGACAAGCAAAATTTAGTTGGAGCCATTACTCAGCAACAGGGTCCGGAATGGTTTATGGGCACATCCTATGGGATCGAGGTTGGGGTGGCGGGAATTCTTGCGGTGATCCTGGTTTTGTCCGGGATTTGGATATGGGGGCTGAAATCTTAACAAAGGATTACACTTGCATTTACATGTAAGAATCAAATTTGCTGCTCCTTCAATAACATTGAGAAGACAGGAGTTTATCATGAAAACCTATACCAAACCATCAGACAAAGAACTGCGCGAGAAGCTGACATCCGAACAGTATCAGGTCACCCAGCACGAAGCCACCGAGCGGCCTTTCCAGAACGAGTTCTGGGATAACAAGGAAGCAGGTCTTTATGTGGACATTGTTTCAGGCGAACCGCTATTCAGTTCGCTCGACAAATTTGACTCGAACTGCGGCTGGCCCAGCTTCACCCAACCGTTGGAAGGAATCGAAGTAAAATGAAAAGGCACGATTTCAAGCTGTTCATGCCTCGCACCGAAGTCCGCTCCAAAGCTGCTGACTCGCATTTGGGCCATGTTTTCAATGATGGCCCGGCACCGACCGGTCTGCGTTACTGCATCAACTCGGCTTCCTTGCGCTTCATCCCCGTGGATAAGTTGGAAGAAGAAGGCTATGGAGAGTATCTTATGTTGTTTGAGAAAGAAGATAAATAACCGGATTTGACCATAGAAATATCTAACATCAAATGCCCTGGACGTTCTCGGGGCATTTTTCATGCCTGATCGGTGTTGAATTCTGAAGCAATTTCCTCTATACTGAATATGGAGGTAAATCATGAATCCAGTAATTTTTCTAGTTCTCGCTTTCGTGCTGCTCGGCATCGCCTATCTCGTGTTCCGGCGGATTGTTCGACATGATTATCTTGAGCATGGAAAACTCCGCCCATTCGCTTCAATTCTTCAACTTCTTGTGTTCTGTGGATATTTCTTTTTCCCGTATCTCTTCAATCCCCCGGAGTGGGTCTATTTTTGGAGATTGAGTAGTTCTGAGACACGCTATGGTCAATTGATCGGCTTTGTGATCATATGCCTTGGATTTTTAGTAGCCTTCGGAACAATGGCATGGTTCGGCATCGGAAAAGCATTTGGGCTGAATGTTAATGGATTGACAAAACAAGGGCCTTATAAGATAAGCAGAAACCCTCAAGTCCTGGGAGGCTATCTCCTGGTGATTGGAACCGCAATACAGTGGCTATCTATGTATTCAATGGGCTGGATTCTTATGTATGCCATCATCATGCACTGGATGGTGATAACAGAAGAAGAGCATCTTTTTCGGGTTTTTGGCGAAGAATATGAAAAGTACTGCTCGGAGGTGCCAAGATACCTAATCGGTCCAAAAAGGACGAAACAATAGTTTGCCTTCCCTTTCTTTATGTACTCTCATCAATCTACATACATACAGGAGCTTGTATTGAAATTCACAAAATCCATGCTATGATGATGTTAGAATATTTCTTGTCCGAACAAGCCTAAGCACCTTCGGGTTACCCACATCGAGGGCTTGGAACATCGCAGCGAATCCATTCGAATTTGGATTCGCTTTTTTATACAGGAGGACATCAGGAGTCATAAGCATGGATTGGACGAAACTTCCCAAAGTTGAATTGCACCTTCATCTGGATTGCTCGCTCAGTTATGAGGTTGTCTCACAGATCGATCCGTCGATCACGCTGGATGAATACCGTTCGAACTTCATTGCGCCAGCCAAATGTGTGGATTTAGCGGATTTCCTCGCGCGTGCTCCCAGCAGTTATCCACTCATGCAGACAGAAGAGCAGCTTCGCCTGGTGACTTTGGATTTATTTGAGCAACTCCGTGAGGATAAGGTGCTGTATGCTGAGATTCGGTTTGCGCCCCTGCTGCACACGGAACAAGGGCTTTCAGCCCGCGAGGTGGTCGCCAGTGTGGAGGCCGCAGTTGCGGAGGCAGTTCGGAGCACAGGAATCGAAGCACGGATCATTCTTTGTACCTGCCGCCATTCAACATCAGAACAAAGTCTTGAAATTGTGCATTTAGTCGAAGATTTCCGTGGCACATATGTTGCAGGGTTCGATATTGCCTGTGATGAAGCAGGATATCCGGTTGATGCCCACATCCCTGCATTTCAGTATGCGCGCGAGGTGGGCATTCCCTGCACTGCGCATGCCGGAGAAGCGCGGGGACCAGATAGTGTGTGGGAAACCCTGGAACACTTTGCTCCCTCACGCATCGGCCACGGGGTACGAAGTATCGAGGATCCCGCGTTAGTTGAACACCTACGGGAGCAACAGATCCACCTTGAAGTGTGTCCAACCTGCAATGTACAAACGGATTTCTACGATACCTATGCCGATCATCCCATCGACAAACTCTATCGTGCTGGGGTATCCCTTAATGTGAACACCGATGCGCGTACTCTGGTGAATATCACCTTAAGCCAGGAATATGAGAAATTACATCAAACTTTTGGATGGGAAACTGAAGACTTCCTTCATTGCAACAGGAATGCCTTAAGAGCAGCCTTTGTACCAGAGGATGTGCGATCCAGGCTGCTGGCGGAATTAGAGGCTGGCTATCAACATAGCTGACCATCAAAATTCTGGATAAAAGGAGAACATAGGAGGCATAACCATGGATTGGAGAAAACTCCCTAAAGTTGAATTGCACCTTCATCTGGACTGCTCGCTCAGTTATGAAGTAGTCTCACAGATCGATCCGTCGATCACGCTGGATGAGTACCGCACGAACTTCATCGCGCCAGACAAGTGCGATCTGGAGGATTACCTCGCGTGCGCTCCCAGCAGCTATCCACTCATGCAGGCTGAAGAGCAGCTTCGTCTTGTGACGTTGGACTTATTCGAGCAACTCCGCGAGGATGGTATGCTGTATGCTGAGATTCGGTTTGCGCCCCTGCTGCACACTGAAAAAGGGCTTTCAGCCCGCGAAGTCGTCGCCTGTGTGGATGCCGCAGTTGCGGAGGCAGTTCGAAGTACAGGGGTCGAAGCGCGGATCATTCTTTGCACGTTGCGTTATTATTCAGAGGCACAAAGTCTTGAAACCGTACATTTAGTCGAAGACTTCCAGGGCACATATGTAGCCGGATTTGACATTGCGGCGGACAAACCAGGGAATGTTTTCGATGATCACATCCCTGCATTTCAGTATGCGCGCGAAAAAGGTATTCCTTTCACTGCACACGCTGGAGAAACACGTGGGCCAGACAATGTATCGGATACAGTCCAGTACTTCGCTCCCTCCCGTCTCGGGCACGGCGTTCCATGTCTCGAACTTCCCACGTTGGTTGAGCACCTGCGGAAACAGCAGATCCATCTCGAAGTGTGCCCGACCAGTAACATACAAACAAACACCTTTGACACCTATGCAGATCACCCCATCGACAAACTCTATCGGGCTGGGATATCTCTTAATGTGAACACCGATACACGTACCATCTCGAATATCACACTGAGCCAGGAGTACGAGAAGATGCATCAAACCTTTGGGTGGGAACCTGAAGATTTCCTTCACACGAACAGGAATGCCCTGAAAGCAGCCTTTGTATCAGAGGATGTGCGCTCCAGGCTTCTGGCTGAATTAGATGCTGGCTATCAACATGGTTCTTGACCATATCGATATAAAGATAAACACATATATCCATCAGGAGGTAACGTATGCGTCACATTGACATAGAAACCTGGCCGCGACGTGAACATTTCAAAGCATTCCGCGCCTTTGACTTTCCACACTTCAATATGTGCGCCAACGTGGACCTGACTGCGTTCTATCCTTTCGTCAAACAGCATAGCATCTCGTTCAACTTAGCCGTGGTGTATGTTCTCACACGCGCTGCGAACGCCGTGCCTGAATTCCGTTACCGCATTCGGGGGGATGAAGTGGTCGAGCATGAGATCGTCCACCCGTCATCAACTATCATGGGGAAAAATGAAGTGTTCAGTTTCTGTTCGATGGAATACCGTGAGAACTTCCCGGGTTTTATAGAGAGAAATTCTGAGAAGATTGCCAGAGTACGAGAACGCCCAAGGCTGTTCGAAGAAGGTCAGGGGCGAGATGATCTGTTGTTCATGACAGCCATCCCCTGGGTATCGTTCACCAGCTTTATGCATCCGCTTGTTTTTCCGGTTGATTCTGTCCCGCGCTTTGCATGGGGGAAACTCTTCGAGGATGGTGAGTACTTGAAGATGCCACTCAGCGTACAGGCACATCATGCCCTCATGGATGGGTTACACATGGGGAGATATTATGAAATGGTGCAGGAGTATCTACAAATGCCAGAGGTTGTACTGAGTGAAGTTAGTGGTAGACGGCCTGTGTAAACAGCCGTTAGCCGCGGAGGGGAGTTTTTTCAGAGGACTCAACCAAATCCAAAGGAGACAGAATCATGATGGAACATAAAGAAAAAATCATGGTCGGCATTTTGGGACAGTGGGCTTCAGGAAAAAGTACAGCTACTAAAACGCTTATTGAATACCTGGGTGGCGAGGGTGAAGTAGTGTTTATACATGATCAAGAACTTCTCATTAGCCAAGCGGTCAATCATTTTCTCGATCTAGATGATTCTAAGGTCAAATTCAGTATTGAAGATGATGGAAGACAGCGACTAGATGACGAGCATGCAACTGTTTGGCTAGGCCCAGGAGAAGATTTGAAAACTGTAGATTTGAACACTGTTCAATTCAAAACACATGATGATGTAGTGCTGTGGGATTGGATCAATAAAGCAAGGGTTGAGTTAGGACATCAAATCTGTAAGAGAGCTGCAGACAGGAAAACCTATCGTTATTGAAGCTGCTTTTGGCACTAATACGGAACCAATAGGTAAGAACCCATTTAGTCATACAATTTCTGACCTTTTTATGAGATTAGAAGAAGCAGGAGCTGAACCTAAACAAGTTAGATGGATTATTGTTGAAGCTGGTTATGATAGGAGATCAAGAGAGAAATCAGAAGCGGCGAGTTGTTGTACCAGTTAATGCATTTGATAAATATGCTGCTAATGGTGGTAATTTAGATCCAGATCATCAAAATAGGTTAGAAGAGCAAGGAATAATGATAAAAAGGATACCTAACGATCATGATGATATTGAAAGATTTAGAACCGATGTAATCGCTGCATTTGAAGAAATGTTTTGAAATAGTGCAGGAGTATTTCCAGCAATCGGAAGCAGTTTTAGGCGTAGAATAGATGCGCAGCCTTACGGTGCAAACACTTAATGAACTGATTGAAACTTTTCCAGCTTTGAAAAGCAAAGTTTTCAGAAGATATGTGGTGCGACATTTATGTCGCAGTGGGCTAAAAAAGCGACATGAATGTCGCGCTACCTTTGCTCTATTTTCTGGATATGTTCCCTTCATAGGGAAATAAGTTTCAATTACTTCAATAATAGGAGATTTAAATGTCCAAATGGAAAAATGCTAGAGCTTTTGTAGAATTGGCATTCGCAATAGACAAGCACTTGCCAGGGTATGTGGATGCTTATTTTGGTCCTGAAGAAATTAAAGAGTTTGTGGATACAAAAGGGGAAAATACCACTGCAGGAATTGTCGTCAACATTAGAACAGATCATCGATTCGACTGATCAAGATGAAATACTGCCGAAAAAACGGAAGGATTATTTGTCTGCCGAGTTGAAAGCCATGCAGACCACCTTGAAAATCTTGAAAGGGGAAGAGATCAATATCGTTGAAGAAACACAGGGGCTATATGGCCTTATCGCCTGCCTGGATTGAGGAAAGAGTTTTTGAAGAAGCGCATTGGGCGATTGAAGAAGCTGCTACCGGGTTCTGGAACATTACCCGAAAGAATGAAGGGCTTTGAAGAAAAGACTGTTATTCCTGAAGAAGAGCTTGAACCGATTATAAAAAATTTAGCAGTTGACTTCCAACGCCGAACATTAGAAATTATTTCACTCCCGGAAGATGAAAGTTGTGAGTATGCACTTGTACAGGATAAGCCCTGGGCTGGATATAACTGGTATCTCGGTAAGTATGCCTCGCGAATTGACATAAATACTGATCTGCCAACATTCGCTGCTTCCATTCCTCATCTTGTTGCTCATGAAGCCTACCCGGGACATCATACTGAAAATGCTATGAAAGAGAAGGAGTTATATCGAGATAGGGGCTATCTGGAAAACAGCATACAACCACTCAATGCTCCAAGCTGTGTTATTGCAGAAGGGATAGCCGAGAACGCTCTAGAGATGATTGCTACCCCAGATGAAATCATCCAAATATACCAATCAATCCTTCAACAAGCAGGCTTGAAAGAAGTTAGTGGCGATCAGATATTTCAAATTAGTAAAGCAAGGCGGGCCTTAAACAAGTTTTCCATCAACGCGATACTATTACTTCATGGCGAAGACGCATCCGATGAAGAAGTTGTCAACTATGGAGTGCGATATGCTTTGATTCCTGAGCAGGAAATGAAAAAATATCTTGAGTTTTTCAAAGATCCTTTGTCACGATCATACGGATTTCTATACCCGTTAGGGTATGAACTTGTTCATAACTATGTCAATAATGGGAAAGATAAAATAGAGCGATTCACGAGGCTTCTGCGAGAACCAATTACAACTTCCCAGTTAATTCACTAGGTTGGCTCGACAGGAATTGCAGCACCTTGATCGGCATATCTGTATTGAAATTCAAAAAATCCATGCTATGATGGTATTAGAAAATCGATGAGTTGAACCAAGTTCGAGCATCTCTGGACAACTGCGTTATAGGCTTGGAAACAAGTAAGTGAATCCACACTATTCTGGATTTCGCTTACTTGTTTTTTGGATTGGAAAGGCTAATGCCTGGGGAGCCAATTGCAAGGAAAGGAGCAAAAATGGAAGCATATAAGCTTTATTTAGTTGGGTCTGCAAAGATCAAACAAGGGAAATTCGAGGAGGCAACCAAGTGGTGGAAGGAGAAAGGCGTTCCTGACATCCTCTCGCGACCTTGGACAAAATCATTGAAATGTTATGCCGGTCAATTTGGGTTGGGAGGAGAATACACCATTGAGATTTGGCAAGAGCTTGAAAACTATGCGGCACTAGATCAAATGGATGCCTGGATTGTTGAAGACCCAAAGCGTGATGCAGAAATCAGAAAAATATGGCAGGAAGCAGATAAGCTATTCGAATGGGGCCCAAATCGGTTAACGGGAGATTGGCCTAAGTTGTCCCTTCTTCCTGATTAGATATGATAGATGTGTCTCCCCAGGCTGCTCTATCAATGCACCAAAATGGAGAAAGATAAATGGAGATTACTGTAACGCAAGAGAAGGGGATAGTTCCTGTGAGTGTGGTGCACATCAAAGGGGAATTGGACGCTTCGAGTTATCCGAAACTGGTGAACACTGCGCAGGCGCTCTACGGTGCAGGTGCACGCAGTTTGCTATTAGATTTGACTGAGCTAAAGTTTATCAGTAGCGCTGGGTTAGCTTCGCTGCATATTATCACCAAGATGTTCCGTGACGAAAAAGTCACCCCGGAAGATGTCTGGGACACATTCAAGAAAATCGACCGTGAGCGTGAGAGCAGCCTCCAGAAACATGTCAAGCTGCTCAATCCTTCCCCTGAAGTGGATAACGTACTGGATATTCTCGGGTTCAAGCAGTTTTTTGAGATCTATACGGACTTAGAAGAAGCAATCAGATCTTTCCAGCATTGAAATCCGCAAAAAAAGTGCTATGATGTAATCAGAAAATGATAGACTGAACCAGGTTCAAGCGTATTTGGGCTTTTGCATTAAAGACCTGGAAACATAAAAGCGAATCCATGCTGGTGTGGATTTCGCTTGTTTTTAAAGGAGGATGATCATGAAAAAGCTCTTCTCTCTGGCCATCATTGTGTTGTTCGTTATCAGCTTGGGCGGATGCGCAAATGCTGCACCCGAATCAGTCAAAGGGGTGATCCAACCCGGGGATAAGATCGGCGAAATGACTGTGGAGCAAAGTACCGAAATACCATACCCAAACATATGGTGGTTTTGTGAATTTGGGCCTGATAGGCTGGAACCATTTTCATATACAACTGATTGTGAAGTGCCTCGGGTATCAAGTTTGGATATTGGCTTTGGGTGGATGGCCAAGGAATCAAATTTTGCATCCAACTGGGAGGTGATGATTTGGGAGTTGTATGTTGATGGTTATAAGATCGATCTTGAGAGTTTCGAATGGTTCGAGGACGAGTTTATTGCAAAAGTCGAGAATAATAAATCACGTGATTTGATCATAACCCTGAAAAGTCTTTCTCCCGGGAAGCACACTTTTCGATATTTACTGATATTGGACAACGTGGTTGATGATGGCTGGAATGTGTACCAGCCCGGTACGTACGAAACAACAGTGAATTTCACCGTTCTAGAAAAAGAGATATATCCGGTGTTCTCATCAAATGTAAACATCGGTCAGCACCCTTATACCTCGGAGAAAGCCGGTCTTGATTTCCTGCTCTACCTGCCAAGCAATTATGGAAAGGATTTGCAGCAGAAATGGCCTTTGATCGTTTACTTGCACGCCGCTCCCTTGCGCGGTGCCACCCTTGAATTGCTCAAAAATGATGAACCCCTGCCAAGAAAATTGGAGAAAGAGAACGATTTTCCCTTCATTGTCGTTTCCCCGTTGGGTGATGGTGAGTATGAATTCTGGGCCAGGGATGAGATGATCGATCCGCTGTTCACCTTATTGGAAGAAATTCAGGCTGCATATTCTGTTGACGATAAACGAATTTATCTCACTGGTAGTGATATGGGTGGCAACGGCGTTTGGGCAATTGGCCTGCGCTATCCAGAATACTTCGCGGCGCTGGCTCCAGTTGCAGGCTATTTTGGTTGGCCACCCGAGGTTCCCGAAAACATCTGTAGCCTAAAAGATGTCCCCGTTTGGGCATTCCATGGAGGCAGAGATGACATTATTCCGGTCGAGGCCGGGCAAGAGTTGGTGGATGCCTTGAAGACCTGTGGAGGAAATGCCAAATTTACGGTTAGCCAGGATATGAAAATCGATGTTCTTTATAAGGTCTATGAAACCCTGAACTTTATGAATGGTTATTGGAGCAAACGCTAAAGTAAAAACACTCCGTTGGTTGAGTAGGCGGTGTTCGTCCGCCGTATCGAAACCAATAGGCACTTGATTAGCCCATATTTGTGGTTTCGATACGCTCTCAGCTATCGCTTCGAGCTACTCAACCACCGTTGATTAGAAAAGTGTCCGACCTCTAAAACAAAGTCTTTGTTTGACAAAGGAGAATACCAATGAAGAAATTCGTTTTCCTCACACTCGTTATTTTGTGGTGAGCGTTTTCAGGTGCATGCGCAAAAAGCGAACCCGAACGCACGAGGGGATGATCAATCCAGGGGATGAGATCGATGGCATGCTATTCACAACCATCGATGAGATCGACTGGAACATTTCCCTTGCATTTCTGTGTGATTTGGAATCTGTAGAAGAAACTGACACATCAGGAACAGTTCCATGTTCTACTTCGCCAGGCGGTCGCATTTTCTTTGGCAACTTTAATGGCGCCCCCTATGACAATCCTGAAGATGCGGATGAAATCTGGCAAAAGGCCAAATCCGAAGTTGCCTTTGATGGGCAGGCACTCAACTTGCCCGCTTTTGGCTACATGCAAGTTGAATTGTACGATATGGAATGGAAATATGCCAGGATTTGGAATTTGATGGTTGAGAATTTCACACCAGGAACGCATTCCATTCAGACCGTATGGGAAGATCTAGAGGAAAACACCAAATACACATACACCTATGTTTTTACAATTTCCGACCAAACAGAAACCTTCCCAACGCTCTCCGCTATAGCCCCATCCAGAATCCATCCCTACACATCGGAAAAAGCAAACATCAATTACCTTCTGTATATCCCAGACAAGATATGGCGCAAATCCAGAGCGAAGGTGGCCTATACTCCTATTTCTTCATGGGACGGAAAGAGTGAATAATAGTGTGAAATTGTTGCCGAATGTTTACCCACTCAGTACGCTGGCAGACCAGAAAGATTTCCCCTTTATCGTTGTCGCACCACAAGGGACAGGAGAATACGAATTCTGGGCAAAGGATGAGATGGTCAACTCTATTATGACACTGCTGGATGAAGTCCAGGGCGTTCTTTCGGTGGATTCCAACCGAATCTGCCTGACCGGGGAAAGCGCAGGGGGGAACGGAACCTGGTCTATTGGCGTTCGCCATCCTGAACGTTTCGCGGCCCTGGCCCCAATGATGGGCTATTACGGCTGGCCACCCACAGTGCCCGAAAATATCTGCGATTTAGCGAATGTGCCAGTTTGGGCATTTCACGGCGCGGAAGATGAAATTATCCCGCTGGAGGCGGAACAGGATTTAGTGGATGCCTTGAAAGCCTGCGGCGGTGATGTGCAATTTACTGTTTTTCCAGATGTCGGGCATGACCTTAGCTCCGAACAAGTCTATAACTCTGAACTTTATGAATGGCTTTTGGAGCAATCGTTAAAGTCAGACAAATGGAACCGAATACTTTACATTCCCCTTGAAAGAACTGCCCCGGACAATCATCCGGGGCAATATTTTTTCTACACTCTCTCAATGATCGTCGCCGTGGCCTGACCGTGACCGGCGCACATGGTCTGCAGGCCGTACTTTGCCTTGCGCCGCTGTAACTCGTGGACCAGCTTGGTCATCAGGATGGCGCCCGTCGCGCCGACCGGATGTCCGTGGGCGATGGCGCCGCCGTTGGGATTGACCTTGTCCATATCGGGTTGGAATTCCTTTGCCCAGGCCAGCGACCACGCTGGCAAAGGCTTCGTTCACTTCGATCACGTCCATGTCATCCAGCGACAACCCGGCTTTTTCCAGCACCATGTGCGTGGCCGGGATGGCGCCGTCCAGCATCAGGACCGGGTCGGTGCCGACCACCACGCGAGCAACGATGCGTGCCAGCGGATTCAGGTTGTAGCGCCCGACCGCGGCGGGGGAGGCCAGCACCAGAGCGGCTGTTCCGTCGCTGATCTGGCTGGCGTTGGCGGCGGTGACCACGCCGTCCGCTTTGAAGACGGTCTTTAACGTGCGCATCTTCTCTCGGTCCGGGGGGAAGCGCACACCCTGGTCTACCTTGAACTCTCCCCATTTGGCAATTTGACCGGCATGATCTGCTCGTCGAAATATCCCTCCTGGATGGCCTTCCCGGCGCGCATGTGACTCTCGTAAGCGAAGTCGTCCACTTCGTCGCGGGTCAGGTTCCATTTTTCGGCCATCATCTCGGCGCTGATGCCCTGATGCACCAGGTCGTAGGGGAAGTCCTTGCGGCCACTCTTCGGGATAGTCCGCGCCGATGGGCTGGTGCGACATCATCTCGGTGCCGCCCGCCACGACCAGGTCCATGTCGCCTGCCAGGATGGCCTGCGCACCAAAGTGGACGGCGCTCTGGCTGGAACTGCACATGCGGTTCATCGTCACCGCCGGAACTGCCACCGGGAAACCGGCCTTGAGCGCCGCCAGCCGCGCCATGTTCGCGCCCTGGTCGCCGACCGCGGTGACGCAGCCCCACAGCACGTCTTCGATGCGATCCATCTCGACCCCGGCGCGTTTCACGGCTTCTTTCATCACCATCGCGGACAGATCCACCGGATGAAATTCGTGCAAAGCCCCGCCCGGTTTGCCCACCCCCATGGCTGTGCGCACAGCCGATACGATGAAAACGTCTCTCTCTTCCATTGTGCCCTCCCAAATTGGTCTTACGGTCTGGCTAAGTCTAACAGGTCTAACTTGTCGGACTTATTAGACCTGTTAGACATCTTGACCGGTTAGACTATTCTATGATCCTCCAAATGCTCGATCACATCCGCGTACAACCACTCACGGATGTCCTTGTTCGTCAGTGCATCCTCCGGCAGTTCGGCTGCCAGATCAAGCATGGCCTCGCGCACATTTTCATAGTGCAGCAGCAAATCATCCCAGCTCCAGGAACGATACTTCTCAACCAATTCACGGTTGAAAGCGTCCGTGTCGCGTTCCTCCCAGGTAAAGCCGGGTTCATCAAGAATGCCGGTGATGATCCACAGGCCTTCCTCCCACCAGCCGATGATGTGTGCCAGCAGATCGTGGAAACTTTCGAATTCTTCTTTTTTCAGAAAACGCTGCCTGTGCTTCAGGCGATAGCGCATTGAATTGCCCAACGTATTTTCCCCAACCCTCATCCAACACGCGCATCACATCCCTCAACGTAAACTCCGCCATGTCAGCCTCCTTTGGCTACATACACAAAGTCCGCAAACAGCCCATAAGCCGTTGGGATGGGCCCCGCCACCATGCCCTCGCGTTCAGAACTCGATGATCGAATAATCGCCCAACACATCCGTGCGGAACGTCACGCCGGTGGTTAAGTCACTCATACTATACAACGGAGACGACATGGATACAAGCTCCGGTTTGGCGCTGGCCTGGACTTCATCCCCGGCCTTCTCCGCCGAGCAGACAAGTTTCCAGCGCTTCCCCTCCGCCTTAGCCTGCTCGATCATCTCAGGCGTGATCTCCCTGATGCCCTTTCTCTCCACCTGCTGCGGCGTGAACGGGGTATCCATTAGGACGGTCACCAGCGCAGCGACCTTGATGGCCGCGTCCCAGCCATCCACATCTGCGGACGGATCGGTCTCGGCCACACCGATGCTCTGGCAATATGCCACCGCTTCGTCGAAGCTCTCGCCGCGTTCCATGCGAGAGAGCATGATGTTGGTGGTCGAATTCAGGATGCCCTGGAAGGATACCAACTCCACACCGGGCATACTTTCACGGAAGATCGAGAAGAGCGGCGAGCCACCCAATACGGTGGATTCAAAATAAAATCGGCGGCCCTTGGACTCGGCTAACGTGGTCAACTCGCGGTAGCCATGCACCACCGTCCCTTTGTTGGCGGTGCTGACGTGCATTCCCAGTTCCAGCGCCTCGCGGACGTGGTCAATCGCGGGCTGGCCGGTCTCGTGATCCACAGGCGAGTTCTCGAACATAAAGTCGGCACCCGAATTCTTGATGACTTCGATGGAGTTGGCAACCGGCTGCGCTGGAAAACCATCCAGCGAACCGCCCGCTTCGACGGCCTCCGCACACTTGAGCAGGTCGAGGCCATCCGGGTTCACAGCAAAGCCATGACTGCCCGTGGCGATGCCGGTGGCTGAGAAGGTGATGTCATATTGAGATTTGAGCACGTTCTCTTTGCGGATGAGCAGACGCGCCAGCGCGCGCGCGACGTTGCCGAAACCGATGAATGCGAGTTTGTAGTGGGTCATGTGAGTCTCCTGGAAATCAATTCCGTAGGTCGGGCTAAAAGCCCGACAATTCTAAATGCGTCAGGTTATAAACCCGACCTACTTACATGTCATTGCGAGCCCCGTAAGGGCGTGGCAATCTCATGGCTGATGAAATTCTTTGTTTCCAGGTTACATGAGACTGCCGCGTTCGCTCCGCTCTCTCGCAGTGACATTTATTTGTCAGCGTTTTTTTGAAGAGTAACATACTCATCAAGTAATTCTCTGATCAATTTTTGATATTGTGTATGATGTTTCTTTGCGGTATCTTTAAAATAAGCCACACTTTCAGAGCTAAGGGAGATCGTGATTTTGGTGTTTTGTTGTTTGAGTACAAGCTCTTCTGGTGACGGTAAAACGTCAGCGATTATTTTCAGGTCACCAATTGGCTCATCACTATATTTTATTTTCTTGTTCATAGATTTTTTTACCCTTTCGCCAATAACCCGCGCCAAAAATGCGGATGTGACCAGATCGATACGTAAAGCGAACCGTTAGAATACCATTACCTTCTTTGTCTAGTCCAAAACAATAGTATCGCTTTTCGCCCTGGCTGTGTGTTAAGTCTTCAGCAATGATACGGTTCCTGTCTAAAAAAGCGTGTTGCGCTTCATAGAATGAGACATTGTGCTTGCGCTGGTTCTCAATGTTTTTGGATTCATCCCATTCGAAGTTTGCTTCGGTCATAGGGGAAATATAACATAGATATGGCTAAATAGCCATATTTTAACCCGGGTCATGTCATTGCGAGCGAGCGCTGGTCGAGTACCGCGAAGCGGAGTATCGAGACCAATCGAGTGTGGCAATCTCATATCTCAAGAAATTCTTTATTCCCAGGTTATATGAGACTGCCGCGTCAACTCTTCGACTTCGCTACGCTCCGCTCAGAGCTTCCTCGCACGCGTGCCTGCGCACGGTGCAGGCAGTGACAGTCACTTCACAACGGCGGATATGGAAGTGCCCGATAATCTTCCGGCGGGAGCGGGTAGCTGCCGGGGGCGGTCAATGCTTCGGCACAGGAGATCAGTGCGGTGACCGCGTTTGGGCTGAGATAGGGCTGAAGGTCAGCGGACAAGCTGGGGGCAGAAAGATGCGCGAGAGCCATAAGCTATTGCTTACCAGCGTCTTCTTTTTCTAAATCATGCAAACATTGATACAACTTTTCCACATTCTTACTTTGAATAAAAGCCGTTATCTGGTCACCGCTTAGAAATTCTGTTTGCCCGTGAGGAATTAGCACTTGGTTACCTCTCCTGACGGAAATTAATATACAGTCATTTGGTAAGCTCTCCGCAATGTCTCCAACAGTTTTCCCGACGGCGCTTAAATCATCTTTGAGTGTCAAATCTACAAATTCTGTTCCATCGATATTCCTGACCTGCATACGTTTTGTGCGGTGTTGGATCTCAGCACGTTTTGTTAGGGCCAGCTTATAGGCTTCGATAATGTCTCGGCGCTGGATCAGGCCAACCAAATGTTTTGGATCGTCTCGTGAAACGACCGGCAATCTGCCAAATCCATGCGGCTCATCTTATTGAGCGCTTCGCCAATATTTTCATCGGGGTGAGTGATCCATAACTTTTCGCCTGGCGTAGCGATTTTTTCAACGGTGGTTGTGGATAAGGGAGCCCCGTTGTTGATGGAACGCTCCAGATCAGCTGACGGTAACAATTCCCCATAACTTTCCCTCTTGATCTAAAACAGCCAGGCCGTGACGCCGTGTGCGATTGAATACTTCCGTTAATTCTTTCAGGTTCAAATCCTTTGTAATCGTATTTAGATCACGGGTCATGACCTCATTGACCAAAACGCCTTGCAAAACATCTACATCTCGGCCTCTTTGCAAATGTATGCCTCTGCGCGTGAGCTTGAGGGTATAGATCAATTCCCCTTTTAGAAGTTTTTGGGCAACCAAGGTGGTAATCACGACAGTTAACATCAGAGGCAGCATGATCTGGTAATCCCCTGTCAACTCGAAGAGGATGAGGATAGCTGTAAGCGGAGCATGTGCCGTTGCTGCAAATAGAGCGGCCATACCCACTAGTGCATAAGCGCCTGCGGGTGCTAAAAGGCCGGGGAAAATCGCCTTTACCGAGAGTTCAAAAGCGACCCCAAGCATTGCCCCCATGAATAACCCTGGCGCGAAAACGCCCCCGGATCCTCCTGAGCCCAGTGTGAGACTGGTGGCCACCATTTTCAAGATGAGCAGAATTAAGGCAACCTTTAGGGTGAGTTGATTGGCAAGCGCACTTTCAATAACTGAATAACCGACGTTGTAGACTTGTGGTATACGATCCCAGGAAATCCCTGTGATGCTTGGATAAGCCAAAGCAATTCCCCCCAGCAAGATTCCGCCAATCGCTGGTCGGACCCATTCAGGAACTCCCTTCCAGCTATCGAAAATATCTTCAGACCAGTACAAGATGCGCACAAAGGCAACTCCAACCAGCGCAGCTAAAAACACCCAAGATGGGATAGAAGGCAAATTCCCACAGGCTTGTAATGCCGTATTCAAAAGGGATGTGAAACGCTGGCACATCTCCAAAGACCGCTCTGCCGATCACGCTGGCAGTTACAGCCGACACAACAACGCTGCTGAAATACCTGACACTGAATTGGCCGAGAATGATCTCTAAAGCAAATACCACCCCCGCGATGGGCGCGTTGAACGTAGCCGCAATACCACCTGCTGCGCCACAGGCGACCAGGTTGCGAATGCGGTCATCGGATAATCCGAGTTTTTGACCAAGGGATGATCCCAACGCGGACCCGATTTGCACAATAGGGCCTTCCCGGCCAACAGACCCGCCGCTGCCAATTGAGATGGACGATGCTAATGATTTTACAATTGCGACTACAGGTCGAATGCGACCACCTCTAAGCGCGACGGCTTCCATCACTTCAGGGACGCCGTGCCCTTTTGCTTCGCGGGCAAAAAAGTAGATCAGTGGCCCTACGATCAAACCACCGATGGCGGGAATAATAAGAACATAAGCATTCCCCCATTGCTGCGTAATTTTTGGGAGCCAGTCATATCCAACCCACTCAACGCCCTTGATGAGATAACGAAATGCGACTGCTCCCAGGCCGGTTCCAATCCCGACGACAAGCGCTGTCCCTATAAAAATTGCATAGGAGGGAGATTGCCAGAACTTTGATATTTTTGTGGTACTTAAGATTCATAAAAGAATTTCTCCTTTTTGTGTGTGCAAAACATCTTATTATAGTACTGTTTCAAATTGAATAACAATCTGGGATGGTTGGTTGCAAAAAAATCTTATTTAGGTAAATAACAGCTTAGCTATACTGGCGGATATGGAAACGCGCGCCGATCTTCTGGCGGCAGCGGGTAGATGCCGGAGGCTGTCAACGCTTCGGCGCGGGCGAGCAGGGCAGCAATCTCGTTCGGGCTGAGATAGGGTTGAAGATCAGCGACCAGGCTTTCATCCAAAGGAAGATGCGCGAGGGCTTTGAGCAAGTCATCTGGAATCGGTTGCCCGGCATAGTCCCAGATGACCGTGCGCAGTTTGTCTTCCTCATGGAAACAAAGCCCGTGGTCGATCAACCACATCTTGTGAGTCTCTTCTTCGAAGATGACATGGCTGCCCTTGCGGTCGGCGTTGTTGCACAACAGGTCGAATAGCATGACGGGCCCCAGGCGGGCCTTGTCTTCGTCGCTGAAGTTGAAGTAGTGATAATTGGGATCGTACTCGATGAACTGCTGGATGGAGCCGGGGCCGTAGGGGCCATCTTCGCGCAGCGCGGTGTAAGGGACGAAATCCCAGCCCAGCGCCTGGCTGACCAGATAGGCGGCCACTTCGCGGTGCGCCAGGGTGTGATCGGGAAAATCCCACAGCGGCTGCTCTCCCTTGGATGGTTTGTACACGGCTTGCAATTTTTGTTGTCATAATTGGACGTTGACAAGAAAGTGTAATTGGAGCCCAGCATGAACTGGCCTTTGAGTTCAAGTTCTCCATGTTGGAGAG
Source organism: uncultured Chloroflexia bacterium (assembly GCA_963791785.1). Taxonomy (GTDB): domain Bacteria; phylum Chloroflexota; class Anaerolineae; order Anaerolineales; family Villigracilaceae; genus JAABUE01. The sequence continues at coordinate 27,668 of CAWBTW010000009.1, read as the reverse complement.
CTGAAGCAAGGTTTGCAGAATCGTTTGATCTTGGCACAACCTTATTTTACTGTGTTTGCATTAGCTTTTATGTAAGAACCATAAGTCGGACAGTGTTCAATTTCAACGGTCATAATAAGTGCTCGAAGCCTCAGTGCTACGAAGTGTATCTCCCGTCCCGGCGTTCGGCCGGGAGATCATCAAACTCGATCTCTTCAGTCAGCTCAGTTTCGATATGTATCTTCGATCTTGGACACTCAACCATAAGATTGTCAGATCTTCGGTATCTCAAATAATTGTCTTTGGAACCTTGTGTTTCAAAACCCGATTATCCTGGTTTAAGATATGATTTCCCTATGGGCAGTAACGATAATGTAAACATGTCACATGGCATGACATTATGTAAATCCTGCGGGTTGTGTTGTACCGGCCATTTTTTTGTCTGGTCAAAACTCAGGTCTGCTGAACTGGATTCGATCGAATCTCTGGGTTTGAAAGTATTTCGTGAACCGGAGCAACGAGGGTTCAATCAACCCTGCCCTCTATGGCAAGGGCAGTGTACGATTTACAAATCCCCTGAGTATCCTCGTTTTTGTCATACGTACAAGTGTAAACTTCTTAAGCAGCTCCTAAATGAGAATATCCGTTTATCCGAAGCACTGGTAATTGTAGAACAGGCAAAGGAAATGATCGAAAAGGTAGCGTTACTTTTGCCGGACTCGGCAGAGGATAATTTTCGAGAGCGTCTTGTAAACGACATATTGAGCGAGGCAAGGCAGATAAGGATTTTCAACGAAAAGCAAATGAGTTATTGCTTTTCTTAGATACGCAATTCGATATAAATGATTTCTTCGACCGAAGTTGAAAGTTGAAAGGCTGGGGGTACAAGTTGAGAAACTTTTCACCTTCCAACCTGCAACCTTAACCAAATCTAGTGCTTATGCCCGTTCTTCTTCGGGCAGAAATGACCGTCGGCTTCCATCGGCGCGCCGCACTGCGGACAGGTCGGCCGTCCGCGCGTGACCACTTCCGCGCCCCAGCGTGCCATCTTGCGGACTTGTTCGCGCGTGCACCAGAAACGCACAATCGCGGCGGCTTCATCTGGCTCCTCGTCTTCGGTCAGCAGTTCGCGGGTCTGGAGCACGACGCGGTCGCGTTCTTTGTCATAGCCCAGGCCAACTTCGCCCACGCGGAAGAGCGGGTCTACGGGCGGATTGATATGCATCTGGTCTTCGATATAGTCGCCGGACACATCTTCAAGTTCAGGGATCCTGGCGTGGCGACTTCGGCCAGGAACTGTTCCACACCAACGGAAAGCGATTGCAACTGGAACTTCTCGATCAATACGGTCACCGTGCGCTGGTCTTGCCAGGCCTGGATGTAAAAGACACGCTGGCCGGGCTTGCCGATGGCATCAGCGGTGATATGGTCTAAGGGGTCTACGTCAATTTCAAAGCGGGGCATAAGATGGGATACCTGTTTGGTTTGGGTTAAAGTGAGTATACCAAATTCTAGTGTCTGTAACAAGTGCAATGCACTTGATAGAAGCTTCATCAATATACTCTCAACATTGAAGTGCGTTGCACTTGTTCCAGTTAAGAGTTTTTATCCGCTAATCTTCGCTAATCTGCACGACTGTTTTAACATTTACGCGAAGATTAGCGTGAAATGTGCCCCGAATGGGATATTCGCGGATAGTTCAACGGTGGGCACAAAGCTCTCTTGCGGTTGGCTCTGCTATATATGCCCACGGGGTATAATTCACACATCTTCGCCCGAGGAGAGTTTAATGTACGATAAAAAGAAACTTGACGAGCTAAAAGAATCGCTGGAAAAGTGGGAAGAGACCAGCTTGGGAAAAACGCTCGCATCTTTACCGGAACGCCGCGAGAAATTTATGACTACTTCTTCTGAACCGATCGACCGGCTTTATACTCCTTTAGATGTCGCGGATATCAGACTACGCGTCCGACCTTGGGACTTCCGGGTGAATATCCTTACACACGCGGAGTGCATCCCACGCTGCATCGCGGCAAACTGTGGACCATGCGCATGTTTGCCGGTTTCGGAACTGCCGAGGAGACGAACGCGCGCTTCAAATACCTGCTCGAGCAGGGACAGACCGGCCTGTCGATCGCTTTCGACCTGGCCACCCTGATGGGCTACGACACCGACCAGCCCGAAGCGCTGGGCGAGTTCGGCAAATGCGGCGTGGCGGTCTCCTCGCTCAAGGACATGGAAATCCTGCTGGACGGCATCCCGCTGGACAAAGTCTCATCCAGCATGACCATCAACTCACCCGCGGCCATCATCTGGGCCATGTACATCGCCGCCGCCGAAAAACAGGGCGTGCGTCCCGACCAACTGCGCGGCACCATCCAGAACGACATCCTGAAAGAGTTCATCGCCCAGAAAGAATTCATCTTCCCGCCCGAGCCGTCCATGCGGCTGGTGGTGGACACGATGGAATACGGCGCAAGCACTGTCCCGCAGTGGAACACGATTTCCATCAGCGGCTATCACATCCGCGAGGCGGGCTCGACCGCCGCGCAGGAACTGGCCTTCACGCTTTCGGATGGCATGGAATACGTGCGCTGGGGCATCGAACGCGGTATGGATGTGGACGACTTCGCGCCGCGCCTGTCCTTCTTCTTCAACGCGCACAACGACTTCTTCGAAGAGATCGCCAAGTACCGCGCCGCCCGCCGCATCTGGGCGCGCGAAATGAAGGAAACCTTCGGCGCTTCGAATCCGCGCTCGTGGCTGCTCCGCTTCCATACGCAGACCGCCGGCGTCAGCCTGACCGCCCAACAGCCGGAGAACAACGTGGTCCGCGTGGCGGTGCAGGCCTTGGCAGCCGTCCTGGGCGGGACGCAGAGTCTGCACACCAATTCCCTGGACGAAGCCCTGGCCCTGCCTTCGGAACACGCAGTCACGATTGCACTGCGCACGCAGCAGATTTTGGCGGAAGAATCCGGGGTGACGAACACGATCGATCCACTCGGTGGCAGTTTCTTCGTCGAGGCCCAGACCGACCGCATCGAGAAGCAGGCCTATGATTATTTCCGCCGCATCGAAGAAATGGGCGGCGTGCTGCCCGCCATCGAGAAAGGCTTCTTCCAATCCGAAATCTCAGATGCGGCCTATCGTTACCAGCGCGAGATCGACATGGGCGAGCGCAAGATCGTGGGCGCTCAATGCCTACGCTGAGAAAACACCGCTGACCATTCCCCTCCTTGAGATGGACCCGCAGGGCTACGAGCGCCAGGTGTCACGGCTTGAAGAAGTCCGCAAAACGCGCGATAATGGGCGCGTCGGCCAAACACTGGATAAGCTGCGCATCGCCTGCCAGGGCACGGAGAACACCATGCCCTACATCATGGAAGCTGTGCACGCTTATGCCACACTGGGCGAGATCATTGGCGTGATGAAGGAAGTTTTCGGCACTTACGAAGAGCCGAATTGGATTTGAAACAAACAGGACAACCGCCAAGAACGCCACGCTCGCCAAGGAATTGATAAAATCGCCAAGAGTTCTTGGCGTCATAAAAAGGAACTTGGCGTCCTTTGTGACTTGGCGGTTAGAAAAAGTGCAGATTGCATAATTTCTGACGGAATCTTAAATTAGATCGGACACCGATCATAATAAATCAAACCTTAAGGAGTAAGACAATGGCAAAGCAAACAAAGGGTGTCATCGGTATTCTGACGGGAGGCGGTGATGTTCCTGGCCTGAACCCGGCCATTCGCGCTGTGACCATCCGTGCCTTGCGAGATGGATATAAAGTCATCGGCATTCGCCGTGGCTGGGGCGGGTTGGTGGATATCGTGCGTGATAAAAAAGCGGATAACAGCAATAACTTCCGGGAACTGACCGAAGAAGTTGTCAATAGGGCCGGTCGTACTGGAGGTACCTTCCTGCACTCTTCCCGCACCAATCCGACCAGGGTAAAGAAAGAAAGCCTTCCCGAACATCTGAAGGATAAATACACCGAAGATGTCAATGATGTTACGCCGGACGTGCTTGCGAATCTCGATTTTCTCGGGATCGACTATCTCATCCCGATTGGCGGCGATGATACGCTCAGCTATGGCGTGCGCATGTACCAGGAAGGCGTCAAAACCGTTGCGATCCCGAAGACGATGGACAACGATGTCCCCGGCACGGATTACTGCATCGGTTTCAGCACCTGCGTCACGCGCACGATCGAGTTGGCAAACAGCCTGCGGACGGTAGCCGGTTCCCACGAGCGCATCATGGTGCTGGAAGTCTTTGGCCGTTATGCCGGGTTCACTGCCATGCTGCCCACGATGGCAGGGCGCTGCGCATCGCTGCGTGATTCCAGAGTACAAGTTCAATATCGACCGCCTGGCAGAATTGCTGTTACATGATCGCAAAACCAATCCGAGCAATTATTCCGTTGTATTGGTTTCAGAAGGCGCCATGTTCGAAGGCGGCGAGATGGTCTTCAAAGATCAGACCCAGGATGCATTCGGACATGCAAAACTGGGCGGGATCGGTGACCTGGTTTCGGCAAAGTTAGCAGAAGTGGGCCCCAAATATAATGATGGCCGCCCGGTACACACGGTCAACCAAAAACTGGGATACATGACCCGCTGTGGAGACCCGGATGCGATCGACGCGATTGTCCCGATGGCTTATGGCAACCTGGCGCTCGACTTGCTCGAAAAGAAGACGCATGGCCGCCTGGTGGTGCTCAAAAACGGTCGCTACGATAACATCCCGATTGACATTGTTACCAGCACCAAGAAAACGGTCAATGTAAACCGCTTCTACAATGCTGACCGCTTGCGTCCGCACTACAAGAGCTTCGAGATGACCCCGCTGTTCATCATGACGAGTGACTAAGATTCCTTCTAAACAGAAGAATTCGAACATAATTACCCAAAATTTAATTGGGACGCAGAAAAACGCTGATTTGCGCTGATAAAAACGAGAATCAGCGTTTTTCTGCGTGAATCAGCGTCCTTATACGCTTTAGCAAATCCGTTAATTTCGCTTGATCTGGAAACTATCAAAATCCCGCGCCACGACAGCCTCCGGGAAAACAGCCTGCGCTTCGGCCAGCACGTCGCGTTCGCGGTAGCGGCGTGAGAGATGCGTCAGGATCAGTTTCTTGACCCCGGCTTCCTTCGCCAGTTCAGCGGCTTGCCTGGCCGTCAGGTGCGAGAACTGCTTTGCCATCTCCGCTTCTTCGTCCAGATAGGTTGATTCGATCACCAGCGCGTCCGCATCACGGCAGTGTTCGAGAATGTTGTCGGTGCGGCCGGTATCCCCTACAACGACCAGTTTTGTGCCGCTTTGCCACGCGCCAAGCACATCGTCCGGTTTGATCGTTTGCCCATCAGCCAGCGTAATTGTTTTCCCGGTCACCAGTTCGCGGCGCTCGGGGCCGAACGGGACGCCGAGTTCGTCCGCTTTTTCAGCCAGGAACGGGCGGCGGGCTTTGGTCTCGAAGATATAGCCCAGGCAGTCCGGGCCGCGGTGCGTGACGGGAAAAGCTGTCACGGTAAAGTCGTCGGATTCAAAAAAGATGCCGGGTTTGATCTCGCGCAGGGTGAGCGGCATGGGCGGCTGATTGCCGCGCAGTACCACGCCATACAGCAGGTCGTGGACGCGGTCGAGCGCTGAGCGTCCGCCGAAAATGCCAAGTTCTTCAACCGCTTCCCAGCGCAAAAAGGTGGACATCAGCCCGCCCAGCCCCAGGATATGGTCGAGATGCCCATGCGTGAGCAGGATGCGGGTCAGGCGTTTGAAGCCAGCGCCGGATTTCAAGATCTGACGTTGTGTGCCTTCGCCACAATCCACCAGAAAGCGGTATTCGTCATGGCTGACAATCGCGGCAGAAAGGCCACGCTCGGGCAGAAGGCGCAGAAGCGGAAGTACCAAGAAATAGAATTTCGAACACTAGTTACCCTTTATAAAACAGCATTGCTTTTTTGCGTAAATTATGTCAATAAAGTAGACCGAAAAAGGGGGTGTGGGCGGTGCACCGCCCACACCCCCTTTTTCGGAAATTCTTATGAGGACACTTGTACGCACATAAAGTAATTGTACCCCAAAGAAAACAGACCATTTGTGCTATAATCTTTTTGCATGTCTTCAGTCATTCAAAATCTATTTCCCATGCCTGTCAGAAAGCCAAAATCCCCTCTCACAGCGCGGCTCCAAAGGCAAGAAGGTATCTCCCAAAAAGCAGCCCTCCAAATCTGCTCCGCGGTCATCCAAAAAGAAACAGCCGCCTGCCGCCTGACGCACGCCAACATTTTGGGGAACACTCTCCATTGACCGCAGATTGGACGTGATCGGGGTCGTGCTGGCATTGATGGGACTGCTGACGCTCCTGAGCCTGATCTCTGCCGAGCGCAGCGCGCTGACCGGGGGCCTGATCCGCTTTCTGGGACAGGTCTTTGGCTGGGGCAAATACATCCTGCCTGCCGGGCTGATCGTGATCGGGGTATGGCTGGTGCTGCGCAATATCGAAAGCGTTCCAACCTTTTCGATTGAACGCGTCACCGGCGTAACCCTGCTCTATTTCTGGCTGCTGACGGCCATGCACGCGCTCATTGTCACACCGGAGACGGCCGAGCAGGCAGCCCTGGATGGCGATTGGCGGCGGCTATCTTGGGAGTCTGTTTGAACGCATGGCTCTGGTTTGGGTCTCGGCTCTGGCGGCGCTATCGTTGCCATGCTGGCCTGGCTGTTGATTGGCCTGACGCTGACACTGGATATTCCCATCCGTGATTTGTTCAAATGGGTGGGGCCGTTGGCGAGCCGTATCCGTGAAGCGCTGGAACGCCCGATAAAAACTTCTGAGCCTACATTGGATGGCATCGATGTGCAGGCCAATGGATACACCCCCATGCAGCGACCGCCCGTCCCAGTGGGCGTGCCGCAGGCGGGAGAAGCGCAAGTGGGCATACCGCACTACCACCAGCAGCGGACAACCTGTGATCGAGTGGATGCTGCCGCACGTCAAAGATATTCTGGATGAAGGCAGCGCGCCGGAAGTCAATGAAGAATTCATCCAGCAGCGCGCCCGTCTCATTGAGGAGACGCTGGCCTCCTTTGGCGCGCCAGCGCAGGTGGTGGAGATCAGCCGGGGGCCGACCATCACGCAATTTGGTGTGGAGCCGCTCTTCGTCGAGACCAGAAGCGGGCGCACGCGTGTGCGTGTCAACAAGATTTCTTCGCTGGCTGATGACCTGGCGCTGGCTCTGTCTGCGCCGCGCATCCGCATCCAGGCGCCGGTGCCGGGGCGCGGTTTTGTCGGTATCGAAGTCCCCAACGACGAGATGACCCTGGTGGCCCTGCACGATATCCTTGAAAGCGAAATTTTCCAGCGCAAGCGCGCATCCCTGAGCTTTGCGCTTGGCCGGGATGTGGCCGGGCTGCCGCAGATCGCCAACCTGGACAGCCATGCCGCACCTGCTCATCGCGGGCACCACCGGCTCCGGTAAGTCGGTGTGTGTCAATTCGATTCTCACCAGTTTCCTGCTGCACAACTCGCCCGACGATCTGCGCCTGGTGCTGGTGGACCCCAAGCGTGTTGAACTGACCAACTACAACGGCATCCCGCACCTGCTCGCGCCGGTCATCGTCGAAGTCGACCGCGTGGTGGGCGCGCTGCAATGGATGACGCGCGAGATGGACAAGCGTTACCATCTCTTTGCCAAGATCGGCGCACGCAACATCGGTGACTACAACGCGCGCATGAAATTGCAGGAACGGCAAAAAACTGCCCTATCTGGTGATCGTGATCGACGAACTGGCAGACCTGATGATGATCGCACCGGACGAAACCGAGCGGACGATCACGCGTCTGGCCCAGCTCGCGCGTGCTACCGGTATTCATATGATTCTCGCCACCCAGCGTCCTTCCGTTGATGTGGTCACCGGCCTGATCAAAGCCAACTTCCCGGCCCGCATTGCCTTTGCGGTAGCCTCCAACACCGACAGCCGTGTCATCCTCGACCAACCCGGCGCAGAACGATCTGCTGGGCCGCGGCGACATGCTCTACCAGTCGCCGGATGCGCCCGCCCCCGTACGTCTGCAGGGTGTCTTCGTCTCTGACCCGGAAATCCAGCGCCTGGTGGATTTCTGGCGCGCGCAAATGGCGGAGCCAGTCCGTATGCCGCCGCAGGCGCCCCCGTGGATGCACCACTGCCAGCGGTGTTCCGCTCAAACAGCAGGCGCTTTGGGAGGAAATGCAGAAAGAAGAGGAAGGGGATCCGCTCTACAGCGAAGCAGTTGACCTGGTACGCCGCCAGGGACGTTGTTCCGTGTCCATGCTGCAGCGCCGCTTACGGATCGGGTACACCCGCGCCGCCCGCCTGGTGGATGTGATGGAAGAGAAGGGTATTGTCAGCGCGCCGCAGGGGGCCACCCAGGTCAGGGATGTGTTGGATTATGGCCCTGCCGCGCCGCCGAAAGAAGATTAGTAACAGTAAGTTGATCTTAAGTGCAACGCACTTGAGTTGAAGTGCGTTGCACTTTTTCTTAATTCAACTTTCAGGGGTGTGAATTATTTTGCTACGGCTGAACCCAAAAAGAATTGACACTGGCCTCGATGATTGGCTGCTGGCTTAACATACTCATCCCGTCCGGTTCGGAACGTGATGAACCACATCGTATCGTCCACTTGCACCAAGTAGATAACCGTTGTGACGAACTTTTCAACATCCCCGGCTGCCACCTTGCTCTCAATAGCCAACTTGCCCGCCTGGTAATGTTCCAGCTGTGCATTTTGTCGCTCGACCACACGGTCATTCGCGCCAGTAAAATTATCCATCATGCGGTTAAGATAATAATCCATAGATAAATCCAGGTCAGGGTCCAAGGCTTCCATGCCAACATGCATGAACCTGGCCGAAGTATCAAACTCAGTATCAAATGCGAAGAAAATTATTTCCGGGATAGCAAGCAATCCTTCGATATCACTGGCAAAAGCTTCATCATCGAACGTAGTTCTGAGATTCTCCTTGATCATTTCAGACGAAGTAGATGGCTCGCCACCAATATAGCTCGCGGGCAGCCATATCCTGGCCTGGCCTCCCGCAAAAGAATACTCCTGCCAGTTTGGGACTGGCGTGACAGTCGGCCAGGCTGTTGAAGTAACGACGGGCGTAGGGCTAGGCTGGAGGGTGTACGTTGGTTCTGCCTGCTGCGTGTTGGGAGCCAAATTCAGCATCATGGTTCCCAGTATCCCTATCACAACGCACGCGACCAGCGCCAGCCCGGCCAGGATGCCGATTTGTGCCAATGTCATTCCAAAGTATCTTTTTCCGCTATTCATGGGGTTCTCCTCAAAGCTTATATAGAAATTATAAGAGACATATTTGCAAGAAGAATCACATATCCATAATAAAGTTGTGGTCTTAGGAGTTGTGCACCCCTTATTTTCGGTACCTTCTCACGAACAGCGTATGTCCTAGTCTTTTTAAAGCGCACCGCCCCCAAGGGGGAGCGGGGCGGTGGCCGACACAAGTATTGGTGATTGCGTCTATAACTATCTTACAGACAACAAGGCCCGTTGTCAATCCACCAGTTGGTAACCAGCCTTGCATGCCATGAAATGTGACGTTACAATACACAGCGGACAAACGAAAAACGGCTCTACTTGCCCTGGTAGTTCAATGGATAGAACAAGGGACTCCTAAGCCTTAGATGTGGGTTCGATTCCCGCCCGGGGCACTTTCTTTAGAAAATTTTAAGATAATTCTAACAAAAAGGTATTGCATTTCAGGCCAGAATATAGTAATATTTAGTTGGCAGACGCTAGGGTGCCCCCCTCACCCTGGCGTTTGCCATTTAATACAAAGGTTAAGACCTGACAGGTTTTATCCACATACTTTGACACGCAGTGCTCTCTCTCACTACATCGAACAGTATTCGGTGTAGTGTTCTTAAAACCTGTCAGGTCTATAAATTCAACTCGCTATCTTCTTCAGCGCTTCACCGAAGCTTTGCAACTTCTTCGATAGTATTGTAGTGCGCCGCGCCGACTCGCACCATCCCGCCGCTGGATTCGATCCCCAATCTTTCTGTGACGGCCAGGGCATAGTAATTCCCATCCCAGACGTAAAATCCTTCTTTTCCCAACGCTTCCGCGATCTCGCGCGGATGTTTGCCTTCCAGCGTGAACGAGACAGTTGGAACGCGCTCATCCAGGCGCTTCATATCTGTGATGCCGTGGATGTGCGTGCCGGGCACAGCTTGGATAGCCTCGATCAGCGCGCGGCTGAGTTCGAACTCGTAGGCGCGGATGGCTGTCATGGCTGCCATCAGATTTAGTCGCCGACCGGTGATTTCCTCTTCTGCAAGGCTTTGCTTTTGCGCATCGGCAAATTGCTCTGCCAGCCACTCGAAATGCTCCAGCGCGCCCAACACCCCGGCGATGCCTTCGTGGTTTTGCGTGCCGGTCATCCATTTGCCGGGCGAATTATTTGGCGCAGGGCGGACTTTGTAGGCTTTCAAATCTTCCAGCAGTTCCAGCTTGCCATAAAGGATGCCAACGTGCGGGCCAAAGAATTTGTAGGCCGAGCAAACCAGGAAATCACAGCCGATAGTCTGCACATCGATCGGGCCATGCGGCGCATATTGCACCGCGTCGATGTAGACCAGTGCGCCTGCATCCTTTGCCATTTTGGTGAGCTTGCGCACGGGGTTGATTGTCCCGGTGGCGTTGGATGCGTAACCAAAGGCCACGATCTTGGGTTTGCGTTCCAGGGCCTTTTCGAACTCATCCAGCTTGAGGGTGTAATCTTCCACATCGAAATCCACCCAGGTGAGCTTGCAGCCGCGGTCTTCGGCCACCAGCATCCAGGGGGAGATGTTGGCATCGTGGTCCATGCGGGTGACCACGATCTCGTCGCCGGGATTCAGCCTCCGCGCCAGGGAGCGGGAGATGTGCAGGGTGAGCGTGGTCATGTTCTGGCCGAACACGATCTCGTCCGGGGAAGAGGCGTTCAAGAAGTCCGCCATAGCGGCATGCGCCTCGTGCAGAACCGCATCCGATTGTTGGCTGGTGGCGAAAGCGCCTTCATGATTGGAGTTGCATTCCAGCAAATAGCGGTTGATGCGGTCCAGGCTGTGTTTTGCGATTTGCGTGCCGCCGGGATTATCGAAAAAAACGGCAGGACGATCCAGGGAAGGAAATTGTTTGCGGATGACAGAAAGATCGAGAGGCATAATTGCTCCTGGTAAGAGTTTATTTTGTGTATACTTGAATTGTAATCGAGCGACGAAGAAATGCGTTAGTCCGTTTTTCGGTTTTCCCGTTTGGCGGTTTCTTCGGCTTCGGCGAATTCTTCGGGTGTGTTCAGGTTCCAGAAGGCCAGGCCGGATGGGTCATAATGCTTGATCTCATCGGGCTGAAGGATGCGCACCTTGACCTGTGGAAACCACGAGATCAGCCGCCACTGGTCGGCTTCAATGGCAGATTCGATAGCCGGGATACAAGTCTCGCGGCGGTAGACAGCGTGCAGCGGTTCCAGTCCACCGCCTGAATCCGGGATGACTACATCCGCATCTTCCTGGACGAGCAGCCTGCCCGCCGCTTCGATCAGCGAGGCGCTGGCGAAGGGCATGTCGCAGGCCACCACGGCCACGGCCTCGCAGGTGGCAGATGACAATGCAGTGTAGAGTCCGCCTAATGCGCCGCGACCAGGCTTGAGGTCCCGAAAGAGCGGCATGTCCAAAAAACGGTAGTCGTCCGGGTTGTTGGTCGTCACGAGGACTTCATCCGCAACCGGGCTGAGACGGTCCACCACACGTTGGATCAGCGGACGGCCGAGAAAGGGCATCAGGGCTTTGTCCTGCCCCATGCGACGTGATTCGCCGCCCGCCTGGATTACAATGGAGAGCATAGGCCTATTATACGATGAGTACACTAGCTGATACTTTAGATAATCTGACGAAAACCGGGGAACTTTACGAAACCCTGGAGGATGGAGCCTTGCGCTGCTATGCCTGCGCGCATCGCTGCCTGATCCGCGAAGGCAAGCGCGGGATTTGCAAGGTGCGTTTCAACCAGGGCGGGGAACTGCGCGTGCCCTGGGGATATGTGGCCGCGCTGCAATCTGACCCAATCGAGAAGAAACCGTTCTTCCATGTGCTGCCCGGCTCCAACGCGTTGACCTTTGGCATGCTGGGCTGCGACTTCCACTGCGATTACTGCCAGAACTGGCTGACTTCGCAGGCCATGCGCGACCCGGCTTCGGATGTGGCCGGGCAGTATATCCGCCGCATCACGCCGGAAGGCATGCTGTCTGCCGCCCGGCAAGCCAATGCTTCGGTGGTGGTCTCTTCTTATAACGAGCCGCTGATCACCAGCGAATGGGCGGTGAGCATTTTCAAGGAAGCCAAAGCTGCCGGGCTGATGTGCGCATTTGTCTCCAACGGCAACGCCACGCCGGAAGCGCTGGAATATCTCAGCCCCTACCTGAGCGCCTACAAAATCGACTTGAAATCCATGCAGGATAAGAACTACCGCCAACTGGGCGGCGTGCGCAAGCATGTGCTGGACAGCATCCAGCGCGCGCACGAGCTTGGCCTGTGGGTGGAGGTGGTCACGCTGGTGGTGCCGGGCTTCAACGACTCCAACGAGGAGCTGTGGGATGCGGCCCGCTTCCTGGCGGGCGTATCGGCGGACATCCCCTGGCACGTGACCGCTTTCCACAAAGACTACAAGATGACCGAGCCAGACAACACCCCCGCCAAGACGCTTCTGCGCGCATCCGAAATCGGACGGGAAGCCGGCCTCCGTTATGTTTACGCTGGCAACATCCCCGGCCATGTGGGCGAGTACGAGAGCACGTTTTGCCCCAACTGCAACAAGAAGATTGTGGAACGCAGGGGCTATACGATCACAAATTATCATTTGACAGCGGATGGGAATTGCCCGCACTGTGAGACGAAGATCGCCGGGCTCTGGCCGCGTGATCCCGAAGAAGTTGACTTGCATGGCTTCCGAATGCCAAGGCTGATTTAAAAGAAAAGCGGATGCTTCAAAGCATCCGCTTTTTATAAGTTTTGAGCAGTAAATTACTCAACCATCCAGCAGGCAACCCAGTGGTCCTCGCTGACCTCGCGGAATTCCGGTTCCTGTTGCGAGCAAATCTCTTTCGCGATCGGGCAGCGCGGGTGGAAGCGGCAGCCAGAAGGCGGATTCAGCGGGCTGGGCACGTCACCCTTAAGAATGACGCGTTCGCGCTTGAGGTGCGGGTCGGGGATAGGAATGGCCGACATCAGCGCCTGTGTATAAGGGTGAAGCGGGTTCATGAATAGTTCATCTCGCCCTGTCAATTCAACCATCTTGCCCAGATACATAACGGCCACGCGGTCAGAAATGTGCTCTACCACGCTCAAGTTATGCGCGATGAACAAGATAGGTCAGGCCAAACTCCCCTTGCAAATCCTTCAAAATATTGAGTACCTGCGACTGAATGGACACATCCAAAGCTGAAACAGGCTCGTCGCAAATAATGAATTTCGGCTGCAATGCCAATGCGCGTGCAATCCCGATGCGCTGACGCTGACCACCGGAAAATTCGTGCGGGTAGCGGCGCGCATGATAATCTTCAAGCCCCACCTTCTTCAAGGTGTCAAGCATGAGATCAAAACGCTCTTTGGAATTGCCTATTTTATGGATATTGAGCCCTTCCATCACAGACTCGCCGATGGGCAAGCGCGGGTCCAGGGATGCATACGGATCCTGGAAGATGATCTGCATTTCGCGACGGACGTGCTTTCAGTTCTTGCCGCTCAATTTGAGCATATCCTGCCCGGCAAAAGATACTTCACCTGAAGTCGGCTCGATCAGGCGCAGCATACTGCGCCCAACGGTTGTTTTTCCACAACCCGATTCGCCTACCAGCCCCAGCGTCTCGCCTTTTCGAACCGAGAAGCTGATGTTATCCACAGCCTGGACTTGCGCGACAACCCGCTGCAACAGCCCGGCACGAACCGGGAAATATTTCACCAGATTTTTGACTTCAACAAGGTATTCGTTGGCAGTTTCACTCATCAATCATTGCTCCAATAAACCAGCCTAGCCAGATGAAAGCGGGGCGTTATGGCCCTCGCCATTTTGATATAACCAGCAACGCACTTTATGCCCTGGCTTGAAATCGATCAGGTCTGGTTTGGTCTCTGTGCATATTTCAAACCATGTTCCACCATTGCCTTGCAGCGCGGCGCAAACCGGCAGCCTGGCGGCAGATTCACCAGATTGGGCACGGAACCAGGAATAACTTCCAGGCGGTCTTTGAGTTTGCCGAGAACAGGGATCGACTCAATCAGCCCTTTGGTATACGGATGCAAGGGATAGTCAAAGAGCGTGCCCACATCTGTTTGCTCAACAATTTCGCCTGCATACATGACAGCCACCCGTTCACACATCTCGGCCACCACGCCCAGGTCGTGCGTGATCAGGATGATGGCTGTTCCGGTATTTTCGCGCAGCTTGCGCATCAGGTCCAATATTTGGGCCTGGATGGTTACATCCAGCGCGGTGGTTGGCTCGTCAGCGATTAACAATTCAGGCAGAGTTGCTAACGCCATGGCAATCATGACGCGTTGCGCCATACCGCCTGAAAGTTCGTGAGGATAAGAATCTACACGTCGTTCAGCGTCCGGGATACCGACCATCTTGAGCATTTCAATTGCCCGTTGATAACCAGCTTCCTTGCCCAAATCCTGGTGAATACTGAGCACTTCACTAATCTGATCGCCCACTTTAAACACCGGATTGAGCGCTGTTTGTGGCTGCTGGAAGATCATCGAAATGCGATTTCCACGCACGTGGATCATTTCTTCTTCGGGTAGATCCAGTAAATTGGTGCCATCAAATATGATTTCACCTTCTTCTATTTTCCCTGGCTCATCTACTAAGCGCAGGACTGAAAATAAAGTTACACTTTTCCCACACCCGGATTCGCCTACCAGTCCTACGATCTCACCCGGATAAACTTCAAAATCCACGCCATCTACAGCTCGCACGGTGCCATCTTCCGTGTAGAAATAGGTCTTTAGTGATTTGACTTCCAGTAAGGGTTTCGTTGATGTCACAGTTTCATTCTCCGTCAGGATTGTTTGTTGACAAGTCGAGGGTCAAACGCATCGCGCAGACCATCGCCCAACAAGTTGAATGCCAATACCGTAATCATAATTGCCAATCCGGGAAAGAAAACGAGATGTGGCGCGGTAAAAACTTGATTGCGTTCAGAGCCGAGCATCGTGCCCCATTCCGCCATTGGGGGTTGTGCTCCCAACCCAAGGAAGGAGAGCGCGGCTGCATCCAAAATCGCAGTTGCGATACCAAGGGTCCCTTGAACAATGAGTGGAGGAATAGAATTCGGCAAGATGCGTTTGAACAAGATGTGCCCAGAGCTTCCACCTAATGCTTGTGAAGCGGATACGTACTCTTGCTCCTTTATGGAAAGAACGCTGCCCCGCACAACGCGCGCATAAATAGGGATCGTCACAATCGCGATCGCTAACAGCGCGTTTTGCAACCCATGCCCTAAAACAGAAACAATAGCAATCGCCAACAACAGTGACGGAAATGCGAGCAGCACATCCATAAAGCGCATGATCAGATTATCAACCCATCCGCCAAGAAAGCCGCCTAAAGCGCCAAGGAGTGTGCCGATGATGATGGCAAAACCAACGGTAGTAAAGCCGATAAAGAGAGATACGCGCGTACCGAAGATCACACGGCTGAATACGTCACGCACATTGCCGTCTGTACCTAAAATGTGCTGGGGTTGATCTTCAGGGCATCCTAAAATGTGGATACAAGGATCGGATCGTTTTTTTATATCCTCATATCCGATCAGAACAAAGTCAGGGTCGAAGGGCGCCAATACTGGAGCGAAGATCGCCACAAGAACCAGGAACAATAGAATCGTGCCGCCAATGACAGCCGAGCGTTGACGAAAGATCCGCCGTACGGTCAACCGAAACAGGCTGTTTGCTTGATAATCTTTGGCAGATTGATCAGAGGAGATGTTTCAGTGATAGCTGTCATGGTCTTAGTCCAATTTAATGCGGGGGTCAATATAGCACGTAGGAAAGATCAACCAATAAATTTGCTCCTACGTATCCAATTGCGATCACGATCGTAAACGCTTGCACAATCGGAAAATCTCGGGCAGTGATGGCTTCGAAAAGCATCCGCCCTACACCCGCAAAACCAAATATAGTTTCGGTCAGCACCGCACCGGCAAATAGCGTTCCGACTTGCAAACCAATAATGGTGACAACCGGTAACAATGCGTTGCGGAGGGCGTGCTTCATCACCACTACGCGCTCGATCAAGCCCTTGGCGCGCGCGGTCCGGATGTAGTCCTGACGCAGCACCTCCAACATGCTGGAGCGAGTCATACGCGCAATGATTGCCAGTGGAATTGTACTCAGAGCAATTGAGGGTAAGATCAGATGTTTTATCACATCCTCTAACACTTCCCAGTCTCCAGAGATGATGGAATTGAAAATGTACATATTGGCAAAGAATTCCAGAAATGTGTACTTGAAAGTCCCCTCGACAACTTCCCATTGAAAGACTTCATAAAAAGGAATTGCAGAAACACCAGCAGAGATCCTTCCGGATGGTGGAAGCGAGAAAGGGGTATCTTTGAGTACAAGGGCAAAGAGGTATGCCAACATCAGGCCCAGCCAATAAACCGGCATGGAAACTCCCGTGTTTGCGGCAACCATCACACCGACATCTACCGCAGAATTGCGGCGAGTGGCAGATATGATACCCGCAGGGATGCCGACAAGTATGGCAAAGATAAGAGCAACAAGACCTAATTCAATCGTTGTTGGTAATCGTTCAAGCAGGATTTTTGTTACAGGGCGGCTGTAGCGGATCGAATCCCCGAAATCACCGGAGAGCATGTTTCGCATATAAATCCCAAATTGAACCGGGATGGGTTTGTTAAGACCATGTTCACGGTTGAAACGTTCACATACTTCTGCAGAGGCCTTCTCTCCCAAGCATTGCCTTGCAAGGATCCCCGGGAATAGATCGTGCCATTACAAAGGTGACGAGCAAAATCCCAAAAATAACCGGGATCGAATACAAAAGGCGGCGGATAGTATATTGTGTCATAAGCAGGCCAATTCGAGAATATTTTAGATAACAACGCGAGATAGCACCTACCCGTAAGGCACAGCGCCATCTCGCGTTGTTGTTAGTTATGAGCTAGATGGCTTAGCAGAATTATCTCTGCGTTCATCAAGCTATCGAACAGGTACGAGTAGTACTCGAACGCACCTGTGTTACCAATGTGATTGGGGTTGGATGCGTCGATACCAGCAGCCCAGGAAGCCACCACATCATTGGCGTCCATAGCTCGAGCCATCGTGGAAGGTTACGCCTTCACGCAAGGTGCAGGTCCAGACAGTTGCATCTTCGTTGGCTGTACAACCAGTGGCCAATTCAGGCACAACATCGCCAGAGTCGATCGCGTAGGCTAACAGTGTTTCCACAACCTGCTGGCAGGGAGCCAGAGATTCGCCATCGGTCTCGTCCTGGCAGAACAGGCTGATGGGTTCAGCATTCTGCATGAAGACCATGGTGTCTTTACCGGGATCAACTTTGGCAAAGAGCGGGGCGCCAAAGGGACGGAAGTGGGCATTGCCAAGAGTGTCCAGGGCTGCAGATGCAGAAGCGCCGTTGGCAATCGGAACCATGGGAACCAGTTCGCGGATGGCGTTGTTGGCCTCAACGTAAAGGGCCTCAGCCTCAGCCGGGTCACCGATCTGGGATGCTTTTTCAAGCACTTCGTAGATCTCAGGATGCGGGTCGCCGAATTGCGGGTTGGATTTGCCAAAGTGGAAGTCCAGGAAGTTGACCACGTGAGGAAAGTCCGCGCCCCAACCGAAGCAGGTACAGACCATCCAGGCGGCCATTGGTGGATTCATCGATGAACTCACCAGATTCCATCACAATCACTTCAGCGTTGATACCCAGGTTGTCGCGCAACTGGGTCTGGAATTCAACAGCAACCAGGCCGGGTTCCGGCAGATAGCCGCGGAAGACATCACGGTAGTAGATCGTGGTCTCGAAGCCATCGGGATAACCGGCTTCGGCCAGAAGCGCCTTGGCAGCATCAACATCGAACTCGTACCAGGGATCACCGACACAGCCGTTGGGGAGGCTGCAGGGGGTGAAGTGCGTGGGAACTGTTGCGCCATCAGCATAGAAGTTGTCTACGATGCGCTGGCGGTCGATACCCATCGCAATCGCCTGGCGGATCTTGACATCAGCGAAGATCGAGTCTTTGCGTTCGCCCAACGGATCAATAACGTTGACCATTCCCAGGTAAAGAACGTTGGGGTTGGCAACCGGCAGGAAGGTCAGATTGGGATCATCCTTAACCGTATCGTAATCATCGGGGCTGAGGTTGGTGATCTGGTCAACGTTGCCAGACTGCAGCTCGAGCAGGCGCTGCGCGCCTTCAGTAGCCCAGCGGAAAACCAGGGTGTCATAAGCAGGCTTATCGCCCCAGTAGCCATCATAGGCTTTGAAGGTAATGCTTTCGCCGCGGGCCCAGGTGTCAAGCATGAAGGGGCCGGTGCCGACGGGAGCGGAGAGCAGGGTTTCCTGGTTGGCTTCGTTGCGCATTAGCATCCAGCCACTCTTCCGGATAAATACCGAAGGGGGTAAAGGCAGCTTTTTGGGGGAAGGCCGGATCAGGGTTACACATGCTGAATTCAACAGTGTAGGCGTCTACAGCAACGATGGATTTGATCTTGCCACCGTAATCGCAGTCAGGCGCTTCAACGCTCTTGCCTTCGAATTCCATCATGGGTTCTTCGGCAGGCTCTTCTGCGGCGGGTTCTTCAGCAGGTTCTTCGGCAGCGGGTTCTTCCATGGGCTCTTCAACGACGGGCTCTTCAACTGCACCGCCGCCACAAGCGGCCAACACCATGCTTGCAACGATCAGAAGTGCAAGCATAGTAAATAGTGATTTGCTTTTCATTTTTAAACTTCTCCTCTTTCTGAATGGGTGAAAAAATATACGAACTTACAAGCGTTTATTTTGTTCAGGCGCCTCCTTCCTATTTCTCTCCATGTAGACTGTCTTATTATACGTGAACATCTCTCAGTGTCAACGCTCCCCCGGTATTAAAGAGGAACCAGTATGCTCTGGCGCTTAGTATGTTTCATGCCAATGCTGGATGAAACCGCTTCGGAGTATAATGATTCCAATCGTCGTTCACAAATTTGAGGGCCCATGGACCGACATCCTTTCCAAAAACCTTCCATTCGTTCATCTATCTTTTTCTGGCCGCTATGCTCACGTTTTCCTGTGCGTTGCCAGCAGGCGTGCCAGTTCTACAACCTGAACCGACGCCAACCGCTGTTCAGGATTTTCAGGAACCCCTGCCCCCGGTACTGGCTGAAGTTTCACCATTGGATGGAAGCCAACTGGGAGCCGACGAACCGATCACCTTCTACTTCAGCCAACCCATGGACCGGAATTCCGTCGAGGCGGCTCTTTACGGACTTCCGCCTGGCTCCCATACCTGGAGCGACAACTCGACCCTGACATTCACCCCCAAAGGATCCTTCGAAGCAGATACCGAAATAACGGTGGCAATCCTATCGTCCGCGAAAGCTGCGAACGGATTGACCTTCGTCGAACCGGTCACGCTGACGTACAACACATCCCCGACCTTGCGCGCCATCAACTTTCTGCCCGAACCTGCCAGCCAGGATATTGACCCAAAAGCCGCCGTCGCCGTGACATTCAACCAGCCCGTCGTGCCCTTGGGCGCAGATACTGATCTACCAGAAGCCTTTTCGCTTGACCCATCGGTGAACGGGCATGGCGAGTGGCTTTCGACCAGCACCTACATTTTTTATCCCGAACCTGCCCTGGCCGGCGGAGAGACCTACACAGCCAACCTGAACACTGACCTGGTTTCCACCACCGGCGCGCCGCTGGATCTGGCTGGTAGTTCGATCGCCTGGTCGTTCGAGACGGCCCTGCCCAGACTGGTTTCCGTCGAGCCTTCCAACGAGCAGACCCTGGCGCTCGACCCCACCCTCAAAGTTGACCTTCAACCAGGCCATGGATCCGGCCAGTTTCGAGAGTGGCTTTTCGTTTTTGGGCGGCGGCGCTCCCGTGGCTGGAGAGGTCACCTGGAACGATGACAACACCGAGATGACCTTTGAGCCAACCGACCTGCTGGAGAGAAATGCGGCTTACACACTGACCGTTACCAAACAGGCCACAGCCGCGGGCGGTACGCCACTGGCGTTGGAGCAGCAATACCAGTACTTCACGTATGGCAACTTCAGTGTGCAGGGCAGCGACCCGGTACAGGGCGGCGTGAAGGCGGGCACCGGCAGTGTGCAGGTCTTTTTCACCGCGCCGCCAAAAAATGCTGATCTAAAAGATTACATCAACCTCAGCCCGGAACTGGCGAATAAAGGTGTCTTTCTTAATGGAACCACCCTGAACATCAGCGGCTTTTATGTACCGGAGAGTGAATACACCCTCACGATCTCTCCCGAACTCACGGATAGATGGGGACAGCCGCTGGGGCAACCGGTCGAGATCGAATTCCGCACGGCGGCTGCCGAGCCCAGCCTGAACATTCCATATTGGGGCACTGTCTATTTCGTGCGCCCGGATGAGCCGGTGTTACAGGCCAACGCCACCAACATCCAGCGCGCGGATGTGTCGGTTGCGCCGCTCACATTGGCCGATTTCCAACTGCTGACCGGGCCGGACAGCTACGATGCCATGCAAAACTACTTTCCGGGTAATCCAGCAACCTATTCACAGACTTATCGCCTGACTCCCAGCCGCAGCGAACCTATCAGTCTGCCGTTGGCCGGGCCAGGCCAGGAACTTGGGACAGGATTTTATTATGTCAACGTCACCTCGCCGCAATTGGATCAGGCTGCGAGTGGACAGAACCGCAACTATCTGGTTGCAGCCAGCCACGTCAACCTGGTCTTCAAGATCGGCGCAACGGATGCGCTGCTTTGGGCAACCGATCTGCGTACAAATGAACCGGTCTCTGCGCCGTTTACGATCTATGACAATGAAGGGGATGAAGTCATCAGCGCGCAAACCGATGCGCAGGGTTTGTGGCGGGGAGAATTTCGCCACAGGAAAAGCCCGGACAGACTTACACAGCGATATTGAGCGAGCCAGGCCAGGATAATTTTGGGATAGCGCAATCATCCTGGAGCACGGGCGTTTCCCCCTGGGATTACGGCATTTCCCTGCGCCCCAGAGCGCCGGAGCCAAAAGCCTACCTGTACAGCGACCGCCCCATCTATCGCCCCGGGCAAACGGTCTACTTCCGTGGCGCCGTGCGGCAGGCTTTCAACGGCCGTTATGAGTTGCCGGAGTTTGAGACCATAGCGCTGGATGTGCGGGACAATAACGGGCGCGTGATCCAGACTTTGGATTTGCCGCTTTCGCCGTATGGCACTTTCCACGGCGAGTATCAGCTTTCGGCAGAAGCGCAGCCCGGTTACTACTCGTTCGACAACAATGAAATGGAGGCCCATCTCTCTTTCTCCGTGGCCGAATATCGCAAGCCGGAGATCGAGCTGAATGTCGCTTTCGCGAAGGAACAGGTTGGAGCCGGCGAGCAGGTGCGGGCTGAGTCTGAAGCGAGCTATTATTTCGGGTCGCCCGCCGGGGATCTGGACGTCAACTGGAATTTGTTATGAGCGACCCACCTATTTCCATCTGCCCGGCTACCGGACCGGGGTCATCGATGAGAATTGGCTGGTCCCGAGTTGGGCCAGGGATGGGAATTTTGGCCGGACGCTGGACAGCGGCACGACCCGCACCGAACCGGACGGCAGCCTGCTCCTGACCTTCGACGACATCCCGGCCTCGGATACGCCCCAGACCCTGACCCTGGAACTGACCGTGCAGGACGAGAGCGGATTCCCCGTCAGCGCGCGCGACGAGATGCTCGTGCACCCGGCAGATTTCTACATCGGCCTGCGGCCTGACCAGTGGGTGGGGCAAAGCGGGGCCGAAATTGGATTTCGATGTCTTCACCGCAAATTGGGATGCAAAGGCCAGCCCTTCGAAAGCCCTGGCGGCAGAATTCAAACAAGTGCGCTGGGAGCGAGTAGACCCGCCCCCCGAAGATACTTACGGATTTCCAACCTATGAGCCAGTTTATACACTGGTGGGCAGCAGCAATCTGGCTACCGGCGCGGATGGAAAGGCACGGCTCTCGTTCACGCCTGAGGAGCCGGGCACGTATATGCTGGATGTTTACGGCGGCGACGCGCGCACGCAGATTTTGCTGTGGGTCACGGGCGAACAGAACGCCCCCTGGCCCAGCCTGTTGAACGATCAGATCACATTGACGGCTGACCAGGAAGAATATCTGCCGGGCCAGACCGCGAACATTTTTATTCCCAATCCATTTGGCGAGCCTGCCCAGGCGTTGGTGACAGTGGAACGCGGAAAAGTGTTGAACGCCGAAGTGCTGACCCTGGGCGCTAGCGGCTCGACTTATTCGCTCAACCTGACAGATGAACACGCACCCAATGTGTATGTAGCGGCCACATTGCTCGGCCCCGATAACCAGTTCCGTCAGGGCTACGTGACCCTGGAAGTGGAACCGACAGCACAGGAACTGCAAGTCGAATTAACCGCCGAGCCTGAGATCAACGAACCGCGCGGCGAAATGACCTTGCAACTACGCGTTACCGATAGTGGAGGTGCGCCGGTCGAAGGGGAATTCTCGCTTTCAGTTGTGGATAAGGCTGTGCTTGCTTTAGCTGACCCGAATTCGCAGGATATCTTGCCCGCCTTCTATGGAAAGCAATCACTGGGGGTTTCCACCGGTCTTTCACTGGCAAACTATAGCTGGACGCTACGTGGTCCTGCCCGGAGGGACGTGGCGGAGGCGGTGGCGGGGGAGTTACTTTCCTCCGCGAAGAGTTCCCGGATACGGCCTATTGGAATCCGACCTTCGTCACCGACGCCAACGGAACGGGACAGGTGACCGTGACCCTGCCCGACAACCTGACCACCTGGTTCATCGAAACGCGCGGGTTGACGCTCGACACGCGCGTCGGCCAGGCTGAGACCGAAGTGATCACCACCAAGCCGCTGCTCGTCCGCCCGGTCACGCCGCGCTTCTTAGTGACCGGCGACCATGTGGAACTGGCGGCCATCGTTCACAACAACACGGATGCCAGCATGCAAGCAAGCGTCAACCTGGATGCCACAGGCTTCACGTTGGAGGGAGCAAACCTGGCATCGCAAACCGTGGATGTGCCCGCCAATGGCCGCGCGCGCGTATCCTGGTGGGGCACAGCCGAGGATGCGGACGAAGCGGACCTGGTCTTCGCCGTCAGCGGGGAGAGTGGCGGGAGAACCCTCAGCGATGCGGCCACGCCTGCCCTCGGTCCGCTGCCGATCCGGAAATATGTCGCGCCGCAGACCTTTCTCACATCCGGCATGCTGACCGACGGCGGCACGCGCCGGGAAGTCATCAGCCTGCCGCGCACCTTCTCTCCCACAGGCGGCAAACTGGATGTGGAGATGTCGCCCTCGCTGGCTGCATCCATGCTCTCCAGCCTGGAAGCCTTGCCCACACCCTCCTGCACCTGCAACAATGAAGCGGTCCTGTCCTACTTCCTGCCCAACCTGGAAACCTATCATGCCTTGCAGGCCTCCGGCATGGATGATCCTGTCCTGAAAGCGCGCCTCGACGAAAGCCTGAACGAGAGCATTGGGGTGCTGGTCAGCAATCAGAATTACGATGGCGGCTGGGGCTGGATCAGTGGCAGCGACTCGGACACATACATCTCGGCTTACGTGCTTTTCGGCCTGGGCCGCGCCCGCATGGCTGGCATCAGCATCCCGGACGAAACCTTTGAGCGCGCGCACGCATACTTCCAGGAATTCATGTTGGATACGCCCACGCTGGATGCTTTCCAACCCTGGGAACTCGACCGGCTGGCTTTCACCATGTTTGCACTCGCGCAAACCAGCGGCTTGCAGGAGACTGATGCACCTGTGCTAAACATGCTGTTCGATAGGCGCGACCAACTCAGCCCCTGGGCGCAGGCGCTGCTGGCGCTCAGCCATCGAATTCGTCTCCCCCAGCGACGCCCGCGCACGTGACCTGATCGCCAACCTCGAAGCCACCGCCATCCGCACGGGCAGCAGTTCCAACTGGGAGAGCGATACTGGCTCCTGGCGCAACCCCGGCACACCGCTCTACACCACGGCTGTCGTCGTCTATGCGCTGGCCCAGCGCGATCCCGCCGCGCAGGTGTTGATCGAAGCCGTGCGCTATCTTTCATCCAATCGCAATGCCCGCAGCCTGTGGGGTTCTACGTACGAAAATGCCTGGGTCATCCTGGCGCTCACCGAGGCTATGAAAGGCTTTGGCGAGTTGCAGGCTGATTTCACGTTCTCGGCGACGCTCAACGGCACGCCGCTTGCCGAAGGCGATGTCAGCGGCACCGAGATATTTACACCTGTCAGCGCCACCGTCCCGCTTGAGAATCTCTTGCCATCCTCACCCAACGACCTCACCATCGAGCGCGAATCCGGCCTGGGACGCCTGTACTACCGCGCCTCCCTGCTGCTCAATCGACCGGTTGAGACCGCCCAGCCGTTGAACCGTGGTATGGAAATCAGCCGCGCTTACTTTGATGGAATCTTGCGAAGACGAATGTGCGCCTCTTTCCGCGCTTGGACTTGCTCCCGACTCCAAACTCACCGCCCGCCTGACGTTGACTCTGCCCAATGACTCCTACTACGTCATGCTCGAAGACCACATCCCAGCCGGGACGGAGATCCTGGACCAGACGCTCAAGACCAGCCAACAGGGCGAAGATGGAACCGACGTGCAAATCATCTACGATGCGGACGATCCCTTCGCGCGCGGTTGGGGCTGGTGGTACTTCGACCAGCCGCAAATCCGCGATGAGGGCATCACCTGGACAGCCGATTACCTGCCCGCTGGCACCTACGAACTGACCTACACCCTCATCCCGACGCAAGCAGGCCAATTCCGTGTGCTGCCGGCGCATGCCTGGCTGGCCTTTTTCCCGGATGTGCAGGGCACCAGCGCCGGGACGATTTTTGAGATTACGCCGTAGTCAAGCCTATGATAGATAATCCGGCAGTTCCACTGCCGGATTATCATTGGAGGCGGTTCGATAAATATTTGAGAGGAGAATAACCATGAACTTTGCAGACCTGACACAAGGCCAATGGATCGATATTATCCTTGCTCTCGTTGTTTTCCTGGGGACAGCATTTCTAGGACGCTGGATTATCAAGCTGTTTTTTGGCCGCATCCTTCGGCGGTTTACGAGTTTCACAAAGAATACGCTGGACGATGCTATTCTGGAAGCCATCGCTCCTCCGCTGTACTGGCTGGCTTTGATATACGCTTTTCAATTTTCCCTAAATCGTCTTGGGGATATCTTTGAGCTACTACAATTTGACCTCGACCAGATCTATTTTGTGCTCTTTTCGCTGGTGGGATTTATCGCTGCATGGCGTTTGATCGGCAACATAGCCAACTGGTATGGGGAACAGTTGGCAAAGACCGGCGAGGTTGAACTTGGCGAGCAATTGCTGCCCTTCTTCAGACGCGTCATTCTCATCCTCCTGACATTGATCGTCATTATCATCCTATTGGACTATTTCGACGTTGAAGTCAGTGGTGTGGTTACAACGTTGGGAATCGGCTCGCTGGCCATCGCGCTGGCGGCGCAGGCTGCCCTGTCGGATACCATCAGCGGCTTCATCATCATGGTCGACCGGCCGTTTCGCATCGGCGACCGCATCGAAATCCAGGATCTGGACACCTGGGGCGATGTGGTTGATATTGGCTTACGCAGCACGCGCGTGCGCACCCGTGATAACCGCATGGTGATCGTTCCCAATTCAGTCATCGGCAAGAGCCTGATTGTCAACTACTCATATCCGGACACGCAATACCGCATCCAGATCCATGTGGGCGTTGCCTATGGGACGGATATTGAAGAGGCGCGGAAGGTGCTCATCGAAGCGGTCAGCAAGGTGGAAGGTGTTCTCCCTGAAAAACCGGTCGAAGCGTTGTTCCTGGAATTTGGCGATTCGGCGTTGGTCTTCCGGGTGCGCTGGTGGCTTGATTCTTATATAGACACCCGGCGCATGTTCGACAGTGTCAACACCGCCATGTACAACGCCCTGAACGAGGCGGGCATCGAGATCCCGTTCCCGCAGCGGGTGATTATGCACAAGGTGGAACCGTCAGATCGAGATGGGATTATTGAGGTGGTTCGAGGAAGAAAGGGTAAGGATATTATTAGGGGATTATCCGAGATGGATAACGGATAATCCCCTCCGGGCACCTTTTATGCAATGGACATATCATTTATCACTCATTTTGACTATTGTGTCTAATAACTTACCATGCTAACCCCGACAGACGTTCATCTCCTTGTTGGATTATTGACGCAAATATCTCGTCCAGAAAGTGTTGACATTATTTTGGGCGATATGATTTTCGATTCAGTCGCCGAAGAAGACAGAGATGTCGAATATCACAGTACGGACTACAAATGCTGACGGTACAATAACAATGTTCGAGGGAATAAATGGTCAAGCATCACAAAAGGCCCCTTGATGTTACGCATGTTGAACAACTCTGTGCAAAGCTAAATGATATGCCTGAAATTACTAATCGGGGGATAATATCGGGTAGTAGTTACACAAAACCTGCTGTTCGCAAAGCCAAACGAGAAAATGTGGAATTATTTGAACTGCGTGCTTCCATTTTCTCCTGCGCCACGCCCGCCGATTTCGTGCCCCCACTCGTCCATGATCCAACTCGCGACCGTTGAGACATGCTGGGGATGATTTGCCAGGTAGGTTATCTTCATTTTTTGGCCCAATGTTTTAGCCATTCCCGCACTGACCTGCTCATCTCCACTGAAAAATCGGAACTGAACTTGCGCCGGTACATGGCCTGGCCGAAGTTGTCGATCCCTTCCATGGCTACCCCTTTGGGCATCTGGCTTTCGCGCTCGGCGAACATCTCATCGAATTCGGTTGAGTCAAGCTGGCTGTACTGGTTCTCGAAGACGATGAACTTTTCGTCGAAGCGTGTGGTCATTTCCCTGCTTTTTGCTGCCGGGTGGGATAACCAAAGACCAGCATGCAGATCGGGAAAACGTATTGGGGCAGATCGAACATCTCTTTGTGGGCTTCGTAGTTCTCCATGATGTCGCCGATGTAGCATGAGCCAAGCCCGAATGACTTGGCTGCGATGACCGCATTCTGGGCCGCGATCAACGCGTCACAGCAGGCCAGGAACAGGTCACCTTCTTCGGGGGTACGCACCGGCTTTTCGAGCTTTTCTAGATTCGAATGGATGAAGTAATCCTGCCAGCGCTGGTAGTCCGCCAGGAACAGCCACACCATGGGCGCACGTGCGATGAAGGGCTGGTTGTCACAGGTTTTCACGAGCTTATCTTTTTTTGTCCTGTTCGGTCACGTCAATGATGGAATACAGCATCATGTTCCCCGCTGTTGGTGCGCGTAAGGTCGCTTTAAGGATAGCAGCCCTCACGTCCGGTTCGACTGCGCGTTTCTCGTAAGCGCGCATAGATTTTCGGCTGAGTAGTACTTCCATTACCTGGTTCATGTT
>CAWBTW010000008.1:0-267184 GCA_963791785.1 uncultured Chloroflexia bacterium | reverse complement strand
CCACGCTAGCCGATATGGGACACATATGGGACAACCGGCAATCCGTAAGCCGCTGGCTCTTACTAAATAGTCATCTAACAGGTGTTATGCAGCGCCCCTGGCAGGGATCGAACCTGCGACACACGGTTTAGGAAACCGATGCTCTATCCACTGAGCTACAGAGGCACGGCCAGCGGGCTCGTCGAGACCAGCTGGACAGGCCCGAGTGTACGGTTCAGCGGCGGCGGCCGACCACCAGTGCGGGCAGTGCGACCACGGTCGCCAGCCAGCTCAGCACGATGATCGAGCCGAGGAAGATGCCGACGATCACGTATGGCGTCAGCGACGAGAACAGCAGCGGCAGGAAGCCGACCGCGATCACCGCAGCGTTGCGGGTGAGCGCCCTGGCCGGTTCCTCGGCGAATGCCTCGATCGCCGCCACGAGCTGCCGAGGTCGGCGCGCAGCTCCCGGAACCGCTCGACGAAGTGGATCGCGAAGTCGACGCCGATGCCGAGCACCAGGGTCGACAGCACGGCGATCGGCATGTCGTAGTCCTTGCCGATCAGGCCGATCGCGCCGTACACGATCAGGATCGTCCACAGCACCGGTGCGATGCCGACCAGCGCCCACACCATCGACCGGAACAGGATGGCGAGGAGCACGAGCACGACCGCCAGCGTCACGAGGAAGCCGACGAGCATCCCCTCGACCATCTCCTCCTGCCACACCAGGTTGAGGTACGTCTCGCCGGCCCACTCGGCGGTCACCCCGTCCGGCAACGGCACGGCGCTCAGCTGCTCCGCGGTCGACGTCGATCACCGACTGCATCGCCTGGTTGTCGCCGTCTCGGAGCTGCAGCCGAATGTTCGGCCCGTCGCCCGCCGGCGTGATCAGCGTGGCGGTCAGCGGCGAGGACTGCGGCCGCCGCGGCCGAGTGCCGCGTCGGCGTCGTCGCCGGTGGCGTCGCCGATCAGGTCGACGTACGACGCCGACGTCCCGACGACCGGATCCGACATCCCATGCCGCCTGCAGTGAGCTCGACCGCGGCGACGGTCTCCGGGGCGACCAGCAGTGCGGGATCGTCCGCGCGCAGGTAGAGGCTCGCTCCGAACGTGCCCGGCAGTTCGTCGTTGAGGCGTTCGGTTGCGACACGGACCTCCTGGCCGGGGCGGAACCAGTTGACCGGATTGTCGTTCACCTCGATCGTGCTGATCAGCGGCACCGCCAGCACGGCCAGGCACGCCGGCGCCGGCGAGCACCGGAATCCGATGACGGCTCGCGCCGATCGGGAGCCGACGAACGACGCCGGCGAACCGGCCGTCGCCGGCGGCACGGTCGCCGACGGCTCGGTCGATCGAGCGTCTCCTTGACCAGCATCAGCACGGCGGGCAGCACCGTGAGCGTGCCGAGCCAGGCGATGGCCACGCCGATGGCGACGAAGATGCCGAAGACCTGGACCGGCGGGATCGGCGTCAGCGCCAAGCGCACCGAAGCCGACCACGGTGGTCAGCGTGGTGAACGCGATCGGCCCGGCGAGTTCGTCGTAGACGGTTCGCAGCGCCGCGCGCCGGTCGCGGAGTCGGCCGTACCGGTCGAAGAACTCGCTGATCACGTGGATCGCGTCGAGGATCGCGATCGGCATCAGGAAGATCGGGATCATCGAACTCATGATGTGGAGGGTGTTGCCGGTGCCGATCAGCAGGCCCATCGCCCCGATCACCGAGACGCAGCGCGAGCAGCATCGCCGGGCCGACGAGCACCACCCGCCGGAAGAACACGAGCATCAGCAGCGAAGATGGCCAGGCCGGCCATCGGGGCGAACACCGCCATCTGCACGAACATCTGGTCGCCGAACGCCTCCTGCGCGAGCGGCAGCCCGGCGATGTGCCGCTCGAGCCCGGCGAGCTCGGGCGACTCGTCGAGCAGCCGATCGAGCTCGTCGCTGACCGCGCAGCGCATCGGACTTGTCGTCGAGCGGCACGAAGAACGCGAACGTGTCGCCGTCGGCGGAGAGCACGTTGCCGGCGAGCAACGGGTCGGCGGCGATCTGTTCGGCCATCGCCTCGGCTGCCGCGTCGGACTGCCGGACCGGCCCGGGGATCGCGGTCCGCACCGAGATCATCGTCTCCTCGGCGACCCCGTCGATCGGCTGATCGCGTCGTGGAACTCGACCGCGGCGTCGAGCGTCCGGCTGCGCCGACGACGCTGTCGTCGGAGAACACCCCGACGACGATCATGTCGCGCGTCCCGAACGTCGCGCGGATCTCGGCGTTCAGGACCCGGACCGGAGCGTCGGCCGACAGCATGCTCTCGGGATCGGTGTCGACCTGCACTCTGATGAACATCGCCAGCAACACCACCGTCAGTACCGCCGTGATCGCCATCACCCGCTTCGGTCAACGCATCGACAACTCGACCAACCCCAACGACACCCGGCCGACGAATCCGGATGGCCGATGGTGATGCGGCGGCCCGTGACCCACCTCCGCCAGCACTGCGTCCACGTCGAGAGCGCCCTCGGGGCGCGCGGGATCGTCGTGGTCCGTCGTTGTCATACCTGGCAGGGTATCGGTCGTCGTTCCGGCGCCCACGCCTCTGGCTCCACTGGCTACGTTGAGAACGGCTCGCACATCGGCCGGCGATCACACCTTTGGGAGACAGCTTGATCGACACCAACTTCGTCACCGTGCGCAACGGCGACATCGAGATTCACGTCGCGACCGCCGGCAACGGTCCGCTGATCCTGTGCATCCACGGCTGGCCGGAGCTGTGGTACTCGTGGCGACACCAGATGACGTACTTCGCCGAGCGGGGTACAAGGTTGCTGCGATCGACGTCCGCGGCTACGGCGGAAGCTCCAAGCCGACCGGAGGTCGATGCCTACACGATGGCCGAATTGACCGGCGACGCCGCCGCGGTGATCGACGAACTCGGCGATGGCAGCGCGATCGTGTTCGGCCACGACTGGGGCGCACCGATCGCCTACAACACCGCCCGGCTCCACGCCGACAAGGTCACCGCCGTCGCCGGGCTGAGCGTGCCCTATGCACCGATCGGCGAACACGACCCGCTCGACATGTGGAGGCAGGCCTATGCCGACAAGTTCTTCTACCAGACCTACATCTGCGGACGCCCGGCGTGGCCGAGGCCGAGGTCAGCGCCGACAACGCCCGGGCGTTGCGCATGATCTACTACGCCGTCGAGTGGCGACGCCGACCGCTCGCTGTTCCAGGAGAAGGGTCCCGACCAGGGCCTGCTCGACGGTCTGGTCGACCCGGATCCGTTCCCGGGCTGGATGACTGCCGACGATCGTCGCAGTCTACGCCGACGCATTCGATGCCGGCGGCTGGCACGGCCCGTTCAACCGGTACCGAGCGCAACCGATCGACGCGATCGAGATCGGCCCGCTGCCCGACCCGAACCTGCACCAGCCGGCCACGTTCATCGGTGGGGAGCTCGACGGTGTCCGCGATTCGTGCCCGGCGTCGACCTCTACGACTGCGCCGGCAATGCCGATCGACGACCTCCGCGGCATCACCATCATCCCCGACGTCGGACACTGGGTGCAGCAGGAGGCCCCGGACGAGACGAACGCAGCGCTCGAGGCCTTCATCGACTCACTCTGACTGATCCATGACCAGGATGAGCGAACCCCGCGCGCGGTGGGTTCGCTCATCGCAGCAGGTCGCTCGCTGAGCTCCCAGAGCCGCGTCGGCGGTCGTCGTCGTCGGTGATGTACGGATCGAAGCCGTTGCGGCCGATGTTGCCGCCCTCGACGCCGAGCCCGCAGTCGGCGAGATAGGCGCCGTTGTGGTCGGCGAGGTCGGGTGATGTCGCCGCCCACACCTGTGTCGCCGCGCCCTGCGGGATCGACTTGAACTGCATCCCGCCGGCTCGCCGGACGCCTCGGCGCGCTCCTTGGCGCGGTCGAGCATCTGCTGCATCAGGTCGTCGTCGAGGTGCCGGCCGAGGTTGGTCATGATCCCACCCGGATGCACCGAGAACGACAGCACGCCGTGCGCGCGCGAGCCGGGTGCGAGCGACCAGCGCATGGAGTGCGTTCGCCGACTTCGAGCGCCCGTAGGCGACCCAGGCGTCGTACTCGGTCCGCTCGAAGTTCGGGTCGTCGAGGTCGACGTCGGCGATGCCGTGCGCCGCCGACGACAGGTTCACGATGCGGGGCGCGTCGCCGGCGATGCAGCGCCGGCTCAGCAGGCGGGTCAGTTCGAAGTGGCCGAGGTGGTTGGTGCCGAACTGCATCTCGAAGCCGTCGGCGGTGTGACCGAACGGGCAGGCCATGACGCCGGCGTTGTTGATCAGTACGTCGATCGGCTCGCCCGCACTCGAGCATCGGCTCGGCGAAGGACGGATCTCGACAGGTCGGCGAGGTCGACGAGTGTCGAGCGAGAGCTCCGCTCCCGGCACGGCCGCTCGGACCCGCTCGGCCGCCGCCTGCGTTCTTCGCGGGTCGCGGGCCAGCATCACCACCGATGCGCCGTGGGCGGCGAGCGCCCGAGCGGACTCCTCACCGAGCCCACTGGCCGCGCCGGTGATCACGAAGCGCCGACCCGTCAGGTCGATCCCGTCGAGCACGTCGTCGGTCGTGGACTCGCAGGAGAATGCCATGCGCCGACAGTACGCCGATCGACCGGCGGTGCCGGCACCGGATCACCGCAGACCGACCGCATGGTTTCGCAATTGTTTCGTGATCGACGAAACGCACAGCGCAACGACAGCGAGCGGGTCCCGAAACAGCGTGGCGACGCCACGACAGCGGCTCCGTCGGCGCGCCCTACGTTGCCTCGCATCCCCAACCGGGCGCAATCACGAACTCGATCTCGATCGAACCAACCGAAGGAGACACACACCATGCGTAACCGCACCCCCGCCGCCCTCGCCATCGTCGGAGCACTCACACTCGCCGCCTGCGGAAGCGACGACGACTCGGCCGCCGACGCCACGCCGCAGCCGCCACCACCGAGGCGATGTCCGACGACGACATGTCCGACGACGAGATGTCCGACGACGACATGTCCGACGACGACATGTCCGACGACGACATGTCCGACGACGACATGTCCGACGACGACATGTCCGACGACGACATGTCCGACGACGACATGTCCGACGACATGAGCGAGGACGAGATGGCGGCCGCTGAAGGCGACCTCGTGATCGTCGCTGCCGGCCGCGACGATCTGACGACGCTCGTCGCTGCGATCGAGGCAGCCGGCCTCGCCGACACCCTCGCCAACGACGGACCGTTCACGATCTTCGCCCCGAACGACGAAGCGTTTGTCGAGTACCTCGGCGAGATGGGCATGACCGCCGAGGACGCCTTGGCCGACACGACCTTCCTGTCGACGCTGCTGCAGGGTCATGTCGTCGAGGCCGCTGACGACTCGGGGATGGTGGCCGGCATGGTCGACAACCCGTTCGTCAGCCTCGCCGGCACCGAACTGCCGGTCACCGTCGACGGCGACACGATCACCATCGGCGGTGCCGAGATCGTGGAAGCCGACATCTTCGCCACCAACGGCGTCATCCACGTGATCGACACCGTCCTCGACCCCGGCTGATCCCCACCACCCACCACGCAGGCGATGAGCGAACGGACCACATACGACCGCTTCGCTCATCACTGCACGCTTTCAGCGCCCGGGCGATGAGCGAACGGTCCGTATTCGGCCACTTCGCTCATCGCTCGCCGCCGGGTGACGAGTGTCGCTGGACCGGTGGCACCCGGTGAGCGAAACTGTCGGCTTGAGGGGCAACAGCTGATGGGGCAGTGCGGTGTGTGCGGGCGCGAACACCGACCGGAGGCACGGTTCTGCGCGGGCTGCGGCAACTCCCTGGCAAGGCGTGTGGTTCGTGCGGCGCCGAACTCGATGCCGACGCCCGCTTCTGTGATCTCTGCGGCACTCCGGTCGACACCGGTGCCGCGCCGAGCCCGAGCCCTCCCCCCCCGGCGGCAACCGCCGTCCGCAAGACGGTGACCGTGCTGTTCTGCGACCTGGTCGGCTCGACGTCGTTCGGCGAGCAGGTCGACCCGGAAACCGCCCGCGAAACCATGGCGCCGATACCACGAGATGGCCCGGAAGGCCATCGAGGCGAACGGCGGCACGCTCGCCAAGTTCATCGGCGACGGTGTGATGGCGCTCTTCGGCGTTCCCGAAGTCGGCGAGGACGACGCCATGCGCGCCGTCCGCACCGGCGTCGAACTCCAGCACCGCTTCACTCCGTTCGGCGACCGGATCACGCAACGCCACGGCGTCGAGGTCGGCTTGCGGGTCGGCATCAACACCGGTGAGCTCGTGGTCGCCGACCACGACGACGACATCGTCGGCGACGCCGTCAACACCGCTGCCCGGCTCGAGGCCGAGTGCGTCCCGGGCCGGGTGCTCGTCGGTGAGGACACCTGGCGACTCACCCGGTCGGCGGTGCAGTTCGAGGTGCTCGGCGAAGTGTCGGTCAAGGGCAAGCAGGAGCCGATCGCCACGTTCCAGGTCGTCGACGAGACCAGCGCTGACGACGAGATGCTCACCCCGTTCGTCGGCCGCGACCGCGAGGTCGAGGCCCTCCGAGCCGAGTTCGAGCTGACCAGCGACGAACAGTCGGCCCGGCTCGCGACGGTGATCGGCGCGCCGGGCGTCGGCAAGACCCGGCTGTCACGCGAGCTCGGCGCCAGCGGTGGGCGATGGCGGACGGATCTTCGAGGTGCGATGCGAGCGCGCCGGCACCGCGACGTTCGCGCCGATCGCCGAACTCCTCCAGGCGGTCACCGACCTCGGCGACGACCGAGACCTTCCCGAGATCGTCACGGCGATCCGCGACGTGCTCGGCGACGTCGACGACCGTGACCGGGTGGCCGACCTGCTGGCGAGCGCGATCGGCGCGGCGCCCGGCCGGTCGACCGAGGACACGTTCTTCGGCGTGCGGCGCCTGGTCGAGGAGTTGGGTCGGACGCAGCCGACGATCCTCGTGATCGACGACATCCAGTGGGCGGAGCCGCTGTTCCTCGACCTGCTCGAACACCTGGCACGGTGGGTCGAAGCCCCGGTGCTGGTCGTCGGGCTCGCTCGTCCCGAGTTGCGTGAGATCCGCCCGGCCCTTGCCGAGACCGGTCGCCGGGTCAGCCTGGTGATCTCGCTCGACGGGCTCGACGCAGCGGCCACCGCACAGCTCGCGGCCGAGCTGCTCGGGACCGGCGAATTGCCGAGCGGAGCTGGTCGACCGTCTTCCGTCGTCGACCGACGGCAACCCGCTGTTCGTGCGCGAACTGGTGCGGATGCTCGTGGACGACGGTGTCATCGCCTCGACCGATGCCGGGTGGAAACTGACCGTCGACCCAGAAGCGGTCGACGTCCCACCGACGATCCAGTCGTTGCTCGCCACCAGGGTCGAGCGACTCCCCGAACGTGAGCGACGGATCATCGAGCTCGCATCGGTGGTCGGCCCCGAGTTCCCGCTCGGCGCTTTGGTAGCACTGGCACCCGAGCTCGTGCGGGGTGACGTCGACAACACGCTCGAACGACTCCGCCGGCGAGAGCAGATCGAGCCGACCGGGACCTACTGGGGTGATGAGCCGATCTTCCGATTCCACCACGTGCTCATCCGCGACGCCGCCTACCGCCGCGTGCTCAAGGGAGTGCGGGCCGACCAGCACCTCGCCGTCGGCGACTGGATGGAACGCAGTGCCGCCTCGATCGTCGGCGACCACGACGTTGCGATCGCCCACCACTTCGAGCAGGCCCACCTGTATCGACGCCAACTCGGCACCGACGATGCCGCCACGGTCGAGGTCGGACGGCGCGCTGCGTCGCTGCTCGGAGCCGCCGCCCGTGCGGCGCTCGAACGCGACGACCTGGCCGCCGCGAGCCGTCTGGCAGGTCGGGCCGTCGACTGCCTCCCCGACGATGACGACGACCTCGCCGAGTTGCTCGTCGTCGGCTGTGAGGCATCGCTGTCGTCGGGCGACGTGGCCTCCGGAGCGCCGATGCTGAAGCGGCTGGCGAACCTCGCCGTCGGCGACGCCCGCCTCGGTGCCTGGACGACGTGTTTCGAGGCCCAGCTCACCGTGCTCACTGATCCGAGCAGCCTCACCGATGCAGCGTCGACCACTGCAGCGGCCGCCGACACCTTGGCCGAACTCGGCGACGACGCCGGCGTGGCCAAGGCTCGGCTGACCCGGGCGAACGCTCTCGCCCGCCTCGGACAGATCGGCGACTGCGAAGCAGAACTCGACCTCGCCCTCGGTGCGGCACGAACCGCCGACGATCGGCGTCGGATCACGTCCGTACTGGCCGCTGCGCCGGTCGCCGCGCTGTGGGGTCCGAGCCCGGTGCCGCGGGCGGGCGGACGTTGCCTCGACGTGATGCGGCTGTCGCGGATCACCGCCGACTCGCCCGCCGTCGAAGCGACGTCGGTGCGCTGCCAGGCGGTGCTCGAAGGCATGCGCGGCCGTTTCGACACGGCCCGCTCGCTGCTCGACTCCGCCCGCACGACGGGACGGAAAGTCGGCTTGCGTCACGGCTTGCTCGAGACCGAGCTGTATGCGGGGATCATCGAGCTGTTCGCTGACGATCCGGTGGCGGCCGAGCCCCACCTGCGCGAGGCGTTCGGCGGGTTGGGCCGCCTCGGCGTCGGCGCCGATGCCGGGCAGGCTGCCGCCCATCTCGCCAGGGCACTGCTCCTGCAGGGGCGGCTCGACGAGGCCGAGGAACTCGCCAACGACAGCGATGCGCTGGCGGGCCAGAACCTGCAGACGGCGATCGCCGCCCGTTCGGTGCTCGCCGAGGTGCTCGCAGCCCGCGGCGACACCGACGAGGCACTCCGGCTCGCCGACGAGGCCGTCCGCATCGCCGCCGGCACCGACATCACCCTCGACCACGCCAACGCCCTCGCCTCGCTGGCCCGCGTGCGTCTCGCCGCCGGCGACGCCGGCGGCGCCCGGCGCGCCGCCGACTCGGCCCGCGAGCTGTACGAGGCGAAGGGGGCAGTGGTCTCGCTCGATCTCGGTGGCGGTGCTGGCCTCGACGCAGCGCTGGATGCCGCTGCGTCCGGCGACACCGACGCCGTTGCCGACCGAGACGAGCGCGAACCGGACAAGGCACTGACTCGTGAGGACCTCGCTCGCGAGGTCGTCTTCGACGACCGACGCACGCTGATCGGCCGCACGTATCGAGGGCTCGACGAAGTCGGAGCCGTCATCGATCACAGCGCGGGCTACGACCTGCGCTCTGAGCTCCTCGAGTCGTCCCATCGGTTGGTCCTGCTCTCGATACATGCGGAGACGAAGTCCGACGTGACCGCAGAGGACGACCATCACGTGATCGTCCGGTTCGACGATGCCGACCAGGTCGACCTGATGGTGGCGTTCGACGATGACGACGTCGACGCGGCCAAGCGGGAGTACGAGCGTTTGCGCGCCGAGATGCGGCGACTCGGCCGTCAACTCCTCGCCGACGATCTGGTGATGGACGATCGACGCTCGATGGTTGCGCACGTCTACGTCGGCATCGAGGAGTCCGGGCCGTTCATGGAGTGGGCGGAGCAGTTCGACATCACGCCGGTGCGGCAGTACGTCCGGAGTCCTCGGCTCTGGTTGGGTTTGATGGACGGCCAGGCGCGAGACGGATCGGGCAATGCGATCCGGTGGCTGCAGATCCACCGTTTCAACGCCGACGGACAACTCGAACACATGGTCGGCGTTCGACGAAGACCAGCTGCGCCCGGCGATCGACGAGCTGAACCGGCTCGACCTGGAGATGTCGGATGGGCGGCGCCGGGCGATGCTGTCGGCGCTGTACGACGCGGTTGTCGGCGGCGATGCCAAGTCATTCGAGCCGGAAGCGCATCCTCCACCACCCCGACGTGGTCTGGACCGACCACCGCCACATGGCGATCAACTCCAACGGGCTGGCAGACATCATCGAGCGGAACCGTCTACTCCACGAACTGATCCCCGACCTCCACCTCTTCGTCGACAACGTCGGCCGCATCGAACCGCCGTTCGTCGCCCAAACGATCGCGTTCCGAGGCACCACGGTCGAGGGCGCCGACATCGACGACGGATACGCCGCCGTCTTCGAGCTCGACGTACCGACCGGTCTGTGGGCCCGCGCCGACCTCTACGAATCGACCGACCTCGAGACCGCAAACCGGCGAGTCGCCGAACTCGCCGCCGACGACACCCGACTGCCCCGGCTCAACGACGCGGTCTACGCCGGCGGGTGGGCGAACTCCGCTGCGTATGCGGGCGACCTCGACCGGTTCGTCGAGCGGCTGCACCCCGACTTCGCCGGCACCCTGCTCGACGGCCGAACGGTCGGCCGAGAGGCGCTCGCCGCTGGCGAGGTCGCTCCGATCGACGTCGGCTTCGGCACCGCCGACCGCAAGCTGCTGGCGATCAGGGACGAACGGTTGGCCCTCATCGAGATCACCGACGAGGTCGACGGCGAGCGGCGGCGCCGGTTCGCCGTCGAGGAGATCTCCGACGACGGACTCGTGATCGCCTCGACGCAGTTCCCAGCGGACCGCTGCGACGACGCGCTGGGCCACATGGACGCTCGTTGGCTCGAGCTCTGCGGGGATGACGACCTCGCCGAGATCCGGGCTAGGCTCGTTCGTACCACCACATCGGTTCGGCGACCCTGACAGCGATGACTTCTCGGCGCTCGGCGCGCCCGACTGGCACGCAGTCGACCATCGATCGCTCGGGCTCCGCACGATGGATGCCGAGAGTCGCTACGACGTGCACGTGATCGAGGCCGAGGACGGCGCCCGCACGACAGAGTCGATCGAGTTGATCCATCCTCGACGTCCCGCGATCACCCGGATGGCGGGTCGTTCACCACCGTCCGATCGCACGCTCAACGAGCACGGCGACGAGTTGCTCCGCACTGGCTCGGCGTGGTCGAGATCGACCCGGACAGCGAGCAGCACCGGGCCGTCCACCAGTTCGAGCCGACCGACCTCGACGCCGCGATCGCCCACCTCGAGTCGCTGGCGACGCCGACCCAACACGAGGAACGCTGGAACACCGCGGACCGGCTGGTCCACCAGGCATACGCCTCGCACGACTGGGAGTCGGTCATCGCCGACAACGTCACCGCCGACGACCGGCGGGCGATCGTTGGGACGTCCGCGAGCGGGCGGGACGAGGCGATGGAGGCATTCGGTGGCATCGACTCGTTCGAGACCACGGTGACCACGATC
Organism: uncultured Chloroflexia bacterium; assembly: GCA_963791785.1. Classification (GTDB taxonomy): domain Bacteria; phylum Chloroflexota; class Anaerolineae; order Anaerolineales; family Villigracilaceae; genus JAABUE01. Next base: position 255,987 of record CAWBTW010000008.1, on the reverse strand, counting down.
GCAACCCGACGCGACGACCTGGCGCTCGTGCAGCGTCGCCGCCGAGGGCAAGCGATTCGAGTGGGCCTGGCTGGCGTTGTACCAATTCGCCGACGACCGGTGTATCCGCATCGTCAGCTTCGACCCCGACGACCTCGCCGCCGGCGGTCGAGGAACTCAATCGACTCGCAATGGACACCACCGACGTCGAGACCCTCGTCATCAACGCCCAGCTGGGCTTGATGACGTCGGCGTCGACCTCGGGAGACCACCGGCGGATCGGATTGCTCCTCTCCCCGAACGCCACCTGGGTGGACCGCCGCAGGCTCGGCCACGGCCTCAACGACGTTCGCGACCTCGAGCGATGGACTCGTGTCAACGACGACCTCACCGACGACTTCGTGAGTCGGATCTCGCGGGAGCTGCGCCGTGATGTGGCCGAAACGTTGACGGTGATCACGCTCGTCGACGGATCGGGGTCGACGGGCGACGGAGTGCCGGTCGAAACCTCCTACGTGGCCATCGCTCGAGTCGACGGAGCGACCGGCCTGGGGACCGACTTCGAGCAGTTCGAGGTCGAGGATCTCCCCGCAGCGAACGCCCGCTTCGACGAGTGGATCGCCGAGCGGACATGGCGGCCGTCGAACGACGCGGTGCTCCTCGGCGGGCTGGTCAACGTGTACACCCGAGCGGAGTTGCTCGACGATGCCCTGGGTCGACTGGCGGATGGCTTCGCCGCGACGATGCCCAACGGTTCGACCGTCACCACCGACGATCTCGCCGCCGGCACCGCGACGTTCAGTGCGCTCGGGTTCGGGGTCGCCGAGCGGACGGTTCTCGCCGTGCGGGGAACTCGGTTCGCGCTGATCGAATCGGTGAGCGAATCCGATCCGAACGACCGACGGCTCGTCGTCCACGAGATCGACCACGAGGCCCACGTCGCCCGCCTGGCCGTGTTCGAGCCGACCGACCTCCGGGCTGCGCTCGACGTGCTCGGCGAGTGGTCGCGGCCGGCGAGTCTCACCGCCGACGCGCTCGGCGTTCGTTGGGAGCGAGCGCTCCTCGACCTCGACCCCGATGAGGTCGCCGAGATGACCACCGACGACTTCGAGGTCGATCGACCATCACCCGCTCTCGCTGCTGAACATCTCGCGCGACGAGTTCATCGAGCTGCAGCGCCGCGGGGATGCCGCCGGCGTCGGCTTCGACTTTGCTGCGCGCATCCATCGCTCCTCCGACCATGGCTTCGTCACCTCGAACAGCGTCAACTCACCGTTCTCCGCGAACGGCACCGGCCACGAGCATACGCTCGTCGTCGGACTCTTCCGCAACGGCAAGGTCTGGCGCCAGGAGTTGTTCCCCCAGGATCGCCTCGACGACGCCATCGCCCGCTACGAGCAACACGTCCGCGAGGTCACCGGTGCCGCGCGCGGCCGACCACGGCGGCCCGACCAACCGAGCCGACCGCCTCCAACGCAGCCGCCTCGACGCGACCGGCGAAGCGATCACCATGATCCAGACCCTCGCCGTGCGCGGCGACGACCTCGCGCTCCACTACGTCGACGCCGGTGAGCCCCGCCTCGACGTCACCGAGTGGGACGACGACGACCAGCTCACCGAACTCGTCACCTACGCCCCGGACCAGTTCGACGACGCACTCGCCGACCTCGACGAGCGGTACATGCTCCGGCTCGACCCGGTCGGCGCAGCACGGGTGGCGCTCGGTGGGCACTTCTGGCGTGCGTTCCGCGAAGGGCAACCTCGATGAGCAGGCCCGCTCGACAGACATCTCCGACCGACGATCGTTCGGTTGGGGCTCCCAGCACACGCATGGACGATCGGGTGCAATCCACCGAAGACGACCTGGTGTGGACCGATCAGATCCATGCGTTGGGCGACGGCATCGCCTGCACGAGTCGAACCACGGTACGAGGCGGCCTGGGCAGCGTGCTCGTGCAGCGACAGGTCAGCATCAGCGACCACATGGCGACCTCGCGCCGCACCCAGGCCGAGATCTTCGACGTCGACGACCTCGACGTCGCACTCGCTCGACGCCAACAGCTGATCGACGAGCGAGCCGATCGGCCCGTCCCCCCGAACGATGCCTTCATCGTCGACGACACCGCCGACAGCGTCGCCCGCGACCTCCCCCTCGATCGATTCCTGACGCTGCTCACCCCCGGCTTCGAAGCGACGCTCGCCGACGGACGGACGATCGATCGAGCCGACCTCGAGTCGGGCGTGCCACACCCGCCGACCTCGGCTACGGGGTGGGCATCCGCGAACTCTTCGCAGTGCGCTCCGACGAGACCGGCATGATCGACGACATCGCCATGATCCAAGCCACCCGCGACGACGGCTCGTCCTTCTGGAGCGTCATCACGATCAGCGACCGGCTGATCGACAACCTGTCGTGCTTCGACGACCAGTACCGGTGTCATACGCTCTTCAGCGAGTTGACCGACCAACGGCAGTCAACGGACCCGCCCAAGGCAGGACAGGTGCTGCGCGCCTTCGCCGGCGCGCTGCGCGCTTCCGATCCCGAGGCCGCGATCGCACTGCTCGGTCCGGAGTTCAGCGTCGTCGACCACCGACGCATCGGGCTCGGAACGCTCGACCGCGACCGCTACGCCGACAGCTTGCGCTCTGCGACCGCGATGGGGTCGATGGCACTGAGCCGAGCCCGAAGAATCCGCGACGGCGGTGCACTGACCGTCACCCGGAACTACTACCGAGACGCCGGCACCGGGCAAGAGTACGTCGACACCGTCAGCCTGCTCCTGGCCGACGACCAGCACGTCACCCGCATCGAGCACTTCGGACCGGACGAGTGGGCAGCCGCCCTCGCCCGCTTCGACGAACTCACTGCTGATCATCAGTTGGCGGGTGCGCGATTCGATCTCGAAGCCATAGCGCTGCTCATAGCGAACAGCGCGCAGCATGCGCGTGGGATCGTCCACAAAAGAGAGCGAGTGCAGCACGCGCACGATGCCGCGCTCAAGGTCGGCCAGGCCGCCCCAGTAATCGTGCAGTTCGCCGTAATGGTGGCCATCCAGGCGCAGGGCCAGGGTGTTGATGGTGAAATCGCGGCGGTGCAGATCGAGCTTGATGCTGCCGCGCTCAACCGTTGGCAGGGCGGTAGGGTGTTCATAAAACTCGGTGCGGGCTGAGATCAGGTCTAGAAGTCTCGAACGGCTCAAGATCTAGAAGTCTTCATGAGCAAGAACCACTTGGCCGTACCAAAGCGTTTATGGCTGGTGACACGCCCGCCGTACTTTTTACCCAGCGATTTTGCCAGCGCAATCGCATCGCCTTCAACAACAACGTCAAAATCCAGGCTGGGATGCTCGAGCAGCAGGTCGCGCACGAAGCCGCCCACAATGTAGACGGCCATGCCCTGCTCGGCAGCCTGCGCAGCCACGCGCCGGATCAAATCCAGGCGGGCAGGCGGCAAGGCTTCTTCCAGGCGGGTCTCCAGGTTCTTGATGCCATTGCGCGCGGTGGGAGGCGCGAGCGTTTTGAGCAGGTCGGTGCGGGTGACAATCCCAATCACAGCCCCCTCCGCGTCCACCACCGGCACCTGCCCCCAGCCGCTATCTGTCATGCGCGCCTGCAGGTATTGCAGCGAATCTTCGGGGCTGACCGTCACTTCCCCGGCATCCATCAGGCTGGCGGCGGTCAGGTTGAGCTTGTGCGCCAGGGCACGGTCCACGGCCCGGCGGGTAAGCAGGCCAACAACTTTACCATCTTCCACAACAGGATAGCCTTCGAAGCCAGTGCGTTGCATCAACCCGGCGACTTCCTCTACAGGTGTTTCCAGTTTGAGCAAATGCGGACCACGGGACATGATCTGCGCGACAGTGATGGATGGCTGGACATGGTCGGGCAGCACCTTCAGCAGTTTTTTACACGCTTCTTTCAAAGCCTGGAGGCTGCTTCCCACTCTCCGATCCGGATCAACGCCGCAGCAGCGCGGTCGTGACCGCCACCGCCAAATTCGGTCATGACATTCGAAACGTCAATCGCATCGCTGGTAGAGCGCGCCACCATACGGACACCATCTTGCGTGAGAACGACCACAAAGAGCGCGTCGGGGTCGAGCAGGTCACGCAGCTTGTGCGCCAGCGTGGAAATCTCTTCGTCCACATCGCTGGCATCACCGCAAGCGATCACGATACGATGCCCGTTGATGTGATGAGTCTGCGTATTGTCCAGCAATTCTTCATATAGCATACGTTGGTCAGTTGAGAGTGGCGGATTGAGAAAATCAGCAGCGATCTTGAGATTGGCGCCATGTTCCAACAGCCAGGCGGCGGCACGCACATCGCGCGGGGTGGTGCGGGAATAGGTCAATGAGCCGGTGTCTTCGTAGATACCAAGCAGCAACAACGTTGCCTGGAGCGAAGAAAGACGCCCGTCCTGCACTTGCATGGCTTCGACCAGCAAAGTGGTGGTCGCGCCGATCTCGTCGATGGTCACCTGCCAGTCATCGGGCAGGCCAGAACGCAAAGGATGATGATCCACCACACGGACAGCCGTCTTCTTCCCCATTCCCTTCAGCGTCACCAGCGACTGTGTATCCACTAATGTCACACTTTCCACTTTTCCCGGCGGCAAATCGCGCGGATCGACGAAGGAAAAGTCCGCGCCGTAGAGAGTGATAAATGAACGCACATTGCGGTTAATGCGCCGCGGTAAAACGGGAACAGAACGCTCGTCCAGCAAGGAAGCGCCAAAAAGAGATGCTAAAGCATCGAAGTCCGCTTGTTCGTGGGTCAGGATAAGTTGCATCAACTAGATTATACATGCCTCGTACTGCTTTTTGTTCAATTCAAGTCTTGTAATATTGTCTAAAAACTGTCATAATTTGTTTACGAGTTATCCACTGGTGTGTAATGCCTATCAAATATCACGATTTTGATCTGTTGATTGAACATTCTGGGGATGAATATAAATCCCGGGTTATAGATTCGCCTGCAGGCGAAGCTTCCACCCGTTTCCAGTTGCCTTTCTCTCAAGCAGATGTTGAAAACTTTTTTGTTCAGATCGGACACTACTCGTCTGATCGAAACATCCCAGATGCAAAAAATGCGCGCTTTTGGGCAGGAACTCTTTGAAGCCACATTTACTGGCAACGTGCGTGACAAATTCCGGGAAAGCTTGAACGAAGTAAACCGAAATCGGGAAGGCTTGCGCATCCGCCTGCGTATTGAAAACGTTCCGGAGTTGGCAAATTTGCCCTGGGAATTCTTGTATGACACAAGCCTGAGCCGCTTCTTAACCCTTTCGATTGAAACGCCGCTGGTGCGCTATCTGGACGTTCCACGCGATATACAGCCGCTAACCATCCGTCCACCGCTGCGAATCCTAGCGGTCATATCCAGCCCCAGAGATTTTCCTTCGCTCAATGTGCAGCGAGAATGGGATAACCTACAAGAAGCTTTGAACAGGCTTGAAAACCGCAAGCTGGTTCATTTGACCAGGCTGGAAAGGCCTACACTCCAGGCGTTACAACGCCAACTCAGGCGGGGCGAGTATCATATTTTCCATTTCATTGGGCATGGTATTTTCTCCAAACAAAAACAAGATGGGCAACTACTGTTTGAAGATGAACTAAAAGGCGGCGACCCGGTCAGCAGTCGCGATTTGGGCATCTTGCTGCATGACCACCGGCATTTACGCCTGGCTGTGCTAAATGCCTGCGAAGGCGCGCGCACATCCATAGAAGACCAATTCTCCGGCACGGCACAAAGTTTGATTCGACAAGGCTTACCCGCTGTAATCGCCATGCAATTCCGCATCACAGATATTGCTGCGATCACGATGGCGCGCGAATTCTATGCCGCCCTGGCCGATGGCTACCCGGTCGATGCCGCCCTGACAGAAGCGCGCAAATCCATCAAAACGCACGGGAACGATCTTGAATGGGGCACACCGGTTCTATATATGCGCGCGCCAGATGGGCAGATTTTTGATGTAGAAAGCATACCCGCAACCGCACCAATAATCGCCCCTGCCCCGAAACTTACTCAGGAACAAATCAGGCAACAGGAAAAGATATACACAGAAGCATTGGAAGCCTACTATCTTGAAAAATGGGATGTGGCTTTCCAAAAGCTCCAGGCTGTCGTCGATTCAAACCCGGACCATAAGGATGCTGCCGATAAACTGGTCATCGCCAAGCGGAAAGTACAGCTGCTAAACCTGCATGAAAAAGCTGCTGAAGCAGAAGCTGCAAAGGATTGGGATAAAGCAATCGAACTCCTTGAAGCTCTTGAAAAAGAGGACCCAACCTTTGAAAACGCAAAAGCGCGGTTAGCAAAAGCGCGCAGGGAAGACCAACTCAATGATCTATACGAAGAAGCTCACAGATTGACCCAGGCCGAAAAATGGGAAGCCGTTCTAAGTGTTTTCAGCAAGATCCATTCAGTTGATCCAAAGTACCCTGATATACAAGGATTTCGTCTCAAAGCAGAAAAACAACTGGCCGATACAAAAAGAATCCGTAAACTGGAGGGTGCTTACAATCAAGCCCTAAAAGAAATTGATGCTGGCGAATGGGGTAAAGCGATCAAATCACTAAAAAAGGTTCGCAAGCTGCAAGCCAACTATCGTGAGACGGAGCAGTTAATAAAGCGGGCGGAATCCGAGTTGAAAGGTGCCCGAAAAGTTATTAGCAGGCCAAAAACCAAGGAAACTGTATCTCACAGGAATTATGAATGGATAATCCTGGCTATGTTTGCTTTTTTCGGGCTAGCACGTGCCATACCAGATCTTTTACTTGGCGGACTAATCTTCGAGTGGATTGAAGAAAATCAAAACACGTATGTAGCGCTTACAACTTACATGCCAGTATTTGGCGCTTTGTTGGGAACTTCTCTCTGGTGGATGCTTCGCTGTGTAGCCATAAAACTTACCCGCTATCAAATATTATCTATTATCTTGATTTCTTCAGTCATGGCCACATCCCATTTGATTGCCTTTTATGTTTGGAATGAACATGGCATAGGCGATTGGGTTTGGCCGGTGTGGTTTGCTATTTTTGGTCTGGGAATTGGTTCACTCATTACCATGCTCTTACGACAAGCAATACCGCCTTTCAGCGCTAAGCAATCCTTGTTTACTATTTTGGGATGGGGAGTTGCTTTCCTTATTGGTCAACTAGCAGCAGGTAGTTTACCCTACAGTCTGGAACAATTCACAGAAAACAGCAGAACGGTCAATTTAATTGTCTATACGGTAGAAGCAGGGATCGCAGGCCTGATCGGTAGTCTAATCACGATAGATCAATTAAAAATCAGCCCAAATATTCGCATCAACTGGAAAACCGTTCTCGCGGGGACCCTTGGTTTTGGGCTTGGTAACCTATTTGCGAATATCATATTTGCCTCCATCGAAGATGAACTGGTTTTCATGCTAATCCATCTCGCAATCTGGGGTCTCCTGGGAGGCGCGACACTTGCTATTCCCTCTAAAAATTATAAGAGATATTTAACTTCAGGTTTACTAGGAAGCATTGGGATGATCCTCGGGCACCTAACGTGGGTGGCGCTTGGAGAACCAGATGGTTTTCGCGCCATAATCCTAGGAGCAATTCTTGGACTGTCTTTGGGCATTGGAACAAAAAGACCATCTAGTATGCTTATTCATTTTTCATGGGTACCGTAGCATACACTTTCAGGAATTCAATCAACAACTTCTATTACTCAAGCAATTTATCTATGGATCCTATAGTGGAATACCCAATACTCGCCCTTAGCGCCGGCCTAATGGGCCTGATCCTGGGTATAGCGTGGAGCTTCTTGAATAGCGAAAAACCTACCAGCTCCACGCAGCAAGTTGAAAAATAACCTTCCCACTCTCTTTGAAATCAGGTATAATACGCCCCATGAAAACGAACCCCTCCCCAGCCCCGTGCATCTTAAACCATCCTGGTCTGGATAGGTTCGTTTCGGTATGGAAAGAGACGGCTCCCAACCAGGCGAGCCGTTTTTTGTTTGTCCTTCACCCCAACCCCTCTGCCCTGAGGGAGAGGAGCGAGGGGTGAGGTAAGGTAGAATGGATATTGACGAACTCACCGATAAAATGCACGATTTCGTGCGCTCGAAAGGTTGGTACGAAGCAGATAGCAAACGTCCGCAAACGCCGCGCAACCTGTCCATTTCGCTGGCGTTGGAGGCGGCTGAAATCCTGGAACATTTTCAGTGGAACGAGGATTTCGATAAGGATGAGTTGGAAGAAGAATTAGCGGATGTGGCACTATATTTATTACAACTGGCGTCCATTTCAGAGATCGATTTGGAAGAAGCGATTTTGAAGAAGCTGGAAGTCAATGCAAAGAGAGAATGGGATTAGACGAGTAAGTAAGGGCGACCCGTTTTGAGAAATAGAAACCCCTTGCACAACCTGCAAGGGTCGCCCCAACGGAGAATGGAATGAAAGTTAGCGTATTTGGCGGCTCACAACCCAAACCAAGGCACTCGCCTATGAAGAAGCCTACGTCGCTTGGCAAGCTGCTGGCCAAGGCCGGTCACACCGTGATGACCGGCGGCTACATCGGCACGATGGAAGCTGTCAGCCGCGGGGTGTCTGAAGCAGGCGGGCATGTTATCGGCGTGACCTGCGGCGAGATCGAACGCTGGCGGGATGTCGCGTAAACCCAATGATTGGGTGAAAGAAGAATGGCGACAGGAAACGCTGCTTGAACGGTTGCAGGTTCTGATCCGAGGAATGTGACGCGGCCATCGCCCTGCCCGGCGGTCCGGCACGTTGACGGAAATCGCCCTGATGTGGAATCTGATGATCGTGGAGTCCATGCACCGGAGGCCGCTTGTACTGGTCGGGGAGGGCTGGCAGTCCGTTTTCGACCAGTTTTTGCAAATCCTTTGACACATACATGCCGATCAATCAACGCGAGTTGGTGCTGTTTGCGGAAGATGTACAAACTGCCGTGGAAATGATCAGTAAACATGTAAATCGTAAATCGAGAATTAGTTCACGAAAACCGAATTCCAACTCACAACTACCGAGGAAATTATGGCTGACGAAAAACTCCCTACCCAAAAAGAAAACTTCTCCGAGTGGTACAACCAACTCGTGCTAAAGGCCGAACTGGCCGATTATGCGCCCGTGCGCGGCTGCATGGTGGTACGTCCCTATGGCTGGACGCTGTGGGAAAACATGCAAGCCGGGCTTGACCGCCGCTTCAAAGAGACCGGTCATGTCAACGCGGCTTTCCCCATGCTGATCCCCATGTCATTTTTTGAAAAAGAGAAAGACCACGTGGAAGGCTTTCGCCCGAACTGGCCGTGGTCACACATGGCGGCGGACAAGAACTGGAAGAAACAGCTGGCTGTGCGCCCCACATCCGAGACCATTATCGGCTACATGTACTCGCAAATGGATCAAATCCTGGCGCGACCTGCCCGTGCTCGATCAACCAATGGGGTTCGCGTGCTGCGCTGGGAACTGCGCACCAAGCTCTTCCTGCGCACGGCTGAGTTTTACTGGCAGGAAGGCCACACCGCCCATGCCACTGACGAAGAAGCCATGGAAGAAACCTATCGCATGCTGGATGTCTACGCCGACTTTGCGATCGCCGATTGTGCCATCCCTGTCATCAAAGGCGTCAAATCGGATACCGAAAAGTTTGCCGGAGCGCAAATGTCCACCAGCATCGAGGCCATGATGGCCGACACCAAAGCCCTGCAATCGCGGCACATCCCATTTCTTCGGGCAGAACTTTGCCAAGGCCTTCGATATCCAGTTCTTGATAAAAACAATCACCCTGCAATATTGCCACACTACTTCGTGGGGCCTCTCCACGCGCATGATCGGCGCGCTCATCATGGTACACGGCGACGACCAGGGTCTGAAACTGCCCCCCAAGATCGCGCCCATCCAGGCTGTGCTCGTGCCCATCTATAAAAACGCGGAGACGAAAAGAGCAAAGTGATGGAAGTGGCAGACCGAGTGTTTGCCGAACTCAAGGAAGCCGGCATCCGCATCAAAATGGACGACCGCGAAGAGGTCACTCCCGGTTTCAAATACAATGACTGGGAAATGCGCGGCGTGCCCCTACGAATCGAGGTTGGGTCCTAAGGATGTAGAAAAAGGCTCGGTCGCGCTGGCAAGACGTGATGTCCTCGGACGCGACCCTGACCGGGGCAATGGCAAGAGCTTTGTCCCCCAGGCGGATCTGACTCAGACCGTCAGCCTGCTCCTGTCCGAGATACAGGAATCCATGCTGAAACAAGCCACCGAGTTCCGCGATGCCAATATCCATGATCCCAAGGATTACGAGGAGCTGAAAGAAGTGGTCAAGAACGGCTGGGCCTTCTCCTGGTGGTGTGGATCGAAGGAGTGTGAAGCCAAAGTCAAAGAGGATACCAAAGCCACCACGCGAGTCATCCCCTTCGACCAGCCTGATGGTGACGGCAAGTGCATTGTCTGCGGCGAAAAAGCGGAGAAAAAAGTTTATTTCGCCAGAGCTTACTAAATGTTTTGCCGTATTTGAGTTTCCCCGTTGACCCGTTGATCTAACGGGATAACGGGGAAACGTTCCAACGGATTAACGGGATACGAACCCCATGCCCGCTATAGATCTCGCCCGCCTGCGCAAACAAGCCAACCAACTGGCTGACTTTTTCTTCCTGCCGGAAGATTTCTTAAGGCATTTGCGTGAGATGCTGGATTTCTACGTCAACCGCACCTTGCGGAAGAAAGAGAATATCGCGCCCGGCTCCAACCTGCCGACCTATCGCACTCCTCTCGTCGTCATGCGACAGATCGAAAAGGCGATTGGCGCCTACCGCATGGAAAATCCGCATTATGCGCTGGAACTAGCTGACTTGCTCTGGGACGAAGGCTATATCGAAACCCGTCTGCTAGCCGCCTTTCTTCTTGGGACGCATCCCTCCGCAGGAAGAGCGTTTGCTGGCTCGCCTGACAGCCTGGACCCAGCAGGTGCGCGATCCAAGCGTACGCGCCGCGCTGCTTACAACCAGCCTGGCACGTATGCGAATAGAAATTCCAGATGAGTTTCTGGTTGTTGTTGGTGAATGGCTGCACCCGGCCCGCCAACGCTATTGGGCAAATGGCATCCAGGCTTTGTTGCCCATGATCACCGATCCAAGCTTTGAAAACCTGCCGCCCAATCTTCGAGCTTGTAAGGCCGGCTATCGAAGCGGCGCCCGGTACTCTTCAAACCGACCTTGGAAATTTGATCAATGCGCTTTATCAGGATTCTCCATCCGAAACAGACTATTTCCTGCATGAAGTGCTGGAGAACTCCTCCAACCCGCTTACAGCTATCACCCTGCGCCGCATCCTGAACACCTTCCCGCCGGAGCTGCAAGCCAGCCTGCGTGAATTGGTCAGGCAAAAACGCGCCAGCAAATTAGACACTACCAGGTATCAAAGATAAATTTTCAAGTAAAATTCTATTACCAAAACCCACATATAAATTTCAGGATGAAACATAACCATGGATATTGCCAAAGCTATTTTCGGTGGCATAATGCTCTTTACTGGTCGAGACCAGGAATGGCTTTTCTCGTTCGGGCTGGGATTGCTGGCTGGCCTTAAATTCACATTTCTTCTTCCTGAGGGATCACCACTCTGGGTGTTCCTCGTGGTCATCGCAGCAGGCGGTGCTATTGGTATTTTACCTTTCCTAATAAACCAAGAAAGCAACTTCATCGTGACAGGCTTCCTTTTCGGTGGTTTTGCGCTTTCCGAATATGGGAACATCGTCAGCAAGGCCATTTTCAAAAACGAACTTGCTGGATCCACCTGGACGCTCTTTCTTGTTGGTGCTGTTCTTGGAGCAGTCATTCTGGGGTTGACCAAAACATGGGGGCTGATATTTGCAACATCACTGGTGGGCGCTTTCCTGGTAACAAGTTTGTTTCCTAATTTGACCCCAATGGCTAAATCCCTCATTGCGGCCGGCCTGTTCATCGTAGGGTGCCTGGCCCAGGCCATAATCATGCGTATGGAAAAGCAATCTGAGAGATAATGTGACCAGAAACATGATCTTCCTGCACGGGCTGGAAAGCAGCAGCCAGACCTATAAAGCCGGCGTGATGCGCCAATCCTACCCGGAACTGATCGTGCCTGATTTCACCGGGCCGCTCGAAGCGCGGATGGAAGCGCTCTACCCCATCCTTGGTAACAAAAAAGATTGGATCATCATCGGGTCATCTTTCGGCGGATTAATGGGAGCCATATTCACCTGTGATCATCCAAATCAGGTACAAAAGCTTGTTCTGCTGGCCCCGGCCTTGATGTTGCCCGAATTCGCATCCTACCTGGATCGTGAGCCTGTTTCCGTTCCGACAACCATCATCCACGGGACACAGGATTCCATTGTCCCGCTCGAAACCGTGCGCCACATTGCCCGGAAAGTCTTCACCAACCTGACATACAACATCGTAGACGACAATCATCGTCTACATGCTGCGACTGACGCGTTAAACTGGAAAAAAACCCCGGCATAAACAAAAAGAGCCTTGATCGATCAGGGCTCTTTTCAAACACACTCTTATTCTTACTGTTGACAATAACAGTAGTCAGGATTTGTATACCAAATCCCAAGCCCAAACTCACATTGAGCCTGCGTAACATTATAGAGCGATTCGCCATACGTGCATGTCGTTGGAGCACTGCTTCCTCCTGACGACCCACCGCTTGCCCCACCACTTGAAGCACTACCACCCGGAAACACATCTGCCATCTCATCCCTATAAACCGGCTCAGGGCACCCCTCCACATACAACTCTAATACTCGCAATGAATTAATATAATCTTCAGGCAAGCCAATATCGCAATACAAGCGACCATCATATCCCTCGAATCGACAATCCCATGTATCAAAATCCCCGATTTCCAATCGGTAGGTAAAGTCCCCTGAAAAGCCTGAAATTGTACGCTCCAATCCTGGCACGCCACCGGGCATTTTGACATACATCTTGGGTGGATCCAACCACACGACGGACATATCGATATCATCAAACACAGCACAATGGTCAAAAGCGGGTTCTGAAACAGATGGCGATGAAGACTGCGATGAGGAAGATGATTGAGAATTGTTGTTGTTCGAGGATGATTGTGCGGCTGGCCTGGGCGTAGGAGGTCTCAGCGTTGGAGGTCTTGGTGTGGGGGCTTTCTTTTTTGTTGGTGCCACAACAATTTCTGGCGCTGATGGAATCTGGACAAAGCGTTCCAACAAATCGATTTGTGGGGTCAGGATTGCGATAATAAAGCCAATAATCAATCCACCAACTGAAATCCAAATTTTAGTTTCCGTGCTCAATTTTGGCTTTTCAAATTCAGCACTCCTCGCCAATCTCATAGGTTGAACAACATCCGACCTTGTCATTAAATCTTCGCGTGTCATAATATCATCACGATTCAAAATATCGTCTCGATTTAAGATACCGCCTTTATTGAGAAAATCAACTAAAGAGCCAAACATAATATCATTTTGGTTTAGAAATTCAACAACATCGCCAAACACAACATCGTCTCGATTGAGTATGTTTACTAAATCATCAAAATGGATATCATCTCGGTTAAGAATATTTACTAAATCTTCAAAGCGGACATCATCCCGATTTAGGATATCTGCCAAATCATCAAATCGAACATCATCTCGATTGAGAATATCCGCAAGATCGTCAAATCTAACATCATCACGGTTGAGTATGTTTGAGAGATCATCGATTCTGACATCATCTCGATTTAGAATATCGGCTAGATCGTTGAACCGGACGTCATCACGGTTAAGTATGTCTGTTAGATCGTCTAGCCTGACATCATCACGATTGAGAATATCTACTAAATCATCAAACCAAACATCGTCACGATTGAGAATATCCGCTAAATCGTCAAATTTGACATCATCTCGATTTAGAATATCTGTCAATTCGTCGAATCTGACATCGTCTCGATTGAGAATATCGGCTAAATCGTCAAATTTGACGTCGTCGCGATTGAGTATGTCATTAAAATCATCCCACTTAAAATCATCGCGATTGAGAATATCCACCAAATCACCAGAACTATAATCATCCCGATTGAGAATATCGGCTAGATCTTCCCATTTGAAATCATCTCGATTAAAAATCCTTTCAAATTCATCCCAATCTAATTCTTTTCTACCGACAAGCTCTTCAAAATCTTCCCAATCAATGTCATTTCGCCTATCCAATTCAGCTTTGATTTTTCCAAGTTTTTCCTGAAATTGTTGGGCTCTAACTTCAAGATCTTTGTAATATTCTAGGTCACCTTTCAACCTTCCCAGCGCAGCTTCATTACCTGGGTCAGAAGAAGGGCCTAAATCTAAATTGCCATCTCCAATCCGCCCATGACCGGATTCTTTTTTGATGAATTTATCGAAAGAACTTCTTTGTTCTGGGGTCAAACCATCCAGAGAGCTATTTTCATTGTCACTCATTGAATTCTCCAATCATTCCCCTTCTACTTAAAAAGTGTGGAAACCAAAAGAACTCACTTTTCCAATAAGAAATCCCGTAATTGTGCTTACGACAAAGCGAACAATAGCCTTTGTAGCCATCGGCAGCACAACGGTCTTGAAAAATGAAGGTTTCTTTGGTTCTGGTTTGGGCCTGGGTTTATAAGCAATATCGATTTTCGATTGAGGAACAGGTTGTGGTTTTGGTTGTTTCCGTGATCGTGATGCAGGTACAGACTGTTTTGGGGTCGGTTTTCTTCTTTTTGAAACAGAAGCAGGTTTGTGACTTGTTTTCGATGGATCCAGTTCCTTCTCTATCCCTTCTTCGTTTATTGCTGTATCAATTTTAGTCTTTTCCTTTTCAACCAATATGTTTACAAGAGCAGATACATCTTGTGTTTCCTGTTCCGATAATTGGGCTCCACACTCTTCACAAAATTTGAATTCTCTTGGGTTTTCGTGAGAACATTCCGGACAGTTAATCCGATCTAAGCGTGTGCCACACTCTTCACAAAACTTCATATCGATCAAATTCAAGTGCAAACACTTCGGGCAGGAAATCTGATCAATCCGCTCGCCGCAATTTTCACAAAACTTGAAATCTTCGGGGTTTTCGGTTCCACATGCAGCACACTTCAACATATTGGCCTCTTCTATTCTTACATGTCAGGTAAATTTTATAAAATTAGTGGCCAGTTGTTACTGTCCACTAATCAAGATTATTTCAATTTAATGACTTTGTTGTCTAACATGTTGATTTTATTCTATAATAATCAAAACATTTTTTCAACATTTTTTCACAACAATTTCATGACGGGAGGGTTGAACCATGCAATGTCCAAATTGCTCAAAAGAGATTCGCGATACCGCAAAAGTTTGCGGGTATTGCGGCCAAAAACTTCAAACCGGAATAACTAAATGCCCAGATTGCGGAAATGACAAACGCGAGGGCGCAAAGGTTTGTGGATACTGCGGGCATAATTTTGAAGCGGCACTACAAACTCCCGAACCGGAAGTTGAACAAAAGGCATCCCCACAAGTTCCAACTCAGCAATTAGAACCTGTTCAGGAAGAGACTACACCTCAAGCTCCTGATAAACCTGACAACGAAACTGAAGTGAAAACTGCCCCACCAAAACAATCAGACGGTCAATCTTCCCCAGCGTCCAAACCAGAGATAATGGAAGAAGTTGTTTCACAACCAGCTTCTGTTCCCCAAAAACCCGAGTCCATCCAAGATCCTGTAATTCCATCAGACCCGGAACCAAAACCTGGAATATCTCCTGAGGAACCCCCTTCCGTTGAGATCAAAGCTGAACCAGCACCTGCTCCAGAGAAGAAAGAAAAAATTGTATCAGAAGTCATTCCTGAACCTCAAAAAAGTAAATCAGAAATGAAATCTGTTTCGAGAAAGAAAGTCCCCACCTGGATATGGGTGGTTCTAGGCCTGATCGGCATTGGAGCCCTGGTCGCTGTCTTCTACTTCACATCAAACAGGCTCCCCACTCAGGTTACAGAAGTCTTACCCGGCGCTAAAATTGTTGCAAAAGAAAATTTCGATGATAATTCGACAATTGCTCTTGATATGCATAGTGAGAGCATCAGCTCAGGTCAGGTAAAAATCACAGGAAATGGTGAAGAACTGAGCAGCTATATTATTTACAACCAAATTCTCACAGCAGGAGATGGGACACTGACATTATTTATGATCGATCCCGAAAGTGAAAAAAATCAATGGTGGTGGATTCAACTGTACACAAGAAAGTATGACAAGTACTTTGCCCTCTGTCGGATTCTCTGAATGGTATCACCCTTATATTGACATAGAGGGCGACTATTCAGAAGCTATATTCCGCGGCAATCGATCGTCCCCTAAAACGGGCGTCTGGTATTATGTGCTACTTGCCATTCCAAGCGACAACGAAATACTTATCCGGGTATGGGAACGCGATAATCCAGCCAACTTATCCGAATATACTAAGAGACTAAACTCTGAACTAACCGGGCGTTTTTGGCGCTCAGCCATATTCTCCAATTCTGGAACAATATACATCAATTCCTTCACAGTGATTTCTTTTCCGTAGAAAGGTGATCATTATGCAATGCCCAAATTGCTCGAAGGAAATTCGTGATACCGCCAAGGTATGCGGCCATTGTGGTCATAAACTTCAAACCGGAACAACGAAATGCCCAGATTGTGGCGAGAAAAGGCGCGAAGGCGCAAAAGTATGCGGATACTGCGGACACAAGTTTGCAGATGCAGTTCAAGACGAAAAAGAAGATCTCACATCCGCATCAAAACCTGACCCTGAGTTTGCTCCCGCTCCCAAAATTGAGTCTCCTTCCGAGCCTGAATCAAAAGAAGCGAGTGTAGTTGAACCCATAGAAGATGAACCTGAACCAAAGTCCAAAACAACGGAAGCAATCCCAGGCGCAGTTCCTGAAGTGGAAAAGTCCAAACCAAGCAAGATGAAATTTACCTGGATGTGGATTGCCGTTGTGCTGGTCATCGCAGCAGGCGCATTCGCCCTGATTCAGACACAGGGATGGTTGCTCTCTAAAGAGAGCTTTGCAGGCGCAATAGGAAACTGGGAAGCCCGTGATGGTGCTGATGGCAGCCATCAAACTTTGAACATTCGCAGAACCATCTTTGGAACGTACAAATTGAGGTTTGTGGATGAGAACGCTACCGCATGCAATGGTAACCCAGCCAGAGCAACTTTTACTGGTTCCACGTCTACAGCCATTCTTTCAACTAAAATGGAATACTACTGTGAAATGGAGCCGGAAAAGCCTCATGGATCCATAGATGTAAGATTAATTTACAATGCTACACAGGGAAAGATCACCGATTCTCGGGGCGATATCTGGACACGCAAATAACTTTGCTAAATATAATTGAATTCACAACCGAGCAACTCCAGCCCGGTTTTGTGTTTTAACCATCGATAGTTGCTCACAAACTCAATTTGCAGTATATTAGACAAAACATATCGCCAATGGAGGAAACCCATGTCAAAAGATGAACCCAAAATGGATGGGGATGTTTACTATCCATCAGACGAAGTCGTTGCCCAGGCCATCGTTCCTGACTGGGACGAGATGGCCGCCTTTGCCCTGAAAGACCTGGAAGGCTTCTGGGCTGAGCGCGCTGAAGAGCTGGAGTGGTTCGAGAACTGGGATAAAGTGCTCGACGACTCGAACAAACCTTTCTTCAAGTGGTTCACGGGCGGCAAAAACCAACATCGTCCACAACTGCCTTGACCGTCACATGAAAACCTGGCGCAAGAACAAACTGGCGCTCATCTGGGTCAGCGAGGACGGGAAAGAAGAGCGCACCTTCTCATATTATTCGCTCAACCGCGAAGTCAATCGTTTCGCCAACATCATCAAAGCTATGGGGGTGGACAAAGGGCGATCGGGTCACCATTTACCTGCCGCGCATCCCTGAAATCTATTTTCGCCATGCTAGCCTGCGCCAAGATCGGCGCCATCCATTCGGTGGTGTTCGCCGGATTTTCCAAGGACGCCCTGCACGGGCGCATCGAAGACAGCGAATCCAAGCTGGTCATCACCGCGGATGGCAGTTGGATCAACGGCAAGATCTTCGAACTCAAGCGCACTGTGGACGATGCCCTCAAGCAATGCGCCTGTCGGTGGAGAATGTGATCGTTGTCAAGCGCACCGGGCATGATGTCCCGATGGAAGGCGGCCGCGACCACTGGTATCACGATATGCTGGCCCTGCCCATCGCCAGCGGCAAATGCGAAACCGAAGATCTGGATGCCGAAGATCCACTGTACATCCTGTATACATCCGGCTCAACCGGCAAACCCAAAGCCATCCTGCACACGCACGGCGGCTACATGGTCGGAACCTATACCACGCTCAAATATGTTTTCGATCTGAAAGACGATGACCGCTGGTGGTGCGCCGCTGATCCCGGCTGGGTGACCGGGCATTCTTACATCGTTTATGGACCGCTGATCAACGGCGCGACCTCCTTCATGTTCGAAGGTGGACCGGTCTACCCCTATCCCAACCGCTGGTGGCAATTGGTCGAACGCTATGGGATTACGGTCTTCTACACCGCCCCGACCGCCATCCGCGGACTGATGCGCTTTGGCGAGGCCTGGCCGAACAAACACGATCTTTCGTCCCTGCGCCTGCTCGGCTCCGTCGGAGAACCGATCAACCCTGAAGCTTGGAAATGGTATTACGATGTGATCGGCAAGGGTAAAGCCCCCATCATGGACACCTGGTGGCAGACCGAAACCGGCATGTTCATGATCACGCCCACCCCGGTCGTGCCGCTCAAGCCCGGCTCCGGCACGCGTCCCTTCTTTGGGCAGGAAGCTGAAATTCTGGATGAGGATGGGAAACCTGTCCCGGATGGCGACGAGGGCTATCTTGTGCTCAAGAACCCCTGGCCCGCGATGCTGCGCACCATCTATGGCGATGACGAGCGCTACAAGGACCAGTATTGGAGCAAGTATCCCGGCAAATACATGACCGGCGACTCAGCCAAACGCGATAAAGATGGCTATTTCTGGATCATTGGTCGCGTGGACGATGTTATCAAAGTTTGCGGACACCGTCTGGGA
The DNA here is from genome assembly GCA_963791785.1 of uncultured Chloroflexia bacterium. GTDB lineage: Bacteria > Chloroflexota > Anaerolineae > Anaerolineales > Villigracilaceae > JAABUE01. The sequence goes on along the minus strand of CAWBTW010000008.1, from coordinate 236,928 downwards.
ACAGCAGAAATCGAATCGGCACTGGTCAGCCATGAGGCGGTGGCAGAAGCGGCTGCCATTGGACTGTCACATGAAGTCAAAGGGCAGGCTATCCATGCTATGTAATATTGAAGGCAGGCGTCACAGGTTCGCCAGAACTGGCCGAGGAGCTACGGCAGCACGTTTCCACGCATATGAGCCCGATCGCCAAGCCGGAAGAGATCAACTTCGTGGATGCACTTGCCCAAAACACGTTCCGGGAAGATCATGCGGCGCGTTTTGAAAGCCCGCGCACAGGGATTACCCGAAGGTGACTTGAGCACCTTGGATGATTAGCTCCGAAGTGCGTCGCACCTTTCCAAAAGTATGATTGTGAAACACTCCAAAACAATCCTATAAATACAGGTGTGTCGCACTTATGTTACAAAACAAAATCAGCCGTCCGAATTGGGCGGCTGATTTTTTCTATTTGCGTTGCTCTAGTATCCCAGGAATGCAGTGAAAAAGTCTGGAATGAAGAATCCGCCAACGCCAAACACCCATTTCAACAGACAGCAACCAACGAAGATGGCTGCACCTAAGCTCAGCATGAAGTAATCACGTGGGGCATATTTCAACTCAACGCTTTTTATCCAGGTGCGCTTATTTGTATCGAAGGCACGCAGATCCATCGCGTCAATCACGTCTTCGCCGGTGACCGTTGCCTGCATTGTGACCGGGATGATCAATGGCGCCAGCCGCCGAAGCTTGGCGGCGATGCCGCCTTTCAGCACTTCCATCTCATAGCCACGAGCGCGTTGCGCATCTACTGTAGTAGCGAAATCACGCGAAAAGGTCGGCAGGAAACGGAAGGCCAGGTCCATTGCAAATGAAAATTTATCCGAGGCGCCCATACGACGAAATGCAACGCCATAAACATCCGGAGGCATAGTATATGGAATCGGGATAGCCAATATAGCCATCGATAACATACGAATCATCTGCACGATTCCAAACCAGACTTTGCTAATCGTGATCGGCACACTAAATCCCCATTCTGTGAAAGGGATATAAAACGGAACTTCAAACAGAGTTGGCGATGCAACATCGCGCACGGAATCTGGTCCGCCACGTCCGGAAAGAATACCGTTCACACCTACAATGACTATGACAAACACCAGGATGAAAATCCAGACCCGCCAAATATCTCTCCACTCAATACGCGCCATAAAATATAGGGTCAGTGAAAGCACGAACAAGGGAACGATGATGCGATAATCCCAGATTTCTGGGATGGTCAGGCCAAAGATCACGCTGAACAGGAAAATCAACCTGGTGCGTGGGTCAAGTCTCTGAATAAAGGTGTCTCGCGGACGATATCGCCAGGTCGCAAGCATTGAATTTATCGGCCCCTGCGTGAAGCAACACCAGCAAAGGCAACCATCAAAATGGGCAATAATATGATCGTCACAATAGTATTGCCGATGAAGGCCGGGGTAAAGTAGCCAACCAGCGCAGTGTTGAAGCTAATGCCACCGACAAACATTTCGGTCAGCGAGGAAAACAACATACCGACTGCGATACCAATCACACCCCAGGTAATGCCCTTGATGATATCAGCACGGGCTTTGAAATCATTGATCATTGGCATCGCAAGACCGGCAACCAGACCCATCAAACCGTTGCCCAGGCTCCAGTTCCAATAGAAACCCCAGCCAGAAAGGGCATCGCCCAGCGTGTTACCGATGAAACCAGCCAAAAGACCCACCCAGGGGCCATACGCAACGCCGAAGAAAATCAGCACTGCAATTGCGGGGCGGAATGTGATATTTCCGGCAGCAGGCAGCGGGAAGATGTTGGTGGCCCAGGAGAACACACCATACAGCGCCGCTCCAATAGCGCCGTACACTACTTCACGAGTACCGAATGCCCATGTTTTTTTGTCATTCATCACTTCTCTCCTTTATGAATTAGGTTTGAAAACGATACTGACCCTATATTATTAACCCTGTACGGGGGCATCCGTTACAGGGAAAATGACAATGGTATATTGAAATTTATTCGGGATGCAGTCCCAAAGGGATGCTCCGCGATTGCACTGCATCCGCTCGCAGTATAACTGCTCGCAAACTCTAGATTACGCATACGCCGCCAAGGCCTCAGCCGGTAAAAAGCCTCCGGTTTTTGGGAGCAGGCTCAGGTTCAAGTCCAGAAGCGAAGTCCGTCGCACACGGCAGCGTTCCAATAAGTCAAAATCCTTCAATACAACTTCTGGAGGACCATCCCCTACAACTGTCCCATCGCCAACCAGTAATACGCGATTAGCATAGGTAACAGCCAGATCAAGGTCGTGTGTGATGAACAGAGTAGCCGCAAACTCGCTAGTGAGCAGCGATTCTGCGCCATCCCCGGGGTGGCACATCTCATCCATAAAATGCGTGTAATTGGCATAATCCTGACCGGCTGTCGGCTCATCCATAACCATGATTTTCGAGCGCATGGCCAGCACTGCCGCAATCGTGGTGCGCTTTTGCTGTCCAAACGAGAGTCCCAGGGGAGGATACTCTTCCAAACCGTTCAGGTTCAGGGCAGAAACACTTTCGATCACCGCCGCATCAATTTCTTCTGTTTGGAATTCCAGGTTTTTCGGACCAAACTCTAATTCCTCACGCACGGTCGGCGCATATAGCATATGCGTGGGACTCTGGAACACAAAGCCGAGCACGCGCGCAATCTGCGCCACGCTCATATCACGCGTATCCTGCCCTTCTACCAGCACCGTTCCCTCGGTCGGTTTGAGCAGGCCGATGGCATGTTTGATCAGGGTGGACTTGCCAGCCCCATTCCGTCCCAGCACAGCGATCAGGTCACCGTGATATATGTCCAGATTGACGTTTTGCAAGACAAATGGGGTATCGTCATTGTAGCGAAAAGAGACATCCTTGAAGGAGACCATTATTTCGCCTCGTTCCGGGACATCCGGCTTGCTGACCGTTTCAGGGACATCCTTCTGTCCTTTGACCCGTTCCATTACCCACTGTGCAGGCAGTTTCACTTGTTTATGATCAATCTCATCTGGCAGGCTCGTGATCGGCCCTAAATACTTGACATGTCCCTCTTCCATGTACATCAGACGGTCAGGGTTGGCAGCGATGGCATCTTCCACGCGATGTTCGATCAACACGACGGTTTTGCCCTCGTCTGCCAGGCTGCGGAAGATTTCCAGGGCTTCGTAGGCAGATGCCGGGTCGAGTGAGGCGAGCGGCTCATCCAAAAGCAAGATGGACGGGTTCATCGCCAGTATTCCAGCCAGAGCCAATTTCTGCTTTTCGCCACCGGAAAGACTGAAGGTGTCGCGCTCACGCAAGTATTCCAATCCCAGGCGCTGCATGGCCATTTCTACACGGTCTACAATTTCATCGCGTGGCAGGCCCAGATTTTCAGGGCCAAAAGCGATTTCGTTATAAACGTTGCTGGCAACGATCTGGCGTTCAGGATCCTGCAACAGTGTGCCGACGATTTGCGACACTTCTGCCAATGGAATCTTAGCTACATCTTTCCCATGCAAAAGCACTTGCCCTTTGCGCTCGCCACCATAGCTGCGTGGAATGAGACCGTTGATGCAGCGTGCCAGTGTGGTCTTGCCACACCCACTAGAACCCGCGATCAGCAGCATCTCACCCGGTTTGAGTTCGAAGGAAATATTCTCAATCGCCAACTCAGGGCGTGTGCGATATTGAAAAGAAAGGTTCTCTATAATTAAGGGAGCTTCACTCATTGCACCACCAAAACAAAGACCCTAAAGGAAATACTTCCTGTAGGGTCACTAAATTTAGAGTTTTCGTCCGCCTTGCTGTCGATAAGGTTGGGCAGGAACATGCGCCTATTATACTGCTTCTTGAATAAATATCGGAACTTCCTCATCATATTTCTCAAACTCGAAGACGTTTTTATCTAAATTTTTACGCAGCACTCTTTACAAGTGTAATACACTTATAACAATTTGAGATGACTTCTAGTAAGTCAAAGTAACCTTATCACCAATTTCCGTCTTGAGAAGATCATACGCGCTCCCATTGACTACAGCCACAATAATATAACCAGCCGTCCCATAGAGCGCGATCAGCTCCCCTGTTTCAGCTTCCCCGAAAGTGTCACGAATACCTGTAATCGTTCTACCACCAATCTGAAGCTTTGCTTTTTTCTGATCAAAATCGTCTGGCAAATCAGTATGGTGAATATTGACAGTGATATTTCCCAAATATTCGTAAATCAAAATCACTTCACCTTCAGCGCCGGTTTCATCAAATGTGGCCTCCGGCACAGGGATTCTGACCTCATCGTGAATTTCCTCGCCAAGTTCCTCGATCGGCACACCGGCTGCCAGGTGCGCGGCGATCGGAGAGAAGATATCGCGCCCGTGGAAAATGTTGCTCTCAAGCTGCCACCAGTATTCTGGTTTATTGGTATGGAAGATGCGAATTGGCCAGCCCTTCTTCTCCGCTTTTTGATAAAGCTTTGGAGAACACACCGTTATCTGGCCCAACAAAGTAATGCTCGCCAATCTGGGCGGCAATCGGTCTTCTCGCTGTTCCCACACCTGGATCCACTACAACGATATGAATCGTGCCCGGTGGAAAATACCAGACTTCATGATCAATATACCAGGCCGCGAAGTTGACATCTTGCGGGGGAATCGCAGAGTATATATCCGAGATCATCGCATCAGGGGCGATGTTCCAGATCACGCCGCGCATCGAGCCTACCCCCGAACCGAAATCCGTTGTGATCGAAATATGTTTCATACATTACTCCTTATAAAGCAGGTTTTGTAATTACATCAACAACATCTCCGACTTGTGCGCCCAGCTCTCCAGAAGCACTGCCATTGACCACCGCAATTTCGATGTAGTATTCGCTATCCACCACAGCGACCAGGTCGCCGACTTCGCGATGACCGTAGGATTCGATGATGCCATCGATCTCGCGGTCGCGGATGTGTATCAGCACATCATGATTTCCTTCAAGCGCCTCAGCAGGCAGATCGGTGGTCAGATTCCCGAAGATATCAATAATAGTGACGTGCGCTCGCCAGCCATTCTCGGTTTTCTCCGGGCGGGGCAATCCAACCGGATCGGGTCTGTAATGGGTGTGCCCAACTCACTCAACGGAACGCCCGCTGCCAGGTGTGCACCAGTCGGAGCAAAGATGTCACGCCCGTGGAAAGTGTTGCTCACTTTTGGCAGCCAGTATTTGGGATTATCTAGATGGACGAATTCAATCGGATCGCCGTTCTGTTCGGCATCCAGGATCAAAGGGGTCAGCAAGCCGTTGTCTGGGGCAATGAAATATTGATCGCCCAAGCGCGCGCCGATCGGGCGACGTTTCGTCCCCACGCCGGGATCGACGACACCTACATGCACAGATCCAGGCGGGAAGAAAGGCACAGCCCGCCACATGGCATAGGCACCTTCAAGCACATCCTGGGCCGAGATCAGGTGGCTGATATCAACAATTTTTGCTTCCGGGGCGATGCCGTAGATCACGCCTTTCATGACGCCCACAAAGCCGTTGGTTATTCCAAAATCGGTTGTGATAGATAGAACTGTCATAGTATTCTCCTTCGTCGCTAAATAAGAATCTTTTCCTCGGGATATTCTATCAATCCACGCGGAACCAATTGGCCGAGAGCTAAAATGATCGTCAGCGCACCCAGCCTCCCCCAGAACATCACGAATGCGATCACTGACTGGCCGATCACATCGAAGTTGCTGGTGTATTCCAACGAAAGTCCGCATGTAGCAAAGGCCGAAACCACTTCAAACAAAACCCTGTCGAGCACCGCATGTGGATGTGTGATCAACAAAAACCATGTTGCTCCCAAAATCACCAAAATTGAAATCGTTAGCACAGCCGATGCGCGACGCACGGTAAACTCACCGATGCTGCGACCAAAAACGTGAGGATGTTCCCTCCCGCGCACATAAGCCCATAAAGCCAATATCAAGACAGTAAAAGCGCCCGTTGTGATGCCTCCACCCATAGATGCGGGAGCCGTCCCGATAAACATCAGAACGATTTTCAGCAATTGGCTGGAGGGTGTTAAATCCTGAAAACGTTCGATAGCCGTAAAACCGGCTGTACGCGCAGAAATCGACTGAAAAAATGTTAATGCCAGCGCCCGCGAAGTTCGTTCATCTGCCAGGGTACCATCCTGGTAAGTCTCCGCCAAAAATAAACCTAACCAACCTACCAGCACCAGGATGACTGAGACGATCAGCGTCAGGCGCGAATGCAAGGATAATCTTTTATGCTTCTTCCACAGGGCCAGGTCAGCGATCACCGGAATCCCCAACCCGCCGATGAAAATCAATACGCCAAACACTCCCAGAGTGTAACCATCGTTTGGGATGCCAGAGAAGCCGGGCGTGCCTTTGAACAGATCGAAGCCGGCATTACAAAATGCGGACACCGCGTGAAAGAGCGCATAGAAGGCGGCCCGACCAGCGCCCAGTTTCGCGCGCCAATGCAGCCAGAGCAGCACAGCGCCCGCCAGCTCAAGGGATACGACAAAAGCGACAACTTGCCTGGTAAGTCGAACAATTGCGTGTAAATCCAGCAAGCCAAAAGAATCCCGCAGCGCCAGGCGGTCTGCAAAGGATATGCTGCGTCCCATCAGGCGAAAGACCAACACGGCCGTTACCATAAAGCCCACACCCCCAATCTGGATCAAGATGAGCAAAAGAATTTGCCCGAACAAGGTCAGGTCGCTGCCAGGTGTAATGACCGTCAGCCCTGTAACCGTCAGGGCAGAAGTGGCTGTAAAAAAAGCTTCGTTCGGTAATAATGCACCTCGCACTCCCACGCCGGGAAAAGACAACAAAACTGCTCCCAAAACGATCATTGCCGCTAAACCCAGGGCAAGCCGCAATGGTGTAGGGAGACGGCGTGAAAAACGAGACAGGAATTCTTTGTTGAAACCCATTTGGTGGTTAGGTCAATTTCTCCAACGCTACAACTTGATCCTCCTGCCCGAGCACAACCAGCACGTGCCCCTCCTCCATGACATGTGTGCCTAAAGGCGCAACGACCACATCATCCCCATGTTTGACTGCCATCACGTTCGCGCCAAAATGATTCCTGAAATCCACCTCGGCCAGTGTTTTGCCGTTCAGCGATGAAGGCACTCGAAACTCGATAATCGTATGTCCATCTCCCAGGGGGATTCTATCCAACAGGTTCGGTGCGGCCAGTTCAAGTCCCAATTCCCTGCCCGCAGATGCCTCGGGTTGGATAACCTTGCTGGCACCCACACGCAACAAAATATCTTTCTGGCGAGTGGAGAGCGCCTTACAGATGACAGTTTTTATGCCGATCGCTTTTAGCGCCGCAGTCGTGATCAGGTTGCTTTCGAAATCCGTCCCAATAGCAACCACCACCGTGTCAAATGCGGCAATCCCAAGTTCTCGCAGCGCATCTTCATTAGTGGAATCCAAAACGACCGCCTGCGTACACATATCAAGGACGGCTTGCACAGCCGCCTGGTCGCGATCCACGCCCAGCACGCTGAAGCCTTTTTCGGTCAATGTCTTGACTACCGCGCAGCCAAAACGTCCCAGGCCGATGACAGCAAACTCTGGTTTTTTCCTTTTCTTGAACATAATCTTTATTTTGACACAAAAAAGCGCTTCTGTGAACGGTTTCCAGACCCGGAAGTATAATGAACCCGGAATGACAAAATCACAAAAGCTTATTTTGAGCGGGTTATCGATTATCGCCTGTATCCTGATTCTGACGGTTCTCTATACTGGGGCGCAGGCATATCTGGTATGGACACAACAACCATTAGGCCCCGCGCTGGACAATTCGACTCCCTGGGAACTCCCCGCCACCTGGACAAGTTCCCCCGACACGCTTCAACCCACCACCACGCTGGCCCCCACCATAAGTTTTGAAACCGAAACCCCGGACTCTCCCTTCCTACCCTGCGGGAACCTGCCAACCATGACCCTGCTCGCCATCGGCAGTGACTCGCGCTCTGATGACTACCGCTATGGCCGCGCCGACATGATCCGCGCCATCCGCGTGGACTTCAGGGCACAGCGCGTGACAGTACTGGCCTTTCCCCGCGACCTGTGGGTCAAAATCCCCGAAGTCAAAGACGACCTGGGCACAGACCGCCAGAAGCTCAACACCGCCTACACCTATGGAAATCCCGGACTGCATTTCTGGGACCATCCCAGCCAGGGACCGGGCCTGCTGGCACGCACCCTTGAGCAGAACTTCGGCCTGATTCAGACCATTATTTAGCCGTCAGCATGCAGGTTTTCGTGGACGTGGTAGATGCCCTCGGCGGCCTCGAAATCTATCTCCCCGATGGCGTGGATGGCCGCACCTCGTCTGACCGCAGCGACGCCGTTGGTCTTCCCGGCAGGCCAGCAGCATCTGACCGGCGAGCAGGCGCTGACCCTGGCGCGCGTCCGCAACGTGAGCACCTTCGCCCGCACCAATCATCAAAATACAGTGGTATGCGCGTTGGAAGAGAAAATAAAAGGCCCTGAAACGATTCCCCAGATACCCGCCATCATATCTTCCTTCAAGGATAACATCCAAACCGACCTGACCCCCGCACAGATCAGCCAACTGGCCTGTCTGGGTACGACCATGCCGCGCAGCAACATCGTCTTTGCATCCTTCCCGCGCGAACTGTTTGAGACAGGCATGGTCTATGATCCGATCGCCAAGCAGGATGTCTTCATCTGGAAAAGCGATTTCGATGATCTACGCGATTATGTTTCGCGTTTCCAAGCAGGGTCATGGCCTACAGCCTCACCCGCTTTCGGAACACCCGAACCAGGGACGAGCAGATGTGAGTGAATAAGCAATGTAAATGCAGTGAAAAAACTTGTATCAGCCCCAATTTTCTTGTATAGTGAGAGTGTAATCTCTCATGAAGTAATACGCTAAATCTCTTGCAAAAGTCTCCTTTAGTAGTATAAGCATACGCTTGTCAGCTAATGAACGAAACCTTCTCATGTTGCAAGAAGGGACTGCTATGGACGAAAAAGGCGAACCTCGAAGAGTTGATGGACAATCTGTTGAATCCGAGTATGCGATCGACCATCCATTAATCGGAAAACAATCTCAGGGCTTGGTAAATGCCAGAGCTTTGAATTTGTTTCTTGAATCAGTTAGTTGTCGACAGGATGGAAACGAAGAAAGGGGAGCATCCTTATATCAAGAAGCACTAAAAGCGGATCCTTCTCTCCACACACATGCCCGAGATGCTTTGTCAAGTTTGGCCCAAAGATGCAACCCTGAAGATGAGGGCGCAGTCTATTATTGGCTTGGACTCCACTCGGAGTACCTGAAGGATAATCGTCAGGCAGCAACCTGGTATATGAAGGCTATCGATGCCTTTCATAAGATGGGATTCCAAAAGCGGGAGGCAAGAGCCCACTGTAATCTTGGAACGGTCAAAATGCGACTCGAAGACCCATCTGGCATGGAAGAATATGAAAAGGCAATCGCACTAAATCCCATGGACGGATTCGCTCACATCAACATTGGGACAGCGCACTTTATGGTTGATGACTACGAACGGGCACTAGACGCGTTTGCTGAGGCGATTTGGGCTGACCCTAATAGATATGCTCCGATTGTCAGTTCCCGTCTTCAACTTTTTAGATATAACTGGAAAGAAGATTTGGAAAAGATTGGACAAAGGGTAGCGAAAAAGCAAGGTATTGACTTTGACGCCCTCACAAATGGTGAACGTGAAAACATCCTTCAGGCAAATCATTATATGCAAATAGGGAATGATTTCTTTCAGTCTGGTGGCTATAAGGAGGCGCTTGAGCAGTTTGAGAAAGGCATATCGATAACAAATTATTTCCCCGGAAATTATTTCGGTGTCTGCATGGTAACCATGCAAATGATTGAAATGGGAGAAATACCTAAAGATCAGATCCCGTTATATCTGGAAAAAGCAGAACAAAATATTAACGAGCGTTTAAGAATAGCCCCGACCCACCTCGAATATCTAGATGCAAAGAACATTATCCAAGATTATAAAAAGAAATATCACGTATAGCATTGATCAGTAAGCGAACATCAAAAGAGCACTCACTTACAGGTAAAACTCTAACAAATAAATTTCAAGGAACATATCCATCTAACAAAGCAGCCTCCGCCATATCGACGGAGGCTGCTCAATTCAATTTCCGTGTTTACTGCACATACTGTGCAAAGGCCGCCTCGAACTGATCTTGCGAGACAAATCCCACCCATTTTTGCAGCAGGTTGCCTTGCCCGTCTAACAGATAAAATTCCGGCTGGTAACGGAAACCCAGCGCCCGCTGGAAATCCTGCGTATTCGGGTCGCTGGCATCCAGATAGGAGAACTTGATCACCCCGTAGTACTTCGCTTCGAGCCCATGAACCATGGGCGCCATGGAACGGCAGGTCCCTCAGGTGATAGCGGAAGAACTCCACCAGTTGCAGGTCTCCCGCTGCCAGGCTGACAGTGGCCGGGTCGGTGGCTTCCAGGTCCGGGCCACGGGAGACAAACGCCGGTTCCGGTTGTGGCTCTACAGCGGGTGCTTCCGTGGGAGGTACTTCGGTTGGAACAGCGGCAGACTCGGCCTCAGTGGGAGGCGGGGCTGGTGGTTCTTCGACCACCGGTTCGGCGGGTTGCGGGGGCACCTGGGGCTCCGCGGGGGCGGGAGAATCCGCCGGGGCACAGCTTACCAATAATAGTACGGTCAGCAGGCCTAAAGCTAAGAAAGATCGGGGGTTCATGTCACTCCTTTTATTAATCACCACATACCGTTCAGTAAGGGCGACCCTTCAGGGTCATCAAGGCATTTGTTCCAGCCAGGCGGGTCGCCCCTACAATCCATTCTACTAAAGATAATAGACAAAACTTCTTAAGAATTCCTTACGTCTTTGACACCTTCATTTCGATGCGCTATACTGACATTACAGGTCTTTATTGTTTTGAAAGAAACAGAAAGACCAACCCATCAAACTACTTAGGTGTTTCTAACCACGTAGTTCACTCGGTTGTCTGTGCTCCCAGGCGGTCTCTGACCACCGTTTTCCAGCAAATACGCCGGTCAGAGACCAGCTTCGAGCCTCAAGTGCGTAAATCCTACTACTATCAAATCCAAAATTCAGGAGACTTTTATGGCTGATTTCAAACTCACCTATGCAACCATGTTCAATCCCCCCGATGAGCTGCACACCGGCTTCGAAAAGGCGGTGGAAACGCTCAAGGCGAACCTGGGCCAGGAATATGGCATGTTCATTAACGGTAAAGAGGTATTTGCCGACGAAAAGTACGAGGACCGCTCTCCGGTCAATACGGACTGGGTGCTGGCGGTCATCCAAAAAGGGGACGCTTCGCACGCGGAGCAGGCCGTCGCTGCGGCGCGGGCTGCCTTCCCAAAGTGGAGTCGCACGCCCTGGCAGGAACGCGTCAAACTCGTCCGTAAGGCTGCTTCCCTTATCGAAGAACGCATCTTCGACCTGGGCGCCGCCATGACACTCGAGGTCGGCAAAAACCGCATGGAAGCCCTCGGCGATGTGCAGGAAACCGCCGACCTGATGGCTTACTCCGCGCAGATGATGGAAGAGAACAATGGCTTTATCAAAAAGATGGGCAAGGATCCGCTGGTCGGCTACGACGCCACCAACGTCTCAAGCCTGAAGCCTTATGGCGTGTGGCTGGTGGTTTCCCCGTTCAACTTTCCCTTCGCGCTGACGGGCGGCCCGGTCGGCGCAGCCCTGGTGGCTGGCAACACCGTGGTCATCAAACCGGCCACCGACACGGCCTGGATCGTGCGTCTGTTCGCCGAATGCCTGCGTGATGCAGGTCTTCCCCGATGGTGTCTTCAACTTTGTCACCGGCCCGGGCCGCACACTTGGTCAGGCGCTGGTCGACAATCCCGGTTTAGATGGCGCTACCTTCACCGGTTCGTTCGATGTCGGCATGAATCTCTATCGCTCCTTCGCGAATGGAAAATATGTGCGCCCGGTCATCCTGGAGTTGGGCGGCAAAAACCCGGCCATTGTCTCGAAGAACGCCGACCTGGAACGCGCCACAACCGGCATTATTCGTTCTGCATTTGGTCTGCAGGGTCAGAAGTGTTCGGCAGCCTCGCGCGTGCTCGTCGAGGAGCCGGTTTACGATGACCTGGTTGCCCGCCTGAAAGAAGCGACCGCCAAACTGGTCATTGGCGACCCAACCGAGAAGGAAGTGTATCTCGGCCCGGTCATCAACCAATCATCCTACAACGATTTCAAGAACTTCACTGAAGAGATCGACGGGGCTGGCGGAAAATTCCTGACTGGCGGCAAGGTGAAAACCGGCGATGCTTTTGATAAAGGTTTTTATTGTGAGCCAACTTTTGTCACCGACCTTCCTTTTGACCATCACCTTTGGCAGCATGAAATGTTCCTGCCTATCACTACGATTGGGAAGGTCAAAGATTTGGATGAAGCCATGCGCATCGCCAACGATGTCAACTACGGCCTGACAGCTGGATTCTACGGCTCCGACGAGGAAGTGGAATGGTTCTTCGACAACATCGAAGCCGGCGTGACCTATGCCAACCGTCCGCAAGGCGCAACCACCGGCGCGTGGCCCGGCTTTCAACCTTTCGGCGGCTGGAAAGGTTCCGGCTCAAGCGGGAAAAATGCGGGCGGGTACTATTACTTGCATCTGTATATGCATGAGCAAATCCATACGGTTATAAAATAATCAAAATGGAGTGCGGACTTCAGTCCGCTTGTAATTGCAGACTAAAGTCTGAACTCCACAATTTTAGCCCTTTTCTTTTTACGAAAGGGCTTTTTTCATACCACCAAGTCACCTGGTACTCAGTTATGTTGATCTTTACAAGTGCAACGCACCTCATTATTGAGAATGCATTGAGGAAACTTCTAGCCAAGTGCGTTGCACTTTCTCCAAAATTCAACTTTACTAAGCACAGACTCAAAAACACAAATTTTGCATTTTGGCGTCTTCATGGTTTTGTATCTTTGTGGTAATCCCAAGCAAAGGGTAAAATAGGCGCATGCCATGGAACCCCGATAAATATCATCAATTCCAAATCCAGCGCAGCACCCCCTTTTATGACTTGCTCGAACTGGTAGAAGTCCGTCCCAACCTGCGAGTGGTAGACCTAGGCTGCGGCACAGGTAAGTTGACCCGTCACCTGGCAGATTCCCTACCAGGCAGCAAAGTGTTGGGCCTGGACGCCTCTCCGCAAATGCTGGAACGCACAGGGGAATACGCGCGCCCCGGTCTGCGCTTTGAACTGGGGAATCAAGCCAAACTGGATGGCGAATGGGATTTGATTTTCTCCAACGCAGCCCTGCATTGGTCTGATAATCATGAAGAGCTTATCCCATATCTGTTTAGCCACCTGAACTCTGGGGGGCAAATCGCTGTACAGGTGCCATCAAATTTCAGTTCCATTCCCCATCAAACAATCTACAAAACAGCCGAACAAGAACCATTCGTCAGTGCGCTTGGCGGGTGGAATCGACAGCCATCGGTGCTGTCCATCGAAGCGTATGCAGACCTGTTATTCCGAGAAGGTGCGGAGGATATTCTTGTCTTTGAGAAGATATATCCACACGTTCTGGAAAACGCAGATGCCATCGTGGAGTGGATATCCGGCACGGCGCTCGTCCCCTACTTCGAACGCCTGGGCGATCAGAAGGATGAATTTACGAATGCCATTCGGCGAGAATTGCGCAACAGTATGTCGGGCAAACCTGTCTTCTATCCATTCAAGCGCACGTTTTTCTCCGCCAGAAAGGGTGGTTGAGATGGGTGAAGGACCAAGCGAAGAAAAAGAATTCGTGCCCCGTGTTGGCACATTTCTCATCCTGATGGGGATATTCTTTTTCATCCTTTTCATGGCATCTGAATTCGCCGATAAACCCGATTTTGACTGGTTTTTCGTGGGGTTGTTGTTTGTAGGCATCGGATTCTTCTTCCGACGTCGCGCCGCGCCTCCACCCCCGGCAGGTCGCTTCAGCGGGATTCGAAAATTTCGCGAAAACGCAAAAAAAAGCAAAGAAAAAAAGGCAAAGAAAAAATAATGACCAAACTTACATCTCTTTCAGAAGCAATTTCCACGTATGTACAGGATGGGGATACCGTATACGCATCTGGTTTCACACACCTGATCCCCTTCGCCGCCGGACACGAGATCATCCGCCAGCGCAAACAGAACCTGGTGCTTGCTCGCGCTACCCCAGACTTGATCTATGACCAGATGGTTGCAGCGGGCTGCGCCCGCAAAATAATCTGGTCTTACATGGGAAACCCCGGCGTCGGTTCGCTGCGGGTGGTGCGCGGCGCAGTGGAACGCAGCGAACTGGAATGGGAAGAGTATTCCCATTTCGGCATGATCACACGCCTGCAAGCTGGCGCATCCGGCCTGCCCTTTTTGCCGATGAACCAGACCGCTGCAACCGACCTCGAAAACGCCAATCCGCTCATCAAGCGCATCCCTGATCCCTACGGCGGCAAGGATGTGATCACAGTCCCGGCACTCAACCCGGATGTAGCCATCGTGCATGTGCAGCGCGCGGACGCAAACGGCAATGCGCATCTATGGGGCATCATCGGTGAGCAGAAAGAAGCTGCTTTTGCCGCTAAAAAGGTCATCCTGACCGCTGAAGAAATTGTGGATGAATCTATCATCCGATCGGATCCCAACCGCACGATGATCCCTGCCAATATCGTCAGCGCGGTGTGTCATGTGCCGTATGCCTGTCACCCTTCGTACGCGCAGGGATATTACGACCGCGACAACAAGTTCTACCTGGCCTGGGATAAGGTCAGTTCTTCGCAGGAAAGCGTCCAGGCCTGGTTGGATGAGTGGGTTTACGGCGTGAAAGATCGGGATGAGTACTGGGGCAAGTTGGGCGAGGAAGTGCATGAGCGGCTGAAGGTCAAGCCGAGGATGAGTGAGGCAATCAATTACGGAGAATACTAGCCACAGAGACACAAAGGCACGGAGACACCAATTATCTGTTTTGTGATTTGGAGTCTTTGTGTCTTCGTGGTAAACATCATGACTATTCCAGTCCACAACTTTGGCGGAAATGGCGAGAAACTCGTTTTCCTGCATGCCAACGGCTACCCGCCGGAATGTTATCGTCCGCTGCTCTCTCAGTTAGCTAAGAAATACCATATCACTGCGATGGTGCAGCGTCCGTTGTGGCCTGAAAGCAAACCGGAAGATATCGATGACTGGCGTCCGCTGACCGATGACTTCCTGGCTTTCCTTGACGCGCATCAAACCGCCCACTTCGACTCGGCTCAGGACAGGCCCCTGGCCTGCGTCGGGCATTCGATGGGTGGGATTGCCCTGCTGCGGGCCGCCCTGCGCGAACCGGAACGTTTCAAAGCCATCGTATTACTCGACCCGGTGCTATTTCCACCCAACTTCATCATGGCCTGGCGGGTACTCCGAGGGCTCAAATTGCTGCACCGTTTTCATCCACTGGTTGCAGGAGCGCGGCAACGTCGCCGCGAATTCAACAACCTTGAGCGCCTGTTTAAAGGCTACCGCCGCAAGTCCGTTTTTAGATACATGGATGATGAATCCTTACGCGCTTATGTAGAAGGTATCGCCTGCCAAAGAGACGGAGGAAATGGTTACCAGCTTTGCTACAGCGCGGAATGGGAAATCCGCATTTATCTGACCGGCATCTGGCGCGATATGGACATCTGGCGCGGGCTACCCAAACTTGAAGTGCCAACGCTCATCGTCCGTGGCGCGGAAACGGATACTTTCTGGGAACGGACTGGAAAGCTGGTTCAACGGAAGCAGCCTAATGTGAGAGTGGAGGCGCTGGAGAAGTCCACCCATCTGGTGCCGCTGGAACATCCGGGTGAAGTCTCAAATCTAATTCAATCCTTTTTCGAGGAGAACGTATGACCGAACTAACTTACTCATCCGCCGAACTGATGATCATCAACGCTGCCCGCCTGCTGCGCGATGGCGACGTGGTATTCGTCGGCGTGGGCCAACCCAACCTGGCCTGCAACCTCGCCAAACGGACTCATGCCCCCAACCTGGTCATGATCTACGAAGCGGGCGTGATCGGTGCAGAACCTGCCCGCCTTCCGCTCTCGATCGGTGACCCAACATTGGTCAGCGGTGCTCTTTCAGTAGTCAGCATGTACGATATTTTCGCAAACTACTTGCAACGCGGCAACGTGGACGTAGGCTTCATGGGCGGCGCGCAAATTGACAAATACGGCAATATCAATGCCACTGTCATCGGCGATTACGCACAGCCAAAGGTGCGCCTGCCCGGTTCCGGCGGCTCACAGGAAATCGCGGCCTGGGCTAACCGCTGTTACATCATGACCCCCCACCAGAAGCGCCGCTTCCCAGAAAAAGTGGACTTCATGACTTCGGCAGGCTTTCTTGGTGGACGGGCTGAGCGCGAGGCTGCCGGTCTACGCGGCGGCGGGATGTTAGCCGTGGTGACGGACATTGGCATCCTCGAACCAGATAAAAACGGCGAAATGGTATTGGCCGCGCTCCATCCCGAAAAGACTGCGGAGCAGGCAAAAGAAAACACCGGCTGGGATTTGAAAGTTGCCAAAGATCTGCGCACAACCGACATGGTTACAGATAATGAACTTCGAATTTTGCGAAACGACCTGGATCCAGATGGAATATATTTGAAATAAATTGCACAATGCAATGACCTTATAATCATTGCATGAAATTGAAAAGTTACATCAGAAAACTGAGGCCAGACCCCTCAAAAATAACAGGCTCCTATCAGGATAGCCTGATACGCGTTACAAAAGCCGGTACGATCATGACAGCCATATTCTTTACAGGCTTTGCCCTCACATATGGGTTTGGTGATTATCCGCGCTTTGCTGTGTGGGTAAATTTAGCAGCAGTTTTGTGCTCGATAGTTGGCTATTTTCTCAATACAGCCTTTGGCAAGTACAGAACCGCCGCCCACCTGGTGACATTCGCCATCTATCTATCATCGGTGGGCGTGATGGTCATTTCAGGAGGCATCAATTCATCTAGTGCTATTTGGCAAGTATTTGTACCGGTAGCGGCTTTCATCATGGCCGGCCTATGGGCTGGTTTTCGATGGGGAGTTATTAGCCTAGTAACAATAGTAATCTGTTACCTACTAGATGCAAATGGGATTACCTACTTTGTTGGTTTTCAGACTACTTTGACGGATCGACTAATCGACTTTGCAGGTGCAATCCTCGCGGTTTCAATCGCAATCTGGTATAGCGACAGTATCAAATCTCGCTCATTTACCGACCTTGAAGAGGCCAAAGCCCAACTCAATTATTACGCCACAATTGATCCACTGACAAATACCTTCAATCGCAGACACTTCCTCGAACTCTCAGAGCGGAAGATTAAAAGAACCCTTACATCCCATGGTCACGCATCCTTCTTGTTGTTCGATCTTGATCATTTCAAAAAAATCAATGACGAACACGGGCATATCATTGGGGATCAGGTTTTGCAGGGTATCGCACAGATTTGCACCCAACACTTACGCCCTGATGATGTTTTGGGACGCTTTGGCGGGGAAGAATTTGTCATATTGCTTCCTGAAACAAAACTCGAGGATGCGAGAAACATTGCCGAACGTCTCAGGCTCCTCATCGCAGAGACCCCTATCGAAACTGAAGCCGGCTCAATCAATACAACCATAAGCATTGGAGTGGCCATCAAAGAAAAAACCACTACCATGAGCATAGACCAATTGCTATCCAGAGCAGACAGGGCTATGTACCAAGCCAAACAAGCGGGAAGAAATCGAGTCATCATTTGGAATGAGCGTGATCTCCAAACAACTTAAATCAACCTTCATCGTATGTAATGATGAAACCATAATACTTTGGAGGTATAACAATGACAAAACTCGTCCCATCCTGCGTCGTTCCCGTCACAACCGCGTCCTTGCCGGTGTCTGCGGTGGGCTGGCAGAATTCTTTGGCATCAGTGCATTCTGGTTCCGCCTGGCATTTTTGATCGCCTTCATCCCCGGCGGCGTTCCGGGCCTGGTTGCATACTTGGTTCTCTGGATTATCATTCCCAAAGCCAGCGAGTAATACCAACTGCTTTATCGTATAAAAACAAGCAGTTCGTCAGGGTTTACGCAATTCGCGAAAAGATACCGAAAATAAGGGATGCGTGCTTCGCACGCATCCCTTATTTTCGGACACCCTCCATTCAAACGCGAAAGTCTTATCGGTATAAAGTACAATTGGGGGATGACAGGCCTGCTCCAGTTCTATACGACACTTCCAGCGTTGGCTCAGAAGTGGTTCAACATTCTGGCGTTCTTCCTGTTGGCCTGGCTGCTCTCGCGCCTAACCGGAATGCTCTCAAGGCGAATCATCCGCTTGGGAGGGCTGGCAAGTCGCAAGTCCAGTCCAGAACGACGGAATACACTGTATGGACTGGTACAGGGCATTATCACGGTGACCTTCTTTGCCTTTGCCGTGCTACTCAGTCTCAGTCAATTCGTTGAAACAACCACGTTAGTATGGATGATCGGTCTATTTGGCGCGGGATTCGGCCTTTCCGCTCGGCCGCTCATCAGCGACGTGATGGCCGGGACAAGCTTTATTTTCGAAGACACTTTTTCTGTTGGCGAGAAAGTGGAAATCCTTGATACTGAGGGGATTATCGAGTCAATCACGCTCAGAACCACCTGGTTACGTGCGCCAACCGGAGAGTTACTAACCATCCCCAACGGCGACATTCGTGTTGTGCGCAACTTTAGCCGTGGACGGTTTTCTATGGCAAATGTCACCTTGAAAATCCCCGCTGCGGAACTCGGACGTGCTATCCCATTACTAGAAAACGTAGGCCGAGAAGCCATGGAAAACTTACCCAACCTGATCGAACCCTGGCATGTGATCAGCGAAACCGGTATCATTGGCCAGACTGCGGAACTGACCTTGCTGGCAAAGGCACGTTTTGGTAAAGCTGCCGAGATGCGCCCAAAACTCCTGGCAATGGTACATGAGGTTCTTGAAAACGAAACTATTGAGTTAGTGAGCTAGTAATGACTGACCCGGAACTCACCTCGAATCGCTCTTTTTGGACGAATCTCTTTCTTACACCACATGAGCCGCGCCTGCGGGCAGGTTGGCGTCTTGCAATCCATACCGTCGGATATAACCTCCTATTAATCTGTATCACGATCCCACTTGCGATTCCAATTCTGTTTCTAGAAATTTCCCCCGACCAATTTACTTCTCAACCAAGCTATCGCCTTATTCGCCATCACCCCCTCGGTTTTTCTCGCACGCCGATTTCTGGACAAACGCTCACTGGTCAGCCTGGGCCTAAAACCAGACATATGGGCTGCCCTCGATATATTCGCAGGCATTGCCATTACCTTCCTCATGATGGGCGCCATATATCTGATCGAATGGAGTGTGGGATGGCTGACATTCGACGGCTTCGCCTGGGAGACGGATGACATCCCAACGCTTCTGGGCGGGACCCTGGGCATGCTGGCTGTTTTCATTCTGGTCGGCTGGAACGAGGAATTACTCTTCCGCGGCTACCGACTGCAAAATCTCGCTGATGGACTGAACCCATTCTGGGGCATTTTACTTTCTTCGCTCTGGTTTGGCATCGCGCATCTGGCAAACCCCAATTCCGAAGCCAAGATCTCCGTTGCCATTGGCATCCTCCTCGCCGGAGTTTTCCTGGCCTATGGATACCTGACCACTAAACAACTCTGGCTGCCAATTGGATTACACGTCGGTTGGAACTTCTTCGAAGGCGTTGGTTTTGGATTCCCGGTCAGCGGGTTGGACATTTATCGGCTGACGCGCATCACGGTTAGCGGGCCAGAATTATGGACAGGCGGCGCATTCGGTCCCGAAGCAGGTCTGATATTACTGCCAGGGTTGTTATTTGGAACAATTCTGGTTTTTGCATATTCCCATTTTTTGAGAAAACCATCAATTAACTAACCCATGCCCATCATCGCAGCTTTCCCTGTTCTCATCATCCTTGTTCTTATGATCGGCTTTCGCTGGGGCGCGGCCCGCGCAGGCGCGGCTGGTTATCTTGTCGCATTTTTCGTGGCGGTCGTGTTCTTCGGCGCAGACGCGGACGTGCTGGCTTTTTCGCACACCAAAGCCTTTATTCTCTCAATGGATGTGCTGCTCATCATTTGGGCAGCCTTTCTCCTGTATCGTGTCACCGATGAAGCAGGAGCGATAAAAACCATCGGCAAATTGCTTCCGTCGCTGACTCGTGACCGCGGCATGCAAGCCCTGCTGATAGGCTGGGTGTTTGCATCTTTCTTGCAAGGCGCGGGCGGATTTGGTGTGCCGGTGGCTGTGACCGCACCGTTGCTGGTTGGCCTCGGTTTTACGCCACTCAGTGCTGTCATCATTCCCTCCATCGGACACGGATGGGCCGTAACTTTCGGCTCGTTGGGTTCGTCGTTCAATGCGTTGCTATCTGCAACCGGGCTTGACGCTCCGACCCTGGCGACTGAATCTGCGCTGTATCTCGGGCTGGCCTGTATCCTGACCGGGCCAATGGTGGCACATGCTGCCGATGGCTGGCGTGGTGTGAAGCGGCTTCTCGTCCCGGCACTGGTGATTGGCGCGGTGATGGGTGGGGTGCAATTTGCCGTCGCTGTGGGAGCCGGGTTGTGGAACCTGGGCGCGTTCGCAGGCGGGCTGGCAGGGCTGGCCGTCAGCATGTGGGTGGTGCGTTGGAAAGATGCAGGCAAGGGGATTGAAAGAAGCGAGAGAAAACCGCTCCTGCTGGCGCTCTCTGCCTATTTCATCCTGATCCTTATCACCGTCATCATTTTGCTCGTTCCGCCTGTCAAAGCCTGGCTTGGACAAATTTCACTCCAAATCCAATTTCCTGAAACGGTCACATCCCTGGGTTATGTCAGTCCAGCGGGCACAAATCGACCGATCCGGTTTTTCACCCATGCCGGGGCGATCCTGGTTTACACATCCATCATTTCGTTTTTCATCTATCATCGTGCAGGGCTATATAAACCTGACGCTGGTAAAAAAATATTGCGTGCGACGGTCAAAGGTATGATGTCGTCAAGCCTGAGTATCGCGCTGATGGTCGCTATGGCTACCATGATGCAGACCAGCGGCATGACCGAAGCACTCGCGCAAGGGCTGGCCGGTGCTGTGGGCGGGGCCTTTCCTCTGATCTCGCCCTGGATCGGTGCGATCGGCGCATTCATGACCGGCTCGAACACCAATTCGAACGTGGTATTTGCCGGGCTGCAAATGCGCACCGCCGAACTGCTGGCGTATAACGTCCCTGCCATCCTGGCCGGGCAGACCGCCGGAGCTTCTGTGGCTTCAGTTGCTGCACCAACAAAAGTAGTGGTAGGGGCCAGCACAGCCGGCATGGCTGGCGCAGAAGGGGATGTTCTCCGTGCGCTGATCGGCTATACTGCCCTTTTGGTCATGTTTATCAGCTTTCTAACCGGGCTGGCAAATCTTTTGGGTTTCTGATGTGTTATGCTTAAGAACAAGTTCAATCGCCACACAACCGCCTTCCTGACTGTCGCTCTGGCTTCGGTTTTCTTGTATCCAGCAGCACAGGTTGGGCTGGCGTCAGCCATCTGGCTGTTGCTTGGATTGATTATTTTGGCAGCCATTCTGACCTTGAGTACAAAATGAGCAAAACCGATTCCGCTGTGGACGTCCTTATCACGACGCCTTTTGGCACTTCTCTAATCAAGCTACTCCAAGAAGTATCCCCCACCCTGCGAATCACCGTTCACCCGGCACAAAGTGCCAACGAAGTACCTGATGAACTGTGGGCACGCTGCGAGGTGTTGTACACCAATCGCATCTTCCCGAGCCCGGAACTTGCTTCCAATATAAAATGGGTGCAGCTTCACTGGGCCGGGATCGATTCCCTGGTCGATACACCGCTCTTCGCGGAACCCAACATCACTGTCACTACTTTGAGTGGCGCAAACGCGCCGCAAATCGCCGAACATGTGTTGACCATGCTGCTGGCATTTGGACGGAAATTGCCATGCTCTCTCAACGCTTCAGAAAAAAACCGAATGGCCCAAGGACCGCTGGGAGCGCTTCAAGCCGCGTGAACTGCGTAACAGCACAGTAGGGATTATTGGCTATGGCAGCATCGGACGCCAAATTGCGCGTTTACTGCGAGAGTTCGGCGCAACTGTGCTCGCTACAAAAAACGACGCCATGCATCCCATTGATAGCGGCTACACTCCTGAAGGCATGGGCGATCCAAATGGCGACCTTGTCCATCGACTGTATCCAGCGCAGGCGCTCAAATCCATGCTGAAGGATTGTGATTTCATCGTTGTCGCAGTTCCGCTTTCAGATAGAACGCGCAGATTGGTCAACGCAGAAGTTCTAGCCGCTTGCAAACCGACTGCCTACCTGGTAGACATCTCACGTGGCGGCATTGTGGATCACGATGCGCTCATCAAAGCCCTGAACGATGGAAATTTGGCAGGCGCTGCATTGGATGTTTTCCCTGAAGAGCCCCTGACAAAAGATAGTCCCTTGTGGGGTATGTCAAAAGTGATCATCACCCCGCATATCGCAGGAATCAGCGCTCACTATGACGAACGTGCCGTGGGACTTTTTGCCGAGAACCTGTCGCGGTACATGGCCGATCTGCCGTTATACAACGTTTTTGATTTCAAAAAAGGGTACTAGGAATGCCTATCCGCGCTGTTATGTTCGATCTGGGGAATACACTGATGCATGCTGTTGCACCGGATATGTGGCCGGAAGTCATCCACCGCGGTAACCAGGCGCTGATGGACTATTTGTGCAACCTTGGCATTCTCACAGAATGCGACACCTTCACCGTAGAATTTAACCAACGGCTTCGCCAGTATTACGCCGAACGCGATGAGCAGATGATCGAAACCAGTACTTTCCTGGTACTGAAAGAACTGCTGACCGAAAAAGGATACGCAGATATTTCCGATATAGTCATCCGTGAAAGCCTGGACGAGCATTATGCTGTGACGCAAAAAAACTGGAAACTGGAAAAAGATACCATCACCTGTCTTGAAACCCTGCAAAAAGGGAACTACAAAATGGGCATCATCTCCAACGCAGGCGATGACAGGGATGTCCAGCAACTAATAAAAAAATTCAGTATCGATCCCTATCTCGAATTGGCATTAACCTCTGCAGCTTGCGGTTATCGAAAACCCCACCAAAGAATCTTTGAACTCGCACTGGAATATTTCAATGTTCGAGCAGAAGAAGTAGCAATGGTTGGCGACACACTGAATGCAGACATTCTGGGAGCCAACCAGATGGGAATGTACAGCATCTGGATCACTCGCCGCGTTGAAGACCCCTTAGATGGTGAGTTGAAAATCCAGCCGCAGGCAACGATCCAAACGCTGGGTGAGCTGCCCAGCCTGTTACAAGAAATTGAATTAGGTCTCCGCTCATAATTGCGGAGACTGATTTTTTTTACCATCCACTTGCCCATTTTTCAGCTTCTTCGATCACATCCAGATCCCCCAGAATCGTCAAATGATCGCCTATTGCCAACCGCGTTGTCCCATGTGGAACGATCACTTCATCATTCCTGCGGATTGCCAGCACCAGTAAATCACCGGGGAAGCGCACTTCGTCAACACGCTTGCCGTTTAATTCCGGGTTCATCAGGATCATTTCGCGCAAGTCCCGATCGTCGGTGGTGGATGTCAACAACTCGAAGAGGGCCGGATTGCGCGCCATGAGCGCCAGCAAGGAACTGCGGTGTATAGACGGCGTCAGTGTTTGAACGCCCAGTTTCTTAAACTCTGGCAAAAGCAGTGGATCTACTACCAGGGTGATGACATGCTCAATACCACGAGCACGCGCTGCTCGACAAGCATCCAGATTGCTGGAATCTTTTAACCCCAAAGCCAAAAAGGCCTCTATTTGCGTGGGAGGAAATGAGTCGATACAGCCTGTCAGGTTTTCAGCGCCATGTTCAAGGTTAAACCCCTGATCGGTGATTTCTGCAGCCGAAGCACCTTCTGTTTCGACAAAACAAACATCTTCTCCATGCGCTTGCAAATCACGCGCCACCTGGAAAGCCAGGTCGTTGTTGCCATAGATCAACGATATTTGCTTGCGTCCTTCTGCGACGGGCATCTGCAATGAATTGAAAGTTAGAGGCGCAACCGTGGCCGTCAATGCAGCCACCAGGATAATCGCGGCATTGGTGGATTCACTGACCGAGCCAGAACTCAGTCCAATAGCGGAAGCAGCAATGATCAGGGAAAGACGCGCCGAAAGCAGCATGCCGCTTGCAAACGTCTCGCGCCAGGAAAACCTCAACCGGAAGACCAACGAGGAGATAAGCTTAATACTGAACGCGCTGACCAATAAAATCGGCAAGAGCACCCAGGCGCTTGGCTCCTTCAAAAAGGCGTTCAAGTCAAATTGGATACCGACGAAGATAAAGAACAACGGGACAAAAAATCCAAACCCGATCGCATCCAGTTTGTGTCGTAATTTCTCCTCGCCCGTGCCGCTCAACAGGGAAGCCAGTACACCGCCCAGGAACGCACCAAGAATCAATTCGGCACCAAGCAGTTCGGCCAGCACCACAAACCCCACCATGATGGCAAACGCGCCCCGGACTTTGATCTGCGCAGTCGCGTCTGACAATTCTTCGAAAATGCGCCGCACCGCAGGGACGCGCAGCCAACGTGCGCCCAGTTGATACAAGAGCACCACGGGCACAAACAAGAGCGCAATCAATAAAATTTCCAGCGTCAGGCCGGTCGAGCGCACAGCAACGTACACCGTAATCAGGAACATGGTCAGGAAATCGGCCAGCAGGGCTGCCAGCAAAATAGTCTGCCCGAAGCGCCCCGAAGACATGCGGCTCTCTTTCAAGACCGGCACCACGATGCCCAGAGATGTTGTGGACAAGATCAATGTCATCATCCAGGGGTCGCGCACATAACCGGCCGAGAACAAACCAAAGCCAACGCCCAGAGCCAGGCCAAGGGTCAAGGCGAATGAAAGACTCGCAAGTAACAGGGCACTCGGCCCATCTTTGCGCTTACCCTTCGAAGCCGCGAACAGAATCGAAAAGTCGATTTCCAACCCTGAAAGGAACATCAAAAATGCAAAACCAATCTCAGCCAGCAACTCCAGTGTAGGCTCATGACCATTCGCAAGATTTCAACACCGACGGGCCAATGATAATTCCCGCTAGTATTTCGCCCACCACCACCGGAATACGCCGGAAGCGCGCAAGCAGCACAGGCACGAGAAAAGCTAAAACAACGACTAACAAGAGCGGGATAAAACTTTGTTCCATATCAACTCCCAAAAAGGCAGCAAGAGTGTAACACGAGAAGCCCGGCTGCCATGTTAGAATTGCATCTAAATTCCCCACATCGAGCTCATTATGAATACACCCCCGCCTGAAGCCAGACCCACAAAGCTCACCCCCTTCCCCTACCTTGCACTGGCGACCGGCATCCTGGCGCTGAGCTTTTCCGCAATGTTCGTGCGCTGGGCCAACGCGCCCGGGCCAATTACCGGTTTGTACCGCGTTTTTCTCTCGAGCCTGCTGCTGACCCCTTTCTTTCTCAGGAACTATCAAAAGCAGCGCAATATCAATCGGGGGAACATCCTCTTCCCGGTGCTGGCCGGATTATTCACAGCAGGCGACTTCGCGTTGTGGAACACGTCCGTGCAATACACAACCGCTGCCAATGCGACTCTACTGGGGAACACCGCACCGTTATGGGTGGCACTGGGAGCGTGGCTGCTCTTTCGCGAACGACTATCTCCCCGCTTCTGGCTCGGACTTGGGCTTGCCCTCGCTGGTGCAGCCTTAATCCTGGGGACAGATTTTCTGCAACACCCACGCCTGGGCATTGGCGACTTGATGGCTATCGGGACAGGTATTTTCTATGCCGGGTATTTTCTTTCCACGCAGCGTAGCCGCAATATTTCAATCCACTCGCCCATCTGTGGATGATGGGCGTCAGCGCCAGCTTTGGTCTATTGCTGATCAACCTGGTTCTAGGCAACCCAATCACTGGATATTCAGCACAAACCTGGCTGGTATTCTTTGGTGCAGCAATCGTCTCACAAATTGCTGGTTATATGTCTCTCACCTATGCGCTTGGACATTTGCCAGCCTCTGTTGTCTCGCCGACCATGATCGGCCAACCGATCGCGACAGCTATTCTAGCTATCCCGCTGCTCGGCGAAATACCAACCGGATTACAAATCATTGGTGGCGTTATCGCCCTGGCGGGCATCTATATTGTCAATCAGGCGCACAGCAAATCGAATAAACGACCTGGTGCTTAGTAAAGTTGAATTTTGTAAAAAGTGCAACGCACTTGACTAGAAGTTTTCTCAACACACTCTCAACTTTGAAGTGTATTGCACTTGTAAAGATCAGCTTATACAGAGCACTAGATAGTACTTGTAATTGCGCAGTATATTTTATATACTTACTGCAGTACTGTACTCAATCAAGTTTAGTCATTACAACATCAGGAGGTCACCATGCAATTGGATGCAATTCTCGAAGTCGCTATTGGACTGGTCATGATGTGGTTGATTCTCAGCGTCGCCACCATGGAAGCCCAGAATTGGCTTGGGAAGATTCTGAACACGCGCGCAAAACATCTGGAACAATCCATTCTGGAAATGTTCAAAGGGGAACAAGGATTAGTAGATCTTTTCTACAATCATCCGGCAATTAAAGAGCTTGGCAAGAAAGACAAAAAGGGTAATTTCAAAAAACCATCTTATATCCCTGAGGATGTTTTTGCCCAGGTTGCTATGGAACTCCTGATGAATGCCAGCAAACAGAGTGCGGCGGCTGCGGCGGAAGGAATCTCGTTTAGCTCCATAGCAGATGGCGTGCAACAGGTTATCGACTTGAATCCTGAATTGAAAGATTTGATGGATCATCTCTTCCCTGGAATGGGACAGGTTAGTGCTGTTTCCTATGGAGTAGAAGATGTTCAAGCAAAGATCAAGGAATATCAGAAAAATGTCGAAACCTGGTTCGACCACTCAATGGATAAAGCCTCTGGATGGTACAAGGAAAATGCAAAAACCTTTGCATTTACTATTGGGCTGATCTTGTCAATAGCCTTCAATATCGACACAATCCATATCACCGATAGACTATGGCGTGAACCGACAGTCCGGCAAGCCTTGGTCGCACAGGCCGACACCTACCAACTGGAAGAAGGTACAGCCAACATTACCGAAGTTCCCGGCTATTTCGATAGTCTGGCCATGCCCATCGGCTGGACAACTGTCCCGGCAGATGAACCTGATTTGTGCAACCACTTTGTAACTGCAGAGGGGCAGTTCGCAATACGATCAGGTTCTGAATGTAGAATTTTGGTAAATGTACCGCAGGCTTCCGACTACATGGGCTGGATTATCAAGCTGTTGGGGTTCCTGATCAGCGCTGTTGCCGCTCGACAAGGCGCTCCTTTCTGGTTTGACCTGCTGCGCAAGCTAGTCAGCCTACGAGAAAGTACACAACCTAAAAAGAAAGAAGAAGAGGCTGTAGGTTAAGAAAACAGGGCTGTCCCGAAATAGACAGCCCTGTTTCATATTCATTGGAGTGCAGACTTCAGTCTGCCACCAAATCGCGGACTGAAGTCCGCACTCCACTAATTTTAGCGAAATATTTTATTCACTGCGCTAACCGGGGGAAATATATTTTGTCTTTTTGTAAGGTTTCAACTGTTCAGCCAAATTATCTTGCAACAAATGCCCTAACTCGTGCATGAGGGTGTCGTGGTTGTAATCATCCAATTTGACCATGCTCGCCAGGCAGGGAAAATGGTGATGGAACAATCCCGCTTTTTCTTCGGCTTCATCCACCGAGATACCAACCAGCTTTTCAGCCACATGCCGCGCACAGCCGCAGACCGCGTCCACTTGGACTTGGGCTGATTTAATGGTGGCAGTTTCCTCGTCGATCTCGATGCGGATGTTCGGCTGTCCAAAGTAGCGCGCAAACTCGAGATGACCTCGCAGTCATAAGGCTCACGGTCACGGCGAGTGATCTTGTAGTCCTTTTCAGTCAGGGAGCAAAGCGGCTTGGGGATGGCGCAACCGACATCCATGCGCTCCAGCCAGCCGCGCAGTTGATTGCCCAGTCCGCGCGGCAGCCAGGATTCGTTATCGACTGCAACGATCACGCCTTTGGCGCCGGTCATCTCGGCAATCTCAGGGATGAGCTCGGCCACGGATTTATTCTCGGCAAAGGATAAGATCAAATCGCAAGGCTCAAAACTTTCTGGCAGGAACTCTTCGGGGTAATCGATCATAAGCGGGAGTGCAGCCGGAGCCTTCCAGGTTTCGATGCTCCAACCTTCGGGTTTGTGGGCTTGGATATTGTTCGCATGGCGAATGCCATATTCGCCGGAGATGATGGCTAGAATTCGCATACCGTTAATTTAAGCGAAACACGAAAATATTTCCGTAACTTTAGTCACTTGTATGGTTTAGTTCGAGAGCCATTTTATCCAACAGTCGCAAGAAGACTTCAACGACTTTCGGATCAAAATGCTTCCCTGTTTGATTGCGGATATAATCCAACACTTCTTTTTCCGGCCATCCCCCCCGATACGGCCGGTTTGAGCGAAGCGCATCCCACACATCCACAACCGCAAACAAACGCGCTGACATTGGAATCTCCTCGCCCATCAACCCGCGCGGGTAGCCGCTGCCATCCCATTTTTCGTGATGGCAATATGGAATATCTAGCGCAGGGAGAAGATAAGCAATTGGGGATAACATTTCATAGGCATATTCGGGATGCTTGGCAATAGTCGCCCATTCCTCAGGAGTAAGTTCTTCGACTTTGTTTAGGATAGCATCAGGGACACCCATTTTCCCAATGTCATGAAGAAGAGCGCCTCGACGAATATGAACGATTTCAGATTCTTTCATCTCCATTGCACGTGCGAGTTTTACTGTCATATCCGCAACGCGCAAAGTGTGCGTTTCCGTTTCCCGGTCTCGCAGGTCCAGGGCGCGTACCCAGCCTTCAATGGTGCGATCATAGGCTTCACGTAATTCCAGATACGCAGATTCTAAAGCCTCTTTAGAAGATTTCCGCTCGTTCATAGCCAGATTTTGAAGATCATCGTATGCATCGGTAAGTGCATCCTGCATCAAGCGGGTTTCATTCCGGCTTTGGAGTAGTGCCTGACCCATTTGACCAAATTCGGTCACATTTTCTATTAGGAGAAGCAAGCCAGGGTACAGTTGGTTTTCATCCAGCGGCAAAATACGGAAGGTCAAATACCGAGTAGTCCCATCCGGAAAATCACGCCCCACTCGCTCCAACTGAAATGAGGGCATAGCACCTTGTAGGACGGAACGCAATACAGGTTCGGTGCCAGTAAATTCATCCAGCGCGTCCACCAACGGCAAACCTTCTACCGATATATCCGGATCAATCAGTATTGATCGAAAATTGGATGAAACCTTTACAATTTTAAGATCAGGATCCACCTGTGCATAAGCTAACTGATATATCTTACTGTAGGCCTGGGCAGCCCACTCAGCTAAACGTGAGGCTGGCAAAGTATTTGTCATGCTTGATCCTCGATCAATTCTGCCAGGTGCAAAAAGGCGGTTTCCACATTCTCTCCGGTCTTGGCACTGGTCAGGAAAAAGGATCGGCCACCCAGTTCTTTTGATATTGACCACAATTGCTCATCAGAAATAACACGCTCGTTGACCAGGTCAACTTTATTCGCGAGGAACGCTAGAGATACCTGGGGATTAAGCGTCCGCATCTGCCGCACATATTTCCGAAAAACATCCATTGTATATTTTCGTGTCAAATCACAAACCATCAAAGCGCCTGCTGCTCCATGCAGGTAAGACATCCTGCCCTTTGTGTCGAGGTCTTCTCCCCCGGTCATATCCCAAACCAAGAGATTAAGTTGGCCATATGGGCGAGTAATCGCCTTGCGTGATATTTTTACACCGATGGTACCAAGATATTTGTCGTCAAACCGGCCCTCCACAAAACGGCGCACCAGGCTCGTTTTCCCAACCGCAAAATCTCCCAGCAAGCAGATTTTCTTTTGGATTAGTGTTTTCGTCATCAAAGCTCCATTGTTTCAGGGATTTTGCGTGGGCGTGATCTGTTCTGCCTGCACCGGCTCAAGCAGTGTAATCCACTCTGCCGGAACCCAGCCCTGCTGCAGACTATTTCCTACTTGCCACTCCACTTCCATCCAGAGACCATATACAGACAAAACCTTGACAGGGGTGCCAAATCGTAAAACCGTGAAACGCAAATCACCATCGTAGTCTGGCGCAGGCCTGACCCAGACGTTTCCTGCCGCAACCGCCTTGAATGGAGTGGGCGTTGAACTGGGCGTGAACGTTGCCGTGGGTGTGAAGGTGTTAGTTGCTGTAAATTCAGGTGTAGGGGTAAAAGTAGATGTTCCTGTCATCGTGGCAGTATTTGTTGGTGTAGCGGTGGCTGTCGCCGTTGCGGTGGGCGTGGAAGTGCTGGTCGGCGTGGACGAGGGGAAAGCCAACGGATATAACGCAATCGTAAATTGAAGATAAAAGCAGGCCAATGCAATTAAGATAATACTCAATAAGGCTCCAATGCCCAATGCCACTTTTGTCTTACGGCTAAAAGGTCTGGCGCCTTCTTCTGTGCCAGAAAACTCATTAGCCAATACGGAAAGCTGTGGCCGCAAATCCGGCAGGGTATCCGTATTGCCATCGTATCGTTTGAAAAAAGTCTTATACGTTAAGTGCAATTCTGAGAGTAACGTGTGCATCCTGGCGCGAAAACCTTCCGGCTCCACCCCCGCGATGACTACCGCCAGGTAAGCAGTGCGTCCGCTTTGAATGATGATTCGTTGGTCGCCATACTGGACTTCATCCAACTCTTTCTCCACCGCACCTTGTCCAAATAAATCATGCACAAAATCACGGATGGCAGTAAGCATCGCGCTGATGAGATCGGTGTCAGGCGCTTCACCTTCACTTGGATGGTAGTGTGCCAGCAATAAGCCAGATCCATATTGGATCAGGAAAATTTCCCGGATGGAAAAAGACAGAGAGTCTCTAAGAGCAAGCTGAGAGGGTGGGATGCCGCGTAGCCGCGCAAAGACCGTTCGCAGAAATCCCCAGGGTCCAACGGATCGCTTTAACTGTGCGTCAATGTTGCGTTGCAACTCCCTGGCAAATTCACTGATCGCCCGCTGCACCGTCTCACCGATGACTGGATAAAGCGCCTCAATCATATCCTTGCGTGAGTCGCGAATTTGCACGCGGATGGCTTCGCCCATCACCGGGCCGAGCGCTTCGGCCATGTCATCCCGCGAATCGCGGATGGCGCCCCCAATCATGTTACCCAAAACCGGGGTAATGCGCGCGATCAGTCCTTCCGCATCCTTTTGCGCTTTCCTGCGCAAAATCTCTACTTCAGGTTGCAGGTCGCGGGTGCGATTGTCCGCCTCGCTAACAAGCTGGCGCAACCCTTCAAGTTCCGCCAACATACTGCTCAATTGCTGGCGTAGACTTTCTTTATCTGTATCAGATTGGTGCTGGAGATTATCGAGCTGACGTTCAAGCTTGCCAAGGCTTTCTCTTACGTCAGCCAGCAAGATGGCTCGAATGGAAGCCAGTGAATCAACATCCCCACCTGATAAATTTTTGTGTGGTTTGTTTTCAGGCGCTTCTTTCATACAATATCGAATTTATACACGAATAAATATTTGAGCTTACTCAGATTCATTTCCCAAACGAATCCCCAAGTCCACCAACATCTGGCCCAAATCCTGCCGCGATGCTTTTTTACTCTCCAGGGATGCCGTCAAGGTCAGCAGTTCTTCGCGCAAGCTATCATTGCGCTGGCTCGTTTCAGATTGCAGGCTTGCGTGTGCGTTCTGACAATTCAGCATTTACCTTATCCAATCGCTCATTCAGCTCTTTTTGAACCGAACGAAGCTGTCGCAAAAAATCAGCGGCAAGCTTCTCGTGATTGTCGCTCAATTCCTTCTTCACTTCGCGAAGTTGGGCACCCTGCTCATCAGCAAATTTATCCACGCGATCCACCAGTTCTTTTTGCACAGACCGGAGTTGAACTGCTTGGTCTTCGATCTTTGTTTCCAACTTCCCGTTAAGTTCCTGCTGGGTGTTTTCCAGCTTTGCAGATGACGAAGTAGACAGGGCCTCGAGTTTTTCATTCAAAGTCGCTGTCAATTCTTTCTTTGTTTCATCAAGGTTGATTTCCAGATCACTTAGTCGAGTATCAATTGCGCGCGTTTGTGAACCAACCAATATGTCGCGCAGGCGTTCAAGTTCTCCGGCAGACGGTTCTGCGGTAGCGGCTACTTTAGAATCCTTTTTTGATGCCTGTTGAGGTTTTTGATTTTGAGATTTCATGGGGGAATCTTTTTCAGCAGGCTTGTCCCCATCTGCAGATGCAGAACTAACAAGTTTTTTTAACATGGTCTCCTCACTTTGACTCATATTGGATTGGATTATCCAATATCTGACTTTGTCTTTATAATTATACTCATGGATTTGTTCGATTACACATTACAAAATCGTTTGCAGAAAGAAGCCCCTCTAGCCGCGCGTATGCGCCCGCGCACATTGGATGAATTTATCGGCCAGGAGCACATTGTCGGCGAGGGGAAGCTGCTGCGGCGCGCCATTGAAGCCGACAAGCTCTTCTCGTCCATCATCCTGTGGGGGCCGCCCGGCACCGGCAAGACCACCCTGGCGCAGATCATCGCCAACCGCACCCAGAGCCACTTCGTCACCATTTCGGCTATCCTGGCGGGCAAGGCCGACTTGCGTAAGATTATCACCGAAACGCTCGAACGCCGCCGATTGCATAACATCCGCACCATCTTGTTCGTGGACGAGGTCCATCGCTGGAACAAGGCCCAACAGGATGCCCTGCTTCCGCACGTAGAGGCTGGGGTGTTTACACTGATCGGTGCGACTACCGAAAATCCCTACTTCGAGGTCATCGGCGCGCTTATCTCGCGCTCGCGCGTTTTCCAACTCAGATGGCTGAATCAGGACGAAACCGGCATCTTGCTGGACCGCGCCCTAGCAGATAAAGAACGCGGCTATGGGGAAAAACGCATCAAACTGGACCCTTTGGCCCGCTCCCATTTCACTGACGTTTCCGGCGGCGACGCCCGCAACGCGTTAAACGCGCTCGAACTGGCGGTCGAATCCACGCCCCCAGACAAAAAGGGACTTATCCATATTACACTGGATGTAGCGCAAGAATCCATCCAGCGCCGGGCTGTACTGTACGACAAAGACGGCGACTCACACTACGACACCATTTCTGCCTTTATCAAGTCCGTGCGCGGCTCCGACCCGGATGCGGCACTCTACTGGCTGGCGAAGATGCTCTACGCCGGGGAAGATCCGCGCTTCATTTTGCGGCGGTTGGTAATCCTGGCAGGTGAAGATATTGGTCTCGCCGACCCGATGGGATTGGTGGTCGCCAACTCCGCAGCCCAGGCCTTCGACTATATCGGCTTGCCGGAAGGTGTCTATCCCATTGTTGAAGCGACACTCTATCTTGCCACCGCGCCCAAGTCCAATAGCGCCGGGGCATACTTCAAGGCTATGAAGAAACTACAAGACGAGGGACAGGTTTCTGTGCCTCGTCACTTGCAAGACGGCAATCGCGATGCTGCTGCAACCGGTCAGGGTAAAGATTACGTTTATCCGCACGAGTTCGAGGGTCATTACATCCCCCAGCAATACCTCCCCAAACGATTGCTGGG
Source organism: uncultured Chloroflexia bacterium (assembly GCA_963791785.1). GTDB lineage: Bacteria > Chloroflexota > Anaerolineae > Anaerolineales > Villigracilaceae > JAABUE01. The sequence goes on along the minus strand of CAWBTW010000008.1, from coordinate 203,121 downwards.
GACATACTTTTACTCTCCTTCACAGGAGGGGTACGAATCCCAGGTCACTGCACGGTTGGAGATGTGGCGAGAAGCCCAGCGCAAAGCCCTCGGCATCGAGCGCCGCGAGGATGTGCCCGATCTAAGCGAAGAAGCCATCCAAAAAATGAAACGACAGATCAAATGAAAAAGGGTCTCGCCAGATTGGCGAGACCCTTTTTTGAAAATTCAGAACTTACGCGCATGAGGCTCTCAGCCGGTCTCTGACCGGCGTGTTTGCCAGGAAGCGCCGGTCAGAGACCGGCTGAGAATGTACTAAGATGAGTGAACTGCGTAAGTCCTAAAACTATTATTCTGCTAACTCTGCTAACACACCCAGCAAACGCTGCGGCCAATCGGGTTCGCGGCCAAACATCAGTCGGTAGGTATTCTTTCCACCGCGGATAGCAGGCCCAAGGTCCGGGAGAAGAGGCGCTGGTTCTCCTTCCGGGGTGGAGGATAACGTAACAGAATCTGTCCATTTTCCATGCTGATTGATGCCAGTCCAATCCCTTCCGCGCGCAATTTAATTCGCATCTGGTAAAGCAGGTTTTGCACCAACTCAGGAAGAAAGCCAAAGCGGTCATTGAATTCTGATCCGAGGGCATCGATCTCGCTCTCGTCGCGCAGGTCTGCGATGCGACGATACAGGCGCAGGCGCAAATCCTGATCGGGGATGTACTCGGCCGGGATGCCCACCTCGATGGGCAAATCCACATTGACCGGCATGGCAAGCGGCAGGTTCATGGCGTCGAAAGGCGAAGCAGACTCGGGCAGGTGCGTCCCGGCTACTGCGCGTATGCGACGCACAGAATCGGCCAGTAAGCGCGTGTAGAGATGAAAGCCCACCGCAGCAATATAACCATGCTGGCGCGTACCGAGCAAATCACCCGCGCCGCGGATTTCAAGATCGCGCATGGCAATAGAGTATCCGGCACCCAGCTGGGTATTTTCAGCGATGACTTCAAGACGCTGCTGGCCATCGATGGTGGGCGGTAACTTGCGATGCCGAAAGAAATAAGCATAGGCACGCATTGCGCCACGGCCCACACGCCCACGCAATTGATAAAGCTGCGCCAAACCAAAGGTGTCAGCGCGATCCACAATCAGGGTGTTGGCGTTGGGGATGTCAAGGCCAGATTCAATAATGGACGTCGAAAGCAAAATATCGATCTCACCCGTTGTGAACTGACGCATCACACTCGCAAGTTGCTTCTCGTGCATCTGACCGTGGCCAACGCCCACACGCGCTTCTGGGACAAGATTCTCAATATGGGCCCGCATGGCATCGATGGTATGCACGCGATTATGGACGAAGAATATCTGCCCGCCGCGCTCCAATTCGCGCAGGATAGCCTGCCGCACCAGCTTCGGCGCATACGGCCCGACATGGGTGATGATTGGCAGACGCTCTTCAGGCGCGGTGTTCAAATTTGAGATATCGCGCACGCCCGTCAGAGCCATGTAGAGTGTGCGCGGGATGGGCGTAGCCGTGAGCGTCAGCACATCCACTTCGGTGCGCAGCTTTTTGAGATGCTCCTTGTGCGTCACGCCAAAGCGCTGCTCTTCATCAATAATCGCCAGGCCCAAATCTTTGAACTGAACATCGGATGAAATTAACCGATGCGTACCGATAACAATATCTACTTCGCCGAGCGCAAGTCCAAGCAGAATCTCGTTTTGCTCGCGGTGAGTGCGAAAACGTGAGAGCATCTCTACCTTAACCGGGAAAGCCGCCAGCCGCTGACAGAAAGTCTCATAATGCTGCTGCGCCAGGACCGTAGTCGGCACAAGCATCGCCACCTGTTTGCCATCCATCACCGCTTTGAAGGCCGCCCGCAAGGCTACTTCAGTTTTGCCATAGCCCACGTCGCCACACAACAGACGATCCATCGGGCGGACGCGTTCCATGTCGCGCTTGATGTCTCCAATGGCCATGGCCTGGTCTTCGGTCTCCACGTACGGAAACGAATCCTCCAGTTCTTTCTGCCAGGCGGTATCCTCCGCAAAAGCATGTCCATGGATAATCTGACGATGGGCATACAGATCGAGTAATTCTTCGGCCACTTTTTGAACGGCCTCTTTGACACGCCTTTTTAACTCGTGCCAACCCTGGCCGCCGAAACTGTCTAAAGAAGGAGTTCCGCCATCGGGGCCCACGTATCGAGTCAACCGATCGGCCTGGTGCACAGGAACATACAGTATCGCGTCCCCCCGGTATTCCACCGCTAAAAACTCGCGCTCATGCCCTTCCAACTGCCTCTGCACGAGACCGATAAATCGACCTATCCCGTGATCGATATGGACAACGTAATCGCCTTCCAGCAAATCGGCATACAAAGACTCTGGCGCTTCAGCCACCGGGCGTTTGCGCATGCGCGGCTGCGGGCGTTCCCAGCCAAATACTTCGGAGTCAGTGAACAGATGAGTAGATGGTAGAGAGTGGTTATCCGTAAGGATAAAACCTTCTGAAAGGCTCGCTTCAATAAAGGTCGGACTATTCTCTTCATCCTGTTCTCTACTCTCTCCCCATAACTCGCTCAAACGCGGCGATTGACGAGAAACAATCGTAACTTGTTCACCTTTATCTATCAATCCACCCAGATACTCCATGAAGGGTTTGAGCCTGCCGCCAAAGCGTTCGTCATGGCTGAAGCAGGAGGCAAGATCATTGGCGTTTGCTAACTGGTCACCGCTCACTGACGTTGAGTGCCCCAATTCCAGCCAGGTGTGGGTTTGGATGGTATCTTCAAGTTCAGACCAGGTTAAGTACGGGAATCGGAAAATCATCCGCCAGTAGCCCTTCAGCTATGCTCTCCTGCCGGAATTTTAGGGCCTGTTCTTCCACTTCATTAACCACAGATGCAACCATGGATACATCATCAATTAGGATAAGCGTCTTCTTCGGCAAATAGTCCAGCAGCGTTGCGGGAACGTTGTGTAGAAGCGGGATGTGGAATTCGGAGAGTTGATCTGATTCGTCTACGTGGTCTGACAAATCCGACAGGTTGGGCTGGAGAAACTCACGGGCAGGCGTGATCAATACAGAATCCAGCTTTTCGACCGTGCGCTGCGAGGCAGGGTCAAAACGACGGATGGTTTCGATCTCATCGCCGAAGAAATCCAAACGGGCCGGATACGGTTCTACAGGAGGCCAGATATCCAATAGCCCGCCACGATGCGAAAATTGCCCGGGCTCCAATACTGTATCTACTCGCTGATAGCCAATCCCCGCCCATGAACGCAACAAGGGTTCAGGTTGGATAGTTTGTCCAACCGACACACGCTTGCACGCTTTTAGAAAAGCGCGACGCGGCATGGTGCGCGTCATCAGTGAGCGCGCAGAGGCAACAAGAATAGGTGGCTTTTCAGGCTTGTCTACAAAAGGCAAATGATAGTGAGCCAACCCGGTTAGAGTTTGCAAGCGTTCTCGCCGGGTGGTTATCCCCCAGGCTGCCTGCTCATAGAACAGCGGATTTGGCTCCGCAAAATGGAACCGTGGAACATCATCCGCCCAGAAGCCCAATTCATCAAATTGACTCAGGGCATGGTCAGCGCGATCTGTGATCAGCAAAACAACCCGATCCAAATCACCATGTAAGGCCGTCAGCAGCGGTAATCGCACGGCACGCGATGAACCCAGGCCAGGCAGGCCGGAGCCTTCCCGCAAAGCACCCAGGAGCGCTTTATATTGGGACAAATCCTAAATCGTTCTGAGGATGGGTTTCATTGAGGTAACAGAAAAAGATTCTTATTTATGAATCGTGAACATCACCGTTGAACTTATTCATGGCAGTATTTAAACCACCAGTAATAAATGTCAATACGGCATCGGCAGCGTGATCGAGGACCTCAGAGAGCAAGGTTAGATCAGCCTGGGAGAAATCTTGCAACACATACGCAGCCGGATCCATGCGACCGGGCGGCCTTCCGATACCTATGCGCACGCGGCGGAAATCCTTGGTTCCCAGACGCTCAATGGTAGAGGCAATCCCTTTCTGTCCACCGGGTCCCCCACCAGGACGGATGCGGATGGTTCCAAACGGTAAATCCAAATCATCATGGGCGACGATCATATTTTCCAGCGGTAACTTATAGAAACGAGCCAGGCTCTGTATGGACTGGCCGGATAGGTTCATGTAAGTCTGTGGTTTGGCGAAGATAATTTTATTCCCTTCGTAGTTCACAGAGCCTACCAATGCCTTAGCCTGCATGCGGCTCAAACGCGCATCCAAACGGACCGTCAAGCGGTCTATCAGCATGAAGCCAACATTGTGACGGTTGTCTTTGTATTCACGGCCAGGGTTTCCCAGACCAACAACGAGAAAGGTGTTTTCTGTCATAAGTTTTTATTCACGGCGCAGGCGTAGGATCAATCCAACGCCCAAAATCAATAGCAATGCCAGGATAGCTCCACGCCATAACGCTTCTGATATGGAAGAGCTTACCAGCCCAACGGGATTAGATGGAAAAGGCGTGGGCGTAGGATGGGATGGGGTCACGGTAGCAAGTGCAGGCGCAATCAGTTGCGCGGTGGGAAGCGCAAACTGTGAGACAACTGTTGCCGTCGGTGCAGGTGAAGCAGTCGGCACAGGAGTGTAATTCCGCACGCGCAGATCAGGCAGGATCACATCCTGCACAGATCCATCTAATAAAAGAGCGCGCAATCGCAGAGTGTAATCACCGTCTGTCAGTGTGGTGGTATCCCAGGTGCCCAACTCACCTTCAAACACGGGCAAGGAGCTGGTTTGCAGTGTGAACCATGTTCCGGTTGGGTCATCGCTGTAAGCAAAGGATAATTCATAGGATGAAAAACCCAGCACAGTGACTGTCCCAGAAACGATCACCAACCCTTGTACAATTTGTCCGGCTTCCGGGGAAGCAATGACCAGGTCTGCCCCTTCTTGCGCCAAAATGGGTCGGGGGAAGATAATGAACACCAGGGCAATTGCGAGCAAAATGCGCTTCATGACAATCGTTAAGTTTAACACGATTGAGAAGTAAAATCCATCTTCCAGTGCGATTCTCGCAAAAATTCATCCACCTTTAAGAAAATGAAAATTTGTGAGTTTCGATTTTATGGTAAACTCAGGAAGATTGTGAAAATTTTCAAGGAGAGTCCTTGCTATGACTAAATCTCGCGCAGACCAAATGGTAGAACGCTTGCAAAATATGCAGGCTTCTGCCCCAGACATTGAAGCCTCTGCCATCGTTTCGGTAGACGGGTTGATCATGGCATCCGCCCTGCAACAGGGCGTAGAAGAAGATCGCGTTTCCGCGATGTCGGCTGCTATGCTCAGCCTGGGTGAACGCATCTCCAGTGAATTGGGACGGGGCGGTTTGGAGCAGGTGTACATCAAAGGTGATGCAGGCTCGATCGTGCTGACTTCTGTTGGTGAAGAAGCTGTCTTAACCGCGTTAGCACGCCATGACGCCAAGCTGGGGTTGATCTTCCTTGAAATGCGCCGGGCTGCAGAAGATTTGGTCAAACTGGTTGGATGAACCAGAGAAAAATCATCTACTGCCAACCGTACGCAACTCCCACCGGGGAGGGCTCAACCGCCCTCCCCGTTTCTCTTAATTTCAAAAAATCTCTGTTTGTCATTCTGAGCCCCGTTGGGGCGAAGAATCTCCGCGCTCCGCGCGGGAGACCCTTCACTACGTTCACCGTTCGTGCCGCGAGCACACCGGTGCGAGACGACAGGGTGACATGGAAAGGTGACGTATGACTCCAAAATATATCTTTTTTACTGGCGGCGTGGTGTCTTCGGTCGGCAAAGGTGTGACTGCCGCAGCACTGGGATTGCTGCTCAAAGAGCGTGGATTCAAAGTAGCCGTGCAGAAACTGGACCCCTACATTAACGTAGACCCCGGCACGATGAGCCCCTATCAGCACGGCGAAGTCTACGTGCTGGACGACGGCGCGGAAACAGACCTTGACCTGGGTCACTACGAACGTTTTATCGACATCCGCCTGGGGCGTGTCAGCAACTTCACCGCCGGGCAGGTATATGCGGAAGTAATCCAAAAAGAACGTCACGGCGATTATCTCGGCGGTACAATCCAGGTGATTCCACACATCACAAACGAGATCAAGCGCCGGATCGGGTTAGTTGCGAAAGAGACCGGGGCTGAGATCGTCCTGGTTGAAATCGGCGGCACGGTCGGTGACATCGAGTCGCAACCCTTTATGGAGTCCCTGCGGCAAATGCGTAATGAAGTCGGGCGTGAGAACACCTTCTTCATCCATGTTACCTGGCTGCCCCACATCGGCGCGACCGGCGAAATTAAAACCAAACCCACCCAGCATTCTGTGGCCGCCTTACGCTCGATTGGTATCGCCCCCAACATGATCATTGCTCGCTCAGACCATCCCGTAGAGAATGAAATCTGCGAAAAGATTGCTCTGTTTTGTGATGTCGAAAAGCGCGCTGTGATTCCCATGATCACCTCCCGCATCTTGTACGAAATTCCTTTGCTGGTAGAAGACGCCGGGGTCGCTGATGTTGTTATTGAAAACATGGGGCTAAAAGCAACCAAAAAACCAAATTGGAAACCCTGGCGCAAACTGATTGCAAACATCCAAAAAGAGAAGCCGGCTATCAACATCGCCCTGGTTGGAAAATATGTTGAATTGCATGATGCATATATGTCCGTGCGTGAAGCGCTCAGGCATGCCGCTCTGGATCAAGACGTGGAAGTCGAGATCAGTTGGGTGCATTCTGCCGACCTGGAAAAGAACAAAGGCTGGGATGTGCTGCAAAATGCACAGGGTATCGTTGTGCCCGGCGGGTTTGGCTCACGCGGCATCGAGGGAAAGATCATGGCCGCCCGCTATGCGCGTGAAAACAAGATCCCCTATCTGGGTCTTTGCCTTGGGATGCAGGTCATGTGCATCGATTTTGCCCGCAACGTACTCGACCACGAGGATGCCAACTCATCTGAATTTGACCGCGGGACGGAAACGCCCGTGATCGACCTAATGCTCGAGCAGCGTTCCATCACCGATATGGGCGGCACCATGCGCCTCGGACTGTACCCCTGCCTGCTTCAAAAAAGGACAAAGGCCGCCGCTGCCTACGGCGTGTCAAGCGTGGACGAGCGGCATCGCCACCGCTTTGAATTCAACAACAACTTCAAGGCCGAGTTTGAGAAAGCCGGGATGGTCTTCTCCGGCATGTCGCCTGATGGCAAGCTGGTCGAAATCGCTGAAATCGCCAACCATCCTTATATGGTCGGCAGCCAGTTCCACCCCGAGTTTTTATCGCGTCCCATGCGCCCGCATCCTTTGTTTGTAGGGTTACTCAAAGCTGCCAAGAAAAGAGCAAGGCTCAATTAACATGGATACCATCCTCACACTAGCCTTTCGCCTCGAAATTCTGGCGCTGACATTGCTCGGCTGGCTCAGCATTTATTTCTTTGTCAATCGCCTACAGGTGGAGTCGCACAACCGCCTGGATTTGGCCATGCCTTTGGACGGGAAAATTCCCTTCGTACCTCAACTGGTCCTGGTCTATTTTTCCACCTATATATTCGTAATACAACCATTCATCATCCTGTCAGAAGCGCGGCAATTTTATTGGATGCTGACAAGTTTCGGGTCCATCACTGTGATCGCCAGCCTGATCCACGCTACTGTGCCCAGCAAGATTGAACGAAATGAAATACTGGATGCTGATGGCTTTTCGGGCAAGTTGATTAATTTGTTTCAGAAAACTTGCAAACCCTATGGGAACTTCCCAAGCATGCATGTTGCACTTTCGGTGCCGGTGGTAGGCGCGAACTTTATCGCAGTTGGGCCAGCCATGGGAAGCGTTACCCTGGTTTGGGCAATATTGATTGCTTTATCCACCCTATACACCAAACAACACTACATCCTGGATGTGTTGGCTGGCCTGGTAGGCGGAACGCTGATTTATTCGCTAACCTATTGGCTCATGATGACATAAGAATTCCACTCAATTAAGTAACGTGTAGAGAAAAACAAATATAAATCTGAAGAACAGCCCGATAATTAGCGATATTGGGTTGGGTTGGTTTGTTTTATACATGGGGAATATATCTTCCAACGTTATTTTGACATTTTATTAATCCCCTTCATATGCTCTGTCGGTAAAATACTTACGATAAGTTTAAATGGAAGATTCCATCGAACCTCGAAAAATATACACAGAAATCGCAAGAAGCCATCCTTGCCGCCCAACGGCTGGCACAGGATCATAACCATCAAGTCATTGATTCGAAGCACCTGCTACTGGCTTTGCTTCAGCAGGATCAGGGCGTGGTACCGGCTATCGTGACCAAGGTGGCCGGTTCGCCGCTGGCTATCGCGTAACGAATTGCAAAATGAATTAAATAACCGACCAAAGATCAGCGGATCAAACATGGACGTGGGCCTGTCTCGCCCTGCCTCAGACGTTCTCCAGGCTGCAGAACGTTACGCCAAAGGTATGCAGGACGATTACGTTTCGACCGAACATATTTTGCTCGGGCTGACAGATTCACCCGAAGGCAAGCGCCTTTCACAACATGGCTTGACCAAAGATGCCATTCTGGCTGCGCTCAAAACCGTGCGCGGCTCGCAGCGGGTCACATCTGAAAACCCCGAGGGCACCTATCAATCGCTCGAAAAATACGGGCGCGATCTGACCGCTCTGGCCCGCCAGGGCAAGCTCGACCCGGTCATCGGCCGAGATGAGGAAATCCGCCGCGTGGTGCAGATCCTTTCGCGGCGCACCAAGAACAATCCGGCCCTGATCGGTGAACCGGGCGTCGGCAAGACGGCCATCGCTGAAGGGTTGGCACAACGCATCATCAACGGAGACGTGCCCGAGGGTCTGAAAAAGAAGCGCCTAGTCCAGTTGGACATGGGTGCGCTCATTGCCGGGGCGAAGTTCCGGGGCGAGTTCGAAGAACGTCTCAAAGCAGTCCTGCAAGAGATCACCAATTCGGCAGGCGAAATCCTGCTGTTCGTGGACGAGATGCACACCGTGGTTGGGGCGGGCAAGGCCGAAGGCTCGATGGATGCCGGTAACATGCTTAAACCTATGCTAGCGCGAGGCGAACTGCACCTGATCGGCGCCACCACATTGGATGAATACCGCAAGTACATCGAGAAAGACCCGGCCCTGGAGCGCCGTTTCCAACCGGTGCTGGTCGAAGAGCCGAGCGTGGAAGATACGATCAGCATCCTGCGCGGCCTGAAGGAACGCTACGAAGTTCATCACGGCGTGCGAATCACTGACCCAGCTGTGATCGCTGCGGCGACGCTCTCTAACCGCTACATTGTGGATCGACACCTGCCCGACAAAGCCATTGACCTGATCGACGAAGCTGCTGCCCGCTTGCGGACTGAGATCGATTCCAAGCCCCAAGCGCTGGACGAAGTCGACCGCGCCATTATGCAAATTGAGATCGAGCGCGAAGCCTTGAAAAAGGAAAAAGACAAGGCCTCCAAAGAGCGCCTGGCTCGTCTGGATAAAGAACTGGCAGATTTGAAGGAGAGTTCCAAGGAACTGCACACCCGTTGGGAAACCGAGAAATCGGCCATCCAGGAGCTGCAGGGCATCAAGGAACAAATCGAGCAGACCCGCACCGAGATCGAACGCGCCGAGCGCGCCAACGACCTTGAGAAGGTCGCCCGTCTGCGCTATGGAACTTTACGCGAACTTGAAACCAAGCTGGCCGAAGGCGAACAGCGCATCAAACAATTGCAAGGTGAGGATGCCTTGCTCAAGGAAGAAGTGGATGCTGAAGAAATTGCTTCCATCGTTGCCCGTTGGACGGGTATCCCCATTTCACGATTGCTAGAAGGCGAGACCGAAAAACTGATTAATATGGAAGAACGTCTACACCAGCGCGTGATCGGCCAGGATGATGCTGTACATGTGGTCTCGAACGCTGTACGCCGCGCTCGCGCTGGTCTGCAAGACCCCGATAGGCCGTTGGGATCGTTTATCTTTCTCGGCCCGACCGGCGTCGGCAAGACTGAATTGGCCCGCTCGTTGGCGCACTTCCTGTTCGATGACGAGCGTGCTATGGTGCGCATCGACATGTCTGAATATCAGGAGAAGCACACCGTCAGCCGGATGATCGGCGCCCCGCCCGGATACGTCGGCTATGATGAAGGCGGCCAGTTGACCGAGGCCGTACGTCGCCGCCCATATAGCGTGGTGCTGTTCGACGAGATCGAGAAAGCCCATCCGGAAGTCTTCAACGTGCTGCTGCAACTTCTCGATGACGGCCGCCTGACCGATGGCCAGGGCCGCACAGTTGATTTCCGCAACACGGTCGTGATCATGACCTCCAACCTGGGCAACCAGCTCTGGGAAGGTGGACACACCGTTACGCGGGATGAAATCGTGAGTGTGCTGCAAGGACACTTCCGCCCCGAGTTCCTGAACCGCCTGGACGAGATCGTGGTGTTCCACCCACTGCGGGTGGAACACCTGGCCGGTATCGTGGACATCCAGTTGCGGCGCGTCAGCCGCCTGCTGGCTGAGAAGGGTTATCATCTTGAAGTCACCGAAGCGGCGCGTGAGTACCTAGCCGAGGTCGGCTATGACCCAGACTTCGGCGCCCGTCCGCTTAAACGAACCATCCAGCGCGAACTGCAAGACCCGCTGGCGCTCAAGATCCTGTCGGGTGAGTTCCACGAGGGTGAGATAATCAAGGTGGATCGTGGCGAGGATGAATTGGCATTCACAGCAGATGAGCCTGTGATAGAAGCCGAAGTGGTTGAGGGATAAATCATTACCCCCTTCAGAAACAAAGTCTCCTGAAGCAGCTAAACTTTGGGAGACTTTTATTACCCAAGTGATGGGCAGAAGAAAAAACCCACTTATCAAAACAAAAAAACTTTTATCAACGCCTCCAATCATCCATCACATTCACCGGGGTACGTTTACGCGACCGCAGAAGCGGGCCAAACAACATCCCAAACACAAATCCGCCGATATGGGCCCAAAAAGCCACGCCACCTAACCCTGCCGCTCCTAAAGCCATTGTCCCTTCGAAGAGTTGCAGCAGGAACCAAAACCCCAACACGATCAAGGCCGGGATGCGCGCAACTTGCAAGAAAAACCCGAAGGGGATGATGGTCACCACACGACGATTTGGAAATAATAAAAGATAAGCACCCAACGTCGCAGCGATTGCGCCGCTGGCACCAACCGTTGGAACTGTTGAAGTTGGGTAGAGAAATACGTAAGTCAAGGCAAAATCCCAACCAGGTAAAACAGCAGGTAACGTAAATGACCGAGCATATTTCTACATTGTCCCCAAAGATCCATAAATACAGCATGTTGCCCAGCAGGTGCATCAGCCCGGCGTGCATGAACATGCTGGTGAAGACTGAACGAACGTCTCCCATGTCGAATCCACTGGTCACGTCCAACGGGATGAGTGCCAGTTGGTAAAGGGCCACATCGCTGGAGGGGCCCAAGCTGACCTGCCATAAAAACACCAGAACATTGATGACGATCAGCGCATAATTAACAAAAGGAACACGGCGGGTGGGATTTTCATCACGGATTGGGATCATGAGATCTCCTTTATGGGGATTGTATTACAAACTTTTGTATTTGCCCAAATATTGCCCTTTCCTTGTTTGGAGTGGGATTTTCTTGTTAAGGCAGAGACATCCGAAGTTTCAAAAACTTCGGATGTCTCTCTTATAGTTTCGGAACCAATTATTTGGCTTTGATGGTAATGGACTTCGGCTTGACCTCTTCTGCAATTGGCATCGTAATGGTCAGGATACCATTCTCGAAATCGGCCTTGGCCTTGTCGGCCTTGACATCAGTGGGCAGCAAGAGTGAGCGCTCAAAGGAACCAGAGCGTTGCTCACGGATATGATAGTTGGTGGCCTTCTGCTCATTTTCCTGCTTATACTCGCCGCGCAGGGTCAGGGTTTCACCGGTTACGGTGATGTCCACGTCTTCCACTTTGAGACCGGGCAAGGCAGCCTTGACAACCACATCGTCCTCAGTCTGGTACATGTCAATGGCGGGCGAAGTGGAAACTCCACTAAAGCTGAGCGGGCGGGTGAAAGCGTCATCGAACAGCCGATCCATGGCCTCACGCAAGGTCATCATTTCGCGCATTGGCTCCCAACGAGTTAAATTGGACATAGTGAACCTCCTTACAGAATTTTGGTTTACGCCCTTATGATAGCGCGCGATTGTATGAAAAACGTCAAAGGAAGTTAAAAAGAATACAAGAGATTGGTCTGAATCCGTTAACAGTCTTCTAATAATCCTCATGCAGCAAGTTGACATGAACGAGATACAATAGTTTACAAAACTTATCAGGATTTCAAAAGGCCGTTATCCTGGATCAACTCAAATCCTGGGATAACCGGGATATTTTTATACATTTTCAGGAGACAACCATGGCTGATACCAACTCGAAGAAAAGCGACAAGAAAGAAGCGCAATCTTATTCCTTCAAGGCCGAAACAAAACAGGTGCTTAACATCCTGATCCATTCCCTGTACAAAGAACGGGAAGTTTTCCTGCGGGAAATGCTCTCGAACGCTTCGGATGCGCTCAACAGGATCCGCTTCGAGATGTTGACCAATCAGGACGTACTCGACCCCAAAGCAGAATTATCCATCCGCATCACCCCGGATAAGGAAGCTGCTACCCTTACCATTCAGGATACCGGCATCGGCATGACCAAAGACGAGGTGATCGAGAATCTGGGTACTATCGCCCAGTCAGGCGCGCGCAACTTCATCGAGGCTGCCAAAGACAAAAACGTGGACTTGACCCAGGTCATCGGTCAGTTTGGGGTCGGATTCTATTCCGTTTTCATGGTAGCAGAATGGGTGCGAGTCACGACGCGCTCCTATAAGCCGCGCGCAAAAGCCGTCAGTTGGTATGCCACCGGGGATGATAATTTCCAGGTCAGCCCGGCAGAGATGAAAGAGCGCGGCACGAAAATTGAGATTAAGTTGAAGGAAGATGCGGTTGAATTTACTGAAGAGTATCGCCTGAAAAACATCATCAACAAGCATTCGAACTATATTGGTTTTCCGATCTACATTGGAGATGATGAGAAGCAAGTCAACAAGCAGACCTCGCTCTGGCGCACATCTAAATCGGAAGTGACCGAGGAACAATACAAAGAGTTTTACCGCCAGGTAACGCTGGATTTTGAAGAACCGTTGGTGCACATACACACTGTCGCAGATGCACCGGTACAGATTTATGCCCTGCTGTACATTCCGAGCAAAAGTGAGCGTGGTTTGATGTCGTTGCGCAGGGAAGATGGGCTGCAACTGTATTCCCGCAATATATTGATCGATGAGTACAACAAAGATTTGCTGCCTGAGCATCTTCGTTTCATACAAGGTGTGGTTGATTCAGAAGACTTACCACTCAATGTTTCGCGCGAGACTGTCCAATCGGTAGGTTTGATGCCACGCCTGAAAAAGGTCGTCACCGGGCAAGTGATGAAGGAACTGGAAAATCTTGCCAAAAATGATGCGGAAAAATACAACACGTTCTGGCAGGAGTTTGGCGTGTATCTCAAGCAGGGCATTGCTGCTAATCCGATGGACGCAGAAAGCATCCAACCACTGCTGCGCTTCAACACGACTACCCATCCCGATGCCTGGTCTTCGCTGGATGATTACGCCGGGCGGATGAAAGATGGGCAAAAGGAAATTTATTACATCGTCGGTGATGATCCCAACTCAGTATTACTCAGTCCACACCTGGACTACTTCCAATCGCAAGAATTAGAGGTTCTACTGCTCACCGACCCTATGGATTTGTTCATGCTGATGGGGCTTAACAAGTACAAAGACTTTGAACTCAAGAACGTAGCCCAGGCAGATGTGGAAGCACCAGAAAAAGATAAAGAAGAAGCAAAAAAGAAGAACATCCCCGAAGATGAATTCAAAACCTTAGTGGAGCGCTTCAAGGAAGTACTCGGCGAGCGCGTGGAAGACGTTCACTCCAGCAACCGCATGTCCAAATCAGTGGCTCGCCTGGTAGACCCGGACGGCAGCCTGAACCCGGAATTGCAGCGAGTGTATAAATATCTTGGGAAAGATTATGAAGTACCCAAGAAAATCTTGGAGTTGAATCCCTCTCATCCCATTTTGAAGAATCTAGTTGGTAAGGAATTGGAATTGCAAACTCTCGTTATCGAACAAATCTATGACAGTGCGCTGCTGGTCGAAGGGTTGCACCCAGAACCATCCAGCATGGCCCCGCGCATCCAGCAGATCATTGAGGTAGCGTTATCCTCAAGCACAGTTGCATCCCAGACACCTGTAAAAAAACAAAAGAATAGTTGAACTTTTAACGTTCTTCTTATGTTCATTCAATTTATTTTTAACAACTGATTCCTATACTTGGATATGCAAAATAAATTTCATATTCCTTTCAAAGGAGGTAGATGCTATGTATCGACGTTTTAGGCAGCCCAGTATATGGCAGGAAATGGATCAACTCCAGCGCGAGATGAACCGCCTCTTTAGTGCGACCAGCACGGGGCGTGTGATCAATTCTCCCAGCTACCCTGCCATCAACATCTGGACGAACGATGATGGGCAGCTCATCAGCGCAGAGATGCCTGGCGTGAAACCCGATGATATTGATATTGATGTAACGGGGGATGCGCTCTCCATCTCTGGCGTGCGAAATCCGGATGAAGCGGTCAAGGAAGCGCGCTATCATCGCCGTGAAAGGAGTTACGGTTCGTTCAGTCGCACGATCCAACTGCCTTTCATGGTGGATACCAATAAGGTAGAAGCCAACTTCAAAAATGGCATTCTGCTGATTACCCTTCCACGGGCAGAAGCAGACAAGCCGAAGAAGATCACAATCAAAAGCAAATAATTATCCAGCATAAACCGGAGGTATTTCTATGGCTAAGAAAGATCAAGCAATGGAAGTGCAGAAACAGGAAGAGGTTTCTGCTGATGAAATGGAACGGACCCGATCCAGTCGATGCTTCGTCCCTAAAGCGGACATTTATGAAACCGAGAAAGAGATTATTGTTCTCGCTGACGTTCCTGGAGCGAATGATAAGACTGTTGACATCACCCTGGAAAAGAACGTACTCTCGATCAATGCCTTTGTTGAACCCTTGCGAACAGGTGATTATGATATTGCCTATGCTGAGTATGAGGAAGGCGACTACCAACGCAGCTTCCGCCTATCAGATGAAATTGATCAGAGCAAGATCGAAGCTGTGGTGAGCGAGGGCGTTCTTCGACTAAATCTTCCAAAATCAAAAGCAGCGAAAACCAAGAAAATTGCAGTGAAAACAAAATAATCTTGTAACGGATCAGGGTACTGGGTTTCAGAAAATTCTGAAACCCAGTTGTCTCTAAGTACTCAATGCAACTTTCTACAATATCGTACATCTAATTGAACAGAACAGGAAACATAGGAGCACAGGATGGACGAAACAAAAAACAAATTCATCAAACTGGCATTGGTTTGCCTGCTCTGCACCTCGTCTCGGGCTTAGCCCTTGCGGGGCGAACGGTCAGCCTGGTAACCGGGCTGGTGTATCTCATTCAGTTTTTGACATCATAAGGAGAAATCAAAATGAAACTTGAAAAGAACATGGGTACTACTGATCGCATTATCCGTTTTGTTGTGGCAGCCATCTTCGCGGTGCTATACTTCACCGGGGCCGTATCCGGCACATTCGGGATTGTGTTATTAGTACTGGCAGTAGTTTTTGCACTAACCGCTACAGTAACTTTCTGCCCACTCTACCTGCCCTTTGGCTTGTCCACACGCGGAAAATAAACGTCTAATTCAAAAGAAAATTATTCACACATGCTCCTGCAGAGGCTAAGACTTTGCAGGAGCATTATTTAGTTTCCAAACCCCTTCGGGATTTCTGCATAAACACCGCGCATCTCTTCGGGAAGTTCGGCAGCCATGCTGAACATCAGCCGGTCGGTGAGGGCCAGCGGCGTCTCGCCGGGAGTTGGTGTCAATGGCGGGAGCAGTTTCACAGTCACATTCGCACGATGCGGGAAATCTTTGAAGAATTTATCGGTGCCGATCAGCACCATCGGAACAATTGGACTATTGGTATCAATCGCCATGCGCGCTGTCCCAGTTTTGGCAAGGCCCAGTCCGCGCCCTTTGTTGCGCGTCCCCTCCGGGAACATACCCAGAGTTTGTCCATGCTCCAGCACTTTGCGAGCATGATGCATTGCCCAGCCATCCTTCTCTCCGCGATAGACCGGGAACGCGCCCAGGTTGCGCAGGGCCACATCCATGAGTGGGAATTTATGCAACTCAGCTTTGGCCATAAAGAAGATGGGGCGCGGTAGGCACAATTGCATCGGGAAGACATCAAAACCGGTATTATGATTGCAGGCAATCACCACTGGGCCGTCGAGTGGGAAATTTTCCAGGCCTTGAATATCCATCTTCATTATCAGGCGAAAAACAAGCCTGAGAAATGCGACAAAAAGTTTACGGAATAACGTTGCATGAAAAACAAAACGTTTGCGGTCGCGGGGATCAACTCCTTGATTTTCCAACTGTGTCATAGGGCCTCACAAAACAAGGTTCTAAAAAGTGGATTATACTTGTGCAGCTACTAAATCATCAATAAGAAGGGCTCGTTCGTACAATTCGTACCTTCTAAAAACTTAACCCCTGGAGAGTAATATGGACACAATTATTGAGGGAATTTCTGCATTAGAAATCCTGGATTCGCGCGGCAACCCGACGGTTGAAGTGGAAGTCGTTTTGGCCGATGGTTCGTGGGGACGCGCAGCCGTCCCTTCGGGCGCTTCGACCGGAACGCATGAGGCCCTGGAACTGCGTGACGGTGACAAGGGGCGTTATCTCGGCAAAGGCGTGACGCAGGCTGTTGCTAACGTCAATGGGCCGATTGCTGAAGCATTTTTCGGCTGGGATGCCAGCGACCAGAAAGCCATCGACATGGAAATGCTGGCTTTGGATGGCACACCCAACAAATCCAAGCTGGGTGCGAACGCCATCCTGGGCGTCAGCCTGGCAGTGGCAAAGGCCGCGGCCAACTCGCTTGGTCTGCCGTTGTATCGCTATCTGGGTGGGGTGTATGCACACGTGCTGCCCGTCCCGATGATGAACATCCTGAACGGCGGCGCACACACCGGCTGGCAATCCACCGATGCGCAGGAATTCATGGTCATGCCGTTCGGTGCGCCATCCTTCGCGGAAGGTGTGCGCTGGGGCGCAGAGATCTATCACGCGCTCAAGTCAGTACTGAAAGAAAAAGGCTACGCCACCCTGGTTGGCGATGAAGGTGGATACGCTCCGGCACTGAAAGCCAACAACGAGGCTGTGGAGGTCATTCTGGAAGCGATTGCGAAAGCTGGTTTCAAGGCTGGACGTGGCCAAGATGTTGCTATCGCGCTCGACCCGGCTGCATCCGAGTTTTACGATGAAAAAACCAAAACCTACAATCTGCGCACAGAAGGCAAAAAGTTAAGTGGCGTGGAAATGGTTGATTTTTGGGCCAAGTGGGTAGAGGACTACCCCATCGTTTCCATCGAAGATGGACTGGCACAAGACGATTGGGACACCTGGAAACTGATGACAGAGAAACTGGGCGATAAAGTTCAAGTTATGGGCGATGACCTGCTGGTTACGAATCCTGAGCGCATCCGCCGCGCCATCAAAGATGCTTCCGTTAACTCAGCCCTGATCAAGCTCAACCAGATTGGCTCGCTCACGGAAACCCTGGAAGCGGTTGAACTGTGTCACCGCACCGGTTGGACAGCTATCGTCTCCCATCGCTCCGGCGAGACCGAAGATGCCACCATCGCAGACCTGGCTGTGGCGCTGAACGCCGGGCAGATCAAGACAGGGGCGCCTGCTCGCTCGGACCGGGTTGCAAAATACAATCAGTTATTGCGGATCGAGGCTGAGTTAGGGGAAACAGCTCGTTATGCCGGTTGGGATGCGTTGAAGTCCGCATAATTACAACTTGCTTACCCTGCTCCTGGTCAGGTAAAATCTGACCAGGAGTTTTTTTATTTCTCCAGTTAGAGGCTGTTCATGCGAACAAAAGGTTTCAGGCAAAAACTAGCGGTTCTATTTTTCTTATTTGCTATCATAGCGATTCTTTCAGCTTGCGGAGCACCTGCTGCAGAGGAGCCAGCTGCACCCGTTGAGGAACCTGCTGAGCCAGCCCCAGAAGATCCAATCGAACCTATCGACCCCAGTCCTATAGAGCCAGTTCAGTATGGCCAGGATTCGCGCACTGAGTTACTCCAGCATACAGACCCAAAGTTACGGGAAATGGCAGCCTCCGTCGCCATTTTCGTTCACTCCAAACAGGTAAATTTTTCAGGGAGCTCTGTCACAATTGATGGATACACGCTCAATGAAATGAGTGAAATGGGACAGCTTGTAAAAGATGCAAATGCGCCGCTGTGCACAGGCGAACTCTTTGCTTCACAAATCGCTCCGGGGTTCTGCACTGGCTTCCTGGTGAAAGAAGATATTCTTGTCACTGCAGGCCATTGCCTGAATAAAACTCCTTGCTCTGATACGAGCATCGTTTTTGGATATTTCATGGAGCCGGATAACTCACTGGCAACGCTAACTCCAAACAACGTATTCAAGTGCGAAGAGGTAATTGCGCAAGCATCCCCCAATCAGGACAATCAGTATCTGGATTACGCAATCATCAAATTGGATCGTCCGACCGGTCGAGAGGGTCTTGATTACACAATCGTCGATGGCCTCGGAGCGCAAGACAATGTGGCTGTTATAGGCTATCCATCTGGTATCCCGTTGAAGATCGCGTCCAATGCGGTTGTTTTGAGCAATGAAGCTGGAAACCCATTCTTTATAACAAACCTTGACGCGTTTGGGAGTAACTCAGGCTCCCCGGTCATAAATACGGCAACCTATCAAGTCGAAGGTATCCTGGTTCGTGGCACAGCCGACTATGTTCTTTCGAACGATGGTTCCTGCGTTCAAGTCAATCGCTGCCCGGAGGGTGGTGGCGTCAATTGCGCAGGGGAAAACGCGACAAAAATGGCAATAGTGTCTGAAATCATCCCGGAAAATCTAGGCGCTTGGTGGTGGGAATCGGTAAAGAAATTATTTATTGAAGAATAGAAATAACGCGACAGTTAAATTTTGATAAAAGTTCCCGCTGATTGATAAAAGAGAACGCTAGCAACAGATAAAGGGAAGTTGGTTGTTATCCCAGATTAGAAACGCTATAACAGATAAGAAATGTCTTATTAAACGCAGAGAAAAATGCTCTCGTTTATATTTTTTATGGGTATAATAGAGTCACTATACTCTCACAGACTGGAGGAAGAACATGGCAAGTGTAACGTACGACCACGTATTCAAACGTTTTGGTGATGTAACCGCTGTCAACGATGTAAACATTGAAGTCGCTGACAAAGAATTTCTGGTGCTCGTCGGCCCGTCGGGCTGTGGCAAGTCCACTGCCTTGCGCCTGCTGGCAGGCCTGGAAGAAATCAGTGATGGCAAGATCTTAATTGGTGATCGCGTCGTGAACGATGTGGCCCCAAAAGATCGAGACATTGCCATGGTCTTCCAGTCCTACGCGCTTTATCCGCACCTTTCTGTCTATGACAATATGGCCTTTGGCCTGAAACTGCGTAAGACACCCAAGGAAGAGATCAAGCGTCGCGTCGATGAAGCTGCTCAAATTCTTGGCATCGAAGATCTATTGGATCGCAAACCGCGCCAGCTTTCAGGTGGTCAGCGTCAGCGTGTGGCGGTGGGACGCGCAATCGTGCGTGAACCAAGCGTCTTCCTGTTTGACGAGCCGCTCTCGAACCTGGATGCCAAGCTCCGTGTTGCCATGCGCGCTGAGATCAGCAAATTGCACCAGCGCCTGGAAACCACATTCATCTATGTAACCCACGATCAGGTAGAAGCCATGACCATGGCCACCCGCATCGCGGTCATCAAAGACGGCATACTTCAGCAGGTTGACACCCCGCAAAACCTGTATGATTACCCCGATAATCTCTTTGTGGCCGGCTTCATCGGCTCCCCGGCGATGAACTTCTTCCCTGCAAAGCTGCGCAAAGACAACGGCAAATTGATGATTGACACCGGCGCATTCACGGTTGCGATCCCATCTGAAAACGCCAAAACTTATCAAGCGCATGAGGGTAAGAATGTAATCTTCGGCATCCGCCCTGAGGACATTCATGATCCGAACTTCACTCCACCGAACGTGCATACCGAGAATGTCGAATCTCAGGTGGACGTAACCGAACTGATGGGCAACGAAATCTTCCTGCACATGCTCAGTGGTGAGAACGAATTCGTCGCTCGCATCGATCCGCGCTCAAGCTTGCGCGTTGGCGATAAAACTCAGATCGCCTTCGATATGGATAGCTTCCATATCTTCGATGCTGAAACCGAAAAGGCAATTCGCTAGGTTAGCCCAAGTACAACACAAAAAACAGGGCGGTCTATGACCGCCCTGTTTCCATGACAATCTTTCCACAATTACTCAGTATGATACCTCCTGATTGGGTACAAGACGCAGTTTTCTACCAGATTTTCCCCGACCGTTTCGCGCGCAGTAGTCGTATGCCAGACCTGGATTTCGAACCCTGGGATGCACCCCCAACCTATCATGGCTTCAAGGGCGGCGACCTGTACGGAGTGGCAGAAAAACTGGATTATTTAAGCGACCTGGGGATTACCGCAATCTATTTCAACCCCGTATTTGCTTCCGCTTCGAATCACCGCTATCACACCTACGACTACTACAACGTAGATCCCCTGCTTGGCGGGAACGATGCCTTACGTCTCCTGCTGGAGGAGGCCCACAAACGGGATATCCGCGTGGTGCTGGATGGCGTGTTCAATCACGCCAGCCGCGGCTTCTGGCAATTCCACCATGTGTTGGAGAACGGCGCTGACTCTCCCTACGTGAACTGGTTCCATTTCGACCCGGAACGTCTGAAGGGTAATCGTCGCTGGGGCGCATATCCGGCCACAGGCGAGCTGCATGCCTTGAAAAACGGGGAGGGCAGCCTGAAAGCTCTGGGTTATCAGGCCTGGTGGGATTTACCTGCATTGCCCAAGCTCAATACAAATACGCCAGCCGTGCGCGAATTCCTATTCGATGTGGCCGAATATTGGATTAAGTTCGGCATCGACGGCTGGCGGCTGGACGTGCCCGGCGAGATCGACGACGATGCTTTCTGGCAAGAATTTCGTCGTCGTGTGCGGGCTATCAACCCGGAAGCTTATATCGTTGGCGAGGTCTGGCATGAAGCACATCGTTGGTTAAGCGGCGACCAGTTTGACGCTGTGATGAATTATCTTGTAACGGCAGCAGTTTTGAGCTTCTGCGGCGGTGCGCACCTCGATATGAATATCGTCAACCAGGCTGGAGGGCTGAAAGACCGCGTCCACCCCGAGATGGATGCAAATTGGTTTGGCAACGAAATCGACCGTCTGACCAACCTGTACAGCCCGGAGATCACTCGCTCACAACTGAACCTGTTCGACAGCCACGATATGCCACGTTTCCTGACCTGCGTCAGGGAGGATGTCGCATCCCTGCAACTGGCGATGCTTTTCATGTTCACCTATCCCGGCGCGCCCTGCCTCTTCTATGGCGATGAAATCGGCCTGACAGGCAAGCATGATCCCGATTGCCGCAAAGGCTTCCCCTGGGACAAATCGCGCTGGAACCACGACTTATTAAACTACACGAAGGCCATCATTGCCCTTCGAAAAGAACGCCCAATTTTACGCCGCGGCTCCTACCAACGCCTGTATGCTGAAGAGCGTGTATTTGCATTCGCTCGCAAATTAGAAGGTGATGTTTTCATTATCGCTTTGAATGCTGGCGACACCCGTAAAAGAGTTGCTTTCTCTATCGAAGCCCTTGGGACGGACAATTTCACACCTGCATCCATCTTTGGTCCGGACGCACAACCAAAGGTCGAGAATGACATCTTGCATATTGAAATTCCATCCCGTAAGGGTATGGTGCTACGGATATAAAACAACACAGTTCCAACAAATATTTAACCGCACCTTTTCAGATCAGGTGCGGTTTTGTATGGCGAGTGGTTGTACAGCAGGAAATTTATTTCTAGTCCCCATTCAGTTGTTCTTTTGAAATGGCCGGTTGGTTTCAGCCAAATGATCCAGAAATATTTCTTTCATCTCAGAAAACACTGGTGTTTCTACATCAACCAGATTATTTTAATTCTTCAGGATCATTTTCAAGATCGTACAACTCGTAGGCGCTATCCATATATTCATATCCCAGATAAGAAATCAACTTGTAATTTCCTTTGTGCATAGAAATAGCAGCTTTCGTTAAAGGTAAGAATTGTGAATTCTCTATTGCGTTCATAGAAAACAGGGGTTTTGATCATCTTCTTCCCCGCCAAAACCAGGTAATACCTGCCCATCCAGATTTGAAGGAATACTCTTTTTTGAAACAGAAAGAATTGTGGGCAACAAGTCAATATTACTCGTAGATACTTGAATATCTTGCCGAATTTCCTGCCTAGGAGAGTGTATCAGCAAAGGTATCCTGACCACAGGCTCATAGAGCAACGGA
The DNA here is from genome assembly GCA_963791785.1 of uncultured Chloroflexia bacterium. GTDB lineage: Bacteria > Chloroflexota > Anaerolineae > Anaerolineales > Villigracilaceae > JAABUE01. Next base: position 180,534 of record CAWBTW010000008.1, on the reverse strand, counting down.
CCGCCATGCCCAAAGAAACCTCGTTCAAACATTTCCCCATGATCGGATGTAACAATAATATAACTATTTTCCAAAACACCATGGGAATCCAATTGATCAATCAGCTTCCCAAATTCTGCGTCTACGTGAGCAATTTGCTGGTCATATCTCAAACGTTTATCAAGCAAATCTTCATCGGTAAAACCAGGAGTATAAGGGTGCATTGGTTTATGCGGCGGCTCGAATCCATCATCTCTGAACAACTTCCAGAATTCTCGACCGGGTTTATACGGGGCGTGTGGCGAATACAGATGGAAGTAAGAAAAGTATGGCGTATTCTGTCTTTCCAAACTTAGCACTTCTTCCAATACTCCCTGATAAACCTCTTCGTTGAGGAAATTAAAAAAGTTTTCCGCCTCAACCACCCCTCTCGGGTAATCCGGATGATTCTTGTGACCAAGGATAGTTCGAAGATTTAGACTTTTGTATAAATATCCGATCACTGAGGAAGCAGGTATGCCCAGTTGCAGCGGGAGTAGAAATTCATCGAAAGCGATGGACGCCATGTAGCGATCTTTTCCAACCTTATCCATGACCAGATTATCTTCCCGAAAACTATAAGAAGTCATTGGAAGAAAACGATCTACATCTGAATACAGTTGCCCCACAAGTCGATCGGCATACAAGTTTTGGGAAAACATTAAGCGGAAATACTCGTCCCCTAACAAAGAAAAAGGGTTGGTTAGCACGACATCAGAATTTATTAAACCACCGATGCTAAATGCTCGATGCTTCCATTGAAACATCCCGGTCAGCATACAAGCTGTGCCAGGTGTTGTGAAGTTTCCCCCGGAGTAATGCTTATGATATATCGTGGAGCGTTCTGCAAACTTATTCAGATTCGGAGTTGTCTCACGAGGGTATCCATAGATGGACATGTTGCGGGCAGACATCGCATCAAATAAAATGATGATAATGTTTGGAAGCGAGGCGTTATCTTGCAAAGAAGAAGAACGCGGCAGCAACGTTCCGGCAGCAATGATTGATGAAAACTTTAAAAAATCCCTTCGTGATAATTCTGGCATATGTATTCCTATAAAAATATTCGGATGATGACTAATATAAAAGATAAAATGGTCAACGGGATGTATATGTACAAAAACACCACAAGACGGTCTGCAAGCATCTCTAAAAAATTTCTCGCCCAAGAAACTCGGACACTGAAAACACTTAGGAGCAATGCAATGAGAAAAGTAACACCCCACCAGTTGAGTTGGCTATTGATAAAGTTTTCCCGAAGATTCGGGTCTTGATGGAGACGCAGATGTAAAAGCGCTGACCCTATTGAAATAATCAACACGATCAGACTGGGCGCCAAAAAACTATCTTTCCATAAATTATCAAAAAGGAAAAAACCGAGGATAATTAGCCCTATTGTTAGCAACGCACTTTCCAAAAAATTTGTAATAAATGAATAAGTGTAGATTGATAAAATCTCATCTAAGTTTAAATAAAATATCCAGGATGGGATTTTCCAGAATGAAGAAAAGATTGTCCATCCATAAACCAAAAAAGCGGCTGTAGCAAAAACGCTTACGACGCTTTGTTTATCAGGAAGACGAGCCTTCAAACGAATAATCATATCCTGCCTTAGAAAGTGGACAATGGGGAGAAGTATATTTCACCGTGTTGCTCTTCTCAAATAACTCTACACTCGCAAATATTTCTCACGGGAATTTGTCAAAGTAATATTCTAAAGCAAAAATGCCAAATCTGGCGAAAGCTGATTGAATTTGACGCGAAATTCTAGTATAGTACTTGTAGAGTTTCGCGTCTTTTTCATATTCAGGAAGGAGAACAACATGAAATACGACATGGTCTTCGAAGGCGGCGGCGCAAAAGGGATGGTGTTCGTCGGCGCGATGCAGGAGTTCGAAGAACGCGGCCACACGCATGATCGGTTGCTGGGAACATCTGCCGGAGCGATTACTGCTGCTTTGCTGGCAGCAGGTTACCGGTCCGGAGAGATGCTGGAAGCGCTCGCGGAGAAAAAGGGCGAGCATTCAGTATTCTCCGACTTCATGGGAGACCCTGGCTCCTTTAGCGACTCCCCTCTTGTCAAAGATGGTGCTTTGGCCAGACTTCTGAATAATATTGATATTCCACTTCTCCCCGATGCCCTGGAGAAGCGGCTGGATCAGGCTATCATCAACTGGGTGGCATCCAATCCGAGGGCAAGTCATCTGTTTTCTTTCGTTGAGCTTGGAGGCTGGTATTCAGCCGATAACTTCCTGGAATGGATCGGTAAAAAAATGGACAGCGGGAAATTTAACGGCAAACCCCGCAACTTCAGCAAGATGACTCTCAAAGAATTTCATGAGGCCACTGGCAAAGATCTTTCCCTGGTTGGCTCCAATACAACACAGGAAATAATGTTGGTCCTCAACCACCGCACCGCCCCAGACCTGCCCATTGTCTGGGCAGTCCGCATGTCCATGAGCATCCCCCTACTCTGGCAGGAAGTGGTCTGGCAAAAGGAATGGGGTAAGTATCGCGGCATGGAAATGGAAGGCCACACCATTGTAGATGGCGGCTTACTGTCAAATTTCCCCATTGAACTTTTCATTTCAGACTTAAAAGTCAGTAACGGATGTAATGGGCAACAAAACCAGCGAACAAGTGCTTGGTATGTTGATCGACGAAAACCTGCCCGTCCCTGGTGCACAATCAGCCAAAGGCGAAACAGATATCGGAAAGTTCAATATAAACCAACTTGCCACAGTCCAAAGGCTCAATCAGCTGATGAACACTGTACTCGGCGCTCGAGACAAGTCTGTCATTGAAGCTTTCGAAAATCTAGTCGTGCGTATGCCTGCCCAAGGGTACGGCACCACAGAATTTGACATGACTGACGAACGTCGCGATACACTGGTCAAAGCCGGGCGAAGGGCAATGTACAACTATTTCACTTATGAACAGCCAGCCGCGACTATAGCCCACAGCTTCGAAGTTGCAGCCGAACCCACCTATAGAGTAACTGCATCTGCAGACAGACTGGCAGAAAAAATGATACTTCGCTAACGAATAATCGCGTACATGACTGCAGGAAAATTGCGTCAAAACAACGCACCTTTTGCATTGGTGCGTTGTTTTATCATACAGGTTCAAACTTATTAGGGAGAGTTCATGCCCAATTCACCAGAAGAAATCCTTACCAGTATCCATTCCGATTTAAACACTGAAAAAGCTCAAACCCGCCTGAATGCCATCAAAAGGCTGCTTGAGCAAAAATTCAGCAGCCCCGCCATTTTGACCGCACTTGAAAAAATGGCGCTTAACGACAAGAGCAAACCAGTCCGCGAAGCGGCCCTTCAAGCATTGGACTCTTCCACACATCGCTATATTCAAGGACGCACGACCAGGCTCAAGCGCAAAGACCGCCAAACCATCTTGGACGAAATCGAAAACTGGGAAAATCAGGGGATCATTCAAGCGGAACAGGCAAACGTCATCCGTCGTCGCTATGATTTTGATTTGAAACCTACTACACCTCCCCAGGATTCGCCCACGCCTCCGACCCGGCCCGAACCTGCCACCGCTAAAGATGCCCCCCCGCAACCTGAAACCTCTCGTCCCGGCCTGACACAAACCCTGCTCAGCGAGACCAGCATCAAAATCGCTTTGTACCTGGGCGCATTCTTCGTCATCGCTGCGGCGGCTATCCTGGCTGCCATAGTGGAAGCCGCCCGCCTACCCATCCTGTTCATTGCAACCGGGCTCTTCGCTGGCGGCGCCGTCATCACACGAAAACGACTGCCCCAACCCAGTTTTGCCCTATTTATTGTCTTCTCCTTCCTTTTACCCACGGATGCAAATGTCCTTGCTGATGTACTCAACCTGAGCGGCAATGCAAATTCCGGATATTGGTTTGCTGTCATGGCTGTCATGGCGTTAATCTGGGGCTTCAGCACATGGTTTTATACATCGCGATTGTTCAGCCTGGCAGCCTTTGTCGCATTGGGAATCTCTGTTTTTCGCCTGGGCGAATTTTTTGACGAGTTAGAAATTTATGCGCTTCTATTCAGTCTTGTGACGTTAATCGGGTTGGGCGGCGCCTACATCCTGAAACGCCAGCAATCTCAAAAATTCAGCTTGCCATTACTCATCCTGGTGCAAATCGCCCAACTCGCGCTCAACACATTTGCCCTCGCAGCCATAGCCATTCGCCTGGAAGAATTTCCCAGCACTTGGAATTTGGCCAGCGCGATCTTCTGGCTGCTCACAGCAGGGTTTTATGTGCTAAGCGACCTGGCCTTTACGTTCGTGCTTTTCCCCTGGCTGGCTGGAATATCACTTTATCTCGTCCCGCTGGTGTTCATGATGATTTTCGATGTCGAGGCCCTGTCCGTTGCAATTGGGACCTGGGTTTGGGGAGGGCTGCTGGCACTTGGGAGTGAAATTGTACGCCGCATGCGAGCGGACAATTTCCGCCGTTATATCCTCCCATTACTAGTGACATCTATCCTGGTTACCCTGACCGCCACGTTGATCGGTTATGCCGAAGAAATAACCTACGGCTTCGGTTTCATCCTGGCTACAGCTATTTTGTATGTTGTATTACACCTTCTCAAGCCGCGCGTCTATCTCTGGATTACAGCACTCTTATTGGGACTTGGAGCATACTTCAGCTTCTTTGCCCTGCCCTTCATGGAAGAGATTGAGGTTTTTGCAGGCTACCAATTACTCGGTGCGAGTTTGCTCCTGTTGATACCCGACCTCTTTCTCATACCAGATTTTTCCGCGGACAAAACCTGGCGCTGGCCTTTACGTATACTCGGCGGACTTTTAGCATTTATCAACCTTGGCCTGCTTCTGCCGGTATCAACGGAAAGCAGTGGCAGCGTTGCCATAGCTTACAGCATCTACTCCCTTTTCTTTGCCATTTACGCCTTGAAATTTGACAAGGCCTGGCTCGGCTACATCGCAACCGCATCCGCGGCACTGTGTGTAACATTCGCGCTCCAAAACCTCGAGTTGGATTCCTGGCTGCCCATTCTGATAATCCTATCGGTAATATATTATTCGGTTGGATATATAGTGGGTCGAAACGAAAAACAAGCCCCCTGGTCAGATATGCTGCGCTATAGCGGGCTGGGATTGACCAGTCTGGTCTCGCTCATAGGTATTATCACTTTCAAAGAATACAGCGGCTGGTATGCGCTTGTCTCAGCCCTGGTATTTTGCATTGAGATGTTCTCCCGCCGTTTTGGTCTGGCAGAAGCTGGGATACAGCTATTCCTTGCGGGCGGGGTTTACATGCTCTTGCAAGAAGCGGACATAGCGCGCGGCTACCAATGGCTTGGAATCGGTCTGGCATTACTGGGCACAGATCTCCTGCTGTCACGAACCTACACAAACAAACGCATAGTCGCCTGGTTTTCACGCGGATTTGGGGCGCTTGTAGTTGTAATTAATACCCTTGATCTGCTATTCAACAATCCCGAACCGCAAGTTGCCGCCATTTGTTTTGCCATCTATATGCTCTTCTTTCTGGCCCAGGCCTATCTATACCGCCTGTCCCTGCTGGGCTATGGATTTACCCTCTACTCCATCCTGACAGTCATCACAGCGCTGAAAGCCTTTGACCAGGATCGATGGCTGTTACCCGTCACAGCGCTTGCAGTTATTTACTATGCCGCGGGTTTCTTCCTCCGCAAGCAAAAACCTGAAAATATTGAAAAGGGTGAAACTGACATTCTTTCCTTTGGCTGGCCCTTTATCTTGTGGACAAGCGGCTTAGGGGCAGGGTTGCTGGCGACAATTGTTGCCCCTGTGCAGGGTGGACTCTCCGCCGCTATCCCGGTTGCAGTGACAGCCACGATGGTAGCCGTCGAAGCTTTCGACAGGCGCAACGTCTGGCTGGGATTCCCGGCCAATGTACTCTATTTGATGGCTTACTTCATTCTGTTGATCGAGCTAAATGTGGATGAGCCCCAATTCTTCTCCATCGCAACTGCCCTGCTGGGCCTGCTAATGCACTATCTGCTCACGCGCGCGGGCAGCCGCACAGGCGCGTTCATCACCGGCATGGTCTCGCAACTGGTGTTGCTCGGCACCACTTACATTCAATTTGTGTCCACAGAGAGATTTGCATTCTTCTTCGCCTTATTCTTTCAGGCGATCGTCGTACTGATTTATGGCATCGTTGTTCGCTCGCGCAGCCTGGTGATCACCCCCATCATTTTTGCTGTCCTATCTGTTATGACCGTGCTGTATGGCTTGCTGGAAGGTATCCTGCCAGTTATCCTGATCGGCTGCACCGGCCTCATCTTGCTGCTGCTGGGTATCCTGGCGGTCGTCTTGCGTGATCGGGTCAAGCAGATCAGCGAACGATTTAACGATTGGGGCGCATAGCCTTATCCCCACACAGCCCGCACAAGCGCAGGCAATATCTCCCCGGATTTTCCGTGCAGGGCGAAGTCTACTTTCTGGGTCAGCGGGGTCGGTTCGGGGTTGATCTCCACCACCACCGCACCACGATTTCGGGCTGCATATGCCAGGGAAGCGGCTGGCTGCACCGTTCCTGACGTGCCGATCGAGAAGAAGACCTGACAGGCACGTGCAGCCTCCACAGCGGCCTCCAATTCTGCGCGTGGAAGTGACTCGCCAAACCAGACCACATCCGGGCGTAATAGCCCGCCGCAAGCTTCACATCGCGGGACATCACCATCCGCTTCATCCCAGGTTTTGGCCTGCTGACCGCACGAAGAACATTTCACACGCCCCAGGTTTCCATGCAACTCGATGACGCGCGAACTGCCAGCTTTCAGGTGCAGATTATCTACATTTTGCGTGATCAGGCTGAAGTCCGGGATGTGATGCGCCATATCCACTAAAGCGAAATGTCCGGGGTTAGGTTCCACTTCCCCCACCTTTTCACGGCGCATGGCATACCAATCCCAAACCAATTTCGGATCGCGTTCATAGGCTTCAGGGGAGGCCAGTTCAGTCGGTTTGTATTCAGACCACAATCCGGTTTGCGCATCTCGAAAAGTGCGCAAGCCAGATTCCTTCGAAACCCCCGCTCCCGTCAATGCAGCCACGCGTTCCGCTCCGCGAAGAAAGCGGACCAACTCATCCGGGAAATTCATTTTCGATGGCTATTCATCCACCTCAACCGGGCGGCACCACTTGAGTGTAAGATCTTCCCTGTAAACCGGTGTGCGGGATAACTCACGCAAGCTGCTGGTCGTAACCACAACTTGATACTGGATCCATGCATCTTTGAACTCTTCGTAATGGGCGATGTTCCCGGGCCTGACACGATAAGTATAGTAACCACCTTCAACTTTATTCATGATCGCGCCGCCGCCCCAGGCAGTGGATTGCCTGCCTTCTTTGTCCACCAATCGCATGAAAAGCAGCACGTACTTCACGCGAAATGTATTGACCAGCCTGACATCAAAATCTACGTAATGAGGGGCATCGCAATATCCCTAGTAGAGAATATTGCTGCTGACTGAAAAAGTTGTGAGCAGAGAATCAGAAGTGCCGAAGAAGGATGTTTGAGGAGCCTGGGTAGCAGTTGGTATCAAAATGAGTGTTGGCAAAGCACCATCAGCCGGAGCGGCACCGACCAGCGTGGGCGTTGATGTGAACGTAGGCGTGGGCGGTGTAGGCGAGATGGTCGGCGTTTTGCTGGGCGTGAAGATCGGTGCAGGCGTGGACGTATCTGTCGGCGGCGCCGTCGGTGTCACAAGCAAATCCACCACATCATTGAACGAGCAAGCAGTCAAGGTGAAAGCTAAGAGCAGGTTGTAGATTATTTTTTTCATGTTTAGACCCGGTCAAATTATACACGCATAAGAATCTATTTATGAAAACGCAAAACCTTTTTGAATTTATCGCGTATATAAAATTACGGCACTAACTAAGTAAAGGAGAATTCATATGTCTTCACAACGTAATACCGGTTCACTGGTAGGCGGCACCCTGTTGATTATCTTTGGCGTGCTGGCCCTGCTCGGTAAAATCTTCCAGAACTTCAATTTCTGGGAAACCTTCTGGCCCTTTTTCATTATCGGTGTAGGGGTCCTGTTCTTCGTGGGCATGTTCGCTGGCGGCAGATCGGTTTCCGGGCTGGCTATTCCCGGCACGATCATCACCACGATTGGTCTGATGCTCTTTTATCAGAACATCACGGACCATTGGGAAAGCTGGGCCTATGGCTGGACAGTCATCCTGATGTCTGTTGGCCTGGGCATCTTCATTATGGGTCTTTACGGACAAAATGAGAGTCAGCGCTCATCTGGCCTGGGTGTGTTACGAATCGGGCTGATCATGTTCATCATCTTCGGCGCTTTCTTCGAGCTGATCTTCACATCCGGGATGTCCTTTGGCTTGCGCTCGATCCTCTTCCCGGTGGGGCTGATCTTACTTGGCCTGTATCTCATTCTAATGCGCTCGGGGCTGTTACCGGGCCGTTCAGTTGATGCAGTCGATACACCCGTCAAATCGACAGAAAATACTCTGGAGGAATAAACTCATGAAAGAACGTTCAATCTTCTGGCCGCTGGTTATGATCGCGGCAGGCATACTATGGCTTATGGTCGGGATGGAGATCATCCCACGCGCCAACCTGTGGGCACTTACCCACACCTTTCCCTTCTTGCTAATCGCGCTAGGTGTTGGCTTGATCCTGCGCGCATACTGGCGCTTCGCCGGGATGCTGGTCTCGTTATTGGTAGTCGCTGGCGCTGTGATGGCCGTCGTGTATGCCCCCCAGCTTGGCTGGGACAATGCCCCCAGTTGGGATTGGGGCATATGGGATTTCGGCCCGGAGATCGGGGGCACAGTAGCAGGCTCGGGCGTAGTCGAGACCGAAACACGTCAGGTTTCAGAATTTAATTCAATCGCTATTGAGTATCCGGCTGATATCACGGTGCGGCAGGGAGAATCTGAATTAATTACTATCGAAGCCGAAGACAATCTTTTACCGCAATTGATCACCGAGGTGCGAAGCGGTACGCTGTATTTAGAAAACAGCGAAAGAAACTGGCAAGAACGTGTCAACCCCACCAAATCGGTACGGGTGACTATCACTGTGGTCGAATTGAACAAAATCCAATTCCCAACTGCTGGAAAGATGCAAGTTGAAGGTCTGGAAACCGATTCTCTGGCAATTTTTGTCAGCGGCGCAGGCAAGGTTACACTGACCGACTTGGATGCCGGAAATCTGGATTTCACCCTGAGTGGCGCGGGGAACGTCTACGCAGACGGTGTCACCCAGAAACTGCAACTGCGCATCAGCGGGCTTGGTAAATTTAATAGTGAAGATTTGCAAAGCCAGGATGCAGAAATTCGCATCAGTGGTGCGGGAAGCGCCACTATCTGGGTTGTGAATGAACTGGATGCCAATATCAGCGGCACTGGATCGATAAACTATTACGGCACCCCCACAGTTAGTAAATCAATCAGCGGCGTTGGCAGCGTAAACAAAGTCGGCGAAAAGTAAACAGGCTCATCGACTTCCAGAAGCCCGGTTTTATCAAAGCCGGGCTTCTTTTCATGTACTATGTGCTGCGTGAATATTTGTACTGCGAAGCTCGATTTCTCTATCAAAACCTAGCATGACAATTCATCTATTTAACGCAAGAAGCAGTAAAATATCCCAATGCCCGCTATCCAGGTCACTGACCTTCAAAAAACCTTCCAATCCAAACGCAAAGCGGCCGGGTTGCGCGGCTCTCTTAGCGCGCTCGTCCGGCCGGAATATGTCACTGTCGAAGCGGTGCGCAAGCTCTCGTTCCAGATGGATGCAGGCGAACTGCTCGGCTTCATCGGTCCGAACGGGGCTGGCAAGTCTACCACCATCAAGATGCTGACCGGCATCCTGCTACCCAGTGACGGGCAGGCGCAAGTGCTTGGCTATACGCCCTGGAAGCAGCGCCGCGAACTGGCCTACCACATCGGCACGGTCTTCGGTCAGCGCCCGCAATTATGGTACCACCTGCCCGCCATCGATACCTTCACGCTCTTCGGGAAAATTTACGAGTTAGACAACGCTGAGACGAAGAAACGCATCAGTCAGCTCTCTGAAGCTTTTGAGATCAGGGATTTGTTGGAAACGCCCGTGCGCAAACTCTCACTGGGACAGCGCATGCGCTGCGAAGTAGCCGCCTCGCTTCTTCACCGCCCCAAGCTGCTTCTGCTCGATGAACCTTCGATTGGCCTGGACGTGGTCGCCAAGCAACGCATCCGCGACTCGATCCGCCGCATGGCACAGGATGAGAACGTGGGCGTGCTGCTCACCTCGCACGACGCGGGTGACCTGGAAGCACTGTGCAAACGCGTCATCATCATTAACCATGGACAGATTGTCTACGAAGACAGGGTCTCTAACCTGAAACGCCGCTTCCTGACATCCAAGCTGGTGGAAGTGCGCTATGCTGATAAAGTACCCGCTGATTTCTCGCTGGATGGCGTGGAAGTGCTCAAGGTTGGGCGTTATGGTGTCAAGCTGCGCTTTGATGCGCAGGCAACCCCAGTGGACAAAGTCATAGCTGACATCTCCGCTCGTGGCCAAGTGATGGACATCAACATCTCCGATCCGCCGTTAGAAGAAATTATTGCGAAAATTTACGAAACTCACGAGTAGAAAATATGGATAAACAATTCTGGCAAGAAATCATACAAAACGACTATGCAATTCCTGATGGTCATTCTCTCAGAGAACTGACTACTGAGCTATTTTCTTATCTTGGAAACACGGACCCCGATCTGCGCGATGAGATTGGCTACATCGTTTATGCTAACTGGTTAGAGATGGGTTTGTATTCACAAGCAGACATCGAAAAGCACATTATCGAACTACTTACCAATCTTGAAAAAGGCATTGGCGAGACAGAAACCGATAGTGTTTTTCTGCGATCCTTTTCCGTTCTTTTCCTCGCAGAAATCATCCATAACGACAACAAAGCTCCGAAGTTAGATAAAGCCAAAATCGATGAAATCCTTGAAAAAGGATTGTGGTATCTGGCAGCAGAGAAAGACCCACGTGGCTATGTTCAGTCTAAGGGCTGGGCACATGCCCTGGCACACACTGCAGATTTAATGCGCGTACTCGCAGAAAACCAGCATACAGGTCTGGTTGAACACAAACAGATTCTCAATGGTATTGCTGAAAAGCTGATCAACGCATCCGATTGGGTATACGTCCACGGCGAAGACGACCGCCTATCTGCAGCAGTGTTAGCTATTCTACAACGAGATATGCTCCCGGCAAGCACAATCAAGAAATGGACTAAGTCGTTCACATTCCAAAACTGGAAAGGCGCCTGGACAAAAGAAGAGTTTACGCGCGCATTTTTCAATGTCCGTAATTTATTACGAAGTTTATATTTGCAGGTGACCACCGAGGAAGATCTGCCCAAGCAAAACGAACTGGAAAAGATGCTTATAAATACCCTCCGAGAATTAAGGCCATACTAGGCAACCATGAACCACAAAGATACAGTTAGAGAAAGCTACAACACCATCGCGGACGAATATCTCGCCACACGGGCGAAGAAATCATTAGATATTGCGCTGCTGGATGAATTCGTAAAATATCTTGAGTTCAACGCCAAAGTGCTGGATGCCGGCTGTGGGGCGGGTGTGCCGGTTGCGAAAATCCTGAGCGAACAGTTCGATGTCACTGGCGTGGATTTCTCAGAGAAGCAAGTTGAGTTGGCAAAAAGGAATGTTCCTAACACTACGTTCGTGTGTCAGGATATGACCCAACTGGATTTTCCCGCCCAATCTTTCGATGGGATTTGCTCGTTCTATACCATCATCCACATCCCGCGTGAAGAACACCGTGCTCTGTTTGAAAATCTGTGTCGCATGCTCAAACCCGGTGGCTTTGCGTTGCTCTGTCTTGGCGCGGATGACTTACTCGAAAATACTGAAGAAGATTTTCATGGAAACCGCATGTACTGGAGTGATTTCGATGCATCAACCAACTTGTCCATGCTGGAAGAAATTGGATTCGATATCGTCCTGTCAAAAATCGTTCAAGACGAGACCTATGACGGGAAACATCTCTTCGTACTGGCACAAAAAGGAAAAGCGGGAAAATGACCTCCGTGCGGAAATACTGGGCGATCTTTCAAACCACGCTGGTCAATTCCCTGGCATATCCCGGTGAATTGATCGGTCGCAGCTTGATGATCCTGCCCTTTATGTGGATCTTCTACCAACTCTGGAATGTCACGTTTGCTGCAGCCGGGTCGAACACAATCAACAGCCTGACCCTGCACGACACCATGTGGTATTTGATGATGGCGGAAACAATCGAGCTCAGCCGTCCACGGGTGGCGCGTACGATTGCGGAAAATGTCAAAGATGGATCTATCGCGTATTTGCTCAACAAACCGTATGATTTCCTGATCTACCAATTCAGCGTTTCGATGGGCGAGACCATCTTCCGCGCATTGATGACCGCCATCTTCGGCGGCGCGATGGTCTGGTGGCTGGCCGGTCCGCCGCCTGATTTGCGCAGTTGGCCGCTGACGCTGATCGCGGTGCTGGGAGCCTGGGTGCTGAACTTCCTGGTCAACGGCATGATCGGGCTGGCAGCCTTTGTCTCGGAAGAAGTGGCTCCCTTCGAGTGGATCTATCAGAAGTTTGCCTTCATCTTTGGTGGATTGCTCATCCCGCTGGATTTTTATCCGGGTTGGTTACAAAATATCGCCTTTGCACTGCCCTTCCCCGCCATGCTATATGGGCCTTCACGTCTGTTTGTCTCGCCGGATGCCAGTTTGTTTGCCAGCGTACTCAGCCAGCAAGCCATCTGGATTTTGGTGCTGGGTATTTTATTAGTCTTCGCCTATCGGCGAGGGTTGGCGTTTTTGACAGTTAACGGAGGCTGATTTTTCAAACCGCAAAGAGCGCCAAGCTCGCAAAGTTCATTGATTATTTTCTTCGCGACCTTCGCGTGCTTTGCGGTTCAATTGGTCATCAAATTATGAAAGAACTCAAATTTCTCCTCGCCGTCTGGAAAGCCAATTTGCAATCCGTAATGGAATACCGGGTGGCATTCATCCTGCAAGTATTCGGCATGATGATCAACAACGCCATCTACTTCCTGATCTGGGTGATCTACTTTGACCGCTTCACAGAAGTGCGCGGCTGGGGATTGAACGATATGTTCGTGACCTATGGCATTATCGCCAGTGGGTTTGGGCTGGTCTCGGTGTTGTTTGGCAACGTCTTCAACCTGGGAGATGTCATTACCCGTGGTCGCCTGGATTATTACCTGTCCATGCCCAGGCCGGTTTTGCTGCACACAGTTGCCAGTCGCAGCATTGCCAGCGGGCTGGGCGATTTTACATATGGCTTTGTAAGTTATGGCCTTTCCGGTCAATACACCTGGGACGGATTGGGGCGCTTTTTGGTCGGCACACTCTGCGCTGCAGCTATCTTTGCAGCGTTTATGATACTAGTCCAAAGCCTGGCGTTTTGGATTGGGAACACAACCTACCTGAGCAGCCTGGCATTGAATGCCATGCTGACCTTTGCCATTTACCCGATCACGCTGTTTGACAACACTGCCAAGCTGATCCTGTTCACGCTTATCCCAGCAGCGCTGATGGGGGCACTCCCGGCCGAATTTGTTCACACGTTTACATGGGGCACCTTAGCGGAAATATTCTTCGGATCGATGATTTTCCTGGGTTAGCTGTAGCAGCTTTCCGCCTGGGATTGAGGCGCTATGAGTTCGGCAGCGGCATACAGGTAGAAGTATAATCCGGTGAAATTAAATTGTAAGTTTTATCCGGTAGAGTTAGTGATACTATTTTAGAAATGAAGCCTACAAAAGTTCCCGCCGATAAGTTCTATAAAGATTTGCTCGAAAACCTGTATGATGGGGTCTATTTTGTCGACCGGGACAGGAAAATCACGTATTGGAACAAAGGGGCGGAACGCATCTCCGGCTATCAACCAGAACATGTGATTGGGATGCATTGTCATAATGACTTGCTACAGCATGTTGACGAAAACGGTACACATCTTTGCAACGATGGCTGTCCGCTAAAAGCAACGATCGAAGACGGCAATCCACGCGAATCGGAAATATATTTACGCCATGCAGATGGATTCCGCGTTCCCGTGCTGGTTCGCACTTCCCCTATGCACGACGAAAATGGGGAAATCATTGGTGCGGTAGAGGTTTTCAGCAACAACCAAACGGTGCTAAAGATGAAACGCCGCGTCAGCAAACTCGAACAAACTGTTATTTACGACCCGTTGACCCAGATCGGTAACCGAAAACATATCGAGGTTAAAATTACTTCCGCACTTCAAGAATATCAACACATGCGCTTCCCGTTTGGGCTGCTATTTATCGACATCGATCACTTTAAATCCATCAATGACAACTTCAGTCATCTCATTGGCGACAAGGTATTAAGGGCAGTTGCCAATACATTGCGCCATAATCTGCGCGAAACTGACACCTGCGGACGCTGGGGTGGCGAAGAATTCCTGGCACTGGTTTTAGACATCAATAAGGAAACACTCGAATCGATTACTGAGAAATTGCGTTCGCTCGTCGAACAAACTGTGATCACAACCGAAATGGGCAATCCGAAGGTAACGATCTCCATTGGCGCTACGCTGGTACGCCCGGGCGATACACTCGAAAGCCTGATCTACAGGGCGGACAAATTGATGTATAAGAGCAAAGCCAGAGGGCGCAATTGCGTCTCAATCGGTTAAGTACTTTGCCCTAAAACCCACAAAAGGTACTGTTTATCTATCGTAATGTAATCTGATAGAATTCGGGGAATGAAACCTCCGCAACTGCCAAATGACATCATCCATGAAGTACTGCTGGAAAATCTGTACGATGGGGTTTGTTTTATCGATTCAGATCGCAAAATAACTTTTTGGAACACTGGCGCCGAACGCATCACGGGTCGGCCGGCCCAACAAGTGCTTGGCATAATGATGGGCAGCGACATTTTGCAACATATTGACGAAACCGGGTTTGCGTTGAGCGGTATGAATTGTCCACTGGTTGCAACGGCCACAGATGGTTCACCACGCGAAGCAGAAATATATATTCGCCATGCAGAGGGGTTCCCAATTCCTGTGCTTGTAAAAACATTTCCTGTTTTTAGCAAGTCCGGTCATCTGGTTGGTGCTGCGGAACTGTTCAGCGACAACCCCGTGCTATCAAGAGCGAAAAGGCGCGCAGAGAGCTTAGAGCAAACTATCGCATACGACCCGCTCACACTCGTCGGGAACCGTAAACATCTCGAACACAGACTCAGGGGCGCATTGCTCGAATTCCAATATAGCAGCATCCCCTTTGGCGTTTTGTTCATCGACATTGATAACTTTAAAGATTTCAATGACACTTATGGTCATATCATTGGTGACAAAGTGTTACATATCGTTGCTAACACATTACGACATAACTTGCGCGATACCGATACTGCTGGCCGTTGGGGAGGCGAAGAGTTCCTTGCAATTGCCGTTGATGTAGATGAAAAAGAACTCAAAACTCTGGCCGAAAAGCTACGTATGCTGGTAAAGCAGACAATTATCCCGGCAAAAGGGAACATCCCGTCCATAACGATCTCAGTTGGCGCGACTCTGGTGCAACCAAACGACACCCTTGAGAGCTTGATTCACCGGGCTGATAAGCTGATGTACGAGAGCAAGGCCGAAGGAAAAAATCGCGTTACAACCGGGTGAATTGCCCCTTTTTCTGGTATAATCTTGCTCCGTGACTGGTCCTGCCATACGGTCAAGTTGGCTGTAGGCAAGGAGACCTGCATACTCTAGAGAAAGGAAAAGCATACGTCATGCCGTTAGCAAAAGAAATCAAGACCCAAGTCATTCAGGACTACCATCGTCACGAAAGTGACACCGGTTCCCCCGAAGTGCAGATTGCAATTCTAACCAAGCGTATCACCCAGCTGACCGAGCACTTGCGTGCCAACAAACACGATGAATCGTGCCGCCGTGGATTGCTCAAACTGGTAGGGCAGCGCCGCCGCTTATTGGCTTATCTGCGCAAAACGGAATACCAGCGTTACCTGAGCCTGACCGAGCAGTTAAATCTACGCCGTAAGTAATGAGGTAAGTAAACCCTAAAGGTTCCGAAAACCTTTAGGGTTTTTATTTGAGACACCGCCGTCAGGAATTGAATAGTGCTGACAACAAGCAGTTGCCACCGCTCTTCAGTCCCTGACCAGGCGGAAAGCTATTCAAGGGGCTTGCGCAATTTGATATTGAAGATAAATCGCAAAAATCGCTGAACCCACGAAGAAGTGTTCTTCGTGAAATTTGCGTTCCAAAATTAGCGTATGCCCACAACAGGAGACAAAATGAAACCCGAAGTAAAAACCTATGCGACCACTGTTGGCTCGCAAACAATCACATTTGAAACTGGCAAACTTGCCAGCCAGGCCGGTGGTGCCGTTACCATTAAAATGGACGATAGCGTCATCTTCGCGTCCGCAACGATGGGCCGCGCACGTGAAGGCCTCGATTTCTTCCCCCTCAGTGTGGATTTCGAAGAACGCATGTACGCCAATGGAAAAATTCCGGGCGGATTCTTCCGCCGCGAAGGCCGCCCAACTACCGACGCTATCTTAACATCACGTCTCGCCGACCGCCCACTGCGCCCGCTTTTTCCCAAGGGTATGCGCAACGATGTTCAAGTTATCATGTTCACGCTCTCTTCAGACGAAGTGAATCCGCTTGACATCCTGGCGATCAATGCTGCGTCTGCTGCCGTCACCATTTCAGATACCCCCTGGAATGGCCCGGTTGGCGCAGTGCGCGTTGGCCGCGTTGACGGTGAATTTGTCATCAACCCCACCTTTGAACAAATGGACGCATCTGATCTCGACCTGCGCATTGCCGGCACCAAAGATGCCATACTGATGGTTGAGTGCGGTGCAAATGAAGTGACTGAAGATGTTATGGTTGAAGCGCTCGAACTAGGGCACCAGTCTATGCAGCCCATCATCGACCTGCAACTCAAGATGCAAGAAGAAATTGGTAAGCCCAAGCGCGAAGCTGAATTCGCTCCAACCAATGAAGAACTGGACAAAAAAGTGTTCGACTTTGTCAACGGCCCGATGAATGAACTTCTCGAAAAGCCGCTTTCCAAGAGCGAATTCTACGGCGGCATGGACGAACTGCAAGAAAAGGCGCTGGAAGAATTCACCGCCCCCGAGAATGTAGACGCATCGGACTACCCCGAACCTGCTGCCGTCAAAAAAGCCTTCGCCGCCGCTGAGCAAGCCATTGTGCGCGAACGCATACTCGCAACTGGCAGTCGCCCCGATGGCCGCACCCCCAAAGACCTGCGCAACATCTGGGCTGAAGTTGACCTTTCTCCACGTGCGCATGGTTCCGGCCTGTTCACGCGTGGTGAAACCCAGGTGATGACCTTGGCTACACTTGGAACTCTGGGCGAAGCGCAAAGGATCGATTCGCTCACCCCGGAAAGCACCAAACGCTATATGCATCACTACAACTTCCCGCCCTACTCCACTGGAGAGACCTGGCCCCTTCGTGGACCAAAACGCCGCGAAATCGGGCATGGCGCATTGGCAGAACGCGCTCTTGAGCCAGTCATCCCTGCGGAAGAGACCTTCCCTTATGCACTTCGCCTGGTATCCGAATGCCTGTCATCTAATGGCTCGACTTCAATGGCCTCCGTCTGTGGCTCCACGCTAGCATTGATGGATGCGGGTGTGCCCATCAAGGCACCAGTAGCAGGTATCGCTATGGGCTTGATCAGCGATGACCAGGGACGCTACAAGATACTGACCGATATCCAGGGCACCGAAGACCACCTCGGCGACATGGATTTCAAAGTTGCCGGTACCGCCGAGGGCATTACTGCCCTGCAAATGGACATCAAGATCACTGGCTTGAGTGCCGACATTATGAAAGAAGCACTGGAGCAGGCGCATGTCGCGCGCATGGCAATTCTAGACATTATGCAAGAAACCATTCCCCAGCCGCGTCCTGAGTTAAAGGATCATGCCCCACGCATTACCACTGTCAAAATCCCAGTGGATAAGATTGGCGCATTGATCGGCCCGGGCGGCAAGAACATCCGTGCCCTGCAAGAAGAAACTGGCACAAAGATCGACATTGAAGAAGACGGCACTGTCTACATCGCAGCCGTGGGTGGCGAGAGCGCCAAGATTGCAATCGAGCGCATCGAAGCGCTGGGCGAAAGCCCTGAGATCGGACGCATCTACACTGGCAAGGTTGTGCGCATTGAAAACTTCGGCGCGTTCGTAGAAATCCTGCCCGGCACCGATGGCCTGGTTCACATCTCCCAGCTTGATTCCGAGCGAGTGGAATCGGTTGAAGCTGTGGTTGGCATGGGCGATGAGATCACTGTCATGATCACAGACATCGACCCGATGGGCAAGATCCGTCTCTCCCGCCAGGCTGTGCTTGAAGGTTGGAGCGCAGAAGAAGCACGTGAAAAGGACAAGCCGCGCGGCGGTGGTCGCCCCGGTGGCAACCGTTCCGGAGGCCGAGGCGGTGACCGTCGTGGGGGCCGCGGGAATGACAACCGTGGCGGACGCAGATAACCTACATTTTTTTTGAACACTAACCAGGGAACGGTTATACAACCGTTCCCTGTCTTTCATTAAATGCATACATGGCAAATTTCATCGAAAAACTACAGGAATACCCAAAACAATTCTGGCTGATCTTCTTTGGACGCTTTCTGGCTACGGCTGGTGTCAGCATGATCTGGCCGTTTTTGTTGCTATACGTCAGCAAGAAATTGGATTTGCCACTCACACAGGTCGCGGCGCTGATGACGATCAATGCTATCACTGGCATCGTCGCCTCGCTAGTTGCAGGGCCACTGATCGACCGCATCGGCCGAAAATGGATCATGGTCATGGCCCTGTTCGCGCACGCCAGCATGTACATGCTGATGGCGCAGGCTAATTCTTACCTGGCATTTGCCGGTTTAATGGCACTGAGCGGGATAGCCAACCCACTCTATCGAATCGGCGCAGAGGCGATGATCGCTGACCTTGTCCAACCTGAAAAGCGCTCCGAAGCCTTTGCCCTCGTCCGTTGGAGCAATAATCTGGGCATCGCAATGGGACCGGTGATCGGCGGATACCTGGTTGTCATATCTTATGTGCTGACATTTAGGTTCGCCGCTGGCGGGATGTTATTGTATGGTTCCCTTCTTTTTCTCTTTGCACGAGAAACGCTCCCTCCAGTACAAGATTCTGGAGATGATGAAAATATAATCAAAGGGGATGGCGGCTACAAACGCGTTCTCCAGGATAAATATTATCTGTCCACCGTTGGGGTGATCGCCATCGGCTGGATCACAGCAGCGATGATGTGGATCCTCCTGCCTGTTTACAGCTCGCAACAATACAATATCCCCGAGAGCCAATACGGGCTTATCCCCTCAACTAACGCCTTGATGGTGGTCCTGTTCCAACTCAGGATGACGAAGGTTACAAAGCGCTTTAGCCCCGTGCGTATGATGGCCCTGGGGATGGTTTTCTATGGTATTGGTGTGGGGTCCGTAGCTCTGAGCAGCAACTTCTGGGGGTTCTGGCTCAGCATGGTTATTATGACAATTGGTGAGTTGATCTTTGCTCCCACGTCCAGCACCTATGTTGCCAACATAGCCCCTGCTGACATGCGTGGACGTTACATGAGCATCTTCAACCTGGTTCAACGTTTCGCTTCTGGAACCGGACCGGTACTTGGTGGCTGGCTGAGTGACACAATCCACCCCCGAGCGACATGGGTTGGCGGGCTGGTAGCAGGGCTTACATCTGCGTTCGGGTTATTGCTGCTTTCAAAACGTAACGAAAATGAACAAAACGCTCAAACTGTTGAAGCTCCACGGCAATGTCAATAACTCAGTTTCTCTTCCAACCGCCCTTTGATGTCAGGCCATTCGACATCTAAAATGCTGTAAAAGACCGAATCACGATATTTACCATCTGGCAAAACCATGTGATTTCGCAACACACCTTCTCTCTTGGCCCTCAATCGCTCAATCGCGCGCTGGGAACGCGTGTTACGCAAATCGGTTTTGAATTGCACGCGGATGCACTCTAGCGTTTCAAAGGCATGTTTGAGCAGCAAATATTTGCATTCCGTATTCACAGCAGTGCGCTGAAACTCCAATCCATACCAGGTGCCGCCAATTTCCAGGCCGCGATGCTCAGGCGCGATGTTCAAATAACGCGTAGCCCCCGCCACCCGCCCGGAATCCAGGTAGATGACAGCAAACGGAAAATCGGGCTGCGAGAGAATGTGACGCACCCAGCCACGCATGTCCGCTTCGGTCAAAACGTTTCCATACAGCATGTGTTCCCAGATACTCTCATCACCAGCGCCGGCGGCCGTAAGACCGGGAACATGTGTTTCGCTCAAAGGCTCCAGACGCACGAACTTTCCGGTCAGGGCGACAGGGGTTCTCCAATCCATCAAGCGGCTCCAAACAGTTCCACGATCTTTTGATAACGATAATCAAAAATTTTCTTCAATCTGCGCTGTATCCACAGGACAGTCACCAGGTCTCCCAAAACACCAAAAGGTGCTGCATAGGTCACCTTGTCGGTCATCTTCACGCCAGTCTCCAGTGGTTCAAAATGATGCTCGTGATACCAGAAACGATATGGGCCCACGCGCTGCTCGTCTACAAAATAACGCCCCGCTTCCACATGCGCAATCTCCGTCAGCCAGAGCGAGCGCAGCCCGCGCACAAATTCCACGCGATATTCGATCATCTGTCCGGCGTGCATGCGCACATCTCCGCCTGTGATGATCTCAAACTTCATGTCTGGCGGGGTCAATTCATTCAGGTTACCTGGATCCGCAAAATAATCCCACACCCGCTCCAGCGGCGCTGGAATCACCTGCTCGCGATGCAAATAATGGATCACGCTTTCAACCACTCCGCTTCGGGCGTGTCCTGCGTGGGCAGGTAAGGCATCTCCGGCCCGTCCACGCCCAGGTACTCCGCCAAAGCTGCACGCATGGCTGTGCAGTCATCCCAGAGATACTCGACCCTCCCGAAGCACATAGACTGTTCATGCCCTTTGCCACATGCCAGGACGACATCCCCCGGACGCGCCAACCGCAGTGCAAACCTGATCGCTTCGCCCCGGTCAGGAACCCGCCAAAAGGATTCTCCTTCGCTTCCCCCCTTAGCCCTTGCGCCTGCCCCCATTTCATCAAGGATTCCATCCAACGACTCGATGCGGGGATCTTCGGCCGTAAATACCGACAAATCAGCCAGCTCGGCAGAAATTTCAGCCATTATGCGACGCTTCTCTTTATCACGCAAACCGGCTGACCCAAAGACAACAATTACGCGGCCCTTTTCCCTCACCCCTGACCCCTCTCCCTTAGGGAGAGGGAATCGTTTAGCATATCTCGTGCGGTTTCCAAAGTCACTTTCAGGGCATTGGGCGTATGTGCAAAATCGACGATGGCGGTGAAATCCTGTCCCATATCGATCACTTCCATGCGACCGGGGATCCCGGGCAACCTGGCAATGCCCTGTGCGGCAATTTCGGGATCGATCCTAAGCCCAACCACCGTAGCCGATAAGGCAGCCAGACAGTTTGAGATATTGTATTGCCCAAGCAAATTCACCTTGATGGTTACGCGAAATTTGTTGATTTCTGCAATAAAATCCATGCCCTGTGGTGAATAGCTACATCAAAAGCACGCACATCCGCATGTTCCCCCATCCCATAGGTAACTTTATCCACATTCACAAAATCGTTTAGGAACTCGTAGGATTGGTCATCCCGATTGATGACCGCTAGTCGTGGATTTCCCTGCAGCTTATCCCCCGTTCTCTCCAAACTGCTGAACAGACGCGCTTTGGCGGCGCGGTAGTTATTGTAAGAACCATGCTCATCCAGATGCTCATGGGTAATGTTTGTGACCACGCCAATATCAAACTCGCAGGCATCTACACGATATTGCGCCCAGCCGTGGGATGTGGTTTCCAGTACAACATGCGTCAGGCCTGCATCAACCATCTGGGCCAGGTAACGCTGCACATCGTGCGCATCTGGCGTAGTGACGTGGAAACCAGTGTCCAGCACTTCATCCCCAATCACGGCATTGACCGTGGAAATCATCCCCGCCTTAAGCCCGGCTGCCTTCAAGATGTGATAGATCAGGTTACTGGTGGTGGTCTTGCCATCCGTGCCGGTCACGCCGATCATTGTCAGCTTGCGACCCGGCCAATCGTAAAACGAAGCAGCCAGGAAGGTCAGGGATCGGCGCGAGTCGTCCACACGAATGTAAGGAACGGGCAAGTCGTCCACATTTTTTTGGCCCACAACCGCAACTGCACCTTTTTCAACTGCCATCGAAATGTAATCATGCCCATCTACTGAGCCGCCCTGCATGGCAACAAACAGGTCTCCGGGCCGAACGACGCGGCTATCAATAGCAATCCCTGTTATGGGGGTATCTGTAAGTTTCTTGGGGGTGTAATCAAAGGGGAAATCAGCGAAAAGGGTAGCGATGTTTACGTTTGACATGCGGAGGTTTTACCACATTAAATAAAGACCTGACAGGTTTTTGCCCCCTTTCGGGGATACTTCGCAAAACCTGTCAGGTCAAATTAAAATTCGAAATGTTATTTCAGGCTCTGTCTCAAGCCATCTAGCTTACCAGCTACGGAGCTATCCAGAACCTTATCCCCAACCTTGATGACCAGCCCACCCAAGATGGATGGGTCAACGCGGAAGGTGACGGCCTGAGCGCCGACTTTGGCAAGCACGTCTTTCTTAACAGTGTCCTGCTCGTTGTCGGTGAGGGGAAGCGCACTGGTCACTTCAGCGGATTCGCCTTTAAAACCGGCGTCGTCCAGAACAACAACCTTGCCAGATTTGACGCCGGAGAAGAACTCATCCAGCAAAGCATGCTGGCGTTTCTCATCCAGAGCTTCACCAATCAGCTTCTGAGCGGCTGAAATAGACAGAGCTGCCACTTGGCCGCGCAAGTCACTGAGGATACGGGCGCGCTCAACTTCGGCTTCAGCAAGCGTGGCTTCGCGGGCCTTGGCAACTTCAACTTCGGCTTCGGCTTTGACTTCCTTGGCAACGCCCTGCGCACGTTCGTTGGCCTCACGGACAACTTTGCTGGCTTCCGCCTGTGCATCGGCAATGATCTTGGCAGCTTCTTTCTCAGCATTGGCACGCGCCTCTGCAGCTACACGGGCATCTTCAAGTCCCTGCGCGATGTTCTCACGGCGTTTCTCAAGCATGCCGCCAATCGGCCCAACGACCCACTTGGCTACAACCGTGTAGACGATGATCAGGTTGACGATCTGCACCAGCAAAAAGGGTAAGTTAACTCCTAAAGCTTCCAACGTACCCTCCTTTTTAGAATACGAACAGGATCAGGAGCGCGACAACCAGACAGTAGATCGCGACGGCTTCGGCGAAAGCGATACCGAGGATCATGTTGGTCTGGATGGTGCCGGTCGCATCCGGGTTGCGACCCATGGCCTGCACCGCGCCACTGGTGACGATACCGATACCAGCGCCAGCGCCGATAGCGCCGATCATAGCCAGACCTGCACCAATCAATTTGCCAAGGATGGCAGCAGCTTCAGTTTCCATATTGAAATACCTCCGTTTCAAGTTTCGGGCGGGGGAACCGCCACTAAAATATGGTGTGTTTCCCGGGCGTTTTAGCGCCGCCCGAAATTTACGCGTGCGCCTCGTCGTGGTCACCGTGACCCTGCGTGGCCTGCGCCATAAAAGTCATGGTCAGCATACCGAAGACGATGGCCTGAATCATACCTACAAAGAACTCAAGCATGTAGAACATAGCGGGCGCAAAGACAGGCACCAGGGAGCCCATCACGAAGATCAAAACCGCGCCTGCAAACAGGTTTCCAAAGAGACGAAAGGCAAACGAAAGAATTTTCGAAAGTTCCGAAACGATTTCAAGCAATCCTACGCCCCAGTCGATGAAACCGAAGATGGGCTTGCTGAAAAAGTGCTTGACGTTCCAGAATTTGGTCAGGTATCCCATTCCCTGTGACTTGAAGCCAGCATACTGTACTGCGATCACAGCCACAATCGCTAAGGCAAAGGTAAAGTTCAAGTCCGTTGATACCGGGCGGAAAAATGGCACAACAGCGGCACCATGATGCTCACCTTCAGCAGTCATTTCTTCGCCATGAGTATCTTCAGCAGCGGTTTCTTCAGCGTGCAATGCATCGGCTTCAGCAGCTTCGCCGTAATCCCAGATGGTTGTCACCGCAAGGTCACCAACAGTGAACAGTTCCTTTGTGGCGTACTCACCGTGGCCTTCATGGATTAAACCGATGGTTTCTACACCAGGTATCAGACCTAGCCAGTTTGCAGCCAGTACCAACAAAGTAATAGTTGCAAACCAAGGAAAGATAAGCTTTGTCCACTTTCCCGCTGTTCCTTCGGTCATACCATGCAACATTTCCATCATGGCTTCAATAGCTCCGCTGATGCCGGTTAGAACCATTTTGCCGCTTTTGACGCCACGATAAACACCAAAGGCAAGCAGCAAAACGACCAGGTCAGCACCAATCAGCCCCACGAACGTGTTGGTCATATAAAAACCGGGGATACCAAACAAGGGCGTTTCACTCAAGTTTTCGCCAGGAAGAAACACTTCTGGCATAATGGTTTTTATTCCTAAACCGATACCAAAGAACGGGGTAAACAGGAATAAACCCAGAATGATCGCCGCCAAGACTACCCAGCGAGCCCACACTCGTTGTTTTGGTTTTTCACTCACGATCAGGATCCTCCTCAGAATTTTCGAATTGGTTATCCGTCTTCAATTTAGAAGTTGCCGTCCGAACGATCCGATAGAGAACAAAGACTGAGATCGGAGCGCTGCCGACGATGAACAAGAATAGTGAATAGCGGCTTCGTCTCAAACTGACGATCAAGCCACAACCCCGCAAATAGAGCACCCAGTATGATAACTGGTGTAAGACAGCCCACCTGCCCAACAACCGTCGCAAGGATCGTGTTGAAGCGATTGTTTGAGCGGTTCTCCGGCTGGCTCATCGGTTGCGGATTATATCACGAACACAAAGTTAGAACAAATTGAGTGCCGCCGCGCCGGAAAGTCCGAACCACGGAGCAAACAACGTGCCAACCAACAGGATACCAACGGTCAACACCACCAGCCCGATCACATATGGACGGGTCAGCGGGATGGGATGTGCTTCTTCGTTCTCACCTTCCATGCGGTACAGGTAAACCACCTTTAGAACAGTCAGATAGTAGTAGACACCCACGATGGAATTGAGAATACCGACCACCGCCAGCCAAACCATATTCGACTGCACCGCAGCAGCGAAGACAAACACCTTGGCAACAAAACCACCGAAAGGCGGCATACCGGCCAGTGACAGGAAAGCGACCAACATCGCAATTGCCAGCCCAGGTGAGCGACGACTCATGCCAGCATAATCCGCGATCTCATCAGAGCCAGTCACGCGCTCAAAGGCCATCACGATCCCGAAGGCAGCCAGATTGGTCAGAATATAGGCTAGCAAGTAAAAAACCACACTGGATACGCCTAAACCAACCACCGCGCTATTTTCTGTAGTTAGAGCAACTACACCGATCATGGCATAGCCTGCATGCGCGATTGAAGAATAGGCCAACAGGCGTTTGATATTTGTCTGTTTCAAAGCGACCAGATTACCCAGAGTCATCGTAATCGTAGCCAGGATCGCAAAGAAGGAAGCCCAAGAGGTGGACAAAGTAGTAATATCCGTTCCTTGAAACACAGTCATGAATAGCCGTAGAATAACAACAAACCCAGCGGCCTTCGATGCAGTAGACAGGAAACCCGCTATGGGAGTCGGCGAGCCAGTATAAACATCAGGAGCCCAGAAATGAAATGGGACAATCGAAACTTTGAAGCCCAACCCCACCACGATGAGCACGACTAGCCCCAGCGCAACGCCCAGGGACAATTGGCCTGCTACCGCCATGGAGGCCAGTTCGTACAAGTCAGTTGTTCCGGCAAAGCCGAAGAGCAGGCTGAAACCGTATAGCATGATAGCCGAAGTCATCGCGCCGAAGAGCAGGTACTTGAAGCCCGCTTCGTTGGACTGCTTGTCCGCTAGCATGAACCCGGCTAAAACATAGAGCGGAATGGAGGTGGTTTCAATTGCCAGATAAAGCATGACCAGATCAGCGGAAGCAGCCATCAGGTTCATACCGAGCGTGGCGGCCAGGAGCAGGATGAAGGCTTCGCCCCGTTTGCCGAGAATTTCATGATCCATCAGGAACAGCGCCGTGATAGCCGCGCCGAAGATGAACATCATCTTGAAGAAGAAACCCAGCCAGTCGTAGCGCAGCATACCGCCGAAGACCGTTGTCGCTTCACCAGGACGTGCAACGAATAGGCTGACCGCCATAATCGCCAGCAGACCACCAGCCGTCATCCAGCCAGCGTTGCGGCGTTTTTCTCCCTTCCAGAACGGTTCAAAAACAAGCAGGAGTATGCCCAGAACGAGAATGAGTATCTCAGGGAGGATCGACAGGAACATGGTTGGAGTGTAAGACATTTATACACCTCCCAATAGGTCCAGAATATTTTGCACGCCACTTTGCACCATTGGCACCATCACGGATGGAAATAAACCAATCGCAATCATCAATATGACGACTGTGAGAATGGCAACTTTATCCAGCACGTTGACATCCGTAATGTGGCCTTCAAGGTTTTCTGGCATCGGTCTAAAAAATACATCGCGAATATTGCGCATGATATAAGCCGCCGTGATGACAATCGAGATACTGGCGACAATCGCAACCCAGGGATTGATCTCCCATACGCCCATAAAGATGGGGAACTCAGCTACAAAGCCGGAGAAGCCGGGCATACCCATAGAGACCAGGCCGCCGATAATGAAACCGATGGTTGCAAAGGGCATAATCTTGGCCATGCCGCCCAACTCAGAAATCTGACGAGTGTGCGCCCGGTCGTAGATCATACCGGTGACAGCAAAGAAGAGCGCCGTCATGATACCGTGCGAGAACATCTGCACACCCGCGCCGGTGAGACCGGTTTTATTCAGCGTGGACATGCCGAGCATCACAAGCCCCATGTGTGAAACGGACGAGAAGCCGATCATGTATTTCATATCGTCTTGCATGAAGGCAATGAAGGCACCATAAACTACAGCGATTCCAGCAAAGGCCATAATCAGCCACGACCAGTACTGTGCACCCTGCGGCAGGAGCATGATGCCAACCCGCAAAGCTGCAAAGGCGCCCAACTTCATCAGCACGCCTGCATGGAACATAGAAACGGCTGTCGGTGCCGCAACGTGGCCGTCAGGCGACCAGTTGTGGAAGGGCCAGATACCGCCCAGCACCGCAAATCCCAGGAAAACCGGCAGAAACCAGATAATCTGGAATTGTTCCGAGAAACCGGCCTGTTCAAGCTGCAACATATCGAAGGAGAGCACACCAGTATTCTGATAGGCTACCCAGTACATCGCCAGCGCGCCGACCAAGGAGACCACCGAACCAATAAACAGATACAGGGTCAGCTTCATGGCTGCGTATTCGCGCGTCTTGACCCAGCCCCAGATAGCGATCAGAAGGAACATCGGGAAGACGGCGATCTCATAGAAGAAGAACAGTTGAAACAGGTCGAGCGCTACGAAAACACCAAACACGCCGCTCGCCAGGATGAACAAGAAGGCAAAGAATTCGCGCGGGCGATCTTCAATGCCCCAGGAGATCAGCACACCGGTGAACATGACTACACCGGTCAGCAAGACGAGCGGGGTGCTCATACCATCCACGCCGACGTGGTAGCCAATGCCCAGGCTCGGCAGCCAGTTATAGGCCTCCTGGAATTGATAGCCAGCCGCACTCGAGTCGTACGAGAAGTACACCCAGATGGACAGAAGCAATGCAAATGTCGCCGCGGCCAATGCTGTAACCCGCACTTCGGTCTTGCGCTCCGCAGGGAAGAGCAAGATGAAGGCCCCGGCAACGATGGGGGTAAAAACGATTATGCTAAGGATCGGAAATGTCATTATCCGCCTCCTAGAATAACGAAACCACGGCTTTGTTGATCACGTCCAGGATCCAGGCTGGCCAGACGCCAATCCAAAGGATCAAGACCATGAGTGGAGCCATGACAATGATTTCGCGGAAGTTGATTTCGGTCAGTTTATGCTCACCGTGCGCCCAATGCTCGTTCATCGGACCGTGCAACACGCTCTTGACACCCTTCAGGATGTAAGCACCGGTAAAGAGCAGGCCAAGCATGCTGATGGCAGTGTAAGCGGTCAAGATCGGCCATGCGCCCCGTACCACCAGGAACTCGGAGATGAAGCCGTTCAGGCCGGGCAAACCGAGCGAAGCCATACTGGTGAAGATCAGGATGCCGCCATAAACCGGCACCAGCGGGAACAAGCCGCCGAATTTACTCAGGTCACGGGTGTGCGTACGCTCGTAAATGACACCCACCAGGAAGAACATACCAGCCGCCGAAAGTCCGTGGTTGAACATTTGCAAGATGGCTCCGTTCAGAGCGATGGTCGCGTGGACAGTACCGGAAGCCGCAGCCGCAGCCGCGATGCCCAGCACCACAAATCCCATGTGGTTGACCGAGGAATACGCCACCAGACGTTTGAAGTCCGTTTGCCCATACGCTGCGAATGCACCGAAAACGATGGCCGCCGTTGCCAGGAATGCCAGCGCACCGGCAAACACTTGAGCCTGCTGAGGGTACAACGGCAGGATGAGGCGCAAGAAGCCGTATGCCCCTAACTTCAGCAGCACGCCCGCCAGGATCATCGAACCGGCTGTCGGAGCTTCAGTATGCGCATCGGGCAACCAGGTGTGGAAAGGCCACAGCGGCACTTTGACCGCGAAGGCAATCAGTAAAGGCCCAGAAAGCCACTACTTTTATGGTTTCAATTTCAAGCCATGAACCGGGGATGTTGGCCAATGTTTCAGCCCCCGGCCAAAGCTCATAGAGCTGAAGCAGGTCATAGGTCCCGAAAGAGACGCCCAGCAACTGGACAGCCAGTAAAAGTCCCAGCGAACCACCCATCGTATAGATCATGAACTTGAGCGAAGCGTAGTCCCGATTGGCGCTGCCCCACTGGTTGATGAGGAAGTACATTGGGACGAGACCAATCTCCCAGAAAACGAAGAAGATCAGCAGGTCGAGCGACAAGAAAACGCCCAGCATACCCATCTCAAGGAACAGGAACAGCATCATGTAGGCCTTGACGCGGTCTGTGATGCCGAACGAAGCCAGGATTGCCAGCGGCGTCAGGAAGGTAGTCAGCAAGACCATGGTCAGGGAGAGACCGTCCACGCCCAGATGCAGGGTGGAATTGATCGCCTCGTACCAGATATATTTCTCTTCGAACTGGAAGCCTTCTGCATTTGAATTGAAGGAGAACCACAGCACTAGCGTGAGCGCAAACGGAAACAGACTGCCGATCAGTGCCGTCCAGCGAATAAGCTTCATCTCATCCTTTGGCAGGAAGAAGATGACCAGCGCCACCAGGGCCGGGAGGAAGAGTATCAGGCTCAAAAGATAGTTGTTGATGAAATCCATCATGGTCTCCTTTTACCCACCCACCAGCAGGGAGAATAATATTCCGCCAACGATGATGAGCACGCCCAGCGAGGCGAGCATGTACTGTTGGATGCGACCTGTCTGGATGGGCTGCAAGCGACCGCCAAACCACTGCGCTACGCGGGCTGTGCCATCGCCGAAGAACTCGTTGATGACAGGTGTATCGAAGTAGTTGCGGATGGCAGCACCCAGCCAGCCAGTGACCTTGCCAAAGGCGTGCAGAATGCTATCGATCACACCCTTGTCCATCCATGCCGACACGAAGGTTTCAGAGAACCAGTAAGCGGGCTTGACGAAGAGGAAATCATAGGCTTCGTCGAAATACCATTTATTTTTTAGGACCGGGATTTGCAGCTTATCTTCCGCGGGAGACTTGACATTGCGATACACCAGCCAACCGAAGAACAAACCACCCAGCGCTACGCCTAAGGATGTCAGCAGGGGAATCCAACTGAATTCGGGCGCGGCAGGAGGATGTTCCAGCGTATGGCCGACAAAGTCATGGAACCAGTTTGGGACAATCCGCCCAAGACCGGGAAATGCTCTGGAATACCAACCCATCCGTAGGTGATGGCAAAGAAAGCCAGCACCATCAACGGGACGGTCATCGTCCAGGGTGTTTCGTGCGCGTGTTCAGCTTCCTTCGTACGCGCTTCACCCAGGAAGGTTAGCGTGATCTGGCGCATGGTGTAAAAAGCAGTTAGGAAGGCTGCTACAGCTAAAACGATGAAAACCGTGTAGTGATGGTGCGCCCAGGCATCGGCCAGGATTTCATCCTTTGACCAGAAGCCAGCCGTGATGACCGGGAAACCGGAGAGCGCAAAGCCACCGATCAGGAACGTCCAGAAAGTGATGGGCATCTTCTTGCGGAGGCCGCCCATGTTGAACATATCCTGGGGGTCAACCTTGTGATCGCCGGTGTGCAAGACGCCATGTTCCATACCATGGATGACCGAACCGGAACCCAGGAAAAGCAGCGCCTTGAAGAAAGCATGGGTGATCAGGTGGAAAGCAGCCGCAACATAAGCGCCGATACCCAAAGCAGCGATCATAAACCCAAGCTGCGAAATGGTTGAGTAAGCCAGCACGCGCTTGACGTCGTTCTGCGCCACCGCGATGGTTGCCGAGAACAGCGCTGTAAACGCGCCGATGAAAGCCACGATGCTCATCGTTGTCGGGTCCATGCTCAGGAGCGGGAACATGCGGATGCCCGCATAGACGCCAGCCGAAACCATTGTGGCCGCATGGATCATGGCGCTGACCGGGGTCGGGCCTTCCATCGCGTCGGGCAGCCAGACGTGCAACGGCCACTGCGCGGATTTGCCAATCGTGCCGATGAACAGCAACAGCGCAATCGCGCCAGCCGCCGAAAGGCCGAAGAAAGCGGGAGTACTCGCCAAAACGTGCAGCACCTCTTCGGTGAAGATCGCACGGAAGGAGAGTGTGCCGGTTGCACTATAAAGGAAGGAGATACCCAGCAGCATGAACACGTCGCCGATACGGGTGGTCATGAAGGCCTTGATAGCTGCATCCCGCGCCGACTTCTTGCCATACCAGAAGCCAATCAACAGGTATGAGCACAAACCCATGATTTCCCAGCCGACGAACATAGTCAGCAAATTATCGGAAACCACCAGCGTATACATCCCGAAGGCGAACAAGCCCAGGAAGGCGAAGAAGCGCGAATACATCGGCTCGACTGACGGAACGGTGTGTTTGTGTCCGTGTTCATCCGTCACGGTTGCGCCGTGTGGAGGCAGGCCAGCTCGGTCATGATCGCCCTTTGGTTGGCCAAAGTTTTGATAGCCCACGCTATACAGGAAGATCATAAAAATCGTCCAGGCCACAAAAAACAGTACTGCCGCGCCCAATGGATCAATCAGTACACCTATATTGAACCAAGTATTCCCTGTAGGCAGCCAGGGAATTGACGATGCAAACGGATGCTCGCCCAGGTGTTCTACACCGATTGCGCGGAAGAAAACCACCATACTGCCCAGCCACGAAAGAGCCGCTGCACCAACACCCACTGTGTGGCTCAAAGCCTTGTTCTTATTCGTGAATAGAACAATCAGGAAGAACGCCAGAACGGGCGGAAGGGGAATTAACCAGATGAGAGTTTCAGTTGCCATAAAATGTCCCTACCACTTCATCATGTCAAGTTCGTCGGCCACCACGGTCTTGCGATTGCGATAGACCGAGATCACCAGCGCCAGACCGACCGCAACTTCCGCAGCCGCCACAGCGAAGACGATGATGGCAAATACCTGGCCAGCCATCTGCATCACGTCACCATAACGCCAGAAAGCCACCAGGTTGATATTCACCGCGTTCAACATCAACTCAACGCCCAGCAGGATGGCGATCGCATTTCTGCGAGCCAAAACACCAAACAGGCCAATGCTGAAAAGCGCGGCGGAGAGAATGAGATACCAGGAAAGTGGAACAGTCATTATCTCCTCCTATTTTCTGTTATACGCGATGTAAACCGCGCCAACTAATGCCGCTACAAGTAAGATGGACGCCACTTCGAACGGCAGGACAAATGCATTCGGTGAGATTAACGCCGTCCCCAACTCACTCACCGCATCGAACCCGGACGGGATGTCTGCTGAGGCACTCGGAAGCATCCCACCACCAGAAGCAAGAGCAGCCCAGCCTCCACTGACTTCAGCAAACAATGCAAGCAGCCCAAAAAAGGTTATTAGGCTTGCAACAACAGAGACCCACCAGTTCTTGTTCAAGCCGGGACCTGTCTCGCCCATCTGGCGACGGGTCAACATAACCGCAAAGATGAACAAGATCGCGATCGCGCCGATGTAAACCACCACCTGCACCACCGCCATGAAACTCGCATTGAGCATAGCGTACAGCATCGCCACCCCAAACAGGGATGCCACCAGCCACAACACGGCATGGACCAGATTGCGTGCGGTCACAACCATCACTGCTGTTGCCAGGATAACCGCCGCAGTAATCACAAAGAGAATTGTCATATTAGCTCCTCCCGTCCTAGTGACTTACCGCTTCTGCAGCAGGCTGAGCGGAACCTTCTGCTTTATCACGCTCGGCCCGGCTGCGTCCACGTAGGATTTCGATCACGATCCAGGCGATCAAGACGTTCGACAGGAACATGCTCAGGCCCATGACCCAGGTTGAAGCGTCGCGTAGAAGCGTGTTCAGCAAAGCTGTCACCATTAAAACCACCAGGGAAAGCGGGACCAGGAACTTCCAGTTGAAGGCCAGCATATGGTCAATGCGGATGCGCATCAGCGTGTACTTGATCCACATGATGACCCAGTAACCCAGCAGCGCCTTGAAGAGCACGATCGCCGCCGCCACCAGCGGGCCCAGATTTTCCATCCCAAAGAAGTGGTAACCACCGAAGAACAGGATGCCCCAGAAGCCGCCGAAAGTGAAGGCGTGCAGCAGTTCGCCCGCATAGAACCAGCCAAACTTCATCCCGGAGTATTCGATGTGGAAACCGGCCACCACTTCGGATTCGCCTTCGCTCAGGTCAAAGGGCGCGCGTCCCAACTCCGCCACAGCGCTAATCAGGAAGATCAGGGCACCCAGCGGCGAAAGGAAGACGTACCACATGCCCTGTTGCGCCTGGCTGATTCTGAGCATCCCCATACTTCCCGCTAAGACTGTCGGAATGAGCAACGCCACTACCATCGGGATTTCGTAGGAAACCATGGCGGCCACCTGGCGAAAGGCGCCCAGCAATGCAAACTTATTGTTCGACGACCAGCCTGCCATAATGATGGACAGTGTGCCAATCGCGCCAGCCGCCACCAGATAGAGCAGCCCGACGTTCAAATCCACGCCGATGATGACCGGAGCCAGCGGGATGATGGCCCACAGGATCAGCACCGAGAACACCGACAGGATCGGGGCAAGGTTGTAGACCACCTTGTCCACGCCTGCCGGGGTGATGTTCTCTTTGATGAACAACTTGATGATGTCGGCAAATGGCTGGATCAAACCAAACGGCCCTACCCGGTTTGGTCCCAGCCGGTCTTGGAAGCGAGCAACTACCTTGCGCTCGATCCAGACCAACAAAATATCGATCACCAGCATGATGGTGACCATGACAATGATGCCGAGCAGTTGTGTGAGAATGCTCGCCAGGATCTCCGTCATCCCCCAACCTGTGAACAAACCCATCAACCAATCAGCTGTCACCTGAATTGGGTCTTTCCAAAATTCAAGCATGCAACGCTCCTTACAATACAAATAAAAGGCTGAGAGGATATTTTTTCCTGTCAGCCTTTTTCATTTCTATGGATTAATTAAACCCATTCCAACGCATCCTTGCGCCAGACGTACGTCAAACCGGCGACGAGAATGAGAATGAAAATGATACCTTCGATTACTGCAAAAAGTTCCAGCTTGCCCAACGATACGGCCCACGGGAACAGGAAGACCGTTTCCACATCGAAAATCAGAAAGACCAAGCCGAAGATGTAGTATTGCGCTTTGAATTGCACCCAGCTTTCCCCAACGGTTTCCATACCGCATTCATAGGTACTGTCTTTAATTGGGTTGGACTTCTTGGGTGAAATCACCCAGGCAAGGAAAATCGCAGCCGCGGGTAAAGCTACCCCGACAACTAAAAACAAGCCGATGTAAAGCCATTCATTCTGCATAGATGCTCCATTTTAGGAAAAATCCGCGCCCTTGGCGGCACGGAAAAAATTGTACCATACAGCCCAATTGGGGCATACGAATGCATGTCAATATTTTGGGTGATATTCGTCATGAGTTCAAGTGTTACTACTTATAGGTTTTTATAACTTGAACTTATATATACTGTCTTTTTTATAGGACGGTCATTGACGAAGCGATCGTTTGCGCTTTGGTTTCCTGAAAATAAACCGGACGATATCCTCGAAAAACGGGAAGCCAAGCACCGAGCCAATCGCAGACCCGACCGCCCCTATCCCGCGCGCCGCGCCGCCTGAGAAGAACCCCAAAAAGGACTTGGCCTCGATCTCCAAAAACTGCACCGAGATCGGGATGCGACTCTCCTGCTCGCCACCCAGGGTGATCATGGGAATAAAGCGCAAATGCAGCCAGGCTGTGCCTTCATAAGTACCTGACTCTTCAGGGCGTACACTCCAATAAAACGTGACCGAGCCTCCCGGTGTTAACGGCTCGCTGATCGTCCCCGGGGGTTGCACTTCCATGCCCGCCATATCCAGACGTGCTTCAGCAACAACGAAATGGGTTTCATATAAGTCGGGAATTTCAACCACTTCACCGGTGACAATGTTCCCCTCGACCACCGCCGTCGGGACGATGCCTCCCCGATCATCCACCTCCAACCGCAAGCGGATGCGAGTCGAATCACCGGTGCGCATGACAGGCGGGAACTCCAGCGTCAGGCGGCGGGATTCGAGTAAGGCCGGTTGGGGTTCTTCCCCATCACCATCACCAGCATCAGGCATAGATACGGCCGGGGTCGATGTTGGCAACACCAACACTCCCTGCGTAGGCGCAGCTGGATCTTGTTCCACAGATTCCGCAGGCTCCTCCGGTGCAGCCGGCTCCTCAGCCGGTGGAGGCGCTGCTGCTTCTGGTGCGGCTCCCAGTCCACAAGCAAGACTGGCTGCGATCAAAATCAGTCCAACGAGCAACAGATAAACGTTTCGACGCGTGGACATCGCTAGCCAATCGCTTCCATATAGTATGAAACCGGTGTCGGCAACTGCATCTGACCCGGCTCCACCGGCACGATGCGCGTCTCCATCAGGGTAGGCCATAAGCCCCAAGCTAGCAGCGCCAGGGATAGCCCTAGAATCAGAATTGCCAGTAACAAGCGAATTTTTCTTGCCATATCATGATTATACATGCTAGAAAAATATTTCTGTTGTAGAATGGATTACACACCAACTAAATGGAGATCTACATGCCCCACTACCCCCCCGAACCCTTCCGCATCAAAATGATCGAACCCGTCCGCCTGATCTCAGCAGATTCGCGCGAAGCCCGGCTGAAAGAAGCGGGCTACAACGTCTTCACCATCAAAGCTGAAGATATTTTCATCGACATGCTGACCGACTCCGGGACCGGAGCCATGAGCAGTGAGCAATGGGCCGCATTGATGCGCGGAGATGAATCGTACGCAGGCGCGCGCTCTTTCCATCGCCTGAAAACCGCAGTGGAAGACATTTTCGGCTTCAAGTATTTTGTCCCTACCCACCAGGGACGTGCCGCCGAGAACATCCTGGCGGCCTGCCTGGTCAAGCCGGGGAATTACGTCCCATCGAACATGCACTTCGACACCACCGATGCCAACATCCGCGCCCGCGGTGGACGCCCGACCAACCTGGTGATCGATGAAGCCTTCGACCCGGCGGCGCAGCATCCGTTCAAGGGCAACATGGACATCGCCAAGCTGAAGGACTTCATCGAGACGACCGGCGTGGAAAATATCCCCTTTGGCATGATCACCGTCACCAACAACTCTGGCGGCGGGCAGCCAGTCTCGATGGAAAATCTAAAAGCAGTTGCCGAGGTCTATCACTCTTACAAGCTGCCTTTCTTCATTGACTCTGCCCGCTATGCAGAGAATGCCTATTTCATCAAACTACGCGAGCCCGGCTACGAGAACAAGTCGGTGATCGAAATTGCGCGCGAGATGTTCAGCCTGGCCGATGGCATGACCATGTCCGCGAAGAAGGATGCCATCGTCAACATCGGTGGTCTGCTGTGTTTGAACGATGAGAACCTTTTCCAGCACGTCCGCAACGAATTGATCCTGCGCGAAGGATTCCCCACTTACGGCGGCCTGGCCGGTCGCGACCTGGACGCGATGGCTGTCGGCCTGTACGAAGGCCTGGACGACGATTATCTGGCCTATCGCCTGAGCCAAACATCCTATCTGGCAGCGCGTCTGGACGAAGTGGGCGTGCCCACGATCCAGCCCACGGGCGGGCATGCTGTATACGTAGACGCTGCTGCCGTGCTGCCGCATATCCCGCAGAAGGAATTTCCGGGCCAGGCCCTGTCAGTGGAGCTTTATCGCGAAGGCGGCATACGCGGTGTCGAAATTGGCTCGGTCATGTTCGCCTATCCTGATCCTGACACGGGCGAAATGATCCACCCTAAACTCGAATTGATGCGTCTCGCTATCCCGCGTAGAACGTACACCCAGAGCCACCTGGACTTCATTGCTGAATCCGCAGCCAAAATCGTAAAAAGAGCAGACCAAATCCGCGGCTACAAATTCACCTATGCGCCGGAGTTGCTGCGTCACTTCACCGCGAGGTTTGAACCGCTTTA
Source organism: uncultured Chloroflexia bacterium (assembly GCA_963791785.1). Classification (GTDB taxonomy): domain Bacteria; phylum Chloroflexota; class Anaerolineae; order Anaerolineales; family Villigracilaceae; genus JAABUE01. The sequence continues at coordinate 143,592 of CAWBTW010000008.1, read as the reverse complement.
GGAACAATGAACGCTAAGGGCGCGAAGTTCTTTTACTTTGCGTTCTTCGCGCGCTTCGCGGTTCAAAATCTTCTATGACCCTTGAAATGTACCTGGCGCTGGGCATTCTGCTCTTCGCCATCATCTTCTTCATCACCGAATGGCTGCGCGTGGACGTGGTTGCGCTGGTCGTGGTCGTCGCGCTGATGCTGACCGGCCTGCTCAAACCCGCTGAAGCCATCGCCGGGTTCTCCAGCCCGATCGTACTCACCGTCGCATCCTTATTCATCATTGGCGGCGGCGTGTTGCAAACCGGGCTGGCCGCCGCCATTGGCCGCCAGATTCTCAAGATCGCCGGAACCAGTCCCTCGCGCCTGATGGTGACCGTTATGCTGACGGTGGCCTTTCTCTCGGCCTTCATGAGCGACACTGGGACGGTCGCCGTCCTGCTCCCGGCCGTCATCAGCCTGACGGCCAGCGCGCGCATCAGCCCGTCCAAATTGCTGATTCCGCTTTCGTTCGGTTCCTTGCTCGGCGGCGCAGCCACCCTGATCGGCACGCCGCCCAACATCATCGTCAGCGACATGCTGCGCGAGAGCGGCGCACAACCCTTCCAATTCTTTGACTACACTCCTATCGGGATTCTGCTCATCATCGCTGGGGTGATTTTCATGCTGACGGTTGGGGTGCGCCTGCTGCCAGACCGTGCCCCGGCCCAGGACATCCAACGCATCGAAACGCCCGAAGAGATTGCTCGCCGTTATCAATTGCCGGACAATCTCTTCCGTCTGCGTGTGCGCAAGGCCTCCTCGCTGGTGGACAAAACCATCGAAGAAGCCGGTTTCGGCGCGGACTTCAACGTCAACATCATCGAGATCCGCCGCATGCCCGAAGCGCGCACCATGGTCCGGGTCGGTGAGGCGCGTCTGGTCTGGGGTGCAGACAAACCGCGCGGTCTGATGCCATCGGCTGAAATGCGGTTCCAGGCTGAAGACCTGCTCCTGGTCCAGGGATCATCCACCGATGTTTCTCACCTGTCCGCGATCTGGAATTTAGGAGTCCAATCGGCTGAAGCCGAAGATGACAAGTCACTTGCCAATCACGAAATCGGATTAGCCGAAGTGGTGCTGCCACCCGACTCCCGGCTGATTGGCAAAACGCTTCCAGAACTGCATTTCGGCAGTCGCTATCATTTGAGCGTACTCGGCATCCAGCGCCCCGGCACGAGTGAGCCGCTCAACCTGAAAAATACACCCTTACGCTTTGGCGACGTCCTGCTGGTGCAAGGCCCCTGGGAAGACATGCTGGCGCTGCGCAGACAACGCCGCGACTTTGTCGTCATGGGGCAGCCTGAGTCCATGCTTGGGCCGGCCAACCGATCCAAAGCGCCTATCGCCGCAGCCATCATGCTGCTGATGCTGGTGGGCATGGTCGGCGAATTCCTGCCGCTCACCACCACGTCCATGCTGGCCGCGCTGCTCATGATCCTGACCGGCTGCCTGACCATCGACGAAGGCTACGGCTTCATCGATTGGAAGTCCATCGTGCTGGTGGCCGGCATGCTGCCCATGAGCACCGCGCTCGAAAACGTTGGGCTGGTCAACCTGGCCGCCGAAACGCTGACAAACACCCTCGGGGCGCTCGGCCCCATCTGGGTGCTGGGCGGGCTGTTCATCGCGACCTCCTTTTTCACACAGGTGCTCTCCAACACAACCACCGCCGTGCTGATCGCCCCGCTCGCACTGGCCGCCGCGCACAATCTGGGTGTCCAGCCCCAGGCTTACATGATGGCCGTCGGCCTGGCCGCATCTATGGCCTTTGCCTCGCCGGTTGCCTCCCCGGTCAACACGCTGGTGATGGGTGCCGGTAACTATCGCTTCAGCGACTACATCAAGATTGGCGCGCCCCTGCTGTTGATCGGGCTGGTCATCGCCATGCTGGCCCTGCCCCTGCTCTGGCCATTCTGAGGATAACTCACCCCACATCCCGTATAATGGGGATATGCCTCGCTGGATCGACCCCTCGCCCGTTGACATTCCCGCCTCTTTCGCAACCTGAACCTGCCTCCGCTCATCGCACAGACTCTCGTCCGACGCGGAATCAGCACACCCAAAGGCGCGCAAGCATTTCTCGACCCCGATTCCCAACCTCCAACATCGTCATATGAGCTTCCTGGCATGGAAGCTGCCGTCGAGCGCATCCTACTGGCTATGCGCAACGACGAGTCTATCTGCGTCTGGGGCGATTTCGATGTGGACGGGCAAACTTCCACTGCCCTGCTGGTGCAAACCCTGACATCTCTTGGCGCGGACGTGACTTACCACATTCCCATCCGCGCTGTCTCATCACATGGCGTTCACATCCCGCAACTGACCGAAATCATCGACCACGGTGCAAAACTCATCCTGACCTGCGATACTGGCATCGCCGCCCACGAAGCCGTGGATTACGCCAAATCCCGCGGCGTGGACTTTGTCATCACCGACCATCATGATCTGGGCGAATCCCTGCCGGATGCGATAGCCGTCGTTGACCCCAAAATGCTACTCGGACGAACATCCGCTGGCAAATCTGGCTGGAGTTGGAGTAGCCTATAAGCTCGCAGAAGCGTTGATGGGTAGTAACGACTTCAGTCGTTTATTAACAGCGACTGAAGTCGCTACTACCGATCTTCTTGACCTCGTCGCCCTCGGCCTGATCGCCGACGTAGCCCTCCTAAAAGGTGAAACACGCGCACTGGCTCAAAAAGGATTACAAGCCTTACAAAATACCCAACGGCTCGGCCTGCAAACCATCATGCAACTGGCGAATGTCCAACCCGAAACGGTCAACGAAGAGACCATCGGTTTCACCTTTGCACCGCGCCTGAATGCCATCGGACGCTTAGGGGATGCCAACCCGGCCGTGGAATTGCTGACCACCAGCGACCCGGTCCGTGCGCGGGTGCTGGCAGCGCAACTGGAAGGCCTGAACAGCCAGCGCAGATTGCTGACCAGCCAGGTCTACCGCGCTGCAGAAGCACAACTGCGCGAAGACCCGTCGCTGCTTGAAGGAGCCGCCATCGTGCTGGGACATCCCTCCTGGCCAGGCGGTGTAGTCGGTATCGTCGCCAGTCGCCTGAAAGACCGCTATAACAAGCCCGTCATCCTGCTCAACACTGCGGAGGGCGAACCCGCGCGCGGCTCGGCCCGCTCCATCGAAGGGGTGCATATCACCGAAGCCATCGCCACGCAAAAAGACCTGTTGCTTGGATTTGGTGGTCATCCCATGGCTGCGGGACTTGCCATCGAGCAGGAAAACTTACCCGCGTTCCGCAAAAGATTGAACAAAACGGTTGAGCAAATGCTGGGGGATGTGGTCTATGAAGAACCGTCCCTGCAAATTGACGCCTGGCTTGGATCGGATGAGCTTTCACTGGATTTAGCCAATACAATCGAACAACTTGCCCCCTTCGGAGCAGGTAACCCGGCGCTGACCTTCGCTTCTCGGAACGTAGAATTGAAAGCCGTAGCAAAGATCGGGAAAACGAGGACCATCTGCGGCTGAACCTGGAAGATGAAGGCGGCAACACAAATAGCATCCTATGGTGGAATGGGATAAAAGATGAACTTCCAGAAACAGGCAGCAAAATCGATATCGCTTACTCTCTACGAGCAAGTACCTTTCGCGGGGAAAGACAACTCAATCTGCAGTTTATTGATTTTCGAATCGTTGAAGAAAAAGCGGTTGAAGTAAAACGTAAAAAGATAGAAGTTATCGACCTTCGCCAGATTTCTAAGTCGATAAAAGAACTTTCCACGGTCTACGGTCTATCGTCCACGGTCATTTTCGCTGAAGGCGATGACAGGAAGAAAGATAGAAGGGATAGATCGATACAATTTACAGCAATCTGATGAACTGGCAATTTATACTACCCCACCGGGGCCGGGAGAATTGAAAGCGATATTGGAGCAAGTCAAGCCGCAGAAAGTTTACCTTGTCGCGCACAACCCACCCGCCGAAAAAACAGACGAATTCCTGACGCGGCTGGCAGGCATGGCAAAATTCGTCATTGCGAAGAAGGATGGGGAGACGAAAATTTCTGAGTTGGCCGCGGCGACCGCCCAGCGCGAAACCACCGTGAGAATTGGCCTGGAATGGCTGGCGGCCGGGGGGCATGTAACAATTGATCGGGCGAGGACGATGCGGTTTTTCTGTCCGCCGGAAATGGCGAGGGAAATCAGTACGTCCAGAAAGAATTGTATGTGGCGGTCAAAGGTCTGCTGGAAGAGACCGCGGCCTACCGAAATTATGTTGCTACAGCAAAAGACCCCATGAGTTTGTTCAACTCATAGGGTCTGCTCCTAATTACCGATGTCTTTGCGAGGCCGAACTTGCACGCGGAAGTGCAGGTGAGGCCGCGGCAATCTCAATGTTTTCATAAACCATGAGATTGCCACGCGCACTCCGGCGCTCGCAATGACATCCAGTTATTTCAATCCCAACTCAGCCAGCTTCTCCTCAGAGGGGATACCGTTCGGCCAGCCACGATATTCATAATATTCGGGCAGCATCTTATCCAGGTCGACCACGCGACCTTTTCCGGGGCCTTCGGGCAGCGGCTCGTTGAGCAGGCGTGGCGAGAGAGTATCCGCTTCGGGGCCAGAGCCAGCCTTGATCAGGAACAGGCGCTCCAGCGTATAAACGCGCTCGGCTGCGCGCATAACTTCTTCTTCGCTGTAGTTCGCGCCAGTGGTGAAATTGAGCAACCTGGACAGACGGTCAGGCCAAATCATGGGATCCTTTGAGAAGACATAACGCACGGCGAAGAAAACGCAGATGCCGCCGGAGTCGATCAGCGCAAAGGCATCCTGCCAACGTGCGACCAGTTCGCCCTTGCCCTCGGTGCTGAACCCGATCGGTTTTGGTCGGCACGCCAAAGACCTCGGTGTAGGCTACGTCGCCTTCCATGTGGGAGGCTCCCTTGTTGGACGTAGCATACAGCAGGCCCATGCCCTGTGACCCGCGCGGGTCGTAACCTGGCAATTCCTGCTTGCGGGCTGTGGCCGACACTTCGGGATGCTCGTAATGCTGCGCCAGCCTGAAGCTGCCTTCGGCCAATTGGTTGCCAAAGCCTTCGCGCAGCCGCAATTTTCTCGACCATCTCAATGACCACATCCGGATCGCCGAAGTTCAACGGCCCGCCGGTGACGCTGTCATCGATGACGCCCTTCTCGTAGAGTTCCATCGCCGGCGGCAATGGTCAGGCCGGTGGAGATGGTATCCATGCCCAGTTCGTTGCAGCGGTAATTGGCCTTGAGCAGCGCGGCCAGGTTGGAGATGCCGCAGGCCGAGCCGAGCGACGCGATGGTCTCGTATTCGGGGCCTTCGCCCTCGCCCTTGTATTTGCCGGTCGGCACTTCGGTATCACGTCCACAGGCGATCGGGCAGCGGAAAGCAGGGTTTGTGCTTGCGCAGGTAGGAATTCTTGAGCGCCACGCCGTCGATGCTGTCCACGCCCTCGAAGACGCCGGTCTGGAAGTTGCGGGTCGGCAGGATGCCCAGGGTGTTGGTCACCTGCGGCACATAGGCCGTGCCATACTCGCGCAGCGACGAGCCTTTCTTGATGTCCGCGCCGACTTCCTTGTTCAGTTCCAGGCTGAAGGCGCGCATCCCGGCGTCATCAAAGAATTCCGGATTCTTCTTGCCCATGACGACCACGCCCTTGAGATTTTTGCTGCCCATGACCGCCCCCACGCCAGAGCGCGCCGCGGCGCGATGCTTGTCGTTCATGATGGCCGCCATCAGGACGCGCTTCTCCCCGCCGGGCCGATGCAGGCGACTTTGGCTTCGGGCATCGGTCTCTTCGAGCAGGATGTCGGTGGTCTCATGGACTTCCTTGCCCCAGACATGCGCAGCAGACCGGACTTCAACCTGGTCTTCGTTTACCCACAGATAGACCGGCTCCTGGGCCGCTCCCTCGAAAATGAACAGGTCGAAGCCGGTGCGTTTCATCCAGGTGGGGAAATCACCGCCCGAATTGGAATGCGCCAGCGCGCCCGTCAGCGGTGACTTGGTGACCACCATATAGCGGTTGCCGGTCGGGGCGGTGGTGGCGGTCAGGGGACCGGTAGCAAATATGAGCTTGTTTTGAGGCGAGAAGGGATCCACCCCCGGATCGACTTCGTCATACAGGTAACGGATCGCGACGCCGCGTCCGCCGATGTAGTCCTTGGATACCTGCGGGTCGATGTCTTCGATAGATGTTTTGCGATTGGTGAGATCAACGCGAAGTAGTTTGCCATGCCAGCCGTACATAAATTCTCCTTTTTATTCTGTCATTGCGAGGCCGAAGGCCGTGGCAATCTCAGGTTTTCAACAGCCATGAGATTGCTTCGCTGCGCTCGCAATGACATAATGTTAATTTATCCTCCAGCAATTGCCGAAAATGCCGCCACCGTATCTCCCTCGGAGACCAGTGTGTTCAAGTCAACCGTCAAGCCGTTCAGGACAATCACGCTGCTGTCATCCAGCGGGATGCCGAAGGGGGCCAGCACTTCCTTCACGGTGCTGCCAGGGGGGACATCCACTGTGGCGATATTCCCTTGCGTGCCGGGTGGCAGGTGCTGGATGTAGGTGGCGATCATCTTGACGCGGACTTGCATGGGGTGATTTTAGCACGAATAAGCAAGTCGCCACAGTGATGGATTTCCTGACCCGTTGAGGATGGAATACAGCGAAGCCAGAACCATCTCGCGGCGATGCGCACGGGCGTAGCCCCAGAGACGTTTAATGGGTGGGATTTTTTTGTTTGGGCATGGGGGGGATTAAACCACGTTTTTTGAACCGCGAAGGCCGCAAAGAACGCGAAGAAAAATAGTACAATAAACTCAATGAACAAATGTAACGGACAAACTATTGATGGAGGCAAAATGAGTGTGGGAAAAGCAGCTGCAGGCGCAGGCGCATGGGCGTGGGAGCAATTTGGAGATCAAGTAAAACCCGGATTTCTGGCATTCCTAAAACGCAAATGGGAAGATACAAAAGAAGAAAGCGAAAAGTTACGTTACGCTGAAAGTAAGTGGAATAAATTTCAACTGGGGACAGGCTGCTGAACGCTATAAAAAGCACATGCAAGAAATCTATGGACATATCCGAGTCATCGGCACGACCGAACCTATTCCTATCGGAGATATTTTTACCGATGTATACATCCTTGAAAAACCACAAGCCTATCGTCGCTTTGACATAACCCGTTTACAAGAGATACAAGAGAACCCAATAAGCTAAGTGAGGGGACAAGAACGCGAGGGTTCAAAGTAGTTATTAGCAAAAGTGGACACCGTTTGTATATTCTTGGTAAACCTGGCGCAGGAAAAACCACATTTTTGAAGTATCTCGTACATCAAACCATCATTGCAAATGAGTTGAACAAATTACCCATTTTTGTTACTTTACGGGATTGGGATGCTCCTAATGTAGAATTGCTCGATTTTATTACCAAGCAATTTGCGGTTTGCAATTTTCCTGATGCCAAACAATTTATAGAGTACCTGCTTGAAATCGGGCAAGCAATTGTGCTTTTTGATGGCCTTGATGAAGTACCCGAACATGGCGAACAGCGCAAACGCACCACAGAAGAATTACAAAAATTTTGGAGAAAATATCAGAAGACGCAGATGATTATCACTTGTCGAGTAGCTGCAACTGATTACTCCTTTACGGAATTCACCTATATCGAAATGGCTGATTTCAATGAAATCAAGTTGATACCTATGCACTAAACTGGTTTAGAAAAGATTTTGAAAAAGCAAAAACGTTCTTACCGAACTAAAAAAACCGGAAAACAGAGGTTTGCGGGAATTAGGGCATAGTCCATTATTACTCTCAATGATTTGCTTAGCATACGATGAGACACTTGTAATCCCTAAAAGACGAGTAGAGCTTTATGAAGAAGCGCTAGATGCACTGCTCAAAAAATGGGATGCATCCCGCAATATCCAAAGAGATGAGATTTATAAAAAACTATCTTTAGGGCGTAAACGCCAGATGTTTGCTCGAATTGCAGCTGAGGCCTTCGAAAAAGGAAAAATATTTTTCGTACAAAGGCAATTAGTCCAAAGTATTGAAAATTACCTAAAAAACCTACCCCCAGATGACACAGAAGAAATTATTGATGGCGAAATTGCTCTGCAATCCATTGTCGCCCAACATGGCATCTTAGTTGAACGGGCTATAAAGATTTATGCATTTGCTCATTTAACTTTCCAGGAATATTACACTGCTAAATACATTGTTGATAATGCGCATCGTGGTACTTTATCAAGTCTCGTAAATCATCTATCAGATCATCGTTGGAGAGAAATTATCTTGTTAACTGCAAGTCTCTTAAATGAGGCTGATAGTTTTTTTGAAGATATGCTCACGCATACAGATCAGTTGCTTGGAAGTGAACCGCTTCTTCGAGAAATTCAAGCATGGATTGTAAGAAAAAGCAGTAAATTTCAAACTGAGCACCTAGGTTCAATTCAAAGTCTTTACTGGTATATAATTCTTGATATTGCTCATTTTAATGCGCGAATCAGAATTAGCACACTAGAAATAGCTCGCGCTCTTGAGAACATTCGCGATTTCACCTATAAACTTGTAGACAGTCAAATATATCTGTCTGTCGTTTTACCCAAAGCCCAAAATCTTGTAAATTTTAATGATCTTGCATTTGACTATAATCGAAATATCACCAATGAAATAGATTTTGCATTTTTCTTAGACGATACAGAGCTTGATCAATTATCAATTATTGAAAAGGCAATAATTCTTAATATCGCTCTACTTTTTGGATTATCTATTAGTCACTTTTTCACACTAGCGAGTCGGAGAGGAATTACAACCGCGTTATGACGAAGTAGTACGTTACTTTTAAGAAGCTGAAAACCTTTTCTAAAGATATTTCACCTTCATTAGAAAAAGCTCTCAACAATCTAAAGCTCCCGAATCGAAACGCTGACTTCAAAAACTGGGAAATTTTTGAGAACAGATTTCGTGATATCACTATACAACATAATGACATTGGTCATCAGTGGTCCCTAACCGAAACTAACATAAACTCTCTCCGAAAGTATCTCGTTGCAAACTCGATAATTCTCGATGCCCTACCAGTAGCATATATAGATAACAGAAAACAGGTATTAGAGAAAATTTTCAAGAAGATAAAAGCATGACAACATTACACATCGCTCTCAAGTAACTTCCCGAACATGAGGCGATAAGGAAGATCGCTTCATGATTTATACGCAAAAAGGAAACATCAGCATGGCAAAGTTCGCAGAACGTATCGCTTACATGCAAGAAACATCCGACGTGGTCCGCTACCTGTTCGAGTCGATGACCGACCCGGAGACGATCTCGTTCGGCGGCGGCGCCCCGGCAAAGGAAGCCCTGCCGGTCGAGACCGTGCATGAGATCGCGGGGCAGGTGCTCTCCCGCGAAGGGCGAGGCGGCCAGGCGCTGCAATACGGCAACCCGATGGGCATCCCGGATCTGCGGCAGGCCGTGATCGACAGGCTGCTGGAACCCAAGGGTCTCAAGGCCGGGCTGGAAAACGTCATTATCGTGGGCGGGGGCATCGAGAGCCTGTATTTGACCTGTCAGCTATATATCGAGCCGGGGGATGTGATCCTGGTCGAGTCGCCGACCTTCGTGCATGCCGTGCAGACCTTCAAAATGTTCCAGGCCCAGTGCATCGCCTGCGAAACGGATGACAACGGTCTGGTGCTGGAGGATGTGGAAGCCAAGATCAAGCAGTATGCGCCCAAGATGGTGTATGTCATCCCGACCTTCCAGAACCCTTCCGGGCGGACTCTTTCGATCGAGCGCAGAAAGGCGCTGGCAGAACTGGGAAGCCAATATGACGTGGTCATTCTGGAAGATGATCCCTACTGCGAATTGCGCTACAGCGGGAAAGCTTTGCCACCCGTCAAATACTTCGACGAAACCGGCAATACGGTCTATGTCAACAGTTTCTCCAAGATCTTCTCGCCCGGTTCCCGGCTGGGATATATCTTCGCAGACGAAGACATCATCCGCAAGGCTTATGAAGCCAAGGTGGCGACCAACTCGCATACCAACGTGGTCACACAGATCCTGTGTGCCGAATTCTTCAACCAGGGATATTTCGAACCGCACCTGAAACGGTTCTGCGACATCCATCGCGAGCGGCGGGATGTGATGATGGACTGCATCCACAGCATGCTGCCCGCAGAAATCAAAGCGGTTTATCCCGAAGGCGGGTTGTTCACCTGGCTGGAACTGCCGGGCAGATCGACACCACCGCCATGTTGAAAGATGCGGTGGCGCAGAAAGTGGCCTACATGCCGGGCAGGGAATTCTTCGTGCAGGAGCATCCCAGCCGGGACAATTCCATGCGGGTCAGCTTTGGCGGCGTGGCGCCGGAGCACATCCGCGTGGGGATGGAGCGTTTGGCGAAGGTGATCAAGGCAAACTTATAATCCGGCAACCGGTTGACCTGCATGCGACAGTCATTTCCGTTACGCCAGTCTAAAAGAACAACGCCATACACAAATTATCGAAATATTCCCCATCCAGTTTGCGCACCTTCTTCTTGATCCCCTCCACCTCGAAACCGGCGCTGCGATACAGGTGAATGGCCGCTTCATTCGTGCTGTAAACCTCCAGTTCAACCCGCTCCAGTCCCTTTTCCCTGGCCTGGGCAAGCGCCACATCAAGCAGTCTCTTCCCTAGCCCCTTTCCGCGATAGTCTTTATGAACGCCCATCCCGAGCACACCAACGTGCCTAAAACCTTCCTTCTCTAACGGCGGGATGCGGCACCAGCCGATCACCCGGTCGTCCACCAAGGCGATCAGGTGGATATTCTTTTTGGCAATATTCTTTTTTGTGAACGCAGCTACCTCGTCCAGCGGGCGGGCTTTTATACGTCCCAGATAAACTCTTTCCCTGGCAACACTATCGAAACAAGCGTGAAAGCTCTCTATGTATTCTTCGGAAATTTGAACGATCCTGATTTCTTTGCCCATCTTAACTCTCATCCTTGAAGCAATTCTACCCTCGAACATTCTTGAAAGGACTGTCACTTTTGCTTCTCCGCTCTATTTCGAAAAACAAATTACAATATCCCCATGACAACCTCCCAATCCGCCCTCAAACAACTCCCCGAGCACGGCTCCTGACTTATTTGCGGTTCTGAGAATCCACACAACGTTGGTTTGTACTGGTATGTGGATGAGAAAGGCGTGGTCTCGTCCGAGTTCACGCTGACACTGGCGCAGCAGGGGCCGCCCGGGAGTGCACATGGCGGGCTGTCAGCGGCGGTTTTGGATGAGGTCATGGGCGCGGCGGTCTGGCAAGCGGGGTACACGGTCGCGGCAGCGAAGATCGAGGTTTTCAAAGAAGGTTTGTTGGTATAATTTTATATATGCCGTTTGAATATGATCCACGCAAGAGCGCTTCGAACCACGCCAAGCATGGGATCGATTTCGAGCAAGCCCAGCAGATATGGGATGATGAGGCCTATCTCGAAATCCCTGCCAGAAACCTGGACGAGCCGCGTTTTTTGATCATTGGAAAAATTGATGACAAACATTGGTCAGCGGTGATTACCTATCGCGACGAGAACATCAGAATTATCTCTGTGCGGCGTTCAAGAGACGAGGAGATTGAGTTATATGAACACGAAAGCCTCTAAGTTCGATCAAAAATTCGACGATGGTGAGAGCGTTGTCGAGTACCTTGACCTATCCAAAGCGCGCCGTCCCGCCGAAGAGCAGAAACGCATCAACATGGAGATGCCCATCTGGATGCTGAGCGCACTCGACCGTGAAGCCAAGCGTTTAGGCGTTTCTCGCCAATCCATTATCAAATTGTGGCTGTCCGAACGATTGCAAGCCGGTCGATAATCTTTCTCGTGTCCTGTACATCAAGTGACAGTCATTGTTAACAATGACTGTCACTTTTACTATCAAAACAAATTACAATTCACCCCATGACAACACCCTCCTTCGACTTCGCTCCCCCGTCTCGGGCCGACGCCCTCACGGGGCGGACGGCCGATGGCCACTCTACCCCTGATCGGGGCACAGGCGCTCAGGAAGACCATTTGAAACAACTCCCCGAACATGGCTCTTGTTTTATCTGCGGTTCTGAGAACCCGCACAACGTCGGTCTGCGCTGGTATGTAGATGGGAAAGGCGTGGTTTCGTCCGAGTTCACGCTGACGCTGGCGCAGCAAGGGCCGCCGGGTCACGCGCATGGCGGGCTGTCCGCGGCGGTGTTGGATGAGGTCATGGGCGCGGCGATCTGGCAGGCGGGGTACACGGTCGCGGCGGCGAAGATCGAGGTCAATTACCGGAAGCCGGTGCCGTTAGAAACGCTGATTACCACGAAGGGGTATATCACGCGACGGGTGAAACGCAAGATCTATGCGCGCGGGGAAATCTGCCTGCCAGATGGGACGATCTTGGTGGAAGGCAAAGGGCTGTTTGTGATTGCGCCGCATTTGTTTGAGAAGAGTAAGATGTTCCGGCATGAGTGAATTTTTTAACCACAAAGAACACGAAGAGTTACAAAGCAAAACACAAAAAAAGGTTTCCTTTGTGTAACTTTGTGCCCTTTGTGGTGAAGGAACAAAAAGATGCCTTTTGAAGAAATTCCACACACGGCTGACTGGTCGATTCGCGTCTGGGCGGATGATCTAGCCGGGCTGCTGGCCGAGTTCGCGCGAGGGATGAACTGGCTGGCTGGAGCAGAATTATCTGAGGGGCCGCGTATTAAAAAACCTTTGAAGCCGAAGAGCCAGATGGCGAAAGTCTGCTGGTGGCTTTCCTGTCCGAGTTGGTCTACTACGCCGAGCAGGAAAATTTGGGCTTCGACAATTTTGATATCATCATAGAAAATGATAAACTGAAAGTGGAGATGCAAGGCGCGCCGTTGAAATCTCTGAGCAAGGCGATCAAGGCGGTCACATGGCATAAGCTGGAGATTCAAGAAGTCCGCGCGAGGGTTGGAAGTGGAGATTGTGTTTGATGTATAAGGGCGGGAATCGTGAATTGGAATTCGGAAAATGGGGTTCCCCCGAATTCCCAAATTTCGAATCCCGATTTCCGCACCGAAGGTGAATAATGAACATCCAAGACCTTACCCGTATCAACGATTACGAATGGGAAATCCCTAAAAGCTACCGGCATGATATGCGCGTGCCGGTGCGTATCTTTGCTACGCGTGAACTGCTCGAACAGGTCATGGGCGACAAGTCGCTCGAACAGGCCGTCAACTCGGCCACCCTGCCCGGGCTGGTCGGGGCGGTGGTGGTCATGCCCGATATGCACCAGGGCTACGGCTTCCCCATCGGCGGCGTGGCGGCCACCGAGTATCCGCGCGGCGTGATCTCACCCGGCGCCATCGGCTACGACATCAACTGCGGCGTGCGCCTGCTGGCTTCGAACATTGAGTTCGAGTCCGCGCAAAAGGATATGGATATGCTCGCCACCCGGCTCAACCAGCGCTGTCCGTCAGGGGTGGGGGTGGCAGGCGTGATCAAGGTCAGTGTGAAGGAATTGGACGAGGTACTGGAAGACGGATCCCGGTGGGCCTTCAAAAATGGCTATGCGACCCAGGCGGATCTTGCCCGGACCGAAGAGTTTGGTTCCATCAAAGGAGCTGATCCTGCTTCCGTATCGCGAGCGCGCCAAACAGCGCGGACGCGAGCAAATTGGTTCCGTCGGCGCAGGCAATCACTTCGTGGAAGTAGACGTAGTCGAGCAAATCTTCGATGAGCAGGCCGCGGCCGTGATGGGACTTGCGCGAAGGTATGCTAGCCCTTCAAATCCACTGCGGCTCGCGCGGACTGGGACACCAGGTCTGCACGGATTACGTGCGCGAGTTCCAGAGCGCTGTCCGCAAATACGGCATCGACCTGCCCGACCGGGAACTGGTCTGCGCGCCGCTGGATTCCCCCGAAGGACAGGCTTACCTGGGCGCGATGCGCGCCGCCGCCAATTTCGCCTTCGCCAACCGTCAATTGCTGGCACATTCCGCGCGCAACGCGCTTTCGAAGAAACCTTCGCTGGCAAAACCGAAAACTGGCATTTGCACCAGGTCTACGACATCGCCCATAACATGGGCAAGATCGAAACCCACGAAGTAGACGGGCGTCAGATGAAGGTCTGCGTGCATCGCAAGGGTGCCACGCGTGCTTTTGGCCCCGGCGCGCCCGGATTGCCACCGGAATACAAGGTCATCGGGCAGCCGGTCATTATTCCCGGCAGCATGGGGACGGCTTCCTGGGTGCTGGTTGGCACGCAGGAAAGCATGACTCGCTCGTTCGGGTCGTCCTGTCATGGGGCAGGAAGAGTCATGTCCAGAAGCAAGGCTAAGAAAACTATCCGGGGCGATAAGTTGCGTCGGGAACTGGAGCAGGCCGGAATTCAGATCAGAGCCGGTTCGATGCCCGGATTAGCTGAAGAGTCCCCGTCTGCCTATAAGGATGTAGATGCGGTCGTCGAAACAGTCGCGTCCGCAGGGATTGCCAGAAAGGTTGCGCGGCTAAGGCCAGTTGCGGTGATCAAAGGCTAAAACGGGAACCAATTACGCCCCAAGAGCGTCTATAGAATATGAAGACAAAACCGTTTTTTATCCTGCTCACACTGGTAACTTTGCTGGCCGCCTGCGATGGGGAATTGCCAGTTGCGACAGAGACTTCTTCAGCTATCGAAGAACCTGTCATCGCGACACCCCTTGACACAGAGGCTCCTCCAACCGGAACGGCTCCGGTCATGGTGGAACCGCCCGAACGGAGAGCACCGCAACCGATAAACTCCGAATATCTCCCCCAGCGCGAAGACGGGAACTGGGTACAGGGCAATGTGTTCATCGAGCACAGCGAATTGCTGATTATGGAGAGTTATCCCATCCAGGTGATGCTGGTTCTGCAAGGCTCTCTCCCCACGCCATGCAATCAACTTCGCGTGATCGCCAAACCGCCGGATGAGCAAAATCGCATCCAGGTTGAAGTTTATTCCGTGATTGACCCGGCCAAAGCGTGCCTACAGGTTTTGGAACCTTTCGAAGTAAGCATCGGGCTGGGAAGTTTCCCAACTGATAATTATTCGGTCCGGGTAAACGGGGAGGTCGTTGGAGAGTTCGATTCGTAAAAAGAAGTGCAACGCACTTGGCTGAAGTGCGTTGCACCTGTAATGCTCAACTAACAGAACACTAATGTTGTAAGATCTGCGACAGGAACAACTTGGTACGGTCTTCCTGGGGGTTTTTGAAGATGTCGTCAGGCGTGCCACTTTCCACAATTTCACCAAAGTCGAAGAAGTACATTTTATCGGCCACAGCGCGCGCAAATCCCATCTCATGCGTGACCACCAGCATGGTCATGCCAGATTTTGCCAGATCGATCATGGCGTCCAACACTTCCTTGATCATTTCTGGATCGAGCGCGGAAGTCGGCTCATCGAAGAGCATGATCTTGGGCTGCATGGCAAGTGCGCGGGCAATCGCAACGCGCTGCTGCTGTCCGCCAGAGAGTTGACCGGGGAACTTGCCCGCCTGCTCAGGGATGCCAACGCGCTCAAGCAGTTCCATGCCCACTTCTTCAGCTTTATCCTTCGGCCACTTGCGCACCCAGATTGGCGCCAGAGTGACATTCTGCAGCACAGTCAGATGCGGGAACAGATTGAATTGTTGAAAGACCATCCCGGTCTCCATGCGGATGCGTTCAATGTTGCGTACATCGTGACTGAGCTCAATATCGTCAACAACGATTTTGCCACGCTGATGTTCTTCCAATCGGTTTAGTGTTCTGATGAACGTTGATTTTCCCGATCCAGAGGGTCCAAAAATAACAACCACTTCACCCTTTTTGACTTCCATATCAATTCCCTTCAGGGCATGGAAATCATCAAACCACTTATGCACATCCTGACAAACAATGATCGGATCTTGTGATGAATCTGTCATAATGATTACTCCTACAAATTTGTGCGAACACCCATGGCAGCTTCCAAACGTCTGCTGGCAAGGGACATTAAGTAACTGAAAATCCAATAGATTAGAGCAATAAACAGATAAACCTCCATCTGCAATTGGACAAATTCGGGATCAGAGTTGATCACCGAACGCCCGATACCCAGCAAGTCATTGATACCTACGATCACTACCAGGGTTGTATCTTTGAACAATGCGATGAACTGGCCTACAATGGCCGGGAGCACAGCCCGGATCGCTTGTGGCAACACAATGAACAACATCGTCTGGAAACCGTTCATACCGACCGCTTTTGCTGCTTCTATTTGTCCGGGAGGGACAGCCGCCAATCCGCCACGCACATTCTCGGCTGTATAAGCCGCGCTGAAAAACGTAACAGCCATCAGGGCGCGCACCAAACGGTCGATGCGGGAATCGGCTGGCAAGAACAACGCCAGAATGATGGAAAACATAAACAGAATCGTGATCAACGGAACGCCCCGGATTCCTTCAATTAGTATAGTTGAAATGGCCTTAACAACCGGGAGCGTAGAACGTCGGCCAAGCGCAAGCAGCAAACCTATGGGGAAAGAAAGTATGATTCCGCCAGCCGAAAGCAAAAAGGTGACCAGCAAACCTCCCCAAAATGTTGTCGCCACACGGGGAATGAGTTCACTCCCCTCTAGGCCCGTAAGAAGGAACACAAATACAAAGGGGATAACCGCCCATCCAATAACAATATAAGATCCCTTTACTATTTTCGTATGTCCAAGCCAATTGCCGAGCAGGAGTAGTAAGACATTCAATCCCAGATAAAGGCGCAAACTCAAATCAAGGGCAGGATGCTGGACTGGCAAAACCGCAAAAAAAGCAAAAAATATACCCGTTGCGATGGAAATAGATCGCAACAACCCTCCCCATTTCCCCCAGCTGTTCCCCAACATAAAGATGATTAAGGATAGACCCACGCCAACCCGCCACAGTTCATTGCGAGGATATTGCCCAACCGCGAACAACATCGGGAATTTGGTGACCGCACGCCAATCAGCTGCTGTAAATATCCATAAAATTGCATTGACCAGGGCAAAGAAAACGATAGGCAGTAAGACCACCGTCAACAATGAGTTGAACCAATTGTTAAAAAGATTGTCCCGTGCCCATTTAACCGGACCCGGTGGCTGCGGCGGACGAATGACTTCTTCTGTAACCTGGGCATTTTCCATGATTACCTCGTCACGAACTGAATACGACGGTTATATAGATTGAGAACAAAGGATGTTAGCAAACTCAAGGTGAGGTACGTCAACATCACCAAAGCGAAAACAGGCACAGCACGACCAGCCTGGTTAATAGCGATCTTTCCGACACTGAACACTTCCTGAAAACCAATCGCCAGCGCCAAACTTGAGTTCTTGGTTAAATTGAGATATTGGCTGATCATCGGCGGTATGATAATTCTCAATGCTTGTGGCATGATGACCAAACTAAGCACCTGTGTGGTAGAAAGGCCAACTGCTCGAGCAGCTTCAATCTGCCCGCGATCTACAGCTTGAATACCAGCACGAACCACTTCCGCAATAAAGGCGGCTGTATACGTAGTCAAACCCAGGAACATGCCAGCAAATTCTGGAGTAAGTCGTAAACCTCCCTGGAAATTGAAACCATCCAAAACGGGAGTAGAGAGCTGGAAAGGAGTACCTCCAGAGAGCGCCCAGCCCAAGACTCCCGAAATTATTAAAATGCCAACGCTTACTTGTGAATAATATGTATTCTGGCCACTGATTTCTCGACGGCGGCGCAGAATGGTATAAGCGATAATAGCAATAACGATACCGATAGTCAGGAGAATTACAAAAGGCGTACCGGTTTCGGTCAAGCGCGGCCAAGTGATATATATACCGCGCCTATTGAAATAAATCGGCCCGGGCCAAACAATGCTATCCTTTATCTGGGGAAGCTGCCCAAACACCACAAAATATAAGATAAAAAGCAATACCAACAATGGAATATTGCGATTAAATTCGATGTACACCAGAGCGATGCGACTCAACAACCAGTTGGAGGATAAGCGCATCAGTGCAAATAATGTGCCAAGGATTGTTGCAAAAATGACCCCTGTAACAGATACCAACAACGTATTTACCAATCCGACAAAGAAAGCCCGACCAAACGTCATGGAAGGGTCATACTCGATGGGAGGATTGCTAATAGGGAACCCCGCGGCTTCGTTCAGGAACCCAAACGTCAGGGTCATATTACGGGCTTCAGCTGCCTGCAGGAAATTGAGCACTGCCCAAATCAGCAAGCCAACAATTATGACTGTAGAAACGACTTGAGCAATGGCCTTGAGGACGCGTTCATCCCGATAAAAAGGAATGCTGGTACTTTCTTGATGATGGCATCAAGTTCTTCCTTGCTAACGTGGGAAGGATGCGGCCAATATGACCGCATCCTTTTCTTGATACTTACAGATAACTATTTGACTGGCGGAGCGTAAAGCAACCCACCGTTTGACCACAGTTCATTGGGACCACGCGGCAAGGTGAAAGCAATGCCTTCAGGGCCCATGTAACGGTTGTAGATCTCACCATAGTTGCCAACAGCAGCAATGGCGTTCGCCAAAGCATCGGCCTCGAGACCCAGATCGGAATAACCCCAATCGCCCTCTTGACCGAGCAAGCGCAAAACGTTGATATTGTCACTGCCCTTCATCTCTTCAACATTGGCCTGAGTAACACCCAGTTCTTCGGCGTTGATCAGCGCGAACATAACCAGCTTGACCGTGTCGAACCAGGCATCGTCGCCATGCGGGACTGCCGGGGTAAGCGGTTCTTTCGAGATGGTGATGTCCAAGATGATGTGAGCATCCGGTTCAGCAAAACCACTGCGGACAGAAGCAAGCTGGGACTTGTCACTGGTTGTGATGTCGCAGCGACCCTCTTCATAGGCACTGTACACAGCCGCAGTCTCTTCAAAGATCACTGCTTCGTAAGACATGCCATTCTGGCGGAAGAAGTCAGCCAGGTTCTGCTCAGTGGTTGTACCACTGGTCACACAGGCTGTAGCACCATCAAATTCATCAGTGGATGTAATGCCGCTATCTTCACGGATCATGAAACCCTGGCCATCGTAGAACATAACTGTCGTGAAGTTGCCCCATTGGGCATCACGGCTGGCCGTCCAGGTAACGTTTCGAGACAGCAAGTCAACTTCAGCGGTCTGGAGGGCAGGACCACGGTCAGCAGCTGTTAGCGGAACAACCTCGATCGCTGTGGGATCGCCTAAAACCGCTGCAGCAACAGCGCGACACAAGTCGATGTCGAAGCCCATGTTGTTGCCGGCATCATCCAGCATACCAAAACCAGCCAGATCAGTACGGCCACCACAGATAAGCTTGCCGCGGGACTTCACTGCTTCCAATATTCCCCCACCTTGAGCGGCAGGAGCAGGGCCTTCAGTTTCGCCTGGCGCTTCAGTTGGCTCTTCAGGGGCAGGTTCAGCAGGTTCGGCAGGCTCGGCGGGAGCAGGTTCTTCCGGGGCAGGGGCTTCAGTAGCCGGGGCGCCACAGGCAGCCAGCAAGAGACTGGTCACCATGAGTACGGTGAGTAAAGCAAGTAACTTACGCATTTTTTCTCCTCCTTAGAGAAAGTTTTGGACGTTGGTTTAGGACAAGTTACATACAGGATATTTATTATATATATTTGTTGCACCTCCTCGTTATAAAGCTATTATCTCCACTTTATATTATATAGTAAAAAAAATCTAAAGTCATTATATTGAATTTTTTGGTGAAATAAAGGATCCGAGCAACGTTTTATATTTTTTTTATACAAGCTCAAAACGACTGACAGACACCACTTGAGCCTTCGTCAGATGGATAAACGCATCAACCGGAACCCGAAGGTTAAGTCCGCGCTGACCGCCTGATACGTGTATTTCGGCCTGCTCCCGTGCGGATTCGTCCAACACCACCTGAAACCCTTTGTTGAGCAATGCCAACGGTGAGATACCACCCGCCTGCAAACCAGTCCATTGTTCAGCTTCACGCTCCGTAGACAAGTACACTTTTTTCTCCCCCAGGAAGGCTGCCAGGGCCTTCAAGTCAACTTGATTAGGGCCGGGAATCACGACCAGCAAGGGTCTCTTTTTAACGGATTTTTTCCGGGTAACGACAATGGTTTTGTAAACGGTGGCAGGATCGACGTCCAGAAGACGAGCCGTTTCGAGCGCGCCTCGTTTTTCCGGTGAAAGCTCAAAAGCAGTATAAGGCACCTTGTGCGAGTCCAGCAGTCGCGTCACATTATTAACAATTGGCATCTTGACATCCATGCTATACTATTTACAATAATTCTAACCCAATGTAAGCAGGAGAGTTTTCATGGCAACCAACGTACCACTTTCTGAGTTCGCCCTTTTTAGAAACCTACCGGAAGAGTTGCTCGATAAAATCGCCGCGCTTGGTGAGGAAGTAACCTTTTCGCAGGGAGATTTTATATTTCGCGAGGGTGAAAAAGCTGACAAACTTCACTTTTTATTAGATGGTCAAGTTGTTCTAAAGGTAAATCTCACTTCACGCCCTGAAAGCATCACTGTTTCGGCTGTAGGCCAGAACTATGAGGGGTTTGGCTGGTCTGGGATCGTGCCACCTTATCACTACACAGCTTCTGCGATTTGTGAAACAGATTGTAAGGTGTTGACGATTCCTGGAGACGGGTTTATGAAACTGCTGGAAGGAAATCCGGTGGCGGGTTTCACCGTGATGCAGCGTTTGACAGAACTCGTCGCCAGCCGCTTGAGGAACAGCCGTCAGGCTTTGCTAAAGACACTCTAAAGGAGTGCAATGTCTGGAAACAATCAAGAGCTGGAACGACTGAAACGATTGCGAGAGCGGCAGCTTGCAGATCGCGACCCGCTCGTTGAACAACGTCAGTTTCAACGCTCCAGCGCCCGGCGAGAACGAAATTTAGCCAAAAAATCGTACTCATTCGGGCAAATGTGGAATGACGTTCCCCATGCCTGGAGAGGGTTCTTCTATGGAGTGGTGCTGGGCACTGTCGTTCTGATCATCTTGCCGCTATTTTGGCTCTCACCCTGGGCAACCCCCTGTTCGGCCTCGACCATTGTGGTCTTTGCAATCATTGGCGTCGTTATCGGACGGGCAATAGACACCCGGGAAAACATCAAAGATTTGATCAAATGAGATTGAAAACGCACTCTTCAAAGCCTGTCTGCCGACAGGCTTTTTCTTCTACCTTTGCCAAGCCCGCCTCATAGAATACAATAAGCGTGCAATGAAAAATGCGACCACGGCCGTCCCGTTAGAAAGCTTGATGGAACATCTCCCTGACACATTCAGCCTGGCTGACCGGGAGATAGTCCAACGCGCTTACCGGGTAGCAGAGGAAGCGCACCGCAAACAAAAACGCAATTCCGGCGAACCCTATATCAATCACTGCATTGCGGTAGCCACCATCCTGGCAAACCTGCGCGTGCCGCCAGAAGTGGTAGCAGCCGGGTTGCTGCATGACACGGTCGAAGACACCGATGTCACGCTGGATGATATCCGCCGCGATTTTGGGGATGTGGTTGCCAGCCTGGTAGACGGAGTGACTAAGCTTTCCAACCTGCCGCGTGTCAGTCACAATGGACATGATAGCAAAGATGTTACCAACTCATCAGATAAAGATGTAGAACTGATCAAGCCCCAGGCCCCGCTGGGCCGTAGTGCAGATGTAGTTTCTGAAACACTGCGTAAAACATTCCTGGCGATGGGCGATGACGTACGCGTGGTGCTCATCAAACTGGCTGACCGTCTGCACAATATGCGCACGCTGGGCCATATGCCAGAAGAAAAACGCCGCCGCATTGGCAATCAAACGCTTGAAATCTATGCCCCACTCGCCAATCGGTTGGGGATCTGGCAGATCAAATGGGAATTAGAAGACCTGGCATTTCGCCATGTTGAGCCTGAAAAGTATAGAGAAATCGCGGACCAACTCACGGAAAAGCGACCAGAGCGTGAAATCCAGGTAGGTCAGATTGTTGACAATCTGGAACAGATGCTAACCCAAAATAACATCCAGGTGGAAATCAGTGGACGCCCAAAACATATCTACTCAATTTATCGGAAAATGCTAAGGAAGGAAAAAACCTTTGACCTGGTACGAGACCTGCGAGCCGTGCGCCTCATCGTTCCAGACGTCCCATCCTGCTACGCCACCCTGGGCCTGATCCACACCCACTGGCGTCCCATCCCTGGCGAATTCGACGACTATATCGCCGCCCCAAAAGATAATTATTATCAATCCTTACATACCGCGGTCATCTACGACGATGGCAAGCCGTTGGAAGTGCAAATCCGCACCGCTGAAATGCACCAGAACGCTGAATATGGTATTGCCGCGCACTGGAAATATAAAGAAGGCACACAGCGCGATAAATCTTATGAGCAGCGCATTACTGACCTGCGTAAAATGATGGAATGGCGCAGTGATGTGGATGACGCGCAGGAATTCGTCGAGAGCATGAAAACCGACGTGTTCCAGGACCGTGTTTACGTGTTTACTCCGCGCGGCGACATCATCGACCTGCCAGGCGGCTCCACGCCAATTGACTTCGCCTACCACATCCACACCGATATCGGCCATCGCTGCCGGGGAGCGCGGGTTAACGGAAAACTTGTCCCGCTGGATTATGAGCTGAAAACTGGCGACCAGGTTGAAATCCTGACCGCGAAGCGTGGCGGTCCCAGCCGGGACTGGTTGAACACCAATCTTGGATTGGTCAAGACACAGCGCGCGCGCTCGAAGATCAAGGTCTGGTTCAAGAAGCAGGATTACGAGCAAAACCTTTCATCCGGGCGCAACATCCTAGAACGCGAGTTGGGGCGGCTTGGCTTGAGTGAGAAGACCAACTACGAAAAGCTGGCGCGTGAACTGGAGTTCCGCATACCGGACGATTTATATGTAGCGTTGG
This sequence comes from uncultured Chloroflexia bacterium, assembly GCA_963791785.1. Lineage (GTDB taxonomy): Bacteria > Chloroflexota > Anaerolineae > Anaerolineales > Villigracilaceae > JAABUE01. Next base: position 120,653 of record CAWBTW010000008.1, on the reverse strand, counting down.
GCACCGGCGATCTCTCGGTCAGCAAAATCGCACAAAAACTGTCGGATGATGAAGAAAACGTCGATATCCTGACAGCCGGCACACCCACCAGCGAAGCAATTTCTGCGGATGCCGTTGATGTAGTCGGCCTGAAAGGCCTGCTCACCAATGTTGCCAAATGCTGCAACCCCACACCCGGCGATGAGATCGTTGGCTATATCACGCGCGGGCGTGGCGCTACTGTTCATCGCCAGGACTGCCCCAACGTGCTGCGCATACGCGAACGAGAGCGACTGGTGTCCGTATCCTGGGGTTCACATGTGCGCACGTATTCAGTGCCGGTACGCATCCATGCCTATGATCGCCAGGGGCTGATGGGCGATATTTCCAACCTGCTCAACATGGAGAACATCAACATCGCAGATGTGTCTGTGAAAACAAGCCAAAACCTGGCTGAAATTAAACTGGTCATAGAAGTGCGTGATATCGAGCAGCTCAGCCGCATCCTGACACGCATCGAAAACCTGCCCAACGTGATGGAAGCGCAGCGCACAAAACCCGGATAACTTTATGTCTTTGCTCAGTGTTGAAGAAAGCACGGAAACGAATTCTCTCCCATTTCCAGCCCGTCGGGACGGAAACCCTGCCCCTGGCCGAATGCGCCCGTCGCGTGCTGGCCACCGACGTCGCCGCGCAGAACGATCTCCCCTCTTTTGACAATTCGTCCATGGACGGGTTCGCTGTTATCGCATCTGACCTGGCAGACGCTTCGCCCGCTTCTCCCCGGACCCTGAACGTGGTCGCCGATATACCAGCCGGTACCAGCCCTGACGTGACCCTCGCCTCCGGGCAGGCCGCGCGCATCATGACCGGCGCGCCTATGCCCAAGGGCGCAGATGCGGTCATTCCCGTTGAAGAAACCGACTTCCATGACCGCAATCCCGGCACGCCCGCCCCGAAAACCGTTGCTGTTTACAAATCCCTGAAAGCAGGTGATTACGTCCGTGGGAAAGGAACAGACGTGCAAACCGGCCAGCCTGTGTTGCAAACCGGTCACAAACTGCGCCCACAGGATATGGGGTTATTGGCGATGCTGGGCGTGGCGAACGTCCCCGTCTATCGCAGGCCACGCGTGGCGTTACTCTCCAGCGGAGATGAACTCCTCCCGGTGGGTGCACCCTTGCGACCGGGCAAGATCCGCGACTCGAACACGTACACCCTGTCGGCTTTACTCGAGGGAACAGAAGTAGATGTGCTGAACCTGGGCATCGCCGCAGACCGGCGCGAGTCCGTGGAAGAGCTTGCTGGAGAAAGCCGCTGCCGAACAGGTTGACCTGATCCTGTCATCTGCCGGGGTGAGCGTGGGCGCGTTCGACTTCATCAAGGATGTGGTCGAAGCGCAGGGCGAGCTCACTTTCTGGCGCGTCAACATGCGACCGGGCAAGCCGCTGGCCTTTGGGAAATTCAAGGACATTCCATTTATTGGACTGCCGGGCAATCCGGTTTCAGCCTTCGTCGGGTTCGAGGTTTTTGTGCGACCAGCGCTGGAGCAACTGAGCGGCCTTGAGGCTGGAAGCAGGCCCAGGGTCCGTGTGCAACTCGCCGAGGGCATTTCATCCGATGGGCGCGAAAGTTATCTGCGTGCTGATGTGCATGAGGAAAATGGTATACTGTGCGCGCATCTGGCCGGACATCAAGGCTCCGGAAACCTGCTTTCAATCGTGCAGGCAAATGCTTTACTGATTATCCCTGCTGGGGTAAAATCGCTCGCTACTGGTGAAGAAGTCGATGCCTGGCTGTTATAATAGAGGAATTTCATGGATAAATGGTTGTATCGCATCTCAATGATTTTGGTCGTGATCGGGCTGATCGTCTCGGTCTACATGACCATCTACAAAGCGACCTCCAATGATGCTATGTGCCTGGGCAGCGGCGACTGCTCAACCGTGAACGCCAGCCGTTACTCGGAAGTGTACGGCATCCCGGTCGCCAGCGTTGGCATCGCCGGATATTTCGCAATCCTGCTCATGCACTGGTATGAACGTCGCGATAAGTTCTTTGAAAAGAACGGCCCCATGCTGATCTTCGGCATGGCGCTTGACCGGCTTTCTGTTTACCGTCTACCTGATCTATATAGAATTTGCCGTTCTGAGAGCCTATGTGCCCATTCTGCCTGGCATCGCAAACTGCTATGACGCTTATTTTCATTCTCTCCATCATTCGGCTGGTACGCCAACCCCAATAAAAAGGAGGAAAGTATGCCTCGTATTCGCTGTCACTATATGGATTGCATTTTTATTGATGAAGGGTTTTGCAGCGCCGCTGCCGTCGAAATTGACCCTGATACCGGCTGTGCAACTTACTCCCCCTCGGAAGATGCTATGATCGACGATGACTGGGAAGAGGAAGATTTGGAAGAGTGGGAAACCGAAGGGGAAGATGATGATCTCTGGGTGGATGACGACGACGACTTGTAACCAGACCTAAACCTTGCTCCACGTAAATACCGTAAGAACATCGGAAAAGCCATCTAAAGAACGATGACCACCGTCAGATACAGTAGTCATCGTTTTCTTTATCGCCAGATGTAGTTTCGAAATAGTATCTCGTAACTACTTTTTAGACAGCTCTACGCGCCCATTGCATACAACAAAATTCCTGCTGCCACCGATAAATTCAAAGAACTAACCTCCCCCCGCATGGGCATGGACACGGTCACATCACAGGCGGCAATCTGCTCGTCCGAAAGCCCCTTTTGCTCGCTGCCCAATACCAGCACCCAGGGAGAACCTCCAAGATAACATTTCATGGTAATCCGTCTGTGCATGCGCAGACGTGCCGATCAGTTGCAACCCTTTGCCTTTTACCCAGCTGATAAATTCATCAAAGCCGGCCTGCACGACCGGCTTCCAGAATAACGTGCCCATGCTGGCACGCACGCAGGTAGGATGGTACAGGTCTACACCGCCGTCAAGCAGGAAAAGCGCATCCGCGCCAACAGCATCGAGCGTGCGCAGGATCGTCCCAACGTTGCCGGGGTCTTGCGGCGAGACCAACGCTACGCCGCTCTGGATTTCGCCTAGATCTTTGAAACCCAATGTCCGCTGCTTCACCATTGCCAGGATGCCCTGCGGGTTATCTTTTTCGGCCAGCGATTCCATCACTTTGGCGGAAACAGGCTGAGGGGCAAGTCCGATGCGCCGGGCGTTATCCAGCAGAGATTTTGCAAAATCGCCAGTCAACAATTCGGGAGCGTAGAGCAGAGCATCCACATCCCAACCCGCTTCGAGGGCCGAGCCTACATGATGAAGTCCTTCCACCAAGAACAGTCCGCTTTCAGCGCGTCCCTTGCGTCCCTTGAGTGCGCGGGCACCTTTGACAAGCGGATTGGAAAGGCTGGTGAGTGTCGGGCGTTCATCCATATTTGATTGTACTCCAGTTTTGTAAACAGAAAACCTGCCGTCAAATTTGTCGGGCTGCCCCTACGGGGATGCTTCGCGAAAAGCCCGACCTACAACATCTTACGGGGCAACAACCGTCATGGAACCGACCATACCAGCCACATAATGGCCTTCGATGCCGCATACGATCTGGTATTCGCCAGGCTCGCTGGGAGCGGTGAAAGTATACGTACCCGATTCGCCGGCCTCAACTTCGGCTTCCCAGTAAATATTGGCTTCATCTTCGTCGCCAAAGTCTTCGCCAATATTGGTGCCAAAATTCATGATGACGAATTCATGTTCCACTGCGCCATTATTGGTAAGTTCCAGCGTGATGTTCTCCCCAGCGGGAATATATAGTCATCGGGTTGTACATGAAATCGGTCATGTCGATTCTCAGGCTGGTGGACGGGCCGCCCCCTCCGCATGCAACCAGGATTGGCAAAAGCGCGAATACCCCAAGGGCTAACCGTTAAAGATTTTTCATTTCTTATCTCCACTTATAACTTAAATGCAGAAATTATTTTTTATAAGTTGTATGTCATTGCGAGGGCTGCCTCGAAGCAATCTCAATAAACGGGCAAAACTGACCTTTAGGAGATTGCTTCGTCGCAAAAAACGCTCACTCGCAACGCCTTTATCGGAGACTAAGTGCAACGCACTGACCGGAAGCTTCATCAATCACTCTCAATATTGAAGTGCGTTGCACTTGAAGTGTACCCCGGCTACATGCTATTCGCAATCATCCAATCGAAGGATTTTTCTGTCACCCCTGAGAATTTTCTGTTAGACTTGACATATCAACATCAAATGGAGTTTCTCATGACCGAAAAACGTTATACAGACCTGAACCCTCATGCCCGCATCCTGCTTGGACCCGGGCCTGGTATGGCCGCCCCGCGCGTGATTCGCGCGATGGCCACTCCCCCGGTCGGGCACCTTGACCCTGACCTGCTTGCCATCTACGCCGAAGAACAGGAGTTGCTGCGCTACGTCTTCCAGACGGAAAACGCATGGACCTTCGCGCTCTCCGGCACAGGCACCTCCGGCATGGAAGCCGCGCTGACCAACCTGATCGAACCCGGCGATGATGTGCTGGTCGCCATCATCGGCTATTTTGGTGAACGGCTGGCTGAGATCGCCACCCGCCAGGGCGCGAACGTAGACCGCGTCAACAAGCAGTTGGGCGAAATCTTCGAAGTGGAAGAGATCGAAGCGGCGCTCAAAGCAGAAGCAAGTACAAAGTCTTCGCTTTTGTGCATGCCGAAACGTCCACCGGCGCGGAGCAGTTGCATGTCAAAGAGATCGTGGATGCGGCCCATAAGCAAGGCGCGCTGGTCGTGATGGACACGGTCACTTCACTGGGCAGCATCCCGCTCAAAGTGGACGAATGGGGCGTGGATGTGGCCTACTCCGCCAGCCAGAAAGGATTAGGCGCGCCCAGCGGACTGGCCCCCATCACCGTGGGTCCGCGCGCGCAGGAAGTCATTGAGAAGCGCACAAAACCCGTTTCATCCTTCTATCTGGATTTGAAGCAATATGTGAACTACTGGGAAAAGCGCGGCTACCATCACACCGCGTCCGCCAGTCTGCATTATGCCCTGCGCGAAGCCCTGCGCATGATCTACGAGGAAGGACTGGATAACGTCCACGCGCGGATGCGCAGCAACGCCCAAATGCTTTGGAACGGGCTGGAAGATATCGGCGTCGATCCGTTCATCCCGCTTGAATACAGACTTCCGCCCTTGACCACCGCGCAGGTTCCGGCCGGGGTCGATCCGCATGCGCTGCGCGGGAAACTGCTGAGCGAGTACAACATCGAAATCGCGGGCGGATTTGGCGCGCTGGTAGATAAAGTCTGGCGCATTGGATTGATGGGTTACTCCAGCAGCAAAGAGAATATCACCCTGTTCCTGGCGGCGATGAAAGAATTGCTTGGATAGGATACTCGCTGAGCGGAAGGCCGAACGAGTAGTGAGGCCTGTAGTCGAAGTCGCCCTTCGACTGCGCTACGCCTTCGCGCTCAGGGACAACTTTTTAGAGGTATAACATGACAACACTAACTGAAAAATCCACACTTGACCGTTACTGGAATTACGCCCTGTGGCTGGCGATCTTCACCATCCTGTACAACCTGGCCGAGGGACTGATCGCCATCTTCTTCGGCATCTCCGACGAAACGCTGACCCTCTTCGGCTTTGGCGTGGACAGCTTCATCGAGGTCATGTCCGGCCTGGGGATCCTGGCAATGGTATTTCGCATCCGCCAAAACCCGGATACGGACCGCTCTGAGTTCGAGAAAACCGCGCTGCGCATCACCGGGACAAGTTTCTACATCCTGGCCGTTGGGTTGGGCGTGTCGGCTGTTTACAACATCATCATCGGACATAAACCTGAAACCACCTTGCCGGGATTGATCATCTCCGTCATCTCGATTGCGGTGATGTGGGCGCTGGTAGCAGGCAAACGCAAGGTAGGCCGCGCGCTGAATTCCATGCCTATCCTGGCGGATGCCAACTGCACGCTGGTGTGCGTTTATATGTCGGTAGTGCTACTGGTTTCCAGCCTGGTCTACGAACTGACCGGCTTTGGCTTCGTGGACAGCCTGGGCGCAATTGGCCTGATCTATTTCTCGTACAATGAAGGCAAGGAAGCCTTTGAAAAAGCCGCCGGGCTGGAGTGTGATTGCGAAGATGACGAGTGTAACGACTAACCCATTGCATCCATAATATTTGCTTTACGAAATGCTATAATGATTCTGTCAACTGGATTTCAATCGGGAGGCAGAAATGAAAACCAAGCGCAATCGAAATTGGGCAATACTGACACTCATGGGGGTGGTGATTTTCATTCTTGGATGTGGGCTTTTCCAAAACCCAGGCACGAACACATCACCAACACAAACAGCTACACCGACATTTATACCGGTAGGCGGAAACGCTCCTGTTACACCTACAATGGCAAATCGATGCGAAGGCCTCAGTGGTTCATTAGAAATGCAAGTGCTAGCAGGTCCGGCCGCCGCCGTAGGGATGGAACCGTATGCCATAGGAGATATCCCATTTTCTGTTACGGCAGATGGGGCCATTCAAGGGGGTGGAACGATTTCCTATCAGCAAGTTCTTGAGGAAGCGTGGGGAACTTACACAGTCATCCTAGACTTGGCCTCATCGTTTCAGGAGAATGCAGCGGCAGTACCGAGAATGAAACACTAAATATGACGGTTGAAATGAGCGGCGAGCAAATGGTCGAGGTCAGAGCAGAAGGGTTTTCAGGAGATTATCCCTGGTCAGGCACACACCAGCTTGATCTGGCACTTCCTATCAAAGAAGGAGTCAGTGCAGAGAGTGAAGGATGGGCCTTTATTTTGCACTTGAACGAATAGAATAATATTCTCTTCCACATGAAAACGTCTCTGCTTAACATCTTGCTCATCCCTGTTTTGTTTTTAATTGCGGGGTGTTCATCAAACAACTTGGATAGCGTTCCCCTGGATTTTCTTTTCATCATGGATGCTAGAAGCGCTGGGGATTTCGATGGCTGCGTCAACGTCAATATAAGAATTGACGCTGACGGAAGAGTCCGTTACGAAATTTATGATACAGGCTGCGCCGTCGAATACGATCTAGACCACATGGTCACTTATAATCGCAGTCAGGTACTTACAAAAGGTCAATTCAGGCTTAGTGATTCGGAACTTGAGCAATTGTGGGATGCAATCAACCAGAATAATTTCTTTGAACTTACAGATGACTACCGCATGGCAATGGGTTTTTCCTACGCCTTCATCGTGGTCGAAGCCGATGGACGCAGGCACATCGTGGACAACATTGGTATGGAAGTGCCTGAGATAAAAGCCATTGTAGAAGCAACCGATGCTATTATGCCGGAAGGGGTCAACCTGGATTATGGGGAAGGATTCCTGCCTTAAGGGTCATACATGATCACCTATCGAGATTATCAAGACAACGACTGGAAAGCCATCTGCAACATCCATGATCGCGCGCGGCCTGATGAGTTGAAAGGCTCGTGCGACCCACGCGCCTTCATCCCCATCGAAAAAGATCCGGAAGTGGAAGACCTGAAACGAAGCCAGAAGTTCGTGGCCTGCAATAAAGATAAAGTGGTCGGGTTTGTGGCTGTAGATGAGAAGTATGTGTCTTTCCTCTACGTTGACCCCGATTATTACGGTCAGGGCATCGGACGCAAACTGCTGCAAATAAGCCTGGAAACGATTGGCCCCGGCGCATGGACAATTGTGCTGCACAAGAACGAGCCTGCCATCGGACTATATGAAAGCGAAGGCTTCAAGGAAGTACGAAAATTTAATAGCAACAACGCAGGCTATCCCTGTACCTGTCTGCGTATGGAACGAGCATAGGAGAGTAACGAATGAACCAACAAAACATCTTGATCCTTGATTACTCAACAAACCGGAGCGAAGCCCCGGCAGTCAAACGCTGGCTGCCCGAGGATGCGCAGGTCACAGCGCTTTTTATCGACACCGAAGAATCCTTCCCGGATGATCTGATCGATCAGCGCTTCACGCATGTGATGCACACAGGCTCGGCGCTATCGATCACAAAACTTGCACCGTTCACCGAAAAGGCCGTGGCTTACATTCAAAAAGCCTGCGACAATGGCATCGCGCAGCTGGGAACCTGTTATGGACACCAACTCATTTGTCGGGCATTGGTGGGAAAAGGTGCAGTGAGGAAATCGCCCAAGGGCATGGAAGCAGGCTGGAAACAGGTCAAATTCGACAGGAATGCGATGCAGCTCTTTGGCATCCGCGAAAGCGAAGTGGTCTGGCAGCATCATTTTGACGAGGTGACAGAACTTCCACCGGGCTCGGAGCTGCTGGCGACAAATGCGCATACCGAAGTCCAGGCCTATGTCAATTATGAGTATCGTCTATTCGGAACACAATTTCACCCCGAATTCGATAAAGAGCCGGGAGATGAAATCTTCGTGCGAGATAAAGAACTTCTGGAGAAAAACGGCTACAACCTGGACGAAGTTCTCAAAGGCCGCCCGTCGATCGAAGCAGGAAAGATCTTTTTCGGCTTTTTCCTGGAAAAAGTATGAACCACGATCAAATCATAGATTGGCTGCTAGAAGGCGATGTGTCCATCCAGTATCAGGTGCACCGGGACCTGCTGGGGACAGAAAAACCTGAACTGCAAAAACGCATCGGGACCGAAGGGTGGGGGAAACGCTACCTGGAGGCCCGCAAAGAGAACGGGCACTGGGGGCGCGGCTTCTATCAGGTCAAGTGGATTTCCACGCATTACTCCGTCCTGGATTTGAAACATCTCGGCATCGCTCCCGACCATCCCAAATTGGCCGATACAGTTGCCATTATCCTGCGCGACCACAAAAGCGAAGATGGCGGCATCAACCCGCACACGGAAATAGGGCAAAGCGACGTTTGCATCAATGGCATGTTCCTGAACTACGGCTGCTATTTCAAGGCTGATGAGGCCCTAATGCATTCCATCGTGGACTTCACCATCTCCGAACAGCTACCGGATGGCGGATTCAACTGCCGCTCCAATCGCCAGGGAGCCGTCCACAGTTCTCTGCACACGACGATTTCCATCCTGGAAGGGATTCATGAATACGCTGCCAACGGATACACTTACCGCCGCACCGAACTGGACCGGATGGCTGCTGAGGCGCGCGAGTTCATTCTCCAACACCGGCTGTATCTCTCCGACCGCACCGGCGAGATCATCGACAAGCGTTTCCTGATGCTGTCCTACCCCTCCCGCTGGAGGTACGACATTCTGCGCGCCCTGGATTACTTCCGTGCCGCCGGGATTGAATACGACGAGCGCATGCAGCCCGCATTGGATGTACTGAAGAAAAAACAGCGCAAGGACGGAACATGGCCCGTGCAGTCTAAACATCCCGGGCAGGTGCATTTCGATATGGAAAAGACCGGCAGTCCCAGCCGCTGGAATACCTTGCGAGCCTTGCGGGTGCTGAGGCACTTCGGACAATACGAGCGAGTATAAGATGCCGACAAGATACGCCCACACAAACCTGATCGCGAAGGACTGGAGGCGGCTCTCCGCGTTTTACCAGGAAGTGTTCGAATGTGTGCCCATCCCGCCAGAACGGGATTTGTCAGGAGAGTGGATTGACAAGGCAACCGGGATAGAAAAAACACACATCACCGGCGAACACCTGCTCCTACCCGGATACGGTGACGAGGGCCCGACGCTTGAAATCTTCAGCTATAACGGGCTGCCAGAGCATGCGGATATTACCCCAAACACACCAGGTTTTACACACATCGCCTTCGCGGTTGACGATGTGGCAGCAACCGCACGGGCTATCTTCGAGCGCGGCGGCTCTCCTGTTGGCGAGTTGATCGAACAAGAATTCCCTGGTATTGGATCCTTGACTTTTCAGTATGTAACTGACCCGGAAGGGAATATCATCGAGATACAGAATTGGAAGAAGGACGAGTAGGGGCGACCCTTCATGATCGGCAAGAAACATATTCACACCTGGACGGGTCGCCCCTACAGAGAAAAATGGAATTGAAACCAAACCCCGGAACCTACGCCCTGATCCTGAAATGCGATTCAAATGCCAGTCTGCAGGCTGGCCGCTTGGGAGAGATCGAACTCAGGCCGGGATACTACATCTATATCGGCAGCGCGTTTGGGCCGGGTGGGGTGCGGGGACGGGTATCCCGTCATTTGCGTGAAAACAAATCCCAGGCACTGGCACATTGATCACCTGCGCGAGCATGCCAGTCCAATTGGAGTCTGGTACAGTTACGAAGCAGAACATCTTGAACATTCCTGGGCACAGACTTTGTATGATGCAAATAGATTTTCTCCAATCCGGGGATTCGGTTGCAGCGATTGCAAGTGTTTCTCGCACTTGTTCCATACTATCAACAAATCCCAGATTTTGATTCCTTTGCGAATGCCGTCCGCGGCAGGGTCCAGGCATGGGAATCCCAGCCAAAGGGAAAATGGACACAACGACAACAACCACTCCGAAGCACGAAGCATAGCATTCTGGGGGGACAGCCTGACAGAGGGCTTTCCCGGTGCGTCTTACTTTGAAATTTTGAAGCAGCAACTTCCTGAAGACAAACTGATCAATTATGGAAAAGGTGGAGACACAGTCATAGCCTTTACCGCCGGCTCAAGCGTTCGCATCTCAACCAACCTGTTGATATTGTGTTCCTGTGGGTAGGCGTTAACGATGTCTTTGTAAAACTATCTGAATCTTACCTGGTTTACAAAACCCTGCTCAACCAACCCTGGATGAAGAACCGAGAAGAGTTCGAACGATACTATCGTTTAACCCTTGAGATTCTTTGCCAGCATGCAAATCAGGTCATAACTGTTTCACCTTTGTTTTTAGGAGAGGAACCCAATAACAGGTGGAATCAAGAATTGGGGGCGTTATCAAGAATTATTAGTCAGGTATCGGATCGTTTTACAAAAGTAAAATTCCTTGACTTGAGGAAAATCATTTTTTCAATGCTAAATGATAAGAAAACGTCGGCATATCTTCCCACGAGTCTCACCAGAATAGGTTTAGACACCATCTTGCTCAAAGGTAAAGCGCAGATTGACAAGGTGTCATTTGAAGAGAGGCTTGCTCTTTACCCTGGATGGTGTACACCTGAACAGTAGGGGCGCTGAAATTGTAGCAGATATTTTTCTGGAAACGATACAAGCATTGGAGCATAAATGAGCATTGAAGGTGCCTTTGACCGGTCCGTTGAATACTACGATAACTGGATGAAGCTGGCACTGCCAAGCTATGACGAGATATTTGCGACCACGCTTGAGCTGATCCCATTTGATAGTGATAAAGCCATCGAGGTGTTGGACCTGGGTGCCGGGACAGGCCTGTTCTCAGAACATATCTTCAAAAAATACCCACAGGCTAAATTCACCCTGTACGACCTGGCGCCTAAAATGCTGGATGTGGCGCGGGAGAGATTTCGAGAACATCCTGGGCAATTTGATTATCTTGTTCAGGACTATCGTGAACTGGATAGCGAAAACCGCTATGACCTGGTCATCTCCAGCCTGTCTATTCACCATCTTGAAGACGAGAGAAAAGCGCCAGCTTTTCAAGCAAGTATTCCGGGCTTTGAAGGACACGGGGGTCTTCATCAACGTGGACCAGATCAAAGGCCCCACGCCGGAGATGCAAAAACTTTACTGGGAGAATTGGTTGAAAATGGTCAGGGAGAAGGAAGCCACAGAAGATCAGATTCTGGCCAGCATCCAGCGACGGCGGGAATACGATAAAGATGCTTTGCTAACAGACCAGCTGGCATGGCTTTCAGAAGCTGGTTTTATGAACGTGGATTGCGTTTACAAGAATTATTTTATTGGGGTGTTTTTTGCGGAAAAGTAACCGCTTCTTCACCAAACCATAAAAATGAATCCATAATTTTGACTGTATAATTGCCAAAATGAGTATTTGTAATTGGTTTTCAATCTAATGCCGTATAAAATCCATTTTATTTTAGGATATTAGACGGCATTAATGCCGTCCATAAGCTATTATACGGGCCGTATAAACACTAGTTGGGCCACAATCAAGGGTTCAAATGGATAAATAGCAGAAAGGAGTTCAAAATGCTTGAACCATTATTTTTCACTCTGGGTTTTTTGAATAATGGATTTCTGATTTTTTTCTTCCTTATTCGGAAAAATCACCTGGCTCTTCTGCGAAAAATCGGCTGGTTATATTTCTTTTTACAATTCCAGCCATCTATGCTATTTTCCTGGTCCAACAGGAACAAAAGTCACCACGATATACGATCTTTCTAGGAATTTTTTTAGCATTTCTAGTAATCGAAGCTCTGTATGACTGGATATTGAAGATTCCCTTCCGAGAGAACATGGATTGGAAGCAATTTGCACCATATGTCGCGCTCTACATCTCGATGAATTATGGATTTGTCGTCATGGTTTGGAAATATGATGCCATGATAAGGGGGATCATTATGCTTGGTCTCTTTGTGATCCAACTCATCGCAAATATCGTCTCGCATCCCCGAGCTACCGCCGAAAAAAAGTCAAAATAAGACTGGTGGATTGTGGTTTCGTTAAGTAGATGGGGCCGTTATATTCGGTGAATTATTTGCAAATGTGCGTTATGGTTAAGCCAATCCATGGGCGGCAGAAAATGAACGCAGATAGAAAACAATGTGGTTGCGGCCCAACCCAAGTTGCACCTGACTTGGCTGCGCCTCAGCGTAAGCGGCGCGATTTTTCAAAAATCAGCTTGAGCAAAGCAAGTTGCGGAGCGCCAAACGCCGAGCAGGTGAACAAACCGTTAGGCGGCGAATTCCCAATCAAGAGCAGGCACACCAGGAAATTTATCCTAAAAGGAATCAAAATGCATCGTCAGTACGTCAATCGAGATTTTTTGCTGATGAACCTAGAGGTAACCCCAACATCCCAAATTTGATGCGTTTTGATAGCTTGGTTTCTAAGAAAAAAGGGAACATAAATTCTACATAAATATTTCTTCAAATGTCACAAATTATGTCATAATAGGGTTGGAGGGCAGTGTGCACTCTCAAAAAATTTATTCGCTCAAAGGAGATGTTTTCATGAAATTCAGATTTAATCCCCCCACCAAGATGACCTTCTACATCAGTGTTGCTTTGGCTGTAATTGGCTTAGTTCTTTTCTTTGCTGTCAGCCAACCCCTTTGGGGTGTTTTGGCAATCACCGCCGGATATGTATATTTGGTCGCTGGTCTGTTTGTCAAAGGCATGTAATTCCACAAAAAATAACGAACGAACGAAACTCCCCGCAAACTTGCGGGGAGTTTCGTTGTAAAATAGGAGCATGAACTGACTGACTGCTTGAAAATGCCGCACCTTTACCTATTATAATTTCATTGTTGGGAAATTAAATACCATACCCACCCCATAACCGCCCATGACAAAAGTCTTCATTTCCTACTCCCGCATGGACATTGCCTTCGTCGAGCAACTGGTTTCAGACTTGAAAGAAACCGGCCTGGATGTGTGGTACGACCTGTCTGGGCTGGATGGTGGTGTACGCTGGCGAATTGAGATTGAGAAGGCGATACGAGAAAGCCAGTATGTGCTTGTGGTTTTATCACCAGATTCGGTCGCTTCAGAATGGGTGGAACGGGAGTATCTATTCTCAAGTACACACGGGAAGAAAATTATCCCCTTGTTTTATAAACCGTGTGATCTTCCCATGTATTATCTCAATGTTCAATATATTGATGTCCAGGGCGCAAATTACAAGCGGAATTTTGGTGAAATCTTGCGCACGATGGGTGTGCGGCCTGTTGTGCAAAAGAAACCACCCAAGCCGGAGGCTGTCAAATCAGTTCCTGCGAAATTAAAAGAAAAAAAGGAAGAAACACCAAAACCGAAGAAGGGGGGCGCACAACGAAAACGGAATTGGCTGACAGGCTCTAGCCTTGGCAGAACGCGCAAACTTGTCAAACAGTTGACGGATGTCTCCAAACGGAAGCAAGCCACAGCAGAGTTAGTGCATTTCGGAGCGGAAGCAGTTCCGGCCCTGATTGAAGCGCTTCAAACTAAAGACCCGAACCTGCTCCCGATATATCAGGGTATCCTGGCCCGCATCGGAGTTGCCGCCACCCCGGCCCTGACCCATTCTCTACTCAACGACCATCCCCTCATCCGCGGACGCGTTGCCGAGGTACTGGAACAGACCAAAGACCCGAAAGCCGCCCCTGCCCTGTTAAAGGCTCTGCGCGGTGAGTACTACACCGTCCGGGGACGGGCAGCCAGAGCCCTGGGTGCTATTGGCGATCAAGGGGCTATCGAGCCACTTCTCGAAGTCCTGAAAGACCCGGAACTCGAAGCACGCATTGGGGCCGTTGAAGCGTTGGGCAAGTTCAAACTTCCCAAGGCATTCGACAACATGGCTGACCTATTACTGGAAGACCCCGAGATCGAAGCGCGCCAGGCTGCGGCGAAAGCACTGGGCGAAACAGCACATCCACAGGCCATCCCATATCTGATGCTGGCCTTGCGCGATCCGTTCTGGTGGTACGAGCGCGAGCGGGAAGCCGATGTATTGCTCAAGGCCATCGAGGGCATGGGGGAGATGGCGGTCGACACACTGCTGGAAGCATTGAACGACACTGAAGGGACGGTTCGCAGATATGCTGCCAGGTTGCTGGGGAATATTGGCGACAAACGTGCTATCGAGCCACTGGGAATGGCACTCTACGACACACATTTCGAGGTGGGACAGGCTGCAGCCGAATCCCTGGCCGGGTTTGGCGCGCCGGGCCTGAAGATTCTGGCCGAAGCACTGCATCACCCCGAAGTCTGGCTGCGACAACATGCCATCGCTGGCCTGACCCTCAGTGGCGATAAACGCATCGTCCCACCCATTCTGGAGATGCTCAACGACCCGGAGCGCGAAGTCCAGAAGCAGGCCATTCAGGCACTTGGGGAATTGCAAGATGAGCGCGCGCTGCCCGCCCTGCAGGCCATCATAATCAACCGTGCGGATAAAGAGATGTATACGCTGGCAAAGGCGGCGATTGAAGCATTGGGGCAATAAATGCTGAGAATACGTTGATACAGGACAATAGGAGAGCAAGATGAGCATTGCTGAATATTACGGTTGGCTAAAGAAGGACTGGGCAAAAGTTGGAGTTATTCTCTCCATTTTCCTTTTTGTATTCCTGTTTGTATTTGTGCGCAGGAGCGATTTTGTTGTTTTTATTCTTTTGCTACAAACCCCGTTATACATGCTTCATCAAACTGAAGAGTATATTTTCCCCGGCGGTTTTGGAAAATATTTCAACACCAAAATCTTCAAACTGGAAACCGCCGAAGGCCCAGTGGACGAGAATTTCATATTCTTCATAAACGTAATTTTGATTTGGATCGTATTGCCGGTATTTGGGCTGCTATCCACAATCAATTACCAGTTTGGATTATGGATTCCTTACTTTTCATTTTTTGCAGGGATTGCGCACGTTGCCCTCGCAATTAGAGCGGGCAAGCTGTATAACCCGGGGATGATTGTTAGCCTGTTTATCAATATTCCTGTTGGATTGTGGTCAATCGTATATCTGCTCAACCAGGGAATTCTTGATAGCTTCTTCTTGAATGTTCACATTCTGATCGGGTTTGGATTGAATGCATTGCTGCCGATAATGGGTGCAATTCTTTTCAAAAACTACCAAAGAGCTGATCAAAAAGCAACATGAGAATTGCGCAAAAAGTGCTATAATATGATAAGAATTGTCCATTTTAATGGTACACAGGAGAAAATATGAATACTTTAATGGTTATTTTACGATTGTTGCACATTTTATCTGGCGTATTCTGGGTTGGCGCAGCACTGATGCTGACCTTCTTCATCAGTCCCACCGTTGGGGCCACGAAGGAAGCCGGGCAGAGTTTCATGCGTCATTTTATGGGGAACACAAAATTCAACCTGGCAATGTGGACCTCCGCAATCACCGCCGTCATCGCAGGAGCAATCCTTTACTGGATCAACTCAGACGGTTTCACCTCCGCCTGGACGCATTCCGGCCCAGGTCTCGGCTTTGCTATCGCCGCTGGTTTTGCCTATGCAGGCTTGATCGTCGGCATTTTCCAGAACAAAAACTCCAATGCCCTGGCAAAGCTCGGCGGGCAGGTCCAGTCACAGGGCACACCACCCTCCCCTGAGCAGGCCGCAAGATTGCAAAGTCTGAACAAGGCACTGGCAACCGGCGGCATGTTGAACGTCACCTTTCTGATCCTGGCAACGGTGGGTATGGCGATTGCCAGGTATTTGCGATTTTAAAAAAGGTAAGGGCGACCCTTCAAGGTTGAAAAAACACTTTACTCCCGCAAAACGGGTCGCCCCTACGGATATAAATACAAAAAGCGTCCAACAGACAATCTGCTGGACGCTTTTACATTTTCGATATTATTTAGCTGGCCTTCCGGCCACCCTTGAGTTCATCCTGCAGCTTGGCCAGGCCTTCCATATCGCCTGCCGCAGCCAGCTTGGCTTGATCGATCCAGCCAGCCGAATCCAGCATTTGCAGTTTGTTGGCATCCAGCATTTTGTCTACTTCAGCAGCGTCCGCTTTGGCCAGGTCAGCGAAGGATGCATATCCAGCTTCAGACAGGAGTTTGGCAACTTTGGGGCCAACGCCCTCGAGCACCGTCAGGTCATCTGCGGACTTCTGCTCCGCAGGCGCTTCAGGCTGGACCTCGGCCTGCTCCCCTTTATTACGGCTGACCCACCACCCGATCAGAACGATCAACAGGAAAATACCCAGGACAACCCACAACAACCAGGACAAATTGGAATTTGGGCCACCTTCTTCAGCTAACAACATAAGAGCTTGCATTAATCCACCTCCAGATTAGAATAAGTTTGATACACATGTTATAAGGGAAATCCAATCGCATGTCAATTTATGGGAAACAAAATGTAACAAAATTCAAACACAAGCATCAAAATGGAAGAACAAATTCGCAGGAGGCAAAATGAAATATTACTTTGCAAAAGAAATCGACCTGAGCTTTGATGATGCAATTATCCATGTAACTGACGAACTCAAGAAAGAAGGCTTTGGTGTGCTGACCGAGATCGACGTCAAGGCTACGCTCAAGAAAAAACTGGATGCCGATTTCCGGAACTATCGCATTCTGGGAGCCTGCAATCCGCCGTTTGCGCATCAGGCATTACTCGCTGAACCGCACATCGGTCTGATGCTGCCTTGCAATGTAGTTGTGCAGGAGAGCGAAAATGGCAAAACACTCGTCTCCGCCATTGATCCGATTGCATCCATGCAGGCGGTTGATAATCCATCCCTGGGCGAGGTTGCGGAACAAGTTCGGGCGAAATTAAAAAAGGTGATTGAGAGCGTTTAATTTACGGAGTCCAAAATCTCCTGACTTTGGCAAAATCGGGAGATTTTGGACTCCGCTTATCTTTACGTGGTTATAATCAGCCACATGATGCTTACCCTGACCCTGCTCGAGGGGACATTCACTATCCACCAGCTAAAACCGGATGCGGAAGTTCCTGCTGATGTGTTGAATAATCACTTTTTTGGCATCACCCGCACAGAAGATGAGTTATCGCTGGTGTTGCCAGATACAGCCCAAATCGAAAGTGACAAATCCAACCCGGGCTGGGCGTGTTTCAAGGTGGAGGGACCGCTGGATTTTGGCCTGGTGGGGATATTGGCCGGGATTTCATCCGCCCTTGGCTGAAGCGGAGATTCCCATCTTCGCGTTGTCCACTTTTGATACGGATTACATCCTGGTTAAACGGGAGCGGGTTGGGGTGGCGAAAGAGGCGCTCACATCCGCCGGCTATACGTTCGATATAGGGATCAATGAGAAAAAAAATTATCACCTTTCCGTTGTGGGGGTTATCCTGCTGGTGTTGGTTTTGGTGGCAGCCTTTTCGAAGCGCGCACCAGCCCATCCATACTATGCCGACGATTTGCCTTATCCGCTGGTCATCGCTCACCAGGGCGGTGACGGACTGTGGCCGGGCGATACCATGTTCGCCTTTGAGCAGGCTGTTGCACTGGGTGTGGATGTACTCGAAATGGATCTGCACATCACTCAAGATGGCGTGCTGGTCATCAGCCACGATGAGACGGTGGACAGAACAACGGATGGCACCGGGGAAATTGAGAAGATGACTCTGGCAGAGATCAAAGCATTGGATGCCGGGCATAATTGGTCGGCAGATGGCGGGGGCACCTTCCCTTACCGCGGACAGGGAATCAGCATCCCAACATTAGAAGAAGTTTTCCTGGCCTTTCCTGAATATCGAATGACGATCGAGATCAAGAAAACCGAACGTTCAATGGCCCAACCATTTTGTGACTTGATTCGTCGAGTATGATATGCAAGATAAGATCCTGGTGGCATCCTTCCATGATGAACGCATGGAAGAATTCAGGCAGGTTTGCCCCGAGGTAGCCACGTCCAGCGCGCGGCAAGAAACGACGGTTTTTGTGCTGTTGAGCAAGGTCTTTTTAGGGAGGTTATACAGCCCGGATTTCTATGCGTTACAAGTTCCGGAAGAATCGAGTGACATTACCGTTATGACGGCACAATTTGTCCGCGCTGCTCATGAGCGAAATCTTAGGGTCGAGCCATGGACAATCGACGACCCCGGAGCAAATGCGGCAATACATCGATTGGGGCGTGGATGGCATCATCACAGACAGGCCAGACATTTTGCTAGAGATCTTAGGGCGTTAAAGCAAAATCTCCCGTTTCAGGGAGACTTTTTCTCATTAGATTTCTTGCAAACGTCAATAATCTGGTTTGCTCTAGGCGGCGTCTCGCCGCCATCCCCGGCGACGAGAGCACTTATGCAAGATGTCTATTCCATCCAGGTGGTACGGTCATCATGCGATGGCCGCAGGACAGGCTCTTCTTCCTTTTCGGGATACCCGATATACAAAAAAGCGATCAAGTACTGGTCTGGCGTGAAGCCCAGGAATTCTTTGATTTTGGGGTCAAAGGCCGGGTCACCGGTGCGCCATTTGGCAGCCAATCCCAGGTCATGCGCGGCCAGGAGCAGGTTCTGGCAGGCAGCAGCCGCTGCGCAGACATTCTCGATTTCGATCACTTTCGATTCGGCAGGCTTGTCCACACCCACGGCGATGAGCAGCGGCGAACGCAGCGGTTTGGAACGTTCCTTCTCCATGGCTTTTGATTTCGCATCAGGAGACAAATCGGGGAACTTTTCGATAAAGGCCTGCGCCATCACTTCGCCCAGGCGTTCGCGCGCTGACTCGATCAAGACGACAAAGCGCCAGGGACGGACCTTGTAGTGATTCGGCGCCTGGGCAGCAGCGGACAATAGCTTTTCAACTATTTCTCGTGGTACCGGGTCGGGTTTTACATTTCCAATCGATTGTCGCGTGGTGATTGCATCAAGTGTATCCATAAAATCCTCGTTATTTCTTCTTGATGTAATCGTATCACAATTGGGAAGATATGTGTTCAATTAGCTATGAGGCTCCGACAAAAACCTGACATGTCTCTGTGAGCCTATTGATTATCATGGCCAATATCCACACATGCACTATGGTTGAGAACGACGCCGATAAGACATGTCAGGTTTGCCGTTCAGCTCAACATCCAGGATTTGATCCTATGGGAGGCCCATCGATTGTATCAGGCTTCTCCCTCACTCTCTACCGCGGACCCAACCTATCACAGCAGGGACAAGGATCACAAAACTGCCATTCACAAAAAACCATTTGACTAGTGTGAATACAGGCGTAAGCCAATCCAATATGGGAGTATGTTGCGGATAGTTCAACATCACCACAGAAGCGGAGATGTTCTCAAGGTAGTCGAATAACGCGCCAAAGACGGGAAAGAGATTCAGCATCCGCCAGCAGCTGTTTGCATTTGAGATGGCACGCAGCATGGCCCAACTAATGGACGTGGCCAAGAAGAATAGATAGGTCAACGGGAAGATCAAATCGAAGGTGAAGCGGGCACGGACATACGCTGCGCGTCCCTCTGCACCGTATGTTTCTGCCATGTTGTAGAGGTCGGTGCTCGAGTAGAAAAAGGACATATCTGGCGAGCCCGCGCCCTGTGAAACGGATTCGGCACGACCTGCCTGTTGCGGCAGAACGAAGGCGACGATGAAGGCGAAGATCAGCAGAGCCAACAATGTGACAGGCCCGCTGGAGAGGTAATACAGCTTGATGGATAAGTTTTTCAGCATAGAAAATTCCTGTGCTGGATCTCAGCAAAGGGATTGGATTTTTGCTAGTATATCTCGATTATAGTCCCCCACCTGTCCTCCGCTTGGACTTGAGCCAGGAACCTAGTGGTTCTTGGTTCGTGTCCAGGTCAGGGGCGTTTCTCCATTAGATGCCCAAACTCACAACCAAGCGTATGTGGGTTCATATCCAGTTCGGCTGCAACTCTAATCCGATTACATCAATGAACTGTGCCTGACGGTTTGCGTTTCTACCTGTCCAGTACACCCAAGAAGAAGGGATCTTCATTTTGTTGGCGGCTTCTCGATCTGATCGCTTTGCTCTTTGGATGGATCGATATCGATCATCATTGTAGGCACCGCTGGTTCAGTCCCAAAATAACCCAAAGCAAAACCTAGTGCGGCAATAACAGCACCTGCTAAACCAATGGCCGGAAAGACCAAAAGAGAGCTCAGCGATGTGAGTAAGATAAGCCCGGCCATCTTCTGTTCGATATATTGGATAAACTCGATGATCGTCGGGCCAATTCTCACAAGCATGATGAGGAAACCGATAACTGCGATACCACATAATAGCAGTCCAACGACTTTAAGTAATAAGCCGGCGGATCTGATCAGTAGGAAAGCAAAGCCCTTTTTGGGGATGCGGCGGGGTGTATTAGAAATCATTCTGCGCTCAGACGTCATCCTGTCTTATTCACCTGGGGTCACCGGAATCCCAACCAGGTCACCGATTGCACGTTTTTAGCGCTGATGAACCCGACCACAGATAAATCCTGATAAAAAGTATCAAAAGTAGTGCGGTAAATGCTGTACCCGTCGCCTTCCGGGGCGAAGAACAGAAGGTTATTGTCCGAATCCCATATGGGAAGGGTCGCCTTGCCTTCGAAGATCTGGCCCTTTTCCATACCCGGACCGCTGATCCAGGCTCCGGGTTGGTCGTCGTCCATGCTGGTCCAGCACCAGATGGCCCCGTAGGCTGCCACGTCGTGATCTCTGATAGGCGCATTCACAGGTGATACCTGGTGTTCGTATTCGGCCAGACCGCTGCCGAAGCTGCCGAAAGTCGCGATGTCCCCGTTCTTGAAGCGCACGGTGAAGAGCGAGCTTTCCAGGTTCCAGGGGTCGATCCGTCCCACCGGTTCCTGGCTTACCGGGACGAGCTCCCGGTCGTCAGCGGTAAAAAGATACAGGCCGCTGCTATTGGCAAACAGGACCGCGCCGTGCTGCCAGCTATTGGCGGTGGCAGATATGAAACATTCTTCTTCCAGCATGACCGTCTTTGTGCTGACAATGTCGAAAAGACGCAATCTTTCGCTGCCGCATACAGCCGTCCAGGTGGCGAGCACGGCAGTCGTGTTGTCGAGCCAGCCGACCAGCTCTTCAGCGCCCCCCTTTGGTACGTATAACCAGGTGACGTTCGTCCCATCGCCGCGGGCAGACCATACACCGCTTGTGTTATAACCGGCGCCGGTACCAAAGCTGTCCGTACCGAAATACAGCAGAGATTTGCCGTCCGGAGACCAGGAGGGGCGGAAGTTCTGGGCATCGTCCCGACTGACACGCTGGATCTGTCCCGAAGCTGTCTCGTACAGGTAGATCTCAGCGGTTGGGCCGTCCATCAACCCCACAAAAGCCAGCCGGGTTCCGTCAGGTGACCAGGCCAGGCTGCGTTGTTCGGCGATCGCCCGCAAGGCTTCGAAGCCGGGATCACCTGGACTCAATTCTGTATAGGTTTCGGTCTCGGGTGTGGTCAGGTCGGTGATCTTGGTGACCTTCCCATCCGGGAGAGAGAGCAAGTTGAGCGCCATGTGATGGAAGTCGTAGCTGCCGGGCGAGATGAACGCGATCAGGTTGCCCCTTGGCTGGATGGCATCCGCTAGATCAGCGTGCCAGTAATCTTCGTCGCTGAGTTGGGTCACCGTGGACCCGTCCGGGTTGGCAGCCCACAGCCCCTGACCGGTCTGCATCAGCAGCCAGGGACCTTCCGTACCCAGCTTGTTGGTGTTGGCGGCGGGGACCTTGGTGTTGGTGGGGGGGACCAGCGTTGGGGTCGGCGATGAATTCGTATCAGGGGTACTGGTTGGAATTATATTCCCGGGCAGGCAAAGACAGCTTAGCCCAACAGTTAATAAAGCGATAATAATAATGGAAATTCTGGACTTGGGTATTTTGTTCTGGGTAACCATCCTAGCCTCCTGATGACAGTGTTGAAGTTGCTCACCTGCCTGGTTTAGAAATTATTTTCCAATTGAAGTTTTATAAAAACGCACTCTATAGGGCTCGTTGTTAAGTACGGCACAATCTGGAAATTCGGCTTTTGTCACGGTTTAGATCTCCGTTGGTGCTGTTTTACTGTCTGATAGTATTTCAAGGCGGCCCACCTACGTTTATATGATCACTTATTAATAATACTCTAATTTAGGGGCCTTATATGGAACTATTCCGCTTAACTACCTTTCTACAATTATCTCATTTCTTCCTTGTTTTCGATAATCTTTAAATTGTCAAAAGTATACTCCCAAACGATTTATCTAAAATCCCTCCGCCACGTACTCACCCCAGACACCGCGCAGTGTATTGCAGATCTCGCCCAGAGTGATACTATTTTCAACACACTCAATGAAGAGCGGCATCAAATTCTCATCACCTTTTGCAACATTCATCAATTTCCAAGCAACTGCTCCACTACTCCCTGATCTCTACTCTCTCTCAACTTTTTCAACCTGGCCTTCTGCGCGGCTTCGATGGCCGGGTCCACTTTCAGGCGTTCGAGAGTCATCTCTTCTTCCACCTGGAACTGGTTGACGCCCACCACGATCTGCTCGCCGCTTTCCATCTCCTTCTGGGCGATGTAGGCCGCATTCTGGATCTCGTTCTGGATGTAGCCGCGCTCGATGGCGCTCAGCGCGCCTCCCATTTCGTCGATTCTCTGGATGTATTCATTAGCGCGCTGTTCGATCTCATCCGTCAGATGCTCTATCAGATAGGATCCTGCCAATGGATCAACGGAATCGGCTACACCCAACTCGTGCGCGATGATCTGCTGGGTACGCAGCGCCACTCGCACCGATTTCTCGGTCGGCAGCCACAGGGCCTCGTCCATGCTGTTGGTGTGCAGGGATTGCGTGCCGCCGAATACAGCGGAGAGCGCCTGCAAGGTTACGCGCACCACATTGTTCTCCGGCTGCTGGGCGGTCAGCGTAGAGCCAGCCGTCTGGGTATGGAAGCGCAAGCGCCCAGGATTTGGGATTCTCGGCCTTGAAGCGCTCGCGCATGATCTTCGCCCAGATACGCCGCGCAGCCCGGAATTTGGCGACTTCTTCGAGCAGGTTGTTGTGTGCGTTGAAGAAGAACGACAGTTGCGGGGCAAAATCGTCCACGTCCAGGCCTGCATCAATGGCGGCCTGTACATAGGCAATGCCGTTGGAGAGTGTGAAGGCGACTTCCTGCACGGCAGTAGAACCGGCTTCGCGGATGTGGTAGCCGCTGATCGAGATGGTATTCCAGTTGGGGACTTCCTGCGCGCAATACGAGAAAATATCGGTGATCAATCGCATCGAAGGCGCTGGTGGGAAGATGTATGTGCCGCGCGCAGTATACTCTTTCAAAATGTCATTCTGGATCGTGCCGCGCAGCTTCGACACGTCCGCGCCCTGGCGTTTGGCGACCGCAATGTACATGGCCAGCAACACCGCCGCCGGGGCGTTGATGGTCATCGAGGTCGATACCTTGTCGAGCGGAATCTGGTCAAAGAGTTCTGCCATATCTTCGATGGAGGAAATCGAGACGCCTACCTTGCCCACCTCCCCCTCCGCGATGGGATCGTCGGCGTCGTAGCCAATTTGGGTCGGCAGGTCGAAGGCGACTGATAAACCAGTCTGGCCTTGTTCCAACAAATAGCGATAACGCTTGTTCGACTCTTCGGCGGTGGCAAAACCGGCGTACTGACGCATGGTCCAGAAGCGGGAACGGTACATGGTCGGCTGCACGCCGCGCGTAAACGGGTATTCGCCTGGGAAACCGAGTCGCTCGTAATCGGCCATGGTCCCCGTACCATCTCCAACAGATGAAGGGGAAGCAGATTGTGATGGCAGTCCGATGCGAGGGACGGGAATGCCGGATGATGTGCTGAATTCATCCCTCCGTTCTGCGAATCGCTCCAGAGTCTTTTTGAGAATAGTGTTCTGCCAGCGTTTGAAGTCGTCTTTGAGAGTCATAGGGCCTCGTCATAAACCTGACAGGTTTCACTTTTCCACTGTGTTATGGGAGGGTCTCTAAAAACCTGTCAGGTTTCAGTTTCTAATGTATTTCTTATAAGTATACAGCCTTCTTGATAGAGGTTGATAGTAAAATTCTGACATCTTGTTCTAAAAGGAGACCAATGAGCGAATTTCTGCAACTCGCCCTTCTGATCGCCATCATCCTTCTGGCGGCGAAAGCGGCAGGTTACCTGAGCGTGCGCCTCGGCCAACCCTCGGTGCTGGGGGAACTGCTAGTGGGCATCCTGCTTGGCCCTTCGCTGCTGGATTTGCTGCACCTGCCCTTCATCACCGGGCATCTGGGCGAAACAATCAAAGAACTGGGCGAACTTGGTGTATTACTGCTGATGTTCATCGCCGGTTTGGAACTACATCTGGACGAATTAACGCGCAACACCAAAGTCTCTGCGCTGGCGGGGATCATGGGCGTATTGGCGCCCGTGGCGCTGGGAGCCGGAACCGGGCTTTTATTCGGTTTTGGATGGGAATCCGCGCTCTTTCTTGGACTTACGCTTGGTGCCACCTCCGTCAGCATCTCAGCGCAGACGTTGATGGAACTGCGTGTGCTGCGCACGCGAGTCGGACTGGGGTTGTTGGGGGCAGCCGTATTCGATGACGTGATGATCATCTTGCTGCTGTCGATCTTCCTGGCTGTTGTTTCCGGCGGGACCAGCGCAGCCGGTATCCTGTGGATACTGGTGAAGATGATCCTCTTCCTGGCCGCCTCGACCGCCTTTGGCCTGTACGTGCTGCCCAAGTTGGTGCGTATCACCAGAAGGCTGCCGATCAGTCAGGGCGTGCTCTCGCTGGCAATGGTCATCCTGCTGTTTTATGGCGTGGCCGCGGAAGTGGTCGGAGGGATGGCTGCCATCACAGGTTCGTTCCTGGCTGGTTTAATGTTCGCCCGCTGTGATGAAAAGGAACGGCTGGAGCAGGGCGTTTCGGCGCTGGCCTACGGCTTGTTCGTGCCGATCTTCTTCGTCAGCATTGGGCTGGCAGTCAACGTGCGTGACCTGGAAGGCGAAGTCTTATTGTTGACTGCTGCTATTATCGTAGTAGCCATCGCCAGCAAATTCTTTGGCTCCGGCCTGGGCGCGCGCTGGGCGGGTTTTACATGGCGTAAATCCTGGCAAATGGGCGCGGGCATGGTCTCGCGCGGCGAGGTCGGCCTGATCGTCGCCAACGTGGGCATCGGCGCGGGACTGGTATCCGGGAGTGAATTTTCTGCCATCGTCGGCATGGTTTTAGCGACGACTATCGTCACACCGCCGATGCTGCGTGCCCTGTTCGCTGAACCGAAGAAAACATCTGGAGAAACACTTTCCTCTGAAGGGAAGGAGGCATAAACATGTATTTGATCCTGTTCGTTTTAGATAACCCCGATAAACTCGAAGATTTGCTGGATGCCTGGGAAAAAGCCGGAACCGGCGGTGCGACTGTGCTGTCCAGCACCGGCATGCACCGCTTGAACGCTGGCGCCATCCGTGATGACATTCCACTCATCCCCGGCCTGGACGATTTCTACAAGCGCGTAGAAGATTACCACCGCACGCTGTTCACTATCGTGAAAGATGACGAAATGTTGAATAAAATCGTGGATGCCACGCAAAGCGTAGTCGGTGATTTGAACAAACCAAATACAGGCATCCTGGTAGTATTGCCCGCTGCGCAGGTGTATGGGTTGGAGAAGAATCTGTAAACACCAGACTCTTGAACCGCTAAGCACGCAAAGGTCGCTAAGAAAACCTAAAAAATCTTTGCGTTCTTAGCGCTCTTTGCGGTAAATGTGATTTACGTGTTATAACCACTGCCCGGATTATTTTGTCCGGGTTTTTCTTTTCTGACCAAAATAGTACAAAATCGAGACAAAAGTCATTTGCCGAAAATGGGGGAAAATGCTACATTAGTTAAGATATTAGCGTATATATCCATAGAACTCATCCACCAGGAGGCCTTATGTCGAAAACATTGCTTTATGTGGGGGCAGGCATTTTATTCTTGATCGGATTATGCCTGGTTGGCTATGGTGTTTTGAGCGTGATCGGTTCCACATCTGCCCAGGGCGAATCCAATTGGCTAACCTTTGGCATTGGGTTTGGCTGTGCGGGCGTTGTCTTTATCGGGGGCGGCGCAGGACTGATCTACCTGGCGATGCGCGGGCAAAAAACTGAAATCATTCAAAAGGTGGAAATCGACCTTCCCGGTGACACGCAATTAGAAGAGATGAAATGCCGTTCCTGCGGTGGCTCGCTTACCAGCGATAACATCAAACTGGTCAATGGCGCGCCGATGGTCAATTGTCCTTATTGTGATAGTGCATATCAATTAACTGAAGAACCTAAGTGGTAAGTTCACTTAGGATTTACGATTGAAGATTTTCGATTTGCGATTATTTCCGCATAGTGCCTACTAAAATCGCAATTTGGCAAGGAGATTTCATGAATAAAAGACTTCTCACATTTCTCATGGTTGTGCTTATTACCTTGGCACTGCCGATCAGTGCGCTGGCCCAGGATTACTACTTCGCCGTGGAGCAGGAAACCGTCCACGTCTACTGGAATGAAAATGGTACGCTCTCGCTGGATTACACCTTTGTGTTCGTAAACCAACCCGGCGCACACGCAATCGATTTTGTAGATGTTGGCCTGCCAAACAGCTCCTATGAATTCAGCAGCATTTCAGCCGATGTAAACGGCAATACAGTAGATATTTCAACTGACTACCAGGGATCAGGTTGCTGCGGCGTGGCAGTGGATATGGGCGGGTATGCCATCCCGGCGGGTCAGAAAGGCACGGTCCATGTGCGGGTGGGGCAAATCGACAGGGTACTATACACCGATAGCGAAGATGAAACCTACGCCAGCGCCGTCTTTTCGCCCACCTGGTTTGGCAGCCAATACGTCAGCGGCAGCACGGATGTAACTGTCGTTTTTCATCTACCGCCCGGCGTAGGGCCGGATGAACCCAAATGGCACAGCGCCCCATCAGGATTCCCTTCTGAGCCGGAGACAGCTTTAGACGGTGATGGACGCGTGACCTACACCTGGAACAATCCAAGTGGCAATGCCCATTCCCAATATGAATTCGGCGCTTCGTTCCCCAAGACCTTTGTGCCTGCTTCCGCTATTCAAACAGAACCGGTCTACACAGCCCCTGCCTTTGACTTTGGCAACCTGATCGAGGGTCTCATCGAAAACAGTTTCTGCGGCTGCTTTGCCCTGTTGTTCTTTGGCGTACCCATAATGGGCGCCATTAACGGGCGACGCCGCAAGCTGAAGTATTTGCCGCCCAAGATCGCTATCGAGGGGCATGGCATCAAGCGCGGGCTGACAGCCGTCGAAGCCGCCATCCTGATGGAGCAGCCGCTCGATAAGGTCATGACCATGATCCTGTTCGGCGTGGTCAAAAAAGGGGCCGCCGAAGTGGTGACACGTGATCCACTCAAGCTGAAGGTTACCGATCCGCTGCCAGAAGGTTTGCATGAATATGAGAAGCAATTCCTGGTTGCATTCCGCCCGGATGCCAACACAAAGCAGCGCCGCGTTGATTTGCAAGATATGACCATCAAACTGGTAAAGGCAGTTTCCGAGAAGATGAAAGGCTTCAGCCGCAAAGAGACAGTGGCTTACTACAAGAACATTATGGAGCGCGCCTGGAAGCAGATCGCTGCCGCCGACACCCCCGAAGTGCAGAGCAAGCTGCTTGACGATGCGATGGAATGGACCATGCTGGACAAAGACTACGACGAGCGCGCGCGCCGCACGTATACGCGCCCGATCTTCGTTCCGATGTGGTGGGGGCGTTATGATCCCGGTTACGGCCGTTCTGTGGGTCGAGCCCGATCCGTTCCTGTGGGCGGTTCCGCTCCATCATCACGCTCCAGCGGCCTGCCCGGCGCGGACTTCGCCGCTTCAGTGGTCGGCGGTGCCCAGACCTTCTCACAGAAGGTGATCGGCAACGTGAGCGACTTCACCAGCCGCGTGACCAACAAGACCAACCCGGTACCCAAATCCACATCCAGCGGACGTAGCTCTGGCGGCGGGTGTGCCTGTGCTTGTGCCTGTGCCGGTTGCGCCTGTGCCTGTGCTGGCGGAGGAAGATAGCAATTAGCTTTCAGCGTATAGCTGTCAGCTGAGGATTATTGGTATGACTTTCTCAGACAGACTTAAATCAATTTTTACTCCGCCGTCTATGGTCAACGGTCCATCGTCAGGGTTGTATCACTACGCCATCGAAAACCCGGGCGAAAAATCCCGCGTGCACCTGCGCATGGACGCGGATGGGCACGGCACGTTGGTAGTCAACGCCAATCGGGTGATGCACTTGAATCCGACCGCGGCGCTGATGGCGTGGTTAATTTTTGAAGAAAAGAGTGAGAGTGAGATCGTTAAAGCGATCAGTAAAAAGTACAAAGTAAAAAGTAGACAGGTTGCAGAAGACCTTTCAACCTTCAACCTTCAACTTTCTGAACTATTAAGACCAGATGGTGCCTGCCCCGTACATGAATTGGAATTGGAAACGGTCATGCCTTTCAGTGCGCGCCCGTCCGCGCCCTACCGCATGGATCTGGCGATCACCTATCGCTGCAACAACGACTGCGCACATTGCTACAACGCCCGTGAACGAGATTTCCCTGAATTGACTACCGCGGCCTGGAAACAGATTCTGGATAAGCTGTGGAATCTGGGTGTGCCGCATGTCGTCTTTACCGGCGGCGAAGCTACTCTGCGAAACGACTTACCCGAACTGATCGCACACGCCGAATCCAACGGGCAGATCACCGGCTTGAACACCAATGCTCGTCGATTGGCTGACGAAAAGTACGTCTCCCAATTGGTGGAAGCAGGCCTGGATCACGTCCAGATCACGGTTGAATCCTGTGAAGCAGATATCCACGATGAGATGATGCGCGCCAAAGGCGCCTTCAAGCAAACCATCAAAGGCTTGAAGAACGCCCTCAATAGTCCGCTGTATGTGATGACCAACACCACTATGCTGCGCACCAATGTAGATACCATCCCCAACACCCTTGATTTTCTGGCAAACATCGGTGTGCCCACGGTCGGCCTGAATGCGCTCATCTATTCCGGCAACGGCCTGACGGTCGGAACCGGTTTGGACGAGAGTGAGTTGCAGCCCATCCTGGATATCGCCATCCAGAAGACCGAAGCGCGCGGCCAGAAACTGATCTGGTACACGCCCACACAGTATTGCCAGTTCGACCCCACCCAGCAAAACCTGGGTGTGAAAGGCTGCACTGCCGCGCTGTACAGTATGTGCATCGAATCAAATGGCGATGTGCTGCCCTGCCAATCCTATTACACGCCATTGGGCAATATGCTCGATAACGATTGGGATTCGATCTGGAATCACGAGCTTTCGGTGAAACTGCGTGAGCGTAAAGATTTGCCTGCCAAGTGCGATGGCTGCGGACTGGTGGCCGAGTGTGGCGGCGGTTGTCCGTTAAAATTCGAGGAAACGAGTTTGATCTCATTGGAAATGCCTGCATGAAAGATTTAGATTGGATCAAAGAATTTCCCGCTTCCGCTACTGTTTGTGACCCAGACGGGGTTATCCTGGCGATGAATGACAAAGCTGCCAAAGCCTACGAAGCCGATGGTGGTTACAGCTTGATCGGCGTGAATATGCTGGCCTGCCTTCCCGAACCGGCGCGCACCCAGACAGACCGCCAAAATGCTGGAAATGCAAAAGAAAAACATCTACACCATCGAAAAGGACGGCGTCAAGAAATTGATCTATCAAAGCCCGTGGTACAAAGATGGCCAATATGCCGGGTTTGTGGAACTAGCGCTGGAAATCCCCTTTGAGATGCCGCATTTTGTCCGCACCTGAACTTTTGCATTATTTCAACTCTTCCCCTCTCTAATAAAGGAGGAACCATGAAAATCTTCAATCGTCTTGCTGACCAATTCACGAATGTCAAACCCCTGCCGGAAGGCACGCATCACATGCAAGCCGCGCCGGAGGACGAAAAACCCTATCGCCTGCACCTGCGGCTGCGGGCGGACGGTTCCGGCACGCTAGTGGTCAACGCTTCCACCATCCTGCATCTCAACCCGACCGCTGCGGAATATGCCTACCATTTCATCAAGGGCACCCCGCCTGATGAGGCCGCCAAAGCCATTTCAAAACGCTACCGCATCAGCAAAGGCATTGCCCTGGAAGATTATCAGGACTTCGTGGACCGCATCCACACTCTGATCGACACACCAGACCTGGACCCTGTTTCCTATCTGAACTTCGAGCGCGTCGCGCCTCATTCCGCCGATCTAACTGCTCCCGTGCGCCTGGATTGTGCCCTCACTTATAAATTACCCCCCAAAACCAAAGCCGACTACGCTCCCACCAAACGTGTCGACCGTGAACTGACCACCGAAGAGTGGGGTCAAATTCTGGATATGGCCTGGCAGGCTGGTGTGCCACACGTCACCTTCACAGGCGGCGAACCAACCCTGCGTGAAGACCTGCCCGACCTGATCGCACACGCCGAAAAGAACGGCCAGGTCTGCGGCTTGCTGACTGACGGCTTGAAATTAATCGAGAAAAGCTACCTGGGAACCTTGCTGAACACCGGCCTCGACCATTTGCTCTTCCTGCTCCAGCCAGATAACAAGGATTCTTGGAAAGCGCTCGAGACCATCATGCCCGAAGACCTGTTCACAACCGTGCACATTACGGTTAACAAGAAGACGCTGAAGAGTATGGACGAAATGCTTGAGAAATTAGCTGAACTCGAAGTCACCAGCCTGTCGCTGGGTCTGGCGGACACATCTCTCCAAGATAGTATGGACGCTGTCCGCGACAAAGCCGCCAACCTGGGGATGCAACTGGCTTTTGACCTGCCTGTCCCCTACTCTGCGGATAATCCGGTCGCGTTCGAAACCGCTGAAGATGAAGTTCCCACCGGGGCGGGTAAATCCTGGTTATATGTTGAGCCAGATGGCGATGTGCTTCCTGCGCAGGGTATGGCCAATCAGGTGCTGGGTAACTTCCTGCGCAACTCCTGGGAAACTATCTATAAACAATAGATCGCAAGGAAACTTTATGACAGACCCCATCAAAACCGCGCAAGAACGCTTCGACCAAAAGTTCAGTTGCTCACAGGCTGTTTTCTCCGCGTATGCACCAAAGCTTGGGATCGAAGATGAGATCGCGCTCAAGCTGGCTTCTCCTTTTGGCGGCGGCACCGCCCACCAGGGACACGTCTGCGGCGCAGTGACCGGAGCCTTGATGGTGCTTGGCGTCCAAAAAGGCAACGCAACCCCGGAAACCAAAGAGGAAACCTACTGCATCGCTGAAGATTACATCAAGCGTTTCCAGGAACTTCACGGCTCCATCCTGTGCCGAGAACTGACTGGCCATGATATTTCCATACCAGGCGAAATGGAAAAGGCCAGGGAAAAAGGTGTCTTCAAGAACACCTGCCCCGGCCTGGTCAAAGATGCGGCTGAGCTTGTCTCCGAGTTTTTGGATGATTAGCAAATAACACTTCAAGTATGTGGCTTTGCCGCTCTTAAATCTTACACAACCGTAGCCGCCTGCCAGCATTCATCCAGGTTACTTTCCACCAGCCCTACCAGATCTGTATCCAGTCTTCCTGTTCGCACCCTGTACTGCATCTTGCGCAGGATTTTGCGCCGCGATAGCGAAGGGCGATATGGGCGCTTTTGCGACAGCGCCTGGAACACATCCGAGGCCGCTACGATGCGCGCTTCAAGACCAAGATCATCTTTGTCAAGATGGAACGGGTATCCACGCCCATTCAAGGACTCGTGATGATATGCCGCCCAGCCCGCAATCTCTTCAAACCCGCGAATTTGCTTCAAAATCTCATAAGTTTCAAAACTATGCTGGCGGATAACAGCCAGTTCAGTCGCATCTAAATCACCAGGTTTATCCAGGATTTCATCCGGGACCATCAACTTTCCAAGATCATGTAACAGACCAGCTATTTCCAACTGGTCACAGGTTTCGGCAGAAAATTGCAAATACTCAGCCAGCCGACGTGACAGTTGCGCCACACCGCGTGAGTGTTCCGCCGTGAACGGGCTCTTTGCATCCACAATAGTAGCAAAGATATGGGACAATTGTCTTGTATCTTCGCTTCCTAACTCTTCCAGGGTTGCTTCCGTCATCCATGCCTTTGTACTGGCCTTGATATGGTTCGGCTCCAAACTCAACCAGAAGGCTTCTTTCGCGGAAACAGATAAGAATGCTTCTACTAGTTCGGGCGCAAAGAATGTTCTGCGGTGGCGGCCAATGATACTGCGGATCCCTCGCCTCGCCAAAAGTAAATCCTTTCCATAATGCCCGCTGGCCAACGCATCCACCCGATCCGCAAGGTAGATCAGGTTGCTCATCAAAGCCGTCAGCTGTGGCAAATCTTTCTTTGCCAATATTTCCCAATGGCTATGATGGTGCTGAATTATTGGAGCCAGGTGTGAAAGCGGACTAAATTTTGTCAATAAAGTAAAGCCACGCTCACAATGTTCCTCGGCCCCTACCCAGTCCAACTCAGAAATCAGATGCTTATGCACACGTGTAGAAGATACACCGCAGTCATGCAGCAAGCCGCCAAAAAAGAGGATATCCAGCTTCTCCGATTCCCATCCCAATTCTTCCCCCATAGTCGCCGCCATGACTGCAACCCGTTTACCATGATAACGATCATCCACCCCTACCAGGTCCAGTGCGTCCGATAATGTATAAACTAGCTGCCAAAGATCGACTTGCATCTTCCACCTCCCGCAATGGCATTTTCTTTACACACTATACTGTATATATTCCCGCAAAACAAGTGAAGAATTTCCCAAATCCTTCACTTTTCATGTAAGATAATAAATGTCGGCTTCAAAATCCAAATGTCGTCCAAATGTCGTGTATACGACATGGTAATTCCTAGGATAATTTCTATAATGAGGGTTGAAATTCGAAAGGAGTTAGCAATGAACCAACCTGATCTCGGACTCAAAGTCACCGAACTGCGACAGACCAAGGGCTTCACCCAGGAACTGTTGGCTGAGAAATGCGAAGTCAGCCCGCGCACCATCCAGCGCATCGAAAGCGGCGAAGTAGACCCGCGCGCCTACACACTGCAATGTCTGACCGAAGCCCTGGATTTTGACTTCATGGAAGATAACACCAGCAACGAAAACTCTGGCTGGCCGCCTTACATCTGAGCAGTATGTTCTGTATACTCATCGTCCCTCTGTTGTTGTGGTCCTGGAAAAAGAATCAATCCTACAAAATCGACAAACAGGGACGCGTGGTGCTTAACTTTCAAATCACCGTAACTTTAATGCTCTTCGCAGCGCTCTTCCTATTGATGGCTCTCCCTGCAGCCCTCATCTTGATGGGAGATGCAGGTGTTGCAATGCTAGAAAACAGCCCTCTCTTCCTAGTACTCACGTTCTGTGCCCCCTTGCCAATGATCCTGATCGGCATTTTCTGCACCTATCAGGGCGTGGTAAATGCAATGCGAGCGTTATCAGATAAACCTGTTCACTATCCGCTGACAATTCCGTTTGTCAAGTAATTCAAGTAGATACGAAAGGACACCGCAATGAATAAATTCAAATTTGTTCCCATACTAAGCTGTTTCGGGCTGGCTGCGTTTCTTTACCTACTCGACTTGTCCAAAATTACATTCAGCGCAGGTGGCGTCAATATCAAAATCTACCCTGCGATAGCATTCACATTGCTGGGATTGGTTCTGGTTTGGCGTGCACTGCAAAAAAGGGATGCTGTTCACTAGTACGTTAAAGAGTTGCGATTTGCGGCTCTTTTGATTATGCTAAGACAAGCTTATGCAATCAACTGTCAACAACCAGATGTACAACGAACTTGCCGATTCCTGGTGGGATGAAAACGGTCCACTGCACCTGCTCAAGGTTATGGTCAATCCCTGGCGGGTACCCTATTTTGCAGATGCACTTACCAAGCGCTTTGGCACAGACCTAAGCCACATCCGCCTGCTGGACATCGGCTGCGGGGGCGGCGTGCTGGCGGAAGAATTCGCCCGGCTGGGATGCAAGGTAACCGGCATCGACATTGCAACCGAATCCATCGCCGTTGCGCGCGCTCATGCCCAGACCCAGGGCCTGCTCATCGATTACCAGACCGGGTCGGCGACCCAGCTTCCCTTTGACGGGAGCAGTTTCGAGGTCGTCAGTTGCTGCGATGTGCTCGAGCATATTTCAGAATGGGAACAGGTGATCGTTGAAGTTGGGAGAGTTCTAAAGGCAGGCGGCCTATTCCTGTTCGATACCATCAATCGCACACCGAAGAGCAAGTCAACCTTCATATTCGGTTTGCAGGAGTGGTCATTCACCAAACTCTTCCCCCGCGACACACACGTCTGGGAGATGTTCATCACCCCTGAAGAGTTGACCAACGTTTTGGAAAAACATGGCATGAGGGTACAGGGTTTTAGTGGTGGTGTAATCGCCAGAAACCCATTATCGACTTTGCAGGAAGTGCGCCGTCACAAGCGCGGGGAGATCAATGTGGCAGAACTGGGGCGTAGGCTGGAACTCAAGCATGATTCCGATCTGTCTCTGAATTATCTGGGGTATGCACGAAAAAATTAGATGGTTTCCTCGCTGAGCGGAGTGCCAAATGCACATGAGGCCCGTAGTCGAAGCGTGTTTGCGAATGTGCCCTTCGACTACGCTATCGCTCCGCTCAGGGAAAAGAAATTTTCTTATCTACTACACCAACAGGGCCACAATCCCCAGGAAAAAGAGAAAGCCAAAGGTATCTGTAAAACCAGTGACGAAAGCCGCGGAAGCCAGCGCCGGGTCGACATTGATCTTCTTCAGCCCCAACGGGATCAGTACACCAGTCGCGGCAGCCATCAGGAAATTTAAGATCATCGCCAGGCAGATACCCGCCGAAATTCTCCAATCCTGCTTCCAGATATAAGCAACAGCCGCGGTGCCCAGCCCGATGAGAGCGCCATTGACCAAAGCTACACGCAATTCCTTGGCCAGCGCGCGTGAAACGTCAGTTGGAGCCACTTCCCCCAGAGCAATGCCGCGCACAATAACCGTTGCGGTCT
This sequence comes from uncultured Chloroflexia bacterium, assembly GCA_963791785.1. Classification (GTDB taxonomy): domain Bacteria; phylum Chloroflexota; class Anaerolineae; order Anaerolineales; family Villigracilaceae; genus JAABUE01. Next base: position 85,150 of record CAWBTW010000008.1, on the reverse strand, counting down.
GGCTACCAGCGTTGCCCCCTTCGCCCGACACCAAAGGCAGGAAAACAGCCAGCGCCACCATCCCGGCAATAACCGGTTCAAAAGCATCTACAACTGAAATGGCAATGAAAAGGGTCAGCATGTTGATCGCCAGCCACGGCAGCCGCTTGAGTATTGACATCCCGACCGAGCCGAAAACCTTTTCTTCACCGGTAATACCCACCATGCGGTACATGTCTTCAGTAGCTTCATCCTCGGCGACTTCGATCAAGTCATCTGCCGTGATCACCCCCAGGAAGCGACCGATCTCATCCACAACCGGCAGGGCCATATAGCCATAGCGTGAGAGCGTACGCGCGCACTCCTCCTGGTCAGTGGTGACCAGCACCGAGACCACATCCGTGGCCGTCCGCTCGGCAATAGGCATATCAACGGGAGCAGCGACCAAGTCACGCAAGCCGATCACGCCCAATAAGCGCTCCAATTCATCCACAACAAAAAGATAATACGTGCTCTCAGATTCCGGCCCGACACGCCGCAACTCTGCCAGGGCTTGCTCGGCTGTCCAATCTGGGCGCAGGGTGATGACAGCCCTTGTCATAAGACCGCCAGCTGTATCATCTGGATACCGCATCAGGGAAATGACATCCTGTGGTTCGTCCATCTCGCGCAAGGTTTCAGTCACCTTTTCTTGCGGCAAATCGCCCAGGACATCGGCAGCCTCGTCGATTTCCATCTCATCCAAGATGTCTGCCAATTGCTCAGATGGGAGCAATTCCGCTACCTCGGCTGCATCTTCGTCCTCCATCTCCTCCAACACATCCGCAGAATCCATAGGGCTCAGGCCAGAGAGCAAGGCAACCTGATCCGGTGTATCCAATTCTTCTACCAGGTCTGCCTGGTCAGCAGGACGCAGCGCTTCGATGAGCTTGATCGCCCCTGCAAGATCATCATCTTGCAGCGAAACTTGTAGTTCAGTCAACACTTCGTTCAGCGTTTTTTCCTTCATGCTGGCAACTCCCAATAAAATTCAGTGATGTTACGCCCCGGCAATGCAATACGTCAATCGGTCGGCTTCCAGCGGATCGAACGCACGCACCAGATAACGCGCCTTGAACATTGGCAACCAGAACGGGATTTGGAACACATCAGCCAAACGGTCACGCGGATCATAGGCTATGCCCATGCAATTGCCTTGATCTCGCAGATCATAGCGCAGCGAATCCCAGAGATAGCGCGCAGCTTCCAACTCCCCTTCTTTGAACCAGACGCGACGAACGGTCAGCGCTTCCAAAATTCCAGATTCAGGCAACACGCCCAGCCAGCCACCCACCAAGCGCACATACCAGGGTGCGCGCGCGAGACGCATACGGACCAACTTCGTCTGATCCGACAGGCTCAACCCGGCTACCACCTCCCCGCTTCGCACTGCGACGTAAAGCTGGTTCAAATTGACCCCGGCCACTTCCCGGCCCCAAAATTCATCCAACGTGTCCACACTGACCGGGCTCCACAAATTGTGCTCACCGTAGAAAGTGTTCATCCCATCCACAACGTCGGGTAGTTCATCTCTTTTTGCCGGACGCAGGTCCAGGTCCGGGATAGAGGCGGGAGAACGTTTCCGCATCGGGACTATTCCACCCTGGATAGGTTTCGTGGACTGAAACCTATACCGGTCTGCCAGTTTCAAACTGATATTTTCCGCCATAATTGCCCCATAGAGTATCGCATCTGAACGCAGCAAGTCGGTGATGTATTCCATAGCCCAATCCGAAAGCCCTCGTGCAATGCCATGTCGGCGATGATCTGGGTGGACGCGTAGATGGGAAATGTACACACCCGGTTTCACCTGACCGGCATATTGAACCCAGCGCACCTCGCCGAAAACCATCCCAACAACTTCCCTATCTCGTTCAGCGACAGCGGCATGGAATTCCTCCGCCAGCCCATGATGGACGTCAAGCAGATCGGCCTGGTAATCGTCTGTAAAGCCAATGCGTCCACTGTCTGCGGTGGCTGCAATGAGATTTTCCAGGGCCTGGCTGTCTTCCGCCGAGATCGGGCGGAAAGTGATTTTATTTGACATCTGACTTCTCGAAGATAACCATAATTTATCCTATAACCAATCCGCCAATGAACTCCCGGATAACAGAATCTTTCGGGACAATGGTATCATCAGATTCGGGAGTAACGGTTTTGAGCAGGGTATGAATCCGCGATGCTCTCATAAACGCATCCTGACGCAGGGGGTCATCTCGATATTTTTCTACCCATTCACCAAAGCCGTCAAAGAGTTTCGATTTATAGAGCGATAATTCATACGGCATAGCACTGTTGATAATAAAATCAGCCGTGCCTGAATAGGGGATGATGTTCTTCATTTCAGCTGATCTGACATAGTGCCAATGAGTTAGCGTTTTCTCATAATCATAGGCACGGTGGGTGGCGTCTGTAACATCCTGCGCATGAGACGAATATCTGTCCAGCGTACGTATCTGCCAGTTTCATCTTTCACCTGCATTAACGGTTCGATATATAGGTTGATCTTATTATCGGCAACACCATCCGTCAGGGGTGGGTATAAACCATACAGGCTATCGATAAGGATGATGTCGCCCTCAGCAAGCTTCATGGGAGTTTCGATCTGGGTGATTTTTACCGGTCTTAAAATCATAATAAGGGATCAGTACTTCTCTCCCGGCCAGGAGTTGGTGCAGATGCTGGTTGATTAATTCGATGTCCAAGCGCTTGAGGGGTCTCAAAGTCGTAATCCCCAAATTCGTCCTTTGGGTGCATTTCCAAGTCGTAGTAGTAGTTGTCCAGGTTCAATTCCACAAACCGCAAGCCCTGCTTCCCAAGATTGTGAGCGATCTTTTGCGTCGTGGTGGTCTTTCCTGAAGACGAAGGCCCAGCAATGATTACAAGCTTGACCTGTTCTTTCGCGCCTCGATCAATCCTGTGACCGCATTGGATATCGCCCTCGTACGCTTCTTCTGACTCTCTTCGACGATCTCTGGGAATTCCCCGTTTTGCACTCTTTGGTTTATTTTGTCTACGGCATTGAGATCGTGTTCAACAGCCCAATCCAACACACCCCAAATTTTTCTCCAGGGGATATACTCCGTATGTTGTTCTGAGCGCGACTTCTCTTTTTTTCTTCGCCGGTTGCGTTCTTCCCGGTAAAGAATATAGGCTTTCGAAACCCTGGCATGTCCGTTTTCAATCAGCACTTTTTCGACAATATCCTGGATTTCTTCAACAGTTGGATACTGGTTAGGCTTGAATTGGGTTTCAAGAAATTCCACAACCTGCTTGCTCAGACCTTCAGCGATCTTCTTATTCCCTGCCCCCAACTGATACCGCGGCACGGTAAATCGCGTTGGTTATACGATTCCTGGAAAATGGAACCGTAGCTCCGTTTCGTTTGATAACATACTTGATCTTAGACATCGTTAGACCTCCAGGGTGTTCAATGCACCAATTTATATGTTTTTACCTTATTCCCTCTCTATGCGCAATATGATATAGTAAAAGAAGATTGTAAGACAATTTTTCAAAAAAGGTATCTATGACTACTCACGAACGTAATCCCGGCACCCCGCTCGACCTGGATTGGGTCGCGGGAGCACATATCAACAAAAGCGCGGTTGAACGGCGGGCTGCGACCCTCCCCACACGCCGAACCGTCAAAAAGGACTGGCAGGCGGCCTGGCTGCTGCGGGCCGTCACCTGCATCGACCTGACCACCCTGGCCGGTGACGACACCCCTGGACGCGTCAAACGCCTGTGCGCCAAGGCCAAACAGCCTGTTCGCGCCGATATGTTGGATAGATTGGAACTCAACGGCGAGAAGATCACCGTTGGCGCAGTGTGTGTTTATCCTAACCGAGTGGCGGATGCAGTGCAGGCGCTTCGCGGCACGGACATTCCAGTTGCTTCCGTTGCGACAGGTTTCCCTGCCGGACAGACCCCCCTGCCCCAACGCATCGCCGAGATCGAGCAAGCCATCGAAGCAGGTGCGAAAGAGATCGACGTGGTCATCCCGCGCAATTTCGTCCTGACCGGCGACTGGAAATCGCTTTACGATGAGATCAAGCAATTTCGCCAGACCTGCGGCGAAGCTGCCCACATGAAGACCATTCTCGCCACGGGCGACCTGGGCACGCTCAAGCAAGTCTATCAGGCCAGTCTGGTCGCTATGATGGCTGGCTCGGACTTTATCAAGACCTCCACCGGTAAGGAACCCACCAACGCTACGCTGGAAGTCAGTCTCGTGATGGTACGTGCTATCCGCGAGTATTTGGAACGTACCGGACACAAAGTCGGATTCAAACCAGCAGGCGGCATCAGCAAAGCCAAGCAGGCCATGGCATGGCAAGCCCTGATGAAAGAAGAACTCGGCGACGAATGGCTGATGCCAGATTTGTTCCGCTTTGGGGCATCCAGCCTGCTGACGGATTTGGAGCGGCAGTTGTACCACTACATCACCGGTCACTACGCTGCCAGGCATCACATGCCAATGGGATAGTTTTCTTACCACAAAGGACACGAAGAAACACAAAGGAAAAACTTCGTGCCCCTTAGTGTCCTTCGTGGTTAAGATTTGGAGTTTTTCATGAGCACACTACTTGAAGTCTTCAAAACCATGGACTACGGCCCCGCGCCTGAATCCCCCGCCGCGGTTAATGCCTGGTTGGAAGAGCACGGACGCAAGTTTGGGCTGTTCATCAACAACCAATGGGTTGCAGCCCGAAGACACAAAAACCTACCCCAGCTACGACCCGTCCAACGGCGAACTGCTGGCGGAAACCGCCCAGGCGGGACAAAAAGAAGTCGATGCGGCTGTGGCCGCCGCCCGCACAGCCTTCAAAACCTGGAGCAAAACTCCCGGCGTGACTCGCGCGCGCTACATGTATGCCATTGCGCGCAATCTGCAAAAACACAGCCGCCTGCTGGCCGTGCTCGAGTTGATGGACAACGGCAAACCCATCCGCGAGTCGCGCGATATCGACGTGCCGCTGCTGGCGCGTCACTTCTATTATTATGCCGGTTGGGCACAACTGATGGAGACCGAACTGCGCGATTACCAGCCTGTCGGCGTGGTCGGGCAGATCATCCCCTGGAACTTCCCGCTGCTGATGCTGGCCTGGAAGATCGCGCCGGCCATCGCCATGGGCAACACGGTGGTGCTCAAACCCGCATCCGTCACACGCCTGAGCGCGCTGCTCTTCGCCGAGATCGTGGCCGAAGCGGGCCTGCCGCCCGGCGTGGTCAACATCATCACCGGCAGCAGCAAGGCCGGTTCGATGATCGTCGAGCACCCCGATGTGGACAAGATCGCCTTCACCGGCTCCACCGACGTGGGCCGCATCCTGCGCCGCCAGACGGCCGGGTCCGGGAAAAAGATGTCGCTCGAGCTGGGGGGCAAGTCCCCCGTTATCGTGTTCGAAGATGCCGATTTGGACGCAGCAGTTGAGGGCGTGGTGGATGCGATCTGGTTCAACCAGGGCCAGGTCTGCTGCGCGGGATCACGTCTGATCGTGCAGGAAAACGTCGCGGAGAAATTCATCCAAAAACTCAAAACCCGCATGGGTCACATGCGCGTCGGCGATCCACTGGACAAATGCCATCGACATGGGCGCCATCGTGGACCAAGTCGCAATGGGACACGGTGGATCATTGGGCGAAGACTGGGCGTCAAGCGAAGGCGGCGAACTGTTCCAGCCGGACATCGAGCTGCCCGAAAAGGGACTGTTCTACAAGCCCACCCTGTCACGGGGCTGGACCCGGCGGCTGCTACCGTGCAGGAGGAGATCTTTGGCCCGGTGCTGGTCTCGCTAACCTTCCGCACCCCGGCCGAAGCGATTGAACTGGCGAATAATACGCGCTACGGACTGGCTGGCAGCGTATGGAGCTGACAACATCAACCTGGCGCTGGACGTGGCCAGCAAGGTCAAGGCCGGCGCGCTGTGGGTCAATGCCCACAACATCTTCGATGCCGCGGCTGGCTTCGGCGGCTACCGCGAAAGCGGATTTGGCCGCGAGGGCGGCGAGGAGGGCATTTACGAGTACGTGCGCCCGGCCTGGATGCCGCGCCCGCGACCGGAATTTACCATCCCGACGAAGAAGAGCAGCTACAGTGGGGCGAGCATGTTCCCGCGCGGCCAGCTATGCCCGGCACAAAACATGCAAATGGAAAAGAACGCCCCGCGCTCGACCGCACACCCAAGATGTACATCGGCGGCAAACAGGCCCGCCCGGATGGAAATTACACGCTGGCTGTGCTGAACAAGAAAGGTGAAGTCGTCGGCCAGGTCGGCGACGGCAACCGCAAGGACATCCGCAACGCCGTTGAAGCGGCGCATGCGGCCCACACTGGCCAAACCCGGCTGGGCCATGCGGCACGGCTACAACCGTTCGCAGATCCTGTACTTTATCGCTGAAAACCTGGACGCCCGCAACGCCGAATTCGTCGGAGCGCATCGTCGAGATGACCGGACGCACAAAGAAATCGGCGCAAGTCCGAAGTGGATACGGCCGTATCACGCCTGTTCACCTATGCAGCCTGGGCCGACAAATACGGCGGCACGGTCCAGGAGACCACCCTGCGCGGTATCACCGTGGCGGTACGAGAACCGGTCGGCGTGATCGGCATCGCCTGCCCGGACGAATACCCGCTGCTGGGATTTGTCTCGCTGATGGCGCCCGCCATCGCGCGCGGCAACACGGTCGTGATGATCCCCAGCGAGAAACACCCGCTCAGCGCGACCGACTTCTACCAGGTGCTGGATACGTCCGACGTGCCCGGCGGCGTGGTCAACATCGTCACCGGGAACCGCGACCACCTGATCAAGACCCTGGTCCAGCACGAGGATGTGGATGCGGTCTGGTACTTCGGCTCGGCCGAAGGCAGCTACCACGTTGAATACGAGTCGGCGGTCAATATGAAACGCACCTGGGTCGGCTACGGCCTGCCCCGTGACTGGATGTCCCGCGAGCAGGGCGAAGGTCACGAGTTCCTGCACGAGGCCACGCAGGTCAAGAATATCTGGGTGCCGACGGGAGAGTAAGACATTTATGAGAGGGCAAATTATTTGCCCTTTCTTTTTTCCATGATCATCAATACTTACAATGAAAACCAAATCAAGCGTAATCATCATTATTTGCCGAGATTTTATTTAAAGTACTTGGGCAACACTGAAAACAAAGTATGGGTCTATGAACAAAGCCCTTCAAATAAAAAACAACCTAACCCAAGCCTAGTACATATAAAAAAGTCTGTTCAGAAGAAAATTTGTATTCGATAGATGAAAGTGTTGTAATTGAGGATTGGGCGCAGTGACATTTAGAATCTCAGTGCAGTTTAGTTTTCAAAAAGATTATAGAAAAAGAGAAAAATTAATGATGATGATATTCTCTACACCAAAGCATTTCTAGCATTGACTATGGCTCGACACCCTTTATTGAAAAAATCTGAGCGAAGAACTCTTTAATTCCATTCCTAATGAAATAGAATCTGTTAAACCCATTAGCCCAAACAACGAGGCTTCGTATGGAAGCAAATCTAGTTGAATTCAAAAAGCTCAATTTGCAAATTCTTGATTATTCCAAACAATATGGATGCATCCCTTACCACTACAGATGTTTCATTTTTATTGTTGCGGACACAAAAAGAAACGACCCCCGCTTTAAGCAAGGTTAATTCATCCAGTTGTCAGTTATGGCTGGTTTCCAATTTCTCCTAAAATCCTAGGGTGTTTCAAACAAGCTACTTCACCACAATACGCAGAATTAGTGATACTACTCGGATACAAAAGATTAATCTAGAATTGGCATCATCCGCCAATGCCATTCTGATAGCAAACAATTCAAGTATTTTCAATTCACTATAATGAAAAAAAAGGAATCTACCATGTCCACTTGTTACAAAATCCGACAAAAACTATTCTCCATCGGCGATGACTTCTGGATCGAAAACCAGGACGGCCAGAAAGTCTTCAAAGTGGACGGCAAGGCGCTGCGCCTGCGCAAAACGCTCATTTTCGAAGATATAAATGGGAACAAGCTGTGCCAGATCCAGGAGCGCTGGCTGCCCATCAAAGAGACGATGGAAATCGAAGACCCAGCATGGCAAACAGATGGCCGTGGTCAAGAAGGCGCTCATCACCCCGCTGCGCGACAAATGGGATGTCAAAATCAAAGGTGGTCCCGACCTGGATGTGCAGGGCGATTTTCTCGACCATGAATATTCGATCAAACAGGGTTGGAACAAAGTCGCCGAAGTCTCGAAGAAATGGTTCCGCCTGACGGATACCTACGGCGTGGAGATCGATCCCGGTCAGAATGATATTCTCATCCTGGCCATCGCGGTCGCCATCGATATGATGGCGCATGATGATGATGAAGAAAGACACTAAAGATACAAAAGACGAATAAAAAAACGCAACAAGAGTGCGGGAACATATTTGTCATCTTTTTCGTTTTTGATATACAATGAAACAAATGCTGAGATTCAAACCGCTTTTATTGGTTATCATTTTTCTCATCAGCAGCTGCTCCGCCATGCCGGAACAGCCTTCAGTGGCGCTTGCACTTGAAAAACCGGAGCAGCCATTTCGGTCGGATGTAGCGATCGCCAAACCGACGTATACCCCGCTTCCTACCCCAACCTTAACTGCTACACCGCAACCGACCTTTACACCTACCCCTGTCGCCTCCCCCACCCCGGCCACCTTCGCCGAAGATGCTTTCGTTGTTATCGAAAATCTAGCCCCACCTGCATCTGCCGGCTACGACTCCGCCACACAATACGACAGTCCGCCAGCATACAGCGGCTCGAAATACATCCTGGTGGACATCTCCGAGCAGCACATGTACGTTTATGAAGGCGATGTTCTGGTCTACAGCTTTGTCGCTTCAACAGGGATTGGCAACTCGACTCGTGCCGGAAGCTTCAGTGTGCTAAACAAAATCCCCAACGCCTATGGCGCCACCTGGAACATCTGGATGCCCAACTGGCTTGGCATATACTGGTCTGGCAGTTTACAGAATGGCATCCATGCCCTGCCCATCCTGCCCGGCGGCGGAACGTTATGGGCTGGTTATCTCGGCACTCCCATTTCCTATGGCTGCGTTGTACTGGGAACGTACGACGCCCAGGCGCTCTACAACTGGGCTGAGATTGGTACCCCCGTCGAAATCAGGTGGTAAGAAAACTATTCTCCCGCATCCTGTAATATTTGGCTCAAGGCAGTTATCAGGGGATGTACATCTTCTGTCAGCGTAACATCTGTGGCCAGCATCCTATAGGTTTGGCCATCCATCTGGACATTTAGCGTATACAGGAAGCAATCCGAACATCCCATCTCGTTTGGCTTCATCTCGAAGGGGCAAGCCCCGGCAAGCAATCCTGAAATCGTGTTGACTTGATCTCCCGATATCGTCTTCCGCACATTGACAGCCGGTCGTTCGCTCTGGACCGTCAAATTGCCACCGCTATCCAAGGCCAACGACTTGTCGACCCCGGCAAAGCCACCGCTGCGGCTAAACTGAATGCTCCACTGGGCTGGAACATCACACGCAGAATCCAGTCCACTTATAGGCGTGCCTAAAGGGCTTGGTTCGACTGTGTTTGCCGGGGCGCCGCCACACGCAGTTAGAATAATCCCGACAAAAAGAATGGGGGCAATTATTTTCATAAGCATATCCTGCAGACTTTCTACTTGGTATCTTTTTGCCAGCAGTGTAAAATCTATTATAATACTTACAATGGATAGGTGCGGAAAATAAAATGATGAGAACCTGGGTAATTAGCGTAAGTTGTTGCATATCTACGTTTGTCTTTATCACATTCAGTAGCTTTTATGCTTATTACGTTAATACCAAACGAGCACCTGATGATCCTCAAAAAAAGGATTTTTCTCCTTATGCCCCCTGGATAGCACCCTTTACATTGCCAATACTGGCACTCATCAATTTACTTTTCTTTTTTGTTTACAGCTTATTATTTGGCGTCTTTCTTGTGATCTTTCCCTTTACATTGTTACTATTTCGAAAACTTTTCCTAATCAAATGGATACTAAAACTGGCACAGAAAATTGGAAATAAATTATTGGAAATCAACACCGAGTTACTAAGGATATCAGGTTTTCAACCGGCCGCCATGTAAACTTCCGCATGAGTAAAAACTTCATCCTACTGGGAGTTTTTTGCATACAATTCTGGAAGCTTGTAAGGGATCATCAACAAAAAGCCGACAGCTATAAAAATCTCTCCAAATACAACGCCGGTCGCCTGCACAGGGCCAAAGTAAGGGACATTTGGCAAGGGATGCGTCCCCATACCAAATACATCCGCCATGCCAGCAAAAACACTGATCACATACCCGGTACTTACCAACCGCATGCCGATGTCTGCTGCGATGCTGCGCTGCCCCCCTCCCCACAGGGCCAGCAATCCAATATAACCACCCAGGCAAATAATCGCCAGACCCACTAAAAATACAGCGATCTGCACAAAGCCGACCACCGGGCTGCGATCCCAGCCCAACCAATCGGGTTTGGCGCCTACAATGAAAATGAAAAAACCCAACAGCGTGATAAAAAGGCCTGTCCGAACACGCGTGCGTGAAAGCGGTTTTTGAAAAAATCCTGTATCTTCCACAGATGCTGCATCCTTACGGTCAGAATTGCTCATGAAGTCGGCAAACTCCTGTTAAGTTGATTTAACCAATTCTCGCCTAAAATTGCCGCGGCATCCCTTTCAGAATATCCGCGCGATAACAATAAGGGAACCAGTTTCTGCAAATCTGCGATGGTATCAATTTCTTTTGGAGTGGACTGCAAACCAAAGCCACCGTCAAAATCCGAACCAATACCCACGTGGCGAGCATCCCCGGCAAGCTGGCAAATATGGTCAATATGGTCTACCACTTGTTCAAGGCTGACTTCTTCACGGTTGCTTTTACCGATTAACCAACCATCTTTTAGAAAGGTATTGAAGGGCACTACGCCAATGATACCATCCCGTTCAAGCACACCGCGAATAACGCGGTCTGAAAGTAGCCGGTTAGAATCATATTCTGGCATCAGTGCTGAACAGTTTGCATGTGTTGCAACGATATGACCGGGATAGATGTCCAGGGCTTCCAATACGGCAGGTTCATCCATATGCGACAGATCGAGAATGAAACCAAAATCTGCCATCGCAGCCAGCAGTTCCCGGCCATCGGGCGTCATCGGGCCAGGCTCTTTGGTACCTCCACAAAAACGCGTCCCAGCCCAGGCAGGACCGACCATTCGCAATCCCAGTTCCCACCATTCTTCCAGTTCGCTGAAGTCAATTATGCAATCCGCACTTTCCATCAACATCAGCAAGCCGACAGGGTACCCATCACCTGCAGAATTGGCTTTTCGTTGGCTGGCAAGCACTTCGTCCAGAGTTGAAGCGGATGTGATGAGATGGAATTTGTCCGGGTGATCGTCCGTCAGTCGATGATAGATATCCAATTGCTGACGATATTGTCTCCGTGCTTCTTTGAGCTCTTTATAGAAATATGTTTCCCAATCAAAAGCCCAACGAGCGGGCGTGGAGAAGAGTGTAGCGAAGATGACAGCCACATCTCCCTGCTGGTACTCCGGCCAACCTAGCAAGGTGTCACCATTGTGCTCCACTGTCGCCCCCCCTTTTTCAATTTGACGGGTTTCGTAAACTGAACGCGTATAATCCCGTCCAAAAGATAGGATATTCCAGGCCAGGTCTTGATGTGAATCAACAATCAGGGGCATGACAAAGAAAAAGCGCACCGGATAGGTGCGCTTTCTAAATTAAGCTTCCGGTTCAGCGGGCGGGTCTGTAGATTTTGCGGCTTCAACTTCTTCTTCCGCAGGCTCTTCATCGGTTGGTTCAACCGATTCTTCAGCTTCAGGTTCATCTACATCTGCAGGCTCCTCTGCCGCTTTTTTAGCCTTAGGCTCTTCTTCTACATAAGGCTCTTCAGCAGGTTTTTCGGCTTCAGGTTCTTTCTCTGCCGCAACCTCTTCAGCGGGCAGTTCACCCTTTCCTTCAGCTTCAGGTTCTTCTACAACTGCAGGCTCCTCTGCCGCTTTTTCAGCCTTAGGCTCTTCAGCAGGTTTTTCGGCTTCAGGTTCTTTCTCTGCCGCAGCCTCTTCAGCGGGCAGTTCACCCTTTTCTTCAGCCTCAGGTTCTTCTACAACTGCAGGCTCCTCTGCCGCTTTTTCAGCCTTAGGCTCTTCAGCGGTTTTTTCGGCTTCTGGTTCTTTTGCTGCTTCGGGTTCTTCATCAGACGGTACGTCTTCAGGTTCAGCAGGTGACTCTGCCGGCTCTTCCACTGTGAATTCTTCCAATTCGCCCATCGCTGATACAGGCTCTTCTTCATCCAACTGGTCGATTTCCTTCGCCAGCATCTTGAAATCCTTATCAGCAAATGCAGCTGAATCGACCTTGCGCAGGCTCAAGCCAATTCGGTGTTGTTCAGGGTCAATACGAATTACGCGCAGCGCTACAGTTTCGCCCTCTTTTAGAACTTCTTTGGGATGTTCAATGCGCGTCTCGCTGATCTCAGAGATATGGATAAGGCCTTCAATATCGCCCTCAAGGCGAGCAAACGCGCCAAACTTGGTCAGACGGGTAATCACGCCTTCAACCAACTGGCCGACGCTGAATTTCTCAACGCGGTCACGCCAGGGATCATCACTGAGAGCGCGCAGGCTTAACCCGATGCGCTTCTTTTCACGGTCAATGTTTATAACCTTAACTTTGACTTCCTGCCCGACTTCAAGAATCTCATTGGGATGCTGAATGCGATCCCAGGAAAGTTCAGAAAGATGCACCAGGCCATCAGCACCATTGATGTTGACAAAGGCGCCAAAGTCTGCCAGGCTGGTTACGCGCCCTGTATGGACTTCACCTTCTGACAATTCTTCAATAACACGCTCTTTGATAGATTGACGCGATTCGCTGCTTGCGGCACGTTCTGAACAAATCAGGCGGCGGCGGGACTTATCCACTTCAATAATGCGAACAGAGATCGGTTCACCGATCATTTTTGCCCAGCGCTGCTCGGGTGTATCACCCATAGCCTGGCTGCGGCGCAAAGCACTGATTTGCGAGGCAGGTACGAACCCGCGCAAACCCTGGATATCAACGATCAACCCACCCTTGTTATATCCAATCACGCTGCTTTCAATAATCTCGTCACTCTCCATTTGGCCTTCAACAGCGCCCCAGGCCATTTGCTCCTGAGCGCGCTTATAAGAAAGCACAACATTGCCATTCGAATCTTCCGGGCTTAAGACGAAGACCGGAATCTCCTGCCCAACTTCAAGTGCATCGCGCACCTCCGCATCGATCACTTCAAGTTCGCGGCCAGCGATGATACCTTCAGACTTGGCGCCAATGCTGACCAGGATTTGGCCTGTTCCAATACTGGCAACCGTCCCTTCGCGAATCTCACCCGACTTGGGCAGTTCGACGCTGAAAGCATCATCCTCCAACAAGGCTTCCATGCTTTGGTTGTTTTGATTATCTTGGTTGTTTTGATCTACCGGCTCACCCTGCAGGTTCTCTTCCTCAGCCCCCTGCCCGGACAAGGTCTCATTTTGATCCATCACGATATACGACTCCACTTTCAGAAATGTAGGTTGGATTATAAAGGCGATTGTCTTAGTTTGCAACCCTGCAAAGGATTCTCAAGCTTTGTTTGCACAAAGGCTTCAACGGATGGACGTACTCGCCTCAAGCATATTTCGACCTGCTCCCGCTATGGAAAACTTTTCTATCCAATAAAAGAAGATAAACGCCAACCATTTCGTCACAAATTTCGAACATTATGAAATTTATCATGGTAAAAACCTTCCCATTGTCCATAGGCATGAATAAAAATAACATCTATACTCAAATCAGGTATGAAAAAGTTTTACCCTTTTTACATTGTTGCACTATTAATATTTTCGCTTCTTATTATGATGGGAAGTGATTTTGTCGTTGTACATGCGCAAGATGCTCCCTCACCCACGCCTACTTACGATCCTTTAGCAGAACCTTATCTCCCGGAAAACCCCAGCGAATACGAGCTTGGCCGCAACTGGTATTGGCACAACTGCATGACCTGTCACGGTGACATGGGGCAGGGGCTCACCGATGAGTTCCGCGCCGTTTGGCCGGAAGATCACCAAAACTGCTGGGAACATGGCTGTCACGGCGGTCACATGGACGATGAGGGCTTCCCTATCCCTACCATTGTGCCTGCCCTGGTCAGCAACGTAAAACTGGCCCAGTTTCCATCCGAGGGAGCGTTCTACGAATTCCTGAAATCAACACATCCTCCTCAAGACCCCGGGTGCCTGGAGGATGAAGAATACCTGGCAATTGTCCGCTATGTTTTCAATATGAACGACAGGATATTGGATGAACCTACATCAACACCAACAGCTACACCAACGCTACACCAGCGCCTACATTCACACCAATCTCTGATGTAACTTTGACAGAAAATACTCCCCCACAAACTAATATGATGATCTACATTGGGTTAGGAATTATTCTTGTTTTTGTGGTTATTTGGAGTATCGCAAGACTTCGTACAGCACAAAAACAATAACTCTCTATCGAACTTGCAAAATAACAGAATCCATCGCGAATAAAGAACCATCCTTCACATTTATATCTTCAACTGTGATGCGAACCGTTGTGTTGGTCAGGATATTCCCCAGATCAATCGCTTTCTCAAACGTGCCCGGCGCGCCTAACCCAATCGACTCCACGTTGATTGGCCCAACAGAGAGTTCCACCCCGCCCAAGTCATAAACTCGATAAATCAAGTTGTTTTCGAACGGGGAGATCGTAATATTTCCCTTGAGCCGTATGATTCCGGAAACCTGTATGCCATCCACAGGCGCTTCGATGTCAATCACGCGCGGATCGCCAGCGGGCGTTTCGGTGCTGTAATTGGTCAGGATTAGATTGACGCCGTTAAGCCAATAAAGTCGTCTTGTCTCTATTGAGGGACAGCATGTTGGATCATCCGTATTGTGCATCGCGACATCCACGAAAATCTCACCATCCTCGATGGCTAGTTCATCGAACAGCGGTTGATCATCTATGAATATTGATGTTACAAAGACCGGTTCATCGTTCAGGTATTGATAGACTGCCAGAAAAACAAAGGTGCCTGAATTGCCATAATTTTCCGTCACAATGGCAACGGCTTCATTTTCGCTGTCGCCGTTCAGGTCACCACGGGCGATGAAATCGCTGACTGAAACGGAGAGATAATCTTCGTTGCCTTGAACGCCTTCTTGATAGCGGCCATCGGTCAGTTGTACCGTGCGGATTTGATCCAGCAGGCCAAGTTGGTATTCAGAATTCCGAACCTGCTCAAGAGAAATGCCAGGGATATCGGGGGTGGGGGTCGGCGGTTTGGGTGTTGGAACAGCTAATGTAGCGGTGGCAGGAATGGGCGCAACTTGATCCGTCATGGGTGTTTGCAGGGCAGAACAAGCTCCCAGGAACAGCATCCCAATTACGAGAAAGAGGCTTCTCGTTTTCATCATCTATTCATCCATAGATACCCAGGTTGCGCCGCCGTCTGTGGTTTTGTACAGACCGTATTGCCCGGTTTCATCGTACGTCCAGACCCAGCCAGTACGGGTGTTGACGAAATCCATACCAGCAAAGGATTTGCCAAAGAGCACATCCGAGTTGATGGTGGACCAGGTCTGAGCGCCGTCGTCGGTGACAAAGAACTGTTCGCCAGTCCAGAAGAAGCCATCTGACGGCGAGACAAGATCCACCGCACCGGAGCCGGGCATAAAGGTAAGGAACTCCCAGTTCAAGCCGCCATCGTGCGTGGCATAGAAGCCGGTGCGATAGGTTTCGCCCGTGAAACGGATAGGCAAGACGGCATCATTTGGCGTGGTGAAAATCGGGCCAGTTTCGATCGATACTTCAGTGTTCTCCATACCAGGCGCAGCCGGTAACGTTTGCGGAGCCCAGGCCTGGCCATTATCGCTGGACTTATAAAGATAAAAGGTTTCGGGCGCATAGACGACGCCGCCTACCCAGGCAGTGTTCGGATCAAGGGGCGTCAGGTTGCTTTTGATGCCACCCAGAGGCAGGCTGTCACTTGCATTTTCCAGGTTGGGATCGTTAGTATAGGTTTGAGACCAGGTTGCGCCACCATCTTCAGTCTGATAGATGGCAACACCCATGCTGCCAGCAGCGATTCCCAAAGCGGCCATCATCCAACCATTTTCTTCATCGATGAAGGTCAGATCACCACTGCCAAATGGGACAGGATAGACCGTCCAGGTAAGTCCGCCATCGCTGGTGCGATACAGCAGACCGGAGCCGACCGGGTCGCTCCAATCCGTGACCATGACCCAAGCCTGCGAGGCATTCAGGAAAGTATTCGCGGTGCTGTAACCGAATTCCGTTACCCCTTGCGGCGAGACGTTGTACCAGGTGGAACCGCCGTCGGTGGTGCGCAGGATGGCACCTTCGGTAATCGCCCAGCCATCCAGTTCGGTGAGCATGTGCAGAAAGGTGATGTCCGGTGAAGATACAATTGGCGCTGCGATCGTTGGGGGTACAGGTGTGTCATCCGCAAGAGGCGCGGGCGTGTCGGTTGGTTCAGGGGTTTCGGTCGGTATTGCAGATTCTTCCTCAGGTACAGACACCTTCTCCACAGGGGGAGCAGGCTCCGGCTGAGTTTGAAGCGGGCTTGCACAGGCGGTCAGAACCAACAATACTATGGGGAATATCCGGGACAATTTCATCCGCGAAGTATCTCCTTTCTCATTTCACAGTAAAAGTAGACAGAATCTGTTCGAATTTTTGCAGGAGCACGGCGCGATCAAATTCTTCAACGGTGCCAGGGGTGTAATTACCGATGTTTCCGGAGTGCATATAAAAAACCGCTTCGTAACATATACTATTGTAAACCGTGCGATAGATCACCTGGTCATAAATATTGCCTGCAGCAGCACCGATCGCATTGCTTTGCGTGAAATTGTAACCATTGAAAGTTTTTTGACCGGTCACCGTCTCAAGGTATGGAAGCGGCTGCGTGCAGGTATCAACCATCTCTTTGTCGCTTATTTCACTGAACAGAAAATAAGCTTCCCCCAGGTTGGTGGTTGGGCTATAAAAATCTGGCTGGATGTATTCCAGCACGAGGGAAGGGGTACCCTTGAATTCTCCAACAGGTACATTAGTGGTAAGAGCAAACTCATCTGAGTAACGAAGCGAAACGGTCCCCTGACGAGTTATATAGTCAAAATATTGATTGGCCTGCCCCAGCGGGTTAATAGCCACGCGCATGGTGAAATTCCCTGAAGCCTGGGTTTTAACCGTAATAAAATAATCCTGGGTAGTGGGCAACGTACCGCGCCAGAAGGGGCGTTCATAGTTCGATTCCGTAAGAGACGCCGCGGAATCCGCAACTTCAACGGTAAACGGCCAGCTCTGCTCCACGGAAACGCTCATCACCTGGCCTCTCATCGCAGCAAGAGCATAAGTAATTGAGTCACCCTCTTCCAGGTGAGTACCTACCTTCACCCAAGTTCCGCCAGCAGGGAACTGAATGCGGTTTTCATCCGTAACGGGATTACTTTCTGAATTCAACCTTACAGGAGGCAGGGTGGGTGTATATATTTCTGTAGGTAACGGCGTAGAGGCGATAGGTAAGATTATCGGAGTCGGCGTCTCGACAGTTGAAGTTACATCCAAAGAAGGAGAAGAAACAACTTCCGGAATCGTTTGTGAGGGTACACCCAGGTTGCAAGCCAGGCTAACCAAAGCCAAAGCAAAAATCGCGAGTTTCCATTTCATGGCAAGTCTCCTTTCCTGTTGGATTGACGCTGCCTACCAGGCAATTGTTCCCTCTAAAGAACGTCTGTCAGGTCAATACCCCGGTCAGCAGCGCGAATTGCCCCCCATTCCTTGATAGTTTCAGGTACCTGCGTCACTTCATCTTCAGGCCGCATCACCATGCCGAGCGCTTCACTTGGACACTGCGGCACGCATACACCGCAACCCACACAGCGGACAGAATTGACCTGCACGATGGCATCATCGCTCATCGCCAGCGCATCGAACTGGCAATAGTCCAGGCAGGTTTCACAACCGTTGCACAGCAGATCATCGACCTGGTTGACATAGGGCGAACGTGCAACCACATTGGCAATGCCCACTTCCGCCATGCCGCGCAGGATACCGCACGAGCAGGTGCAGCAGTTGCAGATATAGTGCAGCCCCTTTTGGTTGTTGCTGACCGAATGCACCAGCCCGGCATCCGCAGCGCGTTGCAACGTTTCCAGGGCTTCTTCGCGGGTCAGGGCGCGGGCCATAGAATTGCCATTGAAGGCTTCAGGCACTTCGCTCAGCATCATGCAAACATCCAGGGGATGCTCACACGGGTCACCGATCAATTCCTTTTGCACCCGGCAGATACAATCCAGCACACCCCAGGCCTTGGCATTATTGACCAGGTCAGCAGCGGTTTCGTGCGGCTGGACTTCCATATCCACCTTGATGCTCTCGTTGACGGGGATGACGCGGTGCACCTGCGGTTTGACTCGCAATACATCCACAAAGGCCTGGGTGTAATATTCTTCGAACAGGGATGCCAACTCTGCATCGATTCTCCCCGCCTGGAATTCGTAAATACCGACGACGAACGGCATCAGGCCGTAACCCAGGCCGGCTTTCGTGCGCCCGGCTGCGATCAGTCCCTTACGCGCCATCCCTTTAAGCATTTTCCGGACTTCAACTTTATCACGCCCAAGACGATTTGCAACCTGCTCAGGCACTTCCTTAGTCAGCCGCAGTTGGGACGCAAGTTCTGCTTCTTCAGGGGTGTAAAGCTTGGCCAACAAGCGCAATTCCGCGCCATCATCTGTTGGCGGAAAACCGTTTGGTAATGCATCCAATCGTTCGGCTAATTTCTTATATGCTCCTTGCTCCATCCTGCACCTCCTCGCTCCTTTGCAATATAAATGTGGTCTTGATACGGACTTCGTCCTACTCGACCACCGTAGTTACCCTAATCATCCCCTATCCATTCAATAATCGTGGCTTCACCCTGGCCGACGCCTACGCACAACGTTGCCAGGCCGTATTTCACATCCCCGCGACGTTTCATTTCATACAACAACGTGGTCAGGATACGCGCACCGGAACAGCCCAGCGGATGCCCAAGTGCAATCGCGCCACCATTGACGTTGACAATTTCGGGGTCAAGTCCCAGTTCTTTGATCACAGCCAGTGACTGCACAGCGAAAGCTTCATTGAGTTCCACCAGGCCAATATCTTTCAATTTTAATCCAGCACGATCCAGGGCCTTGCGTGTGGCATAGACCGGGCCAATACCCATGATTCGCGGTGGAACGCCAGCAGCTGCGGAAGTTACGATGCGCGCTAGCGGTTTAAGTCCTAGCTCTTTGGCCTTTTCTTCGCTCATGATAAGCAGGGCCGCTGCGCCATCGTTCAGGCCAGATGAGTTACCAGCCGTAACTGTGCCACCATCCTTTTTGAAGGCCGGGCGTAACCGGGCAAGGGCTTCCATGGTGGTATCCCGGCGTGGACGCTCATCAGTATCCACGATTTTCGGGTCGCCCTTGCGCTGGGGGATGCTGACCGGGATAATCTCTTCGGCGAATTTACCACTGTCAATCGCGGCGATAGCGCGTTGATTGGAACGCAAGGCAAAGGCATCTTGTTCCTCGCGGGTGATCTCGCGCATCATCTCGGCAATGTTTTCCGCGGTTGTGCCCATCTCATCGGTGCCATGCATCTCTTTCATCTTCGGGTTTGGATAACGCCAGCCGAGGGCAGTGTTCCAGGCTGTCAGGTTTCCCCACGGATAAGCGCTCTCGGCTTTGGGGACAGAATACGGTGCACGCGACATCGATTCCACGCCGCCCGCGATGAACACATCACCCTCATCCGCTTTAATGGCACGCGCGGCCTGGTTGACGGCGTTCAAGCCTGAAGCGCACAGGCGGTTGAAGGTCACGGCGGCAACTTCCACTGGCAGCCCGGCCAGCAGGGCCGCCATGCGTGCCACGTTGCGGTTGTCTTCCCCGGCCTGGTTGGCGCAGCCTAAGTAGACTTCTTCAACTAACGCAGGATCAAGTTTGTTTCTTTCGACAATGGATTTGATTACAAGCGCAGCTAGATCGTCCGGGCGAACCGGTGCAAGCGCCCCTCCCAGGGCCCCAATCGGTGTGCGGATGGCGTCAATAATGACAGGTGTAGGCATGGTCCCTCCAAAGTTCGTTTAGGAATCACAGTGATTCTACCATTAGGTTAAGTCAAGCCGCCCACCTGTTACAGGTGAGCGGCTTTTTTGAAACTTCTCAAAGGAGGAGAAAGTTTATTTAGGGAGTAGCATACTCCACTACAGGATAGCCAGCTTCAACCCAGCCACCGAAGCCGCCTTTCAGGCTGGTGACGTTGGTGTAGCCTTCGGTCAGCAGGATGGTCATAGCCATGGTGGAGCGGTGTCCGCTGCCACAATAGACTACGATCTCAGCATCTTTGTCGGCAGGCCACATGGCCGGAGTGAAGCAATGAAGCTCTCCAAGGGGATGGTGATGAGTTCCTGTCCATCGGTGGCGATGATGCCATTTTCAGCCAGTTCTTCGGCGCGGCGGACATCAATCAGGATCAGGTCAGGCTTCTCAAGCAGGTCAGCGCTCAAGGCATCGGGAGCCTTGACACCCCAGCCGGTGTCCTTGGCGAGCTTGACAGCTACATCTACCGGAGCGGTCAGGCCTTCACCAACCTGGACAACATCCAATATCATTGGTTCGGGCAGGCCGTCAGCGACGGGGTTGTCAGCAGCGACCCAGTCAGCATAGGTGGCTTTCAGGGTGCGGACGTTGGTCCAGCCCATGCCGTGCAGCGCCGTCATAGCAATAGTGGCGCGCCAACCGCTTCCGCAGTAGGCAACGATGGGGGTATCGAACGCTGGCAGAAGGTCGAGGTGAAGCGCGAGTTCATCCAACGGGATGTGGGTAGCGCCTTCGATGTGTCCCTGTTCTTCTACTTCGGCCGCGCTGCGCACGTCCAGCAGGAAGGGGGGAACGTCTTCGACCATTTCGACCAGCAAGTCTTCGGCCTTGACGGTGTTGTAGCCAGCCATGGTGGCAAGCATGGTGCCATAGTTATCTACCAGAGTGGGAACGCCACCAACCGTAGCATAGCCAGCTTCTTTCCAACCACCAAAACCACCTTTCAGGCTGGTAACATTGGTGTAGCCATTGCTAAGCAGGATGGTCATAGCCATTGTGGAACGATGTCCGCTGCCACAATAAACTATGATCTCGGCACCTTTGTCGGCAGGCCACATAGCCATATCAGCAACGAAGCTTTCCAACGGGATGGTCAGCAATTCCTGGCCTTCCACAGCGATGACACCCTTCTCTTCCAATTCACCTGGAGTGCGGACATCGATCAGAATCAGATCAGAGTTTTCAGCCAGAGCTACGTTCAGGTCTTCAGCTTTTTTGACGCCCCAGCCAGTATCCTTCGCAATATTGACAGCTGTATCGATCGGGGTAGTATAGCCTTCACCAACTTCAGCAACATCCAGAGCCATGTTTTCAGGCACACCTTCTACAACCGGGTTGCCAGCATCTTTCCAGTCAGCAAAGGTGGTCTTGAGTGCGCGGACATTCGTCCATCCCATACCATGCAGTGCGGTCATGGCAATGGTTGCGCGCCAACCAGAACCGCAGTAAGCAACGATGGGGGTATCGAAACTGGGCAGCAAATCGAGATGCTGAGCCAATTCGTTCAACGGAATGTGGGTTGCGCCTTCAATATGGCCGTTTTCTTCCAATTCGGCAAGGCTACGAACATCAAGGAGGAATGGCGGCGTATCTTCTGCCATTTCAACCAGGAGCCCGTCTGCTTTGATGGTGTTGTAGCCAGCCATGTTGGCGAGCATAGTACCAAACGCGCCATTCAGGTCAGCTTCTTCTTCCATCGGCTCTTCTACGACGGGTTCTTCTACTACAGGCTCTTCTACAACGGGCTCCTCAACTACAGGTTCAGCAGGAGCTTGCGGGCCGCATGCAACTAAGAGCATGCTAAAGGCCAGCAACAGGACAAGGGGTAGATACAGTTTCTTCATTAACGTTTTCTCCTTATTGGGTTTGAATTAGGGTGCGCCCAAAGGGGCGGGAATTTCATCGACGATAACATTAAGGTTGGCGTTCACCTCCTCAGGGTTAACTTTATCAACGGTCAGGAAAATATCCTCGTTACCGTGACAATTCGCACATGATTCGTTTTGCGGCGTAATGCGCTGGATATTATGCGGTGTGGCATAAGCCCAGGTGGGAAGTGCATCAAAGTTGGATAACAAACCTTCGCCGTAATACGCATAACTTTCGGTATCCACCGGGATATGGCGCACAGGCACATATTCATACGGGCGGTGGTAGCTTGGATTCGGGTTGCGTCCAATGAAGAAGGTCATATACGTTGCTTCTGTGGAGAAGAACGGATTGCCCGTTTTCTCACTCACAGCCACATGGCAACCATCACAACTGGTGTAAGAGATGGAGTGGCAGACCTGGCAAGCCAGCTTGTCACCATGCAAGGCGTGCTGAATGATCTGGTCGCCTTCTTGGCCAACCTGCTCGTGACAGGACTTGCATTCCGGCACAGCGGCCCCGGTATAGCGGTTAGCGCTGCTGACCATATCTGCCGTTTCTGGTGTGTTGTGACATTCTTCGCAAGATGCAGTCGAGTCGTGCATTTCCATGCCGGTGTGGCAGTCGGTGCACTTCATGCGCCCGGAACGGAAGTGAACGTCACTGGTGAAACCTTCGTTTTTACCCAGGTATTCATTGCCAACGCGACTGCCATGACAGGCGGTACAGTTACGTGTCATAGAAGGGGTCTTTTCAATCACATGCCCACTGATAAGTCCACCACCCACTGAGTTTGGCTGGCTAATATGGCAATCACCACAAGTAGTATGACAGCTGGAACAGTGGTTACCAAACATGGTAGTTAGAGCCGCATGGTTTTCAGGAGCAGAACGTGCATCCATTGCAGTCCAATACCCTTCCTGCGTAGAATGCAAGCTAGCTGCAAAAGCGTGATCTGTATCCACATGACAGGTTTCACAAATGCGTGTTTTACCCGTGCTTGGATTCGCAATAATGCCTTCATGCGCGATTTCCTTTTCAGGAGCCTGCACGCCGCCATGACAGAACATGCACTCGATCTGACCATGTACATCAGCGTAGAAATCTTCCTGCGAAACAAGAACTTTTTCCCATGGCTCCAACGGAGCCACATCGCCCCCTCAGCCAACTCCTGATGATTTCCTCTTCAATTACCTCTTCCGGTTTGGCTGTGGCAATTAATTGTTCTTTATCAATGTGGCAAGAGATGCAGTAATTCTCCCCAACCACTGGCTCTTCCATTGGCTTGACAGTTGGAGCTACTGCTGTATCGGTTGGAACTGGCTCTTCTGTTGTTACTCCTTGACATCCGGTCAAGAGCAGCAGCAAAACCGCAAGAAAACCTGGCCAAATTTTTCGCATTTCTCTTCTGCCTCCTCATTAAATGTTCGTACTTTTATTCACAAGTTTAATCGGCGCTGTGTCATAAATAAAAGTGATAAATATCACATGCAAAGAAAGAATTTCCTATGTATAAATATAAGTGACGCTTATGCGATATTCTTCACAAGGAGTTAATATGCTAGACACCCACCGCTTACGTGTATTCCTGATTGCAGCAGAAACGCTCAACTTCTCCTCGGCGGCCAAAAGACTGCACATGACCCAACCAAGCGTTAGCCAACATATCCAAGCGTTGGAGCAACAACTCGGTACCGAATTGTTTGTCCGGTCTAGCCGGCGATTGTGCCTGACCGAAGCAGGGGCTGTGCTTGTACCGATGGCCGAGAAGATGGTTACAATGGCTATGCACACCCAGGAGGTGATGAGCAATTTGAAAGGTGAAGTACATGGCCACTTACAAGTGGGATGTAGTACCACGCCAGGAAAATACATCCTGCCGAAATTGCTTTCGAAGTTCATCCACCTCTACCCACAGGTGCAGGCAACCTGCCAGGTACATTCCCGGCAGGAAGCGCTAAAACAATTATCGCAAGGTAAAGTTCACTTGGCATTAGCCAGCACACACGAATTCGACAAAGATTGTGAATTTTTCAAATTGTATGAAGATAAGATTGTTCTGATCGCACCCCTCAACCATCCCTGGGCAAAAGACGGCAGTGCTGATTTGGTTGATTTACCAAATGAACGCGTGATCTTCCGTGAAGAGGATTTAGGAACTTACAGTGTGGTCAAACAAGGTCTGGAAAATGCCGGCATGCGTATCGAGGACTTGCAACCTGCTCTTACTTTGAGCAATGCAGAAGCCATTGCCCTGGCCGTGCAAGAGGGATTAGGGATTGGGTTTGTATCTGAGGTCGTGGTATCACGATTGGTCGCTGAAAGAGTCGCAACAATCTACGTCAATGGGCTGAGCGAGTATCTTCATCAGGACATTTACATCGGACGGAATATGCTGCAACCATCCACCATCGCGCAAAAAACCTTTTGGGATTTCGTTACATCGCCTTTAAATCAAATTAGTAAAACAATTTCATTTGAAGTTCTTAATTCCCACATAACCACCGTCAATTTGTAAAAAGGAAAAATGTATACTTCATATAATGACGCATGGCACTATCCAATTCAGATAAAAAAGACCATAATCAAAATAGCGGTTCATCCCGTTATTTGTTGTCCACCTTCTCAAAAAGGAGTAATGAATGCCTGTTAAAGGTTGGATTGAAGTCAGTGACACATACTGTAAGGGCTGCGAATTATGTGTCAGCGCTTGTCCACAGGATGTGCTTGAACTGAATATGGAACACCTTACTCCCAAGGGCTACCATCCAGCCCATATTTTCAAGGATGGCTGCACAGGTTGCGCGATCTGCGCGCTGGTCTGCCCGGATGCAGCTATCACCGTTTACCGGGAGATTACCAAGGCGGTTCCTGCCGCCGCATAAGTGTACAAAGGGCGTAGCACCATGCTACGCCCTTATCATTCCCCCTCACCCTTTCCCTCTCCCGCAGGAGAGGGGATCATGGAGAACATATGCCCAGAGAACTATTAAAAGGCAACCAGGCTATTGCTGAGGCTGCTATCCGCGCCGGGCTGGAAGCTTACTACGGCTATCCAATCACCCCTCAAACCGAAATTCTCGAACACCTTGCCAAACGCATGCCCGAACTTGGGCGTGCCTTTGTCCAAGCAGAAAGCGAAGTTGCCGCTATCAACATGGTCTATGGTGCGGCCTGTACGGGCGTGCGCGTTATGTCCACATCCTCCAGCCCCGGAGTCAGCCTGATGCTGGAAGGGCTGTCCTACATCGTCGGCACCGAGATCCCGGTTGTATTGGTCAACGTGATGCGCGGTGGACCCGGCCTCGGGAACATCGCCCCTTCGCAAGGTGACTACAACCAGGCCGTGCATGGCGGCGGGCATGGGGACTACAACCCGATCGTGTTAGCCCCCTCGACCGTGCAAGAAGCCATCGACATGACGGTTCTTTCTTTCGACCTCGCGGAACGCTACCGCACCGCATGCATCATCATCGCTGACGGCTCTATCGGCCAGATGATGGAACCCGCCGAATTGCCCGAGATGCAGCCCGTCCAACGCAAGGATTGGGATTGGGCTACCAACGGCGCTATCGGCCGCGAAAGACGCGTGCTCAGTTCCATCTACATCGATCCCGGTCGAAGAGGAAGTTGCCAACCTGCGCATGTTCAAACGCTGGCAGGAAGCCCAGAAGAACGAAGTCCGGTACAAGGAATATTTCCTGGATGATGCCGATTTCGTGGTAGTAGGCTTCGGGACGGCTGGACGCGTGGCCCTGTCTGCGGTACGGACAGCCCGTCAGCAGGGCATCAAGGTTGGTTTGCTGCGACCGATCACGGTCAGTCCATTCCCCTATGATGTGCTGGATGAGTTATCAAAACGGGCACAGGCCTTCCTGGTGGTAGAAATGAACATGGGACAAATGCTCAACGACGTGCAGTTGGCCGTCAAGGGACGCGTGCCAGTTGAATTTTACGGACGCCCCGGTGGCGTAGTGCCCTTCCCGGATGAGATCCTGAGCGAAATCCAGCGCGTGGCAACGACTGAATTGAGCATCGTATCAGACCCGCGGCATGCCTGGTACGAGCGCATGGCTGAGATGTTGAAATAGAGGTGCATGATGGCAACAATTGCGAAACCCGAAAATTTAGTGTATCAGCGCCCTGAGGCGTTTACCGAAGTCCCGACCCATTACTGCCCCGGCTGCACGCATGGCGTGGCCCATCGCCTGATCGCAGAAGTATTGGATGAAATGAACATCACCGACCGGACCATTGGGGTTGCTCCCGTTGGTTGTTCAGTTTTCGCCTATAACTATTTCGACTGTGACTTTGTCGAAGCCGCGCATGGACGCGCCCCCGCTATGGGGACCGGTATCAAGCGTGTGCTGCCAGACCGCGTGGTATTTACGTACCAAGGCGATGGTGATCTGGCATCCATCGGTATGGCCGAGATCATGCACGCTGCCGGACGTGGCGAGAATATCACCGTGATCTTCATCAACAATGCCATCTACGGCATGACCGGCGGTCAGATGGCTCCCACCTCCCTGCCCGGTATGAAGACGACTTCATCGCCACTGGGCCGCGATGTGGAACTGCAAGGCTATCCGCTGCGCATGTCGGAAATCCTTGCCAATCTGGACGGGGCGGGCTACATTGCCCGTCGCTCGCTGCACAACCCAAAGAGCATTCGCATGGCGAAGAAGGCCATCCGCACTGCTTTTGAAACCCAGGTGCGCGGGCTGGGCTTCTCAATGGTTGAATTGCTTTCCACCTGTCCGACCAATTGGGGCATCTCCCCGCTTGAATCGCTGACTTGGCTGGAGGAGCACATGATCCCGGCCTATCCGCTTGGCGACTACAAAGTGGCACCGAGGTGTGGCGGAAATAAAATAGAGATTTCCCCATGTCACCCTGAGCGGAGCGAAGGGTCTCGCACGTAGTGCGGAGATTCTTCGCTGCTTCGCAGCTCAGAATGACATGGCGAAGGAGTTTATATGCAAAAAGAAATTCTCATCGCAGGTTTTGGTGGACAAGGCGTGCTCTTCGCCGGTCAGGTACTAGCCTATGCAGCTATGGACACCGGCAAGGAAGTAACCTGGATTCCCTCTTATGGCCCTGAAATGCGCGGCGGTACAGCCAATTGTACCGTGGTGATCTCAGACGAGGAGATTGGCTCTCCGCTGGTACAAAATCCCCCGGCTGTCATTGCGTTGAACCTACCATCCTTTGACAAATACGAAGAACTCCTCCAGCCTGGCGGTGTCATCGTGGTCAACAAATCGATGGTGGACAGGAAAGCCGAGCGCGATGACATTACGGTTATCTACACACCCGGAAATGAAATGGCCGAAGCCTGCGGCAACCGTCGTCTGCTCAACATGGTCATGACCGGCGCGTTACTGGCCGCATTTCCTGTTTTGGGTTTAGATGATGTCAAAGCTGCTTTAAAAGAGCATTTGCCTGCCAAGCACCAGAAGTTGATCCCCAACAACTTCGATGCCATGGACAAAGGCTTTGCACACGCCAAAGCACAATTAGAAAGCGTACCTGCGTAAACATCAAAGTAAGAAACAATTCAAAGCCTACTTCTTTACAAGGAGTAGGCTTTTTTGCGCTAAAATCATGTGAACATGAAATACGAAACGATTTACAACACAAAGATCCCAAAAATCGGCTTATGGAACCTGGAGCATCGGCGGCGGGATGTCTCCTGACCGTTCGCAAGACGAGCGTTCGATGAGGGCGCTACGCTCCGCGCTTGAAATGGGCTACACACATTTCGATACAGCCGAAATGTATGCCAGCGGCCATTCGGAAGAACTGCTGGGGCAGGCGGTGCGCGAATCAGGTATTCGGCGCGAAGAATTGTTTATCACATCCAAGGTGAGTGCCTCGCATCTGCGCTATGATGACCTACTGCGTTCTTTCGAGAACAGCCTGAGCCACCTGGGCATGGACTATCTCGACCTGTATCTCATCCACTGGCCTTCGAACAGTATTCCACTGAATGAAACATTCCGGGCGCTAAATCAGCTCATCCGCGAGGGGCGGGTGCGGCATGTTGGCCTCAGCAACTTCGATGTCAAATTGATGAGGCAGGCTCAGGCGGAGTCCGAAGCGTCCATCTTCACCAATCAGGTTCCATACAGTCTGGTAGATCGTTCGTATGTCCGTAACGGTGTGCTGGAATATTGTCAAAAGAATGATATTCTGCTCACCGCCTATTCCCCCGTTGAAGAAGGGCGTTTGCGCGTGAGTCCAATCACGCAAACCATCGCGGATGCGCACAAGGCCACGCCCTATCAGATCGCGCTGGCATGGCTGGTATCGCAGCCGCGCGTGATCACCATCCCAATGTCTTTCAACCCTGAACACATCGCTGAGAATTTTGCCGCAGCAGATCTTGAGCTAACGGCTGGCGAAATAAAAGAACTCAACCAACTGGCCTGATGGGAACGCAAACCACTCCGGAAATCACGCATGATGAGCAGCAGGAAACGGCTTACGAGCCGATGTATCGTGTCATCATCCACAACGACGATGTCACGCCGATGGACTTTGTCATCGTTGTGCTGCACAATATCTTTATGCTCCAGCCCAGCGACGCCGTCAAAGTGATGCTCACCGCCCATTATCGCGGCGAGGCGGTTGTGCAAATCCTGCCTAAAAGCGAAGCCGAGAAACGCATCAACAAAGCGCATTTCGCCGCAGGGCTGGAAGGCTATCCCCTGCACTTCTCAATGGAACCCGAATAGATTTGAACGCCCTGACTACGCTGACAGAAATCAATCTCGACGACCTGGTTTCATCTTTTGGATGGGAAAATCGTCCGTTTCTGGCGCGGATGCTGCGCATTGTGTTTGCAAATTCGGCGCGTAAATTTGCTCGTCATATGCTGGACTTTGACGACGCGGTTGGTCGCTTGGGATTGGCAGAAGGGGGACGCCAGACCATTCGGCGCTACGTCCGCAGTGCACGCATCTTCTCTGCCCCCTTACCTGCTGGCCCTTTTCTGGCATTATCCAACCACCCGGGTATGGTCGACACATTGGCCCTGTTTTCAGCCTTGAACCGTTCCGATTTGAAGATCATCGCCGTTGACCGCCCTTTCCTGAAAGCCCTGCCAAATACCAGCAAGCACCTTTTCTACGTCACCGATAATCCATCAGAACGCATGGCACTCGTAAGACAGGTCAGTTCGCACCTGCGCTCCGGCAGCGCGGCTCTGACCTTTCCAGCCGGGGAGATCGAGCCTGACCCGAACATTTATCCTGGCGCGGTACAAGCTTTAGACGGTTGGACGAACAGCGTGGCCGTTTTCGTGCGTATGGCACCAGAGACTTCGATTTTGCCTGTGTTGGTGCGCGGCGTGATCTGGGAGAAAACCGCGGGGCATCCCTTGACTCGCTTGAAAAAGACACGCGAAGAAAAAGAAAAGCTGGCTGCGGCTTTGCAATTGTTGGCACATGTGGTCTGGGATAAAAAGCCTTTGGATGTGACTGTGCAAATTGGAAAGCCGATCACAGTTGCCGCGTTGGGAAGCAAAGAAACGAAAGTCATTCACCAGGCTGTGCTGGCGGAGATGAAGCGCCTGATCGAGAATCCACCGGAGGGGGAAGGAGTTAGTGTATTATGAATTCACCCTCACCCCTGTCCCCCTCCCTAAGGGAGAGGGGATTCGCAGGCACAGAGTTCCATCTCCCCTCGGGAGCCCCAAAGGGGTGCTTCGCGAAGGGCTAGGGTGAGGGCATTACGCATCCTTCGCACTTTTGCCATTTA
This sequence comes from uncultured Chloroflexia bacterium, assembly GCA_963791785.1. GTDB lineage: Bacteria > Chloroflexota > Anaerolineae > Anaerolineales > Villigracilaceae > JAABUE01. Next base: position 55,223 of record CAWBTW010000008.1, on the reverse strand, counting down.
CGCCATTCTCATACTTCTACTCTGGTGGGCATTGCGAACCATTCCGCTTGTTGAAATCTGGGATGCGCTCAAACAACTTACACTCTGGCAGATTGGCATCCTGCTCTTGCTCAATGCGCTTGTACTCATTGCCATGACGGCCCGTTGGTGGATCATCCTGCGTGCTGAAAATCCGAATACCCCTTTTTGGAAACTGGTTCGCTATCGGTTGGCTGTCTTTGGATTGAGCTACTTCACGCCTGGTCCGCAGGTCGGCGGGGAGCCGTTGCAGGTCATTTATTTGCAGCGAAATCATGGCGTGACTTTCGCGCGTGGGACCGCTGCTGTCATCATGGATAAGCTGCTGGAGTTCCTGGCAAATTTCATCCTGCTTGGCTTTGGACTGACAGCCGCCATCAGAGTAGGATTGGTCACTCGCAACAGCACACAGGCCATCGGGAGTTTGATTCCGCTGGCGGCGATTTTGCTGTGGCCGCTCATCCATCTGGTATTGCTCTATCGGGGCAGGTATCCTGTCTCAGCAGTAGTGCGCGCCGCCATGTCTTATTTCAAAAAACAAAAATGGATGCGATTGGTCATCGTCTCAGAACGCATGGCTGGAGCCTTTACACGTCGACATCCATTTGCATTGCTGGCTGCACTTGGTTTCTCGCTATTGTCCTGGGTTGGGATGGCTGCCGAATATTTTATGATGACCGATTTTTTGCAGGCGCAACTGACAGCCGAGCAAACCTTAGCCGCACTGACCGCCGCTCTGTTCGCATTCCTGATGCCCCTACCCGGCGGATTAGGTGCCTTGGAAGCCAGCCAGGTATATGTGATGACAGCTTTTGGTCACTCAGCAGCGATTGGGATCGGGATCAGTCTGCTCATGCGCGCGCGAGACATTTTGAACGGCGGGCTGGGATTGCTCTTAGCCGGGGTACAATCGAGCAAGGATAAGAAATAACCATGCAAGCACAGACACTGTTTTTTACTGAACCCGGACAAGTAGAGATTCGCCAGACGCCCCTGCCGCCGCTCACACAGGGACAGGTGCTGGTCGAAACAATATGCTCAGCCATCAGCCCGGGCACAGAGATGCTGGTCTATCAAGGGCAATTCCCAAAAGGTCTGGCAGATGCACACGATGCTCTCAGCAGCGCATTGGAATATCCGCTGGCGTATGGATATGCTACTGTCGGTCGAGTGATCAAGATTAGTAAGGAGATGCGGCATCGCTGGTTGGACAGGCTGGTCTTTGCCTTCAAGCCGCACACATCGCATTTCGTTGCTACACCTGATGAATTACTTCCGCTGCCTGATGGGATGTCCCCCGAAACAGCCTGCTTCCTACCGAGTATGGAGACGGCTGTCAATCTGGTACAGGATGGTGCACCGCTTTTAGGAGAACGAGCACTGGTGCTGGGGCAAGGCATCATTGGCCTGCTAACGGCTTCCCTGCTCAGTGAATTTCCTTTGGAGAAGTTAGCTGTTGTAGATCGCTACGAACAACGACGAGAAGCCTTGAGCATCGACCGTTCGAACGTTCAACTTTCAACGTTCAACCCTGATGCTCCCAACTTCCGCGAACAAGCAAAAACGCAAGATGGCTACGATTTGACCTTCGAACTCTCCGGCTCTCCCTCAGCACTCAACGATGCCATTGCCTTGACCGGCTTTGGCGGACGGGTGGTCATCGGCTCGTGGTATGGAGAGAAGCAAGCAACCCTTGACCTTGGCGGCGAATACCATCGCAGCCGCATCAAGTTGATCTCGTCACAGGTCAGCACGATTGCACCTGAGTTGAGCGGTCGCTGGGATAAGGGGCGCCGGTTCCAGGTCGCATGGGATGCGCTGGAACGCATCCGTCCTGAGAAGTGGATCACACATCGATTTCCATTAGACGAAGCAGCACAAGCCTATCATCTGCTGGACGAAAACCCAGACAAAACCATTCAAATCATCCTACAATATGGACATGAAATTTAACTATCTCACCAACGAGAACTGTCACACTGCCAATGGTGTGGTTGTGATCATTGACGTGCTACGCGCTTTTTCAACCGCGGCTTATGCCTTCGGCGCAGGCGCGGAAAGCATCACGCTGGTCGCTGATGCGGATGAAGCCCTATCTCTCAAGACGCAACGACCCGATGCACTCATCATGGGCGAAGTGCATGGAGTAAAACCGGAAGGGTTCGATTTTGGCAACTCACCGACAGAGATTAGCTCGGCAAAACCTGAACGGCAAATCCTTGATCCAGCGCACATCTGCCGGGACGCAGGGCGTGGTGCGCAGTGTCAATGCAGAGAAACTATTTACGGCCAGTTTTGTTGTCGCCGATGCCACCGTGCGCGCCATCCAACAGCTTGAGCCGAAAGAAGTCTCATTTGTGATCACAGGGCGCTATTTCGATGGCGAAGATAAAGTCTGTGCCGATTATCTTGGCAACCTGTTTGCAAGGGAAAAATCCTGACCCCGCACCTTACCTTGAACGTGTGCGCAATGCTCCCGAACTGACGCACATGCCCGCTGACAAATTCCCCGATATTGCCAGCGACGTGGATTACTGCACCCGTCTGGATTCCTTCCCTTTTGCCATGCCCGTTACGCGTGAGCAGGGACGCCCTGTCATGCGCACCTTGAAACTTGATACTTGATACCGGAGACTGAAATGTACACACTCGCTGTCCGCCGAGATTTTATCGCCCGTCACTTTCTCATCGGGGGAGATTGGGGGCCTGAGAATGATCCCAACTCGCATCACTATATCCTTGAACTGCAACTCAAAGGCGCAGAACTCGACCAGCATGGTTACCTGTGCGATATTGTGGATGTCGAAAAGCATCTCGATGAAGTTGTAAATTATTACAAAGAACAGATGCTCAATGATAAACCTGAATTCGAAGGCTTGAACCCGTCCATCGAGCATTTTGCGCGTATCCTGGCCGAATCCCTGAACGAACGCATTGACGCACCCAACATCTCCAAACTAAAAGTGGTGCTGTGGGAAAATGACATCGCCTGGGCATCCTACACGTTATCCCGTTAGGCGTTTTCCCGTATTCCCGTTTTGGTGGACGGCATAACGGAATAACGGTCCAACGGATAAACGCTTCACATGAAGATCGGATTTCTCATCTACGGTTCGCTCGACACCCTAAGCGGCGGCTATCTCTACGACCGCAAGCTGGTGCGCTATCTGCGGGATCAGGGAGATACGGTTGAGATCATCAGCCTACCGTGGCGGGATTACGCAGCACACCTGACCGACAACTTCCGCTTCCGCCTCCCCCCGGACCTCGACCTGCTCATCCAGGATGAACTGAATCACCCATCTTTATTATCCGCTAATTCTCGCCCCAGAACTTATCCAGTTATTAGTCTGGTTCACCACCTACGCTGCTCCGAACAGCGACCAGCGTGGCAGAATTGGTTTTATCGAATGATTGAGAAACGATATTTGAATTCAGTGGATGGCTTTATCTTCAATTCACAAACGACGAAGAGAGTAGTGAACAGCTTAGTAGAGAATAGTAAGCCGGATGTAGTGGCTTATCCGCCTATGGACAGGTTCGGGCATCCTGTAAGCAAAGATGAAGTGTTTGCACGGGCAAAAGAAAATGGCCCGTTACGACTTTTATTTCTCGGCAACGTCATCCATCGCAAGGGATTGCATACGTTACTAGAAGCCATTAGACTTCAGACATTAGACGTTAGATTGGATATTATCGGAGGGCTAACTGCCGAGCCAAAGTATGCGCAAGAAATTCAAGAAAAGTCTAAGGTCTCAGGTCTCAGGTCTAAAGTCTACTTCCACGGCCCGCTGGATAATGAAGATCTGATCGCTAAGCTCAAATCTGCGCATGTACTGGTTGTGCCATCATCTTATGAAGGTTTTGGTATCGTCTATCTCGAAGGGATGGCCTTTGGCCTGCCCGCCATCGGCACAACTTCCGGGGCGGCTTGCGAGATCATCAGCGATGGTGAGACAGGATTTCTCGTTCCACCGGATGGCGCAAAAACTCTTGCTGAAAGATTATCTACACTTGCAAATGACCGTGATTTGCTAGCACGTATGTCGCTCAATGCGTTGGAGCGTTACCGTCAACAGCCAACGTGGGAGGAGACGGCAGGTCAAATTCTTAAGTTTTTACATGTCATTGCGAGCCACCGTAAGGTGGCGTGGCAATCTCCGAGTTAACAGGGGATTGCTTCGTCGCTTCACTCCTCGCAACGACAGATGGAAGATGATTATGGAATACTCTTTCCCTCACTACCTACTCTCCAAACAAAGCGTGGACGACCGCGCGCTGAATAAAGATGTCTTGTCCACGTTGATAACCAGTTTACCCGATGAGCCGCTCACTATTATCGAAGTTGGCGGAGGTATTGGGACAATGCTGACACGTCTGTTGCGCTGGGATGTCATCTCGCAAGCCGAATATATATTGGTGGACGAGATGGCGGAGAATATCGAATTTGCGCAGGAGTGGTTGCCGGAGTGGACAGGAAAAAATGGATTGGAAACAGAAGAAATCAGTACAAGACAAGTTTCGAATTTTCGATACACAGCGCGATGTACATGTGAAATTGGTTCAGGCGGATGTGTTCGATTTCATTGCCCAAAAACCTGACCCCGCAAATTTGCTAATCGCACATGCTTTTCTCGATCTGCTGCCCATGCCGGAGAGCCTGCCAAAGTTATTCTCTCTAACCAAAAACTTAGCTTGGCTGACAATCAACTTTGATGGTGTTTCGTCGCTGGAGCCAGTCATCGACCGGGAACTGGATGCCAAAATCGAACGGTTGTATCATGAGACGATGGATAATCGTCCGAACGGTGGGGACAGCCAGTCAGGACGGCATTTGTTTGGGTATTTGAAGCAGGTTGGGGCACAGATCGAAGCGGCGGGTTCGTCGGACTGGGTGGTGTATCCAGTCGATGGTCAGTATCCCGCTGACGAGTCGTACTTCATCCAATTCGTTCTGCATTTTTTTGAAGAATCACTCGCAGAGCACCCTGAGCTAGATAAAGCCGCCTTTGCGAATTGGTTGCAAAAGCGGCGAGAACAGGTGGCGTGTGGGGAGTTGGTTTACATTGCGCACCAGATGGATTTTTTAGCGCGCGTTTAGGCTGCTCGCCCTGACAGAGGAATTTGGGGCAAAGAATAACTCGCTATCCTTCAGCTATTTGTAAAGGTGATAAATCTCTTTTTGCAAAGTGACATAAATCCTTGCCAGTTTGTAATGTTTTAACTACTATTTCCACATAAGTTGAGTGCTATAAATAGAATGCGGGAGGAAGTTTGATGAAAAAACAATTCACACATTTGGTTCGTTTCTTTGTACTGCTGGGGATGGTTTCACTGGCTTGTGGGATTAGCGTCAATTCGAATGATCCGGCACCTGCAGTTGTGACTGTCATTGTGCAGCCAACGCAGCCGCCACCTCCCACGCCTATTCCACCAACACTGCCACCTCCCAGCCCTGTGCCTGCTCAGCCAACCGAAATCCTACCTTCGCCGACAGCTGAGAAACAAAAATTCTTCACGGAAGAATTTGATGACGGTAAAGCTGATTGGTCCTATTTCCTGACCAACGGGGACGCCAGCGACCTCGATTTTTACGCGGACAATGGCATGCTTGTATTCGACATCACAGGAACGTACGTCTACTCGTATGCCGTGTATGAGCCGGAAGTCTATGACAATGTTCGCATTGACGTGAGTGTGGCCAACCGGGGAGACAACACAAATAATGTCAGCCTGCTATGTCGTTATGATGAGAAAAAGGGTTGGTACGAGGCCAATATTTTCAATAGCGGCTTGTATGATATTTTGTATGGGGAATGGAAAGCCGGCCAAACTGAAGCCGCTTATGCTGAATTATACAGCGGCGGCTCGAACGCCATCCGAACGGGTATGGCAACCAATGAATACACACTCATTTGTGAAGGCAATGAAATATCGCTATACATTAACGGCACCAAAGTTAGAACTGTCGGTTCTGAATTTGGTCTGAGCAGGGGACAGATAGGAATTGGGGCTTCTTCTTTTCAAAGGTATCCAGTTGCGCTGGACTTTGACTGGGTGAAGATTTCGGAACCGTAAAATTGAGTTGTTAGAAAAATGAAAAGGTCTCTGGGTTGATCAACTCAGAGACCTTTGTTGTATGTACTGTTATTAAACCTGACATGTCTTATTGTGCTGTCTTTCCGTCGAAACCTTTGCGTAGACGATGGCGCAGTTTGGGTCAATCGCCCGTTGAGACATGTCAGGTTTTGGGTTATTACTGGTTTTCGTAATCTTCCGGCAGCCAGCAGCAAAGCACTAACTCACGCGCGGCCTTGACCTCGTCCATGCGGCCGAACTTGGTTTTGTGCGGCGCTTCGTGCAGCAATTCGGGCTCCGTTTTGGCTTCTTCCGCGATCTTGATGAGCGCATCGGCGAAGGCATCCAGCGTGTCTTTGTTCTCGGTCTCGGTCGGTTCGATCATCAGCGCTTCAGGGACGATCAGCGGGAAGTAATTTGTAGGCGGATGGAAATCATAGTCCATCAGGCGTTTGGCGATATCCAGCGCGTGGACATCCGAGATCCTTCAAATCGGCCTTCAGCCACAAACTCGTGCATGCAGATGCGGTCATACGGAACTTTATAGGTATCACGCAAACGCGCTTGCAGGTAGTTGGCATTCAGCACCGCATATTCCGCGATCTGACGCAAGCCGTCCGGACCATGCATGGCGATGTAGGTGAAGGCGCGCACCAGGCCGCCGCCAAAATGTCCGTGGAAGGCTTTCATGCGGCCGATCGACTTTTCGGGCGTGACAAAGCCAAACAATGGAGCCAGTTCCTCGTCGCCTTCTTCCAGAATGCCGACGATGGGCGCGGGCAGGAAGTCTGCCAGATGGGCAGCCACACCGACCGGGCCAGAGCCAGGTCCGCCGCCGCCGTGTGGGACGGCGAAGGTCTTGTGCAGGTTGAAGTGCATCACATCGATGCCCAGATCGCCGGGTTTGACGATACCAAGCAGGGCGTTCATGTTGGCGCCATCGCCATAAACCAGCCCACCTGCGTCGTGCACGATCTTGGTGACTTCTTCCACGTTCTCGTCGAACAGACCGAGCGTGTTAGGGTTGGTCAGCATCAGGCCGAACACGGTGTCGTCACATTCGGCTTTCAGGGCTTCCAGGTCTACATTGCCGCGCGAGTCGGACGGGATTTGTTTGACTTTGAGTCCCATCATTCCGGCGGAGGCAGGATTGGTGCCGTGGGCTGAATCGGGAATCAGCATCTTGATGCGTTTGTCATCACCGCGCGATTTGTGATAGGCGCGCATGATGAGCACCCCAGTGAATTCGCCATGCGCCCCTGCTGCGGGTTGCAGTGTCATCGCTGCAAAGCCGCTGATCTCTTTCAGCCATTCTTGCAGTGTGTACATCAAGGCCAGGTTGCCCTGGACGGTTTCGATAGGCTGCAACGGATGGGTGTTCAGGAATCCGGGTAAGCGGCAGGTATCTTCATTGATCTTGGGGTTGTATTTCATCGTACAGGAGCCAAGCGGATAAAAGCCGCTGTCCACACTGTAGTTGAAGGTGCTTAGGTGCATGTAGTGGCGCACCACGTCCACTTCGGCCAGCTCAGGCAGGGGCAGGTCATCTCGCAGCATAGAATCTGGCAGCTCGGAGCGTGGCACGTCCGGGTCCGGGAAAGTGACGCCGGTGCGTCCGGGGGAGGAAAGTTCAAAGATGGTCGGTTCCACAACTTTAGGATCACCGTTCAAGATGAACTCAGTCATGAGTCACCTCCGCTAAAACCTGGACAAACGCGTCGATCTCTTCTTTGCTGTTCATCTCGGTCACTGCCACCAGCATGTGATCTTTCAAAGCCGGGTAATCCTACCCCCAGATCGTAACCGCCGATGAAGCCGTGATCGAGCAAATGCTCATTGACTTCTGCTACCGGTTGGCCAACGCACAGAGCGAATTCGTGGAAATAAGGCTCACGTGAAGCACAGTCCCATGCCGGGCAGCTTACTCAATTGTTCAGCGGCATAGTGAGCTTTGTGATAGCACAACTCAGCCACCTGCCGCAGTCCTTTTTTGCCGACCAGCGAGAGATATACAGCCGAAGCCAGTGCCAGCAAACCTTGATTGGTGCAGATATTGGATGTAGCACGTTCGCGTCTAATATGTTGTTCACGGGATGTTAAGGTCAGCACGTAAGCTTTCTGCCCACGGTTGTCCACTGTCTCGCCAACCAGGCGGCCAGCCATTTTTCGCACATATTCTTTGCGGGTGGTGAAAAAGCCCAGTGATGGGCCACCATACCACATCGGGATACCGAGCGGCTGCCCTTCGCCGACCACGATGTCTGCATCCATCGCGGCGGGTGTTTTGAACATTGCCAGGGCAGTGGGATTGGCAACCACACAGACCAGCGCGCCTTTTTCATGCGCGGTTTCGATCAGTTTGGTGTAATCGTAGATGCGACCGAAGAAATCGGGATATTGGACGATGACGAGCATGGTGTTGTCGTCAATCAAATTCCGTCAGCGCTTCGGGACCGGTCTCCAGGTCTGCTTCGCGCGTTATCCCCGGCCAGTTCCAGGTCCATGCCTTGTGTGTAGGTGCGGATGACTTCGCGGTACTGCGGATGCACGGTGGGAGAGACAACCACTTTGGTGCGCTTACCGCGGAAAACCGCCCAGGCCAGGTTGATGGATTCAGCAGCAGCAGTCGCGCCGTCGTAATGAGACGCGTTCGACACTTCCATGCCGGTCAGCGCAGACATCAGGCTCTGGTACTCAAAGATACCTTGCAGTGTGCCTTGCGAGATTTCCGGCTGATAAGGAGTGTAAGCTGTATAAAATTCGCCGCGCCGTAAGATGTGGTCAACGACAGAGGGAATATAATGGTTATACATGCCCGCGCCGAGGAAGGAAACCAGCTCTTTGGTCGACTCATTGGCCTGGGCCAGTTCGCCGAGTTCAGCCGCAGCTTCCATTTCAGTGATCGCGGGGGGCAGATTTAGATTGGGAAAGCGATGCTTGGCAGGGACAGAATCAAACAGGTCATCTAATTTCTTGATGCCCACAGTCTCTAACATCGCATCCCGCTCGTTGGGTGAGATTGGGATGTAAGTCATAAAGGTCTCCAAGTCTTACAGGTCTTTCAGGTCTAACAAGTCAGACAGGTTTGACCTGTGCGACTTATTGGACTTGTCAGACTTGTGAGACTGATCTAGTGCTCGCGCTCTTCGCAGTAGGCTTCGTATGCAGCAGCATCCATCACTTCGCCGGGCTCACCACCCTCGACCTTGACCATCCAGCCATCACCAAAGGGATCGCTGTTCAGCACTTCGGGCGCATCGGCTAGAACTTCGTTGATTTCCGTAACTGTGCCAGCGGCAGAAGCGTAGGTTTCAGCTGAAGCTTTGACCGATTCAACCGAAGCGATAGGGTCGCCAACCGCGATTGTATCGCCAACTTCAACCAAGTGCTCGACGAAAACGATGTCAGAGAGTTGGTCCTGGGCATAATCGGTCAGGCCCATCGCGCCAGTAGCAGGGTCAAACCACTCATCAGATTTTGTGTATTTCAGATTGGCAGGGATATTCATTTTGTCTCCTCGCAGAACTAAGATTTGGCGAATTAAAAAGGACGCACGAAAAAACATCGCGCGTCCTCTGTCGTGAACCTGAGAGATTCATCCCATTGTCGGAATTTGCACCGTCGGTGTCCTGTGCGGACTTTCCAGAGGGCTCAGGAACAGGGTCCTTTTACCTGAGAGTTTCGCCTGGTTTCGCCTTATTTCCAGACTTGCACCTTCGGTGCTCTTGAACGTAGTAACGACTTCAGTCGTTTGTTACAGAGCGACTAAAGTCGCTACTACATTCTCGAGTCTCTTCCCTGTTCCCCGTTAAGTTGTATAGTTTCATTCTACGGGGGACAGGGACAGAAGTCAAGAGGAAGATGCTCCTGATTTGGATTTTCGCTTCGGTTTTTCGGCCTTTGGTTTTGCTCTTTTTCGGGAGTTGCTTCCTTTTCCTCGGCCGCTACTTTGCGTTTGCGGGGCGTTTTTGGCTTTGGCGTTGCGGGAGGCTCGGGAGCAATTTCAGCCGGGGCTCTGCTTCGATGGCGGGAGCCGGTTTGGGGGCGGCAGGAGGCGCGGGAGGAATGGGTGCTTCTGGCGCTACCGGGTACGGAATCCCATTCAATTTAGCAAAATACGTCTTTTACCTGTGGGTCGTTGTAAAAAACCAGCGAAAGGATACCGACAATCATCGAGAAGACATTGCCATGTCAACACACACAGGATTTCCAGGATTGCAATCGTGTTCGATGGCCGTACAGGCTGCGGCGGACTGGTCAGTAATTTCGCCGCGTAAATGATCTCGAAAATGCCCAGGATGGTTGGCAGGATCGCCAACGGGGCCAGACAAATGAGAAAGATACTGGCCGTTACAGATACTGTAGCGATCAAGCCCCAGAAGATATTGACGATACCATTGATCAAGGTCATAACAGCAATGGTTTTCACTAAGCCTGGACTATGTCATTGGAAGGGTAATATGCTTTTCAGCTCATGGTGTACTCCTTAATTTGATTTCTACTGAGACTTACGCAAGACAGCACCCAGGTTGCAAACAATTTTCAGGTTACACATAATCTGAAAGGATATAAACAAAAAGCCCGCTCTATGAGCAGGCTTCAATGCATTTCATTGGTGGAAACCTAAACCCAGCCCTGTCCCTCTGATGAAGTTCGTAATCACGGAATTTCGAAGATTTCGCCCTGGTAGGCCTTATAGGCCCAGTACAGGAAGACCAACCACAATAATGGGACACATAAGCCGCCAAAGCCAGTGACGCAATGAATAGCGCGACAAGAACGATAAAGCAACATTAGCTGCTCAATGATTGCACGGCATGGAATTTTATGAAGGGGCGGGCTTTTTATCTTCCATCAGAAGCATGATGATGCATTAAATCGGGGCCAATACAGTATCTAAGTGCCGGCCACAGCTTATCATCACTGGTGACTTCCGGGTTCATAGGTTCTTCAGACATAATAAATTCCTCCAGATTGATCAATGAGTTGGTTTTGAGTATTGTACACTAAAACAGACAAAAATCAACCGAATTGACCGATCCTTTTAGGGCAATTCTTTGTTCTACAGTGGATGTGCTAAAATCAAAAATGTTTAGCAAAAAGAAAATCGTTTTCATGGGCTCGCCCGATTTTGCCCTACACACGCTGCGGGCTTTGCACGAGAATTACCCTGTCGTGGGTGTTGTCACCCAGCCAGACCGCGCCGCCGGACGTGGCCGCGAACTCAAGCCACCGCCGGTAAAAATGTTGGCGCTGGAGCTTGGCATCCCTGTCATTCAACCGGAAAAACTGCGCGAACCAGATGCAATGGAACAACTGCATGCCTGGTCACCGGATGTGATCGTGGTAGCCGCCTTTGGACAAATCCTTAAACAGGATGTGCTCGATCTGCCTGAGTTCGGCTGCATCAACGTACACGCTTCGCTCTTGCCTCGCTGGCGAGGCGCGGCGCCTATCAATGCAGCCATTCTGCACGGGGACGAAGAGACGGGTATCACCATCATGAAAATGGACATCGGCCTGGACACCGGCCCAATCCTGAGTCAACACTCCGTGCGCATCAAACCAGACGAGACGGCTGGTTCCCTTTTCGATAACTCTATCTCAGCTTGGAGCAGACATCGCTGCTCGAAACCCTACCCGGATATTTTGCGGGTGAGATCAAGCCTCGTCCACAGCCTGAAGAAGGCGCCACGTATGCGGGCATGATGAAAAAGCAAGAAGGCAAGCTGGATTTCTCGCAACCTGCTGCAGAACTGGAGCGCAAAGTCCGCGCGTTCAACCCCTGGCCAGGAACATACTTCGATTGGGATGGAGGTAGGCTCAAAGTCCATAAAGCACATACGGCTTTCGTTTTCACATAGATGTTCCAACCACCTGGCACGGGCACGTATCTATGACGGCTTGCCAGCCATGTATGGAGTCGTGATGGATTGTTCGTTCTCGAATGAGGTCCAGCCAGCCGGGGAAAAAACGCATGCCCGGCAAAGCTTTTCTGGCAGGCGCGCGAAACTGGGCAGAATAACCGATAAAATAATGACTTAATGCCCCGTCATAAATATATGACGGGGTGTATAATTTAATGGCATATTCACAGTTTCTGGAAAGGAGGTCCTTATGGCAGACCAACCGCAAGGATGCGCACGCACGACCGGCTGGGTGGTTGGCAAGAAACCGTCCACCGATCCAGTCCCTGAAACAACTGAATCAAAAAAGGAGATGACTATGACCGCTATGGTTGGGCAAAAAGCCCCGGATTTTGAAGCCCCCGCCTATTACAAAGGCGAGTTTACATCTGTAAAACTTTCTGATTACCTGGGCAAATGGGTATTGGTGTGTTTTTACCCGGGTGATTTCACCTTTGTCTGAGCGACCGAAGTATCAGCGGTCGCTGATAAATATGATGAACTGCAGAAACTAGGGGTTGAAGTCATCTCTGTAAGCGTGGACAGTCACTTTGTCCATAAGATGTGGAACGACAATGAACTGGTCAAGATGGTGGAGGGCGGCGTGCCCTTCCACATGGCCTCCGACCAAGCTGGAAACGTAGGTAGAGCCTTTGGCGTCTGGGATGAGAACCAGGGCATCGAATTACGCGGACGCTTCATCATCGACCCCGACGGTATCATCCAGGCTATGGAAGTGATGACACCGCCGGTGGGCCGCAAACTTGCCGAAACCATTCGGCAAATTCAAGCCTTCCAGCATGTACGCAAAACTAAGGGGGCTGAAGCAACTCCTGCTGGCTGGGAGCCAGGTGAACTCACACTTAAACCAGGCCCTGCATTGGTCGGCAAGGTTTGGGAAGTCTGGAATCCTTCGATGGAGAAATAGGCTTTTATTTGTAACCCACAGAAGGGCAGGCGTGGCCTGCCCTTCTTGCTATCTGTCAATACGTTTATCTATTTTTCGACTATGAATGGTATTGCTGGCACATCCTCAAACTTGAAGAAAATCTCTTCGCCCAGACTAGCATCCCGAAGAACAAATGCCAATCGAAGATATGTTTCAGTAGAGATATCAATATCTTCATCTAGAACAAAATCCATGCCGATAGTGTAAGGATCCACTTCTCCGCCGTTTGCATCTTTCTCGCCAGACCAAAGAGCAGGCCACCTTTCACCATTCTCATCAATAACTACAATGTCAGACGAAAAAACGGTGGAATCGGAGCCAAGTTTGTTAAACTTTCAAGCCGACATCAATGAACATATACCCGGGATTGGGATCATAATAATAACCGCCACCTGGATATATTCTACTTCGGTAGATTACATCGATAACCGTTACCTCCCAGTGCCCGCTGGAAACAGGCTTACCTATTTCTGGAATTTCAGTTGGTGTAGGAACAGGCGTGCTTGTTGATGTGGGCTTTGGCGTGAACGTAGGTTTCGGGGTGGATGTGGGTAGTGGAGTATTGGTTGGTGGTGGTTCTGGTGTCTCGGTTGGTTCTGCTGGAGCGCCAACCGAACAGGCTAGAGATGCAAGAACTAGTATTAGAAAGGCATACACAAAGCGTGTCGAACAAGTTTTTTTCATTTCGTACCTCCTCCTTCTTTTGTACATGATACTAAAATCTATATTCAATTACAATAACATAAATCCCATATTGAGTAAATTTCCATCTACATAATTTTAAGACCTCCAAGGGCAGGGCCTTCAGAGTTCTTATTCATAACAAGGTTCGCATCCTCATATATATCAGCAATTATCAAGGCTTAAGTTCCCATATCCGCGGATTTGTAACTTCGCACCATGTCCCATAGTCACGATTGGTGCCGGAAATAACCCCAAATCCGAATTTACCGCGTAATTCTTTATCGTTCGAAAGAGTATATTCACCGATGAAATTGTTATCCACATAGACATAAGCTTGATTGTCATAGACAAGAAGCGTAAGTTCAGCCTCGGCAGGATTTCCAAAATCCAATCGTCCTGTACCTCGTGTCTTCCCCAACTCATAATAGTACCCTGATTTAGCAATACTGAAAAATACGCGCGATTTATCCAACACCACCCCGTAATACTCATTGTTATTTGTTTTCTCTACCAACCCAAAAACTACCCCACATCCTGATGTATCCGAAGTATCCATTGCTGTGCGCCAGTTAAACATCCGCATTGAATACAAAATTTTCTATTTTAAAACCATAGTACGTAAATTTAAATACCCTATTTGAGCAAATTTTTTGAAAAAATCTTCCAATTCAATATAATCACCATTTGTGGATGGAATAAGGCCATCATCCTCAAACATCTGAACCTTTGAGAACAGGTTATCGTATATTTCAGTAGCCACAACATCCGGCGTTTTCGTTGGCCTGGGTGTGGATGTCGGCTTTACCGTTTTTGTTGGTGTGGGCAGCGGCGTTTCGGTTGCTGGCGGTTCAGTTGGTGTGGGTGTCGCGGGCGCCATTGGGGCGCATGCCGTTTAAACAAGCAACAATGCCAAGAGCGTATAAAAAAAGTGATGTGAGTATTTTTTCTTCATTTCGCACCTCCTCCTTCTAGATACATCATACAAAATTTCATATCCAATTACAATGACAGAAATCCTTTCTTAAGTAGACTATCATCTACACCATTTTGGCAGTGGCTAAAAGGATGGGGTTGAATTTTCAACATGAGATCAGGAGATTCTTCGCTCCCGTTGGTCGCTCAGAATGACATGTGGTTATGAGAGAAGCCCACGCAATTATCCACTTCCACCATTTTTTAGTGCGCATCCCCACGATAAAATAGCTTACAATAAAGACAGCAAAAACGTCAAGGAGAAATCATGTCACCAGAAGAATCCATCGGCCACATTCTGGAAAACTTCCAGCGTATCGAGATAACTGAATATCACATCTACAAACGCCTGGCAAAAAGTATTAAGGATCCAGAAAATCGCCTGATCCTGGAAAAGATCGCTGAAGATGAATTACGTCATGCTGAAGATTGGAAAAAATATACCCAACGCGAAATCAAACCCAGTCAATGGGATATTTTCAAGTACACGCTGATCGGTCGTCTATTTGGCTTCACCTTCGGTATCAAACTTATGGAGCGTGGTGAAGAAAAGGCGCAAGCCAACTATGCACAGTTGAGAGGCAAGATCCCTGAGATTGACAATTGGATCCGCGAAGAGGAAATCCATGAGCAGAAACTGCTCGCCATGCTGGACGAGGAACGCTTGCGCTATGCTGGTTCTGTGGTACTCGGCCTGAATGATGCTTTGGTTGAATTGACTGGTGCGCTGGCAGGCCTGACACTGGCTTTGCAAAACGTCAAATTGATCGCGCTCTCGGGCCTGATCACCGGCATCGCTGCGTCGCTCTCGATGGCTGCTTCTGAATATCTGGCTACCCGTTCTGAAGACACAGACAAAAATCCCGTCCGGGCGGCGATTTATACTGGTATTGCTTACATCATCACTGTCACACTGCTGGTTCTCCCTTACCTGCTTATCCAGAACTACATCATAGACCTTGCTATCACCCTGACAATCGCCGTGCTTATCATCGCTGTTTTCAACTACTATATCTCCGTCGCCAAGGACGAGCCTTTCAGAGAACGCTTTCTCGAAATGGCAGGTCTCAGCCTGGGCGTAGCAACCTTCTCCTTTATTATTGGTTACTTCATCCGCCTGTGGCTGGGAGTTGAAATTTAGATTATCTGTTCCTGGCGGGACTAAGCCCCGCCAGAGCATTTTTGCACTATGAAAATTTTATCTGTAGACGTAGGCACCGGCACGCAAGATATTTTCCTGTACGACTCCCAACTGCATATCGAAAACGGCTTCAAACTGGTCGTCCCTTCGCCGACCATGATCGTCCATCAGCAGGTCAAGGCCGCAACCAAAGCTCAACAACCCATCCTGCTGACTGGGGTGATGATGGGCGGCGGCCCCTCGGCCTGGGCAGTGGAAGCGCATGCCCGCGCGGGACTGCCCGTCTATGCCACCCCTGGTGCTGCTAAAACGCTGAATGACGAACTGGATAAAGTACGGGACCTCGGGCATCGAAATCGTTTCAGATGACGAAGCAGCCGCCCTGCCAGAACTCCGTCCAGCGCATCGAATTCCGGGACTTGAACCTGCCAGCCATTCAAAAGGCTCTCTCACCCTTTGGCGTTGACCTGTCCGACCTGGACGCAATCGCGGTGGCCGTTTTCGATCATGGCGATGCGCCCCCAGGAGTCTCCGACCGTCAATTTCGCTTCGACTATCTAGATGAGCGTATTCAAGCAAGAAATTCCCTGGCATCTTTTGCCTTTCTCGCTGACGATATTCCCCCCATCATGACTCGTTTGCAAGCCGTCGCAGACTCGGCTGGCGAAGCTCGATTGCCCGCTGATCGTGATGGATACTGCCCCCGCTGCTGTGCTGGGCGCATCCTTTGATCCGGTTGTCGCAAAGAGAAAACAGAAGATCATCACTAACATCGGCAACTTCCATACGCTGGCCTTCCGCATGGGAGAAGATAAAGTTGAAGGTGTATTTGAACATCATACTGGCGAGATCGACTTACCGAAACTGGAATCCCTGCTCAAGCGACTGGCAGATGGTTCGCTCCAACACGCAGACGTGTTCGACGATATGGGTCATGGCGCGTTGATGTACTCGGATGAAAAATTTGAATTCAGAAGAGATGATTTCGATGTAGTCGTGACGGGGCCGCGGCGTTCGATGTTCAATCGAAAATCGAAATTCGATAATCGTAAATCGTTACGTCCGTATTTCGCTGCTCCATTCGGGGACATGATGATTGCAGGCTGCTTTGGCCTGCTGGCAGCCACAGCCGAGATTCTGCCCAATCTAACGGAAGCAGTTTCAAAGTCCATGCTGGATGCGGGAGTCGGACGTCCACCCTGGGAAACTGACTAATCCATTCCATTTCTGGTAAACTTCTACCGTGAATCGCGTTTTTCGCATCATTAAACTAATCTTTCTGGCCATCAGTATTCTGCTGTGCCTGGCCATCCCAGCGGTGGGAATCGTTTCCACAATCACAAGTTGGGAAGGCAACTGTTACGGTTTTACCGACGGCCAGCATGATTGTCCCTGGTGGGAGTACGCCGGGACAGAAATGTTCTGGGCGTCGTTTTTGTTTATCCCACTATTGTTCACCGCTTCGCTGGTTTGGATTGTGATTGCAATCATCCAGTTTGTGATGGAGAAAGTTAGAAAGAAAAACCAGGCACAAATTTCACGAATTGACACGAATTTGTAAAATTCGTGCAATTCGTGGCAAACCCTAAAACAGGAGCATTTCTACATGTGCGGTATCTTCGGGTATGTAACTGATAAAGAAGAAAATCTGGGCCCTATCCTGATCGAGGCTGCCGAGCGCCTGACCTATCGCGGCTACGACTTGGTCGGCGCGGCTACCTTGAGCAACGGGAATATCGACCTGCGTAAAGATGTTGGCAAGGTAGATGTTGTTGCTGAAAAATACAACTTCGCCGAGATGACCGGCTCGCGCGGCATCACGCAATTGCGCTGGGCCACCTTTGGCGCGCCTTCGCAGATCAACTCGCAGCCCCATATCGACTCGGACCGGAACTGGTCGGCGCGCACAACGGCAACGTGGTCAACAATTTCGAATTGCGCCAGCAGTTTATCGACGAAGGCATGACCGTGCGCTCCGAAAATGATGGCGAAACCTGCGTCCATGCTGTGGAACGCTACATCAGCCGCGGTTACGAGTTCATCGATGCTATCCGCCTGGCCTACGGCGATCTGGAAGGCGATTACACTTTTGTCATCGGTCGTGTGAACGAAGACCGCCTGTATGCCTTCAAAAAAGGCTCGGGCATGGTGGTCGGCATCGGCGAAGGCTTCACCTGTGTTTCATCCGACCTGCCTTCGATTTTGCCACTAACTCGTACAATCATTCGCCCGCAGGATGGCGAGATCGTCACATTATGGGCCGACCGCGTGGAATTGCGCTCGGTGAAAGATGGCAAGCTGATCAAGCGTGAACCCGAACAGGTTACAGAGACAATGGATGCGGTGCAAAAGGGCGGCTATCCACATTTCATGCTCAAGGAAATCCACGAGCAGGCCCAGGTTGCCAGCGAACTGCTGCACCTGCTGGATGGTTCCGCCGAAGTGGAAACCATCGTCCAGAAGATGAAGTCTGCCCGTCACCTGTATTTCATCGGCTGCGGCACCAGCTATCACGCCGCGCTGGCAGGTTCGGTCTATCTGGCGCAGATCGCCGGGCGTCCGGCCATCCCAGTTTTGGCTCCGCAGTTCATCTCGCAGTTCGCTCCCGCTGTGGGACACGAGGACGTGGGCATCTTCGTCAGTCAATCGGGTGAGACGAAGGATGTGCTCAACGCATTGGAAGCAGCCGAATCGCGCGGCATGGAAGCGTACGGATTGGCCAACGTGGTCGGCTCCACCCTGACAAAGGCCACCTCGTTCTGCCTGCCCCTGTGCTGCGGATACGAAATCAGCGTTCCCGCCACGAAGACCTTTACCAACCAAGTCATCACGTTCCTGTATCTGGCTTATCGCGCGGCGGGGAAAAACACCAAAGCCTTGGCAAACATCCCATCTTTGATGGAAAAAACGCTCGAGATGGTCGCACCCCAGATCGAGAAAATCGCCGCAGACATCAACGACTGGGATGACATGTACTGCCTCGGCTACGGCCTGACCCTGCCCATCGCGCTCGAGGGCGCGTTGAAATTGAAGGAGATTACATACGCTCACTGCGAAGGCATGCTCTCGACCGAGTTCAAACACGGACCGCTCTCGGCGGTCAGCGAGGGTTTCCCGATTGTCTTCGTCGCCGGGCCGCAGGACACCAACCTGATCATCAGCGGCATCAACGAAGTGGATGTGCGCGGCGCGCGAACGATCGTCATTGGCGAAGAAGACTCCCGCTTGCGCGCCAACGCGGATGATTTGATCGTCATCCCCGAATCCGACCCGTACGTCAACGCGCTGCTGGCGGTTTTGCCGCTGCAGTTGCTCTCCTATCACATGTCCGTCATGCGCGGGTATGATCCTGATTTCCCGAGGAATTTGTCCAAGACGCTGACGGTGGATTAACTGCACGAACATCATGCAAAAAAGCTCTGTTTGGGTTCTTGCCTTCGCGCTTCTCGCACTAACCCTTAGCTTGCTTCCACCAAAAGGTGTTTCTGCACGTTCTCAGGCGCAAGAAACACAAGCATCACCCCTAACACCAGCGGAAGTGATCGAGGCGGTCAATGCGCTGCGCATCGAAAACGGACTGCTGCCCCTCAACACCCATCCCGTCCTGATGCAGGTCGCACAGTGGGAAGCCAACGCGATTGCGGGCGGCGCGCCCGGTCACACACGCCCGAACGGGCTCACGCTCGGTCAATGGCTGCTTTCACTTGGCTATCCGCTCTCAGGCGATCTCTCGCTGGATGGATACCGTTCCGAAAACTGGATCGCAGCCAACACAGCACAGCAGGCCGTTGAACTCTGGCTTACGGACGGTCCACATACGAACACTATGCTCTCGCCGGATCGCAGTGATATTGGCGCCGCAGTTGCGGTCAGTGACCAGACCTACATTGTTCTGGAAACCGCCCTGCAGACCAACAGCGGCGAAATGCAATTCGACGCGTATCCGATCCTGACCGCGATTGCACAGGGTGGTTCTTTAGATGGCGCAGATAGTTCCGTGCCCCAATACATCATCCCCGTTAGACGCAGCACCGCACGCCCTGACGGGAATGTGATCCACAAAGTGCAGTACGGTCAATCGCTGTGGAGCATTGCCGTCACCTATAACACCACCATTAATCAAATCCGCGCCTGGAATAATCTGGGGGAATCCACCGAAATTTATGATGGGCAGGTTTTGCTGGTCCAAATGGGCGCAACACAGCCGCCTCCCCCCACAAACACTCCCCTGGCAACTTTGACAGCTTTCAGCACAATCACACCTACAGCATCCGGTAGTTTCCCAACTACAACTGCCCAACCAAGCCCAACAAAATCAGGGGAGAATGAAAATGATCCGCCAAGTGCATCATCGCCCGGAATCTGGGCAGGGATTATTGTGATCCTCGCCCTGGGGGCAGGCGCTTTTGGCACCTGGGTGTCAACCACCCGTTCGCCAGGGTAGATTTTTCAAATTCTCAGTTCAGTTTTATCTTAACAAACAATCTTTCCTTCGCCAAACGAGCCGCGTCTTCGGGATGCGGCTCGCCATTTCTCCAAGACGCACACCCATCGGTTTGGCTGCCATTGGGACATGTTCCAAGTACTCTCTTAGCTGGTGAACAACAGATTCTTCATCCATAATGGCTTCGGCGAAACCCGCCGTGTTTTTGCCGCGGATGCGCATTTCCACTTCGGCACCATCCTGCACGTTGCGCCACCAGGTACGGTCTCGGCTGGAGAGTACCCACAAGACATCCTCGTCACGATAAAAGCCGACCGGCGTGGTGTATTTTTTCCCCGTCTTGCGACCAGTAACGGTGATCAGCATGGTATCGCCCATAAAAACATACAGCGGGGTGCGCAGAAAGAATTTGACAAAGTCGTTTCCGGTCATATTTCCTCATGAGTTCCCTCTCCCTTTGGGAGAGGGCTAGGGTGAGGGCTATCTAAAACTCACCATACATCTGATCTGGCCCAAGGATTTCGGGCATACGCGCTCTCAGCGCGGAACGCGCTTCATAGCACAGGTGGCAGGCATCGGCGTAGTCCGATTCGTGTGGGATGCCGTATTCCGTCACCAGCGCGACCGGGCCTCCGTTCATCAACGGTCCGCAAACAGGATGCGCATCCGGGTCATATGCAGCGCAGATTTCGGTCAGCGGCTTCTCGAACAGGTTGCCAATCGAAATCCCCTGGCAAAGATGCAGGTTTCCCAGCGGATCGAGATGCACACGGCCGGGATCACGCAGATCTTCGTGCGGGCATTCGGTAAAACCTTCCCAGGACTGCTTGGTTGTGCGCGGGACGAGTTTTTCGATCGCCCGTCCACGGAACATAACGCCAGCATCCGACTTAAGCTGACCTTGACTGTCAGGCGCATCCGTTTCTTCCGGCTGCGCCACGCTGATCGTCCCGACCGGAATACCCAACTGCTTGGCAGCGTCTACTGCGTTTTGAGCCTGGTGCAGCATCTCTTCGCTGTAATGGAAAAGGTCGCAGCTAACAGACAGGTCTTCGAGTTTCCCAACAAACGGCTTGAGCCAGACTAATGCGTCTTCGAGTGTGTGCGCCCAATACGCGTTGGAGACAATGCCCACACTGAAACCCATCTCATAAGCCATCTCTACGCCACGCAATAGCAAGGCATAGTACAGGAAGGGTTCGCCGCCTTCGAAGTAAATTGACTCAACATCCGCTGCTTTAGCTTGCTTCAAAATGACTTCGATCTGCTCCATCGTGAGTGTGCCCGTCTGCCAGGGACTGCCCCACACAAAGCAATGGTCGCACTCAAAAGTGCATTGATAGGTTAGCAAAATGTGAATACCGCTCAGTTTCATGTCAATCTCCTTGGCTCATCTCTAGTGTAGCCAATATCAAACCAAAAGTCACGGGTCGAAACTCACCTTCAGGCTATAATAAATCCCACATTCTTCATTATCAGGAGGCCTGATGTCAAACGTCTATAAATCCAAGCACCCGCTGGTTGCTCATAAGCTTTCCCGCTTGCGCGACAAGAACACAAGCCCCAAGAAGTTCCGCGAGTTGGTACGCGAGATTTCCGCCCTGCTGGCCTATGAAGCCACCACCGATCTGCAAACTATTCCTCGTGAATTTGACACACCGCTCACCAGCATGGTAGGCCAGGAATTGCAGGAAAAGCTCGGGCTGGTTCCCATTTTACGTGCAGGATTGGGGATGGTCGAAGGCGTCTGGGAGTTAATGCCCTCCGCCGAAGTCTGGCATATCGGACTGTACCGGGACGAACAAACGCTGCGACCAGTGGAATACTATAACAAACTGCCGCTCGAGCCAACCGTCTCCGTTTGCCTCATTCTGGACCCGATGCTTGCTACCGGTGGCTCGGCCACCGCCACCGCTGACGTGTTGAAGCGCTGGGGCGTGAAGAAGATCAAGTTCGTCGGCCTGATCGCCGCACCTGATGGAATCAAAGCCATGCAAGATGCGCATCCAGACATCCCCATCTATCTCGCCGCAATTGACGACCACCTGAACGAGCATGCCTACATCGTCCCCGGCCTTGGTGACGCGGGCGACAGGCAATTCGGGACAGCATAATTCCATGAATGCAATCGCAGAATTTACTATCATCCCTATTGGTGTGGGGGTGTCGCTATCAAAATATGTTGCAGCTTGCGAAAAGATACTGAAAAAGACGGAGCTATCTTACGAACTGCATGCCAACGGTACTAACCTCGAAGGCGAGTGGGACGATGTTCTGAACGCTATCAAAGCCTGCCACGAAAAACTGCACGAGATGGGTGTGCCGCGCATTTCTACTATGATCAAAATCGGCACACGCACAGATAAGCTTCAAAAGATGAAAGAGAAAGTAGATAGCGTGCAAGAAAAGCTGGAACCTAAAAAATGAACACTCATTAGAAAAGGGCAACTATGTGGAAACTAATTGTTTTCGTGCTTGGAACAATTGAACTGATCTACATATCCAGAACATCCTTGCAGAAAAAAGGTTCGCACGGCTTTTACCGCTTCTTCGCATGGGAATGCATCCTGATCTTGTTCCTGCTCAATGTTGAATACTGGTTCACTAACCCATTTGCGTGGAACCAGCTCATCGCGTGGACTTGCCTGTTTGCAAGCCTCGTGCCATTATTTTACGGCGTGCAATCCCTTCGAAAGCGCGGCCAGCCCAACAAAGAACGGCCCGGCGACCCCAGT
The DNA here is from genome assembly GCA_963791785.1 of uncultured Chloroflexia bacterium. Lineage (GTDB taxonomy): Bacteria > Chloroflexota > Anaerolineae > Anaerolineales > Villigracilaceae > JAABUE01. Next base: position 32,296 of record CAWBTW010000008.1, on the reverse strand, counting down.
TTGTTGGCCTTTGAGAAGACTACCGCGTTAGTCACCACAGGCATCTATGCCTACATCCGCCACCCGCTTTACAGTTCGCTGTTGCTACTGACCTGGGGAATCTTCTTCAAAGCCCCAAGCCTTCCAGGAGTACTTCTTGCGCTTGTCACCACAACTTTCCTGAGCGCTACTGCCAGAGCGGATGAGGGTGAGTGTATCCAGTTCTTTGGAATGGAATACCAAAAGTACATGCAGAAGACCAAACGATTTATCCCGTTTTTGTTTTGAGAAAATCGTCGGTCAGGTTTCAAAACCTTCGCTTAACCTGCAAATTGAGAGCTAATTATGAAAGCAATGCTATTGACCGAACTCGTAGACGTAAGAACGCATCAGACTCCCCTCAGCATGCGTGATGTTCCCAATCCGATTCCAGGCGAAGGCGAAATCCTGATCAAGGTCTCGACCTGCGGCGTGTGTCACACCGAGCTTGACGAAATCGAAGGGCGAACCCCACCGCCGAAGTTGCCGGTTATTTTAGGGCATCAAGTCGTCGGGGTTGTCGAACAAGTTGAACAGGTTTCACAGGTTAAAGTTGGAGACCGCGTCGGCGTAGCATGGATCTTTTCGGCCTGCGGCGAATGTGAGCATTGCAAAGCAGGTGAAGAAAACCTGTGTGCCCAGTTCCGCGCCACCGGGCGGGACGCAAATGGCGGCTATGCGCAGTTCATGACCGTCCCTGCAGAGTTTGCACATCCCATTCCCAATGCGTTATCTGATTCCGAAGCTGCACCATTGCTATGCGCCGGAGCAATCGGCTACCGTTCGCTGCAGCTGGCAAACATTCAAGATGGTCAATCACTTGGGCTGACCGGTTTTGGCGGATCGAACCATCTGGTGCTCAAGATGGCAAAACACATGTACCCGAACACGGAAGTTTTTGTGTTCACACGCAATCCCGAAGAGCAGGAATTCGCTCGGTCACTGGGAGCAGTTTGGGCAGGCGGGATCGAAGCGACCTCCCCACAAAAACTGAACGCCATCATCGACACCACCCCGGTCTGGAAACCAATCGTGGAAGCGCTGAGAAATTTGGATAACGGGGGCAGGCTGGTCGTGAATGCAATCCGAAAAGAAGAGATTGATAAGGATTATCTGCTCAAGCTAGACTACCCGTCGCATTTGTGGATGGAGAAAGAGATCAAGTCCGTCGCCAATGTGACCCGGAGCGATGTGCGCGAATTTTTGGATCTGGCCACCAAAGCGGGCATCCGGCCAGAGTACCAGGAGTACGCGCTGGAAGACGCCAACCGGGCGCTGGTCGAGCTCAGACAGGGAAAGATCCGGGGCGCGAAGGTGCTGGTCAATCAATAAGTTCGATGTACAGCTGCATCTTGTTTCGAAGTCTGATTTCATGTACAGTGTAATCAGCAATTGATGATCGTAATCAGATGTCTGTCCAATAAAAGACAACAGAACTTTTTAGCTGAAAGATGGAAAAACGATTCTGGCGTATTGTGAGCCTTCTCATCCTGGCAGTGGCACTCCTAGGGCCTTGGATATTTGAGCGTATCAATGTACCAGCAGAATATGCCTGCAAACCTCCATTCATCCGACTCGAAGGCGATTTCTGCGGGGAACCGATGTCCGGAGCATGGCTGTTCGTCTGGCTGGCTGGAGGTCTTATTTCCAACCTCGCTGATCTATTGATGGGAACTACTTCCTTTGCCGGTAGAACCCGCGAGTTCTTGTTTATGCTTATTTCGATATTTCCTTTGCTACCCTTAATCAGTACACCAACTGCGATCTGGAAAGAAAACTCTCACCGACTGCAGGTATTCAACCTTGTAGTATGGGGACTGGCTATCATCCCGGGCTTGTTCTGGCTACTGAGCATTATTTTTGAGCCACCTCCACATAAATGGCGGTTATGGGGCGGCTGGTTATATATGGGGCTGGCGGTCAGCGTGCTAACTTTGGAAGCGATTGCGCTATCATCAAAAAAGGTTTCAGGCAATGAGAAGAAAATGGTTTAGGAAATAGTTTCTCCGAAAACTGCCTTAATGGAAAATAGAGGAGGGAATCAATCTCGCTTTACCCCACATCCCAGCCCAGCCAGCGGGCCAGCAGCTTATGAGCCAACATCACCGGTGGAATCAAGACCCCATGCACGAGGGCGCTCAGCCCAAACAAGGTTGCGACAGCTTGCAAAAACGCATTCAAGGGCGGGGCTAAATTAGCCATCATCCAGGAACCGGCCCCGGCAAAAAGCGCCAGCGCGAACAGATACCGCCACCGAAAGTCCAAGCGGCAGCCAGGCATGCCGGTCTGATTGTGAGGGCAGCATGGTGCTGCTGATGGCAAATGTCAGATAGACCCATAAGGCAAAATCCGGGACGGTTGGCAGCAGGGTGACACCCAGCCAAAACAGGTTTATCTGTCCGTTACGCAGCACATCCCAGAGCGGGGTCAGATACAGGCGATAGATGGCGATATAAGCCACCGCCAGGTTTCCCAGGATCAGCGGCGCGGCGCCGATCAATGAATCGCGCACAATATCGGTTTCAGATACTTCCACGTAGCCCATGCGCAGATATCCCTGCGGCATCATCTTGGGGATGACCGAAAAATTACGCGTGCGCACGAACAATATCTTCGCCATGATGAAATGGCTGAATTCGTGCAATATCACACCGGGAAAGAACAGGATGGAAAAGAACGCCATGGTCAATTTAGCATTTCCCCCGGAAGCAATGTACAGGGCAGCCTGGATCTCGCGATGCAGTATGCGCTGTAAAGCAATCAACGGTACCAGCATCAGCACGAACCACAGCAGGCCGGTGAATTGGGTCATTTTGGAAAAGTTGAGAAGGGGGAAGTGAAAAGTAATAAGTGGTTTGGCACGTACTACTTTTTACTTCTCACCTTTTTACATTCCTTACTTGACCGCTGCCTGCGTGATGGCCGCAAAATCGTCCACTTTCAGGCTGGCGCCGCCTACCAGCGCCCCGTCAATGTCTGGTTGGCTAAAGAACTCGGCTGCGTTGGAACCGTTCACCGAGCCGCCATATTGAATGCGGATGGCCTGGGCTGTCTCCGCGCCAAACAACTCGGTCAGCGCCGGACGGATATGATCCGCCAAAACGGCATTGGCGTTCTCAGGGCTGGACGCTTTGCCTGTTCCAATCGCCCAAACCGGTTCGTACGCGACGATGATTTCCGCGGCTTTGGCGGAATTGACGTCAGCCAGCCCCAGGCTGATTTGGCGGCGGACAACCTCCCCCGTCTGGCCCGATTTCGTATTCGTCTTCCGTTTCGCCCACGCAAACGATGGGGGTAAGGTTAACCTTCATCGCTGCATGAAGTTTTCGATTGACCGTTTCATCCGTTTCGCCAAAGTACGCGCGGCGTTCCGAATGTCCGATAATGACGTATTGGCAAAACTCAGCAATCATGTTAGGAGCCACCTCACCGGTGAAAGCGCCTTTCTCTTCCCAGTGCAGGTTCTGCGCGCCCAGACCGATGTCGGTGCCTTCCAGCAGGGCCGAGACGGCCAACAGCGCAGGAAAGGGCGGACACAGGACTTTTTCGACGCCTTCGATCTCGCGCAGTTTACGTCCCATTGAAGATACCAGTGAGCGCGCTTCTTCGACAGTTTTGTTCATTTTCCAGTTTCCAGCTACGATGGGTGTACGCATGATTCTCCTTGTGTCGCAACAAGTTTGGGTGATCGTGTTGCAGTAAAAATTGTTTTTTATATTTGGATTGCGGACTTCAGTCCGCGATTACCTGTAGACGAGCATCTGTCCCCCATTTTTGGGGATAGAAACAGATGTTGCGATCTATGGGATTTGATTATAGAAAACTTCTGCCATGATGCGAATCCACAGGGGCGCGTTGAGATCAGCCATAAGCGGCTGCAACTGTAATCTGGCTGCATCGAAACGTTCCTCGATGAAGTTCATTTCGGCTTCCAACAGGGTAGCTTCGTACATATTTGGTTCAAGCTGCTTGACTTTGTTAAGCGACACTTGCGCTTCATCAAACCTGCCGTTGTAGAAAGCATGCCGCGCCTGTGCTACAAGACCGATTGGTTGGTCAACCCGCATGATCTCCTCGATCAAGGGATAAGTCACTTCCAGTTGCGGATCGGGTGCTGCCATGTATACCGCCTCATGGAAATTCGTAACTATTTCTTCTGGGACATCGCCTCCGATAACAATGCGTTTGTACACACGCAAATACATGGCCGCTGAACCGATCCAAGCTTCCCGGGCGTGGAATTCATTGCCTGCATGAATCAGAAAATCTATATCTTCCCTACCCAATTCCGCCGCATGGTTCAGGGCTTCGTAAGCAGGCCGAGGCATGCCAACATCCCAAAACACCAGCGCTAATTCGAGACGCAAAAACGGGTCTTCAGGATTTTCATCGGCTCGGCGTTGGGCTTCCATCACTTCGGGGGGCAGCTCATCCTCCGGCCTGGGTGGTTCAGGTTCTGGCTCCCGGGGGCCAGGTTCCTCGGGCGGAGGAACATCTACAACTTCAGTAGGAGGCGTTTCCGGTTCCTGGTCTACAATCCGCTGATCCGCGGTTCTCCCGAATGGCAAAGAATACAAATACACAGCAAATTGTCAATAATACGCCTGCAGCCACAAACAGCCAGGGAGAACGCTTCTTCTTTGGCTTTGGCTCTTTCCCAATAGCAGTTTTGGCATCGCTGGGTATTTTAGGCGTTTTCTCTTTTTTCGCTTCCTTCACAGGTGCAACAGCGGGCAAGGTCAGCGCAGTTCCTTGCATCGGAACGCCAGCCGCCTTCCCAGGCAGCCTTGAAAGCCTGCATCATGGACGTAACATTTTCGTAACGGTCGGCGCGCTCTTTCGAGAGCGCCTTGAGCAATACGCGCTCCACACTTTCCGGTACGTTCTTGTTGATGGTACGCGGCATGGGCAGGGGGGTATAAATATGGATCATGAATGATCGAGAAAGGTGTATCAGCGCTGAATGGCACCTGCCCCACGACCATCTCATACAGCATTACGCCAAATGAATAGATATCCGTGCCTTCATCCAGGTCTTTATCGCCCCGCGCCTGCTCCGGCGAGATATACTGCGGTGTGCCCATGATCGAATCAGACGAAAGTGTCGATTCGCCTGCCTGGGCAATGCGCGCTAAACCGAAATCAGCCAGGTACATTTGTCCGTCATTGGTGATCAGCACGTTGGAAGGTTTAATATCACGATGCAGGATACCCTGCTTGTGGGCATACGCCAGCGCTGAACCGACTGCATCTACCACTTGATTAATCTCTTTGGCATTCAACGGCCCGCGCGAGATGCGTGCCTTGAGCGTTTCCCCCTCGATATATTTCATTACCAGATAAGGACGACTTTCGTGTTCTGCGAAATCATATACCGGCACAATGCTGGGATGTTCCAGCTTCGCCACCACGCGCGCTTCGCGCTGGAACCGTGCAGCAAACGACTTGTCTTCATGAAAAGCAGGGTGCAATACTTTAAGCGCCACATAACGGTCTAGCGCAGCATGGTAGGCTTTATAAACAGTTGCCATGCCGCCCTGGCCGAGCTTTTCCATGATTCGATATGGGCCAATAGTTTCGCCTTCAGCGAAGGGCATACGCTTTCTCCCGTAGATTGATTTTATTCATTATAGCCCAACTTATTTATACAAACCATTGCTTCGTAAGCTCTGTGTAAAAAGACCTGACAGGTTTCGAAAACCTGCCAGGTCTAATATACAAGAGCAGCAACAACTTTACTTATCTTGCAATGCCGCCAGGCCAGGAAGAGTTTTGCCCTCCAACATCTCAAGCGAAGCGCCGCCGCCGGTAGAGATGTGGGTGATCTTATCGGCCAGGCCAGACTGCTTGACAGCCGCCACAGACTCTCCGCCACCGACGATCGTTACCGCATCAGACTCAGCCGCAGCCTGCGCAATGCCCAACGTGCCTTTGGCAAACTCTGGAAATTCGAACACGCCCATCGGCCCGTTCCAGACAACGGTCTTGGCCTCGCTAATGATTTTGGCATAGTGCTCTATCGTCTCCGGTCCAATATCGAGAATGCGCCAGCCATCCGGGATGGGGCCGGTTGACATAGTTTTATGTGCAGCATCCGCTTCGAACTTATCAGCGATCACTACATCCACAGGCAAACGGAATTTTGAGCCAGCCTGCGCAAGGATTTCTTTGGCAGTTTCCAACGCTTCATCTTCAACCAGTGAATCGGCTACCGGGTAGCCCTGCGCCTTGAAGAAGGTGTTCGCCATGCCGCCACCGATCAGGATGCTATCGGCCTTTTCCAGCAGGTTCTTGATCACGCCGATCTTGTCACTGATCTTGGCACCGCCCAAAATCGCCACGAACGGTTTCTCAGGGGCGGCGATTGCCTGGCCGAGATATTTGATCTCTTTTTCAAGCAAGAAACCAGCAGCAGCAGGCAGGTGATCGGCAACTCCAACGTTTGATGCATGAGCACGGTGAGCAGTCCCAAATGCATCATTGATAAAGACTTCCGCCAAAGAAGCCATCTGCTTTGCCATTTCCGGGTCGTTCTTGGTTTCTCCGGCATGGTAACGAGTATTTTCCAACACCAACACATCGCCCGATTTCAACGCGCCCGCCGCGGATTCGGCTTTAGGACCGATACAATCTTCGGCAAAGGCAACGGGTTTACCTAACAGGGTAGCGAGGTGTTCGGCTACGGGTTTGAGTGAATATTCGGGCAGAGGCTGGCCTTTCGGACGTCCGAGATGCGAGCATAGGATCAGCGCAGCATCGTTTTCAAGCAGATATTCTATCGTTGGCAATGCCGCACGGATACGGGTGTCATCCCCTACTACCCCATCTTTGATCGGTACGTTGAAATCCACCCGGACAAGAACGCGCTTGCCCTTCACGTCAATATCGCGAATTGTTTTCTTGTTGAACATGATATCTCCTGTCCCCACTTACACCTCCCCCAAATTTTTCGAAAAGTTTGGGGGAGGCCGGGGAGGGGGTTAGAGCGCTTTGGCGATCTTGGCAGCCAGGTCGGTCAGGCGGGTGGCGTAGCCCCATTCGTTGTCGTACCAGGCAACGACCTTGACCATATTTCCTTCCATAACAGCGGTCAGTTCTGCATCAACAATGGAGGAGCGCTCGTCGCCTTTGAAGTCCATCGAAACCAGGGGTTCTTCGCTGAAGCCCAGAATGCCCTTCATCGGGCCTTCGGATGCGGCTTTGAGAGCAGCATTGACGTCAGCGGCAGTAGTGGCCTTCTCAACTTCGAATACAGCATCCACGATGGAAACGGTGGGAGTAGGAACGCGCAAGGAGTAACCATCCAGCTTACCCTTCAGTTCGGGGATTACCAAGGCAATAGCCTTGGCTGCGCCGGTTGAAGTGGGGATGATGTTGAGGGAGCCAGAGCGGGCGCGGCGCAGATCTTTGGCCGCCAGGTCGAGCAGCATCTGGCTGGTGGTGTAAGAGTGGATGGTGGTCATCAGGCCCTTGACAATACCAAAGTTGTCATTCACAACCTTGGTGAAAGGAGCCAGACAGTTGGTGGTGCAGGATGCGTTCGAAACGATGTGATGCTTGGAACCATCATACTCATCATCATTCACGCCCAGCACAACGGTTAACACATCGCCGCCTTTTCCGGGAGCGGTCAGGATAACCTTCTTGGCGCCGCCTTCCAGGTGAGATTGCGGACCAGGGTTTTTGGTGGGATCGCGGAAAACGCCAGTGCCTTCAATCACAATGTCAACACCCAGGTCACCCCAGGGGAGATCGGCTGGATTGCGCTCGGAGAAGACCTTGATGGTCTTGCCATCAACAACCAGATTGCCATCAACTACTTCTGCCGAACCTTCGAATTTTCCGTAGGTGGAGTCGTATTTGAAGAGCTGCGCATTGGTTTCGGGATCCCATAGATCGTTGACCGCTACAACTTCCAAGTCGCCAGCGTGCCGTTCCAACATGATCTTGAGAACCTGCCGTCCAATGCGGCCGAACCCATTAATACCTACTTTTACTGTCATGCTAAACCTCCATAGAGATAAGATATTTGAAACCTGGGTGTCTTGTAACTGACACCCAGACCAATTTTACTAGACAGGCTCCTCATATATAAGAAGCACTGGTCAGTACAAAGTGAATAATGCCCAATTGTTAATTTTATCACAACCCTGTAATGAATTATTATCCCAATGGCCCGGTGCGTTCGTAAAACAAGTCCATTATGACTTGTGCCAACCGGGCGGGGTCATGCCGCCAGGGATGCTCGTAGTCTACCAGATCAGACGTATACAAACGCGCATCGGAACGGGACTTTTCGTCTGCCAGCACCCATTGATCAGACTCATCCGGTAAAACTGGTTCATAATTATCATTGCACAGTACCACATTGAACAGGTCTTCGTCAACATGTTCTTCCAGCGCGCGGACATGGTCAAAACATGAGTAAGACTGCGTCTCGCCGGCCTGCGTGACGATATTACAAACGTATACCTTTAGCGCCTTACTGGCCTGCACTGCTCCCAGCAAGTCACGGACAAGCAGGTTGGGCAATAGGCTGGTATACAGGCTGCCTGGCCCAATAATAATGACGTCCGCACTCAGCAATGCCCGTATCACGGGCGGGAAAGCGGGAGCATCATAAGGGTCCAGCCAGATGCGGCGTACTTGCCCGGCAGCCTCGGGAATGTGGCTTTCCCCCTCCACACGCACTTCATTGGGGACGTCCGGCAGACGCACATCTGCCACCAAACGGACGTCATGCAGCGTAGATGGAAGCACACGTCCATGCACCGAGAGTACACGGCCTGATTCAGCCACCGCTTCCTCAAAACTGCCGGTAATGTCGCTCAAAGCGGATATAAACAAATTCCCAAATGAGTGACCGTCCAGGCCTGGCTCACCGCTGAAACGATAACGGAACAACTGTGTCAGCAAAGTTTCATCGCTGGAAAGCGCAGCCAGGCAGTTGCGGATATCGCCCGGCGGTAAAATTCCCAGGCTCGCACGCAAGCGCCCGGACGAACCACCATCGTCTGCCACGGTGACCACCGCCGTCAGGTTATGAGTGTGCTCTTTCAGGCCGCGCAACAAGTTAGACAGACCGTGTCCTCCACCAATGGTTACGATCCGGGGACCTCGCTCGAGGTGGTGATATTCTGTTAATTCATCCACCACGTGCGAACCGGGACGCATGTAGGGCCGCATCAAAGCACGATTGAGTTCCCATATGCCGTAGACGGCCATCCATAACCCCAGCCCGCCAATGATCATGATGCGCATCCAGCCTGGCAAAAAACGCAGGGCAACAATAGAGAGAATTGCCGCATAAGTATCGCCGGTGTATTCAATGTAATTCAGTTCGTACAAGAGTAAAGCCAGTCCCATCCCCAGTACGGTCATGCCGCCCAATGCCAACAGCACCCAGCGCTTGACCTTCAGGCCAGGCATAAACCAGCGCAGGAAACGGCGCATGCGCTGAAAACGTGCCATGTTCATTCTCGGCTTTTTCATCAGGGGCGAGTTTAGCAGTGATTTTTGGAACCGTCAATCAGGGGATTTGATGATGTGGATCAACACACAAATTCATAGGGCAGTCCATATTCGGATTTCAGGCCGAGCAAGCCGTAATATTCCTTGAGGAACTCCCGGTATTTCTCCCACAAGTCGGGCCGCCGCAGGTCGAACAGCTCGAACAGGCTTTCCCCGTAGTGTCCCCACAACCTGGATTGCAGCACAATAGTCGCTTTGGGCGGGTAATCTTTCAGGAGCTGCTTCCCGATGTTTGATTCCCTGAAATCCCTGACGATAAGCGGCAAGAGTTTATCCTGCCTGGACTGCTTGAATGCATCCGCAGGCGTCAGTTCGTCCAGGAAGCGCAGCGGGTCGAGAATACTGTGCCAGCAGCGGCAGCCTTCACCATTCCAGGTCATGAACAACTCTTCATCCGGGGCGTGCAGGCGCCCATATTCAATTAATAGTTCATCTGTTCCGGGATAGTGCATGCGAGAGAACGTGAATTTAATCCGGCACCACTCCGAATCATAGATCAGCTTGATGCCTTTGGGTTTGACATACCTGGTGAATGCCAGGCGGAAGTTCCAGCGTTCGATCTCCAGGTTCTCTTCGATCAATCGGATCAAAGCGTCCTTAACGTCTTCAATGCTCTCTGGCTTGTTAGAGTCTCTGGGGTACAAGTCCATCTGGGCGGCTCCTGTATTGGTAAGCCTAAGTGTATCACGTGCCTGGCGGTCTTGGTTTCAAATGTACAGTCTTGCACAATCAAGACCAACTCTTCCCGAGTGCAAAAAGGGAAAGTCATTCTATTTCAGTTGAAAGTTGGTTTTGCAGATATGCCGAGCTGGTAACCCGGACCCCTCCTCACTATACAATTTTTCCGCCCCAAAATCAACAACCATTAGTCCCAAAACAGAAAAACCCAGATGGAAACCAGGAGTGAGTAACGTTACATGTAGATACAATCAATTAGATTTGGTGGAGAATGAACTGCTCAACTGATTGTATAATATTGATAAAGCTTTAACGCGATCCAACCGTTCTCTGACACGAGGAGGAAAGATGGTTGAGAAAATTCTAAACCTACCGATTGCTTACCTAGTTATTGGAGGATTGACAATTCTTATAGTAGTAATAATACTCGCCATATGGTTAAATCATTACTATCAATTGGGGAAAATTAAGGTCAAGGCTGGTGATTTTGGAGAGATTGAATTAGAAAAGAAGAATGGCGAAAGCAGTTTTACAGCCATCAATCCGTTAGTACCAAAAACGATAGAAAAACTTCGTGAGGCATTACGAACCGGCGGCAGGGTGAATTGGATTGATCGAGAAGCCAAAAACAATGTCCTATTATTGCGAAAATATGGACGGATAATTATTACGAGTCGAATGGATTTTAGGGGAAGCCGCAGAAGCAATAGAACTAATCCAAAGGGCGGTGAATGAAGACCTTATTGGTAGTGATTGTATCTTCGAACTAAATCAAAAGTTTCTACAGGTGAAAACAAGCGAACTCTTGAAACCTTGGAGATTGATCCTGGAAATGAAATTCTTATTTTTATAGATGACCTTCCTTTTCATTACTGGGATGACAGGCTTAAAGCATCTTGCGGAGCTGTTGAAAGAACTTCATCAACTTGATATCTGTAAAGATATTCTTGTTGTGGCAACTGCTCGTACGGATCAATTGAACAAAAAAAACAGACTTTGGTTGAAGCAACAAAAATTTCACAGGATCAGCTTGCGAGCTATGACTGAAAATCAAACCGGCCGATTGGTAGATAGTGGGGCAGGAACATTCGGTTTGCAAATCAACGATGAGGCGCGAAAAGCCTTTATCGATGGTCGGGATGGCACACCGGAGTTCATACTCATGTGTATGCGACGGTTGCTCAACCGAGATATGACACAGGTTACAGGCGATATAGCAAAAGAAATTGCAAAAGATAATTTCACTGAAGCATGGGACAATACAAAACGATACATCCAAGCACAGCAACCGGATACCGAATATATCTCGAGGCATTGGCTACTTTTCATTCAGCAAAAATAACACCAACGACTTTTCTCGTATTGCAATATGCAAGCTATATTATGAGGAAGGGAAAAACCAAAAAAATCATTTGGCAGCGTATGAATAAGTTGAAACGGGCTTTGAGTTATTTAGAGAACTTCGACATCGCAAACTTGAACGGTACAATCACCTACAAAGATTTTACAGTGGAAGGCATAATCGATGTAGAAACCGCTGTAAGGAGAGATTGAGAAATTTCCTGCTCCAGTTTCGAAAGATATTCCAAATTGCGTTAATTAATCGATTTTACAGCCAGGCAGGTTCCCATGCTTGGGGATTGGCGACACTTGCCGAAAACGCTCTCGACAATAGACAGTACAGCCTTGCAGAAAGCTTATACATTGCAGCGATAATTTTAACCCCCCTCAGTTATCATCATATTTAATAACTTTGCCTTAATGCTCTCAGACCTAATTGCCACAATGAAGCCGAAATTATCTATCATCAAGCCATCGCGCTCAAATCCAACTGCTGCATCCCCTACTCCAACCTGGGCAATCTGCTTAGAGAAACTGGTCGTACGGAGGAAGCCGAAAAAGCCTACCGTCAGGCGCTTGAGATAGACCCCAATCTTGCTCAAGCCTACTCCAACCTGGCACTGCTGATGCGTTTGAATGATTAGAAGCGAAGAGGCGATTAGCCTTGTTGGAAAAAATGATCGAAATTAACCCAGAAGGTTTCAATTCCTACCTTGCAATTGCTTCAATAAGAAAGCAACTGGGCAAAAATGTTCTATCAGAACATATAGAAAAAGCCCAACAATTTATACCAAAGGAAGACTGGTATAACCGTGCTTGTCTGGAAAGCATTTGCGATAATTTCGATTTGGCCTTTGAATATCTTCAAAAAGCTTCACAGCATGATCAATTCGATCCAGCCTGGGCATGGAAGGATCCTGATCTACAACGGCTAAAAGGTGATCCTAGATTTCTAAGAATTGTTGGCCCAAAATAAAGTAAATGAAATAATAAAATATCTGGAAGACAAATTTTTCCGCCCCAAAAGCAACTGACATCTGTCACGTAAAATGACCACTCCCCGAGTCTCAAATCGGGGAGTGAGAAACCTGACATGTTTCACAAGAACATCGCAATCCGAACTACGTCCACGCCCACCCGATGAGTGTCAGGCTACTGATGAGACATGTCAGGTTTTAAACGTGACAGTCTCCTTTTTCCCTACGCTTCACTTCGGGGACGCTGCCCCTTACCGGGACGTTGCGCGAAGGTGACTGTCACGTGCGCTTCACCGAATCCCTAAGCCAACGGCACCAATCTCCCCCACTAACGCTGCTAAAAAACCAACCGCATTCTCTTAAAAGAAATAGAATATAATGGCCAATGGAGGATTATCACGGCAAAGTAGTAAATCTTCTTAGAAAAACACATTTTCCTACAGAGGAGCTAGAAGGCGGCGACCCGCCAAAGTCAATTTATAGCAAATATGATTTTGGAGTTGGGAATGAACCATCATATAGAGTATTTTATAGCAATAAGCTTCCCAGGAAATAACCTTTTAGGAAAAATACAAATGCTAAAAGTTATTGAACTTTCTTCTTGGCAGGAATTTGAAAAAATAGTTGAAGAAGACACAGCTTATACAACAAAAGAGTTGCGGACTGGCCCTAGTTTCTATAGGGGGCTTCCTAAGCGCAGATTGGCGATTGGAAACAACACTAGAAAGGTATTTGGGTCCAGACATTAAAACTTATTGCTTATAACCGTATCATTAAATCTTCAGTCCAAAATTGAAGCATTCACTGATCGGAGTTGGGATCTGACGGATCAATACAAGGAACAACGATGAAACCTTCAGGAAATATCCCCAAAGAAGGAATACCGCTTTTTTCTGACAATATTAAGGATTACATGCAATATCTAAGGCATTTTGGATTCCCGTCTCCCTTACTTGATTGGTCAGCTACTCCCCTTACGTGGCAGCGTATTTTGCATTTAGGGACGTGTCAAATGGGGCAGAGTCGGTGGCGATCTATGACTTTTTAATGGCAAGTGAAATGTGGATGCCAGCCACAGAATTGGCGCATATGAGGATGAAATTATTTACCCGTCAGGGGTATTTCCAATTAATCCTTGAGACCTCGCAAAAATAAAAGGCATTATCTTCAACAGAAAGTGCTTACACTGTATTTGTTGGGGTAAATTTAAATAAGGCCCTTGAACCCTTTTATAGTAGCCATGAAGACCCCCGTATTATTGGTAGTCACCCAGATGAGGATGGTCCATTTGGTGAGGCAATAGCAAAATACGTCATTCCTGCTAGTGAGCGACCAACGGCTCTTCACTTTTTGGAAATTCATATAACATTAATGCCTACTCACTAATGGGGACAGAAGAAAGTCTTTTTGGAAAGTTTATTTCTGAATGTTTATAAAGATAGAGAAATATCAAAAAGAATACACCCCGAAGCTTGGGCTAAGGGTTGGATCGAATGATATAAATTTGACGAACAAATTAAAGTCGTTTTGCTCATTACATACTATACAATCTCCCCATTTAAAAATCAACTGACATCTGTCACTTAAAATGACCACTCCCCATCGCACAACGGGAAGTGGGAAACCTGACATGTCTTCACAAGAACATCGCAATCCGAAACTCACGTCCACGCCCGCCTAATGGGTGTCAGGCTACTGATGAGACATGTCAGGTTTCAACAGCGGCGAGTCTCCTTTTCCCATACGCTTCACTTCGGGGATGCTGCCCCTTACCGGGACGTTGCGCGAAGGTGACTGTCACGTGCGTTTGCACTAAACCTATGCCAACGGCACCAATCTCCCCCACGCGGAACGCACAGCCCAGGCCGCCAAAAAACCAACCCGAACCCGGCCCCCAGCCCTGCCCACAGACCGGCTTGCATCCCGGCCCATTGACCTGCCAGCCCGCCTGCGAAGATGGCGGCAGACATCCCAAGCAGCAAACCGAATACGTCACGGGTTAGGTTACGGGCCATTTTCTCGCGGGTACATTCGGCTTGTTGATAGGATTGACAGTGTTTTCGAAAAAGGAAAAGTGTCGTGCCGATACTTATAACAAGCAAGATGATGCTTATCCAAGGTGTAATATTTGGCCAAAAGAACATGGAGGCTAGTAAAGCCACGAGAAGAAACAAAAGGGATTAATTTCAAAAATAAGCGCATAATCGTTGTCCTCTTCGATAATGAACTGATTGAAACTTTTCCAGCTTTGAAAAGCAAGGTTTTCAGAAGATATGTGGTGCGACATTTATGTTGCAGTGGGCTAAAAAAGCGATATGAATGTCGCGCTACCTTTGCTCTATTTTCCGAATATTTTCCCTTCATAGGGAAATAAGTTTCAATTACTTCAAATATCCATCAAGCAGGAATAAATTGAAAATGTAACCGGTCTAAATCATTTTTCTTACGATGTATGTGGACTTCAGAATATTCTTTTTTCATGATTTTTGATTTTTGTTCCAAGATTTCGTTAATGACATAATAGTGCTGGTAATTCGCTCGAATGCCAATCCTTTCGCCCGCCTTGGATGTAACATGCCCATACATTTCTCCTGTCTCCGGTGAAATGTACTTCATCACAAGCTGCATCTCGTCATCGTTGGTTTCCTCGCCGGTTATAGGCACTGTAACAGAATCCATCACGTGAGCGGCAAGATTGACCAATTGGTCCAGAGAGAGGCCTTCAATCCCAATGACAGGATAGGCCTACTCGTGCCTGAAATTGAACGGTTTGGACAACCCATTCGCCGTTGATGTTCTGCGCCACGTCAATAGCAAGTTCTCTGGATAAATCTTCAGGGTCTCTCAGAACTTTAAATTCTACTTTCGAGATATTTTCTAAAGAAGCCCACTTTTTGCGTAGTGCAGTCCATATTTCTGTTCTAACGTGTGGGTTATTCATAGTTTCTCTCTTTCTTGATCTTGCTATTTCAAAAAAAAATAATTGCAAAACGAATATGGCAACAAGTTCTATTTCTGTCAAATATACTGCTTTTGCATAGAGCTTCTATATCCTATCGAGCGCTTTCTCGGCGGCGAGGGCATCACCTGGAGCTTACTTTGGTAAAGAAATTTCCGAAAGAGCCGTTTAGCACACTTTTTCTCAGGAGGCTTTATAAAGGAAGACCTTCCTTCGATATCATAAAACTCTTTTAGAAATTGGCGATAGCGCTCCCACAAGTCAGGGGCGTCTTTAGATCAAATAGTTCAAAAAATCTTTTGCCATAATGCTCCCATACTTCCATATGCATGGTCATCAACCATTCCGGTTGCCGACGATAGAATTTTTGAAGGTATTTATCCTCGTAATATTTACTTGTAAAAGGGGCGGCAGCTTTCATTCTGGCAGCTTTTGTCAGGGGAATCTCCATTTAAAAAGAGAAGGGGAAGTCTTATTTTATGCCAAGCATGACATTCTTCACCATTCCAAATCATGGTCACGTTTTCACTGGGTGCGTGCAATCTGCCATAATGGATACTAATTGTATTGCCACTCCCATAATCCCAGCCTCCCCATACAAACTTGATGTGGCACCATTCAGAACAGTAAAAATCAACCGTTTATCCTTATTAATGAACGATCTCTCCTCTAAAACCCCAAGTATTGATGGTTTGAAAAATCCTGAGCTAGTCGAAGCATTTCCTGCATCGGATCAACATTTCTTTCATCTGCCTCATTCATTGTTTTATCCTTTCCACGGCAAACTAAAAATAAAAGATTTATTTACCTTATCTGATGTAAATTCATATCCAGCATTTTTCAACTCTCTTAATTCTTGCCAACGAACAGGGATTCTCTTTTATTCTAAAATTGACCTAATTTCCAAAATCGGTAGCACCTGAGAAGATCATTTCAACTGCACTTTCATCTATCCAGTATATCGTCTACAGGAACGCCCTCGAGAGAAAACTCAACAGGCAAGCCCTTAATTATCCCTGTTTCAACAACTTGTTTATTGATAAGCCAAGCAGCATCTACTCTGTTCTTTTTGCCAAGACGGTTCAAACAAATTCCACATTTCCGGATGTGGATTGTAGTGGACTGAGCCCTGTGTCTCGTGAAAACTTAGTAAACCCATTTCCATAGTCAACCCATTTGCCCAACTCTAATTGTTTTGCATCAGCATAATGCGTTGAATTACTGGCTATTATTATTATTAACTCTTTTGCTTTCTTAAAGGTCTCACTATCCATCAACAATTGTCTAGCTTCTGTTTCTACTGGATTGCACTAAACCCTTTATTGCCTCGGGTTTTGTAGTGATCTATCTTTAATCATTCAGGGCCTGATCAAAAGTCCCATAACTTTGCAAATAAATAAACTAGTTTCGAAGTAGCTTCAAGAGCTATTGCATCTTGTTTTTCGCACGCAACGCTAATTCAGGACCATATTTCAACAGAATCTGCCTTTGCTCCATTTAGAAAGGGCATCTACAGCTTCTGGACCTTGCTCGAGTACATACTCTATCACATCATCATCCAGCGTCTCTTATAAGCCTTTTGCGCAGATCTGAACATCAACTGCTTCTAGTATTTTTGTCGCAGGTGTGCCAAATTAACAAAAAACCAAATCAATTTGATCGCTTCAGCCTATTGTTTTTTACAACCCTTCTCTGAAGACTTCTTTTGAAATTTTTTCTGAAACATTTTTCGCTGATTTTTCTATTTTGCCTTCTTCGCCAACTTCTTGAATGTTCTTCTTCGAAGCATCTTCAAACAGATATTTCTCGATGTTTTCCCAATTACATCCTCACTGGCTTCACGAAAGGCTTTTTCTGTAGCTCTCTCCCCCAATTTCCCTTGCAGTTTTCTCTGCAATTCCTTCACCAAATTCGCGTTCTACCTTTTCGACAGTTTCTTCCCTAATTTCCTTTGCGGTTTTCTCTGCAATTCCTTCACCAAATTCACGCACCATCTTTTCAGCAGTCTTCTTCGATAGCACCTTTTGTTACCTTCTCTGTCTATTCCTTCACCAACTTCTTTTACAACCTTTTTCTGTTACCTTCTTTGGCATCCTCTTCTCAACTCACTGCTTCTACAAGCTCACCCCCCCAAACTCTCGCAGCATACTTTTCCACCTTTACCTAAATCTCCAATCAGCGGAATCATCGCCAGGGCAGATACCGTAGCTTCCAGATAACGGCCTTCGCCCAAGGTAGATCAAGCCATTGAGACCATCGGCTATCTCACCGAGCCCTGGAATGAAACCAACCGCATCCAAGGCTCCATGAACCCTTTCTCCGTATTTGTCCCAGGTAGCTTCCCACCAGTCAGTTGCTTTATCCTGCATTGGCTTGAAGTATGGTTGATAAATGTATTGATCAATGTCAGCCACTATGGGTTGGATAAATGATTGGTAAAAACCTGTATCCGCAAACAGATCTTTATTCTCAAACTTATCCTCTAAGTCATTGACCAGCGGTTTAACATATGGCTGATAAAATGTTCTCATTAATCGAAACTAATGCTGGTTGAATATATGGTTGGTAAATTTTTTCATTCGCCCAAGCGATGCTTTCAACAATCTCTTGTACTACATCTTCCAACACCGGCTGAACAATTGGTTGGTAGATGTTTTCGTTCGTCCAGGTGATACCAGCAATAACTGCTTGCATGGCCTTCTCCAACGCTGGCTGAACATATGGTTGGTAGATATTTTCATTTGCCCAAGAGATGCCAGCAGTAACATCCTGTACTGCTTTCTCCAAAGCTGGTTGAATATATGGCTGGTAGACATTTTCATTCGCCCAAGAGATGCCAGCGGCAATTGCCTGTATTTCTTTTTTCAATGCCGGTCGACAGTCAGGTTGGTAGATATTTTCATTCGTCCAAGCAATGCCCGCAGTAATTGCCTGCTTTGTATTCTCTATTGTTGGCTGAATATAGGGCTGATAAATTTTTTCATTTGCCCAAGCGATGCCAGCAGTAACAGCCTGTACTGCTTTCTCCAAAGCCGGTTGAACATATGGTTGGTAAATATTTTCGTTTACCCACACAAAGTCATCAACTAATTCCTGACCGGCATCCTGTAGTGCTGGTTTGATGTAAGATTGATACAAACTTTCATTTATCCACAAAGCGCTATTCTTTCCTATCTCCAATAGTTTATCTAGTGCTGGCTTGACAAATGGTTGGTAGACGCCTGAATTGACAGGTGAGAATATTTTCTCTTTAAAAAAACGTCTTTGTGTTTTCCCACCAAGCAACTTTTTGCGGCGCAATCTCCGTATGTGCCGCTACTTCCTGAGCTCGATATGCATCATAGGCTTTCTGTCCTGGCACCGTGCGGCAGCATCCTTTTGTGCCTGTGACTTTGTGAGATGAGAGCGCATTTCTATTTCGGCAGCCACATCTTTCTGTCCAAGTCGACGATCAAGCGCGGCCTGTTTACGAGCTTCGACTGCTTGTTTTATCCGTCTCCACTTTTCTTCTAGTTGCTCTCCGTTTGTTTGCCTTTGATCTTCTGACGATAGCTGCTGGCTGCGCGGTTTTCTTGCCTAATAGCACTCCCGGCGCGTTTTCGTTTCTTTTCATCTTCTTTCCTGCGAATGCGTTCACCAGCAAAAGCTCCAATAGCAGCTGTCGCGCTGGCACCCCACAACACAGGGGATTGAAAATCAGGGATTTGAGATGATGTAACATCTGAACTTGCAGCGAAATCTACCTGCTCTGGCTGGACAGGAGATGTTTGCACGCTGTTGCTCCCGCCACCAAAGCTTGTCACGGGTGGCGTACTGACAACCGATGGCGGAGACGACTGTGGGGCTATGCTCTCTCGCTCAACAGGTTCGGATGTTTCAATTTCAGGAGTGTCAGTGTGTTCAACGTGCCTGGCGGATCGTTAACCGGCTGGGCGACTGTTTCTACAATGATCTGGCCTGCCTGCATGCGTTCGTTGCCAGCTTTGTCGGTCACTTTAAGCCAGGCGTAGTATTCTCCTCCTGGCGGGGCCAAAGTGCCATCCTTGAAATATCCATTCCAGGCAATTTCACTTTTGTACTTGTTCCCCGAAAGGCCACTACGCCAAGCAACTTTCGGATAGCGCTCATCCTCATCTTCAATCACCACGCGCAAGCCGGCCAATCCAGATCCATCATCCTGCAGTTTGAACAGTATCGTCTGGCCGAGCAACCAGGATGCAGGCAAATCGATAACAGGTGGAATAGTGTCTACACTTACCCCCTGTAATGGCGTCTCAGTAATATTGCCAGCTTGATCAATGGCCCGGAATTGGTAGCTATTCTCCCCGTTGTTGAACACGAGAGGAAAAGTGAGTATGCTCCAGACTCCACCATTGGTGCTGGCTTCCAAAACTGCCAACCCGGAACCATCATCGCTTGCCACAGCGGACACTTCCACTGCCGATGTGTACCAGCCGTTTGCGCCCGTCGTTCCATTGATAGATACGTTAAGCGCAGGCGTGACGGTATCCACCTGGATCGTTTGACTTGTTTCGACAAAATTTCCGGCGACATCGATCGCGCGCAGGTTCAGGCTGTGTACCCCATCCACCAAATTCAACGGGCCGACGAAGGTACCCCAGCCCGCGTTGTTCAGGTTGTATTCAAAAGCTGCTATACCGGAACCAGGCAAAGGGTCCGCTGCTGAAGCGTTGACATCCACAGGAGATACAAACCAACCGTTGTTCCCGTTCGTACCTGCCAGGGTTCCATTTATCTGGGGCTGGATGCTGTCGTGCAGGTAAGATGCTGAATTTGAAGCAGTCAACCCGGTTGAAGATGTTGCAGTAAAGTTGACTGTCCCTGCACCTTCGGGCAGAGGGATCGAGCAGTTGGTTATCCCTACTCCTGTTGGGCAGGAAAAGGCTGTACCATCGACATCACCGTAGATAAGCACATCTTTTCCCTGCGGCTCTACGGCATTCAGATCAAGGAAAAGGGGGCCGATACACCAATTGTCCTGTCCCCATTGGTTACAATCAAGTTCTGCTTGAACGGTTGGTGGAACATCCTGGGGACAATCGCTGGTATCCCACTCATCGCAGTAACACCACTCTTTATGTTTTTTGTAATTCCATTCACAGACAAAGTCTAAGCATCTCCCACACCGACCCGGTGACGGTGAGGCAAATGCGCGGGGCGTGTCGCCACAAACCGGGCGGAACATTTCCGGGAAGAGATAAACGAGGGATACCGCTGCCATTACAGCAAGCAGACGTACCCAACGTTTGGGAGAAGAAGGTTGGCGCAATATAAATAAAACGCTCAAACCTGCCGCTGCCAGGATGAGCGAGAACAATGAGCTAACAACCTGCGCCGGGACTTGCAACCACAGTAAAGCGGTAATCAAAACGCCTAGAAGCAAGCCAACTGAAATTGTTATGTTTATGCCCTTTATTCGTGTTGTTTTTTCTACGTTGGGTGGTCGCATAGCTGTCCTCCCTGAGGGTGAAGATTACAGATAGTGCTCAGTTTATGTTGATCACAAGTGCAACGCACTTCAGTATTGAGAGTGTGTTGCGAAAATATCTATCAAGTGCGTTGCACTTTTCTGTTCGCAGAATGACCGGAAATAAGGGAGGTGGTTTTTGCCCGTTCCCCTTATTTCCGGGCTTTTTTTTATTCAACTGTGTAATTTCGAATGTATATTATTTTGAAGTTGGCTTACGAACAAGGGCCTGGCTTTACAATCTCGTAAGCCTTGCAAATTAATTGCAGATTTGTAAATTTGTGCCACCCATCACAAGCCATTGCCGCCAACCCCGCCGCCAGTATAATAGCGCTCTATGAACGCCTTCGTTGCGGTGGATATTGGCGGCACGCACATCCGCGCGGCTGCATACGAAACAGATAACATCACCCCCCTCACCCACAAGCGCACACGAAGCTACGCCAAACAACCCGGCACCTTCGACAGGCTTGTAGAAGCTATCGAAGCCGCCTGGCCTGCGGATCGCACTGTCAAGGCGATCGGGATGGCCTCCCCGGGTCCGCTTGATCCGAGTACCGGCATAGTGCTGGCCACCCCCAACATCCCCGAATGGCAAGACTTCCCCCTGACCGAAAAACTCAGCCAGCACTTCGGTGTGCCCGCTTACCTGGATAACGACGCCAACCTGGCCGCGCTGGGTGAATGGAAATTCGGCGCGGGACGTGGTCATCACAACCTGCTCTACCTGACCATCAGCACCGGCATCGGCGGCGGCGTGATCATCAACGACCGCCTCCTGCACGGACATCACGGCCTGGCTGCCGAACTGGGGCATGTAACCGTGCTGGCAGGTGGTCCCGTTTGCCCCTGCGGACAAAAGGGACACCTGGAAGCGCTGGCAGCGGGTCCGGCTATCGTGCGGTATGTCCGTGAACAAATGGAAGCAGGCACAAAGTCCGAGTTGCGAAGCGATGAGAATCTGAATGCGTATGAAGTAGCCGAAGCAGCCCGTAACGGCGATGCGCTGGCAAAGTCCGCCTATGCGCGCGCAGGGGAATACCTGGGCATCGGCGTGGCCAGTTTCCTGCATGCTTTTGATCCCTCTATCGTCATCTTTGGCGGGGGAGTCTCGCAAAGCGGCCCGCTGCTGTTTGATCCATTCGAAATCAGTCTGCAAAAACATGTGTTCAACCCCCGCTATCTCGAAAATTTAGTTATCACGACTGCCGCCCTGGGCGATGACGCTGGTCTGCTTGGCGCATTGGCCCTGGCACAAATAAAGCAGTCGAATTAATAGGAGTTTCCCTACATGGAACCAATGCAGTTACCCGGGCCAAAAGCCCAAAAAATGATCGAGCGCGACAAGGCCGTGATCTCGTCATCGTACCCGCGCGATTATCCCTTTGTGATGGATCATGGCAAAGGCACGGAAGTATGGGATGTGGACGGCAACCGTTTTCTGGATTTTATGGGCGGCATTGCTGTGGTTTCAACCGGCCATTCCAACCCCAAAGTGGTCAAAGCCATCCAGGAACAGGCTGAAAAATTCATCCACATCTCATCAGATTTCTATCACGAAAATTGGGTTGCGCTGGGCGAAAAGCTGGATGAAATTGCGCCTTTCGAAGAACAAGCCACTTCGTTCATGACCAACTCAGGCACCGAATTTGTGGAAGCGGCCATCAAGCTGGCACGCTACCATACCGGCCGCATGAATTTCATCGGCTTTACGGGCGCATTCCACGGCCGCACGATGGGCGCAGTGACTTTCACGGCCAGCAAGCCAGCTTACCATGGCGGCTTCTACCCGTTGATGAACGGCGTAGTGCATGCCCCTTTCCCAAATCCTTACCGGCCTATCTTGGAGACCAGGCCAGGCGAAGATTATGGTGAAGCGGTTGTGCGCTATATCGAAGAACAAATCTTGGAGCACATCATCCCACCCGATGAGATCGCTGGCATCCTGGTTGAAACCATCCAGGGTGAAGGCGGCTATCTCATCCCGCCGGATGGCTTCTACCCTGCACTGCGTGAACTATGCGATAAGCATGGCATCTTGATGATCGTGGATGAAGTGCAATCTGGCATGGGACGCACCGGCAAATGGTGGGCGATCGAGCATTTTGGCGTAGAACCAGATATGCTCACCTCGGCCAAGGGTCTTGCATCTGGCATGCCGCTGGGGGCCTGCATCGCTCGCAAATCTGTGATGGACTGGGAAAAAGGCACGCACGGCAACACCTACGGCGGCAACCCGATCGCATGTGCGGCTTCGCTGGCTACGATTGACCTGATCGAAAAAGAATACATGGAAAACGCTGCAACAACCGGCCAATATGCTATGGATGCCCTGACCGAAATCATGGGCCGGCATCCCAGCATCGGCGATGTGCGCGGCAAAGGTTTGATGATCGGCGTGGAATTCGTCAAAGACCGGGAGACCAAAGAACCTGCCAAAGAGCTGACCGAACGCGTTATCCATCTGGCTTTTGAACGCGGCCTGCTCATGTTGAGTTGTGGCAAATCCGTCATCCGCGTTGCGCCGCCGTTGAGCATCTCCAAATCAGAAGTCGACGAAGGGCTGAAACTCTTCGAAGAAGCTATTACCCTGGCTGAAAAAGAAATGGGGATGCGCTAAAGAATTTGAATTGACAGCCACTCTCTCTTCGAGTATGCTTGCGGCTGTCCGGGCAGGCCCGGCGCGGCGGAGCCTCCCGAACCCCGCCAGGGCCGAGAGGCAGCAACGGTAAGGGAGCGTATCCGGGTGCCGTCGGTCACCTGCCTGGATATTTCGTCTGAAAAAGCCAGTTATCTCAACTGGCTTTTATTTGAAACGTGTAAGGGTCAGGAAACACGAGACAGCTTTTCCATAACGGGAGCAAACTTATCGTCGGGGAAGAGGCGCTCCTCCTATTTTCCGATTTGTAATTTTTTATCTCAAAAATACCGTTACAATTTATTATATTGATTTCAAAAACATGTTCGCCCTGATAAAGGATAGAACCATGAAAAACAAACCACCACGATCTGCATTTATCGTTTTTGCTCTTGCACTCCTTCTCGGGGCCTGTGGGCCAACAGCTCCCCCCACCCCACAGCTAATCTCTCCAACGGCCCTGCCAACGTTCCCCGTCGAGCCAGGCATTACCACCAAGCCTGCAGAAGTGATGGAAGCGCAACCTTCCCTTACACCTGAAGCAACGACAGAACCATCCTGCACAGGTATCTTCAAACAGGAGTTGACCTTCTACCCAATTCCCAGTGACGCCCTGCCTGGTGAGCGACTAAGTGCAGGCGCATATGTTGACGTCATCGGGGAATTGAACGAACCCGTCTGGTACCAGGTCAAATTGGTCAACCGTGTTGGCTGGGTGCTGCGAGCATATGTTCGGTTGGAAGATGAAAAATGCAAGGCGCCAGAGAAAAGCCTGGCAGATATTCTTGGTTTACAAGGCACGCCAATCTTTGAAGACACATTCAGAGACTCACAGAACTGGTACCTGGTATACACCCCGGATCAACGCCCGGAGCGATTGCCCGATTCATTAGACAATTACACCTTGAACGCAGATGGATATTTTGAACGGGTTTCGCTGAGCGCGCCTCCACTTGAGAACCTGTCCAATTTCGAACTGGCCGCTTCATACTGGAGACAAAACGGCGGCGATCAGAGCAGCTATGTCGGCATTCAATACGGGAACGAAACACAATATTTCGAAGCTCGGGTGTATGGAAACTGCAATATCGTAGTCACAACCAGTGATGGCTTCTATGAAGAACAAACCACACGAAATGAGCGCAACAATTGCAAAGACTCTATCAGTGACCTGATTTTTGTTCGTTGGGATGGCAGCGGGGTTCTCCAGGTAAAGCAAAATGATCTCGAAGAACCCTATCGCTTCAACATCGGGACCTCTGTGCCTGCTTCCGGGCAAATCCAACTTGTTACCGAAAGCACGCGCGTACAGTTCGATTTTATTGCTGTGACTGAGAATTAACGCTTCTCAAAGCCTCACCAAACAGTCAAACAAAAAAACCTGTCGAATATTTGACAGGTTTTTCTCAAGTGTGGCAAGGGCGGGGGTTGAACCCGCGACCAAGAGCTTATGAGTTTCCTGCTCTACCACTGAGCTACCTTGCCGAGCGGGGAAAATATTCAACCGTTGGCAATAGCTACAACTTTTTTGCGGTACGCTGTTTTCTTGTTAGTCTCCTGCACATTTTAACGTCACATTTCAGGGCGGGCAAGGGTTCTTGGGCTACCGATTTAAGTAGTTCATTGCTATACCCCACATTTAGGGGTAAAATAAAATTATCTCCCACATATCAGTATTACTCCAACATACATAACATCAAAGATAATTGCCCTTAATGGAATATAATGCTAAGTCCTAAAAATCAAAAAAGTAGCCAAATCGAAGTCAAAAATAATAATCCATCCTTGGATGATCTCCGCATAGATACTCAGGAAGAAATTCTTCCCAACAAAACCGGACTTTATGAAAATGGTGGTCCTTATGTAACATCATTTGTTTGTTTACTTGTTCCTCGGTTTGAAGAACACACCCTGATCGGGGATTTATCTGATAACCTACATACCTGGATGAGAGACATTTGTGTATCTTTTGGATGGAACCTAAAGCATATAGAAATATCGCCAAACTATCTACAGTGGATAATGACTGTTAGCATAAGTACGTCCCCAGTCGAATTTATGAACATTGTTTGTAGAACAACTTCAAAAAATATATTTGATGAGTTTCCAAGGTTTTCACAACAGAACGTGTCCAAAATGTTTTGGGCACCGAATTACTTTGTCGGTGTTGGGCATGCCCCTTATTCAAAGTCTACAATCCAATCCTTTATTGAACAAATTCGTATGGAACAAGGTCTCCATTGAAACAGGAAATATATTGTCAAGACCCCATTTTTTCCACTTATATGTAGACGAAATCAGTAAAACCGATAGAGAGAATGTAAGCAAGAATAATTGAAGCGGGGGGACAAATCAACTTATTGGCTATATAGCTTTTTTATAAACTGGTTGAAACTTATTGTTGAATGATCTTGGCGTAAATTGATCATAGCAAAGGCAATAAAATGTGCGCCAAGAAAATAAACTTCACGTTGCTCATATCTGACAAGCAAAGCCCTGAATTTATCAACCCAAGCAAAAGTGCGTTCGCTGGAAAAACGATGCTTGTAGATTTCTTTTTTGAAGAAACGCTTCGGTCCTGGTTTGGGCTTTTTTCGATTGCGCTTGTTTTCATCAATATTTGGAATGACGCCATGATTGAAACAAGTTTTTCTCGCATCTTTGGTATCAAATGCAGCATCCGCATTGAAATAAGCGCCAAAAATATCAAGCCCAAGTCGCTTCAGAAACTTGAAAGCTTCTTGTAAATGTGGTTTCAAATTGAAGGCATCGTTGTGATTGCCCGCTATCAAATCGGTTGTTGTGATAATGAAACCCCAAGCATCAGTGATTGGTAAAATATTTGTCGTCCTGGCTTTTTTGCGACCTTGATAGGTAACTAATTCACCACCTTTCTTGGCGATGGCATGACTGCCGTCCAGATTGAGTTCAGATAAATCCAGATAGGGAAGAACCCGTAAAATACTGGCTATCCAGATCTTTTTCAGGCTACCATCCCTACTCCACTTACGAAAATGATAGTAAACAGCGTGATAACTGATTTCCTTTTTATCTGAACCATCCCCTAGTGGAGCGATGGAAGTTGATACCACTGGCATCCTGTGTGAAGGCGATAGAGAATGTAGTTGTATATCTTGTATAGTGGGATTTTGCTTATATAACTCGCTTGGCTACTGAGAGATAGGGTAAAACATGCTCATTAAAGGCTTTTCGGTTAGACTAACAGGGATAGTGCTGATTCGGGAATTCCTTTTGAAACAAGGTTTCCCATAATGATGCACTATCATTTCCTTTATGTTAAAGTTTCAACGAGAGTTTACAAAAAAGTTACGCTACTTTTTCAATTTTTTAGCAATTTCACTAATGGCATATCCAGCACGCCGATATATGGCTACTATTGCTGTTAGTTTGGAAAATGCTATATTCTGCTCCTCATCATTGGTATTTTCCATCCATGATGGGTCCGTCTGGTACCGCACTTTTTTGTTTTCCTCGTCCACTTCCAGCCAGGCACCCATGTGAGGATATTCCTTCTTTTTGCTCAACCTTTTCTCACCTTTTCATTTGCATTATCTTACATGACATTTGGTAGCAATAGAATATTTATAATTATTATCATGTATTTCAATGTATCGTAATCCCCCTATAGTTCCATAATGCCGCAAACCTACTCCCTGGGAGATACAGAGAGTAGGTTTGCGCAACAAGGCGGACTTGTATATACTGTCTGCGTAACAATGATAGCATCACCTGTAAATAACGGTAATGGTAAAATTGCCCGTTTGAGGGTCAAAAAAATTCCAAACTTTTGGCATTAAACGACTACCCCCATGAGGGGTGTAGTCTATCAAAACCAACATACAAGCGTCTGCCAGTGCTTTGTGTGCCTGAGTTTCGCAATAGTCGGCAAAATTTCTTAGTTTCTTTTGGTAGTCATGGACTGTGCCTTTAGTCACCCCCCGAGCTTTTCGATCCATCAGGAAAGCTTCAAGCCATGTTATAAGGTAGTCATGTTTTGTGGAAGTCTCCTGTATGTCGGTCTTAAAACATAACGGCACACTCCATTTCCAGTGTACCGTCGGTTATAGTGGCAAGGGCGGGGGTTGAACCCGCGACCAAGAGCTTATGAGTTTCCTGCTCTACCACTGAGCTACCTTGCCGAGCGGGGAAAATATTAACATGGACTAAGCCTTTTGTCAACGCCAGCACTTTCAAAGCTCAAAAAACATGGTCTCGAACTCTTACTGTTGTATAATATTGTAGAGGTAAAAATTATGGATATCCTAGTTGTCAACTCCGATATCATGGATCGCTCAGTTATCCAGCAAGTATTGGAGCATAGTGATCATAAGGTCACATTTACCGAAAGTCCAGGCGAAGCGTGGAAGATGATTGCAGATGGCCTCTTCCGCTTTGTTATTGCTGACGCAACCGGGCAGGGGCAAGGCATTCACCATCTAATTCAACAGGCACGCAGCAAACCAGAGCTTGTTGGACATGTGTACATTCTCATACTCATCACCAAAGGCCAAAATGGGAATCTGGTTTCAAGCCTGGGTGTTGGTGCAGATGATTATCTGAACAAACCCATCATCCCACAAGAATTGAAAGCGCGCGTGTCTGTTGGCTCACGTATTCTCTCTATGAGCGAAACGCTCTCGCAAGCACGCGACCTGGCCGATACCCAGCCTATGTACGATGAATTAACTGGTCTGCTAAACCGCCCGGCCTTTTACAGAGTTGCCCAGGGAGAATTAGAACGCGCGCGTCGCACATCAGGGGAGTTCTGTGTCATTGCCTTGGATATAGACAATTTCAAAACTCATAATGATAAACACGGCAATACCATTGGTGATGAAATCCTGCAAATAATTGCTAATATCACTCGTGAGAAAAGCCGTCCCTACGATTGCATCGGGCGTTGGGATGGAGACCTGTTTGCTCTGGCATTCCCAGGTATCGGCAGTGCAGATGCGGAGAAAATTGCTAAACGTATCTTAACCGGTGTGCAATCCAGTAACATTTCACTTCCAGATGGAACTGCTTTAGAAATTCGTCTCAGTGTTGGTGTTTCTGTTTCCCAAAACATCAACGCCTACGCCGAAATTGACTCTTTTATCCAAAGCGCTGAGCAAGCAATAAACAATAGCAAGCAAAATCCGGAAGAAAAAATAAGCCTGGTCATCATATAAAAACAGGTTTACCAGGCGCCCCTTGGCTCATAAAAAATCTTCCGCCTTGAGAAAAAACTTTGCAGCATTGTTAGAAAACTTTACATAAAATTTGCATTACAAGCTTGTTTGGAAGAAAAAAATAAGGTATAGTTTTGCTTATGGCAGATAAATCCAGCAACTACGAAGAGTATATTCTCCAACAACGTAAGGAAAGGGAAGAGCGTTTTAAAACCACCGAGCGTGGTTGGCTGGGGTTGGTTGGTCTTTATTGGCTGAGAGATGGGGAAAACAGGATTGGAAGTAACCCAAGCAATGACATTGTTTTGCCGTCCGTTGCGCCAGACCGCATTGGCATTGTGCAATACAATAACGGTGTAGCTACATTCCGTGCCGAACGAAATGTTCCGGTTTATTGCAATGGGAAGAAAATAACTCTCAAGACCCTTGTTGCAGATATTTATGAAGATGAAGCTGATTTCTTGCAGATCGGCGATCTAACGTTTGTGCTTTTAGAACGCGCTGATCGCCATCTTATCCGTGTTTGGAACAAACACAGCGACACCCGAAAAAACTTCACCGGGTTCAAGCAATATGATGTAAATCCTGACTATCGCGTTGAAGCCAAGTACACTGCTTACGATACCCCAAAATTGATCAGCATCCAAGATGTGATCGAAATTTATCACGAAACACCCTTTCAAGGATATGTTACCTTTGAATTGGATGGGGAAGAGCATCGCTTGGAAGCCAGGGTGGATGAAGATGAATACATGCGCCTCGATTTCCGCGACGAATCAAATGGCGACACTACTTATGTTGGTGGACGTTTCTTAGTGGCTGAAATGCCAGAAGATGGAAAGGTTGTAGTAGATTTCAATGAGGCTTACAACCCTCCCTGCGCTTACACAGATTTTGCTACCTGCCCGCTGCCCCCGCCAGAAAACCGGCTGCCAATTCGCATTGAAGCAGGAGAGAAGGCATATAGAGATATAAGCGGTAACAATCACTAAATTTGAAAGTTTCCCAGAGTAACAAACAGCGCCCCTAAAACGGAGCGCTGTTTTATTGCTACCAACTTGCTCAAATCATTCATCAATTGATTCGTAAAAACGGATCCGGTTTTTGTTGAGCAGCAATAGAGGTGCATCACGAAAAACCTGGGCTTTCATCGTGGTATGAGGAAATATCTGTGCGTTAAACATCGCAGCCCAGGTGCCTTTCATGACCTCGAACATATCACCCAGGCGAGTGTCTTCTCCACGAGTAAGTGTTCCCTGCACAACAAAGCGAGGCAGAAATATACGCAGGTTCTCCTGCGCAGGCAATTTTTGTATGGCACCTTCCAAATCATCTTCTGCCACACGAAGGGCGATCATCTCACTTCTTTGCACCCATAGCTCTTTCATTTTTACTGTTCCCACTTTGCTGTCAGTGCCCAAACCGGTCATAGTGACATTCTTGAGAAGTATATTGAATCGATCCGGTGCATCCAAATATGTCATCAACAGCCCAACTGGTTCAGCCACACATTGCATTAAATAGTATTCGGTCAAGATTTCAAGTTGATATTGCTTACTCTCCATTTCAGGCAGTGACATAGGAATCCTCCAAAAGCATAGCTATTTTTACACTAATAGTATAGCAAGTTTTTCGAAAAATGCTTGTTGGATTTGATAATCAGTTTCTAATTCGCGAGCCGCTTGAAATCTTTCTCAAAAGCACTGCGCATTGTCTGACGTTCTGTGTCAGGCAGCAATGTAACATCCGCTGCGTTAAGCACAAGCTGCTCAATTGTTTCTATCTCCCAGTCAAAGGCTTGCTGGCAAACCAGGTACTCATTCGTCAGCGTGGTGTTGAACATGGGCGGATCATCGCTGTTGATTGTGACATATAACCCTCTGTCCATCAATTCCGGCAAGCTATGCTCCTGCATGGACGGATACACCTTTAGACAAATATTGCTGGTTGGACAAACTTCGAGCGGTATCTGTTTCTCGCGCAAATACTCCACCAGCTTTGGATCTTCCATAGCGCGCACACCATGACCGATACGTTTCGTCTCAGCCACGTGGATAGCGCTCCAGATGCTGGACGGACCAACCGTCTCACCAGCATGCAGGATACAGGGCAGTCCCGCTGCGCGAACTTTGTCGAAGGCCTCCTGAAATTTTTCGGGCGGATTATTCACTTCCGGGCCGCCCAATCCCAGGGCGATCAGTCCGTCGCCATAGCGCTCAATTGCCCAGTCCGCAATGGTCAGGCCGTCCTCGGATGAAAATATCCGGGGGATGTCCATGATGATGCCCATCCGCACGCCCAATTCTTTTTCAGCCCAGGCACGCGCGCGGTTGACGGCGTCCATTTGTTCGTGAAAACCAAGTCGATTGTTATGATATTGATTGAACGGCGTAAATGTAACTTCGCTATAAAGGATGTTTTGCTCTGCCTGCCCGATCAAGAATTCGCGTGTAATGAGTTCAATATCTTCCGCCGTGCGCAGACAGGAAGATATGGTCATATAGATTTCGATGAAGTGGTCAAAATCGCGGAATGTGTACCATTTGCGCAACCCGGACACGTTTTCGGCAGGTAGAGTGATCTTGTGTCGCTTTGCGAGTTTCAAAAGAGTCTCAGGCCTGACCGAGCCTTCAAGATGGACGTGTAGTTCCACTTTGGGCATCTGTGTGATGAATTTCTGGATAGATATCATAATGTTATGATGAATTTGATAGTCGTTTCATCTAGAAAACAAACTCTAGGATCAACAAAGCTGCCATCCCGGCCAGAATGGTCAGGATGGTGTTTTTTGTCTTCCAAGCCACCAGGGTTGCTACCACACCCGCCAACAAGCGGAAGTTGCCCAACGAAACATTGATCTGACCTGATCGAAAAACCAGCTCAGGGACAACGATCGCTGTCAACACAGCCGGTGGGACAAACCGTAAGGCCCTGCGCATCGTTTCCGGCATCTCAAACCGGCCCAGCAAATAAATGAACGAGTAGCGCATCCCAAAGGTTAGCAAGCCGCCCAGCAAAAGGATCAACCAAACGTTCACAGTGTCTCTCCTGAAGATGACCGCCCTTCCAGCCATGTCCCGATCAGGATGCCCAGCAACCCGGCCAGCATCAGGCCAAGTTTATAGGGAAGCCCATAGGTCAGTAGAGCTACCACACCTGCTGACAAGGATGCTGCAATCGCAGGGCGGTCTTTCAAGGCGGGTATGATCAAAGCGATAAAGGTGACCGGAAGGGCAAAATCCAGCGGCCAGGATTCGGGCAAGGTGGTGCCCAGCAATATCCCGGCAGCCGTGCTTATCTGCCAGGAAGTCCACAAGGTTAACCCCGCGCCCAGAAAGAACCAGTGGCCGGTTGGGTTGGATTCTTCCTGCTCATAGTTAAGGATGGTAACAGCGTAGGCTTCGTCCGTGAGCAGGTAGGAAAGCAGCACTTTCCAGCCTGCAGGCAAAGATCGCACGTAGGGCGCAACCGATG
>CAWBTW010000007.1:0-83469 GCA_963791785.1 uncultured Chloroflexia bacterium | reverse complement strand
CTGACGTCAGCTGCTGCTGCGACCCTGTTGTCAAACAATTCCCCGCTCTGGGTAGGATTGGGCACGATGCTGATCTTCCGTGAAAAGCTTTCCCTGAAATACTGGCTTGGTTTATTAATTGCACTGGGCGGTATGGCCGTCATCCTAGGTGGGAATGCTTTTCAAGAATTGCAATTCAACCTGGGTGACTTACTCGCAATTGTTGCCAGCGTTCTATATGCCGCTTTTATGCTCATCACTCAAAAAGCACGCGCAAGCACAGATACACTCACCCTGAACACGCTCACAATGTTGACCAGCACTATCGTTTTACTTCCAGTTATCCTGGCTTTTGGACATCCGCTTACTGGCTTCGATACGCGCACCTGGATGGCTCTGTTGGGCCTGGGACTGCTTCCACAAGTTCATCGGCTGGCTGGTCATCAACTACGCCATGGGATATCTACCAGCCGCGCGCGTTTCTGTCATCCTGCTTGGGCAACCGGTGGTCACCGCCATTTTGGGAATCATCCTCTTGCACGAAGCTCTTTCCCCGGCAACTATCACGGGTGGTATTATGGTGCTGATCGGAATTTACCTGGTCAACCAGCGCAGGAAAATAAGGCCTGCACCTGATGCTTACACGAAATCTGCTTGACTGCCAGACTCCGCTATGCTAGAATTTGCCCATCTTTTCTTTAACAGTGTGAAACCGTGACCAATCCCCGCCGCCCCTTCCGCCTGAACGTCGGCTTCATCGTCCATCAGGAAGTCGGCTATAAACGCGAATTTCCCTTTGAATTTGAACAAATCCAGATCTCGGATGATCTGGATTTACGTCATTTTGAAGGAGTTGCCACCATCGGGCGCACACCGCAGGGATTGATCGTGCAGGCCGAATTTCTCTGCTGAGACCAGCCTGGAATGTGTGCGCTGTCTCAACGAATTTCGACTCATAGTCTGAACTGGAATCTGACCGAGTTGTACGCCTTCAACGAGAAATCCGTTAGCGAATCAGACTTGATTTTGCCCGATGACGCGCACATCGACCTGCAGCCGCTCGTCCGCGAATATGCCCTGCTTGAAGTGCCCATCAACCCCATCTGCAAGCCCATTGCAAGGGTCTGTGTTCCGTGTGCGGCGAAGACCTGAACCAAAGCGACTGCGGGCACAAAGAGACCATCAACGAATTCACCTTTTTCAGCACTGAAAGACTTGCTGGATGAGTAAACGACAAATGGAGAGGACAGTCTTGTGACAGGCGCCAGAAACAAAAACGACAACTTGCCATGCGCATGCTGTTGGACAAAGCAGGCGTTCAAGGCTACCTGACCACCGACGACTTGATAGAAGTCTTTCCCGACACATCGGGAGATATGGAACGACTGTCCGTTCTGCTGACAGCTCTGCGGCGTCGCGGAATTGACATCGTCAGATTCAGATGATCACCCCGCGTCAGAAACCTGCAAATCCTCGAGCACCACTCGATCGCATCATCAGGATAAGCCTGCTTCCGCCATTGAACTCAATCGCCGCGTGGATGATTCCATCTCCCGCGATGACACCGTCGGCATGTATCTCAAAGAGATGTCCCGTGTGCCGCTGCTGACAGCGGAAGAAGAACTGGACCTTGCCATCCGCATCGAAAAGGGACGCAAGGCCGGGGAAGAAAAAATCAAACTGACTGGCCGTCAAAACGCAGCCAAACGCCAAAAACTGAATACCATCATCCAGGACGGCCAACTGCGCCCGCGAGCATCTGATCAAAGCCAACACACGGCTGGTAGTCAGTATTGCCAAACGCTACATGGGAAACGGGGTCGCCTTTCTCGACCTGATCCAGGAAGGCAACCTGGGACTGATGAAAGCCGTCAAAAAGTATGATTACACGCGCGGCTTTCGCTTCTCCACCTATGCCACCTGGTGGATCCGCCAAACCATCTCGCGCGCCATCTCCGACCAGGCGCGCACCATCCGCGTGCCAGTCCACATGATCGACCGCATCCGCCAGTTGTACAAAGCCGATCATGAATTGGAACAAAAACTCGGGCGTCAACCCACCATCGAGGAACTGTCTGAAAAAGTGGATCTGCCCGTCCATCGCGTGCAATGGATCATGAAAGTATCCTGGCTGCCGCTATCACTGGAAAGCCCGGTCGGCGATGACGATGGCTCTGAACTCGGGCATTTCATCGAAGACGATGTCAGCCCATCCCCACTGCAGAGCGCTTATCAATCCATGCTCAAGGATAAGCTGGAAGAAATCCTGTCCACGCTCTCACCGCGCGAGGCACGGGTACTGCGTCTGCGCTTTGGCCTGGACGATGGCACATCCTACACGCTGGAAGAAGTGGGACGGAAATTCGGCCTGACGCGCGAACGCATCCGCCAGATCGAGGGTCGCGCGCTGCGACAATTGCGGCACCCCACGCGTGCGCGACAGTTGAAAGATTATCTATAATGCTCCAGCCGCCCTTCACCTTCTCCCAATCCTCCCTGCAAGATTACGCAGACTGCCCGCGCCGCTTCCAGTTGCGCTACCTGGATAAGCTCATCTATCCCGGCTGCCGAAACCGAGCCTGCGCTGGAGAACGAAAAGCATATGCAGGAAGGCCAGCAATTCCATCGGCTGGCGCAGCAACACTTGCTCGGAATTCCTACCGATAAATTGGAGAAACTGGCAAATACGCCTAACTTAGAAAAATGGTGGGAAAACTTCCTGGGGTTCAGTCAGAACAAGTCTGACAGGTCTGACAGGTCTGTATCCTGAAGTGACACTGTCTGCGCCGCTGGGTGATTTTCGCCTGGTCGCCAAGTACGATCTGATCGCTGTGACGGAAGACGAAAAAGTTCCTCATCTACGATTGGAAGACCTACCGCAAACGTCCACGCAACGAGTGGCTGGTGGCGCGCTGGCAGACGCGGGTTTATCGGTCATTGCTGGTGGCGGCGGGCAGTCAGTTTAACGGGGGCAGGCCTATCGTCCCGGAACGATGCGAGATGGTCTACTGGTTTTCCAATTACCCAGATGAACCGGCCCGTTTCCCATATGATGAAGCCCAATACAAACGAGATTGGGATGCGATGACCCGGCTGACGGAAGAAATCCAATCCGCTTCTGACTACCCCTTGACTGATGACCGTCAAAAGTGCGGCTACTGCCCCTATCGCTCCTACTGCGACCGCGGCATCCAGGCCGGTGACCTGGACGAAATCGAAGCGGAGATGGAGGCCGAATCACTGTTCGATGTGAATTTCGAGCAAATCGGGGAGATCGAGTTTTAGCAGATTTCGCCTCTTCGGGGGCTCAGTCCGCGAAGAGCCGGTTCTATCTATTGATATAATATCCCGATATGATTCGCCACCGGCCGCTCACGACCGGGCACATACTGGTCGATGGGGGAATTCAGGATAAGCGGCTCGCCATTTTCACCTTCGATCACCATCGTAGACGAACCGCCGCCATCCAGGCTCATACCAAAAAATGCGCCATGGGCGATCAGAATTTCTGCCAATTCATCGAAAGTCGCGCCCGCGCTGTAAAACGGCTGACGGCCATCCACCACCACCAGATAAACCCAGCGTCCATTTTTGTTGAAACCAATCGCCGTGCGCGGATCGCGTTCGCGGTCATCCAGGCCCGGTTCCTTCTCCCCGCCCTGCACGAGAAAACGGTCCCCTGCAATAGCATTGTAGACGTTACCCGGCCTGCGAAAGCCAAATCCGTTACGGCGGCTGATGTAGAGGATCGGTCCCAGGCCATCATCCCAGGCATAAATCTTTTTGTTTGAAGCAGCAAAACCATTGGGCGTGACCGGGTCTCCCGACTGC
Source organism: uncultured Chloroflexia bacterium (assembly GCA_963791785.1). Classification (GTDB taxonomy): domain Bacteria; phylum Chloroflexota; class Anaerolineae; order Anaerolineales; family Villigracilaceae; genus JAABUE01. Next base: position 79,659 of record CAWBTW010000007.1, on the reverse strand, counting down.
GGATAATAATCCAAGGGGCCGCGCGACCACCAGGGATAAAAGCCATCACCGTTGATAGCGATCTGCACGCCAAATTCATCCATGAACTCAGTTGTGGTGCGGGCATTGAGTGGTGGACCATCATCATTATCTGGTGGCGTGACCAGCATGCGCAACCCCTTGGTTTTGGTATCGATCACAAGCACATGCGCGATCACCAAACGCGGAACGTAGTACACCCGCCGATGATAGGTCACCGCGCCATCAAAGAGGGTTTCCTTATGTGGAATTGGCGCCGGGCGGCCACGGGTAAACGAAGAGTAGCCAACCACACAAAGTGCTGAGAGAATCAGCACAGCCAAAACAATCCAGAGAATGCGTTTTTTCTTCAGAGATTTCATACTTGAATTGTACCCAGCCAGCCTTAAAACAAGCTTATTGAAACTGATGCTATAATTTTCTCATCGCATATTAACCCATGGCCGCATACCCTGACCGGCACGCTGTATCCCCCTAAAAATTTTGGGGTGTTATATGATACGCATATAAGCCGTTACGAAGTGCCGCGAAGCGGTATGCATACTGCAAACACTAGGCAGCTATTGATTGAGAAGAATCCAATGTCTCATTGTATAAAAGTAGTGATGTCAATTATTGTCCTGTCGATTGTCTCTTTACTTGGGGCTTGTAGTGTGAATAATATCTCTCCCCCGGTCTCCCCAACTGAAAAAACAATTCCACAACCCACATTCGATCTGCCTCCGACGCAAATCTTCCCCACACCACTGGCTACACCGACTAATGTGCCTACACCTCAATTACAAGCGGGGATGGAAATCTCTGAGCAGTCAGATATTCGTTACAAGAGCAATCAGAAACTCGATGTCTTTTCACCGCTTCTGCAAAAGAATTGGCCAATCGTAGTGATATTACACGGCGGTGAGGTTAATAAAAAATCTGTGAGGAGCCTGGGTATTGCTCTGGCAGAACAGGGAGTAGTGGTATTCACGCCAGAATACCAATCTTATACACCCTTGCCAGATCAGATTCCAGATCAGATTCGGACCAGTGTAGAGGACGCTGCTTGTGCAGTCCGATTTGCCAGGGCATACGGAAGCGAATTTGGAGGAGACCCACATCAGGTCATTGTTGTTGGACACTCCGCTGGTGGCGCATTCGGAGCCGTGATCTCTTTAGCTGGCGATCAATTCTATGGTGACTGCCTCGTCCATGAAGGGAGTGCAATCCCGAACGTCTTCATTGGTTTGGATGGGGCTTATGATATTAATCGATACACTCGCGAAGAGCGTTTACGAATGGCACCGCCAGATGAATGGAAAGTATGGAGCCCGTACACTTATGTTGACACCACACCTCATCTGGGAAACATCCCCTTCTATCTATTTGTTGGGAAGGAGACGGAACTTCTACAAGATGCACAAGCCTTCAGGGATGCCCTAATTGATAAAGGCTATTCTGTAACACTCACGCAATTTCCTGACGTCGATCATATGTACATCGCCAGCGGAAATCACGCAAACACTGTATGGGCTATCCTATCCATCATACAAAAGTAGCGTAGATTGAGCGATGATTCTAGCTGCCTACCGATTAATATTAGTGTCAAGGGAGAGAGTGAAAAAAGGTAGAAACGTGACCAGAGTCTACAAAGAGGCGATGAAACACCCGTTGAATTCATCACCTCTTGATTTGTAAACGTTCAAACCTGGACGAGGATCAGCCCGCAAATTCCTGCTCCGCCTGCCGCATGGTCTGGAAGGATTGGATTGCGACCTCCAGCATCTGCATGATCCGGTTCGCGCGTGGTCAGGGACTGCAATGCCAGATTGGGCTTGATCATCCATTGGACGAATCTGCGAATCGAGGTGATTGGCCGTCCAACGGATGTATTCCACCGCAATGCCCGCCAGCACCGGGATCAACAATACACGGCTGGCCAAACGCCAGAAGATCGGACAACGGGCCCAGAGCGGTAAAAACCAAAATCGAAAGCAGCACCAGCGTCAGCATGAAGGCCGTCCCACAGCGGGCATGCTCGAGCGGGAATCTGGCAACCGATTCGGGCGTCAATTCTGCACCGGCTTCAAAAGCATTGATGGTCTTATGCTCCGCGCCGTGATAGCCAAACAGACGCTTGATATCCGGCATAAAACCAATCGCCCAGATGTAGCCAATCAGCAAGAGCAAACGGAGAACGCCTTCAAGCAGGTTGCCAACCCAGACATGCGCGCCGGATTCCCGACAGCAAATGGCATCAGCATGGGTGACACACCACTTCCCGCAGAAACTTCCGGAGCATCAGGCTTCCACCCAGCCACCGACTGCAGCCGGGCAGCAAAAAGAACAGACCGATACCAATTGCCAGAGAAATGGCAATGGTCAAGTAAAGCGCCAGCCTTCCAACTTTTCGTCTTCGCCGGTCTGGGTGTTGGCTGAAATCGTGAGCGCGCGCATGCCCAGCCCGAGCGCATCCCAGAGCAGGATGATGCCGCGCAAGAACGGGATTTTTGTGATGCCTGAGCTGATAAACATTCGCCAGTTTTTCCTTGTGCAGCACGATCTCCCCATCCGGGTCGCGCATGGCGATGGCGAAGCCTTTTTGCCCGCGCATCAGCACGCCTTCGATGACTGCCTGTCCACCGTAAGTGATAATTCTGTCTTCCATACCAATATTCCTAATCCTTCGTTACGGGCGGGTGAACCCTGCCCCAAGCATAATCATTATCCCAAATTGTAAAAGAAATGAATCAACGCATCGATGCCCTTGTACCAGGTGGGCAGATGCAGGCGCTCATTCGGCGCGTGGACGTTATCTTCCGGCAAACCGGAGCCGCACAAAATGGACTCAGCGCCAATATTATCTTGCAGCATCGCCACCACCGGGATCGAACCGCCTTCGCGCTTGAACAGCGGAGGCTGCCCCCAGACCGTCTCCATCGCCTGCGCCATCGACTTGAATGGCAGGCAGATTCCGGTCGGTGATGGCCGTTGGGCGCAGCATTCAGCAGCTTGACTTCCCATTGGATGCTCTTGGGCGCATTCTCTTCCATATACTGCAGCAACTGCTTGTGGACTTCATGCGGATCCTGGTCAGGAACAAGGCGGCAGGACAGTTTCGCCATCGCCTTGGCAGGCAGAACTGTCTTGGAGCCTTCACCCGTATAGCCAGAAAGGAAGCCGTTGACTTCCAGAGTCGGGCGCGCGCCCACACGTTCTACCGGCAAGTAATCCGGTTCGCCCCACAATTCAGGCACTCCAGTCTGCGCTTTGTAGAAAGCCTCATCCTGCGGCAACTTTGCCATGTCAGCATGCTCTTCCGCGCTGACAGGTCGCACCGAGTCGTAGAAGCCGGGCAGGGTGATGCGCGCCTTTCTCATCGTGCATGCCAGCCATCAACTCGATCAAAGCCTGGGCCGGGTTGTGAACCGTTCCACCATAAAGACCGGAATGCAGGTCGTGGTCAGGGCCCCAGACGAAAACATCAAAATATGCCAGCCCGCGCAAGCCATAAGTGATGGTCGGTTTATCGGGAGCGATCATCCCGGCATCCGGGTTGAGGCAGAAGTCAGCGGCCAGCAAATCCTTATATTCGGGCAGGAAGGCTTCCATGCTGGGCGAGCCCATCTCCTCCTCGCCCTCGAACAGCCATTTGATATTGACGGGCAGGCCCGAGGTCCGCATGATCGATTCGACCGCCGCCAGCGTGGCAATCGCCTGTCCCTTCATATCGGATGTTCCGCGGCCAAACAACAGGTCGCCTTGCTGTGTCGCATCATAGGGTTTGGTCTTCCACAAGTCGAGCGGGTCTACCGGCTGGACATCGTAATGCCCGTAGATCAGCACGGTCGGGGCATCTTCCCCGGCCTTCATCCACTCGCCGAACACAACCGGATGCTTCTCAGTAGGCAGCACCTGAACCTTATCCATGCCGAGGCCGGTCAAGCGCGCAGCCAGCCATTCCGCCGCGCGCACCATGTCATCTTTGTGCTCATCCTGCATCGAAACCGATGGGATGGCAACGATCTCTTTCAAGTCCGCGAGAAAACGCTCACGATTTTTCCCTGCATATTCAAGCGCCTTTTGACGCACATCGCTCATTGAATTCTCCTAGGATCTTAATTTTCCATATAGATACCAGTATACCTCACGGGGAAACCCGGCCCGCAAATCGGCATCCCAGATGAAGTCACTGGTAGATCAGTTTAGCACGCAACAACGCCATCCAACTGGGACAGGGCTTCACTGCTCGAGCAGGCGGCTCGGGCAATTCGGCCAGCAACAAATGCAGCATCACGCGATAGCGGACTTCATGCGGATACGCGTCTGCGTGCCCTTCAGGATTATGACGATAATCCGCCAGATAATTGCTCCACAAGCGCATCCGCGCTTGGACCTCGCGGCCTGCTTTCGTTTCCCAGGCCACCCGCCACTTCGAGCGGACTCCGTCAAGCTGTGCCACAAGCGACTCGATCCGCTCTCCGCGCGCTTCCAAACGAGCCTGTGCCAGCAAAATCCCGCCAATGGTCAAACGTGGCAAGTCATATCCGCGCGCGCTGATCGGCCAATACAGTTCTTTCGAAAGCAGGTAATCCCCCAGCTCGGGGATACCTGCTTCTAAATATGCTTTATCTTTTTCTGATGGAGTTCACGTTCTATCCGCATGGATTATGGCAACTTCAGTCGCTTCAGGCGTTGTTTCCAGTGAGCGGCGCGTCACCAGATACCAGTCGGTGACCAGAGAGAAGCGGTCGCTGATGTCATATAACGGCGCCACCTGCACGCCCAACACCTGCGCATCCACACCAAAGGAGTAGACCGGGTAATACAACGGCAAAGCAGGCAATTCCTTGGCAAACATCACCTGGAAGTTGCGATACAGCCGTGTGCGCACGCCAAAATCTGTGTTCACGCGCGCCTGCTCCAGATACTCACTGGCAGTGCGGTTATCCCATTGCGAATAATTCTGTCCACCTGTGGCTTCGGCCTGGTGCCAGAACGGATATGGGTCCGGGTCAGGGGTGCGCGCCAGGTTCAAATCCACGAGGGCGGCCTGATACGTGCGCGGACCAAGATGATCGAAGACCATGCGGTCATATGGCACAGGCTGCAAATTGACCTGCACGCCGATCTGCGCCCAACTGGTCTGCATGGTCTGCGCCAGTTGCGTGTGCAACTCGTCATCAGGATGCAGCATCGTGAAGATCAACGCCTGGCCTTCCTTGGCACGCACCGTGCCCCCTTCCGCCGGGATGACATAGCCATCACTCTTCAATAATGAAACAGCCTGTTCCGGGTCATATTCAAGATGCTCGATGCCATCGTAATACGCCCACGAACCGGGGAAGATCGGCCCATCGGCAATGATGGCCTGCCCGCCCAACAGGTTCGAGATCATGCGCTGACGGTTCAACCCCAGCAGCAGCGCCCGGCGCACGTTCGGCTCACCGCAAGAACGGGACTTCCGGGTTGTTCAGGTTCAGCAGCACCATGCTGACCTGCGGCATGCGGCTGGTATAGATGGACAGGTTCGGGCTTTCCAGCGCTTCGCCGAGCACATCATTGGTCACCCGGCTGATGCCCAGCACTTCGCCCTGCTCATAAGCATCCAAGGCCGCAGCGGACGAAGGGAAATAGCGGAATACCACCTGTGGGATGAATGGCGCCTTGCCATAATAATTATCAAAGGATGTCAACACCACACCAGTGATCTGGCCCTGGTTCAAGATCAGATGATCGAACTGATATGGGCCGCTGCCAATCGGGTCGATATTGAATTCAGCAGTGACCAGTCCTTCCGGGGGCACACCTTCCAACACATGCTTCGGAAGCACGCCAAAGGTCAGGTAATCAAGAAACGGCGCGAACGGCTCCGGGATGGTGAACTTCAAATTCGTCTCATCCAATCCGCGTGACTTCGACCTTCGTCCATAATTCCTTGATATCCTGCGGGAAAAGCGAGCCATCCCCCTTGAGCATCTCGATCGTGAAGATGACATCATCGCTGGTAACCGGCGTGCCGTCATGCCAGACTGCGTTCGATTTGAGTGTAATGTTGTAGATCGTGCCTTCTTCGTTCACACCCCAGGATTCGGCCAGGTCCGTTCGCGGCAGTCCGCGCTCATCGAACCGGAACAGGCTGCTAAACAGAAGCCGGTTCACGTCCCGGTCGGCCGGGTTGTTCCAATCCAACAGTGGATTCAAACGTCCAAGCGAACCGACCAATCCTTCGGAGTAAACGCCCCCCGTCGCAGGCTGGGGCAAGATCTGCACCGGCCCCACTGGCTGCTGAGTCAACAGCAGGACCCCAACAACCATCAGGGTCAAAATCACAACCAGGATTTGCCAGCGTAATCGTTTCATATGCACAAAAAAAGAAAGGCCTAACCAGTCACAGCGAACAGAGCCGTGGCCGGAAGCGGCCTTTCCATTGAGGAAAATCACACTATCCAATGAATACGGATGTAATTGCCAGCGCGAAAAAGATCACGCTCAGAACAATGGTCACCCAGAACAGTGTGCGCTCGATACCACGGCGGGCTGTATACACGCCACCTGTGTCAGCACCGGTCAAACCACCCAGGCCGGCGCCCTTACTTTGAAGGATGACACTGATGATCAACGTCACCGAGGTTATAATCAGCGCAATATCTAAAAATCGTTCCATTTGTAAGCCTCCTGCAAATTAGCGGGGGAATTATACCTGTGATAACACCTATACGTCAACGCTAAGGGATTGTATGCACGAAATCGTCGTAAATCTACACATGCACACCCGCTACTCGGATGGCAGCGGCACGCACAAAGACATCGCCCAGGCGGCTATGAAAGCCGGGTTGGATGCGGTCATCGTCACGGACCACAATGTGCTGGTTCAGGGCGTGGAAGGATACTACCGCAGCGGACCGCGCCGGGTCCTGCTCCTGGTTGGACAGGAAGTCCACGACCAGGCCCGCGACCCGCAAAAGAACCACCTGCTGATCTTCAACGCCAACCGCGATGTAGCGGCATTCGGGCATGACCCGCAGCGCGTGGTAGACGCCGTGCGCGAAGCGGAAGGGATGGCCTTCATCGCCCACCCGCGCGACCTGGCAGCCCCGGCCTTCGGCGAGGGCGACATCTCCTGGGAAGCCTGGGATGTGACCGGCTACACCGGCCTGGAACTCTGGAACGGGTTGAGCGAATTCAAATCCTATCTCAAGAACAAACTACAGGGCATCTTCCATGCCTACTTCCCGCAATTTATCGGGCATGGCCCTTACCCCGAAGTGCTCCAAAAATGGGACGAGTTGACCCTAGAAGGCAAACGCATCGTCGCCATCGGCGGCTCGGACGCGCACGCCTGGCCGCACAGCCTGGGGCCGCTCAAGCGCGTCATCTTCCCTTATGAGTTCCATTTCAAGGCGGTCAACACACACGTCTTCACATCCGAGCCATTGACCGGCAGACTCCGCTACCGACCGCCGCCTGGTGTACGAAGCCTTCGAAAACGGACGCTGCTTTGTCGGCTACGACCTGCCCGCTTCTACAAAAGGCTTCACCTTCAAAGCACAGGGACGCGAAAAGAACGTCATCATGGGCGAAGAGATTCCCGCCAAAGGCGGCGTGACCCTGCAAATTCACCTGCCCGAAGAGGCGGAATGCAAGCTCATCAAAGATGGCGTGGTGATCAAAGAATTGAAAAACCAGCAAAACTGCACCCACATCACCACCGAGCCGGGCGTCTATCGCGTGGAAGTTTATCGGCGTTACCTGGGGCGCAAGTGGGCTGGATTTTTAGCAATCCGATTTATGTGAGATAACTGACGCTAACAAAAGCACAAATCCTATTTTATGGTAAACTTCGCCCGCTCAGGTACGTTTTTCAATAAATGTGCCTTTCCGCTCCTGGCTGGCCTACGGCTTTGAACAGGAGCAATCCCATGGAAAGGAGGAAATCCCTCATGCGAAATTATGAACTGGTTTGCATTATCCATCCCGATCTGGATGAGACTGCTTTTAAAGAAGCGGTTGAAATGTTAAAGGCTGGATCACCGAAGCAGGCGGCACAGTAGACAAAGAAGATGTATGGGGCAAGCGCAAGCTTGCTTATCTCATCCAAAAACAGCGCGAAGGCCAATATGTGCTGCTTACCATCTCTATGCCCGCCGATGCCACCGCAAGAACTGGAACGCAAAATCCGTTTCCTGGAACCGGTGATGCGTCACATGCTGACCGTAGTGTAGTAAACTTTAGTGATATTGTGTTCTCGGTTATTTAGAAAAGGAGAAAGCTATGAGCCGAGGTTTGAATAAAGTTATGGTCATCGGTCATCTGGGCAAGGACCCTGAGATGCGCTATACGCCCTCAGGCCGCCCGGTGACAACCTTCTCTGTTGCTGTTAGCCGCTCGTGGAACACCGCCGACGGCGAACGCCGCAGCGAAACGGAATGGTTCAACATCGTTTCCTGGGGCAACCTGGCAGAGATTTGCAAGCAATACCTTCATAAAGGACAGCAAGTCTATATCGAAGGCCGCTTGCAAACCCGTCGCTGGGAAGACAAAGAAGGCCAGAAGCACACCAACGTTGAAGTCGTTGCCAATGAAATGATGATGCTGGGTGACCGTCGGGATTACAAGTAAAGGTTCTCAGGAATCGGATCAGGATGACGAAGGTCCGAGCCGATGGCTGATGAAGATGAATTCCCCTTCTAAAAAGGGTATAATTGGAGTAACAAATGGCTGAAGAACGAAAATTTCGCGGCAGGTCCGGTGGTGGACGCCGCTTTTACTCGCGCCCGAAGTTCTGCCAGTTTTGCTCAGACAAAGAACAGAAGATCGACTACAAAAACGTAGAACTTCTCAAACGCTTGATCACAGACGATGGCAAGATCCGCCCACGTCGTCAAACCGGCACATGCGCCAAGCACCAGCGCGAAGTGGCAGGCGCCATCAAGCGGGCCCGCCAGATCGCCCTGCTGCCTTTCACAGGCAAATACTGGGAAGAGGGCGGACGCTTCTAAACCCTGCGGCATAAAGATCGGGGCATGGGAATTCCATGCCCCGCAATTATGTCGAGTGCCGCAACTAATAAAAATCCAGGGCATTATCGCCTGAATACATATTGCGGCACCAGGAGAAACTTATGGCACCTAAAACCAAGAACATACAAAGCAAAAAACATGTCGCCCGCCTCGAGCGCGAACGGCGACAGATCAGGCTGATCCAATACATTGCGATTGGCGTAGTGGCAGCGGTTATCCTGATTTTGGCCTATGGCTACCTGGATATCAACTACCTGCAAGCCCGCCAGCCCGTTGCTGAAGTCAATGGCGAGAAAATCACTACAAAAGAATTCCAGGCGCGCGTCGTGATGCAACGCAACGATTTGCTCACGCAGTACATGCAATTATTTGCAAAATCAGCAGCTATATCAGCAGTTCGGCATGGATATAACCACGCAGCTTGATCAGATCGAATTTCCCTGAATACACCCACCATCGTCGGGCAGCAAGTACTCGATGTCCTGATCAGTGAGGCCTTGATCCGGCAGGAAGCCGAACAACGCGGCATCAGCTGTGTCAGCAGAAGAATTGGAAAAGTTACACACGTGAACAATTCAGTTTCTTCCCCGATGGCACCCCCACGCCGACCATCACCCCCACGGAAGTGACCATCACCTACCCGACCTTGTCGCCTGAACAATTGGCGTTGGTGACAGCGACGCCGGCTCCCACCGAAGGGCCAACCGTCACCCCGCCTCCCACTGCGACCGTTGATCCTGCTGTCACGTCCGAGGCCACTCCCACACCTGCGCCAACTCCCTTCCCATCTCCAACAGCAACGCCCTACACCCTCGAAGGGTATCAGGGTCGCTTTGACGAGATCTTGAGCGGCATGGAAGAAATCGGCCTGACAGAAGCACAATACCGCCGCCTGTTCGAAACCGGACTGCTGCGCACCAAACTGATCGATGCCGTCACAGCCGACCTGCCAAAAGAAGAAGAACAGGTCTGGGCGCGTCACATCCTGGTAGCAGACGAAGAAACTGCCAAGGCGGTCATCGAGCGCCTGAATAACGGCGAAGACTTTGCTGCGCTGGCAATTGAACTCTCCGAAGATACCGGCAGTGGCGCTGTAGGTGGCGACCTGGGCTGGTTCGGCAAAGGACAGATGGTGCCCGCATTCGAGAGCGGCTGCCTTCAGTCTTGAAGATGGCGAGATCAGCGAACCGGTTCAATCCAATTTTGGCTGGCACATCATTCAAAAATTGGGGCATACAACAATGCCCTTGTCCGCCAGCGCTTATGACCAGGCGCGCCAGGCCGCCTTTGATGAGTTCATCGCCAACCTGCGCGAAGAAGCCGACATCGTCATCCATGATTACTGGGTGGAGCGTGTACCCACTTCACCCAATTTGCAAGATTTGCAGGCACCGCCGCAATAACATCTGAAACACACAAAACCGCCGCTCTAACTCGAGCGGCGGTTTTTTTATTACCATCCAGCATAAAACACAAGCTATAAAGCCTGGTTCTGTGACCCTTATACTAACCACATACCCAACTTATCTACAACTTAACAAATCTAGTTATAATCTCCCCCGTGTTCCAACGTACCCTGCGCATCCTCGACCTGATTATTTACCTGCTGCTTGGCATCCTGCTGCTGACGGCCAGCAACCCCATCTCCAACGAGCCGGTAGGGCGTGCGCGCGCCTTCACGCGCCCTATCGAGTTCGATTACTTCAGTTGGAGCGTGGATGCCGCGCTGCTCAAACTGCAAAGCGGCGCGACGGGTTTGCCATCCTATCTCAACCACGAATCCCGACAAACAGGCTGTGATGCAATACCTGTTCCTGACCGAACGCGTGTTGCAAGGCGAAGACCAACTCAATCGCATTTACGCCGACCCAGCCATCACCGACAAAGAAGCCGCGTCTGCACACCTGCGCACCGAAATGGACGCGCTGTATCAACGCCAGAAACAATTGTCACCGCTGGCCGAATCAATCCTGCAAGAGCAAGTCAGCACGCATACTGGCCGAATCTGAACCTCACCAGCGGCGGACAGCCCGTCCCGCCTGTGCTGTATCATTCCAGCGCTGTGCCGATGGGTTTGATCGTCTCGCCGCGCGACCACATCGAGCAGCTTACCAACATCTCAGTGCAACCCAACTTGAGCGTAGACCAGCAGGCAACCCTCGAAAATCAAGTGGATGACGCGCTGGATGTTTCCACTCTGGTCGTGCCTATCGGCGGTGTGGGCGTCTATCCCACCATGGTCATGCGCACCACCAGCCTGCCCTGGCTGCTCGACACCATTGCGCACGAATGGACTCACAACTTCCTGACCCTGCGACCGCTCGGCTTTCTGTATGACGCTACACCTGAACTGCGCACCATGAACGAGACGACCGCATCCATCGTTGGCGGCGAGGTCGGGACGCTGGCCATGCAACGCTATTATCCCGAATTTGCAGGCGCATCACCCTCGCCCCTCCAACTTGCTTCCATTAAACCAGCCTCCCCCAATCCCGAAGAGGAACCGCCGCCCTTCGATTTCCGCGCCGAAATGCACGAGACGCGCGTCACAACCGACGAATTGCTGGCCGAGGGTAAAATCGAAGAAGCTGAAGCATACATGGAAGCGCGTCGGGAAATCTTCTGGCAAAACGGATACGCCATCCGCAAGCTGAACCAGGCTTACTTCGCCTTCTACGGCGCTTATGCCGACGTGCCTGGCGGCGCTGCGGGTGAAGACCCGGTCGGCCCGGCAGTGCGTGCCCTGCGCGCACAAAGCAATTCGCTGGCCGATTTCGTCAATCGCATTTCCTGGATGACCTCCTTCGAGCAATTGCAGGAAGCCATTCAATAGAAAACAACTCATGCAAAAATCTATTTTTATCTTTCATTTTCATCATCATTTTTCTTCTCGCAGGTTGCGCTCCAGCAGACTCGCCTGCAACTCCACCCCCAGTGCCATACCGACAGAACCAACCATCATCATCCCCACGCCCCCTCCTACCAAACCAGCCTGCACCAGCCTGGATCTGCAACCCACGCCGGGACCTGACGCGCCGTCCCTGTTCCCGCCTGTCAGCGCAGAAGATTATGTGCGCGGCTCAGATGATGCGGCTGTAACCCTCGTCATCTACAATGATTTTCAATGCACGGATTGTAATTATCTGCCATTATCACAAGAATCTATTCGAAAATCTACCCGGATGATGTGCGCATCGTCTACCGTTATTATCCTTACACAGCCATTTTCGACAAAGGCGAATTGGCCGCGCGCGCTGCAGAAGCCGCTGCCTATCAGGATAAATTCTGGGAAATGCACGATCTGCTGTTTGAAATGCAAGCCGAATGGGTCGATCTGCCGGTAGAATTCGTTCGAGAGTTGGGTAACGGCCCGGGCGGGAGAGCTCGAGCTGGACCAGGCCCGGTTCACGGCTGACTTCAATAGTACGGCAGCAATTGAACGGGTCCAGAAAGCGGCGGAGGAGGGCGCACAGATTGGCATTCCACGTTTGCCATTCTTTCTCGTCAACGGGCAGATTTACACAGGCCCCACTGATTATGAAGCACTCAGCCAGGTCATCAGCCTGATCCTGCTGGGCGAGCGTCAGTTTACGGAATGTCCACCGATAACAGTTGATACAAGAGTACGCAATATATTGCCACCTTGCACACTGAGAAAGGCGACATCGTGCTGCGGCTTTTCGCAGATAAAGCGCCGCTGGCAGTGAACTCGTTTGTGTTCCTGGCGCAGCCAGGGCTGGTTCGATGACATCACCTTCCACCGCGTGCTGCCCGGCTTCATGGCACAGACCGGCGACCCCAGCGGCACGGGACAGGGCAACCCCGGTTACATGTTCAACAACGAATATGATCCCATCTCTCCAGTTTGACAAAGCCGGATTGGTGGGCATGGCCAACTCCGGGCCAGATACGAATGGCAGCCAGTTTTTCATCACCTACGGGCCAGCCCCGCATCTGAATGGCAGCTACACAATTTTTGGGAAGGTGCTGAGCGGCATGGATGTGCTGGAACAATTGACACCACGCGACCCGCAGCCGGGCGTCAGCCTGCCCCCGGGCGACAAACTCATCAGCGTCACCATCGAGGAGAAATAAATGGATTCCCAACCCCGCGGCTCAGACTGGCGCTCCATCTTGTTGCTCATTTTCAGCCTGGGCGGCACGCTATTGTCTATCAGTGCGGCGATAGGATCGCTCGTCCTGGCGGCAGTAGACGAAAGTGTCTTCCCAGAAACCAACACTTCACCAATTGCAACCATCCTGACTGCGAGCACATTGATTGCCATTGGGCTGTTGCTGCTCCCTGTTGCCTGGTTGAGTCTGAAACGCTTGCGCGGACAGGAATTTGAGTACGTTCAGTTTGCCTGCGCTACGCCCCTGGGCCTGGATTGCCCATTCCAGCGCTCTGGTTGCTAGTCCCTGTCATTGGCGACGCTTTTCCATAACGCTCCTGGCGCAAATTGGTATGCGCCTTTCCTGCACTTTTTCTTCTATTGCCTTGCCCATCTATCTGATTATCCGCATCGGTATCAACCGCATCCCGCTAGGCTCCAGCCAGCGTGCCTGGAGCGTGTTCGGCAGCGGAATGACACTCAGCCCGTTACTGGCGATCATTGCGGAAGGCATTGTTATCGTCTTTGGACTTATCGCATTTGGCGTGTATATCTGGGTTTGAATCCCGAAAAAATTTCGACTTCGAACGCCTGGTCAATCAGATCCGAACAGGCGCCAGACATGGACAGTCTGGTTTTCCTGGTTGGACCTTTTCTGAAAAATCCGTTGACTCTGCTAACAGCGCTGACGCTTCTTATCAGTATTCGTTCCGATCATTGAGGAAATCTTCAAATCGCTTGGGCGTGTGGTTGGTAGCAGACCGGCTCAGCACTCCTGCACAGGGATTCGCGCTGGGAATCCTGAGCGGCGCCGGATTTGCGCTGGCTGAAAGCCTTTTCGCCAGTGTGACTGCCGACGAAACCTGGGCACTCGCATTAGCCATGCGCGCAGTTAGCAGTACATGCACATGCTGGCTTCAGGACTGGTTGGCTGGGGCATTGCCTATGCCCGTCTGGAAAAACGCTATCTTAGGTTCTTAGGTATGATAATCCTTGGCATGTTGCTACATGCTGCATGGAATGCAGGAGCTGTTTTCTCAACGTCGCGGGCGGAGTCCGCATCATGTTTGTCCATGCCCGGCTTTGATTTCCTTGGGGCATTCATGTGACTGGGTGGATTGGGATTGATTTTTATGTTTGTCAGGCATGTATGATTTTTGCTTTTTTTATGATCAATGTGCGCTTGAATGCTCCCTCGCCATCCCCCACTCAGATCTGCAGTCTACAACCACCCTCCATCTTCCTCTTCCAACGGGAAAGCAAGAGGGAGGCGGTAGGTGATGGCAAAACGGGTAAAATAGCCCCATGCCCTGGAACACCACATCTACTCACACACAGGCCGGCGACCTGGTTCAACTGGTCGGCCTGCGGCACAAGAGCTTTATCTTCCCCCTCCAGCCAGGCGGGGATTTTCATACCCATCGCGGCATTCTCCAGCATGACGACCTGATCGGCTTGCCCTGGGGAACACAGGTCTTCAGCCATCTTGGCGCGCCGTTTTTCCTGCTCCAGCCCTCGCTGGCCGACCTGCTGCTCGACCTGAAACGCAATACGCAGATCCTGTATCCCAAGGATATCGGCTTCATCCTGATCACGATGGGCATTGGGCCGGGACAAAAAGTGACTCGAAGCGGGAACAGGCTCCGGGTCCATGACGATCGCGCTGGCACACGCTGTCGGAGCAGATGGAAACGTGGTGTCCTATGAACAACGCGAAGAGATGCAAAATCTGGCGCGCAAGAATATAACCCGTATCGGACTCGCTTCGCGCGTGGACTTCAAGCTGCGTGACATTCAAGAAGGTTTTGACGAAACTGACGCGGATGCCTTCTTCCTGGACGTCCCCAATCCATACGACTACATCTCACAGGTACGTGCCGCGCTCAAGCCAGGCGGCTTCTTTTGCAGCATCATCCCGACCGCCAATCAGGCGGAGATGCTTGTTGCGCGAATTGCGGCGAAACAAATTTGCATTTCTTGAAATGTGCGAGGTTTTGCTGAGATATTACAAACCGAACCCGACCGTTTACGTCCCGACCGATAGAATGGTGGCGCATACCGGGTTCCTGATCTTCGGGCGGCGGATCGAGCCAAGCGAAGACCCACGCGCAAAAGAACTGTTGGCTGAACAAGCCCCACAAGAAAAGATTGGATGTGAACTCAGGAAGAAAACAACATAGACACAACCTCCCAAAATTCGACTGCCTGATCTGCGCAGCGCCGTTGACCTGTCATACCGATCCCGCTCCACTTTTATCTAAAACCTGGGGTAGTTTACAGAATGACAGCTGAGTATCCTTTCCACTCATGAGAAAGATCACTCCTATGATGCCCCCCAACCTGACAGAAAGCTATATCACTGAAAAGCTGCAAACCGCATGGGATAAAAAACGGCGGTTCTGAAATCTATAACGAAGCCGACACTTCACAAGATAAGGAACCGAAATGTGCCGCGGTGCTTATTCCCCTGGCCTGGTTTGAGGACGAATGGCACCTGCTCTATACACGTCGCACAAATAAAGTGGAAACCCACAAGGGACAGGTATCCTTTCCTGGCGGCGCCTGCGATCCTGGCGAAGAGACGCCCGAACAAACGGCCCTGCGCGAAGCCGAAGAGGAGATTGGCATGCAGCCGCAAGATGTGCGCGTGCTTGGACGGCTGGCGCCAATGATCACTATCACCAGTTTCCGGGTCACGCCGGTAGTGGGCGTGGTGAAATGGCCTTATGCCTTCCGCGTGGAAAATGCAGAGGTAGCGCGGGTATTTACCATGCCGCTTTCGTGGCTGGCTGAAAAGAGCAACCGCTGGGAATTCAAATTGCCAAGCCGAGAGTACGGCCTGATCGTTTACCACCCTTATGATGGCGAAATACTATGGGGAGCCACTGCTGCGATGACAGATATTTTCATGAAGGTGCTTGGGTTGTAGCGAGCAATCAAAAATGGTTGTCCTTCGTCAAGCCCAGGACGATCATTTTTTATCGGAAGCAGGCTTCACCTGAGTTTGATGCGGGAATCTCAGGTCGAAAAGGGGCTACTCCTGAACATCCGGACGAAACCGTTCGGCCAATTCCTGCAATTGCGCCAGACTGATCGGTTTGAGCAAGACCAATTCCGCCTGGTCTCGCAGTTGCGCAGCCATATTGGCATCGGCAGTCGCAAGAAAAACGCGCGTATTCGCCAAACGCTCATCCGAGCGGATTTGCTGTAAAAGGATATCTCCCGGCACATGGGGCATGTGTAAGTCCAAAATGATAAGGTCAGGGATAATTTCAGTGAGACGCTTTTGAGCAACCGCACCATCTTTAGCTACTTCCACTTCGTAACCAGCCCTTTCCAATGCCCACTGAAAAATTGTAACTGTGTCTTCATAGTCTTCAACGATATAACCAAATGGTTTCTTTTCCATAGGATTATCCTTTCAATCCTTATTCATATGCATCGCGTTTAGTGCTCGGTTCATTATACGGCAAAGTAACTGTAAAGTACTGCCCTGACCAAGCTCACTTTCAACACGCACAACGCCGCCCAGAGCAGCCGTCAGGCGTTTTACAATTGAAAGCCCCAGACCGACGCCACTATGCTCTCGAGCTATGCTTTCGTCCACCTGGCTGAAAGGTTCAAAGATGGAAACCTGGTGTTCCCTTGGAATGCCAATGCCTGTATCAGCCACACGTAAGGCCCATCGCTCCTCATCCACTTTATACATATCAACCGAAATCGAACCGGCTTCGGTGAACTTGATCGCATTGCGAATTAGATGAATAAGAATTTGTTCCACGCTGGCCGAAACACCCCAAAGTCTCTTCGGCAAATCGGAGCAATTTGTACTGTAAAATCCAGTCCTTTTTGCTTTGCCAGCTTGCGTAAATCAGGAATCACTCTATCGAGAACACCATCCGGAGAAAAGCTGTCCGCCTGCATTACAAGTAAATCTTTGTCAATTTGCGATTGTTCTAACAACTCGGAAAATGCCGCTTCCAGGTACTTAGAGTTGACTGTTATACGTTCCAGGAGAGATTTTTGTTCATCCGTCAGGGAGCCTTGTGTGTCCATTTGGAGCATCTCTACCATGCCTGCAATTGCTCCTAAAGGAGTGCGTAACTCGTGGCTTACCCGGGCAAGCAGACGTGACTTGATGTCGCTGGCCTCCTGCACCCAAACAGCAAGCTGCTGACTCTCAACCAGCTTAAAAGACATTTCACTCTCTTTACGTTTCGCCTGCTCATAGGCACGCTGTAAGTTGGTCATCACCAAAGCCAGAAGTCCTAACATGCCGATCAAGACCGCAGAAAATTCACCCCAGAAAGTGAGCAGGGTTATGAAGGCCGGGACCGGGGGGAGCATACCCTGAGCATCAGCATACACCAACCAGCCAGTAAATGCAATGGATATCAGGCCAAAACCCAGAGCAATCCAATTGCCCAGCAGCAAACCCGTAATAAGAACAATTCCAAAATAAGCACTCAGGATCGAGCCCTGAAATCCCCCTGACATATACGTTCCAATGGAAACAACAACCAACAAACAGAAGACAGGAAGATGCTTGCCAAACGGACATGTCCACGGCGCATTAGAATTAACATCCGATCACTGACAGTATCAAGATTAGTTCAACCAAAATGCGCTGCAGGCTGGGAGTAATAATAAAGGTGGGAACGGTAAAGCCAACCACCATCAACAAAACGATCAACAGGATGGTGTTAAGCATACCGGCAACGCGCATTTTTTCCTCGTCAGCCGGAAAAACGGGTGGGGATAAAAATTTACGGAAACGTGCCCACATCCTTTTAGGCTCCTCATCTACTATATAATAACCCGAAATTTGACTAAAGACATCGGTAAACCAGTTAATCTAGTATAAATAAATCATCTCTCAAAACAATGGAAATCTCATGACAAATCTCCATCCCTGAAAACCAAAGCCGAAAACTATCTCAACCACCTTTGCCTCGAAATCCCTACGCGTCGTGTTGGCACGCAAGGCAACCAGGCCGCGAACGCAGTTCATCGCCGAAACGTTTGCATCCTTCGGCTTCCAAGTTGAGAGCCAACCGTTCGAGTGCATCGACTGGACCCAAGAACGGTGCAAGTCTTTCCATAAACGGCCAGCAGTTTGAAGTCCTGGTTGGACCGTTCTCATCTCGGCTGCCAGGTAGAATGCCCCGCTGGTTGTTGCATCCACAGTTGAAGCGTTGGAATCGGCGGATGTCCGAGACAAAATCCTGCTGCTGCGCGGCGAGATCGCCCGCGAACAACTCATGCCCAAGAACTTCCCCTTCTACAATCCCGGACGAGCACCAGCGCATCATCCGCCTGCTGGAGACGAAGCGTCCCGCAGCCGTGATCAGCGCTACCGGGCGCAACCCGGAACTGGCCGGGGCAGTCTATCCTTTCCCGTTGATCGAGGATGGCGACTTTGACATCCCCTCTGCTTACATGACCGAGGAAGAAGGCGCGCGGCTCGCCTCGCACGCGGACGAGATGGCTGCCCTCGTTATCGAAGTCCGAACGCCGCCCTTCAACCGGACTCAACCTGGCCGCCCGTAAAGGCCGCACGGACCGACGCATCGTGGTCAGTGCGACATATGGACGCCAAAGACGATACCCCCGGCGCGCTGGATAATGCTGCGGGCGTGATCGTGCTGCTGCTGCTTGGCTGAACTGCTGAAAGATTATGACGGGGAATTAGGCATCGAACTGTCCCCTTCAACGGTGAAGATCACTATTCGGCTGCCGGGGAAATCGCCTACCTGAAAGCCAATGAAGGCAGGCTGAACGAAATCCTGCTGAATATCAATATCGACGCAGCCGGGTATCGCGGGAAGAAAAATGTCTATTCTCTCTACGAATGCTCCGGAAGAAGTGGGTAGTTTAATCCAGAAAACCTTCGAGGCAGACAACACCCTGACCGAAGGCGAACCCTGGTACCAGGGCGACCACATGGTTTTCGCCATGCAAGGCGTCCCGGCGCTGGCGATCACATCGGAAAGCTTCATGGAAATCGAGACCAAATTCGCCCACACACCAAAGACCACCCTGATTTGGTGGATTGCGGGCAGCTTGTAGACGTTGCAACCACATTACATGAATTGCTGCAGAAATAGAGAAGCAGGCGAATATAAATAACATCACACCGGCTAGAAAATTCTTTCCCTCTCCACTTCCCCGTATAAACGGATTCGCACAACCTCACAGGCGCTACCCAACCCGGCCATCCCTTCTTTCCAAAAGGATGACCCAAATATCACCCCAACTAAAACTTCTACAACTGTCATATTTATGATATATTTCATCTAAATACTCGCATATTATCAATTTTAGCGTCAGGGTATCAATTGAATATATTTGAAATCACCATCCAGCGCAAAGCGGGCCAGGGCTGGCCGCTGGGCGGCCCAGTTCACCCTGGAACTGCCCTGACCTGACTTATTGCGTACACGGTGATTATTTCGAAAAACATCGTAAAACAACCATATAATTTGACATTTTAGGTATATAATGTAACAATTCTTGGTATAATGATGATCTGGTAAGGAGAGGCATATCGCGATGACAACATTTATTTCATATTCAAGGGTAAATTCAGATTTTGCAGTTCGCCTTGCAAAGGATTTGAGAGCAGCAGGGCACGAGTGTTTGGCTTGACCAGCTCGATATTCCCACAGGGGCTCGCTGGGATGACGAGCTCGAAAAAGCTTTGCGTACTTGTAGCACATTCTTGATCATTCTCTCTCCTAAATCCATCAAGTCGCAAAATGTAAAAGATGAAATTGGCTATGCCATCGAACTCAGGTAAACACATCTTGCCTGTGATGATTAAACAGTGTGATGTGCCCTTTCGGCTAAGGCGCTTTCAATATATCGATTTCACCAAAGATGACTACGATGAAAGATTCACGGACATCAAAGCCCTTCTATCAAACACAACTCAATTGCCAAAAGCAACAGAAGCTGAGAAAAGTTCATCTCCAGCTAAAACGCCCGTTCCGAAAGCGGCTGAACCCAAAAAGCCTCAAACAACGGCGGCAGGCTCCTCCTCGAAAGTTGCTTCCATGGTTTCTTGGCGGTGGAGCAGCCGTAATCGTTATCATTATATTAGCGGTTAGCTTTGCAGGTGGATCTGACACGCCAGCAGAGCCTGCAGCGCCCACCCCTTCTGTCAGTTTTACAAGTACCAATGCGCCTGCAGAAGAGCCAGCGGATGCGCCCGAAGAACCAACTGAAGCTCCTACAGAACCAACAGTTGTTCCCGAAGAACCTGCTTCTGACCCTCAACCGTTTTTCACTGGGAAATTCGACGGGGATTTGAGCCATTGGTCATCCTTCGTAACAAGTGGCGATGAAAATCGAATGGACGTTTTCACTGAAGATGGCAAGATGATCTTTGAGCTTGGCGATCCAAATTCAGATTTGTATGCCTATTACGTTCTCGATGATTTTACCTATGAAAATGTACAACTGGAAGCAGTGGCCACCAACCGAGGTGTCAATGAAAACAACGTCAGTCTGATCTGTCGTTATACAGGCAGTGGCTGGTATGAGTTCAATATCGGAAACGATGGTTTATATACAATTTTCGCTTATGATTCCATCATCGGGTATGACCCGTTGTTCTCCGGCGGTTCGACCGCGATCAAGAGTGGGCAATCTACCAACAAATATACTGCTCTTTGTGAGGATAACAAACTTACCTTGTGGATCAATGATGTGAAGGTCCGTACAGTCACAGTAAATCGATATAACTATCCAAGAGGGAAGGTTGGACTTTCCGTTTCATCCTTCCAGGTGTTACCTGTCAAAATCGAATTTAAATCGTTGACAATCAGCGAACCGTAAAAATTCATCTTCACAAATTTAAAAATGCCAACTTGAACGAGTTGGCATTTTTTCTTACAAGAGTTATGCAATTAATACGAAAAACTCGAAATTTACGTGTAGGATATTCATACCATACCTTACAAAATTGTAAGCTGTATAATTATATTGTGGGAAATTACACATAACACTCTGCCTTGGGTAGAGTTGCTCCGTCTTGGGAAAGGAGAAAAAGATGGACACCAAATTCTTAAAAATGCTTATGCGAGGCATTGCCACGCTCATATTGCTTAGTCTACTGACCAACGCCGCGCCAGGCAGTATGCTTCCAGCCCATGCCGCTCCGGGTGACACCACACGTGTTTCAGTTGATTCAAGCGGCGCACAGGCCAATAACTACTCCAGATTTCCATCTATCTCCGGCGACGGACGCTTTGTGGTGTTCGCGTCAGAAGCCAGCAATCTGGTGACCGGAGACTCTAATGAAACGGGGGATGTGTTCGTTCACGACCGCCAGACGGGAGCGACAACTCGTGTATCGGTCGATTCCAGCGGAGTGGAAGCCAACGGAAGCTCGGAAGCAGCTTCCATCTCGGGGGATGGGCGCTACGTGGCCTTTTCAAGCTACGCCAGCAACCTTGTGAGCGGGGACACGAACAGCATGATCGACATCTTCGTCCACGACCGACAGACAGGCCAAACCACGCGCGTCTCGGTCAATTCAAGCGGGGCACAGGCCAACGACAACTCATCCGATTTCCATGTTGCTATCTCCTGGGATGGGCGCTATGTGGCCTTCCAGTCAGATGCCAGCAACCTGGTAACTGGGGATTCGAATGGCGTGGGGGATGTCTTCGTCCACGACCGCCAAACAGGCCAAACCACCCGGGTTTCTGTCGCTTCCGGTGGTACGGAAGCAAATGCATCTTCCAGCGGCCCCAACCTTTCTGACGATGGACGCTATGTGGCCTTTTCAAGCAGTGCCACTAACCTGGTCAGTGCGGATACCAACGGCAAGGCTGACGTCTTCGTGCACGACCTGCAGACGGGAGCAACCACACGGGTTTCGGTCAACTCGTTCGGTGTTCAGGCAAATATGGGCGGGGGCGGCGCGGACATCTCGGGGGATGGGCGCTATGTCATGTTCAGTTCCCACTCATATAATCTGATAGCTGAAGATGAGTTATACGATGGTCAGGTCTACCTGCATGACCGCCAGACTGGCCAGACCACCCTGGCTTCGCGCTATTCGAACGGAGAGCCCATGTTCACGGGCGAAATCGATGCTCCCACATTATCCAGGGATGGGCGATACATAGCCTATGGATTCTATGGACATGGTGAGCTAGGGTTGATGAATATCTGGGTCCGTGATCTCCAGATGGGCGAAACCATTCAAGTGACGAATGGCGGAGTAGATTACGAAGATTCGTCCTCCTATCCATCGCTGTCTGCAAATGGCAGCCTGGTCGCTTACATGTCGCATTCCAGCAGATTGGTCGACGGGGATACCAACGGCGTCTCAGATATTTTCGTCAGTGAAGTCTCTTATGGCCCCGACCGCAACCCAACAGTTCTTTCAGCCGACCCTGCATGTAAGATGCTTGAATCTGGATGCTCGTATCCCACTCCCGCCAGCGTTTCCTTCCTTGTGATCTTCTCAGAGCGGGTCACTGGCGTGACCGCAGATGACTTTTCCCTGGAAGCCAGTAGTACCCTGAGCGGCGCTGCCATTACGGGAGTCAGCGGGGCCGGGGATCAATATCTCGTGACCGTTGACACCGGCACAGGAGATGGAACGCTGCGCTTGAATGTGATCGATAACGACAGCATCCTGGACTCCGGCCTGAACCCGCTGGGGGGCGCGGGAGCAGGCAACGGCGATTTCACCGGACGTTCATATCAAATCGATAAGAACAATCCCGTCGTCACAGGTATTACGCTTGCAGACCCCAACCCAACCGGCGCTGAGAATGTCCATTTCACAGTAACCTTCTCCGAGGGAGTTTGGCCCGTAGATGCGAGCGATTTTGCGCTAACCACCACTGGGAGCATTTCGGGTGCGGCGATAACTGGGGTTACCGACCCTGATGGCGATGGATATGACTACGAAACGAGCTACACCGTCACCGTCAATACCGGCACAGGTGATGGTACCCTGCGACTTGACCTCATCGATAACGACAGCATCCGAGATGTTGCAGAAGCCCCTCTGGGCGGTGCAGGCGCGGGCAACGGGGATTTCACTACTGGCGAGGCCTACACCATCGATAAAAGCATACCGAATTACCCCAGCGTGACCGGCATCCTGCGCGCCGATCACAATCCAACTCCTGCCTTGTATGTAGATTTCAATGTGACTTTTACCGATGCCGTCATCGGCGTCGACCCATCCGATTTCGCTTTGGCCACAACTGGCAGCATCAGCGACGCTTTTGTGGAAAATGTGAACGGTTCTGGCAATGCCTATACTGTCACGGTCAATACGAGCAGTGGCGATGGCGATTTGCGCCTGGATCTCATCGATGACGATAGCATCCAGAACGCTTCTGGATATCCGTTGGGAGAGCCGGGTGCGGGAAACGGAAACTTCACCACGGGCGAAACATACACGATTGACAAAAGCGCACCCAGCGTGACCTCAAGCCTGCGCGCCGATACCAATCCAACCAATGCTGTGAGCGTTTCCTTCATCGTCAGCTTCTCGGAGCCGGTATCCGGGGTAGACATGAACGACTTCGCCCTGTCCACTACCGGAAGTCTTTCCGGGGCTTCCATCGTAGCGGTCAACGGATCGGGCAACCTGTACACCGTCACAGCGGGGACAGGCAGCGGTGACGGTACGCTGCGCCTGGACATCCTGGATGATGACAGTATCGTGGATGTTGTGGGCCGCTCGTTAGGCGGAGATGGAATTGGGAACGGCAATTTCACCACTGGCGAAGAATATACGCTCAATCGAACGCCCGTAAAACTGGAGATGGAAACCTTGCGATCCAACGGCAATAACGATGGGTGGGTGCTCGAATCCAGCGAAGACAGCAACCAGGGCGGGGACAAGGATTCCCGTGCTACCACTTTTGTCCTCGGTGATGATGCTCAGAATCGACAATTCCGTTCTATCCTGCATTTCCCCACTCACTACCTGCCTGACAACGCTGTGATCACCAGGGCATTGCTCTTGATCAAAGGGCAGGCGCTAGTCGGCACAAATCCATTCGAAACCCACCAAAATATCCTGGTAGATATTCGCTCTGGCGCCTTTGGTTTCATTGGCCCATTCCAGTTCAGAGGCCTGCAAGATATGGACTTCCAAAGCCCGTCCAGTATGGATGCAGTCGGCATGATCCAAAACAATCCCTTGAACGGTTGGTATTATGCCTGGTTGGACAGCTCGGCCTTTGAATACATCAACCCGACAGGTATAACGCAAATCAGCTTGAGATTCCAATTGGACGATGACAATGATATGGCAGCCGACTATCTGCGATTCTACAGCGGCGATTACGACAGGTTGCCAGATCGTCCCCAATTGGCGATCGAGTACTACAAACAAAGATAAATATCTATGGTTTAACTAAAAAATCCAGGAGAATAAAACATTCCTGGATTTTTTCAAGTGATTTACACCATCAAGCGCAACGGCTCTTCCAGATACTTCGCCAACGCCTGCATGAACTGCGCCGCCTCAGCCCCATCGCTGACGCGGTGATCGACCGAAATGGTGGCTTTCATACGCCAGCCGGGTTTGATCTCGCCGTCTTCCACCACCGGCACTTCCAAAGCAGAACCGACAGCTAAAATAGCCGCTTCGGGGGGATTGATGATGGCGATGAAATGCTCCACATCGTACATGCCCAGGTTGCTGATCGAGAAGGTCGAGCCTTCGATATCATCCGGCTTGACCTTGCCTTCGCGCACACGGGCTGCCATGCTTCTGACTTCGAGGGAAATCTGGCGCAGGGATTTCTGGTCCGCATCTTTGCAGACTACGGTCAGCAGGCCGCCTTCGACAGCCACCGCATTACCAACGTTGACCGCGCCGTGGCGAAGGACCGCATCACCATTCAGTGACGCGTTCAAGTTGGGGAATTCGCGCAAAGCCAAAGCCACTGCTTTGACCAAAAAGTCGTTGACCGAGAGCTTCTCCCCTTCCGGCAACATACCATTGATCTGCTTACGCATCTCCATCACGGCTTCCATCTTGTAATCATGGGTCACGTAGAAATGCGGGACTTGCTGCTTGACTTCAACCAGTCGGCGGCCGATAGCCTGACGCAGTTTGGTGAGCGGGACAGTTTCGTCCGCGTGGGATACCACGACCGTGGACGGTGGACCGGCGACCAGTTGCTGGCTGACTGCTGACCACTGACGGCTGTCCACCAGCCAATGCTGCTTCGATATCACGGCGGACAATCCGTCCACCCGGGCCGGTGCCCTGTATATTACCAAGGTCAACGTTTTTGTCAGCGGGCCATCTTCTTCGCCAACGGCGAAGCCTTGACGATTGACGATTGTTGATTTGAGATTGACGATTGTGACGGGGGCAGGTTCGGGCGTAGTTGGAAGCGATGGCGCAGTGTTGCTTCCGGCGAGGGCTTCTCGGTCGACTGTCCACTGTCTACTGTCAACTGCTCACTGACTTCCTCCCCTTCTTCGCCAACAACCGCAATCGGGGTGCTGACAGGCACGATCGCGCCTTCATCCACCAGGTGTTTCAAGACTGTACCACTGGCTGAAGATTCCACTTCAACTGTGGCCTTATCGGTTTCGATCTCGGCCAGCACGTCGCCCTTGTTGATTTCATCTCCCTCGGTCACTACCCAACGAACGAGCGTGCCCTCGGCCATGTCGAAGCCCAGCTTGGGCATGGAGATAGTTTCGGCCATTATTTCATTACCTCCTTCACCGCTGCCACGATGTCGGGCACCTGCGGCAGGGCCGACTGTTCGAGCGTGCGGTTGTAAGGCAGCGGGACTTCTTTTTGCGCCACACGCAGGATGGGCGCGTCGACGTAATCAAAGGCTTCTTCATAGATTCGGCTGGAGATTTCGGAGCCGACGCCGTAGGATTTCCAGCCTTCTTCAACGATAACGGCGCGATTGGTCTTTTTGAAGGATTCGAGCACCGGCTCCATATCCAGCGGGCGCAGGGTGCGCAGGTCAACGATTTCGGCCTGGATGCCCTGTTGCGCCAGTTCGTCGGCAGCTTTCATCGAGAGTTCCAAGCCCTTTGCAGTACGTGACGATGGTCACATCATCTCCGGGGCGCTGGACTTTGGATTTGCCGATCGGGATCAGGTATTCCTCTTCCGGCACTTCGCTGCGCACCTGGTACATGGTGGCATGCTCGATGAACAGGACCGGATCATCCGAGCGGATGGCTGATTTCAGCAATCCTTTGGCGTCTTCTGGCGTGCCGGGGCTGACCACCTTCAGACCGGGGAAATGCGCAAAGATCGCATCCGGCGTCTGCGAGTGGGTCGCGCCAAGCTGACGCCCGCCGCCGCCGACCGCGCGGATCACCATCGGAACTTTGAACTGTCCGCCGAACATGTAGTGCAGTTTGGGCGCCTGGTTGACCATGTAATCCATGGCCGCAAAGGCAAAGTTGATGGTCATCAACTCCGCAATCGGGCGCTGACCAACCATAGCGGCCCCAATCGCCGCGCCGATGATGGCATTCTCGGCAATCGGCGTATCCTTGACCCGTTCGGGGCCATATTTATCATAAAACCCTTTGGTGACGGCATACGTACCGCCCCACAAGCCCACCTCTTCACCCAGGATGAAGACCTTCGGGTCGCGGTCCATTTCTTCCATCAGCGCCTGGGAAATTGCTTCTCGCATTGTAATTCTCGCCATAATAATTCCTCACTTACGTTCGGACGACCGAAGACCGTAGACAATAGACTCACGTGTCTACTCGTGTCTTCGCTGTCTTTGTCGTCTATTCTCTACGTACACATCTTCCCAGAGCGCCTCGGGGGCCGGCTCGGGACTGGCTTCTGCAAATTCGACCGCCTTCTCAGCATCCTGCATAGCGCGTTCTTCGATCTCATCCAATGCTTTGGCAGCCACTCTTCTTGGATCTAAGTGCCTTGCGGAAGATACCGATCGGGTCATCTTCCTTCCACTTTTCGATTTCCTGTTTTTCGCGGTAGCGTTCCGGGTCGCCCATCGAGTGACCCATGAAACGGTAGGTCACAATTTCCAGCAAATAGGGGCCATTCCCGGAGCGGACATGGTCAATGCGCTTTCTTGGCCGCCTCGTAGACATTCATCACATCCATGCCTTCGACGCGCTCATTCGGGATCAAATAGCCTTCCGCTTTCTGGCGGATTTCCGAAACCGCCGAAGCGCGCTCCACGGAGGTGCCCATGCCATACTTGTTGTTCTCACAAACCCATAAAACAGGCAGTTTCCAGACCTTGCTCAAATTCAAGGCTTCGTGGAAAAAGCCGATATTGGTAGCGCCATCACCGAACATGCAGATGGTCACGCCATCGTTGCCAGCATACTGGTCGCCCAGCGCCAGCCCGGCTGCAATGGGCAGATGTCCGCCCACGATAGCATGCCCGCCCCACATGTTCTTTTCCGGGTCAGCCATGTGCATCGAGCCGCCTTTGCCTTTCGATACGCCGGTGGCTTTGCCCATCAACTCCGCCATGACTTCATTGGCAGAAATGCCGCAGTTCAAGGCCACGCCGTGGTCTCGATAAGCTGTGATGACACGGTCCTGCGGTTGGCGGGCAGCGATCAGACCGGTTGAAACGGCTTCCTGCCCGATGTACAGGTGCAAAAAGCCGCCGATCTTGCCTTGCTGGTACAGTTCAACAGCCTTCTCTTCGATGCGGCGAATGAGCACCATTTCATAATATAAATCAAGTTGTTCTTCTTTTTTCATACCTCACTCCAAATCATGATAATTGCAAAAAAACAGCCGGGAAATTGACCCGGCGGGGCATTGATAATGTACTTTATTGATTATATCCGATATTTATACCTTTTTTGTAAGAAATTCACTAGCAGTCCTTGTCATCCTATGTATTTTTCTCCTCACCGAAACACCGACAGTCCTTGTCATCTTTGCAATTGTAGTGGTAATAATTGGCATCTTTGGTTGGCTTCAAAGCTGGGATTTTTCACATCCATGGATTGCCCGTTTGGTATCAACACTCCTGATCGGCTTAGGTGTTGCTTTTCTGATATGGTATTTTCGCACCGGGCGCACGATTCTTCATCCAATATTTGATTCTCGGAGTTATTTTGAATCATTGGAGGAATCCCTGGTCACACCTACACCGGAAAAGATACTGGAATGAGGCATTTGTGCGTCAATTTTAGACGCTGTTAGGAGATGGTGAATATGCACTCAAACTTTGGAGCGAAAGATAAACAATAAACCGAAATCAACAAATCTCTTCAAAGGCCATATCGCGGCAGGCATTATGTTGCTTTTTGTGGCCGGCTCTGCCATTGCCCCTAGAGGAACGGAAGTTGATCAGAACTATTTAAATTCAATGTATTTGCACGTCAACACGAACACACCAACAAATACCCCACAGCCAACGGCAACTGTTCCAGCAAAAAATATAGTTACACCAACCCAACCTGCGACACTTGAACCCAAACAGGTGCATACAAATGGCACAGTGGTAACACCTCCACAAAAAATTTTCAATAACCATGCTATCTACACCAAATATAAAACCGAGAACAACACGATTTATCATGTCGTGCGAATTGACCTAAACCATGCACAATTTTTTGTCAGCCCTCAGCAACCCAAAATGGCACCATCTAATCTCTTTAATTACTACAATAAAGGTCAATCAAAAATAGATATTGCCATTAACGGCGATGGATGGCGAACATACACTGACGACTTTGGAAAAGTTCATATGCCAACTTCGGGACTTGCCATTTCAAACGGATTTACTTATTCAGATTATGATAATAATCCGCAAACAATATATTTTGATAAGGACAATAACATTTCAATATGGACTCCTAATAATCCAATTAGTAAAGATGTTAAAGACAACGCCTACAATGCAATCTCCTATCAAAATTTACTAGTCAATCAGGGTCAAAAATTTGTTAGCGGTGGCGATCCGACAGTAATTACACCAAGAACCGCATTAGGTGTAACTGATGACAACCATGATGGCGTATATGATCAGTTAATTCTAATTGTTGTTGATGGGGTAGAATATGAAAGCGGGATGACTCTTAACCAGTTAACAACGATGTTAATTGATCAGGGTGCAGTAATTGGCGTAAACATGGACGGTGGCACTTCATCAACAATGGTAGTAAGGGATGAAATAACCAATCAGCCAATAATATATGGCAATGATCCAAGAAGCACAAACAAATCCGTGGCAAACGTATTGGGAATTAAAATAATCCCCTAGTGCTTAGTAAAGTTGAATGTCGTAAAAAGTGCAACGCACTTGACTGGAAATTTCCTCGACATACTCTCAATACTGAAGTGTGTTGCACTTCTAAAAACCAACTTAACAAAGCACCCGTTTCTCAAGCGTTTGTGAGAAAACCACAACAGAAGATGGTGTTGTCTATCAAGGGTATGCGCCAACACTTTCCGACATAAAAGGATCACTTAAGAATGACCCCCAAAGAATTCCGCATCGCCCTGACAACCGAAGATTTCGAGGCCGCTGTTGTTTTTTATCGGGATGGATTGGGCCTCGACCCAGCTGACATGTGGACGTCAGAAAACGGAGGAAAAGGCCAGATGTTCCTGGCCGGACGGGCCGCGCTGGAGATCTTCGACCCGGCCTATGCCGAACATGTCGATCAACTCGAAGTCGGTGAATACGTCACCGGGCAAATCCGGTTTGCGTTTGAGGTAGCAGATGTCCATGCGGCGATGAAGCGCGCGCTGGAATATGGCGCGACCCTGGTCCATGAACCGGTCCTGACCCCGTGGGGCGATACCAACGTCCGTTTGCGATCACCGGAGGGGCTGCAAGTCACTTTGTATCAGGTTCAGGGAGAGTCAACATGATAAAAGGCAAAACCCTCACCAAGCGGGATGTTTTCAACAAGCCCAAAGGGGATAAAAAGATCGGGTCCATTGATGCAAATGTGGACATCATCGCCACCGAAAACACCTTTCAATGGCTGCACCTGGCCGATGGCGGTTGGGTCAGCGCGGGCGCACAACAACAGTACATTAAATGGGAAGTCGTGTCTGCGCCACCCGAGACGCCCCATCCAGAATCCGAGACCCCAAAATACATCATAGGAAAAACGCTAACAAACCGCGATATTTTCAACAAGCCCAAAGGGGATAAAAAGGTTGGCATCCTTGAGTCCAACACAGTTATTTTTGCCACTGAAAACGAATTTCAATGGCTGCACCTTGTTAATGGCGGTTGGGTCAGCGCCGGATCAAAGCAGCAATATATCGAATGGGAAGTTACATCCGGTTCCCCTGAGCCGCCTCCAACCGACCCCCCTCCAACGGGTGAATTCCAGAAAATTATCAAGGGAAAAACCATCATTAAACGCAATGTTTTCGATAAACCCCTCGGTAAAATAAAAATTAAAACCCTTGACGCGAATGTGAACATCGTTGCATCCGAAAACAAATATCAGTGGCTTCATCTTATCGATGGCGGCTGGGTCAATGCTGGTCGGAGACAACAATATATTAAATGGGAAACTGTGGAAGAACCGGCTGACACCACTCCCCCGCCGGACGCATCCGATCCGATCGTCACCCCGCTTCCGCCAAAAGAGCCCTGGCCCATCACTGACATAAAACGCGCGGGCAGGATCGCCACCCTGCTCGTGGATTGGCAGAATCCCAAATGGGATTTCAAACCGCGTCAGTTTTCACTTGAAGACATCATGGCCTATCCACAAACCGTCACCTTCAATTCTATTCCGGCACGAGGCAAAGGGGCAACAATCCCGTTGACAGATCGGATGATAGATTATCTCCTCAGTTTGAACGGGGAAAAAACAAAAGAACTTATCCTGACAACTGGCGTGGGCTGGATAAACGTACCCACTCTCCCGGGAACCGTTGAAAAGCTCACCTGGGCTGGAAACCACGTGATTGTAAAAGAGACCAGGGTGGTACAGGAAGTGGCGTATGCCAACGTCCATGCACTAAGCTGCTATGAAACAGACTTGATCGGGAATTTTTTCGACAAGGATTTGCGCCTGGTTCTGCATAAGTTCAACGCGGTCACTCGGAACAGCAATATGATCAAGCTTGCCAATGCGCGCAATGGTTACACGCCCTTCATCACCGATCCGGATGTAGAGAATGGCGATATGTGGATACCCACCGAGTATTTGGAGATGTGGCCTGAACTGCCCTTCACTTTATCGGACGGCACGCAAATTATCGAGTATGAACTATTTGGGCACAAAACCTACGGGCTTCGAGCGGATGGAAAATCCATCCTGCTGCGCGATCCAGACGGTTTCAAGACGGACTGGAAAATCATTTCGCCAGAAGTGCCAATATAATCCGAGTTCATAATGCGATATCCTGCCCCCTGGTCACGCGTTTTCTGGCTAGGATTTCTCAGCCTGATTTTGACCTGCTGCCAGCCACAGATCTCCGCGCCAACTGCTGCACCCATCCCCACCCTTACCAGGAGCATTGCTCCCACCCCAACGGTCGACGATCTCATCAAAATCATTCACGCATCAAACCCTGATGTGCAACAATACGATCCGGAATCCAACAAGTATGCGGCCTTTCCTGAAGCGCTGGAACAACTTTCTGTCATGGGCCCTGGCGCAATCGATGCCGTATCAGACCTGGCAGTCGCAATCGGATTTCCCCGTTCCGATTCATACCTGGCAGCCCAAACACTGCTGGAACTCGGACCTGAACTCACGAAGCTAACAATCCCCATACTGATCGATAATCTCCGCCACCAACAACCAGAAACTCGTATCTATTCGGTTATTTTGATTGGCAGCGTGGGAGTTGATGCCTCCTGTGCAGTTGGAGAGATCGCGCCCCTCTTATGGGATTCCGACTCGCATGTCCGCTCTGGGGCAGCGTTGGCATTGGAAGAAATCACCGAAATGGATTTCGTCTCAAGCGAGCATGAAATTTTGATCACCCCTTCATTTCTGTCCAACTCGCTTCCGGCAGATAGCCCGGAAGGACAAATTGTAGAAGACGCAAGGGAATGGTGGCAGGAACAAGGCTCGAAAACGGAGTGGAATCCAACCTACGGCATATGCGATCCATAACTTCCCGAATAGATTACAATCCTGTACATGCGAAGCATATTCTGGCTGGCGATTCTCAGCCTGCTGTTGACTTCCTGCCAACCGCAGCCCCCCACTACGATCACCATTCTGGATGGGGAACAGATGTACATCTTGGAAACGGATGAACGCATCCCGGCGAATCTACTGGAAGAAGCGCGCATCACCTTTTCGCCCTCAGACCTGCTCCTGGTCAATGGATATCCTTTCCCCCCTGACCTGGCCCTGCCCCCCGAAACCGACACGCTGCAAATCCGCCGCGCCGTAGGCGTGACGCTGGTCACGCCGGGGGGCGAGCAGGGAATGACCACTGCGGCAAACACGGTCGGGGAGGCGCTGCACCAGGCTGGCATTCAACTGTACGCGGCAGACTTCATCGATCCGCCCGCGGATACGTCCATCGTTGATGGGATGAGAATCACCTATCGCCCGGCACAGGAGTTGACAGTCACGACCAGCACCGGAAGTGTGCAAATCCGCTCGTCAGCGCAGACAGTTGGCGCGGCACTGGCCGGGGCCGGGATTCCGCTCATCGGGCTGGATTACAGCCTCCCGGCGGAGTCTGATGCGCTGCCGTCTGATGGACAGATCCGCGTGGTGCGGGTCAGCGAGTTCGATCCAGTTGATCCAGAAATCCATCCCGTTCGAGACTGAAACTGCCTCCTCGCCAGATGTGGAACTGGGCACACAGGAGATTACACAACCCGGCGAAAACGGACTGGCAATTGCGCGCACCCGCATCCGCTATGAAGACGGGCAGGAGGTCAGCCGCATAACCGAAGACGAGAGCGTGGTACGCCCGCCGCAAACGCGGGTGGTGACATACCGGCTCAAAAATCGTGGTCAATACCGCCACCGTAGATGGTGTGACCATTGAGTACTGGCGCGCCTACGAAATGTATGCCACAATTTACTCGCCCTGCAACTCCGGCACAGGCAGCTGCTCGTACGGCACCGCCAGCGGACTGAAGGCCGGCAAAGGCGTGGTGGCGGTGGACCCGGACATGTTCGGGTATTTGCAAGGGCAGCAAATCTATGTGCCGGGATATGGCTTTGCCGTGATTGGCGATGTGGGCGGCGGCTACATCGTGGAAGACTTGATCGGCGTCTCGCGTTATCGCTGGATCGACCTGGGCTTCGACGATAACAACATCGTCGACATGAGCGGCTGGCTGACGGTCTACTTCCTGGCCCCCGCGCCTGCCTCCATCCCGCCGGTGATGCAATAATGGTAAGGGCGACCCTTTATGATCTACCAGGTTGTCTTTTTCAATTGGCGGGTCGCCCCTACAGTTGAACTATGTAATTATGCATATCCGTTTACCATAGAGA
This sequence comes from uncultured Chloroflexia bacterium, assembly GCA_963791785.1. Classification (GTDB taxonomy): domain Bacteria; phylum Chloroflexota; class Anaerolineae; order Anaerolineales; family Villigracilaceae; genus JAABUE01. The sequence continues at coordinate 46,106 of CAWBTW010000007.1, read as the reverse complement.
AAATTCCATATATTCCGCGTTATCCACGTCCAAAAAAATGACTCGTACACAAAAAAACATCCTCACCGTACTCTCCATCATCGCCTGCGGACTGCTGGCGCTGGTCGGCTACCTGGGTTACCAGGCTTACACCACACTCTGGCAGGCCCCGATTCTCGGCCCGGCCATCGACATGCCCACCTCCGACTGGAGCCTACCCGCCACCTGGACAGCCGCACCGCCTGATTCCACCTCCGGCCAAAACCCGATTAACCCGACCATCACTTTAGCCCCCACCAACACGCCGGTCGAGGCCGCCTTTTGCAGCGGCCCGCCCGTCATGACATTGCTGGCCGTCGGAACAGATGCTCGGTCAGATTCTTATAACTACGGCCTGGCAGACGTTATCCGCATCGTGCGCGTGGATTTCACAACCGCCAAAGTGACCATCCTGGAATTCCCGCGCGATCTGTGGGTGGAAATCCCCGACATCGCCGACGACATCAATGGGCAAGACCACGAAAAACTCAACCAAGCCTACCTATATGGCAACCCCGGCTTCGGATACTATGACGGGCCTGGCGAAGGCCCCGGTCTGCTGGCGCGCACCCTGGCGCTCAATTTTGGAATGAACGTTGATCGCTACGTCGCCGTCAACATGCGCACCTTCGAAAAGGTCGTGGATGCTGTCGGCGGCATCACCGTCGACCTTCCCAATGGTGTAGATGGCCGCACCGCCGAAGACCGCAGCGCGCGGCTGGTCTTTCCTCCCGGGCAGCAAACATTGAACGGCGAGAAAGCGCTCACCCTGGCGCGCACCCGCAACGAGGGCGTTTTCGAGCGCGCTAACCACCAGAATACCGTTCATGTGCGCCCTGCAGGATAAAGCTCACCAGACCCAGCGTGGTCACGCGCATCCCTGCGCTGATCAATTCGTTCAAGGACGCCTACCAAACCGACCTGACCCCCGAGCAACTCACCCAACTGGCCTGTATCGGCACAAAAATGAGCGGGGATGATATCACCTTTGTCAGCTTTCCCCAGGAACTCTTCAAAGGGACACGTGTCTTCGACCCGGTTTTTGACGGGCGCGTATTTGTCTGGGATGTAGATTACAATATCCTGCGCGACTACGTCATTCGCTTCAACGCCGGAACCTGGCCTGCTCCCGCTACACAAACCGAGTTCCAAGTCCTGACGAGGATGACCACCTCCACCTGCCCATGAGTTCCAAACGTTTTCCCCCACCCATCCCGCCGCTCAATGCTACCGAACTACTAAAGCAATACGGCCTGCGCGCTGATAAACGCCTGGGACAAAATTTCCTGCAAGACCCTTACGCGCTGGAAAAAATCGTTAAGTCAGCGGAAATCCACCCGACAGACACCGTGCTGGAAATCGGTCCCGGCCTGGGCAGCCTGACTCGTTATCTGGCTGCCGCCGCACAAAAAGTCATCGCAATTGAACTGGATGACAAATTATTCCCGCCGCTGGAAACAGTCATCGCTCCTTATGACAATATCCAACTTGTTCATGGTGACATTCTAGATATTGAGCCGGGCGAAATCATCGAGCAGGATGATTATCTGGTAGTTGCCAATATCCCCTACTACATCACATCTGCCGTTATTCGGCATTTACTGGAATCGAAACCGAAACCACGCCGTATGGTGCTGACCATCCAAAAGGAAGTCGCAGAACGCATCTGCGCCGGGCCGGGAGATATGAGTTTGCTGGCATTGAGTGTGCAAGTCTATGGGCAGCCACGTATTGCCGCGCGCATCCCTGCAGGCGCATTCTACCCTGTCCCAAAAGTAGATTCGTCTGTGCTGGTCATGGATATCTACCCCACCCCTGCTAGTTCCCGCAGACCTGCTGGATACATTCTTCCTGCTGATCAAAGCCGGGTTCAGCCAGAAACGCAAGAAACTTCGCAATTCGGTCTCGGCTGGAATGCGCCAGTCCCCTGCTGAAACAGAAAAACTGCTCCTATGCCGCAGATATCGATCCGCAGCGCAGAGCAGAGACGTTAAGTTTGGAAGAATGGGGGAAACTTAAGTAAGCAGTATTCTGTGAGCGATAACCAGTAACTACCCGCCAAATGCTGTGGGCGCAACACGCGCCTTCCGTCCGGCTCGCCGCACATCACGATAATTCCACCATACCTGCCAGACTCGCAAGGCTGCTTCGGATTGTATCTTGAAAGACATTTTCGATTTGCCCCAGCGGCGGTCTGCAAAATAGATTGGCACTTCACGAATATCATATTCCAGGCAATGCGCCAGGTAAGCCATCTCCACCAGGAAAACATACCCATTGGAGCGAATACGTTCCAATGGCATGCTCTGCAACGTTTCGCGCCGCCACATGCGGTAACCGGTAGTCACATCGCGGAGGGGAAATCCTAGGATCGAGCGAGCATAGAAGTTCCCAAATGCAGAAAGCCCTTTCCGCCAGAGCGGCCAACGCTCATCGACCGAACCCCCCTCTACATAACGGGAGCCGATTACCACGTCGCAGGATTCGATGCGCTCCGCCATTTCCGGCAGTACAGCCGGGTCGTGGGAGAAGTCCGCATCCATCTGGACAATGGCATCTGCATCCCCTTGCATAATATGCTGAAAGGCGTTGAGATATGCCGACCGCAAACCAAGTTTTGCCGGGTCGATGCAAAACCTGTAATCCGCTTATCATGCCGCGCAAGCCCATCAGCGATTTTTCCAGTTCCATCCGGGCTGTTATCATCCACAATCAAAATCCGCAAATCAAGCGGAAGCGCAAATAAAGCGGAGACTAGCTTAGGCAAGTTCTCCGCTTCGTTATAAGTTGGAGTTACAACTGTAATGTTCAATCTGTCCCTACCGAATCAAGCGCAACAATTCCTTTTTTAGTGCATCCAGGTCGTTGAAACGCCCATCCATCGATGGCAATTCAACCACTTTGATGGCGAGCCGATCATCGCGCTTGGAAACCCGATCACGATCTTTGATCGGATAGAAGTAATCCAGCGATTGCTCCAAACGTGTGCGAACCCGCTCCTGTAATGCAGGCAAATTTCCAGAAGAAACCATCAGCACAAAATCTGTTGGCGTCAGGTGCCCGACAAAATCATCTGAATCACCCACTTCGCGCATGGCATTGTGGACCATCAGGCTGATGGCACGCAACACATCATCGGAAGCCACAAATCCATAGGCATCACGAAAAACATCCAGGTTGATAATCGACACCAAGAGAAGCGACCAGTTTACTTTTCTGGAGCATTTCTGCTAGTTTTTCATCCACCAGTGCGCCATCTGGCAACCCGCTGACAGGATTGTTCAAAGAACCCTGGCTTGCACGGCGCAGCGCATTTCGAACGCGCAGACGCAATTCCTGCACATCAAAAGGTTTGGTGATGTAATCGTCAGCGCCAATTTCCAGTCCCTGCAAGCGATCAGCACGGTCACGTTTTTCAGTCAGAAAAATGATGGGAACATCCTGCGTACGGCGGTCAATGCGCAAACGGCGTGCAACTTCATAGCCATCAATATCCGGCAAGCGGATATCAAGAACCACTAAATCAGGATTGATCGTCTGGCATGCGCGTACACCATCTTCCCCCCAGTTAACAGTAAAGACCTCGTAGCCCTGAACGCGAAAATACGCGTTCAGCATCTCGGCGACGTCGAGGTCGTCTTCTACGACCAGGATTTTTGACTTGACGTCTGCCATGCCGGTCTCCTTTAATTATCCAATAGGATCTTTTTGGATGACAAACTCACAGACATCTTCACCCACAGCAACGCACTTCGACTCATTAACACGAAATTCATTTCCACCGGAAACCCATTTCAAGGATTCCTGCAACAAGCCAGCAGCAATAAAACAGACCGGTTTATCTGCGCCTGTGCGCCCCCAGCAGCAGGGACATTTGTGGATGGTCCAAATAAATTCGTTGTCTTTTTCTTCGACAGTTGTGTGCTGATCTGTGAGCTGCGTGAAGATTTTGGCAAAAGCAGGCATGCCAATGCGAAGTTTAGATTGCAGCGGCAAAACCACAAAAGCCAAATCCGCAACACCAGCCAATGCGCCAAAATTCTTCAAACCCTCCGCAAAAGTAGCACGACCCGCACGCAGCGCAAGTCCACGACCGCCACGAGGGCCATACATCTCCTCGAGCGCAACGCCCAGAGAAGATAGCTCAGAAAAATCAAAGCCTTTATCCAGGTTGTCCGCAGGATAGTTGTCAATATAATGATTTAACCCGGCCAGATTCAGGATTGCATTGAGACCATTCTTCCCCATCACTTCTTCCAGGGATTGTATGGTAATCAGGCCAAATTTATTGGGGTAGTAAAGACCACTTTTTTCAACGGGGCTCATACGCACTCCACTAGATTAATTTCGACAGATCTTCGGTTGCCCGGCGCATATCCAGGAAAATCAGACCTAACTTAGCCTGTTCCCGCGCCAAGGCAGTAAGTACTGCTTCTTCACCAACCGACATAAGGATAACATATCCTTTTTCGCCCTTAATATAGACCTGTTCGAGAGAACCTCGCCCCAACTCAGATGCGATACGTTCGCCCAGGGACAACATGGCTGCAGACATCGCCGAAACGCGGTCTTCTTCCACACCCTGCGGCAAGGCTGATGCAATACTCAACCCATCCACACTGACAATCGCCGATGCTTCAATATCTGGCGAGGAGGCTTGAAGCTCGCGTAAGCGGTCTACCATTTGTTGCGTGCGAGACTTGGACAAGACAGCCCTCCTAAAGAAAAGGATGAACATCCTTGTTGGTATGATTTGCCAACCGGACGCGAGTAACTTACAAGCAAATTTAGCACAGGGCGTATATTGTGTCAAGCAGGGCAGCAAACACCCTTGAAAAGCCAGTTAACAAAAACGTAAGTTGCAGCATGCTATAATCGTCGGTTGTTAGAGGAGAACTTCAATGAAAAGATTGTTTTTCGTGCTAATGAGCTTCAGTCTGATTGGCATCGACCAACCCTGATTCATAACGCTATCCGCCCAACAAACTGCCCAAATTCGATGAACCAGACAGTGGTGCAGTGGTATGCGAACCGGATGCCTATCCTGCAACACCAGACGGCTGCATTCCACTTGGGCCGTCCCAGTATTTAACAGATATGGCAAAGCTGGGAATTACCATCCCGCAACCACCTTTGCCCGCCTCAAAACCGGACCCGGGCCTGTCTCAACTTCCTTATCGGTATTTCAAACTGGAGAATGATTATGTCCCTATTTACAGTTCAGCAGGCGAAAGAGGGACTGGTGTAAACCAATTCCCACCCGGTTTTGTATATATTTCTTATATAGATCGTGCTGATGTAAATGGGATTTACTACCTCATGGAAAACGGTGGTTGGATACCCGGTAAAGGGGCTCGGATTGGGGAAATTCCAACTTTCCAAGGGTTGGTGTTTTCCTCCACGCCACGCAATTCCTTTGGTTGGCCTTTTGAGCAAATCCCGGTCAAAAGCGGCACCCGGATACAACGCTCCCAACACGAACATATGGCTCAACCCTTTTATGCAGTCGTTCAAATTTACGATACACAAAACGTTGATGATGCAGATTGGAACCTGATCGGCCCCAATCAATGGGTAGAAGCACGCAAAGTAGCGCAAGTGTGATCAATACCACCCCGCCTGAAGGGGTAACCACCAATCGCTGGATTGATGTCAATCTTGGCCGAGCAAACCCTGGCTGTTTATGACAATCGCGAACTGGTTTTTGCAACCGTTATCGCCAGCGGCTCGGAACCGTTCTGGACAAAACCCGGATTATTCCAAATCTTCCAGAAAAAAGAAACCGAAACCATGCGCAATAATGATCCGTCGGATTTCTATTATCTGGACAATGTTCCCTGGACCATGTATTTTGATGGCGCGCGCGCCTTACATGGCGCATACTGGCGCACAAGGTTTGGTTACCCACAATCACATGGATGCGTTAACCTGTCAGTAGGTGATTCGCACTGGCTCTTCAACTGGGCTACTGAAGGCGATTGGGTATACGTACATGATCCCATCTGGCCTGACCCCTACTGATCCAAACCTGTATTCCGACTACGCATATTGACATGCGGAATGGGGTATGATAAACTATCTGCCCGCTCAATCAATTGGTCCCGTGGTGTAGTGGCTTAACATGCGGCCCTGTCAAGGCCGAGATCGCGGGTTCGAATCCCGTCGGGGCCGCCAAAGTTGACACAAAAAACCAACCTTTTTGGTTGGTTTTTTTGTTATTTTATGCCTGTTTTCCAAAAAATTGGTTTGTTTCTTTGTTACGCTCCGCGGGGTCGTAAAATTGTTATTTTTTATTGGGGCTGCGATCTGTACATGTAATCATTCCAAGAGCGAAATACTTATAATGCCGTTCCCCAAAAAGATAAGGAAATATAACATCCTTTACGAAGTGCTGTTTGCATTTACACTCCTGGTCTTGTATTATCAACTGAGTTGGTGCTAGCTAATCCCTTGCAGGCAACAAAAACCTGAAGCTTCTGTTTCTCTTTTATTAGTCCAAGAAACTTGGGGAGAGATTGTAATAACCAGTGCTGGATATTATCAAAACAGGAAATTTGGAACGAATAACTCGTTTGATCAGATTTCTAAAACATTGCTCTAGAATAGATTAGAAATGATATTGACATAAGATAGCTATGTAACTATAATACAGAATATAATTATTTTTTCACTTTAAAAAAATAATTATATTTCTCTCCCCTTTACAGATTTTCATCCTATGGCACAGGCAAACTTACAGGGCAGTAACATAAATCTGGTCAAACAACACAATTTACAGGTGATTCTTTTGAATCTCCTGTATGAGCCTGTACTTTCACGCAGCCAACTAGCAAAACACACCAATCTTTCTAATACCACCATTACAAATTTAATATCGGAACTCATCGAGCAAGGCATAGTCACAGAAAAAGCTGCGACTGATGATGAGCAAAATGGGTTGCGCCCAGTTGGTCGCCCGCGAACGAGCATTTGTCTGGAACCTAATGCTAGGTTTGTGATCGGCATACATATTGGTGTAGGTATATTCCGAGTTGCAATTACAAATTTACGCGCTGAAATTATCCATAGCCAACTGCATAGTTTTGATGTAAATTCCCCCCCCACCGATGTGCTAAATCAAATCGTAGAGGCCATAAGTTCAGCAATTGCCGAAAGCGGCTTTGACCAACAAAAAATTCTTGGGATCGGAGTCGGTGCATCTGGTCTAGTGGATTACACCACAGGTGTAAATCTGTTGGCCCCCAACCTGAATTGGCATGATGTTCCGCTAAGGGAATATTTGCAAGATAAGCTTCCACTCCCTGTGATCGTGGACAACAATGTGCGCTCCATGGCCATTGGTGAAACCTATTTTGGTGCCGGGCGTGGGGTTGATTCTGTGGCTTTTGTTTATGGAAGAACCGGTGTGGGCGCTGGTCTGACCTTCAAAGGCCGGGTGTTTCGTGGCAGTTCCAAAGGCGCAGGCGAGATTGGGCACAGCGTTATTTTGCCGCATGGTGGCGAACCATGCCGCTGTGGCAATAGCGGATGTCTTGAAACACTTGTTTCCGAATCCGCAATTTTGCGGCAAGCAGAAAATATCGCACAGCCGAACCCAAACGGGATTTTGGCCAGCCCTCCTAAACGGGAAGCCAGACAGACTCTCCCCAATCGAACGCGTATTTGAAGCCGCCCGCCAAGGTGACACGCAAGTACAAAAAATGATCGAAGAACGTGCTTACTATCTTGGAGTGGCTCTCGCAAATCTTAGTCAATCTGTTCAACCCCGAACTCATTTTGCTGGGCGGAATATTTTCGCGTGGTGAAGACCTGTTTATCAAGCCCATCACCCACACAATCCAACAAATGGCGTTTGGTGGAATGGGGAAAAATGTCCGCGTACAAGCCACCAGCTTTGGATGGAAAGCCGGTGTTATTGGAGCAGCATCATTAGCCCTGCTTCACTTCTTCTACCAACAAATGGAAGAATAACTATTTAATCGAGGAAACATTGGAATCCCTTCGAATTGCATTTCTCCCTCTAGTTCGAAATACCTTTGATGTCCAGTTCGCTGAGCAAATGATCAGCGCTGCCAGGGATGCCCTGCTGGCAGCCGGATTCCAATTAGAAGAACCGGAACAACCGGTCAGCGATATCGCACTGGCAAAACAAGCAGCCCAAAAACTTGCCAGACACTCCTGTCGACCTGCTATTGATTTTCCAGGCCACCTTTGCAGACAGCACGATGGTGGTGGAATTGGCTAAGGCCATGCGACGCGCCAGTTTTCCTGTGGGCAGTGCCAGAAGCCTGGACAGGAGATCGCCTGCGTTTGAACTCATTGTGCGGGATCAATCTTGCGGGTCATGCGCTGACTCTCCGGAAACACCACTATGACTATGCCTATACCACGCCACAGGATGCGACAACCATAGAAAAAATCCGCAACCTGGCGATGGCGGGTTCCCTGCGCCAAAAACTCAGAGTGCACGCCTAGGGGTAGTGGGAGAACATCCAGGCGGGATGGATTCCTGTCATCTGGACGAGCCAAGATTAAAGGAATCATTTGGCGTCCAGATACACCATATCGAATTAGAAGATATCTTTGCCCGCGCACGCTCTGTATCCGAAACGACCATCGATCAGACCCGGGCCATGCTTGATACCCGTTTAGATAATTTGTCCACTCTCGAACAAACTCCGTTAAACGGCACCCTGAGTGTGTACAACGCCCTGAAAGAAATCGCCATCGAGCAAAAGCTGGATGGCCTGGCAGTGCGTTGCTGGCCTGAGTTTTTCACCGAAATGGGCTGCGCGGCCTGCGGAGCTATGTCCATGCTCAGCGATGGATTTGACCTGGACACTCCCCTGCCCTGCAGTTGCGAAGCTGACATCAATGGAACGCTCACACAGTTGATGTTGCAAATATTGGCAGATGCTCCCGCCTTCGGCACGGATATGGTAGGGGTAGACCAGGCGCAGAACCAGGTCGCTCTCTGGCACTGTGGATTGGCTCCTTTAGCGATGGCAGACCCGAAGGTCCAGGCACGAGGCGGGCTGCATTCCAATCGGAAGGTACCGCTCGTCATGGATTTCCCCCTCAAACCAGGAGATGTCACAATAGCCCGCATCAGCCAGGCAACCGGGGATTTGCGTCTTGTGCTTGGCAAAGGGGAGATGCTGGCTGCCCCAAAGCCTTTCAGCGGCACTTCGGGAAGATTGAAGCTTGATATCCCCGCCCAAAATTTTCTCGATATATTGATGCTTGAAGGGTTAGAACACCACGTTTCCCTTGTTTATGGCAACTATTTGAGCGCACTAGAAGCATTTGCCAAACTTATCGAATTGCCTGTTTTGAACATGTCGGAGGAGGTGATGCACTAAGAAAAATAAATGTAACGAAAATTGCAATCCAAATCTCTCAAAAATAACTCAAAAGGAGAAGAATGATGAAAGTCAGAAATCTGTTAGCTATGTTCCTCCTGGTTGCGGTCCTGATCGCATCCTGTGCACCTGCCGCAACAGAGGCACCCGCTCCACCACCCGAAGAACCGGCCCCCACCGAGGCACCGGCACCTACTGAAGAGCCCGCTCCGCCAGAAGAGCCCATGGAAACCGTTGAATTGCGCTTTACGTACTACGCAGATGGCATTGAAGCTGACGTTATGCAGCCATTGATCGACAAGTTCATGGCCGAGAATCCCGATATTACGGTTGTGCTGGATGTGGTGCCCTACAAGACCATTGACGAACAACTGCCTGTCCAGGTTGAAACTGGTGAAGGCCCCGACCTGGCCCGTATCACCAACTTTGGTGCTTACAAGGGCAAGCTGTTGGATCTGCGCTCCTATCTTGCAGATTCAGCTTACTACGAAGCTAACTTCCCCGCTCCCATTTTGGAAGCCTTAGGCTATGGTGGCTTCCCGGATGCGCTCACGGTAACCGGCCCGTACGTCAATAAGACCCTGTTTGACCAGGCAGGTATTGAAGTGCCCGGTGAAGGAACAACCTGGGAAGAATGGACCGATCTCACCACAGCAGGTTGCCGATGCCACTGGCGTGCAATATGCGATCTCTATTGACCGCACTGGTCACCGTTTTGCTGGCCCGGCAATGAGCATGGGCGCGACCCTGCTCAATCCAGATGGCACCTTCACCGTTGACACTCCCGGTTTCCGCGCTTTTGCTGAAATTTTGAAGGGCTGGCACGAAGCAGGCATCACCCCGACCGAGGTCTGGTTTAATGCTGATGCTGTCAATAGCTGCATTGATGATTTCAAAACCGGCCAATTGGTCATGTGTATGTCAGGGTCCTGGAACATCAATGGACTGGCCAATGATGTCGGGGACGCCTTCGACTGGGTCGTGGTTCCCAACCCCACCGGGGATGGTGGTTCCACAGGTATTGCTGGCGGTTCTGCTGTGGTAGCCTTTGCTGATACCGAACACCCTGAAGAAACTGCCAGGCTGGTTGAATTCCTGATCCAGGCCGAGAATTACGGCGCTTTTTCGGCGGGAACACTGGCATTGCCTGCCCAGAAGGAAGTTGCATCAACGGGTGTTGAGTTTGCAACCGACAATCCTTTTGTCTTGGCTGCTCTTTCGTCTTATACTGCTGAAGTGCCCAAGCTGCAGGACCAGGCCGTGGCATTGAACGTAAACCCCTATGCTTTTGCGTACTATCGAAACAGCGCCAATCGCATTGCGCAGTATCTGACGGGTGAACTGACCCTTGACGAGATGCTCAACCAATCTCCAATCGGATATTGATACCGCTATCGCAGAAGCACAATAATTACTTCCCCTAGCTCTTGCGGGGATGCAGGTCGTTGCGACCTGCATCCCCGTAGATTGGATGGTTTCGATGATCGCACAACGTAAAAACAACTTTCTGAAAATATGGTTGTCCGAATTTTTAATTCCATCTATGAATTTTTTACTTCGGTCGTTGGATCTTATTTTTGGCACCATTCAACGTTGGATTGGGATTCGCGGCATGCCTTATGTCTTCGTCTTGCCGAACTTGCTTATATTCGGCATCTTTATTCTCTTCCCCATGCTGCTCAACTTTGTTTATGCGTTTCACTGGCGGTTCGGCATTCTTCCCCGATCAACGTCCCTGGGTAGGTACTGCAAATTTTGAACGCTTGCTGGAATGCGAAAACTATCTCAATCCAAACTCCTGTGGCGAAGATCTATTCTGGCGGGCTGTCTACAACACTATCGGATATGTAGTCTTTCAGGTTGCCATCATGGTAATCCTTTCATTGATTACAGCCCTCATACTTAATCGCAAGATCAAAGCACGTGGTTTTTTTAGGAGCGTCTTTTTCTACCCAGTTCTACTTTCTCCCATTGTGGTTGCATTGATCTGGAAGTGGATCTTGCAGGAAAACGGCTTGTTGAATGGCATCATTACCTCGATGGGGTACGATAAAGTTCCCTTCCTGGTAAATGTGCAATGGGCTCGTATCTGGGTCATTATGATCAGTGTTTGGGCTTTTATGGGGTTTTACACACTCATCTTGTTAGCAGGCTTGCAATCCATTCCTGCTGACCTGTACGAAGCCGCGTCAATAGATGGCGCGAATCCCTGGCAATCTTTCACAAAAATCACACTGCCGTTGCTTATGCCCACCATGATTGTTGTCTTGGTTCTTTCATTGATACGCGCTGTCCAGGTATTTGACATCGTGTTTGCCTTCACAGGCGGTGGTCCGGGGACAGCCACCCTCTACATCGTGCAATACATATATAACTATGGCTTTTCCAGTCCAAACAAGCAATTTGGTCTTGCGGCGGCTGCTTCACTGCTTATGGCTGGTGTGCTGATCATATTGACAGTTATCCAATTGTCAGTACGCCGGGAGGAGGAATAATATGGGCACGGTTTCGGGATACCTGACCAAAAAACGTGGCGGTAAAAAAGCCGATTTTACCGACGTGATCTCTTATGTGTATTTGTTCCTTGGTGTAATCCTCATGTTTGGCCCTATCCTATGGTTGGTGCTTTCATCCTTCAAAACATCCGGGGAAATCGCAAAATTTCCACCCCGGTTGTTACCATACCGCCAAGAAACTGTCGCAGTGGAAGGCTATGATGAGCCATTGCCGTTGTACCAGATTACGTTCGAGGATGGTTCGGTCAGAACGCTGGCACAAGTTCGGCGCGTTGGCCTTGGAAGCCCAATTGGTCGATCCCGCTCACCCCGGTGAGCTCATAAAAGTTAACATCAACCAACGCCAGCCCGTAGAAAGCGTCTATTTTGGGTTAGACAACTATATCGAAGGTATTGAAAGCTTTAACTTTGGGCAATATCTATGGAACAGCATCATTGTGACCGTCTTTGCAACGCTACTAACCCTGCTCGTCAACAGCATGGCAGCTTTTGCCTTGAGCAAGTACAAATTCCGCGGGCGCCAGACGATTTTCATGGTCATGATCAGCACGTTAATGGTGCCCCTATCCGTGGTACTTGTACCTGTCTTCCTGGTCATCACCAATGTTGGCTGGAACAACAACCTGTTGGGCATTATCGTTCCTGGCGCGGCAACCCCCACCGGCGTGTTCCTGCTACGCCAATACATGCTCACCATCCCTGATGAACTGCTCGACGCAGCGCGCATCGATGGCGCCAGCGAATGGCGCATCTATTCACAGATCATATTGCCGCTGGCAAAACCCGCCCTGGCAGTTCTGACCATTTTCTCAGTCATGTGGCGCTGGAACGACTTTCTCTGGCCATTGATCGTCTTGAGCCGCAGCGAGTACTTCACCTTGCAGGTTGGCCTGGCCTCCTTCCAGGGCGAGCTTAATGTCCAATGGAATCTTATCCTGGCAATGACCGTCCTGACCTTGCTGCCGATTACGCTCGTGTTTAGCTTCTTGCAGAAAAACATCACAACAGGCATTGCAACAACTGGTATGAAATAGCCAGGTTACGAGTAATTTCGCCCGCAAAAACATTCGCCAGCTGGAGTGAATTAATGATTCTTCACCATGAAGGAATTATCCTTCAAAAGGGCTTTGAGTCTCTGGAAGCCATCTCCCTCAAGGAGAAAACACCGCAACGTGCCGTATTTCGCAGCATGGTTGGAGATCTTGAAGTTTCCTGTTTTGCTCCCAGCATCCTGCGGATGAGATTTATTGCAAAACAGAATCAGCCTGATTACGGAATTTTGGTTTCAGAATCCGAAAATTTACAGTTAGATGTAAAGACCATCGCAGACGGCTACCGGGTCCAGGCCGGGAACATTGCTCTAGAAATCCTGACCGGGCCGATGCGCATCCGCTTCTTACGGGACGAGAAGCTGCTTCTCGAATCCGTAACTGATCGCACCATTGAAGGACACCTGCGCTTTTCGCCCTTCGCGAAGCGGGCTGACTCCTGGCTGGTAGCAATGGCCCTGGGCAACGGGGAGCCCGTCTACGGGCTGGGCGAAAAGTGGGCCGCCCTCAACCGCCGTGGACAATTGATCCACAACTGGAACGAAGACGCCACCACGCTCAACTCAGAGCTTTCCTATAAAAACACACCCTTCGCCTGGAGCCCAGAAGGTTGGGGACTGTTCGTACATACCCCCTCAAAAGTAACCCATGGCGTCGGCTACCCACAGTGGTCACACCGCAGCTACATTTTGCAGGTATTCGACGCTGAACTGGACCTGTTCTTCATAGCGGCTGCTACCCCTGCCAAGATAATCGAGCGCTACACCCACCTGACTGGCCGGGCAGCCCTGCCACCTCGTTGGAGCTATGGCATGTGGATGTCACGGGCCTACTACCAGACTGCCGAAATTGCGCTGGAAGTAGCCCACAAACTGCGTGAACACAAAATCCCCTGCGATGTGTTGCTGTTGGATGGCCGCGCCTGGCATACCATGGAAGACCGCTTCGATTTCACCTGGGATCCCGAACGTTACCCGAATCCCACCGGTTTTGTGCAAGAACTGCGTTCTCTGGGGATTCGCCTGAACCTTTGGGAATATTCCTACCTCTCCACGCGCAACCCTTTGTTCAACGAACTGGCCGAGAAGGGTTACCTTCTCAAAAATCTGGACGGCACACCTTACATCCATCGCTGGTTCCCTTGGCCTTATGACAAGAGCTGGCCGCACCTGATGCCCAGCGGCATTATTGACTTCACACATCCCGATGCCTACGCTTGGTTCCGTGACCAGCACAAACAACTTTTCGATATCGGTGTCAGCGTAATGAAAACTGATTACGGCGAAGCCGTCCCCGAAGATGTTGTGGCTTTTAATGGAGACAGCGGCAAACGCCTGCATAACGTTTACACCCATTTGTATAACCAGTGCGTCTACGAAGCCACAGAAATGTACAGTCAAGATGAGCCCATGGTATGGGGACGGGCCGCCTGGGCTGGCGGGCAACGTTTCCCGGTACAGTGGGGCGGCGACCCGCAATCAGACTGGGAAGGGCTGGCGGCTTGCGTTCGCGGCGGGCAGGCCTGGGGCATGAGCGGCGGCCCGTTCTACGCCCACGACATCGGCGGTTTTGCCATTGGCAACCCTGCGCCTGAGTTGTATGTCCGCTGGGCACAGGCCGGAATCATGGCCTCGCACACGCGCTTCCACGGGATTGGCGAACGCGAACCCTGGGTGTATGGCGAGGAAGCGGAGAACATCGTTCGCAAATGGCTGGAATGGCGCTATCGGCTTATTCCATATTTACAAGGCTGCGCGCTAGAAGCCAGCCAAACCGGGATGCCGGTCATGCGCTCGATGGTGCTGACTTTCCCGAAAGACCACATCGCCTGGCAGTTCGAACAGCAATACATGCTGGGACCGTCACTGCTGGTAGCGCCGGTCGTTGTCCCGGGCGGACAGGTCCGCTTCTATCTCCCCGCCGGAAACTGGTACGACATCTGGAACGAAACCTGGGTCGAGGGGCCGGGTGTCTTCGAGCGCACAGTTCCACTGGATCACATTCCAGTCTTTGGACGCGAGGGATGTATCATTCCGCTGGGGCCGGTGGTTCAGCACACGGGCGAACTCAAAGACAGGCTAGATCTGGAAGAGGTCTGGGCGTTTGGGTTGCCGAAAAACGGCATGCAGTTACCGGGTCTGGATTTGACCGTTTCATCCGATGGCAAAATCGAATAACTTGCCAGCCGGATGTACAAATCTTACAAAAATAAATTACAGGAGTATCCTATGAAATTTTTTCTAGATAGCGCGCAAGTCAATGAAATCGAATATGCCTTGAAGATGTGGAACCTGGATGGCGTCACCACCAACCCGCGCCATGTGCAGGTCTCGGGCAAGTCCTTCCTGACGGCCGTTCGGGAAATTGGCGATCTGTTTGCCGGGACAGATAAAACCGTTTCGGTGGAAGTCAATCCGCACCACACGGAGTTCGAGAAAATGGTCGCCGAGGGCCAGAAACTGGCTGCGATGTCCCCGAACTTTGTGATCAAGCTGCCTGCCACGGAAGCCGGTTTCAAGGCTGTGGCAGTCCTTAAAGAAGAGGGCATCCGTACCAATCTCACCCTGGTTTTTTCGGCGGCGCAGGCTTTGCAGGCCATGCGCATGGGCGCATTTTTCGTCTCGCCTTTCATCGGCTGGAAGGAATCCAACGGTGAGGAAGTACAGAGTTTTATCCAGGACATAATCGCCGTGCGCGATAATTATGGTTTCAGCACCGAAGTCTTGGTGGCGGCTGTCCGCAATGGACGCCAGATCGTGGATGCGGCCGTCTCTGGCGCAGATATTGTGACAGCCGGTTTTGCTGTTTACAAAGATGCATTTGATCACCCTTATACAGGCGTCGGTCTGGGAAAATTCCAGGAATTCTGGGACCAGACCCCCTACGAGTAGAAGATCTACCCTTTTGTTTATAACTTTTTGAAGGAGTAAAAAATGAAAAAAGGTATTTTATTGCACGAACCCGATGATGACGTCGGCGTGGCCGCCATGGACTTGAAGGCCGGTGAAGAGATCCAGGCAGTGACCCTGGAAGGTGAACCCGTCACCCCCATCAAACTGGTGGATGATGTCCCTCTCGGTCACAAGGTTGCCATGCGAGATATGGATGAGAAGAAGCACATCCTGGAGTATGGCAGCGAAATTGGATATGCCAGCACCCCAATTGCCAAAGGCGCGCATGTCCACACCCATAATATCAAGAGTCTGCGCTGGGCTGGTAAATCCCAGATCGTTGAACATTAGGAGTATCTGATGAGTGACTATAAAAACATTCCCCTGACCGGTTATCGCCGCGATAATGGTCGTGTTGGCATCCGCAACCATGTGCTGATCGTTTCGGTAGACGATATTTCCAATGCTGCAGTGGAAGGTGTTGCCAGCCTGATCCGCGGCACGATGGCCTTATCGCACCCTTATGGGCGTTTGCAGTTTGGTGATGATCTGGACCTGACCTTCAACACCCTGATCGGGGCCGGGAAGAACCCCAACGTGGCGGCTGTGATTGTGATCGGGATCGAACCGAACTGGACCGACCACATCGTCAAGGGCATTGCAGAGACCGGGAAACCGGTAGCAGGTTTCAGCATCGAACGATCCGGCGATCTGGAGACCATCCGCAAAGCGGCCTGGAAAGCCAAGGAGTTCGTGCATTATGCTTCCGAACTTCCGCGCGTCCCTGTTGAATGGAACGAAATCTGGGTTTCCACAAAATGCGGCGAATCGGATACGACCAGCGGCCTGGCTTCCAACCCCACCGTAGGACGTGTCTTCGATCGCCTGGAGAAAGCTCGGCAACACCCTGATCTTTGGTGAAACCACCGAAGTGACTGGGGCCGAAAGATAAAATCGTGGAGCAATGTGCCACCCCTGAAGTTGCTGCTCAATTCCAAGCCGGCTTCGACTATTACCAGGATCTGGTCAAATCGCAAGGCGTCAGCCTGCTTGGGTTCACAACCCACCGAAGGCAATATTCGCGGCGGGCTCTCGACCATTGAAGAAAAAGCCTTTGGCAATATCGAAAAAATGGGACGCTGCAAAGTGGTCGGCTATCTGGATCAGGCCGAAGAACCCAAAGGCCCGGGTCTGTACTTCATGGATTCTTCCAGCGCCGCCGCCGAAATGGTGACGTTGTGCTGCGCCGCCGGAGCGGCTTTGCATCTGTTCACCACCGGGCAGGGCAACATCGTCGGGAACCCGATCCTGCCGGTCGTCAAAATGTCTGCCAACCCGCTGACGGTCGAAACTATGAACGAACACATCGATGTAGACCTGACCGGCTTGCTGACCTTCGAATACAACCTGGACGGCGCCGCGGATCGCACCATGGAAATGATGGCGCACACCATCAACGGACGTCTGACCAGCGCCGAAGTCTTGCGCCACGATGATTTTGTATTGACAAAACTGTATCGCAGCGCTTAGTAAATCGAAAGACAGGAAAAATAAAGCGCCTGATGCCTGAGTGCTGGCGCTTATTTTTCTATACATATCACATCCGTCATGAAAATTTCCGTGCCCTACGGGCGTTCATCCATTTCTCTGACCTTTCCTGATGACGTACAGGTGGACACCATCGAGCCACCGGCAATCCAGCCTGCTCCCAACCCCTTGGAAGTTGCCCGGGCTGCATTGGATGATCCACTGGGCGGCGTCAGCCTGTCCGCATTTGCAGGCGTAAAATCAGTAGGAATTGCAGTCAATGATAAGACGCGCCCCGTACCGCTCAGCACATCCTGCCGCCTTTGCTGGAGCAACTGGAATCATTGGGTATCCCTGCGCAGGCAATCACGTTGTATGTTGCGGTAGGGACACATCCCCCAATGACGCCAGATGAGTTCCCGTCCATTTTGCCTGCTTCCATTATCGAGCGGTATGCGGTCGTATCGCATGATGCGGCTGATTTCGCGAACCTGGCTCACTTGTGTGAGACATCGCGGGGCACACCTGTGTGGGCAAACAAGCCTTATGCGCAGGCTGATTTGAAGATCGTAGTGGGCAACATCGAGCCGCACCAGTTTGCCGGTTTTTCCGGCGGCGTCAAAAGCGCCGCAATCGGCCTGGCTGGGACGGAAACCATCACCCACAACCACGCGCTGATGACCCATCCCGATTCACAGTTAGGCACATACGAAACGAATCCGGCCCGGCAGGATATTGAAGAAATTGGGCAAAAGTTTGAAATCCATTTTGCCCTAAATGCCATCCTGAACCATGACAAGCAAATTGTCCATGTGTTGAGCGGAGATCCGCGCGCGGTCATGCAGGTTGGGATTCCCTTATCCAGGCAGGTCTGCCAGGTGGAATTGCCATCCAAATATAGCCTGATGATCTCATCACCCGGCGGGCATCCCAAAGATATCAATCTCTACCAGGCGCAAAAGGGGTTGGCGCACGCCGCGCTGGTCACAAAACCCGGCGGGACGATCATCCTGGCAGCAGCCTGCCCGGAGGGGACAGGCAGTCCGCATTACGAAGAATGGATGCGTGGCAAAGCTTCCAACGAAGAAGTCATTCAACAGTTTACTTCAGAAAAATTTCACATTGGTCCACACAAAGCCTATCAAATTGCACGCGATGCGTCTAAAATACGGTTACAATTTTATTCAGAAATGAACACTGATTTCTCGAAAGCCTTACTGCTAAATCCAATCAAAGATTTACAACAGGCTGTTACTTTGGCAATCACTGAACTGGAACCTGGTGAGCGTGTTGGATTTCTTCCGCACGCGTCATCCACGATTCCGTATATTGCGAATTGAACGATTTAGGAGAACATTATGTACGGAACCACAGGAAAAATTCTTCGCATAAATTTATCCACAAGCGAAATCGTCATTGAAGAGTTGGCTGAAGATTTCTATCGGCTGTATCCCGGGGGTAAGGCCCTGGCCGGTTATATTCTTTTAAACGAAATGTCAGCCCATATTGATCCATTCTCTCCAGAAAATGTCATGGTGATTGCAAATGGACTAATGACTGGCGCCCCACTCTCGACAGCTACCCGGTATGTCGTTTCAGCCAAATCACCTCTGACGAATGCTTACGGTGAATCTGAAGCCGGGGGCTTTTGGGGCCCGGAACTCAAAATGGCCGGGTTTGAAGCTATTGTGATTACCGGGAAATCCCCACAGCCAGTATACCTTTGGATTCAGGATGGCAAAATTGATATTCGGTCTGCAAAACATCTTTGGGGCCGAAAAACGGCCGAGGTCCAGGAAGCGATCCGTGCAGAATTGAGTGACAAGAGAATTCAGGTATTGCAAATCGGCCCTGCGGGCGAGAATCTGGTGCGCTATGCGGGTCTCACCAATGATCTCAGACACTTCAATGGCCGTAACGGAATGGGCGCAGTGATGGGTTCCAAGAACCTGCGGGCAGTGGCAGTGCGTGGCCGGAAGCACTACCAGAAGCTGGCACGCGATCCCAAAGCGCTAATCGCCCTGGGTCGCATATTAGCCCAGCGGGTCAAAGACAATCCTCAAGCTTGGGGACTTCAAAATACCGGCACTCCCGGACTGGTCGAACCACTGAATGCCGCCGGCATTTTACCCACACGCAACTTTTTACAGGGAGCGTTCGAAAACGTTGATGATATCAAGTGGGAAACTTATGAGAGCGAACTACTCACCGCCCGGCGGAGTTGCTATGCCTGCGCTATTCGCTGTAAGCGGGAAGTGCAGGTGGATGGGAAACCATCGCCTTACGGCGGGCCAGAATATGAGACGATTGGATCGCTTGGCCCAAACTGCGGTATAAGCGATCTTCATGCCATCGCAAAAGCCAACGAGCTTTGCAATGCCTATATGCTCGACAGTATTTCTACCGGTATGACGATTTCATTTGCGATGGAATGCTTCGAGCATGGTTTGTTGACCCTGGAAGATACCGACGGCCTGGAACTCCGTTTTGGCAATGCCAAAGCCCTGCTGACTATGATCGAGCGAATTGCCCGCCGGGAAGGTTTGGGGGATTTGCTGGCCGAAGGGACGATGCGGGCGGCTGAAAAGATTGGAGGGGATGCCCATTACTTCGCTATCCATGTTAAAGGGCAAGAACTGCCCATGCACGAGCCGCGCGGTAAATACAACGTCGGGATGGGTTACGCTATTTCAGAGATTGGGGCAGATCATCTGGTGGTTGCCCACGATACCATGCTTGCTAACCCAGAAGGGATTCCCTTCAAAAATGCCAAACCGCTGGGGATAACCGAGGCGGAACCAGCACTCAGCATGAACGATGAAAAAATGCGGCAATTCTACATCTTAGAGAAAGTGACCAGTTTCGAAAAAGTGATCGGCTATTGCTTCTTCGGCCCGGCACCCCGTTCCTACATTCTTATGGATGAAGTGGTGGAATCCGTCAATGCCGCCACCGATTGGAACCTGTCTCTGGATGATCTCCTAGAAATAGGTGAGCGCGCCACCAATATGGCTCGCGTCTTCAATGCTCGGGAAGGATTTCACTCGTAAAGATGACACACTCCCTGAGCGACTTTTCTCACCCCTGGAAAATGGCGCTCTGCAGGGTGAAGTTTTCCCCCGTGATGAGTTCGAATCTGCTCTCAGCCAGCTTTACAGCATCAAAGGATGGGATCCGGAAACCGGAACACCAACCCGTGAACGCCTGGAGGCTTTGTCCCTGGGTTGGGCTGCGGATTTGTTGGAGTAGAATGCGAATTTATCTTGGCGGACATTTGAATTTCTATCATCCCAAAAAAGACAGTTGGTTGGAGATTGAGATCAACCAGCCAAGGCCCTTGACTGAAGTATTAGAGGAGGCAGGCATCCCTGAAGGGGATGTCTATCTGGTTGTAATCAATAGCGAATTAGTGGAGCTTTCAAAAGCAGTCATTTCAGCCCAGGACGATGTGAAATTATTTCCCGCAGTCGGTGGAGGATAAAAAATAAACAAAAACTCTTTCAATTTTCGGTAGTGGTAAAGAAGTAAGTGATGTCATTGCGAACGAAGCGTAGCGGAGTGTGGCAATCTCCTCGTCAAAAGGGAGACTGCTTCGCAAAAAGATGCTCGCAGTGACATGTTAGATAAGCACATCACTTACTTTCAACCACCATCCAATTTTCTTAGCAGCGGAGGAGAGGCAAACTCGTTCTGAACTTTTTACCCAGCTCCAAGGGGAAATATGGTATGGCAGATTGCCAGAATCAATATGTCAGATTCCTTTTAGGTTTGAGATTAGCTTGATCTGCCTCAAATTAGACTCGCAATAGGGAAGAACAAAAAGCTGCACCTCTAAATAAAATGGAGATGAAAGTCCTCGCCGTGGGGCAGGTGGGTCAACAACAATAACACCACCTTCTTGCAAATCACCACCAACCACCTCACAAAATGCTCCAGAAGAAGCACCCAGCCGGACTTCTACAGTTGATAACTCGACATCTTCACTGAGTACATAAACGACCCGCTTTCCATCCCCTACCTCGATGGCTTTATTTGGCACCAACAAGGCGCTTTTAATATCGCGAACCTGGATGAACACAGCTTTACAGACCACACCTGTCACCCGGCTACCCATACTTCGTCAACGTTTTGATGTTTTGGAGTATCGCGGAGCATACAGTACAATACGGCAAGTCACGGGTACCCCGGGCGTTTGCTTGCTATGATGATAGCGGAGAGATGATATGAGTGCTGCAACAATTACAGATCTTTCAAAACTTTGTATTCATACAATTACCACAAAACCCTGGTCTCTGGAAAAAGCCATTGAAAAGTATTCGGAAAAAGGTATCAAGGGAATATCTGTCTGGCGGCCGTGGTTGGATGAAAACGGGCCTGAAGCCTCCGGGAAGCTGCTTAGAGATGCCGGAATGGAGGTTGTTTCCCTGGTGCGTGGTGGATTTTTCCCAGGGCAGACGGCCGAAGAAAGACAAAAGGCCATTGATGACAATAAGAAAGCCCTCGATGAAGCGGCTGCGATCGGGGCGCCGTCAGTGGTTCTGGTCTGTGGAGCAGTTCCGGGCCAGGCCCTGACCGAATCTCGTAAACAGATCACGGAGGGAATTGCATCCATCCTGGATCATGCTGCTGGGGTCAATGTAAAGTTGTCTGTCGAACCACTCCACCCGATGTATGCAGATACTCGCTCGGCTGTTATTACCCTTAGTCAGGCCAATGATATTTGCGATGCATTAGAAAGCCCTTTGGTTGGTGTAGCTGTGGATGTCTATCACCTTTGGTGGGATCCAGACCTCCGTCAGGAGATCGAACGCTGTGGAAAAAGTGGTTATCTGTTTGCATTCCATATTTGCGATTGGATGTCTCCGACTGTGGATATTTTGAACGACCGGGGTTTGATGGGGGAAGGCTGTATCAATATCAAGGAAATCCGCGGCTGGGTTGAAGATGCCGGGTTTGCTGGCTACAATGAAGTGGAAATTTTTTCGAACCGATGGTGGGAGAAAGACCAGGATGAATTTTTAGAGGCCATTGTGCAGGGGTATCTAAAACATAGTTAGCGATAACACGAATCAGATTTTATTCATAGATGAAAGGAATATTATGAGCATACAAAAAATTGGCATCATTATGAACGGTGTGACAGGCCGTATGGGGACAAATCAGCATTTGATCCGCTCCATCTGCGCTATCCGTGACCAGGGCGGTGTTCCACTGGATGACGGACGCCGCATCATGCCGGACCCCATCCTGGTCGGGCGGAACGAGGCCAAACTGCGTATATTGGCTGAAGAAAATGGGATCGCTGAGTTTTCTACAAATCTGGATGCATGTTTGGCGGATGATAAATATGAAATTTATTTTGACGCCCAGACAACGGATCAGAGAGCGGCTGCCATGCGAAAGGCTATTGCTGCGGGAAAACATCTCTACTGCGAGAAACCGGTTGCATCCAGCCTGGAAGAGACACTGGAGCTCTGGAAGGAAGCGCAGGCTGCCGGGTTGAAAAACGGCGTTGTCCAGGACAAGCTCTGGCTGCCGGGTCTGGTTAAATTAAAAAAACTGATAGACAGCGGATTTTTCGGGCGTATTCTCTCAGTCCGGGGAGAGTTTGGGTATTGGGT
This sequence comes from uncultured Chloroflexia bacterium, assembly GCA_963791785.1. Classification (GTDB taxonomy): domain Bacteria; phylum Chloroflexota; class Anaerolineae; order Anaerolineales; family Villigracilaceae; genus JAABUE01. The sequence continues at coordinate 23,122 of CAWBTW010000007.1, read as the reverse complement.
ATTTGAAGGGGAAGACGGTAAACTCCAACGCCCATCCTGGAATTATCGAAAGGAAGATGGCGGAGGCATCATCCTTGATATGCTCTGCCACTGGCGCTATGTGATCGATAATCTGTTCGGGAACATCAATTCCATCACAAACCTGGGCGCCACGCATGTGATCAGGCGCTGGGATGAAAATAACAATCCCTATGTTTGCACGGCGGATGACTCTACCTATACCACCATGGAATTGGAAAACGGTATCATCGTCCACATGAACTCGTCCTGGTGCGTGCGTCCACGCCGGGATGATCTGCTCACGTTACAGGTAGACGGGACAGATGGTTCCGCTTACGCCGGGCTTCGAAAATGCTTCGCCCAGAAAAGAACCGAAACCCCGTGGGCAGTTTGGAATCCGGACATTGATTCGGCTATCAATCATTTTGATAATTGGATTGAAATCGAACCGGATGTGGAGTACGATAATGCTTTCAAAGTTCAATGGGAACTTTTTCTCAAACATGTTGTAAACAACGAGCCTTTCCGCTGGACCCTGCTGGAGGGTGCAAAAGGTGTGCAACTTGCTGAGAAAGGGATCGAATCCTGGAAAAAACGAAGCTGGGTTGATTTACCTGATTTGAAATAAGCTCCAATTAAACTCATAACCATTACGCTCTTGGAAAAAGGATAAGGAACATGGAGATTGCCGTTATCGATCCCGGATACGATTCCTATGAGTATGAGAAGCGGTTGTTTGAAGAAAACGGCTATACATTTAGAGTCTTCACGGGGGGACATCATGACCGTGAAGGAAAGATTGCTTTTGCCATCAAATGCTGCAGGGATACTGCTAAGGTGGACAGATGTCGATGACCAATTCCTATCCCGGCTGCCCAAACCTTAAAGCTATCGTGCGTTATGGCGTTGGGTACGACAACATTGACCTTGATGCCGCCAAGCGTCATGGCGTGCGGGTGGCAAATGTTCAGGGATATGCAAATCATGCCGTTTCAGATCATGCCCTTGCACTGTTACTCAGTTGCTCACGGCTCTTACCCTTAGGACAGCGCACGGTGAAAGATGACTTTGGCAAACCGCCGGCTACTGATGTTGTAGAATTTTCGAACAAGACTTTGGGCATTGTCGGTTTAGGGCGGATCGGGGGAACATTTTGCCGGAAAGCACAACCGTTGTTCGAACGGGTTCTGGCTGCTGATCCTTACGTCCCTGCGGAACGATTCGATCATCTTGGGGCAATACAATGTGATTTTCAAACACTCTTGCGCGAAAGCCATGCCATATCCATCCATTGCAACCTGACCCATGAAACGCACGGCCTTTTTAATCGCAGCGCGTTTTCAAAGATGGAGAAACGGCCAATTGTGGTGAATACAGCTCGCGGTCCCGTTGTAGAAGCGGAGGCATTACTGGGTGCATTACATCAGGATATGGTTCACAGCGCTGGTCTGGATGTTTTCCCTGAAGAACCGCCAGGTGAAGATATGCAAGCTCTTCTCTCTCATCCCCGCGTCATTGCAACCGGTCACTATGCCTGGTATTCCATCAGGTCCAGTGAAGAACTCCAGAAACGAGCTGCCGATAATCTTCTCGGGTTGCTTGCGCGGCGATGATGTGGAAGATGAATTGACCGAGAAAAGCAGCGGGTAAACACAAAAATTAATTCTCATTTTACGGTGCGTCAACTTGACAAAGAATTTAAATTTATGCTACTATAGCGTGGACGATATTAGCGAACATCAGTTCGGCTATGCCGAACACGCAGACAGAGAATTTTATTCACACAAAATGGGAAAACAACAAAAACTAATCGGTTCCCTTCAAAGGGCAATAGATATTCTTGATCTGTTTGACCTGCGTACACAGGAGTTGGGGGTCACCGAAATTGCCCGGGCCTTAGATCTGCCCAAGAGTACGGCTGCCGGCCTGATTTTCACTTTGGAACAAAACAATTATCTCGATCAGAATACAGTCACTCGTAAATACAGGCTGGGCTTCAAGTTGGCAGAACGGGCGGGTGTTTTTTTGAATCAGTTCGATTTGCGCCAGGCCGCTTTCCCATTTTTGGAAGAATTGCGTGATGCAACGAACGAAAGCGTAAATCTGGCAATCCGTGATGGACAGAACGTTATTTATATCGAGCGCATGCTTGGGAGTAATATGCTGGGGATGCGTTCTGAAATTGGCAAACGCGAACCGATCCACAGCACAGCGCTGGGTAAAGCGATTTTGGCTCAATTGCCGCTGACAGAAATCAACCAGTTTGTCGCAGACTATGACTTTGTACCGGTAACGTCGCAGACAATCACAGAATCTACGGCCTTCCTAGAAGAATTGGAACAAACCTCGTCACGGGGCTACGCCATCGATGACCAGGAAAACGAACTTGGCGGACGTTGCGTGGCTGCGCCGATTTTCGACTATCTTGGGGTGCCTGTCGCTGCTGTCAGCGTATCGGTGCCTGTGCAACGTTTTCCCGAAGAAAAAATACCTGAGTTGGGCGCGTTGGTCAAACACTCGGCACAGGCAATTTCATTAAAGTTGGGGGCCAATCTCTATGAGGAAAATGAACAGAAATGAAACCAGAATTTGATGTAATTATCGTTGGAGGAGGGGGCAGCGGTCTGGCTGCCGCTGTCAGCGCGGCTGAACATGGCGCCAGCGTGCTTGTGTTGGAAAAACACGCGCAATTGGGAGGCGCCACTGGCATTGCCGTTGGCTCACTGACCGCCAACCGCACCCGGATGCAGGCCAATGCTGGCGTCCAGGATTCTCTTGATGACCACGCCGAAGATGCGGGTTTGTTTGCCCGGCCTGAAATCGAAGCCCGCAACAATCCTGAAATGCGCCGCTGGTTCCTCGATCACAGTGCCGAAACGCTGCACTGGCTGATGGAAATGGGACTCAACTTTTACGGGCCCAATCCTGAGCCACCAAACAGGGTGCCGCGTATGCACAATGTTATCCCCGGCGCCAAAGCGTACATAACTGTATTGCAGGCGCGTTTGATCAAACTGGGCGGCACGGTGATAACGGATGCGCACGTTCTGGATCTGATTCTGGGCGATGGACGTGTGACGGGAGTGGAAGCAGATGTCGGTGGAGAAAGACGCGTCTTTTCCGCGACCACCGGCGTGGTTCTGGCCGCCGGAGATTATGCCAACTCCCCGGCTTTGATCTCACGCTTCAAAGGAGAACAGTTTGCTCATATCGAGGGCGTCAGCGAACGCGCTGCTGGCGATGGACATCTTGCTGGCCGAAAAGGCAGGTGCTCAACTGGTCAACATGGACGTGACCTATGGCCCCGAACTGCGCTTCATACCGTCCAAGGGCAAAACCTTTCAACAGTTGCTGCCAACCCGGGGACCATTTGCAAAGCTGATGGGGATGGTTGTTCCCCTGATGCCACAATTCCTGATGAGCATGATGATCAAACGCTTGCTGGTGACCTGGCAGCACCCTGAAGATGCCTTTTTGATGAAGGAGCAATTCTTGTAAACCAGAATGGCGAACGTTTTTGCCAGGAGAAAGAATCCCCTCAAAGAGAAATCGAACTTGCCAAACAACCCGGCAAGATCGGCTATATTTTACTGGATCAACGCCTAATCGAAAAATTCAGCCAGTGGCCCAATTTCATCTCCACCGCGCCAAAGATTGGGTACGCATATGTGGCCGATTATCTCAACTTGCGTCCCGATGTGGCTGTGCAGGGTATGTCCCTGGCTGAGATCGCTGGAAAACGAAACATTCCATTGGACAATTTACAAAAATCAGCGGAAGAGGGCGGCTTGGCAGAAGGTCCCTGGGTTTTGCTGGGGCCGGCCAAGGCTTATTTCACCACTACCGAAGGCGGCGTGGTTATCAACAAAAATTTCCAGGCTTTGGATTCAAATGGAAATCCCATCCCGGGCTTATATGCTGTAGGCCAGAATGGGCTGAGTGGTCAAATCCTATGGGGTCATGGACTTCATATTGCATGGGCTATGACCAGCGGACGCTTGGTTGGCAAACAATTAGCAGAGGAGCGAAAATGATCGCCAGAACCTAAATTGTCGGTATTAAGACCAAAACTTGAGAATGCTTTTGATTTTGCTCAAGTTCAGGTTAAAAATTTGATCGAAACTCATCCCGACCATTTCCCCATGTATACTCAGAACGGGAAATGGAAACATGATGGAGAAGCCTGGACAAACTGGTGCGAGGGCTTCCTGGGCGGCATGATGTGGATTTTCCACGCCCGCACCGGAAACCCAGACTGGCGCGCTTCGGCGGAACATTATTCCCGTCTGCTCGAGGAGCGCAAGCATGACCGCAATGTGCATGATTTGGGCTTCCTGTTCTGGTCAACCTGGAAACGCTGGTACGACCTGACCGGTGAGCAAGTTCTCAATGAAACCGTGATCACTGCCGGGAAAACGATGGGAATGCGTTTCAAGGAAAAGGGCGGCTACTTGCGCTCCTTCGTTGCCGATGAGTCGCTCTTCATCGATATTATGATGAATGTGGGCATTATCTTCTACGCTGCGTTAGAGAGCGGCGATGACTGAACTGCTCGAAAAAGCCCATAAACACTGCCAGACCACCCGCCGGTATCTGGTGCGCGGCGATGGCAGCACCTCCCATGATGGCATTTTTGATTTGGAAACTGGTGAGTTTCTGCGCCAGTCCACCCACCAGGGTTGGCGCGGTGACTCCGCCTGGGCGCGCGGTCAGGCCTGGGCTTTGTATGGCTTCGGCACAGCCTATCAGTTAACAGGTGAACGCAGTTATCTACAAACTGCCCAGTTGTGCGCTGACTTCTTTATCGAAAAGACATCCTTTGAAGAAGACGCCCCCTTCGGCCCCGGAGTCCCGCCCAACGATTGGGACGGTCACCAGGATAGGGTGGAAAGCTCGGCAGCGGCCATCGCTGCCAGTGGCATGCTCAACCTTGCAAAGATGGTGCAAGACCCGTTGCGCGCATCTCACTACCGTCAGGCTGCGCTCATTATCCTGGATACGCTGACCGGCCCCGAATATCTGGCAAACGAAACACCGGGCTGGGAAGGCATTCTCAAGCACGGTATGTACCATCTCAATAAAAACCTGGGCGTGGACGAGAGCGTGATGTGGGGAGAGCACTTCTTCGTTGAAGCGGTGGATAAAGCCTTAGCGTTGGAGGAGTAGAAAATGTCGGATGAAACAGGTTGCCATTGTTACCGGAAGCAGCCGTGGGATCGGGCGCGGAATCGCCCTGTCATTGGCTGAGCGCGGCTGGCAGATTGTGGTCAATTATCGGTCCAACCGCGCTGCGGCTGAAGAAGTCCATAAAGCTGTTGAGTCGGCTGGGGGTGGAGCGCTGCTGGTTCAGGCCGATATGGGCAGTCAGGCCGATTTGGAGAAACTGGTCAATGCGGCGCTCGCCGAATATGGGCGCATTGACTTGCTCGTCAATAACGCCGGGGTTGGCCCTCGCCAGCGCGTGGACATGCTTCAGGTTGGGGAAGAAAGCTACAACGAAGTCATGGGCATCAACCTGAAAGGGCCGTTCTTCCTGACCCAGCGGGTTGCCAATGAAATGATTTCCTTATTAGAGAAGGGGGATGTCCAGGAGCCGAAGATCATCAACATCGGCTCGATCAGCGCCTATACCAGCAGCCCGGCCCGGGCGGAATACTGCATCAGCAAGGCCGGGATGAGCATGATGACCAAACTGTGGGCTGACCGTCTGGCAGAGTATGGGATCAACGTTTACGAGATCCGCCCCGGAATTATTGCCACCGATCTGACATCGGTGGTCAAGGACAAGTACGACCGCCTCATTCTGGACGAAGGGCTGACTCCGATAAAACGATGGGGTACGCCCGAGGATATTGGCAAGGCGGTGTTGGCCATTGCCGAAGGGCTATTCCCCTTCTCTACTGGTGAAGTGATCAATGTGGATGGTGGCTTCCATCTGCATCGTTTATAAAAAATCTAGCTATCGTGCACTTTCAAAAGTGAATTGTTGGTTTCGATATTCCGCTACGCGGTACTCAACCATCTTCTGGAATCAAACCGTACGGTAACTATTCACATTTACATAAATCAATTAAAATTCAGTTATAGCGTGGATACCAAAGAAACTAACCCTAACGTAATAAATATTTTGTAATAATAATATATAAAAATTGGAGGATAATCATGACCCGTGTTGTCACCTTTGGTGAAATTATGTTGCGGCTCTCTCCACCAGACAAACTGCGCTTTTCCCAGGCGCGCAGCTTTGATGTGATTTATGGTGGGGGTGAATCCAATGTGGCCGTCTCCCTGGCTCATTTTGGCCTCGACGCTCAATATGTCACCCGTTTGCCCAAAAATGATATCGGGGATGCCTGCGAAAATTATCTGCGCCAGTTTGGAGTGGGCACGAAGCATATCGCCCGTGGCGGCGAACGCCTGGGGATTTATTTCCTGGAACACGGCGCTGTACACCGCGGCAGCAAAGTGGTCTATGACCGGGCAGGCTCGGCATTAGCAGACATCCAACCGGGGATGATTGATTGGGAAGCTGTTTTTGCTGAGTGCCGACTGGTTCCATTGGACGGGCATCACACCGGCGATTTCGGAAGGCGCCGCGGCTGTCTGCCTGGAAGCGGTCAAAGCGGCCCGGGATCATGGTCTGACGGTATCCACAGATATGAATTACCGCGCCAAATTGTGGAAGTGGGGGAAGAAGCCCGTTGAAGTGATGGAAGAATTGGTCTCATATTGTGATGTTGCTATCGGCAATGAAGAGGATGCTGAGAAAGTATTCGGCATCCAGGCCCCGGATACAGATGTCACTTCCGGTGAGCTTGATGCGGAGAAATATCGTTATGTCTGCGAGAAACTATCCGAACGGTTCCCGCGGCTGAAGACCATCGCCATCACATTGCGTGGCTCGCTTTCGGCCAGTCACAATGCCTGGAGTGCGGTGCTATGGCATGATGAGCAGCTCTATTTCGGCCCCAATTATGATATTACCCATATCGTTGATCGAGTGGGTGGCGGCGATAGTTTTATGGCTGGTCTGATCTATGGTCTTGTAACATATGGAGATGACAAACAATCCGCGTTGAATTTTGCAGTGGCGGCTTCGGCGCTCAAGCATACGATCTTTGGCGATTTCAACCTTGTGAAAGTGGATGAAGTGGAAAAGATCATGAAGGGTGATGTTTCAGGGAGAGTAAGTCGGTGAATGAACCAAGGAGTAGATAGTTTGGTGGGTTTCTCTAGTAACTGGATGTCATTCTGAGCCGCGTAGCGGCGAAGAATCTCAAATTTTCAGATGAGATTAGGAGATTCTTCGCTCCCGCTGGTCGCTCAGAATGACAAGTTGAAAATTCAACCCCATCTTGTTAGCTGCTCCCATGAATCATAGATAACACGGAGAGAAAATACAATGGCAAAATATAGTCGTTTGCGAGTGCTCAATACCATGATCGAAACCGGCCTGGTGCCGGTGTTCTACAACCCGGACGTTGAGGTGGCATCAAAGATTGTCGAAGCATTGGCAGAAGCCGGGGTGCGTTGTTTTGAATTCGTCAACCGCGGCGACCAGGCTCACCTGGTGTTTGGGGAGTTAGTACGCCGTTTCGGGAAGAACGATGACGTTATATTGGGAGCAGGCTCGGTAGTCGATCCTGTGACGGCGGGTCAATACATCCAACTGGGAGCAAATTTCATCGTCGGCCCGATGCTTAATCCAGATGTGGCAAAAATATGTAACCGGCGCAAGGTGGCTTATTCTCCTGGCTGTGGCACTCCCAGCGAGATTTCGGCTGCTGAAGAATTGGGTGTGGAGATCGTCAAGATTTTCCCTGGCAGCCAGGTCGGTGGGCCGGGATTTGTCAAAGCTTTACGCGGCCCCATGCCCTGGACATATCTGATGCCCACTGGCGGTGTGGCACCCACGGAAGAAAACCTGCGCGGCTGGTTTGAGGCTGGTGTGGCCTGTGTGGGAATGGGCAGTAAACTGGTGCGTAAGGATTTGGTAGCTGCCGGGGATTTCGACGTAATTCGAGATGCTGCGGCAGAAACATTGGCAATCATTAAGAAAATTCGGTCAGAATATCCGATTTTTTATTAGCATAAGGAAAACGAATGGCTAATCCATATACCCGAATTGCCCGCTTGAAAGATGCGCAATCTTTCAGCGAATATACCGAGAGTTTAGGAATTGATCTTCCCTTTGACGAAACGCTGCAGGTTGGCGTGCAAGCACCGCTGGCCGAACCCTATACGCTGAAGAATGGCCGCCGGATTGGCAACCGCTTCTGTATTTTGCCTATGGAGGGCTGGGATGGAACCCAAGATGGCCTGCCTACAGAATATACCAAAAGACGCTGGCTGAACTTCGGGAGAAGCGGAGCCAAGCTGATTTGGGGCGGCGAAGCGGTGGCTGTGCGCCATGATGGGCGCGCCAATCCCAACCAGTTGATGATCCAGGATGACACGTTGCGTGGGCTGGAAGACCTGCGCACATCATTGGTGAGCATCCACCAGGAACGATTTGACAGCACAGATGATTTATTCGTCGGGCTGCAGTTGACCCATTCAGGACGCTTTGCGCGCCCCAATATAAAAACTCAACTTGAACCCAAAATTCTCTATCACCATCCCTTGCTGGATGAGATGTTCGGTGTTGATCCTGATTTACCAGTTCTGACCGATGCTGAAATTGAAGAGCTGATTGCTGAATTCGTTCGCGCTGCCAAACAAGCTAGCGAATTAGGCTTTGACTTTGTCGATCTCAAACATTGTCATGGATACCTGGGGCATGAGTTCCTTAGCGCGTATTCGCGCCCTGGAAGTTATGGCGGCAGCTTCGAGAACCGTACCCGCTTTTTGCGGGAAATTGTGGCCGGGATTCGGGGTGTAGCGCCTGGTTTGGAAATCGGCGTGCGAGTCAGCGCCTTTGATTTTCCTCCTTTTCGGCCAGGTGAAGATAATGTCGGTTATCCCCTCGATTACAAGGATGAAAACGGGCAATATGCTTTCGCATTTGGTGGAAATCCTGATAGCCCCTTGGAGATCAAGCACGATGAAACATTTGCCTTTATAGGTTTGTTGGAGTCGCTGGATATTGAACTGGTCAATCTGTCTTGTGGAAGTCCATATTACAACCCGCATATTATGCGTCCGGCCTATTTTCCTCCGTCGGATGGTTACCAGCCGCCAGAAGATCCTTTAGTGGGCGTGGCCCGGCAAATCAATAACACTGCAACGATCAAACAAAAATACCCAAATATGCTGATTGTCGGTACAGGTTATAGCTACTTGCAAGAATGGCTGCCGCATGTCGGCCAGTATGCAGTCCGCAATCAGATGGTTGATTTTGTCGGCTTAGGACGCATGGTGCTGTCGTATCCAGAGATGCCAGCTGATGTTTTAGCTGGCAAGCCGTTGGCTCGCAAGAAAATTTGCCGCACCTTCAGCGACTGTACAACTGCTCCGCGCAAGGGAATGATTTCAGGTTGTTATCCCCTCGACGAGTACTACAAAGCCCTGCCTGAAGCGGAGCAGCTCAAAGCGATTAAAGCAGAATTATGAATTTCTCAAGACTTACGCACTTGGAGCTCAAAGCCGGTCTCTGACCGGCGTGTTTACCAGGAAGCGGTGGTCAGAAACCACCTGAGAGCGTAAAAGATGAGTGAACTGCGTAAGATTTATTTCCAAGGAGTTTTCCTTTGAAAGTTGTATCTTTTGAAAAAGCGGTATCCCTAATCCGAGATGGAGATACACTGCTGATCGGCGGCTCGGGTGGCGGACATGCGGTCCCTGAAAAACTGATCGTCTCGCTAAAAGAGCGTTTTCGTGCCAGCGGGGAGCCGCGCGGCCTGACCCTGGTGCATCCAGTAGGCATAGGCGACATGGATACCCAGGGAGTCGGTCATCTGGCTCATCCTGATTTACTTAAACGAATCGTTACCGGGGCGCTGGTCAACACGCCTGCCATCCAGAAGATGGCGCAGGAAGATACTATTGAGGCATATACCCTGCCTCAAGGTGTTTTGTCGCAATTGACCCGGGAAATGGCCGCCGGGCGTCCGGGTTTGGTCTCGCACGTTGGGCTGCACACCTTTGTCGATCCGCGCTTGGGCGGCGGGCGGCAAAGCCCATCCGCCAGGGAAGACCTAGTCGAGGTCATTGAACTGAATGGACGCGAATGGCTCTTCTACAAGCCCTTCAAAGTGGATATCGCATTTTTACGCGGCACCACTGCTGATGAAGATGGCAACATCACCATGGAGCGCGAAGCGATATTCGGGGAGATGCTTTCAATGGCTCAGGCAGCACACAACGCCGGGGGGGTAGTAATTGTGCAGGTGGAACGTCTGGCTCAAAAAGGGAGTTTGGCTCCCAAGGATATCAAAGATCCCGGGCATGCTGGTGGACCTGGTGGTGGTCGATCCTCAGCAGATGCAAAGCTACACAACCCAATATAGCCCGGCCTTTGCCGGGGAACTGCGCGTGCCCCTCGATGAGATCCCGCCGCTGCCTTTTGATTCCCGCAAGATCATTGCCAGGCGGGCTGCGATGGAGTTGTTCCCGCAGGCAATCTGCAACCTGGGCGCGGGCGTCTCAACGGGAATTGCGAATGTTGCTGCTGAAGAAGGATTCCTTGACCAAATTATCCTGACCAACGAGCAGGGACTGATCGGCGGCGCGCCTGCCTCTGGCGTTGACGCAGGCGCAGCCATGAACTATGATGCCATCGTCGACCAGCCTTACCAGTTCGATTTCTATGACGGCGGCGGTATCGACCTGGCCTTTCTATCCTTTGCCCAGGTGGATGCTGAGGGCAGCGTCAATGTCAGCCGTTTTGGCGATAAAGTTATCGGCATTGGTGGCTTTCAGAATATTGCCCAGAATGCTAAAAAAATGATCTTCAGCGGCACGTTCACCGCAGGAGGCTTGAAGATGGCCTGGCCGAATGGCCAAACACAAATACTTCAAGAAGGGCGTTTCCCAAAATTCATCTCTGAACTACAGCAAATTTCTTACAGCGGAAGATACGCGGCCGAGTTGGGACAGGAAGTTCTCTTCCTTACCGAAAGGGCTGTCTTCCAACGCGGGCAGGATGGGCTGGTACTCACTGAGATTGCCCCGGGGATTGATCTGCAGACGAGATGTATTGGCGCAGATGGAGTTCAAACCGCAGATATCCCCCGATCTTAAAGAGATGGACCCACGCATCTTCTCGCCCGAAAAGATGGGATATGCCCACGATCTTCAGAAGAAGCCCCGGCTGAACTTACCCAAACGCTTACAAGAAGGTGCGTAAATGAAAGAGAAAAACACCCCTCAAGAACAGCTTGAAACCGAAGCCATCCAGGTTGAACGGCCTCTTCCTGGGGTTGCGCTGATCACCATCCGCTCGAAGCCCCTGGGTGTGCTGCGTTTTGGTGTCAAGCGCGCCCTGCAAGAAACACTGGCGACGCTGGAAACAGACCGAAGCATCCGCTGCGTGGTGCTGACCGGGGTTGAGAAAGCTTTTTCAGTAGGCTCGGACATCAAAGATTTCAGCACCGAAATCGGATGGCTGCTTGAAAATGATTACGTTGAGGCTGGCCTGAACGCCGCTATCGAAAACTCGCGGCTGCCAGTCATCGCGGCAGTGAACGGGTTCGCAATGGGAGGCGGTGCTGTCCTGGCGCTGGCCTGCGATATCCGCATGGCGGCGCAATCCGCTAAATTCGGCTTTCCCGAAGTCAAGGTTGGGGCTTTTGCCTCCGGCAGCGGTACCCAGCGGCTGCCCCGTTTGGTGGGGCGTGGTCGCGCTTTGGATTTGTTGATGACCGGCCGAACAATTGACGCCCAGGAAGCTTTCCGCATCGGACTGGTGGAGTACCTGGTTCCGGACGATGAACTTCTTGACCGGGCTCTCGAACTGGCTGGCTCCATTGCGGAGAATGCTGCTACAGCTGTGAGCGCCAGTAAATATTGCGTCACGGTTGGCCTGCGCGATGGCTTTGAAGCTGGTCTGGCAGCCGAGCGTGAGATGCGCATCCAGACCGGGCGCGGGCCGGACGCTATTGAAGGGCGCAACGCCTTCCTTGAAAAACGCACGCCGGAATTCAAGGAATATGAGATGCAAATGCAATGGCCTGCCCCTGGACATCAACCCCGGTAAGATCATTTGTGTGGGATTGAATTACCCGCCTCCAGACCGGGACGATGGCTGGCTTCCGCCTTCCCTACCCGATACTGTTCCAGAAGCCATCCAGTTCAGTGATCGGTTCGGGGTCAGCGATTGTGCTGCCCAAGATCAGCCAGAAAGTACTTTACGAAGGGGAACTGGCGGTTGTCATTGGCAGCCAGGCAAAAAACATCCCCTTAGATAAGTGCCTTGGATAGTCGTGGCTGGATATACCATTGCCAATGATATCGGAGCAGCAGATATCGAATCGCGCAGTTCGCAATGGGCATCTGGTAAGATGTTCGACACGTTTTGCCCGTTGGGCCCAGCCTTGATTCCCTCGGACGAAATCCCAAACCCGGACAATCTAGTCCATCAAAACGACGCTGAACGGTCAGGTTGTTCAAGATGGCAATACGCGGGAGATGATCTTCAATGTGCCTTTTCTGGTTCATTACATTTCCCAATTGACCAACCTGCAGCCAAATGATGTCATTCTGACCGGTTCGCCCAAACGCGCGGGGGATGCTCCCGATCCGCGTATACCGCTCAAGCCCGGTGACAGCATCAGTGTTGAAATAGAAGGCCTGGGGGTTCTCACAAATCCAGTTGTTGCGGAGGCAGGTTAGGATGAGTAAGATGCGCCCGATGGTTTTTGTCACCCAGCCAGGAAAGGTGGAGATCTGGGAAAGACCAATTCCCCCCTTGGGAGAGTCCGATGTTCTGATCAAAGTTAAGGCAACTGCGCTGTGCGGTTCGGATTTGCACATCTTTAAAGGGAAGCATCCAGCGGTTACCTTGCCTGTTCCGGTTGGGCATGAAATAGCAGGGGAAGTTGCGCAGATTGGGTCCGGTGTGACACGGGTCAAACCGGGCGACCGCGTGACGGTTGAGCCGGTGGTCATCTGCGGAGAATGTCATTACTGCCAGCGAGGTGATTACCACCTGTGTGCCAATATCAGTTTCCAGTATCGCCAGGGACAGGGTGGGTTGACTACAGATTTCGTCGCTCCTGAGCGATGGGTGCACCTGCTCCCTGAAGGACTCTCCTATGCAGCTGGGGCCTTGATCGAACCTTTGGCTGTCGCGGTGCATGCGGTAAGGCTGGCAAATCTCAATATCGCCGAAAGTGTGGCTATTTTTGGGGCGGGGGCTATTGGATTGTTGATCTTACAAGTTGCCAGAGCATCCGGGGCAGGGGAGGTATTCATCACTGATATCCGAGATGCCCGCCTGGATGCAGCTCTGGAATTCGGCGCCAGCGGAGCTTTCAATGGTTCCAAGGACAATGTTATTGAAAAAATCATGGAGCGGACGGGCGGCTTAGGGGTGCAGCGTGCTTTTGAGGCCGTTGGCCTGGAGACAACACTGACCCAAGGCTTGCAATCCCTCCAAAAAGGAGGGCGGGCTGTTTTGGTTGGCCTTTTCGAAGATGACCGCATCAGCATCCCGGCCAATCTATTTATCCAAAAAGAAATCTCGTTGACTGGCTCCCAGGGCTACCATTGGGACTTTCAACGTGCTATTGAACTTGTCAGGGGCGGAAAAGTCGATCTGGAAAAGATGATCACGCACAAATTCCCGCTCGAGCAAACTCAAAAAGCTTTTGAGACCCTGATTGATCCAGACCAGGAAGCGGTTAAAGTCATCATAACAAGTCAGTGACATTTATCTAGTTGACATGGTGTCTTATTCTTTGTATACTGTTGTTAGCGCTAACGGTAGCGCTAACAAAGAGGAGATATGGCTAAACGTGTCACAATGCATGATGTCGCCCATACAGCGGGGGTTTCATTGATGACTGTTTCACGCGTGGTCAATAATAAAGATGATGTCAGCCAGGTAACCCGCGATAAGGTTATGGATGTTATCGAGCAACTGAACTACCGTCCCAGCAGCATTGCCCGTGGTTTGGCAACCCAACGCACCGGAACGTTAGGGGTTGTGGTACCCGATATTTCCAACCCGTTTTTTGCATCCATTGTGCGCAGCGCCGAAGAAGAGGCTTATGCAAAAGGGTACAGCGTTTTTCTGGGAAATACCAACGAGGATCCGGAGCGTGAGTTAGCCGTTTTGCAGTCACTGGAAGACAAGCACGTGGACGGCTTGATACTTTGCAGTTCACGTTTGGAAGATGAGACGCTGTTTGAAATTCTTGAACACTTCCCCACAACTGTTTTGGTTTTTCGAGAAAGAAAAGATGCCAATGCTGGAGCTTTCACGGTCGATGATGTGGTTGGCGGGCAGGCGGCAATTGAGCATTTACTAAAATCCGGTCATCGCAATATCGGTTTGATTGCTGGGCCTCCAATTTCGCTTAGCACTTTTGGCCGACTTTAAAGGCTATCAGGCTGCCCTGCAAGCTGCGGATATTCCTATCAATGATAGTTGGACACGGCATTGCCACCCTGTGGTAGAGGGGGGGCAAGATGCAGCCTATCACCTTTTGAAAGAAAATCCAGAAATTACCGCACTTTTTTGTCATAATGATTTGGTGGCAGTTGGAGCTATACAGGCCTGTGCTGAACTCGGACTGCGAGTTCCCGATGATATTGCCATTATCGGTTACGATGATATCCGTCTTGCAGAATTGGTTTCCCCTGCCCTGACAACTTTGCGTATTCCCAGAGCAGAAATTGGGACCAAGAGCATGCAGATGTTGTTGGAGCAGATTGAGGTCGAGGCAGCTGCGCCGAAAGAAGTCAATTTAAAGCCCGAATTGATCGTGCGGGCGAGTGCGCCTTAAAGAATATGTTTCTTCTCCCTCCAGGTTAGAGGCCGGTCTCTTCTGCCAAAGAAGGGATTGGCCTCAGGAGAGATGTACGTATGCAAGAATGCAAAAGAGATAAAGGAATCCGATGAATAAAAAAGAGCGTTTTCTCAATGCCCTCAACCTTAAAGAAGTAGACCGGCCTCCTGTGGCAGCGGTTGCTACCGGGATCACGGTCGCTATGATGGAAAAGAGCAATATCTTTTGGCCAGAAGCCCACAAGACTGCTGACGATCTGGCCGGGTTGGCGGAATCAATTTATCTCTAAACCGATATTGAGTGCATAAAGCTGCCCTTCGATATGGCGGTTGAAGTGGAAGCGCTGGGGGCTGAGACCAATTACCGGACGATTGACACAACCCCAACCGAAGTCGGGCACCTTTTCAATCATCCTGATGAATTGGTGATCCCCAAAGATTTCTTTGATCGCGGACGGATTCCAACCGTTCTAGAAGCGATCTGCAAAATTGAGGAAGAAATACGATGATGAAGTCGCCATTGTCACCTCGACGGTTGGGCCATTTGGTCTGGGAGCCAAGCTATTTGGCTTCAATAATTTCTTGATGTGGATCATCACCAATCCGGATTGGGTACACCAGATCATGGACGCACCTGACCACACTGGCAATCGATTATGCTGTTGCCCAGGCCGAAGCAGGAAGCAGACGCCATCATTCTTGGAGAGGCAACCTGTACCGGGGATTTGATTTCATCCGATACCTACCGGGATTTTATTATGCCTTATCACAGCGTCTGTGCCCGGCCATTCCAGTGCCGGATATCATGCACATCTGTGGAAAGTCTGGCGGGCATATCCCGTACATTCTACAGACCGGTACGGCCTGCTATAACTTTGATGAAGGCGTGGATCTTGTATGAAGCTGTAGAGCTAATGAAAGGCAAGATCTGTATTGCCGGGTCAGTGCCAACGTTATCTGTATTGCTCAATGGCACCCCCGAAGAAATCTATGATTATTCCGTAAGTGCCTGGAAGCCGGTGTGGATATGCTCACGCCGGGTTGCGCGATGGCACCTTATACACCAATTGAGAATATCAATGCGATGGCACGCGCGGCACATTGAGTGGAAAAACTAATTTAGCGTTTATTATTTTAGACCCAATGAGGAGCTTGAGTTGAGTAAACTGGTAAAGGTTGAAGTCGGCCGATTTGATTATGATTTTGTTGGAGAATTCAAATTCTTCAAACCTGATGCTGATGGCAAAGTTCGCCGTCCATCGGTGCTTGTGCGCTTGACTGATGATGAAGGCTATCAGGGATGGGGGCAGGCCGTTCCAACTCCCACCTGGACTTACGAAACTCCCGAAACAGTTGAAACAACAATTGCTAATTACCTGGCCGAAGCGATCATTGGCATGGACCCGGAGAATATTGCCGCCATCCATGACCGTATGAACCATACGATTTATCCAGCCTGTTCTATCGGGCAGCCCCTGGCTAAAGCCGCTATTGATATTGCCTGCTATGACCTGGTCGGGAAGCGGATGAACCAATCCGTTGCCGAATCTTTAGGGACAGCAGGAACTGACAAACTTACAACTGAGTTGGACGATCAATTCGACGAATATGGCTGTGGTCGAGAAGCAGCTTGAAGAGGGGCGGAAGCGCGGCTACCGCAACTTCAACTTCAAGGTTGGCCCGCCTCAAACGGGGACCTTCGACCTGGAACTCGCAAAGAAAATCAAATCCTTCTCCCCAGATGGGTTTCTGTGGGCAGATGCCAACACAGGCTATACTGTCGACGGTGCCTTGGAGATGCTTCCCAAACTGGCTGATGTTGGTGTAGACGTACTCGAATCGCCTTTGTCACCGCATCGTATTCGTGGTTATCAGGCGCTAAAACGACAGGGAGCGCTTCCGATTTTTATGGACGAAGGCATAATCATGGACGAAGTTGTTCGAGAGTTCATCGCCCTGGAGATGCTCGACGGTATCACGATAAAAACAGCGCGCTCATCCGGTATCTGGCAGTCACAGAAGATCATTCGCCTCGCCAAAGAACACGGTATGGCCATCTTAGGTTCTGGGCTGACCGACCCAGACATCTCGCTGGCTGCCTCGCTTCATCTCTTCGCCTGGGCTGGCATCGACAAACCCTGTGCTTTGAACGGTCCTCAATTTTTAGGCAATACGCTTGTTGAAAATGGACTGGAACAACAGGGAGACATCATCCAGGTGCCTCAAAGGCCTGGACTGGGTATTGATATGCAGCCCGATGCTGAAAAGCATTTAACGCTTGTCCGGGAGATGTAATCTCAAAATTATGACTGTACGCGTAAACAACTTCCGAATTTTTCTGCATAACATCCAAACCCGGATGCCTTTTCGCTATGGGATTGCAGAAATGACTGCCGTTCCACACTTGTTTTTTCAGGTCGAATGTGAAGTTGATGGACAGGAAATTCACGGAATTGCTGCTGATAATCTGATTCCAAAATGGTTTACCAAAGATCCCGCATACCAGTTATGAAGATGATCTCCAGGATATGCATCGCGTGATTCGGAAAGCTGGTGAGATTGCCATTCAAGCTGGTTCGGCGGAAAGTGTTTTTGTTCTATGGCTTCAGATTTATCGAAACCAGCAGGCCTGGGCATCTGAGCAGGGATACCCTCCACTGCTTTGGAATCTCGGTGTCAGCCTGGTGGAACGAGCCATGATTGATGCTTATTGCAAGGCGAAAGGGATAACTTTTCCCGCGGCTATCCAGAAAAACGGCTTTGGGGATTCAATTGTCAGATGTTCATCCTGATCTTGAAGGACGAGTTCCGGAAGAGTTGCTACCCGAACAACCGTTGCAGGAAATTTATATTCGCCACACGATTGGTTTGTCGGATGACCTTTCGGAAGCCGAAATTGATGAAGATCGACGACTCGACGATGGCCTGCCTCAATCTTTGGAAGCAAATATCCGTGCCTATGGTCTTCGGTACTTCAAGATCAAAATCAATGGTGACGCAGATCGAGATGCGGAGCGGCTTTGTCGGCATCGATGCAGTTCTAAGGGAGTGTGGGGTAGATGATTATTATTTCACTCTGGACGGGAACGAGCAATATCGAAGCGTAGCAGCTTTCAGGGCGTTTTGGGAGCGGATTACGAATGAAACCAGTTGTTCGCCCCATATGGCACATCTGCTGTTTGTCGAACAGCCTTTCCATCGACAGATGCGCATTGAGTGAAGAAACTCGCAAGGATTTGACTCGCCTGGGATGACAGGCCATTGATCATCATTGATGAATCCGATGCCGAAATCGAGAGTATGCGAACCGCATTGGAAAGCGGCTATGCCGGTACCAGTCATAAGAATTGCAAAGGTGTTTTCAAGAGTATTGCAAATGCTTGCCTGCTTGCACTATCTCCGGGAACAGGAGCCGCAGCGCAAACTGATTCTAAGCGGTGAAGATCTGGCCAATATTGGGCCAGTGGCATTGCTGCAAGATTTGGTAGTGATGTCTGTTCTGGGTATCCAGAATGTTGAACGTAATGGCCACCATTATTTTCCTGGATTAAGCGTCTTCCCGGCAGATGTGCAGCAACTTACCTTAGCAGAACACCCAGATCTGTATCACCAACACGGGCGTTTCCCTACGCTGAAAATCCAAAAAGGAAAAATTGATATCGCCAGTACACTCCAGGCCCCTTTTGGCTTCAACGCCAGGTTCGCGCCAGAACAATGGTTCCAGACCGAAAACTCATGGAATTTTGAATCTCTGCAAATTTAATCCAAGAAAGGATCTAACTATGGAAAAAAACACAACTGAAAAAGAGATGCTTGACCGACAAAGGAAAAAGGACAACAGTTTCTCCGAAATTGTGAGAAAGAAGGCCTTGCCCTATCTTAGCATCCTAATCCTTTTAGTCATCTGGGAAATTGCGGTTAAGGTTTTTGAATTGCCTTCCTATCTTTTGCCGCCTCCCTCGGAAATTGCCAGGGTAATGGTTGAAAGCAGCCAATCTCTTCTTGAGAACAGTTGGGTCACTGCTTATGAGATGCTTATGGGCTATTTCCTGGCGATTGTGATTGCTATCCCGATGGCAATTGCGATTACCGCTTCGCCCAGCTTTGATCGTTTCATCACTCCTATCCTGCTCTTTTTCCAGACAGTTCCCAAGATATCCCTGGCACCGCTTTTCCTGGTCTGGTTTGGAGTAGGCGTTTTGCCCAAGGTACTGGTTGCCTTCCTGATTTCATTTTTTCCAATCATTATTGACACGGCGGTTGGTCTTAGATCGATACACCCGGATATGATTGATCTGGCGCGTTCAATGGGGGCCACCAGATTTCAAATCTTTTCCCGTTTCCGTCTGCCTACCAGTTTGCCGTATCTGTTCAGCGGATTAAAAGTGGCTTCCACGCTGGCGGTAGTTGGCGCCGTAGTGGGCGAGTTTGTTGGCGCTGACAAAGGGCTGGGATACTTATTGCTGGTAGCAAACTCTAACCTGTTGACGTCTTTGATGTTTGGCGCTATTTTCGCTTTGACCGCACAGGGATTGATCTTGTTTTACCTGATTTAGGGTTTGGAAACAATACTTATCCCTTGGCATATTTCCGTTCGCAGTGGAGAAGAATACGGAACGATGTAGTTGTGCCATGTGACTGGTTCATGAAAGGAGGTGGTGCTGTAAAAAAATCCGAAAGAGCATTGTAACTGGTAATGTTCGTAACTAATCAATAAAAGGAGTGACAAAAAATGAAGAAACAATTACCTTTGCTTGTAGCAGTTGTGCTAATACTCACCGTGCTTCTCGCTGCCTGTGGCGGCGCGGCGCCGGTAGAAGAAGAAGGTCCAATCCCTTTGGATTTTCGCCTCAATTGGACCCTTTATGGTGAGCATGCTCCCTTCTTCGTTGGTGTAGATAAAGGTTTCTACCTGGAAGAAGGTTTGGATGTGACCATCCTGGAAGGCAGCGGCTCAGGAACGGTGGTGAAGTTGCTTGGTAATGGCACCAACACGATCGGATATGCTGATTCCGCAACCATGATGCGTGGTGTTATCGCTGGTGTGCCTGTAACGGCTGTGGCTGTGATGTTCCAATCAAGCCCGATGTCCTTCATCTACCGCGCTGATGCTGCTCGCCCGACAACCATCGAAGAGCTGCCCGGTACTAAGGTAGGTATCACCGCTGGCGATGCCTCGCTCTCGATCTTTGAAGCTTGTCTGGGTGCCAACGGCTTAACTATGGACGATGTTGAACTGATCCAAGTTTCCAACCCGCAGGCAAAAGAAACCGCTGTGCTTGGAAGGAATAGCTGATACTTTCCTGGGTTACTTCGTAGATCAACCGATGCGAATGGAGAAGGTGACCGGCGTGGATATGGGCTGGTCCAAGTTGGTAGATCTCTGCAATGTCAATACCCTGAGCAGCGCTATCATCGTCAATAACTTCTGGGCCGAGCAGAATCCTGAGATCGTTCAGAAATTCGTGCGTGCTTCCCAGCGAGCCTGGGCCTATACACAGGAACACCCCGAAGAAGCAGCTGAGATTTTCGCTTCTCATGCAGAAGCTTTCGATGCTCCGCTTGCTCTGGCTGAAATTGAAGGCTCTTTGACCCTGTTGCATACTCCCAATACTGAAGGGAAACCCCTTGGATTCTCTGCGTTGGAAGATTGGCAATCCACCCAGAAGGTACTCGAGGATTATGCTGGCTTCAAGCCTGAAGATGACGTAACCGTCTACTTCAACAATGATTTCATCGCTGAGCCTCCATACTTGCCGACAGAAGAGTAATTAGATAACTTTGTATCTGGGGTCTCCAAAATGGAGACCCCAATCTCAAACCTATGCAATAAGGAACGAGAAATGAGTGAACCTTATATCCAACTTAAAAACGTCAACAAGATATATGTAACCAAAAGCGGCGCTGTTACTGCTTGCCAGAATATATCCTTTGATATTAACGAATCTGAGTTCATTGCAATTGTTGGACCGAGTGGTTGTGGTAAAACCACAATACTAAAAATGATAGCTGGTCTAGTATCGTACACGGATGGCTCTATTACGATTGGTGAAAAACTTGTTACTGAACCGATCACTGATTTAGGCATTATCTTTCAAGATGCGGTATTGCTGGACTGGCGGGATGTGCTCTCAAATGTTCTGATTCAGTGTGATATTCGTGGCATGGATCGCAGTAAATACGAAGATGTTGCCAGGAAGCTGATTAAGGATGTTGGGTTGGAAGGCTTCGAAACCAAAAAACCTTTTGAGTTATCTGGTGGTATGCGACAACGTGTCTCTATCTGCCGCTCATTGCTGCACAACCCGCCCGTGTTGCTGATGGATGAACCTTTTGGCGCATTAGACGCTCTCACCCGCGAACAAATCTCTATGGATATTCAACATTTGTGGATGGAACAGCGCAAGACGGCTTTGCTAATTACACACAGTATTCCCGAAGCCGTACTACTGGCTGACCGCGTAATTGTTATGACGCCTCGTCCAGGGCGAATAGCTGAAATTATTGATGTTGATCTTCCTCGTCCACGACGTCTCGACAAACTGCCCCCTCGTTACAATGAGTTAACCGGTCATATCCGAGATATCTTTAAAGCATCTGGCGTATTGGACATGGATTAGGTTATAGCCATGCCAGACAAAAATTATCTCGTTGCTCACCTGGAAGAAATCCCAACCATAAATTGTCCCTGCGGCTTAACCCGCCGCGCTTTTACCGAAGATTTTGACCAGCTTGCTTCATTGCATCTACTGGATGTTCAGAAGGATGCTCGCCTGCATTACCACAAGAAGATCACAGAGATTTATTTCATCTTGGACGGTGAAGGCTATCTTGAAATAGACGGAGAAAAAGTACCTGTAAAACCGATGACCAGTATCCTGATCAAACCAGGCTGCCGTCACCGGGCTGTTGGAAAGTTGCGCGTTGCCATTACCGCTATCCCTGCATTTGATCCTGCAGACGAGTGGTTTGATTGATGCGTTCATTGGCATCTAATATTCCAGGCAGTAACAAAATAACAGAAACGCACCATTGGCAGGATGTCCTTGGTGCCTGGTTAGGGATTGGGACTGCCCCCGGAGCGCTCATCGTTGGCGCTGGATTGGCCAGCCGCTATGACGGCCCGGTTCCCCTGATCTCAATCCTAGTCAGTGTAGTTGCGATGTTTGCGCTCTTGTGGTTTCCGGGCTTGATCGGTATAGCGCCGCCAATCGGAGAAGGAGCAAAACTAACTGAATTAGCTCCCAAGTACTTTGGGCCCGGGATGCAAAGAATCCTTGCCGCCCTGATCGCGATCGGTATGACAGGCTGGTTTGGTTTCAATGTTGGTCTGGGTGGAGCGGCGCTCAGCTCTCTGCTCAACCTGCCAGGCTTTATAGGTCCCTTGATTATTGGCATAACCGTGTTAGTGTTTTCGCTGATGGGTATCAGGCGCTGGAACGGTTTGGCGGCACTGACAACCATCGCTGTGATTATCCTGGTTGGACTGATTTCCGTTCGCTATTCAGCCCGCATGATTCCCGTGACTTTATCGGTTGGCAACCCCCTTTTGATGGTTGTTGATGTCGCTACTTTTATCGGCTATGTTTCTGTCTTCAGCGTGCGCGCTCCTGATTTCACAGCCGGTTTTGTATCCAGGAAAGATTTGTTGATTTCTGACCTGTTGCTTTGTATCCCGGTTGTTTTGATTGCTTTGGCAGGGGTTGGATTGCAGCAAGGCACAGGCTCAACGGACCTGGTAGGCATCCTGGCCCAGCCGGGCGGGCTGGCTATTGGGAATTTGTTGGTTTTCCTGGCAGTCATCGCTCCATCATTTACTATCTTATATTCAGGCGCGCCAGCCTTGCGAGCCGCTGTCGGTTTGAATGAAACCATTGGGATGTACGCCATCTCAGCAGTCGGCCTGGGATTAGCGATCGCCCGTTTTGACTTGTTCCTTATCAATTGGCTGGGGATGCTGGCCGCCCTGCTGCCTCCGCTGGTGATCCCGATGGCCGTGGAAGCTGCCAGACGCCGCCAGGGAGGAAAACCGCATCGAATCACCATCTGGTTGTGGCTACCGGGTGCATTGACATCTGCGTTGCTGACAGTTCTCAAATGGCCGACGGCTGCCCTGTTTGGGCTGCTGATCTCTGGCTTAGTCACGCTGGTCTGGTTTTTTGCAATCAAACGAGAATAATGGATTCTTATGAAAAAAGAACAATGGGAGATCATCAAAAAATGCGCTGATAT